>NZ_LMSQ01000019.1:508476-509045 GCF_001429525.1 Nocardioides sp. Soil796
CAGGTGGACGTAGACCACGGCCCGGGGACGCAGCTTGACCGGATCGATTTGGCGGAGCGCGTCGAGCAGATGCTCCGGGAACCCGTCGGCCCAGGCCACCGGTGACGAGCCGGGTTCCGCGTCTTCCGGCTCGGGCTCAGCATCAGGATCCGGTGCTGGGTGGGCGGCCGCATCGGAAGCTGCCTCCGGCTCGTGGTCGGCTCCGGTCTGGTTGTCGTCGCGGGCCGCGTCGCTTGTGCCGGCGGGCTCACTGTTGCTGGGCTGGCCCTGGTCGTCGCTGCCGCCGTCGTCCGCGGCGGCGTCGTTGTCGGTGTTACCGGCTTCGTCCTCGTCGTCGTTGGCTTCGTCGTGGCCGTCGCCGGGCTGGTCCTGGTCGGTGGAGTGTGGTCCGGGGTCGGGGTTCTCGGCGTGCTCGAGCAGCAACGCGAGCAACTCCGCGGGACGCGCCAGCCACCCGAAGGCTTCGGCACGTCTCGTGTCGAGGGACCGGTACGGCACCTCGGCTTCCTTGTCGCGGGCGGCGAGGATGTCGGCGATCCGGTTCAGCATCGCATCGACCCAGACCGCGT
>NZ_LMSQ01000019.1:509089-509238 GCF_001429525.1 Nocardioides sp. Soil796
GGGCGACTGCCGCGTCCACGTAGGCGGCGTCCTCGGCGTTGAGGTGCCGGGTCAGGCGGGCGATCCGGCGGGCCACCCAGGCCTCACACCGCAGGGTCTTCAGCACGGCCCAGCACTTCGGCAGCCGGTGCACCAGGTCGAGCCCGTCG
>NZ_LMSQ01000019.1:509337-625626 GCF_001429525.1 Nocardioides sp. Soil796
GGTGGCCCGGCCAGGCGCGGTCGATCGTGGGTTGGCTTCGAGACAGGCGCTGGCGCGCCTTCCTCAACCAACGAAGCGGCAGCGCGGGCACCGCACACCACGAGAGCGCACCGCAGACCACGAGAGCGCAGCACGCCTTCCTCAGCCAACGATGAGCCTGGCGCGATCAGCTTGCGTCGAGGGCCAGCCGAGTCACGAGACGACAGCCGTGGCTTCACGCTGAAGCGAACCGACCGCGACGGCCGCGAACAGCACGAACCCGGCAGCGACGGCAGCCAGCGGTACGGCATCGTCGACGCCGGCCAACGAACTGGCCATGCCGGCCAGCGCGATCGCGATCAGCACCAGGCCCAGCCTCGCGAAGAGCGGAAGCCTGAACGCCTGGGCGAACGGCACGAAGTGCGTGCCGACCACGAGCACCACCCAGGCCGGTACGAGCTCGGCGTGGCCGAGCTGACGCAGCACGGCGGCTCCGGCCGGGATGGCCACCAGCTCGCCCAGCACGCAGGTCCAGTAGATGCGCAGTGCCGCGGGTGTGGGTGTCGGCGGCGCGGCCGGCGTACGCACCACCAGCCAGGCGACCAGCACCACGAAACAGGCCACTCCCACGACGCGCAGCGCCGTCGCGCCCGGCAGCTCTCCCGCGTTGGCGAGCACGAAGACCAGTCCCCCGCCGGCGCCGATGAGGCCGCCGATCTGTCGTCCGTTCATGCCGGCCAGTCAACAGGAGAGCAGCAGGGCGTCAGCCGGCGGTCAACGGCACGCGATCTCGGGAGGCGCTGAGACCGCGGTCGAGGTCCTCCATCAGGTCCTCGACGTCCTCGAGGCCGACCGAGATCCGCACGAGGTTCGCCGAGGGGCGGGCCTCCGGCGCGACCGGGCGGTGGGTCAGGGCAGCGGGGTGCTGCACCAACGAGTCGACCCCGCCGAGGGAGACCGCGTGGGTGAAGAGGCGCGTGCGCGTGGTCAGCGCCTCCGCCGCCGCGAACCCGTCGCGCAGGGTGAGGCCGACCATCGCACCCGGCCCCCACATCTGGGTCTGCAACAGGTCGCGCGAGTCTCCGTCGATCCCCGGGTAGTGGACGGTGTCCACGGCAGGGTGCTCGCCGAGCCACTGGGCGATGCGGGTCGCGCTGGCCTGCTGCGCCCGCATGCGGATCGGCAACGTGGTCAGGCCACGGTGCAGCAGATAGGCGCCGAGGGGATGCAGCAGACCGCCGGTCACGGCCCGCACCCGACGCAGCGCCGAAGCGGTCTCCTGGCCGCACGCGATCACACCGGCGGTGACGTCGCCGTGTCCGCCGAGGTACTTCGTCGCAGAGTGCAGTGACATCGCCGCACCCAGCGTGATCGGGTTCTGCAGGATCGGCGTGGCGAAGGTGTTGTCGACCAGCACCGGCACGACACCGGCCTGTGCCACGACGTGGCGAATGTCCACGAGATCCAGCGTCGGGTTCGCCGGGGTCTCCAGGATCACCAGCGCCGTGTCCGCACGGATCGCGGCCTCGACGCCCTCTTCGGTGCAGAAGTCCACCTCCACGCCGAGCAGCCCGGAGTCGAGCAGGTGGTCCGTGCCGCCGTACAAGGGTCGTACGGCGACCACGTGTCGCCGCTCGCCGAACGCCGTGGCCGACAGGATCGCGGCGGTCATCGCGGCCATGCCCGAGGCGAACGCCACCGACTCCTCCGCGTGCTCGAGCTGGGCCAGGGCCTTCTCGAAGCGACCGACCGTCGGGTTCCACAGCCGGGAGTACACATGGCCGCCCTCGGCCAGCGGGTGGCCGCCGGTGGCCATCGACTCGTAGGCCGCGCCCCCGGACTCGATGTCCGGCAACGGGTAGGTGGAGGAGAGATCGAGAGGCAGGGCGTGCACACCGAGGTCGGTGAGATCGTCACGACCGCAGTGGACAGCGAGGGAGTCAGGGCGCAGGGACATGCCCCCACGATGGTGGATTCAGCAGCCAGCCTCCATTGATTCTGTCGAATCAGCGAACTGAGCGCCTAGATTGGCCAGAAGGCTCAATCCACCCGCATCGGAGGGCAGCAGACTTGCCGAAAGCCCAAGGCGTCGGACTCGACGACACCGACCTCGAGATCCTGCGCGCGCTCTCCATCGATGCCCGCCTGACCAACAAGGCACTGGCGTCCCGGCTCGGGATCGCCGAGTCAACCTGCGCCTACCGGGTGCGCGCGCTGCGCGAGCGCGGCGTGATCCGCGGGACCAGCATCCAGCTCGACCTCGCCGCACTGGGCCGCCCGATCCAGGCGGTGATCAAGGTGCGCCTGGGCAGCCACAACCAGGCCCACGTGACCAAGCTGTACGCCGCACTCACCCGCGCGCCCGGCGTACTCCAGGCCTTTCACGTGGCCGGCGAGGACGACTTCCACCTGCACGTCGCCGTCGAGAGCGCCCAGGCATTGCGCGACCTGGTGCTCGAGCACGTGACCGTGCACCGGGTCGTCCGCCAGACGGAGACCCAGCTGGTCTTCGAGCTGCGCGAGGGCGCCGGCGTGCTGGGCTGATCAGCCCAGGCGCCCCAATCAGCCCAGCACCCCGATCAGCCCAGGCGCTCCAACTCGTCGGTGAGCAGGGCGACCAAGGCCTCGAGCTGCACGTCGGACGAGTCGGCGATCTCCTCGTCGGACCCGTCGAGCGCACGCGCAGCCAGTCCTGCCTTGCTGTCGATCAGCTCGGCGATCTTGGTGTCGAGGGTCTGCGAGGCGATGATCCGCCACGCGGTGACCGGCTCGGCCTGGCCGATGCGGTGGATCCGGTCGATCGCCTGGGTCTGCTCGGCGTCGGTCCACGACAGCTCGGCCAGCACCATGTTGGAGGCGACCTGGAGGTTCAACCCGACACCGGCCGCAGTCAGCGAGCACACCACGATCGCGACGTCGGGATCGTTGATGAACGCGTCGATGTTCTTCTGCCGCTCACGCGGAGTCTGGTCGCCACGGATCGAGGCGTAGCGGATGTCGCGCTTGGCGAAGGTCTCCTGCGCCACGTCCATCACGTCGATGTGCTTGGCGAAGAAGACCACCTTGCCGACGTTGCGGGCAAGCTGGGCGGCGTAGTCGGCGGCGAGACCAGCCTTGGCCTGGCCGATCCGGCGCATCATCGTGAAGACGTTCTCGCCCGAGCTGTTGTCGCTGTTGTCCTCGCGCTCCCACGTCGCGACGCGGCGTACGAGCTCGTGGTCGATGCCCTCGACGGTGACGCCGGACGTGCGGGTCTCGAGCGCGGTCTGGTAGCGCTTGAGCAGGCGCTTGGCCAGCTTGCGCTCGGAGTCGCGGATCGAGCGACCGAGGGCGTCGTCGAGCTCGACGGGCAGGTCGGCGACGCGGCGGGCCGGAATGTCGGAGGCGACGTCGACCTTGCGGCGACGCACGATGCCCTGGTCGATCACCGCCGCGCGGGCCGCGGCATAGAAGCCGGAGTCGACCGGCGAGAGACCGGTCTCCTCGAGGGCGGCCATCAGGCCGGGCCGCGGCTTCTTGTCGTCGATCCAGCCGAGGAACTGCCAGATCGCGCGGAAGTCCTCGATGTCGTTGATCAGCGGCGTGCCGGTCAGCGCCATCATCAGCGGTCGCGGCGTACGGGCCCGGATGCGGTCGGCAATCTCGAGCGCGTGCTGCGAGCGCTGTGACGACTTGTTCTTGATGAAGTGCGCCTCGTCGATGACCATGCCGCGGAAGCCGAAGTCACCGAGCCAGCCGACGTGCCGGTCGAGCACCTCGTAGTTCACGATCACGATGTCGGCGAAACCGTCGATCGTGTCGCCGTCACCGTGGATCACGGTGGTGGGGCGCTTCGGCGTCCAGATCTCGGCCTCGCGGGCCCAGTTGGTCTTCACGACCGACGGCACGACGACCAGCAGCGGATAGGCCTCGGCGGCCTGCGCGGCGAGCAACGCCTGCGCGGTCTTGCCCAGGCCCGGCTCGTCGGCGAGCAGGAAGGTGCGGTGGCCCTCGGCGGCAGCGGCGACGACCTCACCCTGGTGGTGCATGAGCTCCATGCCGCTGGCGGTCTTGAGCGTGCTCGGCTCCGGCAGGTCCATGCAGGACGAGGCGCCGCCGTACTCGAAGGACCGGAAGAGCGGGCCGAGCAGCTCCCACGACGCCAGGCGGTGCGTCTTCGGCGTCACGGGCGCCGGGGTGGAGAAGTCGGGAACGAGGAACGGGTTGGACAGTTGACGCGAGATCACGGACTGCGGCACGACACGGCGCTCTGTGTGCGCGCCGTTGGCCAGGGCCGGTTCCGGGGCCGCCACTTCCTCAGGGGGTACGTCGAGCCCGGCGGCCTCGAGCATCTCGCGCTTGAGGGCACGCGCCGCATCGGAGACCGAGGCCTCTTCGGTGAGCAGCTCGAGCAGTGAGGTGTCACGGGCCGTGGTCTTGGCGAGGATCGTGGCGATGCCGTCGAGGCGCTTGAGCTCGTCGGCTCGCTTGGCCTCGGTGGTCTCGGTGTCGGCCTTGATGCGGGCCCGCTCCTCACGCACCAGAAGCGCGACGACCTGGAACTTGGTGCGGTCAGGGCGCTGGACCGACCCCTTCTGCACCGCGATCTCGACCTCACGCACGGCGCGGGCGAGCACGGGGATGATCCCGTCGTTGTCGAGCGGTCGGTTGCGACGCTGGTTGTTGCGCTGGCCGCCGCGCTGGTTGCTGCGCTGTGCGGTCCGCGTGTCACCGGTCTGGCGGCGCTGGCCTCGTCTTGCCAAGAATTCTCTCCTCTGGAGGGCCCGGGTCAGGGCGTGGAGGCCGGCTGTCGAGCAGCGCTCGGACGGCGAACAGGCCGGGGCCTGACGATCAGGCCGAGACCACCCGAGTCGATCCCGGCGATCTGCAGCCGGGGCAGTCGTTCCTGCGGCGCGTGATTCGGCGGCGCTTGATTCGAACCAGCAGAACCGAGGGGTTGGAAAACCTGACCTCTACGGCGCCCATTCTACGCACCGATCAGCAGGAACGGTGCATCCGGTGTCGGCTGCTCGCTGCGCGGCGTCACCGATCCACCATTGATCAGTCGCTCATTCCATTATTTTCGAATATCTCTTGAATCTTCGCACGACGAATGTCATGCTCTGTGACAGGCATCACCGCCCCGCCCACCCACTTGATCGCCCGAGGAGAACCGCCATGACAGAGCTCAACGCCATCGAGACCGACGTACTGGTCATCGGGGCCGGGCCCGCCGGTCTGGCCATGGCCGGCCTGCTCGCCGAGCTCGGGATCGACACCGTCACCGTCACGAAGTACGGCGGCACCGCGCACTCGCCCCGCGCGCACATCACCAACCAGCGCACGATGGAGGTCTTCCGCGACCTCGGCATCGAGGACGACGTGCGCGAGGTCGCCACCCCCAACGAGCTGATGGGCAACAACGTCTGGTCGACCAGCTTCACCGACCCCGAGATCGCCCGGCTCCTGACCTGGGGCAGCGGCCCCGAACGACGCAGCGACTACGACCTGGCCAGCCCGAGCCAGATGTGCAACATCCCGCAGCACATCCTTGAGCCGGTCATGCTGCGCGGCGCGACCGGGCACGGCGCCGACGTCCGCTTCGACACCGAGCTCGTCGACCTGACCCAGGACGCGGACGGCGTGACCGCGACCGTGAAGGATCGTGGCACCGGCGAGCAGCAGACCATCCGGGCGAAGTACGCCGTGGGCGCCGATGGTGGCCGCTCGACCGTGGCCGAGCTGCTCGACTTCTCCATGGACGGCACGACCGGGCTCGGCGCCGCCGTGAACGTCTGGCTCGAGGCCGACCTGACGGCGTACACCGCGCACCGGCCCGGCACGCTCTACTGGATGTGCCAGCCGGGCAACGACTACTGGGTCGGCTCGGGCACCTGGATCTGCGTGAAGCCGTGGACCGAGTGGGTCATGCTCTACATGTACGACCCCGCCCAGGGCGAGCCGGACCTCTCCGAGGAAGCCGTGATCGCGCGGGCCCGCACCACCATCGGCGACCCGGACGTCGACATCAAGGTGAAGGCGATCAGCCAGTGGCAGATCAACCACGTCGTCGCCGAGACCTACCAGCAGGGTCGGGTCTTCCTCGCCGGTGACGCCGCACACCGACACCCGCCGGCGAACGGGCTGGGCACCAACACCTCGATCCAGGACTCCTTCAACCTCGCCTGGAAGCTGGCCTACGTGCTGCGCGGGCTGGCCGGCCCGGCACTGCTCGACACGTACGACGCGGAGCGCCAGCCGGTCGGCCGTCAGGTTGTCGACCGGGCGATGAAGAGCGTCGGCGACATGCTCCCGATCTCGCAGGCGCTCGGCTTCGCGCCCGGTCAGAGCAGCGACGACGGCTGGAAGGCACTGGACGACCTGTTCCTCCCCGGGCCCGACGGCGAGGTCCGCCGCAAGGCCCTCGACGAGGCGGTCGCCTTGCAGAACTACCAGTTCAACTGCCACGGCGTGGAGCTCGACCAGCACTACGAGTCCTCGGCCGTCGCCGACGACGACACTCCCTGGCCCACTCCGGACCGCGACCCCGAACTCTTCCACCACCCGACCACACACCCCGGCGCGCGACTGCCGCACGCCTGGCTCGAGCACGAGGGGCGCCAGGTCTCCACGCTCGACCTCGTGGGCCACGGCGCCTTCACCCTGCTCACCGGCATCGGCGGAGAGGCGTGGGCGGACGCCGCCGCAAAGGCAGCCACCGAGCTCGGCGTACCCCTCAATGTGCGCACGCTCGGCCACCACAGTGAGTACGACGACGTGCTGGGTCGCTGGGCCGAGCTGCGCGAGGTCGAGGACACCGGCTGCCTCCTGGTCCGCCCCGACCACCACGTCGCCTGGCGCTCCACGCGGCTGACCGACGACCCGCAGGGCGACCTCGTCGCCGTACTCCGTCGGACGCTCGCGTCCGACGCCTGAGCGACCGGCGCCCCGGCGCGAAGGAGTCCGGAGGTTCTCCGAATGCCGTGGGACGGCGCCGCGGCCGGTAGATTCGCGGCGTGTCAGACAAGCGCCCCCGCCGTACCTTCGCCGTCATCAGCCACCCCGACGCCGGCAAGTCCACGCTCACCGAAGCCCTCGCCCTGCATGCGCGGGTGATCACCGAGGCCGGCGCCGTCCACGGCAAGGGCGGTCGCCGCGCCACGGTCTCGGACTGGATGGACATGGAGAAGGCCCGCGGCATCTCGATCACGTCCGCGGCCCTCCAGTTCGTCTACCGCGACCACGTCATCAACCTCGTCGACACCCCCGGCCACAGCGACTTCTCCGAGGACACCTACCGGGTGCTCTCCGCGGTCGACTCGGCAGTGATGCTGGTCGACGCCGGAAAGGGCCTCGAGCCGCAGACCCTCAAGCTGTTCAAGGTGTGCGCGTTGCGCGGCATCCCGGTGATCACGGTCATCAACAAATGGGACCGTCCCGGGCTCTCCGCCCTCGAGCTGATGGACCTCATCGAGCAGCAGATCAAGCTGCGGCCCACGCCCCTGACCTGGCCGGTCGGCGAGGCGGGCGACTTCCGCGGCGTCCTGGACCGGCGTACGGGCGAGTTCGTGAAGTACACCCGTACGGCGGGTGGCGCCACGCGTGCCCCCGAGCGCCGGATGCCGCCGTCCGAGGTCGACGCGACGGACGCCGACGTCTGGACCGACGCCGTGGAGGAGCACGAGCTGCTCGCCGCGGACGACGCCGACCACGACCAGGACCGCTTCCTGGCCGGGGAGACCACACCGGTCATGTTCGCCTCCGCGCTGCAGAACTTCGGGGTGGCCCAGCTGCTCGACCTGCTGCTCGACCTCGCCCCCGCACCGCACGTCACCGCCGGGGTCGACGGCTCGTTGCGACAGGTCGACGACGACTTCAGTGCCTTCGTGTTCAAGGTGCAGTCGGGCATGAACGCCGCCCACCGCGACCGGCTCGCCTACGCGCGCATCGTGTCCGGCGCCTTCGACCGCGGCATGGTCGTGACGCATGCGACCACGGGCAAGCCGTTCGCGACGAAATACGCCCAGGCGGTCTTCGGGCGCGAGGTGTCGTCCATCGAGCACGCCTACCCGGGCGACATCGTCGGGTTCGTCAACGCCCAGTCGCTGCGCGTCGGCGACACGGTGTACGTCGGCGACCCGATCGAGTACCCGCCGGTGCCGACGTTCGCCCCCGAGCACTTCATGACCGCGACCGCCAAGGACATCGGCCGCTACAAGCAGTTCCGCCGGGGCATCGAGCAGCTGGACCAGGAAGGCGTCGTCCAGGTGCTGCGCTCGGACCTGCGCGGCGACCAGAGCCCGGTGCTCGCCGCGGTCGGCCCCATGCAGTTCGAGGTCGTGCAGGAACGCATGACCAACGAGTTCAACTCACCGATCCGGTTGTCGCGACTCGACTACCAGGTGGCTCGGCGCACCGACGCCGAGGGCGCGAAGGCCCTGGCCGGGGCACGGGGCTGCGAGGTGCTCCAGCGTTCCGACGGCACCTACCTGGCGATCTTCACCGACCAGTGGCGGGCCACCGCGACCGCCCGCGACAAGCCCGACGTCATGCTCGAGGCCTTGCCCGCCGGCGGAAGCTGACGCTCGGGCGCCGGGCCCGCAGCGAGTCGAGGGCCGGCCCGTACTGCTCGCGGGCTCGCTCGGCGCGGACCTGTTCGTGCACGAGCAGGCGCAGGAGGGCCAGTTCGGCGTCTCCGGCCAGCGTGGTCTCCGAGGCGAACTCCCGGAGGAGCTGCTGGCACCGCGCGCTGTCCTGGTGCTCACCCAGCGTCTTCTGCAGCCGCTTGGCCGCCGCCGCCAGATGGTCAGCCGGTGACCCGAAGACAGGTACGACGACCTCGGCCGCGTGGCGCAGCCGCTTGGTGGCCTTGCGCACCTCGTGCAGCAGCAGGTCGCGATCGGCGTCGGTGCGTGCACGACCCGCGGCCTTGGCGCGACGGGCGAGCCGCTTCCAGTCGCGGCGAACCCCCACTCCTAGGACGTCGTGGGCCGCGGCCTGCGCCTCCGGGGCCCACGGTGGCTCCTCGACCAAGGCGTCCAGGGCATCGAAGAGGTGGAGGCACGGCGGTGAGTCGAGCGCCTGTCTGACGTGTGCAATGCCTTCGTCGTGGCGCAGATCCAGGCGTGCCGCCAACTCCTGGGGTCCCAGCCCGGCCAACCGGTCACGCAACACCTCGGCGTCGCGCGCTTCGCCCAGCACTCCCGCAAGCCACTTCAGCTCGTCGCGCAGTGCCCGGGATGAGTCAGCCGTGAGCATCGGTCGGAACGTCGCGAGGGCACTGCGCAGACGCCTGGTGGTCACCCGCATCCTGTGCACGGCGTCCGGCTCGTCGGCCCGCACCGGGCCCCGGAGCTCACGAAGTTGCTGGACCTGTGTGCGGAGGTGGGGGTGCAGCACCTCGGCGGCCGAGAAGTGCCTCATGTCCGGAGGCTACTCGCGCCAGGTGTCCGGGAAGCCGTTCGATCCATGCACTGTCATCATGGGTGGATGGAGCTGGACACGATTCGCGCATTCCTGGCCGTGGCTGACGGCAGCACCGTGACCGAGACCGCCGAGCAGCTCCATCGCACGCAACCCGCGGTGTCCCGGGCGCTGGCCCGGCTCGAGCGCGAGGTGGGCACCCCGCTGCTGCAACGCGTCGGGCGCGGCCTGACGCTGACGCCGGCCGGCCGTGAGCTGGCCGGGCACGCCCGGGACACCCTCGACGCCTACGAGCGGGGCATGCGATCGGTGCAGGACATCACCGCACCGGACGGCGGCTTCGTCCCCCTCGCCTTCCTGCACACCCTGGGGACCTGGCTCGTCCCCGAGCTGATCCGTGGCTTCCGCGCCGAACGCCCGAACGTGCGGTTCGACCTGCGCCAGCACGGGGACGCGGGCCTGATCGACGACCTGCTCAACGGTGTCGTCGACCTCGCCATCACCGGTGATCGACCGCAGCTGAAGCAGCTCGAGAGCCGCCAGCTGTTCCAGGAGCCCCTGCGCCTCGTGGTGCCACCCGACCACCGACTCGCCTCTCGACGTACGGCGCGGCTCGGCGACGTCGCGCACGAGGAGTTCATCGTGCTGAAACGGGGATTCAGCCTGCGCTCGGTCACCGAGGACCTGTGCGCGCAGGTCGGGTTCACGCCACAGATCGGCTTCGAGGGCGAGGAGGTCGAGACCCTCCGGGGGCTGGTCTCGGCGGGCCTCGGAGTCGCCCTGCTGCCCGAGTCGCGCAGCGGCGCCGCGCCCATCGCGCCCTCCCTGCGCATCACCGACGTGCGCGCCTCACGAGAGATCGGTCTTGCCTGGGTCCGCGACCGCCACCTGCCGCCGGCGTCCGCGCAGTTCCGGGACCACGCGCTCCGCACCAGCTCGAAGATCCATGTGTCTGACGCATGAATTGATGTCCAACTAGGCATTAGACGCATTCCAGAACTGCCTTGAGGATGGTGGTGCACATCTCCATCGACCTGAGGACACGGGATGACAGACATCGACCCCGCCGAGACACAGGAATGGCGCGACGCACTCGCCGCCGTCCTGGAGTTCGAGGGCGAGGCGCGCAGCGAGTTCCTCCTGGACCAGGTCCTGGAGGAGGCGCAGCGCCTCGGCTCACGGGTGCCGTTCGTGGCCACGACGCCGTACGTCAACACCGTCGCGGCGAGTGACGAGCCGACCCACCCGGGCGACCGCGAGATCGAGCACAGCATCCGGTCCGTGATCCGCTGGAACGCGCTCGCGATGGTGCTCCGCGCCAACAAGGAGTCGACCGAGCTCGGCGGCCACCTCTCCAGCTTCCAGTCCGCCGCAACCCTCTACGACGTGGGCTTCCAGCACTTCTGGCACGCCGCGTCCGACGACCACGGCGGCGACCTGGTCTACGTCCAGGGCCACCTCTCCCCCGGCATCTACGCCCGTGCGTTCCTGGAGGGCCGGCTCACGGAGGCCCAGCTCGACAACTTCCGCCAGGAGACCGGCGGCGCCGGGCTCTCGTCGTACCCCCACCCGTGGCTGATGCCCGACTTCTGGCAGTTCCCCACCGTCTCCATGGGGCTGGGCCCGCTGATGGCGATCTACCAGGCACGCTTCCTGAAGTACCTGCACGCCCGCGGCCTGGCCGACACCGCCGACCGCAAGGTCTGGGCCTTCCTCGGGGACGGCGAGACCGACGAGCCCGAGTCGCTCGGCGCGATCTCCATGGCCGCCCGGGAGAAGCTCGACAACCTGGTCTTCGTGGTCAACTGCAACCTGCAGCGGCTCGACGGCCCGGTCCGCGGCAACGGCAAGATCATCCAGGAGCTCGAAGGCGTCTTCCGCGGCGCCGGGTGGAACGTCGTCAAGGTCATCTGGGGCTCGGGCTGGGACCAGCTCCTCGCCAAGGACACCACCGGTGCCCTCAAGCGACGGATGATGGAGTGCGTCGACGGCGAGTACCAGACGTTCAAGTCCAAGGACGGCGCCTACGTCCGCGAGCACTTCTTCGGTGCCGACCCCGAGCTCGCCCGGATGGTCGCGGACTGGACCGACGACGAGATCTGGCGCCTGACCCGCGGCGGGCACGACCCGCAGAAGGTGTACGCCGCCTACGCCGCCGCCAACGCCCACACCGGCTCTCCGACCGTGGTGCTGGCCAAGACGGTGAAGGGCTACGGCCTCGGCTCCGCCGGTGAGGGTCAGAACATCACGCACCAGGCGAAGAAGGTCGCCGAGCCCGCACTGCGCGCCTTCCGCGACCGCTTCTCGATCCCCGTCCCGGACGAGCAGCTCCCCGACCTCCCCTACGTCTCCTTCGAGGAAGGCTCCGTCGAGCACAAGTACCTGCACGCGCGCCGGCAGGAGCTCGGCGGCTATCTCCCCGAGCGGCGCCGCACCTCGACACCTCTGGAGGTCCCGGGTGTCGAGGCGTTCGCCGCCCAGACCGCCGGTTCGAAGGGCCGCGCGATCTCGACCACCATGGCCTTCGTCCAGGTGCTCACCAAGCTGCTGCGCGACAAGAACGTCGGCAACCGGGTCGTCCCGATCGTCCCCGACGAGGCACGCACCTTCGGCATGGAAGGCCTGTTCCGCCAGGTCGGGATCTTCTCGCAGGCCGGCCAGCTCTACACACCCGAGGACGCCGAGCAGCTGATGTTCTACAAGGAGGACATCAGCGGCCAGATCCTCCAGGAGGGCATCAACGAGGCCGGCGCCATGTCGTCGTGGATCGCCGCAGCGACGTCGTACTCCAGCAACGACACCCCGATGATCCCGTTCTACATCTACTACTCGATGTTCGGGTTCCAGCGCATCGGCGACCTCGCGTGGGCGGCCGGCGACATGCGCGCCCGCGGCTTCCTGCTCGGCGGGACCGCCGGGCGCACGACGCTCAACGGCGAGGGCCTGCAGCACGAGGACGGCCACAGCCACCTTCAGGCCGCGATGATCCCGAACTGCGTGGCCTACGACCCGACGTACGCGTTCGAGCTGGCGGTCATCGTCGCCGACGGGCTGCGGCGGATGTACGCCGAGCAGGAGGACGTCTTCTACTACCTCACGCTGATGAACGAGAACTACGAGCACCCGGCGATGCCCGAGGGTGTCACCGACGGGATCCTCAAGGGCCTCTACCGCCTGCAGCCCGGCAAGGGCCGCGGTGCCGCGAAGGTGAACCTCCTCGGTTCGGGCACCATCCTGCGCGAGGTGCTCGCCGCCGCCGACCTGCTGGCAGTCGACTTCAAGATCAAGGCCGACGTGTGGAGCGCACCCAGCTTCACCGAGCTGCGTCGCGACGGCCTGGCCACCGAGCGGTGGAACACCCTCCACCCGCTCGAGGAGCCGCGCATGTCGTACGTCGAGCAGTGCCTGGGAGACCGCAAGACCCCCGTGGTGGCGGCGACCGACTACATGAAGTCCTTCGCCGACCAGATCGCGCGCTTCGTCCCCGGCAGCTACACCGCACTGGGCACCGACGGGTTCGGCCGGTCCGACTACCGCCGCAACCTGCGCAGCCACTTCGAGGTGGACCGCCACCACATCACCGTCGCCGCACTCAGCAGCCTGGCAGCCGAAGGCATCGTCAGCAGGGACCTCGTCGCCCAGGCGATCGAGAAGTACGGCATCGACCCCAACCGGCCCGACCCGGCCCACGCGTGAGGACAGCAACGATGGAGATCAAGGTTCCCGACATCGGTGACTTCACCGACGTACCCGTCATCGAGCTCCTGGTCAGCCCCGGAGACGTCGTCCAGGCCGAGGACCCGCTCGTCACCCTGGAGACCGACAAGGCCACGATGGAGATCCCTTCCCCGGTCGCCGGCACGATCGTGTCGCTGTCGGTCAAGGTCGACGACCTGGTCAGCCGGGGCAGCGTGATCGCGATCGCCGAGACCGCCGAGGCCGGCCCGGAGACGGTCGAGACCCCCGAGACCCCCGAGGCCCCCGAGGCCGTCGAGACTCCCGAGCCCGTCGAGGTCCCCGAGACACCCACTCCGGCTGCCGTGCCCGCGCCGGTGGAACCCGCGCCGGCCGCGGACTCCGAGACCAGCGGCACCCTCCGTGCCACTCCCCTCGTACGCCGACTCGCCCGTGAGCTCACGGTCGACCTCGCGACTGTCACCGGCAGTGGCCCCGGACGCCGCGTGACGAAGCAGGACCTGCTCACCCACTACGAGCGCTCACTCGCGCCCTCGGCGGCGGGCTCGAGCGGCATCCCCGCCGTTCCGGAGGTCGACTTCTCGAAGTTCGGCCCGATCCGCACCGTGCCGCTCTCGCGGATCAAGAAGCTCTCGGGGCCCCACCTGCACCGCTCCTGGCTCAACGTCCCGCACGTCACCCACTCGGACGAGGCCGACATCACCGACCTCGACGCCTACCGCCGCGAGCTCGACGACACCGCGCGTGCCGAGGGATACCGCGTCACGCTCCTCAGCTTCCTGCTCAAGGCGGTGGCCGCGAGCCTGCGGAAGTTCCCGGAGGTCAACAGCTCGCTGGCCGGCGACGAGCTCGTGCTGAAGGACTACGTCCACATCGGTGTCGCGGTCGACACCCCTGACGGCCTCGTGGTGCCCGTCGTACGCGACGTGGACCGCAAGGGGGCGCTGGAGCTCAGCCGCGAGCTCGGGGACCTGTCCGCCCGGGCCCGGGAGGGCAAGCTCACCGCCGCCGACATGCAGGGCGCGACCTTCACGATCAGCAGCCTCGGTGGCATCGGCGGCACCGCCTTCACGCCCATCGTCAACGCCCCCGAGGTCGCCATCCTCGGCGTCGTGCGCTCGAAGATGGCGCCGGTCTGGGACGGCGAGGCCTTCGTGCCCCGACTGATGCTGCCACTGTGCCTGTCCTACGACCACCGTGTCATCGACGGCGCCCTGGCGGCCCGCTTCACCGCCCACCTCACGCAGCTCACTGCCGACGTGCGCCGCCTCGCGCTGTGAGTGGCTGCGCTCAACGGTCCCGGGCCTCGAGGAACCGGCGCCGACCCTCGGCCAGGTCGACGATCGGCTCCGGGTAGTCCAGCCGCGACCGGACCTCGTCGGGCAGCCTCCACGGCCGATGGACCGCACCGCCCTCGACGTCGGCGAGCTCCGGAACGTAGTGGCGCACGTAGTCGCCGTCCGGGTCGTGGCGGTCGGCCTGGGTCAGCGGGTTGAGCACCCGGTTGGGACGGCTGTCTGTTCCGGTGCCGGCCACCCACTGCCAGTTCAGCTGGTTGTTGGAGACCTCACCGTCCACGAGGTGGTGCAGGAAGTGCCGGGCACCTTCTCGCCAGTCGAGGTAGAGCGTCTTGGTCAGGAAGCTGCCCACGAGCAGTCGGGCCCGGTTGTGCATCCAGCCCTCTTCGCGCAGCTGCCGCATCGCCGCGTCGATGATGGGGAATCCGGTGCGCCCTTCCTGCCAGGCGCGCAGGTCGTCGGCGTCCTGGCGCCATCGGTCGCCGCGGTCGCGGTAGTCCGTGTGAGCGGCGTCGGGGCGGGCCGCCAGGACCTGCAGGTGGAAGTCGCGCCACGCCAGCTGGCGCACGAAAGCCTGCGCTCCCTGCGACCGTCCGGCGTTCGCCACCAGCTCGACCGGCGACACACAGCCGAAGTGCAGGTACGGCGACAGACGCGAGGTGGCATCGCCGGGAAGGTCGTCGTGCCGGTCCTCGTAGTCGGTGACCGACGAGTCCAGCCACGCACTCATCCGCCGACGCCCCGCCGTCTCACCGCCCACGGGCAGGTGACGGGCCAGCGAGTCGCCGGGGGAGAGCGTGTCGGCGGTCGGAATCCGTCCCCGCCGTACTCGTGGCGAGACGAGTCGGGGGCCCTGGCCCAGCACCGGACGAAGGGGCCGATCCGACCAGCGGCGGTGGTACGGCGTGAACACCGCGAAGTGATCGCTCTTGTCGGGGGTGACGACGCCGGGCGGTGACACCGTCAGGGTCTCGTCGTGCACGACCACGTCCACGGCGCTGCCGTCGACCGCGTTCCTCAGGCGCTCCAGGCGACGCTGTGCGTGCCGGCTCCAGTCGCCCGAGAGATGGACGCTGCTCGCACCGACCTCCCGCGCGAGCGCGGCGACTTCGTCGGCGGGGTCTCCGCGCCGTACGACCAGGCCGTCGGAACCACACCCCCGCAGCGACTCGTCCAGGTCGGACAGGGAGTCGGTCAGGAACGCCGCGCGGTTGGGAGCGAGGTACGTCGACCCGGCGATCGCATCGTCGAACACGAACAGCGGAAGCACGTGGTCGGCCTGGTCCGCGGCGGCCTGCAGTGTCGGGTTGTCGTGCACCCTCAGGTCGCGGGTGAAGAGCACGATGGCCGTTCGTGTCGTCATGGTCTCTCCTCATGGGTCTGTCGGGCCGACGACTGCACCAGGGACAACAACCAGGTGAGCGCCCGCTCGCGGGTCGGGTCGAATCGGGATGCGGACCGCCAGGCCGCGGCGTAGGCACCGAGCAGGAGGCTCTCGGCGCGTTCGACGTCCCCGGCCAGGCACCGGGCGAGCAGGTACGCCGGCGTGCACGTGGCGTCGTAGAACTCCGCGAAGGCGGCCCGGTCCGCGGAGCCCGCGCGGACGAGCAGGTCGCAGGTGGGCGTCATGACCGAGGCGCTCCTCCGGCCCGGCGGAACAGCGGCGGAAGGAACCGCACCATCAGGGCCGACCAGGCGACATGGGTCAGCGCGGATGCCTGCAGCCCGCCGGTGGCCCGGCGTTGCAGGCCGAACAGGGCGCCCATCACGCCCGCGGCCAGCACCAGCGCAGGGTTGCGGGTGCTGGCGGTCACGACGGAGTAGACCGCGGTGGACACGATGACCGGGTGGCTGTTGCTGGCCGAGTAGAGCGCACCGCGGAAGAAGACCTCTTCGGCGAGCCCGTTGGCCAGCGTGGTCGCCAGCACCAGCCCCTCCTGCCCTTCTTCGGCGAAGAGCAGCACCCGGGACACCGCACGGTCGAGCAAGGGGATGCGCCGGCTCACCAGGGTGGCGGCGTAGAAAAGGCAGAATGCGCCCGCGCCGGTCGCCACCGGAGTGACCAGCGGACGCCGGAGCCGGGTGTCCTGGCCCTCTATCCAGCCGAGGTGCAGGGGGCCGGAGAGGAGCCCGCCCGCGGTCCAGACCCCGGCCAGGCTGAGCGTCTCGACGTAGAACTCACGCGAGCCGGGCTTCGTCGAGAGTGAGCGTCCGAGCAGGGCACTCCCCACGACGAGGGTGCCGCCGACCACCCGTCTCCGTCGACGGCGCATCGCCGGGGTCTCTTCGTGGGTCTTCGGTACGACGTACGCGAGGTTCCGGGGCAGGCGGCCACGCAGTCGCTGCCATCGACTCATCGAGCGTCCCTCCGCTCGGCCAGGGCCCGCCGCACCGCCTGGTCGTACCCCAGCAGGTCACGCGGCACGAGCTCACGGATGCGGTGGTCCTGCACCACGACCTCGTTGGTCATCGAGTCGATCAGGTTGCGCCCGGCGGTGGTGTCCACATCGGTGACCAGCGTCAACCACAACGCGGAGAGTGCGGGGCTGAGCAGCGGGACGGGCAGGATCACCAGCGGCCGACCACGGATCGTCGCCACCCGACGCATCATGTCGGCGTAGCGGAGCACCTCCGGGCCCCCGATCTCGTAGGTCTCCCCGGCTGTCTCGGGGAGCTCCAGCACACCGACGAGATACCCGACCACGTCATCGACGGCAATCGGTTGGGTGCGCGTGGACACCCAACGTGGGGTGACCATCAGCGGCAGGTGGTCGACCAGCTGCCTGGTCATCTCCCACGAGAGGCCGCCGTGTCCGACCACGATGCCGGCCCGCAGGACCGTGACGGGAACCCCCGACTCACCGAGCAGGGACTCGACCTGGCGGCGACTGCGGAGATGCGCCGACAGGTCGTCGCCGTCGCTCCCCAGGCCGCCGAGGTAGACGATGCGACCGACACCGGCATCGGCACACGCCTTGCCGAACGCCCGCGCGGCCTCCGCGTCGAGTCGTTCGAAGTCGTCGGAGCCGAGGGAGTGCACCAGGTAGTAGGCGGCTGAGCAGCCGGCCAGGGCGTCGTGGAGGGAGGGCGCGTCGTGCACGTCGCCGGCGACCGGCTCACCCGCACCGTCGTACGCGTCCGGGCGGCGCGTCATCGCCCGGACCTCCACTCCCGTGGCGACCAGCGCGTCGACGAGCCGGCGTCCGACGAAGCCGGTCGCCCCGGCGACGAGGACCGGCTCAGTCATCGGGTCCCCTGTTGAGGACGTGGCGCGGCGGCTGGGGTCGCTGGTGCCCGAGCTCACCGCCGATGCGGCCGCCGTAGGGCCGGCCGTGGTCGGCGTACTCCTCGCGGGTGAAGACCAGCGTCCAGGCGCCGACCTGCAGGCGAGAGCCGGTCCGCAGGCGCTGGCGCTGCACGCGTGCGCCGTTGACCCGTACGTCGTCGGCGTGGGCGACGACGACGAACTCGTCCTCGTCGTCGTGCAGGACCTCGGCATGCAACGCGTGCAGCCCGTCGAGCCGGATGTCGCACTCGTCGCTGCCGCCGATGCTCGTGAGGGGCCCCCGGAGCCGGTGGTTCCGGCGCCTGCCCAAGGGGGCCCGGTCGTCGTTGCTGACCAGCACCAGACGGGGCTGCCCGCCCTTGGCCGGGTCGTGCGTGATCGTGACGCGCCGACGCGGCGGCCTCATGAACGTGGGGGCGATGGGCAGCAGGGTCCGGGGCGGCACGAGATCGCGGACGGGGAGCACGCCCTCTCCGTCGCCGGCAGCGAGCCGCGCCCGCCCGGGTGCGACCAGGCCCCGAACACTCCCGATGCGGATGTGCCGGGAACCGGTGAGGCGACGGTGCCACCACGGGACCCGCACCGCACCGAGGCTCAGCAGGATCCTGCTGCCCCGGGTCACGTCGATGACCAGGCCGCGCTTCGCCAGTCCGGCGGCGAGCGAGGCGAGCCCGACGGCGTCCGCCCGGGTGGCGAACGCCTCGGGATGATCGACCTCGAGACGGAGCCTGCTGCCCTCTCCGTGCAGTCGACCGTGCACCGTGCGCCCACCGGGCCGTTCGATCGTGAAGCCGAGGTCTGCCGCGATCTTCAGCCGGGTGGGCATGTCACGCCGATCGGAGGGACGCGTTGTCGTCGGTGGTCACCCGAAGCGTGCCGTTGAGCCGCCAGGTCGCCCGCGGGGCGTTGCTGCCGGTGTCGCGCGGGATCTCGACCAGCATGTCCTGGAACTCGTAGTTGATCGCGGCCTCGCGACCGGTGAGGAACGACCACATCCTCATGCCGAGGTCGGTCCAGTCGACCTCCTGGTCAGTGTTCTCGTCAGACCGTTGGGGGCGTTCGCTGGAGCTCATGATTACCTTCCCCATTCCTACACAGGTTCCTAAACACGTTGTTTAGGTTTATGCTCCAATGGTGCGCACAGGGAATGAGGAATTGCAAGACCTGCCGACCGGCTCCCTCACCATCGGGGAGCTGGCCCGACAGACGGGCCTCAGCCCCGCAACCCTGCGCATGTGGGAGGTCCGACACGGCTTCCCCACCGCCCGGAGACTGGCCAGCGGGCACCGGCGCTACGACCCCGGAACGGTCGAACGCGTGCGGGCGGTGCTGAACCGCCAGTCGGCCGGGGTCCGGCTCGAGGCCGCGATCGCCGACGTCGGAGAGCTGCCGAGAACCCCGTCGGTGCACGCCACCCTGCGGGCCTCACATCCGCAGCTGACGACGCAGGTCCTGCGCAAGTCCACCCTGGTGGCGCTCTCCCACGCGATCGAGGACGAGCAGCTCGCCCGCGCCGACCATCCCGTGCTCTTCGGCTCCTTCCAGCGCGAGGCGCACCTGCGCAGCTCCCTGGCACGGTGGGAGGACCTGGCCCGGACGGCCCGGGCGACGTTCGCCTTCGCGGCGGGTCCGATCAGCGACCTCGACGGGGGTCGGATCGCCCACGTCCCCCTCACCGAAGACGCGCCGATGTGTCGCGAGTGGGCGCTGATCTGTGACGGCACCGCCCTGCCGGTGGCACTCTCCGCCTGGGAGCTCCCCGGCCAGGATGAGGTCGACGAGGGGAGCCGCAGGTTCGAGGCGATGTGGACGCTCGACCCCGTCGCAGTGCGCACCGCGGCACGCACCTGCGCCCGCCTCGCCGCAGACGCGGGAGTTCAGCCGGCCACGACGCTGGTCGACGAGCTGGCCGCTCCACCCCGCACCGACCACGGGGACCTGTCGGCCGCCAGCCGACTCTTCTCACGCATCGTGGCCTACATCGAGCAGGCCGCCCACCACTGAGGCTCCGGTCAGGCGAGACCGCGCCGCTGGCGCTCGGGGAAGTACCACCGCATCACCTGGCGCAGGTTGTCAGAGTCTGGCCGGGCCCAGTTGCGCATCAGCTCCGAGCCGAACGAGATCGCCGTCACCGGGTGCGCGCCGGCCGAGATCATCCGGTCGAACGCACGCTCGTGCGAGACGCGACTGACACCGCCCACCGCATCGGCGACCGGGTACACGTCGTAGCCCTCGGCCAGCATGTCGAGGGTCGGGAAGGTCAGGCACACCTCCGTCCAGAGCCCTGCGATCACCACCTTGCGGCGACCGGTGACCTCGATCGCCGCACGGAAGTCGGGATCCTCCCAGGCGTTCACACCGGTCCGGTCGAGCTCACTCACCCCCGGCAGCTCGTCGAGGATCACCTGACTGGTGCCCTGGTTCACGCCGAGGTCGACGCCGACGGTCGAGAGCACGACCGGGACGTCGTACAGCCGGGCCAGGCGAGCAAGTGCGACCACGTTGAGGTCGATCTCGTCCTTGGTCGTGGAGGTGATCGTGGAGTACTGCTCGGGCTGGTAGTCGATCAACACCACCACACAGTTCTGCGGCGTGAGCAGGTGGTCGGCACCAGGGTCCCGGATCGGTTCGGCTTCGGTCTTCGTCATGCGCCCCAAAGTAACACGCTCGCATATTCCCTTATTTTCGAATATTTCTTGTTTGTGCGCACATCGAGTGCTACAACTGTGACCACGTTCACAGCCCAGCCCCCCTCCACCTCACGAAGGACAGACCATGCCCGAGACCACCAGCACGCCGATGACCCGCGACGACCGCAAGGCCGTGGCGGTGAGCTACTTCAAGCTCATGGACGCCGGGGAGTCGTTCCTCCACCTGTTCGACGAGAGCGCCTACGTCTACTTCCCCAAGCACGCAGCGGCCCGCGGGATCAAGGAGGTCGAGCAGCTCTTCGCCGACCTGTGGCCGATGTTCGCAGCCATCGTGCACGACAACGCCTACTTCAACTACGTCATCGAGAACGACATGGTCGTCGCCGAGGGCATGACGCACGGCGAGCTGGCCGACGGCAGCACCTGGCGCGGGGGTGTGGGCCTCGGGGGTCGCTTCTGCAACGTCTTCGAGATCCGCGACGGCAAGATCCAGCGACTGCACATCCACCTCGATCCCGACTACGTCGACGCCGACACCGCCCGCTACCCGTGGCTCGCCGCAGCCCAGGCCTGAGGGAGGCGTCGTGACGACCACGCAGACACCGAACCCGATCCCGCGCGAGTCCGCCCGCCCCACCGACCGCCTGGACTTCGACACGGTCACCGACGTGGTGGTCGTGGGTGGCGGGGGCGCGGGCCTGCCCACCGCCCTGTTCACCCGATGGGGCGGCGCCGAGGTGATCGTCCTCGAGAAGGCCGAGCAGGTCGGCGGCACCGCGCTCAAGGCGGCCTACTGGTACTGGGTGCCCGACAACGAGCCGATGCGCGCCGCTGGGCTGCACGACGACGAGACCGACTATCTGCGGTTCGTCGCCCGGCTCTCCTACCCCGCACGCTACGACGCCGGCAGCCCGACCTTCGGCCTGACCGACCTGGAGCTCCGCGGCCTGCGCGCCATCCACGAGAGCGCCTCTCCGGCGGCCGAACTGCTCAACGAACGCGGCGCCCTGCCCTACCGGCACGTGCCCGACGTCCCCGACTACCACTCCGAGCTGCCCGAGGACGTCGCCAACCGGGGACGCGTCCTGATCCACCGTGATGCCGCCGAGACCATGCACGACGGCGGCCGGGTCACCACGCGGAGCCTGGCCGAGGCCGCGGAGCGCGACGGTGTCGACATCCGCCTCCGTCATCGCGTCCAGCGTGCCGTCGTGCACGAGGGTCGCGTGGTCGGCGTCGAGGCCACGACCGCTGACGGCACGCCGGTCCGCATCGGCGCCCGCAAGGCGGTCGTCTTCACGAGCGGCGGCTTCACCCACGACGACGAGCTGCGTCGCAACCACCTGGCCCATCCGGTCTTCCCGGGGTGCGCCGCTCCGACGAACGAGGGCGACTTCCTCCGCATCGCCATGCCTCTGGGAGCACAGCCGCGCAACATGAATGCGGCGTGGATGTGCCCGCTGCCCCTGGAGAAGACCGTGGCCCGGCGTCCCGACCTCTCCGGGACGTTCACCATGGTCGGCGACTCGATGGTCATCGTGAACAAGGAGGGACGGCGCTTCGTCAACGAGAAGCTGCAGTACCACGAGATCGCTCAGAGCTTCTTCCGCTGGGACGGCGAGGCCGCGGAGTACCCGAACCTCGTCTCGGTGTGCGTGTGGGACCAGCGCACCGCCGAGACCGCCGGCAACGATCGGTTCGGAAGTGTCATCCCCGCGCCGGGATCGGAGGACACCGCCCACGTGATCGTGGGCGAGACGCTGGCGGACCTGGCCGAGCAGATCCGGCTCCGCTTCGAGAAGTACGCCGCCCACACCGGTGGCGCCCGCGTGGCCGACGACTTCCTGCCCACCCTGCGCAACACCCTCGAGACGTTCAACGCCGCTGCACACGCGGGCGAGGACGCCGAGTTCCACCGTGGCGAGCGCCCCATCCAGCACGTCTTCAACGGCGCGGTGCCCGACGACGACCACGGCGCGAACCCCACCATGTTCCCGATCAGCGACACCGGGCCCTACTACGCGACCCTGCTGACCGGCGGCACGCTCGACACCAAGGGCGGCCCTCAGGTGGACGAGGACGCGCGGGTCCTCGACGACTCCGGGGAGCCGATCCCCGGCCTGTACGGCGTCGGCAACTGCGTCGCGTCGTTCTCGGGCGGCTCCTACTGGGCCGGGGGCGCGACGCTCGGCCCGATCATCGCGTTCAGCTACCGTGCCGCCGCGTCGATCACCGGCTCGGTCGCCGACTCGGTCACTGGCGAGGCTGCGGCCAGTCGGTGATGTCGTCGTACTCCGGGTGGCGCTTGATCCACCCGGCGACGTACGGGCAGTGGGGGATGATCCGCTTGCCACGGGTCCGTACGTCGGCCAGGGCCGCAGAGACCAGCCGCGAGGCCAGGCCCTGGCCGCTGAACGCGTCGTCGATCTCGGTGTGCACGAAGTCGACATGCCCTTCGTCGGGCAGGCGGTACTGGGCGAACCCCGCGCGCACCTCCCCGACGTGGATCTCGTAGCGGTGCTTCTCGGGTGCGTCGTGGACGGTGATGTCCTGGTCGGTCGTCTCGGTCATCTCGGCCTCTCGTAGTCGGAGCTCAATCCTTGCCTCCATCCTCGTGGCTGTCACGCACCGAGGTCGAGGCGGCCGCCGAACCATCCAGGGCTAGGCCGAGAAGGCTGCGCGTCCCTGCACGGCCGACGTACCCAGATTGCTCTTGGGCAGGGGCGCACCGCTCTCGACGGCGGCGAGCCAGGCGTCGGTGGTGGCGACCGCGGCGAAATTGGAGTGCAGCAGGGTCAGCAGGGTCTCGTGGAGCCGCCGGGCCTCGACCTTGCCCTGCTCGTTGGCCAGGTGGATCGCACCCGTGGCGTCGGACAGCAGCTCCACCGAGAGACCCAGCTCCTCGGCCGCCACCGCGGTGGCGACGTCGCAGTTGTTGGTCATGAAGCCCACGACGGTGATGCTGTCCACGCCCTGCTCGGCCAGCCAGGATGCGACGTCGGTGCCGGCGAAGACGCTGGCGCAGCTCTTCGTCACCCGCTTCCACGACGCGGTGGCGCGCTTCTCGATCTCCGGGTGCAGCTGCCAGCTCGGGGAGCCCACGGCGAAGACGGGAGCACCCTCGGGGAGCTGGTGCTGGACCGCGACCACGGGCAGGCCCTGCTGCTCCGCGGCATCGATCGCGCGCACGATGTTGGCCAGCGACTCCTCACGCGGCGGGTACTGGATCTGCAGGATCCCCTCGAAGTACTCCTGCTGGACGTCGACGAGGATCAGCGCTCTGCGTGGTGCGGTCATCTCAACCTTCTCCTGGTTCCTCGGGTGCGTGAGCAGACGGCTCTGCTCGTGCACCCATCGTGTGTCTCGATGGTGCGCTACCGTGAGTGGCACAACTGACACACTTCGATGAGATTGGGCCAACCATGCGGATCGCCGTTCACGCCTTCGAAGGCATCACCATGTTTCACCTCGCCGCACCACTGCTCGTGTTCGGCGAGGTCACCCGCGCCGGCCTCGCCGACGACTGGACCACGACCGTGTGGACCGAGGACGGGACGGCGATCCGCACCGCCGAGGGGATCCTGATCGACGACGTCGCCGGGCCCTCCGCGATCGATGCCGACCTCCTCGTCTTCCCGTCGTGGCCGACCGACCTTCCCCCTGCCGACGAGCACCTCACCGACCGCATCCGAGCGGCGCATCGACACGGTGCCCGCGTCGCCGGCCTGTGCCTGGGCGCCTTCCCCGTGGCCGAGAGTGGCATCCTCGACGGCCGAGGTGCCTCGACCCACTGGAGCGCCGCCGCCAAGCTGGCCCGGCGGTTCCCCGCGATCGAGGTCAACGCCTCAGCGCTCTACCTCGACCACGGCGACGTCCTCACCTCCGCCGGCACCGCGTCGGCCATCGACGCCTGCCTGCACATCGTGCGCACCCACCTCGGCTCCACTGCCGCCGCCACCGTCGCCCGACACCTCGTCGTCGCACCCCACCGCGAGGGCGGTCAGGCCCAGTACGTCGAGCGACCGATCCCCGAGCCCGGAGGGGTGGGCCACCTGAGCCCCACCCTCGACTGGGCCCTGGCCCACCTCGACCAGGACCTCACCGTCGACACCCTGGCTGCCCACGCCCGGATGAGCCGGCGCAACTTCACCCGTCGCTTCAGCGAAGTCACCGGCACCACCCCCGCCACCTGGGTCCTGGCCCGACGCCTCGACGAGTCCCGACGACTCCTCGAGAGCACCACGTGGCCCATCGACCGCATCGCCCGCACCAGCGGGTTCCGCAGCGTCGTGACCTTCCGCCAGAACTTCACCGCGGCGTACTCCACCACACCGACGTCCTACCGTCAGCGGTTCGCGGATCCGCTCGGCCCGACGAAGGAGGTGCTGACGTAGGTCGCCACCGGGCTGCTTTCGGTGGCACGTGGTCGGCCACGGGAAAGACGAAAACCGCTCCTCCCGGCATCTCTGCAGGCGAGGAGCGGTTCTCAATCTGTGGAGCTGAGGGGATTCGAACCCCTGACCTTCTCATTGCGAACGAGACGCGCTACCAACTGCGCCACAGCCCCATCGCGTCGACGTACTCACGCGAGGAAAAAAGATATCACCAGCGTCCGGACGGTTCCGAATTGGGGATCAGGAGTTGACGGCCACCTTGCCGTCGCCCTGGTCGCGGTCGTCCCGCTCGGCCTTGTCCGCGGCGTCGGCCTCGCGGGCGATCGCAGCGTCCTCGTCGGTGCGACCCGAGGTCCAGGCCCCGGGCTCGCTCAGATTGATGGTGCGGACCGTGCGGCGTACGGCGGCGGGCTTGTTGACGTACGTCGGCAGGGTGACGGGCACCGGGTCCCAGAGCTCGGGGTCGATCGCGTTGATCGTGGCGGTCTCGGCCGAGGGTGCGACCTCGTCGAAGCCCTGGTCGTTGCGGTCCACGTCGTAGTCGGCCGGAAGGTCGTCGGCGTCGTCCTCGAGTGCCGCGTCCTCGACGGGCGCGTGCCCGAGGAGTACGGCGTCGGCAGCGATCTCGGACCGCACCATCAGGCGGCACAGCACGAGCCAGACCACCATCAGGCCGGCCGGTGCGGACTGCCACACCCAGCCGACCACACCGGCGGTGGCGACCGCGGCAACCGCGACGTTGAGGAAGAGCAGGATGCTGAACACGCGGCGACGGCGCGCGGTGGCCACCCGGGTGGCCTCGCGACGGGCGCGGATCTGGGCGGGCGTGGCACCCGGAGTCGACGCCGCCGCACCCTTGACCGTCACCTCGGTGGCGTTGTCGGAGCGGCCGGGCTGGACGACCAGGCGTGCGCTGGAGCCGGTGACCGGCTCGCGGCGGGCCAGCACCCGCATCGTGTTCGAGAATCGCTCGACCGAGCGACTTCGCGACACCTCGTCGTGGTGTCGCAGGGCCTTGGGCAGCAGGTAGGCCGCCCAGGCAACGGCGAGGGCGACGAAGATGATTCCGGACAGTTCCACGCCTCAGAGGTTATGAGCCTTAGCGAACTGTGAGGCGGATGTCCATAGGTGTGTCGCAAAACAACTGGTGTGACGTGTGTGATTGGCCGGCGGGGAGACGCTCAGGACTCGAGCCGGCGGACCAGGCCACCGGGGCACTCCTCGGCGGTGATCGCGAACTGCCGGTGGTCGCGCCAGGCCCCGTCGATGTGCAGGAACCGCGGCGCATAGCCGACCTGCTGGATGCCGAGCTTCTCCACGACCCGCAGGGAGTTGGTGTTCTCCGGACGGATCGAGATCTCGATGCGGTGCAGCCCGGCCACCAGGAAGCAGTAGTCGATCGCCATCGCCACGGCCAGCGGGATCGCGCCGCGTCCGGCGAACCGCTGGTCGATCCAGTAGCCGATCGAAGCGAACTGCCCCGAGCCCCGGACGATGTTGCTGACGGTCACCTGGCCGGCGAACTCGCCGTCGACCTCGACGACGAACGGCATCGCCTCGTCGTCGCGGGCCAGCCTGGTGAGCCGCTTGACCATTCCCCGGAACGTGGCCGGTCGGGCCCGGGCGCCCGGCGGGACCGTCGCATCCCACGGCTTGAGCCACACGGCGTTGCGGTTGCGCGCATCGCGCCAGTCACGAGCATCGGACTGTTCGATCGGCCGCAGCGTCACCTCGCCGTGTTCCAAGGTGACGGGCCAATGGCTCATGTGTGGTCGCTTCCGATGATCTGCTCGACGGCGTGCCGCAGCAGGGGTTCGAGCACGGCCAGACCATCCTTCACGCCGCCACGCGATCCGGGAAGGTTCACCACCAGGCAATTTCCCGAGACCCCGGCCAGGCCCCTTGAGAGGGCCGCGGTCGGCACGCCCTTGCCGACACCGTGCGCACGGATCGCCTCGGCGATGCCCGGCACCTCGCGGTCGAGGAGCGGGCGGGTCGCCTCGGGCGTGCGGTCGGTGGGCGTCAGTCCGGTGCCGCCGGTGGTCAGGACCACTCGCGCCCCGGCCTCCACTGCCGATCTGATGGCCTCGGCGACCGGATCACCGTCGGGTACGACGGACGGCTCGGAAACCGAGAATCCCCAACCCTGCAAGGCAGAAACGATCAGCGGGCCGGTCTCGTCGGCGTACACCCCGGCGGCGGCGCGGTTGGAGGCAACCACCACGGCGGCCCGCAGTGGCGGCGCCGGCGGAATGGTCAACGGGTCCACTCCCCCGACTTGCCACCGGACTTGGCCTCGATGCGCACGTCGGTGATCACCGCGCCCTTGTCGACGGCCTTGACCATGTCGATCACGGTCAGGGCAGCCACCGAGACCGCGGTCAGTGCCTCCATCTCGACGCCGGTGCGGTCGGTGGTGCGCACGGTGGCCCTGATGTCGACCGACGCGTCGCCGACGACCAGGTCGACCGTCACGCCCGAGATCGCCAGCGGGTGGCACAACGGGATCAGCGACGGGGTCTGCTTGGCGCCCATGATGCCGGCCAGCCGGGCCACGCCGAGCGCGTCGCCCTTCGGCACGCCGTCGCCGCGCAACAGCGCCACGACGGCCGTCGAGACGAGCACCCGGCCCGAGGCGGTCGCCTCGCGCGCGGTGACCGCCTTCCCGGACACGTCGACCATGCGGGCCGCGCCGCTCTCGTCGACGTGGGTGAGCCGGTCGCCCATCAGAAGGCCTCGTCGAGCAAGAGCACCTCGACCGAGTCGCCGGGCTTGAGCGAGGTGACGTCGGCCGGCACGTTGATCAGGGCGTTGGACGCGGCCAGGTCGCCGAGCAGGTGCGAGCCGTGGCCGCCGACCGGCGTCACGACTCGGGCGTCGTAGTCGGCGCGCACGAACTGCTCGCGTCCCTCCGGCGAGGAGAGGCCATGGGTCAGCCGGGCGGTGCGCGTGGGCCGTTCGTACGGCGTACGCCCCTGCAGCTTGCGCAGTGCCGGCAGCACGAACACCTGGAACGAGATGTACGCCGACACCGGGTTGCCCGGCAACGTGAAGATCGGCACCTCGTCATCTCCGACGAGGCCGAAGCCCTGGGGCTTGCCGGGCTGCATCGCGACCTTGCCGAACCACATCGAACCCGTGTCGCGCAGGGCCTCCTTGACCACGTCGTAGTCGCCCTCGCTGACCCCACCGCTGGTGATCACCATGTCGGCGCGCACGAGCTGGTCCTGCAAGGCCTCGGTGAACCCGGCCGCGTCGTCGGGGACCGCACCGACGCGGAACGGGATGCCGCCGGCCTCGCGGACGGCCGCGGCCAGCATGAACGAGTTGGAGTCGTAGATCGAGTCGGGCGCCAGCGTCGCACCGGGGTCGCGCAGCTCGGTGCCGGTCGACATCACCACCACGCGGGGGCGTGGGCGGGCCTGCACCTCGGCACGACCGGCGGCGGCGAGCAGGCCGATGTGGCGCGGACCGAGCACGGTGCCCTCGGAGACCAGCACCTCGCCGGTCTCGACGTCCTCGCCGGCCCGCCGGATGTGCTCGCCCTCGCGCGGCGCCCGGGTGATCTGCACCTGGGCGACGCCCCGGTCGGTCCACTCGTAGGGCACCACGGCGTCGGCACCGTGCGGCACCGGCGCACCGGTCATGATCTTCACTGCCGTGCCGGGCGACAGGGCGACCAGCCGGGCCTGGCCGGCACCGATCTCGCCCACCACCGGCAGGTGGATGTGGTGGTCCTCGGCGGCGTCGGCGACGTCGTGGAACGCCACCGCGTAGCCGTCCATCGCGGAGTTGTCGAAGGGCGGCAGCTGCATCGGCGACGTGACGTCCTCGGCGATCGGCAGTCCGCCGGCGTCGAGCAGGGTCTGGCCGTAGACGCCCAGGGGCTCGATCGTGTCGAGGATGCGGGCAACGTGCTCACGCACGGGGATCGGCTGAGTCGAGAGGGGCTCAGCCATCGAGCACCGTCCCCGAGGCCACGCGCTGGGCACCCTTCTCCGCCGGCAGCTCCACCTCACCGGTCACCTTCACGTTGGACTCGAAGGTCCAGTCGCCGTCGATCTTCAACGACCCGGCGCCTCGCAGCGACGGCGCGCCCTGGGGGAACCGCTTGTCGAACTCGCCGACCAGTCGGTAGAACGACGGGTCGAGGGTGATCAGCGGGATGCGCTCACCGGCCTGCTCGAGCACGAAGTCGGAGCCGAGGTCGTAGACGTCGGAGCGCAGCACCAGCAGGTCGTCGGTGGTCTTCACCGGCACGAAGCGCTCGCGGCCCACCTCGATGGTGCGGGCCCCCTCGAACACCTCGATCGCGGCGCCCATCGCGGTCTCGACCTGGATCACCTCCGGCGACGTCTTGTCACCGGGGTCGACGTGCTTGATGTTGCGGATCAACGGCAGCCCCAGCACGCCGTGGCGCTCGGCCAGGGTCCGCTTCATCGCGGCCAGGTCGAACCACAGGTTGTTCGTGCTGGCGTAACGGTGCCGGTCGAGGTCGGCCAGCGCCGGTCGGTCGGACTCCAGGGTCTGCGCGGTCTCGCGGAGGATGATGCGTCCGTCTGCCTTGCGCCGGGCGAAGTGGCCACCCTTGCGGTCGGCGGCGGTGCGACGTACGGCCTCGATGGCGAAGGGGGCGCCGGACTCGGCGAACCAGCCGGCCACCCGCGCGTCGGGCACCGCGCCGAGGTTGTCGGAGTTGGAGACGAAGACCCGCTCGTAGCCGGCCTCGATCAGCTGGTCGAGCAGCCCGCTGCCGACCAGCGCGGTGTAGATGTCGCCGTGGCCGGGTGGGCACCACTCGAGGTCGGGGTTCTTCGGCCAGACCACCGGGGAGAGGTCCTTGGTCAGGAGCTTGGGCTCCTTGTTCTGCAGGAACTCCAGCGGCAGCCCCGGCACCGGGAGGTCCTCGTAGCGACCCAGCGCCGCCATGGTGTCCTCGGAGGTGCGGAAGCTGTTCATGAAGATCAGCGGCAGCGGCGCGCCGTACTCCTTGCGCAGCGAGAGGATCTGCCGACTGATGATGTCGAGGAACGACAGTCCGCGCCGCACGCACAGCAGCGACTTCGCACGGTCCATGCCCATCGAGGTGCCGAGGCCGCCGTTCAGCTTGATCACCGCCGTCGTGGCGATCGCCGCGGAGGCCGCGTCGTCGGCGACGCTCACGTCGGCCAGCGACTCCATCTCCAGCGGCTCGATGGCGTCTTCAGGGATCATCCCCGTCTCACCCACCTCGAGCAGGCGGAAGTAGTGCGCGAAGACCTCACGAGCACCGGGCTCGATGTCTGCGTCGGCCATCTTGTCGAGTGCACGTCTCAGTGCGGAACTGCCCATGCCTTCGATCGTAGGCCGACCAGCGCCCGGGACAACAACCACGCCCTAACCTATGGGACATGACCGTCGCCAAGACCGCCCTGCGGGACCAGGTGGTCACCGCCCGCAACCGGCTCTCCCTGGCCGACGTGTCGGCCGGTGGAGTCGCCCTCGCGGAGCATCTCCTGGCCGCTCCGGAGGTACGCCGGGCGGCCAGTGTCGCGGCGTACGTCTCGATCGGCACCGAGCCGGGAACCGGACTGCTGCTCGACGGACTCGTCTCCGCCGGGAAGCGCGTGATCCTGCCGGTGCTGGCCCCCGACGACGACCTCGACTGGGCGGCGTACGACGGCTCGCTGGAACAGGCCCGACGCGGGCTGCTCGAGCCGACCGGACCAAGACTGGGCCTGGATGCGATTGCCACGCCGGAGGTCGTGCTGGTGCCCGGACTGGCCGTGGGCCGCGACGGGATGCGCATGGGCCGGGGCGGCGGGTCCTACGACCGGGCACTGGCGCGGGTGCCGGTCGGTACGTTCGTCTGCGTGCTGCTCTACGACGACGAGCTGCGTGACCAGGTGCCCGTCGAGCCGCACGACCGACCCGTGACCGCGGCCGCCACACCCTCGGGCATCCGACGGTTCTGACGCGTCACGGCGGGGTGAGGGTGAGCGTGTGTTCCTCGGCCTCGTCGACGGCGTCCGGGCTGAACGCCCACGGCAGCGTGCGCCCCTCGACGTACAGCTCGGTCTGGTCGGTGTAGTTGGGGTGGAAGGCGTGGCCGGAGTTGCCGGTCAGGTTGATCCAGCGCGAGTCGTCGAAGTCGGCCAGCGAGACCACCATGCGCATCGACGGCGCGGAGGTGACCTCGTAGCCCTCCGCCGCGTCCCAGGACGTCGCGTTGACCAGCGAGCTGCCGCCGCCGACGCGGTAGTCGCGGTTGAACAGTGTCTCGACCGGGTCGATGCCGGAGGTGCCGAGGGTCTGGTTGCGCAGCTCGAGGCGGTGCAGCCGACCCCACTCCCAGTCGTGCGGGTCGCGCGCCATCAGCCGGATGATCTCGTCGCTGGCCTGCAGCAACGCCTGCCGCAGGATCTCGTCGCGGTCCTCGACGGCCCGGGTGCCGCGGTCGTCCCACCACGGGTTCGCCGGGTCCTCGAGCAGGTTCGAGACCACCGAGAACCAACGACTGTCGCCGTCGGGGTACAGGGACTCGCGCATCTCGTCGTGGAACGTCGCCTCGAGCAGGTTGCGCCACACCACGTTGAAGTAGGCCGCGCCGGCGGACGTCGCACCCTGCTCGTGGTTCCACCGGGCGAGCACCTTCTGCCCGTCGCGTCGGTAGCCGCCGGGCAACCTGATGTCGAGCAGGTAGGGCACCAACACGTCGGCCAGCGCACTGCGGTCGTCGAGCTGGAGAGCGGTCATGTCATCGATCGAGAGCTCGCCCTCGGCCTCGATCACGTCGCGGATCCGCTGCGACCGGTAGCCGCGGTCCCAGTCGTCGGTGAGGTACATCGGGTAGGAGTCGTCGACGACGGCCTGGTTCGCGGTCACCACGAACCCGTCTTTCGGGTCGTAGAGCGTGGGCAGCGCGTCGAACGGGATCGTCAGGCTGCTCCAGTCGTTCTCCCGCAGCCACCCGGCCACCGGCACGGAGCCGTCGTTGCCGGACTTGCGGATCGGGATGCGCCCCGGCGCCTGGTAGCCGATGTGCCCCTCGCGGTCGGCGTAGACGAGGTTCTGCGCCGGTACGGCGAAGTCGGCTGCGGCGGCGCGGAACTCGTTCCAGTCCGAGGCCCGGTTCAGCTCGAGGATCGCGTCAGCCGTGGGCGCGGGATCGAGTGCGGTCCAGCGCAGCGCCACCGCGTAGCCGTTGCCACGGTCCTGGCCCTTCGGCGCCTCGGCGTTCGCCCCGACGGTGCTGAGCTCCTTCGACACGTCGGAGAGCAGTGGCCCGTGGTCGGTCTCCCGCACGGTCAGCTCGAAGTCCTCGCCGTCGTGCACCTTGATCGTCTCGGTGTGCGTCTTCAGCGGTCGGTAGCGGCCGTCGTACAACCAGGTGTTGCCGTCCAGCTTCTCGAGGTAGAGGTCGGTGACGTCGGGGCCCAGGTTCGTGAAGCCCCAGGCGATGTCGGCGTTGTGGCCGATCACCACGCCGGGCACGCCGGAGAAGCTGAAGCCGGACACCTCGAACGGGCAGTCCTCGGAAACGGTGCGGCAGTGCAGCCCGACCTGGTACCAGATTCCGGGGATGCTCGTGCCCAGGTGCGGGTCGTTGGCCAGCAACGGCTTGCCGGTGCTCGAGTGCTCGCCGTCGACCACCCAGCTGTTGCTGCCGATCCCCTCACCCTTCCCGAGCAGCGCGGGCACGGCGTCCATGCCGCGTTGCGCACTCGCCACCGCGCGCACCTGTGCGGCGGTGTACGCCGGGCGGGCCGGGTTGCGGCTGCCCGGACGCGTGGCCTCCGGCTCGTAGCGCCCGCCGACGAGGGCGCCCTGCCCGACGATCGGCGCGTGCTTCTCGAAGTCGTACGGCGGGTAGAGCTCGTCGACCTGTTCGGGGGTGTGGTTGACCGAGAGGAGCACGCGCGAGATCTCGTCGTCCATGTTGCCGCGCAGGTCCCAGGCCATCGCCTTGAGCCAGGCCAGCGAGTCGACCGGGCTCCACTCCTCGAGGTGGTAGTCGAGCCCACCGGCGCGCAGGAGCGTGTATTCGAGGGAGATCTCCGACAGCGAGTGGTCCTCGAGGTAGGCGTTCACCCCGTCGGCGTACGCCTCGAGCGCGGCCCGGGTGTCGGGCTGCAACATTGCCAGCTCACGTTCGGCAACCCGGCGCCAGCCCATCGTGCGGATCGCCTTGTCCGTCTCGAGGGTGGTCTCGCCGAACATCTCCGAGAGGCGGCCGGCCGTGATGTGGCGGCGTACGTCCATCTCGTAGAAGCGGTCCTGGGCGTGCACGTAGCCCTGTGCCCGCATCAGGTCGGCCGTGGTGTCGGCGTAGATCTGCGGGATGCCGTGCTCGTCGCGGACGACCGTGACGTCACCCTCGAGGCCGGGCAGGGCGATCTCGCCGTCCATCTGGGGGAACGACTTGCGCACCAGCACGACGCCGGTGACCAGGCTGGCGACCAGTGCCAGCACGAGGCCAGCTGCGACGTACGACGCCCAGCGCGCGGCCCACGGCCACTGTCGGAAGGTCGTCCAGCCCTGCCTGAGGTTCACGCTCGGCCCACTCCCACCACGGCCCATTCCCACAGTGGCATTGTCCCCGCGGGGGTGCTCAGGAGCTGGAGGACGCGCTGGAGGTGGTACTGCTGGACGAGCTGCTCGAACTGCTGGAGCTGCCCGAGTCCTTGGCGGACGAGCTGCCGGAGTCGCTGCTGCTGCTCGAGCTGCCCGACTCCTTGCTGCCAGAGTCCTTGCCGCCCGACTCCTTGCCGCCCGAGGACGGCAGCGACGAGCTCGACCCGCTTCGCGAGTCGGTGCGGTAGAAGCCGGAGCCCTTGAAGACCACGCCCACTGCGTTGAACACCTTGCGCAGGCGGCCTTCGCAGACCGGGCAGACGGTGAGCGCGTCGTCGCTGAACTTCTGGACCTGCTCGAAGGCGTGGTCGCACTCGGTGCAGGCGTACTGATAGGTGGGCACGGGCTGGAAATCCTCCGGGAGAGCAGTGTGATCGGCTGGCACGCGGGCTGGCACTCGGCCGGGCCGACTGCCAATGGTACGACACCTGTGGAGAACCGATCCACGCTCGTCCGCGGCGACCTAGCCTCGCTGCCATGGCCAGCACACGCTCAGCTCCGTCCAGCCCCGACCTCCGCCGCCGCCTCGGCGACCTGCGCCACGGCATGCGCCGGGCCGTCCTGGCCCGACGCCGCCTGCTCTGTGCCGTCTGTGTGGCCGGGGCGGTGTTCGCCGGTGTCCGCACGATGGCGCCGAGTCCCCCACCCACGGTCACGGTCACCGTCGCTGCGCGCGACCTGCCGGCCGGTGCCACCCTGTCCGCGGCCGACCTCACCACCGTCGACCTCCCTGCCGACTCCGCGCCCGACCGGGTCGCCAGCGCGTCGTACGCCGTGGGGCGCACGACCGCCGGTCCGGTGCGTCGCGGGGAGCCGGTCACCGACGTGCGCCTGGTCGGCGCCGGCCTGCTCGACGGCTACCCCGGCATGGTCGCCGTGCCGGTGCGGGTGCCCGACGACGGGGCGGTCGCGCTGCTGCGTGTCGGTGACCGCATCGACCTGCTGGCCACCGACCAACGCACGGGTGACACCGAGCGCGTCGGTGACGACGTGGCGGTGATCGCGCTGCCCGAGGAGGGTGTGCGGAGTGCCCGGATCGGCACATCCGGTCGCCTGGTGGTCGTCGCCACGTCGACCAGCATGTCCGAAATTGTCGCTTCTGCTGCGGCGACGCGTTATCTCTCCGCCACGATTTCACGCTAGCGTGTTGCGCTGTCTAGTCCCCATATTGGGATTCCGGCGCCCTCGGGAGTCCGGATCAAGAAGGAGAAATATCAATGGATGGGTTCAAGAACTTCCTACTCCGCGGGAACCTCGTCGAGATCGCCACCGGTCTGATCATGGCCCTGGCGTTCGCTGACGTCGTCAGCACGTTCACCAACTGGCTGACCAGCCTCCTCCCGGAGAGCGCCGAGGACGTCTTCAGCAACGAGCTGAACTCGTTCGGCGCCTTCCTCAACGCCGTCATCGCCTTCATCATCATGGGTGCCGTCGTCTACTTCTTCGTCGTGGTGCCCTACACGAAGGCCAAGGAGCGCTTCTTCCCGGGCGAGGCCGCAGGCCCCTCCGAGGTCGACCTGCTCACGCAGATCCGCGACCAGCTCGCCACCAAGGCCTGAGTTCCCTTCACGCCTGAGCCAACGAGGCCCGACCCCTGGGAGGGGGTCGGGCCTCGTTGCCATTTCACGTCCCTCGAGATCGAACGCGGTCAGCCGTGGTGGGGAGGCACCTGGCTGCGGTACCAGTCGTCGGGCTTGCCGGACGAGTCCGCCCCGCGCTCGTCGCCGGTGGTCTCGGGCAGCACGTCACCGAAGATCGCGGCCAGGCGCTTGCGGCGCTGCCAGGCGGTCTCCGGTTCGGGAGTCTCCTCCTCGGGTGGGTCCTGGGTCGCCATGATCAGGCGCAGAGGCCGTTGGCCTCGGCGGCCTCGGCCGCGTCGGTCTCCGCCTCGGTGGGCTCGGTCGCCTCGTCGGAGGGATCCGCGGACGGCGACTCGCTGGAGTCGGGGTCGGGCGTCGCGGTGGAGCCCGGGCGCCGCGCGGCGGTGATCACGTCGGAGCTGAGCCGCTTGCTCAGCGGCTCGTCGAACTTCATCTTCTTCCAGAGCAGGTTCGCGTCCTCGGCCCAGACCAGGCGGTTCGGGTCGGGCTCGTAGAAGTCCCACGGCACGGTGATGAACTTGATGTTGTCGGTGCCGATGTTCTGGAACTGCTCGGCCAGGTTCTTGATCTTCACGACCGAACCGAGCCGCTGGTCGAGGGTGAGCGACTTGGTGGCCGCGTCGAGGAAGCTGAACAGGCGGTCAGGCCGGCCGAGGACGCCCTTGGAGCTGACCTTGTTCACCATCGCCGCGATGAAGGCCTGCTGGCGCTTCATCCGGCCGATGTCGCCGTTGTTGGAGATGTTGTGGCGGACGCGCACGTAGTTGAGCGCCTCCTGGCCCTCCAGCTCGCGGGTTCCGGCCTTGAGGTGGATGTTGCCGACGTCGTCGTCGACGTCCTCGGGAATGCAGACCTCGACGCCGTCGATGGCATCGACCATGTCCTTGAAGCCGTTGAAGTCGACGACGACGAAGTGGTCGATGCGCACTCCGGAGAGCTGCTCGAACTGGCGGATCGCACACGCCGGGCCGCCGTACGCGAACGCGGCGTTCCACATGTCGAAGCCCCCGGGGATCTCCTCCATGTCGTCGTCGTAGCAGGTCGGTCGCTCGACCATGGCGTCGCGCGGGAGGCTCACGCCGTACGCGAACTTCCGGTCGGCGGAGAGGTGCAGCACCATCGTGGTGTCCGAGCGCTGGCCACCACCGGTGAGGCCGTCGATGTTGTTGCCCGAGCCTTCACGGGAGTCGGACCCCATGACCATGATGTTCAAAGGCTTGCCGGACTTCTGCAGGTCAGCCTGGTCGGGTCGATCGTCGCCGAGCTGCTTGTCGACGTTGAGCACGTTGAGGTTCTCGTTGAGGTGCCGGTAGGTGTAGACCGCGAAGAGCCCGAACCCGAGGGTGAGGACGAGGATCCCGTATCCGAGCACGCTCAGCAGGCGATGCTTGTGCTCGGATTCGCCGCGGTGGCGGCCGGTCGGGTCGTCGTTGCTCACTCGAACTTCTCACTCGATGAATGGGGTGTCGTGCGCGGGCTGCGCCCGTTGAACGGTAATGCAGCCTCCCAAATTGTGCGGTTCAACCCTGAATCCGCCAAAACAACGACAATGGGGGCATGGCAGGATGTCTGCCGCCCGCCCCAGTAGCTCAGTGGATAGAGCAGCCGCCTCCTAAGCGAAAGGTCGCAAGTTCGACTCTTGCCTGGGGCACGTACGACGAGGGCCCGGCACCGGAATCGACTCCGGTGCCGGGCCCTCGTGCATCGCCTCAGGCCGGTACGGCGTCCCGGGCCACGGCAGCCTCTTCGTCGGGCGTGACCGCGGTCGACGTACGACCTCCGGCGACGCCCCGCACGCAGAGCGTGACCACCGCGCCGACGACACTGACCGCGGCGAACAGCTGGAACGCGGTGCTGCCGCCGACTCCGGCGCCGACCAGGATGCCGCCGATCACCGGGCCCACGATCCCGCCGAGGCGGCCGAACCCGGCACACCAGGCGACGCCCGCGGCACGGGCCGAGGTGGGGTAGTAGTTGGACACGAGTCCGTAGATCAGCACCTGGGTGCCGATGGACCCGACGCCGGCGACCGCAACGGCGGCCAGCAGCACGGTGAACGGCAGGTCGAACGGCATCAGGAGCAGCGCCACGGCGGCCAGCAGGAAGGTGGTCGCGACCACGCGCCGGGCGCCCTTGCGGTCGGCCACCCACGAGGCGATCAGCCCACCGACGATGGCGCCGAGGTTGAGCAGCAGCAGGAAGGCGAGCGCGTAGTCCTTGCCGTAGCCCTTGCCCTCCATGATCTGCGGGAGCCACGTGTTGAGGCCGTAGGTCAGCAGCAGGCCCGAGAAGCTCATCAGGCCGAGCAGGATGGTCGGCACCAGGTAGGGACGCGAGGCGAGCGCCGCGTAGCCGACCTTGTCGGCCTTGGTCGCCTGAGTGGCGGGAACGGTGCCGGCAGCCGGCAGGGCGACGCCGGTACGACGCGACACCGCGGCCGCCCGCTCGGTCTCACCGCGAGAGAGCAGCCAGAGCGGCGACTCCGGCAGCTTGGCCCAGGCCAACGGCAGCAGGAGGAGCACCGGCAGGGCACCGATCCAGAACAGGCCGCGCCAGCCGGCCACGTCGTCGAGCACGATGGCGGCCAGGGCGGCACAGACGCCGCCGGCCGGGATGCCGCTGTAGACGATCGCGTTGTAGCGGTTGCGCCGGTCGGCCGGAGCGAACTCCGCGACCAGGGCACCCACCGTGGCCACGAGCGCCCCGACTCCGATGCCGGTCAGGAAGCGACCGGCGCCGAAGGTGAAGATGCTGGTGGTCGTCGCGGTCAGCGCCATGCCGACCGAGAACCAGGCGATGTTCACGAGCATGATCCGGCGGCGGCCGACCAGGTCGCCGATGGCGCCCGCGGTCAGCGCACCCACGAGCACGCCGATCAGCGCCCAACTACCGAGCGTGCCGGCCTGCTCGGGGGTGAGCGCACCGATCTGGCTCTTGTCGGCCAGCAGGGTGGGGACCACGGTGCCGTAGACGACCAGGTCGTAACCGTCGAAGAGCAGGGCCGCGAACGAGAGCCCGACCACCCAGTGGAGGGTACGGCTGCGGCGGGCTTCCGCAGAGGCTGAGGTGCTGGTCATGAGGGGACTCCGATTCAGGTCTTTTTCGGACATTCCCGTCACCCTGACAGCCCGTGGCGTGCGTCACACCGGGGCAATGCCTAGGGTTGACCACGGGCGCCTTTCAGCGCCCGCAGGTCTCAATCACCCCTGTTCGGGTCCTGGTCCCCACCCAGTGATCCGAGCCGTCACTTGATCGTGGTCTTGATCTCTCCCTCGGACTTCAGGTCGTGCTGGAGCTCGCCCTCGGCGTCGACCGGCGTGATGGTCACGTCGAAGGTGATGGGCGAGTTCTTCTGGTAGGCGAAGTTCTCGCCGAACGAGTAGGTCTCGCCGGTGCCGAACGTGTAGATGCCGCGCTCGTTGTAGCCGTCGGGGCCCAGGTCGTCCTGGTTGACACCCTGCGACTCGAAGACCGAGTCGTCGGTGTCGCTGTCCATCCCCTGCATCCACTTCCAGTCGTCGTAGCGCGCGCTGATCGAGACGCGGCTCGAGCCGAGGTCGATCGGGTCACCGTTGTTGGTGATCACGTAGTTGACGAAGATCAGGTCGTCACCCTTCTTCAGGATGGGCTTGTTCGTGTCGGGGTCGACGAAGTTGCCGTCGTCGGTCGCCTTCTCGTGGCCCACCTGGTAGACCGCGACGGTCACGTCGCCGACCTCGGCAGTGGTCAGCAGGTCGCCCGGCTTGGTGACCGGCAGCGCCCACGAGGGCAGGGAACCGGTCGAGCCGGCTTCCTCGGTGGTCGCCTCGGAGGGCTCCTCGGACGGCGTCTCCGAGGGAGAGACGCTGGTCTCGTCGGTGGGCTCGTCGCTGCTCGGCTGCGCGGGTGAGTCGCTGGTCGAGGACTTGTCGTCGTCCTTGTCGTCGGACCCACAGGCGCTCAGTCCCAGCAGGGGGACGAGCACGGCGGCGACGACGGTGGTTCCGGCACGGAGGCGGCGGTTGCGCATGGGGGTAGTTCCTTCTCTGCGGGCCCTGGGTCAGGGTCTGGTGCCGACACCCTCCCCCACCGTCCCCGGGCGCAAACCGAGCCTCAACCAGTGATGGTCTCGAACCCCATTCCTGCGCTGCGCAGGCGGTCGAGCAGGCGGTCGCCCATGGCCACCGCCGGGGTCACCTGGCCCGCGGTCTCGGGGTTCTCGTCGAAGGCCAGGCACAGCGCCGACTCGGCGAGCATCTTCGAGGTCTCGGTGTAGCCGGGGTCGCCCCCGGAGACCCGCGTGTGCACGACCTCGCCGCCGGCCTCGCCGACGAAGTCGACGGTGAACCACGACTTGCGGCGTCGTCCTTCGGAGGGACCCTCCCCCTGCTTGACCTTGCCCTTCAGGAAGTTGCGCACCGGCCCGACCTGCGCGGCCGCCGCCAGCGCGGTGACCCCGACGGCCCCGCCCGCGGCGTAGCGCAGCGTCTTCGTGCCGGCGTAGTGCGAGTAGATGAACTTCGGGCCGTACGACGCCAGGGCCGCACCGCTGCGCTGCACCACCTGCGGGTCGATCGTCGGCAGCGGGAGGAGCCAGTAGCCGAGGAGCCTGTCGCGGTGCGGCTTGCCGGCCACGGCACGGCTCGACCGGCCTTCAGAGCGCCGTTCCTTGCGCCGACGCTCGGCGAAGGCGGCCTTCATCTGCCGGGCCCGCTCCATCGCACCGAGCGCGGAGTGGAAGGTGCCGCCGGAGAACGTCGCATTGCTGCGTACGACGCCCCGCACGTTCGCCGGCACGTCCGGCGGCAGGTGCCGCATCGTGTAGAAGACGCCGAGGTCGTGCGGGATCGAGTCGAAGCCGCAGCAGTGCACCAGGCGCGCACCCGAGGCGACCGCAGTGTCGTGGTGGGCCAGCCACATCCGGTCGACGAACTCGGGCTCGCCGGTGAGGTCCACGTAGTCGGTGCCCTTCTCTGCACACGCGGCGACCAGCGGCTCGCCGTACGCCAGGTAGGGGCCGACGGTGCTGATCACGACGCGGGCCCGGGCCGCCACCTCGCCCAGGGCGGCCGCATCGGCGGCGTCGGCGACGAGCAGCTCCATGACCTCGAGCCGCGGGTCGATCGCGACGAGGCGATCACGCACCGCCTCGAGCTTCGCCTTGCTGCGGCCGGCCAGGGCCCAGCGCAGGCGGGCCGGAGCGTGCCGCGCCAGATACTCGGCGGTGAGGCCTCCGGTGAACCCGGTGGCACCGAACAGGACGATGTCGAACTCGCGATCAGCCATGTCCACATCGTGCCCTAGAGCCGCAGCCTGGTTTCGAGTCGGTCGCAGAACGACCTCCTCAACCAGCGTGGGTCCGGCGTACCTTTGTGGGCATGTGCCGCAACATCCGACCCCTCAACAACTTCGAGCCGCCCGCCACTCCGGACGAGGTGACCGCCGCCGCGCTGCAGTACGTCCGCAAGGTCAGCGGGACCACCAAGCCGGCCCAGGCGAACCAGGCCGCCTTCGACGAGGCCGTGCACGAGATCGCCCACATCACCGCGCACCTGCTGGAGAAGCTGGTCACCAACGTCCCGCCGAAGAACCGCGAGGTGGAGGCCGAGAAGCGCAAGGCCCGTGCCGAGCTGAGATACGCCCGTTGACAGAGGCACCCGCGACGGAGGCGCTCGCGACGGAGGCCCTCGCCTTCCTCGCCGCGCGACCGCTCGTCGTCCTCACCGGGGCCGGGGTCTCCACGGACTCCGGCGTGCCCGACTACCGCGGCCCCGACTCCGTGGCGCGGACGCCGATGACCTACGGCGAGTTCGTCTCCGGCCCGCCGGCCCGACAGCGCTACTGGGCGCGCAGCCACGTCGGCTGGGGCCGCATGCACCACGCGCTGCCCAACGCCGGCCATCGCGCACTGGCCCTGCTCGAGGCCCGCGGCCGTGTCGACCTGCTGGTCACCCAGAACGTCGACGGCCTCCACGAGGCCGCCGGCAGCAACCCGATCGCCCTGCACGGCCGCATCTCCGACGTGATCTGCCTGTCCTGCCGCACGGTCAGCAGCCGGTCGGCGCTCCACGAACGGCTCGACCTGCTCAATCCCGGGTACGCCGACGCGCACGCCGACGTCGCGTCACGACCCGACGGGGACGTCGACCTCGACGACACGGCCGGCTTCGTCGTACCCGACTGCGAGGCGTGCGGCGGGGTGCTCAAGCCCGACGTGGTCTTCTTCGGCGAGAACGTGCCGGCCGCGCGGGTGCAGCGCTGCTACGACGCGGTCGAGGCCCTGGCAGAGCGCGACGGGGCGCTACTGGTGGCCGGCTCGTCCCTGACCGTGATGTCGGGCCTGCGGTTCGTCAAGCGGTCCGCGAAGCTCGGTGTGCCCGTGGTGATCGTGAACCGCGGGACGACCCGCGGCGACGACCTTGCGACGTACACGCTGCACGCCGGGACCAGTGAGTTCCTCGGTGCGCTCAGCGCTCGAAGCAGATCGGAGCTCAGAGACGCTTGACGAAGATGTGGTCGGCCGCCTCGGGGATGATCTCGGCGGTCTCGCCGCCCGAGCCGATCAGCACGCCGTCTTCGGTGGCGATCACCACGACGGTCTTGTCGGGCACGGCACCGACCCGGCGCAGCGCGCCCATCAGGTCTTCGTCCTTCTGCATCTCCTCGGAGATGCGGCGGATGTGCACCCGCGACTCGTCCGATCCGGCGACCGCTGAGAGCGACTCGACGCCCTCCATGAAGTCTTCGCCGACGCCGCTCTGGCCCAGCTCGTCGAGGCCCGGGATCGGGTTGCCGTACGGCGACTCGGTCGGGTGGCCCAACAGCTCGATCAGGCGGCGCTCGACGGTCTCGCTCATCACGTGCTCCCACCGGCAGGCCTCGGCGTGCACGAACTCCCAGTCGAGGCCGATCACGTCAGTGAGCAGCCGCTCGGCCAGGCGGTGCTTGCGCATCACGCGGGTGGCCAGGCGCAGGCCGTCGTCGGTGAGCTCGAGGTGGCGGTCGCCCTCGACGGTCAGCAGGCCGTCACGCTCCATGCGGGCCACGGTCTGGCTCACGGTGGGGCCGCTCTGGTGCAGGCGCTCGGCAATCCGCGCCCGCAACGGCACGATTCCCTCCTCCACGAGCTCGTAGATCGTGCGGAGGTACATCTCGGTGGTGTCGATCAGGTCGCTCACGTGCCCCATTGTTGCCTACCGGTGGGTGTTGCGTGAGCCCGGCACTACTGACTTGGCCCGGATCAGGCTACGTTCGACGTCGAGCAGCCACGACTGACGCACGAACACGCTTGGAGCGATCGACAAGATGTTGCACTTCCCCGCCACGGAGCTGACCATTCCCTCCCGGTTCTGCGGCCCGCCGAAGTCCGGGAACGGCGGTTGGAGCGCAGGCGCCCTCGCGGCGCTGGTCCAGCACGACTGCCCGGACAACCGGGCCGACCGGTGGCCGGTGATCGAGGTGACGCTGCGCCAGCCCCCTCCGCTCGACGCCGCGATGACCGTGGCCGGTGACGACGACGGCACGCTGGTGGCCTCCTTCGGTGGCCTGCCCGTGCTCTCCGCGCGGGTGCTCCCCGACGACACCCTCACCCCGGTCGAGCAGGTCTCCCCCGACGAGGCGCGCGCGGCCGAGGCGTCGTACGCCGGACTGCGCCAGCACCCGTTCCCGACCTGCTTCGCCTGCGGCACCGACCGCGCGGAGGGCGACGGCCTGCGCGTCTTCCCCGGCCCGGTCGGCGAGATCGACGGCCAGAGCCGGGTGGCCTCGACGTGGACCCCGCACCCCAGTGTTCAGGAGGACTACCACGAGTACGTCGACGAGCACGGCCGCGCCTCGCTCGGAGCCACCTGGGCCGCCCTGGACTGCATCGGTGCCTGGGCCGGAGACTTCGAGGATCGGGCCCTGGTGCTGGGCCGGATGACTGCCGCCGTCGACGCGCTGCCCGCGATCGGCGAGGAGCACGTCGTGGTCGGCCAGGCCCGGGGCACCGAGGGCCGCAAGACGTTCACCGCCAGCACGCTCTACGACGCCGACCGCCGCGTGGTGGCCCGCGCCGAGCACACCTGGATCGCGATCGACCCGGCCGACTTCTCGTGACCGACGAGGCCTGGTGGCGCCACGCCGTCTGCTACCAGGTCTACGTGCGCAGCTTCGCCGACAGCGACGGTGACGGCATCGGCGACCTGCCCGGCATCACCTCGCGGCTGCCCTACCTCGCCGAGCTGGGCGTCGACGCCGTGTGGATCACGCCGTTCTACACCTCGCCGCAGCACGACCACGGGTACGACGTGGCCGACTACCGCGACGTCGACCCGCTCTTCGGGAAGCTGGCCGACCTCGACACGCTGCTCGAGCAGGCGCATGCCCACGGCATCCGGGTGATCGTCGACCTGGTGCCGAACCACACCTCCGAGGACCACGAGTGGTTCCGTGCGGCGCTGGCCGCCGGGCCGGGGAGTCCCGAGCGCGGCCGCTACCTGTTCCGCGACGGGCCGGACACTGTGCCGGCCGACGCTGTGCCGCCGAACACTGTGCCGCCGAACAACTGGGAGTCCGTCTTCGGCGGGTCGGCCTGGGCGCGGGTGCCGGACGGCCAGTGGTACCTCCACCTCTTCGACGCGACCCAGCCCGACCTCGACTGGCGCAACCCCGAGGTCCCCGCGATGTTCGAGGACGTGCTGCGCTTCTGGCTCGACCGCGGCGTCGACGGGTTCCGCATCGACGTGGCGCACGGCCTGTTCAAGGAGCCCGGGCTGCCCGACCAGCGGCTGACCGATGCCGAGCGCGAGGCCAACCTGGCCGCCGACCTGCTCGGGCCGCAGCACCCCGAGCACGAGCCGATGTGGGACCAGCCCGAGGTGCACGACGTCTACCGCGCGTGGCGGCGCATCCTCGACTCCTACCCCGACGACCGGATGGCCGTGGGCGAGGCGTGGACCCGGGACGCGGCCTCGTTGGCGCGCTACGTGCGGCCCGACGAGCTGCACCAGTCGTTCAACTTCCACTGGCTCTCGGCGGACTGGTCGGCACCGCAGTTCGCTGCCGTCATCACCGAGACCCTGGCCGCCGTCGCCCTCGTCGGCGGCTCGCCCACCTGGGTGCTGAGCAACCACGACGTGATCCGGCACGTCACCCGGTACGGCGGCGGCACCGTCGGCCTGGCCAGGGCGCGAGCCGCCACGATGACGATGCTGGCACTGCCCGGGTCGTCGTACATCTACCAGGGCGAGGAGCTCGGTCTCGAAGAGGTCGACGTCGACCGGGCGCACTGGCAGGACCCGCAGGCCCTGACCACCGGCAAGCCCGGTCGGGACGGGTGCCGGGTGCCGCTGCCGTGGTCGGGCGACGCCCCGCCGTTCGGCTTCGGACCCGGCTGCGACCAGCCGTGGATCCCGCAACCGGCCGGGTGGTCGTCGCTGACCGCCGAGGCCCAGGCCGAGGACGCGGAGTCGACGCTGGCGTTCTACCGGCGGGCCCTGAGCGCGCGGCGTACGTTCGCGACGACGGCCGGCGACCAGGTCGAGTTGCTCGACCTCGGCGCAAAGGTGCTCACGTTCCGTCGCGGTCCGGTCACCGCCGTCCTCAACTGCGGTACGACGACCGTCGCGATGCCCGACGGAACGGTGCTGCTGGCCAGTGGTCCCGTCGACGACGGGTTGCCGCCGGACACCGCCGCCTGGCTCGTGTGAAGAGGTTTTGCCGGACCCTCGAAAACCCCTTGTGAGGGCGGCCCCACAGTCGTACCTTTGCAGGACACGTGAAAGGAGGTGGTCCAGAAGATGCATTCTTACCGGACTTGTGAGGTGGCTGCCCGCTAGCAGCTTCCCTGCCGACAGGATTCACTGCGCAGCGTTGCAAGCGGCCAGCGAATTCAAGGCAGTCACCCGACCCGCAGGCGCTTCCGGACTTTTTGGTCCGCCGGAAGACGACGAGAAGGTCCCCTCGGGGAAACCGTTCGTCAACGCCTGCGGGTCGTTCCCATTTCCGGGCATTGCTGTGTGCCCGACCCTCGCCGCGGTGAACAACTGCGGCAGTTCACGTTTTGATTTTGCCGTCTCGCGCTCCGCAGCTCAGGCGCTCTGCCTGAACTGCCGCAGTTCTTCACACATGGCCACGAGGTCCGCGAGGATTTCGCGCACGACGTCTTGGCGAAACATCACGTCGGACCAGGTGAACCGGGCCACCACCCAACCGTCGCGAACCAGCCGGGTGTAGCGATTGACGTCGGCCTCGAAGGCCCATTTGCCACCGTGGTAGCTCCACGACTCGGCCTCCACCACCAAGCGGAGTTCTTCGCTGCCGAGATCAACCTGGATGTACGGCAGGCAGGTGAGCTGCGGCGCCAGGCGCAGGCCCATCTCGATCGTGATCGCGCGGAGCACCGACTCGAACGGGTTGGCGGCGCGCGCGTCGGCGAAGCGCGCCACCTTCAGCGCGGCCGGACGACCGCTGCGTGGCGCTGCCTCGGCCGCGGCGATCAGCTGGTCGTGGCTGATCCGGCCCGAACGCAGGGCAGAGTCGGCCACGGCCAGGGCGGCGTCGAACGGCAGGACCCGCGCGCAGTCGATCACCGTGCGCAACGGACTGGTGACACCGTTGCGCACCTCGCCGGGTGTGAGGTCGGCGTAGTGGACAGCGAGGTTGTGTCGGCGCGGGAGCGTGAGGTTGCGCCCTCGTGGCACGGTGACCATCGGCTTCTCGGGCGGCAGCTTCACCGGCCATCCCCAGTGCAGCGCAGCACTCAGGTGCGACACGACCCCGTTGACCCGAGCGGCACCGGCTGCAGCGGCCGGCACGGTGGGCAACGCGAAGCGTCCGCGGGTGAGCCTGACGATTGCCCCGGCCTCGACCGCTGCTGTGATCTGCCGATCGGTGAGCGCCCCGCGCAGCTGAGCAGAGCTGGCCAGACCGCCCCATTCGGTGAGCAGCTCGGCTGCCTTCGAGTCCGGTGCCGTCATGGGCCAAGCCTCGGATGCGTGGTCCAGCGGCGCAAACGGTTCTCCACAGGGCCGCCGCACGCTCGGCGTACGGCGGCCGCGCTGCGCTCGCCGCCCGCCGGACGCCAGGTCGGCGTCGACAACTGCGGCAGTCCGCGCGCTGCAGCCCCGGTCCACGCCTGACCCGCCGTGGCGACCGCACCAACTGCCGCAGTTGTTCACGGCAGCCCGTCTGCCACCCACCCGGATGCCTGCCTCAGGCGACTGGCGCCGCGAACTGCGACTGGTAGAGCGTGGCGTAGGCGCCGTCGGCCTCGAGCAGCTCGTGGTGCGTGCCCTGCTCGACGATCGCGCCGTCCTCCATCACCAGGATCAGGTCGGCGTCGCGGATCGTGGAGAGCCGGTGGGCGATCACGAACGACGTACGGTCACTGCGCAGGGCCGCCATCGCCTGCTGGAGCAACAGCTCGGTGCGGGTGTCGACCGAGCTGGTGGCCTCGTCGAGGATCAGCAGCGCCGGGTCGGAGACGAACGCGCGAGCGATGGTGATCAGCTGGCGCTCACCGGCACTGATGTTGCCGCCGTCCTCGTCGATGACCGTGTCGTAGCCGTCGGGCAGCGAGTGCACGAAGCGGTCGACGAACGTGGCCCGGGCTGCCTCGAGGATCTCCTCCTCGGTCGCGTCGGGGCGGCCGTAGGCGATGTTGTCGCGGATCGTGCCCTCGAAGAGCCACGCGTCCTGCAGCACCATGCCGATCTGGTCGCGCAGCTCGGCGCGCGGCATCGCGGAGACGTCGACGCCGTCGAGCGTGATGCGCCCGCCGGTCACCTCGTAGAACCGCATCACCAGGTTGACCAGGGTGGTCTTCCCGGCGCCGGTCGGGCCGACGATCGCGACCGTCTGACCGGGCTGGGCGACCAGAGAGAGGTCCTCGATGAGCGGCTTGTCCTCGTCGTAGCGGAACGAGACACGGTCGAAGACGACCTCGCCGTGACGCTCGCCGGGGGCCGCCGGAGCGACCTGGCCGTCGGGGCGCTGCTCGTCTGCGTCGAGCAGCTCGAAGACCCGCTCGGCCGACGCGACACCCGACTGGAGAAGGTTCATCATCGACGCGACCGCGGTCAGCGGCTGGGTGAACTGGCGGGTGTACTGGATGAACGCCTGCACCTCACCCAGGCTCAGCGATCCGCTGGCCACCCGGAGACCACCGACGACCGCGATCACCACGTAGTTGAGGTTCCCGATGAACATCATCAGCGGCATGATCAGCCCGCTGACGAACTGGGCCTTGAACGAGGCCTCGTAGAGCCGCTCGTTCTCCTCCTCGAAGCGCTGCTCGACCTCCTTCTGGCGGCCGAAGACCTTGACCAGGGCGTGGCCGGAGAAGGTCTCCTCGATGTGCGCGTTCAGCGTGCCGGTCAGCCGCCACTGGGCGATGAACTGGCTCTGCGAGCGCTTCATGATGAGCGAGGTGGCGTACATCGAGATCGGCACCGAGACCAGCGCGATCAGCGCCAGCAGTGGTGAGATCCAGAACATCATCGAGATCACCGCGACGACCGTGAGCAACGAGGTGAGCAGCTGGCTCAGGGTCTGCTGCAGGGTCTGGCTGATGTTGTCGATGTCGTTGGTGACCCGGCTGAGCAGCTCGCCGCGGGGCTGGCGGTCGAAGTACTCCAACGGGAGCGCGTTGACCTTGTCCTCCACGTCGGAACGCATGTCCATGACCGTGCCCTGTACGACGTCGTTGAGCAGGAAGCCCTGGATGAACGACAGGATCGATGCGCCGGCGTACAGCCCGAGCACGATGAGCAGCACCGCACCGACGGCGCCGAAGTCGACCCCCTGGCCGGGCACGAAGTCCATCGACGCCATCATGTCGGCGAGCCTGTTGTCGCCGCGGTCGCGCGCCGCCTGCACGACCTGCTCCTGGGTCAGGCCGGCGTCGAACTGGTTGCCGAAGAGCCCGTCGAAGATGAGGTCGGTCGCGTGGCCGAGGATGCGCGGGCCCAGCGCGGTCAGCACGACACTGCCGATCGCCAGCACCACCAGGGCGATCGCCTTGACGCGGTACGGCGCGATGCGGCCGATCAGGCGCTTGGCGGAGGGCACGAAGGTCATCGCCTTCTGGCCGACCATGCCGCCGCCCATCGGGCCGCGCCCGGGGCCGGGGCCGGCCGTGATGCGCTCGGTCTCCTTGAGGGTGCCGCCCTTGTCGGTCTTCTCCGTCGTGCTCATGCTGCCTCCTCCGCCGTCAGCTGCGACTCGACGATCTCCTGGTACGTCGGGCAGTCGGCGAGCAACTCGTCATGGGTGCCGCGGCCGACGACGATGCCGTCCTCGAGCACGAGGATCAGGTCGGCGTCGCGGATCGTGGAGACCCGCTGGGCGACCAGGACCACCGTCGCGTTGCGGGTGACCGGCCTCAGTGCGGCGCGGAGCCGGGCGTCGGTGGCCAGGTCGAGGGCCGAGAAGGAGTCGTCGAAGAGGTAGATCTCCGGCTCCCGGATCAGCGCCCGGGCGATGGCCAGGCGTTGTCGCTGGCCGCCCGAGACGTTGGTGCCGCCCTGCGTGATCGGCGACTCGAGCCCCTCGGACATGGCTTCGACGAAGTCACGGCCCTGGGCGATCTCGAGCGCACGCCACAGCTCGTCGTCGGTGGCGTCGGGCTTGCCGTGGCGCAGGTTGCTGGCCACCGTGCCGGAGAACAGGAACGCCTGCTGCGGGACGAGCCCGATGCGGTGCCACAGCGACTCCGGGTCGAGGTCGCGCACGTCGACGCCGTCGACCTGCACGCTGCCGGTGGTGGCGTCGAAGAGCCGCGGCACCAGGTCGACCAGAGTCGACTTGCCGGAGCCGGTCGAGCCGATGACCGCGACGGTCTCGCCGGGCCGGGCCTCGAAGCTGACGTCCTGCAGGACCGGCTGCTCGGCGCCGGGATAGGTGAACCCGACTCCGTCGAGGACCAGGTGGCCGGACTGCTGCACCGAGGTGACCGGCCGCGCGGGCGGCACGACGCTGGTGTCGGTGTCGAGCACCTCCGTGATCCGGTCGGCGCAGACCGCCGCGCGCGGGATCATCATCAGCATGAAGGTGCCCATCATCACCGACATCAGGATCTGCATCAGGTAGGACAGGAACGCGGTCAGCGCACCGACCTCCATCTGACCGCTGTCGACGCGGTGTCCGCCGAACCAGAGCACCGCGACGCTCGAGACGTTCACGATCAGCATCACCAGCGGGAACATCGTGGCCATCCACCGGCCGGCCTTGACCGAGACGTCCGTCAGGTCGTCGTTGGCCTTCTGGAAGCGGCGGGTCTCATGGGGCTCACGGACGAACGCGCGCACCACGCGGATGCCGGTGATCTGCTCGCGCAGCACCCGGTTGACGCCGTCGATGCGCTCCTGGACCAGCCGGAAGTTGGGCACCATGCGCGAGACCACCACGCCGACGGCCAGGAAGAGCGCGGGTACGACGATCGCGAGCAGCCACGACAGACCGAGGTCCTCGCGCATCGCCATCAGCACGCCACCGACCATCATGATCGGCACGGCGACGGCCATGGTGCACGTCATCAGGGCCAGCATCTGCACCTGCTGCACGTCGTTGGTGTTGCGGGTGATCAGCGAGGGCGCACCGAACTGCCCGACCTCGCGGCCGGAGAAGGTGCCGACGCGGTGGAAGACGGCTGCGCGCAGGTCGCGGCCGAACGCCATCGCCGTACGCGCGGAGAACCAGACGGCGACCACGGAGCAGACGATCTGCACGAGCGAGACGCCGAGCATGATGCCGCCCACGCGCACGATGTAGCCGGTGTCTCCTTCGGCCACGCCCTGGTCGATGATGTCGGCGTTGAGGCTCGGCAGGAACAGCATCGCCACGGTCGAGATGAACTGGAGCGTGACCACGACCGCGATCCAACCCTTGTACGGCGCGAGATAGGTGCGCATGAGACGGAGCAACATCAGGCTTCCTCCCCGGGGAGCATGACTCCGCCGACGATGATGTCGGCGATCTGGTCGGACGTGAGATCGGCGTCGAGCTCCATGCCGGGATGGCGGGACCCGAAGACCAGGGAACGGAGGACGACCGCGGCGGTCGCGGGTGGCACACGCATCTTGTCGGCGTACGGCGCGAAGAGCGTGGCCAGCATCTCGAGCAGGTCGCGGTTGGCGCGGACCAGGAACTCGGGTGGACGCGGCGGGTCATCGGGATCGGGGCGCGGGCCGTGCTTCATCAAGTAGGAGCGGACCGCGAACATCACCGTCAACGACCGCCGCATCTGGACGGCCAGGGACTCCGCGGCCCGGCGGACGCGCTCGTGGAGGTCGTCGGTGTCGGCCAGCATCGCGTCGAACTCCTCGCGCCCGTGGGAGGGGTTGATCGTCTCTTCGGCGACCGCCCACATCAGCTCGGTCTTGTCGGCGAAGACCCGGAAGATGGTGCCCTCGGCGACCCCGGCCGCCTCGGCGATCAGCCGGGTGCTCAGGTCTCCGCCGTGCTCGATGACCAGCGGCACGACGGCGTCGAGGATCGCCTGGCGTCGGTCCGCGGGCGACAGGGGTTTGGCGCGAGGAGTCACGCCGGAAAGAGTAAATGAGTGAGCACTCACTCACAAGTGTTTTTACGTCGACCCGTCGTGAGTCCGACAGAACTCACGACGGGTCGATCAGGGGGCTAGGCGCTCACGGCGCCAGTGGTCCCCCGAACGGCGGTAGCGCCACCGGTCGTGCATGCGGTTCTCGCGTCCCTGCCAGAACTCGATCGACTCCGGCGCGACGACGTACCCGCCCCAGTGCTCGGGCACCTCGATCTCCCCCGGCATGCGCGCGGCCGCGTCGTCGTACCGCTCATGGAGGCCGGCCTCGGTGACCACCTGCGACTGCGGCGAGGCCCACGCGCCGAGCTGGGCTCCGCGCGGCCGGGTCGCGAAGTACGCCGCCACCTCGTCGCGTGGCAACAGCACCGCCGCGCCCTCGACACGGACCTGCCTCTGGAGCGCGTGCCATGGGAACAGGAGCGCGCACCGCGGGTTCGCTGCGAGGTCAGATCCCTTGTGGGACTGGAGATTGGTGAAGAAGCAGAAGCCTCGGGGGTCGAGCCCCTTCAAGAGGACGGTGCGCGCCGAGGGCTGCCCGTCGGCGGAGACGGTGGCCACCACCATCGCGTTCGGCTCGGGCAGGGTGCCTGCGTCGCCGTACCAGGAACGGAAGAGCTTGAGCGGGTCTTCGGGCAGGGCGCTCTCGACGATGCCGATGCGGGAGTACTCCTGGCGCTGCGTCGCCCACGGTGCTGATTCCACACCGCGAGCCTACGGGCGCACCGGCGGCCGCGGACCACAGGTCGAGACCCCGTTCTGTCGCTGCTTCGAGGCTGGGGGCAGAATGCAAAGGTCCGACACTGCAGCACGGCAAAGGAGCCACCCGTTATGACCGAGGTTCACCACGGCCTTGAGGGCGTCATCGCATTCGAGTCCGAGATCGCCGAACCCGACAAGGAAGGCTCCGCGCTCCGTTACCGCGGTGTCGACATCGAGGACATCGTCGGACGGGTCCCGTTCGAGAACGTCTGGGGCCTGCTGATCGACGGTTCCTACACCCCCGGCCTGCCGGCCGCCGAGCCCTACAACCTGCCGATCCACACCGGCGACGTGCGCGTCGACGTCCAGGCGGCCGTGGCGATGCTGGCGCCGGCCTTCGGCTTCGGCCAGACCTACGACATCTCCGACGAGCAGGCCCGCGAGGACCTCGCCCGCGTCGCGGTCATGGTGCTGTCGTACGCCGCCCAGTCGGCCCGCGGCCTGAACCAGCCCGTCGTGCCCCAGAAGCTCGTCGACGAGGGCAGGACCCTCGCCGAGAAGTTCCTGATCCGCTGGAAGGGCGAGGCCGACCCCAAGCACGTCAAGGCGATCGACGCCTACTGGAGCTCGGCTGCCGAGCACGGCATGAACGCCTCCACCTTCACCGCCCGCGTGATCACCTCCACCGGCGCCGACGTGGCCGCCGCGTTCTCGGGCGCGATCGGCGCGATGAGCGGCCCGCTGCACGGCGGCGCCCCCTCCCGCGTGCTCGGCATGATCGCGGACGTCGAGGAGTCGGGCGACGCCACGGCGTACGTCAAGGGACTGCTCGACCGCGGCGAGCGACTGATGGGCTTCGGCCACCGCGTCTACCGCGCCGAGGACCCCCGCGCCCGCGTGCTGCGCCGCACGGCGAAGGAGCTCGACGCACCCCGCTACGCCGTCGCCGAGGCACTGGAGAAGGCCGCTCTGGCCGAGCTCCGCGAGCGTCGTCCCGACCGCGTGCTCGAGACGAACGTCGAGTTCTGGGCCGCCATCGTCCTCGACTTCGCCGAGGTCCCGGCGCCGATGTTCACCTCGATGTTCACCTGCGCCCGCACCGGCGGCTGGTCGGCGCACATCCTCGAGCAGAAGCGCACCGGGCGCCTGATCCGCCCGTCCGCGATCTACACCGGCCCCGACCCGCGCCCGGCCGACTCGGTCGAGGGCTGGAACACCGACTGGGCCAAGTAACACCCGCCGACAGTCGCTCAGAGGGACTCGACCGCGTCCTTGGCCTCCTTGAGGCCGAGGCCGGTCTCCTCGCGATGCACCTTGATCGCCTGGATCTTCTTGCCCTCGATCGCCAACTGCCGGACGCGAGCCGAGATCGGTGTCCCCGTGGCATGCGGTGTGGAGACGGTGGACACCGTCGGGCCCATGACCTGGCTGATCTCGTGCTCCGAGATGCCCTGGTGGCGGGCGAGCAGCTCGACCAGCGCCTCGAGCCGGCCGATGCGGGCGCGCAGCGCCTCGACGTCCCGGGCGGATGCCGCGTTGAAGATTCCCATGACCTGCAGGCTAACCGCCGTCACGGGTCGTGGTGTGCCGTCCGACAGGCAAGTGGCCTCGATCGTGATCGTCGGCACGCTCAGCAGGGCGTGCGAGCACCCTGGTTGCCTGTCCTACGGGCCGCTCGCCCGTGGACAGCCGCGCGGGTCGCGCGTCGGTCAGCGGGTGCTGACCAGCAGGTAGCGCTCGTCGGTGATCTCCTTGCCCCACAGCACCGGGTCGGTCAGCGGGGTGATCTTGGCGCGCAGCCGGTGCACCCGCACGGCCTGCGAGGCCTCGTCGGCGGTCAGGCCCGCGCCGGTGGACCAGGACCCCTCGACCAGCACGAGGATGCCGCCCGGGCGGAGCAGGTCGCACCACCGCGCGACCGTCTCGACCGGGTCCTTCATCGCCCACAGCACGTGCCGGCTGAGCACGACGTCGTACGCCCGTCGCGCCAACGTCGGCGCACTCGCGTCGTCGACCGTGAACCTGGCGCTGACGCCGCGCTCACGGCCCTTGGCCTGCGCGCGGGCCACCATCGACGACGAGAAGTCGATGCCGTCGACCTGGTGGCCGCTCTCGGCGAGGAGCACCGACAGCGTGCCGGTGCCGCAACCGAGGTCGGCGATCTTCGACGGTTCGTCCGGCAGTACGCCGAGCAACAGCCGGCGCCACGCCTCCCGAGTGGCCGGGTCCCGAAGCCCGTGATCGGCCTCGTCGTCGAAGGTGTCTGCTTCCGCATCCCAGAGTGCTGGGGTCTGTCCCGAGATCATGCGACGAATCTAACGGCTGGGTGGGGACTCCGGTGGTTCGAGGCCCGACTGGATCGCGAAGACGACGAGCTGGGCCCGGTCGCGCGCGTGCAGCTTCACCATCGCGCGGGACACGTGCGTGCGCACGGTGTCGGGGCTGACCACCAGCTCTTCGGCGATCTCCTGGTTGGACCTGCCGGTGGCCACCCATGCCACCATCTCGCGTTCCCGCTCGGTGAGCTGGCCCAGCTGCGGGTGCGGCGTACGGCGGGTCTGCGCGCCGGTGCCGAAGTGCTCGATCACCCGTCGCGTGACCGAGGGTGCGAGCAGGGAGCCGCCCTGCGCCACGACGCGGATCGCGTCGAGGAGGGCGGTCGGCTCGGCGTCCTTGAGCAGGAATCCGGAGGCGCCCAGGCGCAATGCCTCGAAGACGTACTCGTCGAGCTCGAACGTGGTCAGCATGACCATGCGCACGTCGGCCAGGTCGGCGTCCTGGCCGACGGAACGCAGCAGCTCGAGGCCGTCCATCACCGGCATCCGGATGTCGCAGAGCACCACGTCGGGCCGTTCGCGGCGGATCATCATCAGCGCGCCGCGACCGTCCTCGGCCTCGCCGACCAGCTCGAGGTCGTCCTCGCCGGCGACCAGGGTGCGCAGGCCGACCCGCACCAGTGCCTGGTCGTCGACCAGCGCGACGCGGATCATGCGCCCACCGGCAGCACGGCATGCACCCGGAAGCCCTGGTCGGTCGGGCCCGCCTCGAAGGTCCCGCCCAGGGCGGTCACCCGCTCGCGCATGCCCCGAAGACCCATGCCCTCATCGTGCACCACTCCCCCACGCCCGTCGTCGGAGATCGAGACCTCCAGCGCGTCGCCGGACCGCTCGAGGGCGACGCTCACGGTCGACGCGTCGGCGTGGCGCAGCACGTTGGTCAACGACTCCTGCACGAGGGCGTAGGCCGCGGCGTCGACGTCGTCGGGCAGGTCGCCCGCGGTGTCGTTGACCCGCACGGCCGGGCCGGCCGCCTGCACCCGCTCGACCAGCGTCGACAGCTCCGCGAGCCCTCGACGCGGTGCGCGGGGCGCGGCGTCGCCGGTCAGCTGCGAGAGCTCGCTGCGCAGGGCGTCGAGCGACTCGCGGCTGGTGTCGCGGATCGCCTCGAGGGCCTCGCGTACGGCGGCCGGGTCCTTCTCGAGCACGTGCAACGCGACGCCGGCCTGCATCGCGATCACGGCCAGTCCGTGACCGACGCCGTCGTGCAGGTCCTGGGCCATCCGGAGCTGCTCCTCGGTGGCCGCGCGCTGCCTGTCGATGACCCGGGCCTCGTCGCGGGTGCGCACCGCGGTGGCGATCGACGCGGCGGCGGAGACCAGGGCCCCCACTCCGATCGACTGCCACATGCCGACGTCGAACTCGTCCCACCGGAGTCCACGGACCAGGAGCCCCGCCCACACCAGCACACCCGAGCCGAGCACCAGCGGCCACCACGCGCGGAAGCGGCGCCGCGTCGCGACCAGGAAGGCCGCCGCCACGACGGTGAAGAAGATCGGCCCGTTGTTGCCACCCACCGCGAAGTACACGCCGACCAGGAGCCCGTTGGCGACCACGGCCGACGGCCAGCGGTCGATCAGGAACAGCACGGCGGCCGAGAGCACGGCGAGCACGACGGCGGCAATGCCCCCCGCCAGCTCCGAGCCGGGGTGGAAGTCGCCACGCTCACCGAGGTTCACCGCGCCGGAGCCGCCGGCGACGATCACCAGGACAGGGACGAGCCACCACCGGCGCCAGAGCACGGACAACGTCGAGTTCATGCCCACGACGCTAGGGCAGTCGGGCGCGTTCGTCGTACGACCCGACGCGGTGGCGGCGTACGCAATCGCGCGTAGGCCGCCCTGCCGTCACTCTGCGAGCTCGGCACGGATGCGAGCCACCTCGCTGACCAGCCGGTCGTCCGACCCCTCGCACAGCGCAGCGGCCCGGTCCACCTCGACCAGTGCGCCGGCGCGATCGCCGCGACGGTCCAGGTGCCGTGCCAGGTCGAGCCGCACGGTGACCTCGACGCGGGTCAGCCCGTTGGTGGATGCGTAGTCGACGGCCTCACGGCAGTAGGCAAGCCCGCCCGCCGGGTCCTCGCCGGACACCGCGCGCGCAAAGCCACGCAGGCACACGGCGACCGTCAGCACGTGTCCGGACATGTGGGCACCACGTAGGGCCGTGCGAAAGATCTCCTGCGCCTCGCGGAAGTCTCCCCGGGCATGCGCGATGTCGCCGAGGGTGGCCTGGGCATCCGCTTCGATCTCGTGGAACCCGTGGTCCGACGCAACCTCCGAGGCCTCCACTGCCAACGCGGTGGCGGCGTCGAGGTCGCCGGCCTCGTAGCGCAGGTCGGCCAGACTGTTCAGCCCCGTCGACAACTCCGCCCACAGCCCATCGGCGCGCGCTATCGACACCGACTCCGCGACCAGCTCACCCGGCCGGACCGTCTCGCCCTGTGCCTTCAGGATCGAGGCCAGGTTCGTGGCCTGAAGCGCAGTGCGCCTGCGCTCGCCGGCGGCCTCGAAGGCCGACCTCGAGCTCTCGGCAAGCCGGGCGGCCTCTCCCAGGTCACCACGCACGTAGGCCAACGCACCCAGGTTGCCCTCGAGCGCGGCTCGTCCGACGGGGTCGTGCGTGCGGTGCTCGTGGATGGCCAAGGAGCGCAGGAAGTGTTCCCTGGCGGAGCCCGGATCACCGCTGCGGGCCCGGTTGACCCCCAGGGACGACTCGGCCAGCGCCTCACTGCGTGGATCGCCGTGATCGCGCGCGATGTCTCGAGCGCGCCGATGCAACCGGTCGCCCTCCTCGATGTGCCCGTGGCTGCTGAGCAGATCGGAGAACGACTGGGCCAGCTCGACCACGCGATGGGCGTCGCTGGGTCCGACGTCATCGACGGCGGCCAGCACGTTCGGCAGCTCCCGCGCCATCCACGCCAGTGCCTCGGATCTCCCGGCGAACTCCGGGACCACAGGGTGCGGCTCACGGATCCGGGCCTTGCTGAACGTCTCGGCCGGCCGCAGCAGGTCGTCGGCCAAGGCAGCCCGGCGCGAGTAGTGGCCGAGCAACCTCGACCGCGCAGCCCGTCGGGCGTCGTCGGACTCGAGAAGGCGCGCTCCCTCACCGGCGTACGCGCGCAACAGGTCGTGTTGGAAGTAGCGCCTGGCCGGCGACTCGGTGATGAGGTGGGCGCGGAGCAGGACCGCAAGACTGCGGCGTACGTCGTTCGCGTCGCGATCGCTCAACGCGGCCAGGGCGTGGAGCCCCGCGTCCTTTCCCGGCAACATGCCGAAGTGGCGGAAGAGTCGCGCTGCCTCGGCGGGAAGCGACTCGTAGGACCACGAGAAGACCGCGCGTACGTCGGTCGCCGGGCCGTCGCCGGCATCGAGCAGATCCAGGCGGTCGTGTTCTCCTGAGAGTTCGGCGACAAGGGCGGCAACCTTGCGGTCGGGATGTGCGCGGACCTGCTCGGCGGCAATCCGCAGCGCCAGCGGAAGGCGCGCACACAGACGCACGAGCTCGGCGGCGGGCGCGGACTCTTCGCGCACTCGGTCGTCGGTCAGCTCAACGAGGAGATCCAGGGAGTCCTGGTCGTTGAGTGGCGGCAGGTCCACGGTCTGCGCACCCTCGCGAACGGCGAGACCGGTCAGGCTCTCACGACTCGTCACCAGCACACAGCAGCCCTGCGTCGCGGGCAGCAACGGGCGCACCTGATCAGCCGACCGCGCGTTGTCGAGCACGATCAGCAGGCGGCGACCGTCGACCATGCTCCGGAACAGGGCGGCTCGCTCGTCCTCGTCCTCGGAGAGGCCGGCCGTGTCGAAACCAAGGCCGCGCAGGAACACGCCCAGCACGTCGGCCGGCGCGGCAGGGTTGTCGGCGCTGAATCCGCGCAGGTCGTAGAACAGCTGGCCGTCGGGGTAGTCGGCGCGATGCTGGCGCGCCCACTGCACGGCGAAGGCGGTCTTGCCGACACCTGCGGTTCCGGTGATCACCCAAACACCAGCCTCATCGGTCTCACCCCACTGCTTGTCGAGCCGGGCGAGGTCCTGGTCACGCCCGAAGAGACGGGAGGCGCCAGCGGGCAGCTGCGCCGGCGTCGGCCGTGGCTTGGCCGGTGGCTCGGCCTCGTCGCCGGCGAGGATCCGGGCCTGCAGGTCGCGGAGGGCGGCACCCGGTTCGAGGCCGAGCTCCTCACCCAGGCTCGCGTGCGCAGCGGCGTACGCCCCGAGCGCGTCGGCCGGGCGCCCGGCAAGGTGCAGCGCCCGCATGAGCAAGAGCTGGAGGCCTTCGTCCAAGGGGTGTTCCCGAGCCGCCAGCTCCAGCTCGGGCAGCACCGCGCCGTGGTTTCCGAGGGCCAGGTCGGCCTCGGCCAGGGACTCCAGCACCATCAGGCGGCGAGCGCTCCAGCGCTGCAGCTCAGGTGCCAACGCCAGCTCCTCGACATCGGCCATCGGCGCCCCCCGCCACAGGTCGAGCGCCTCACGGGCATGTCTCGACACCGCCGCCGGATCTCCCTCGAGGGCCAGCACCCGGGCAGCCAGGTCGTCGAACCCCGCCACGTCGTACTCGTCACGCTCGACGCGCAGCCGGTATCCGAAGGTTTCGCGCGAGAGTCGCACGGGATCGTCGAGCATCGCCCGCAGCCGGTGGGTCAGCACCTGCAGCCGGGCTGGGGTGCGGGCAGCGACATCGCCAGGCCAGAGCGCCTCGATCAGGAGGTCGTCGCGCACGGTCTGGTTCGCTCGGAGGAGCAACCAACCCAGCATGATCCGCTGCAGCCTTCCGGCAGGCGTCACGTCCTGGCCGTCGTCGAGAACTCGCAGAGGTCCGAGTGCCTCGAAGCGCATCTGCATCACTCCCGAGTTCGAATCGAGACTCAGCCTAGACCCGTGGGCCGCGGGTGCTGTACGCGTTTTTGCGTAGCGGGGCGCCTCTTCCGGGCTGACGCCGAACGGCGGGATCCACGGAAACCTCGAGGGCATGAACGAAAACGTGGTGGAGACACACGGGTTGACCAAGAAGTACGGCGACCGCCTGGCCGTCGACAGGGTCGACATGACCGTGAAGACAGGCGAGGTCTACGGCTTCCTCGGGCCCAACGGCGCGGGCAAGACGACGACCTTGCGCATGATGCTCGGCCTGATCCGGCCCACGGCCGGCTCGGCGAGTGTCCTGGGGCAGCCCGCCGGGCGTCCCGACGTGACCGCACGCATCGGCGCGCTGATCGAGGGGCCGGGCTTCTACCCCTACCTCTCCGGCCTCGACAACCTCCGGGTGATGGCCCGCTACCGCGGCCTTCCGGAGTCGGCGGCCGCCGCGGCCCTGGCCCGGGTCGACCTGGCCGACCGGGGTAGCGACAAGTTCAAGTCCTACTCCCTCGGCATGAAGCAGCGTCTCGGCGTTGCCTCGGCACTGATGGGCGACCCCGAGCTGATCATGCTCGACGAGCCGACCAACGGGCTCGACCCGGCGGGCATGGCCGACATGCGGTCGTTGATCGTCGAGCTGGCCCGCGGTGGGCAGACCGTGCTGCTCTCCAGCCACCTGCTGGACGAGGTGCAGGAGATCTGCGACCGGGTCGGCGTGATCAACAAGGGCCGGCTGCTGCGGGAGTCGACCGTGGCCGACCTGCGCGGCGGTGCCTCGCTCGTCGTACGCGGGTTCCCCGTCGACGCCACGCTCGCGGTGGCGATGGAGGTCGCCGGCGAGGACGCCGTCCACCTCGACGGGGAGGACGTGCTGCTCGATGTCGCACCCGATCGGGCCCCTGGTCTCACCCGGGCACTCGTGTCGAGCGGGGTCGACGTACACCGGATCGGGTCCACCGAACGGACCCTCGAGTCGGTCTTCTTCGAGATGACGGCCGACTCGCAACCCGACGAGAACGACATGGAGGCAGTGTCATGAACGCCCTGATCGCAAGCACCCGCGCAGAGGTCCTGCGCCTGCGGAAGTGGCCGGCGGTGTGGGTCACCATCGGCGCCTGGATGGCGCTGAGCCTGATGTTCGGCTACCTGTTCAACTACCTGTCCTACACGAGCGGGGACAGCAGCTTCAGCAACGAAGGGACGACGAAGGCGGCACTGCTCGCGGAGATGATGCCGGCCAACGTGCCCGACGTCTTCGTGCAGGGAATGCCGATGTTCGGCGGGGCGCTGATGATGGTGCTCGGCGCGATCGTGGCCGGCAACGGCTACGGCTGGGGCACGTGGAAGACGGTCTTCACCCAGGGCCCGTCACGCACCTCGGTGATCGCCGGGTCGCTGGTCTCGGTGACCGTCGCCGTGCTCGGCGTGATGGTCGCGTCCCTGCTCCTCGACCTCGGCTGCTCGCTGGTGATCGCCGGCACCGAGGGACAGTCCGTCGTGTGGCCCTCTCCCGGCGCCATGGCGGAGTCCTTCGGGGCCGGGTTCCTGGTCCTCGAGATGTGGGCGCTGGCGGGCTTCGTGCTCGGCACCGTGGCTCGCGGACCGGCGCTGTCGGTCGGCCTTGGCCTGGTCTGGGCGCTGGTCATCGAGAACCTGCTGCGCGGCGTCGGGCAGCTGCTCTCGCCGGTCGACGCGTTCACCCAGGTGCTGCCCGGCACCGCGGCGGGCTCCCTGATCGGTTCGATCGTGGGCGTCGAGCGCGGAGGCGACGGCACGCCGGGTGTGCTGGACGTGCTCTCCGGGACGCAGGCGACATGGACCGTGCTGGCCTACGTGGTGGTGCTCCCGATGCTCGCCCTGTGGCTGGTACGGCGACGCGACGTCGTCTGAGGATCCGCTCCCCGGCGAATCGTCAGACCTGCTTGGCGAAACACCGTGAGATCGGCGAGTCCCGGTAGTAGCCGAAACCGTCGATGGGCGTGTAGCCCGAGGTCTCGTACAACGCGATGGCCTCGGGCTGACGCTCACCGGTCTCCAGGATCAGCACCTCGGCCCCGGCCTGCGCCGCCGTGGTCTCCAGATGGGCCAGCATCACCCGCGCCAGGCCGCGATGGCGAGCCCGCGGCACGACGTACATCCGCTTGATCTCGGCGGTGGTGCGCGACCCGAGCGCGAGTACGTCGTCCCGCCTGCGCCACGCACCCGAGGCCACCGGCTCGTCGTCCACGTAGCCCACGAAGAAGCTGCCGCCCGGCGGTTCGAACATGGCGGGGTCGAGTGGGGTGTCGTCGCGGCCGCCGTACCTCTCGACGTACTCGAGCTGCACGTCCTCGATCAGCCGCAGGGCGTCGCTGTGGCCGAAGCCGACCCGTGCGATGCGCAGGTCAGCGGATGCCGTCACCGTGTGGACTCCATTCGTCAGTGGCTTGAGCCGGATGACACAATAGGGCTTCGCTGACAGCGTGGTCAGGTAACTCACCCCTGAACGAAGATGAGGTTGTCCGATCGTGACCGACATCCAGATCCCCGCTGACCTGCTCCCCGCCGACGGACGCTTCGGCGCCGGGCCCTCCAAGATCCAGACCTCGCACCTCGACGCGCTCGCCGCCACCGGCGACAAGCTGCTCGGCACGTCGCACCGCCAGGCCCCGGTCAAGAACACCGTCGGCCGGGTGCGCGAGGGTCTCGCCGCACTGTTCGACATGCCCGAGGGCCACGAGGTCGTGCTCGGCAACGGTGGCGCCACCGCCTTCTGGGACATCGCCACCTTCGGCCTGATCCGCGAGAAGAGCCAGCACCTCACCTTCGGTGAGTTCTCCTCCAAGTTCGCCAAGGCCGCCAAGCAGGCGCCGTGGCTGGCCGACCCGTCGGTGATCGAGGCCCCCACCGGTTCGCGTCCCGACGCGGTCGCCCAGGACGGCGTCGACGTCTATGCCTGGGCCCACAACGAGACCTCGACCGCGGTGATGGCTCCCGTCGTCCGCCCCGCGGGTGCCGCCGACGACGCGCTGGTGCTGGTCGACGCGACCTCCGGCGCCGGCGGCCTGCCGGTCGACCTCAACGAGGTCGACGCCTACTACTTCGCGCCGCAGAAGTGCTTCGCCTCCGACGGCGGCCTGTGGATCTCGATCATGTCGCCGGCCGCTCTCGAGCGGGCCGCGTCCATCGCGGCCAGCGGTCGCCACATCCCGGCGTTCTTCGACCTGCCCACCGCGATCGACAACTCCGCGAAGAACCAGACCTACAACACGCCGTCGGTCGCCACGTTGTTCCTGATGGCCGAGCAGCTGGACTGGATGAACGCCAACGGCGGTCTCAAGGGCATGGTCGAGCGCACCACCGCCTCGTCCGACGCGCTCTACGGCTGGGCCGAGAAGACGGCCTACACCACGCCGTACGTCGAGAACCCCGACCACCGCTCACTGGTGATCGGCACCATCGACTTCGACGACGCGATCGACGCCGCGGCGATCGCTGCGACCCTGCGGGCCAACGGCATCGTCGACACCGAGCCCTACCGCAAGCTGGGCCGCAACCAGCTCCGCATCGCGATGTACCCCGCGGTCGACCCGTCGGACGTCGAGAAGCTCACCGCCTGCATCGACCACGTCGTCGGCCAGCTCTGACCTCTCGATAGTCCCTGACGTTTCGGTCCTCGCATCTCGATAGTCCCTGACGTTTCGGTCCCTCCAAGGGCCGAAACGTCAGGGACTATCCCGGTTGTGGGGCCGAAACGTCAGGGACTATCTCGGTTTGAGGGAGCGGAGGAGTACGACGACCGCGGCGAGACCGAAGAGTCCGCCGACGGCCCAGGGCCAGACGTCGCGTTGGGAGTCCTCGTCGGAGTTGGCTGACGTCGTGTCGCCGTCCGACGCGCTGGCGTCCGGGGACGCGGTGCCCGACGCGCCGGCGTCCGGGGACGCGGCGCCCGAGGGGCTGGAGCCGGCGTCCATGGCCTCACGGATCGGCCGCGGCACGTCGACCCGCAGCACTTTGGCGTGGACGCCCTCCGAGCTCAGGTAGATGCGGTCGTCGGGGCCGACCGCGAGCCCTTCGCCCTGCTGTTGCGAGGGCAGCTCGAAGTCGCCGATCTCGCTCATCGTCGCGGTGTCGTAGACGTAGGCCTTGCCGTAGTTGCGCAGCACGAAGTGCAAGCCGTCGGGGAAGAACGCCCCGTCGGTGATCAGTCCCGAGGTCTCCCCCACGGGCTTGAAGACATTGCGGCCGGGCCCGAGAGTGGCCGGGGCCTCGAGGACCTGGCCGCCGAGGACTCCCTTGGTCACGGCGTAGAGCCGCCCGGTGACGGGGTGCACCATGAGCGTCTCGGCGTCCTCGGGACCGCCCTGCCAGGAGACTTCGTGGCGATCCGTCGAGGAGCCGTCGAACGGCACCCGCACGACGGCAAGGTCGTGCCGGCTGGCCCGGTTGTCGCCGATGTCGGCCACCCAGACCGCCTGCTCGCCGTCCGCGGCCGGGGCGATCGCCTCGACGTCCTTCGCGATGCCGGGGTAGTCACGTTGGGACGTGGTGGAGCAGTCGTCCGGATCGATGAAGAAGACCCTGGCCGTGTCGCCCGAGTCGTTCATCGTGATCATCGTGTCGGGGCGCACGACCAGCCCGCTGGACTCGTTGATCGCCGGGTCCTTGAACGAGCAGACCACGTCGGGCCTGGGCCCGGTGTCCGCGGCGGCGACACCCATGGCGAAGGGCGCGACGATGACCGCCGCCGCGAACCATCCCCGCATCAGACCTCCACCAGGTCGGCCAGCTTCGGGCGCACTCCCCAGGTCTCGGTCAGGTCGTCGTACTCCTTGCGCACGCTGCCGCCCTTGACCCGGCCGCCGGCACGCACCGCCCGCAGCAGCGTGTTGCGCGGTGTGTGCTGGCTCTCGACGAACTCGACGACGTCGACCTTGTAGCCGAGCACCCGCAGGATCGAGGCGCGCAACGCGTCGGTGAGGGTGTCGGCGAACCGCTCACGGAGGATGCCGTGCCGGGTCAGCATGGAGTACGGCGCGGGCGTGGGGTTGCGCCGCAGCTGGGCGGAGATGTCGTGGTGGCAGCACGGCGCGGCCAGCACCAGCGCGGCCTCCCAGTCGAGAGCCCTCGCCAGGGCCTCGTCGGTCGCGGTGTCACACGCATGCAGGGCGAGTACGACGTCGGGCCGTCGCTCCAGTGACGCACCCGCGATGGAGCCGACCACGAAGTCGGTCTCGTCAGAGATGCCCAGGCCCTCCGCGACGCCGCTGTTGTGGGTGGCCGACTGCTGCTTCACGTCGACGCCGGTGAGGTGCACCGGCAGCCCGCGGACGTGGCTGAGGTAGCGGTGTGCGGCGAAGGTCAGGTAGGCGTTGCCGCAGCCGAGGTCGACGATGCGCAACGGCTCGTCGGCGGTCGCCTTGCGCAGGGCGCCCTTGGCCACTGCGTCGGTGATCGAGGCGTCGAGCAGTCGCAGGAACTCCTCCACCTGTCGGTACTTGGCCTGACGGGTCGGCTTGATCCGGCCCTGGGCGTCGGAGATGCCGAGGGCCACCAGGACCGGGTCGTCCTCGGGGAGAAGCCGCTGCTTGGGCTTGTCGTGACCGCGCTCGGCCTCGACCTCGGCCTCACGTGCACTGGTGTGCACCATCGCCTCGAGCTTCTTGGTCACCCGGATCTGGTGCTGCTCGGTGGTGGTCTCGACGTGCCAGTTCGCGAACGGCTGGTCCAACAGGTCGTCGACCGCATCCCTCGCGGCGTCACCGGCGTGGTTGGAGGTGTGCGCCTGCGTGTCGTCGTACGCCGTGACCTGCAGGTGGCGGCCGGCCTTGAGGTCGACGTAGCGCAGCTCGACGCGCTTGAACTTCGTCTCCTGGCCGCGCTGGCGACCAGAGGCGACGGCCCGCACCAGGACGGTGTCGTCGAGCATCAGCCCGCGCATCCGCGCCAGGGCCCGCAGCAGGGGTTCGGCGGCCATCACTTCACCAGCGCGGCGACGACGACGACGAGCAGCAGCCCCACCAGCGCCACAGGGATGACAAGACGGCGGTAGCGGGGATTCATGCCCAGATCCTACGTCCGCGCCCCCGCGAGCAGCTCGGCCAGGTGCAGGGCGCGCACGCCGGCCAGGTCGTCGAGCTGCACCCGGCACGACATGCCGTCGGCCAGGACCACCGCCTCCGGACCCGCAGCGCGTACGGCGGGCAGCAGCGTGTGCTCGGCCACGGCCACCGACACCTCGTAGTGACCGCGTTCCACGCCGAAGTTGCCGGCCAGGCCACAACAGCCGCCCAACCTCGTGACGGTGGCGCCCGCCCGGCGCAACAGGGCCTCGTCGGCCTCCCATCCGAGCACGGACGCGTGGTGGCAGTGCGGTTGGGCGACGACCTCGACGCCGGTCAGGTCGGGCGGCGTCCAGTCGATCGAGGTGAGGAACTCGGCCAGGGTCCGCACGCCACCTGCCACCGCGGTCGTGCGCTCACCGGGCACCAGCTCGGTCGCGTCGCTGCGCAAGGAGGCCAGGCAGGACGGCTCGAGCCCGATCACCGGAACCCCTGACGCGACGTAGGGGTGCAGCGTCGAGACGGCGCGCGCCACGATCGTGCGGGCCGCGTCGAGCTGGCCGGTGGTGATCCAGGTCAGGCCGCAGCAGGCGGTCTCGTCGATGACCCGTACCCGCAGGCCGGCGGCGCTCAGCACACGCATCGCGGCCAGCCCGGATTCGGGTGAGAAGTGGTCGGTGAACGAGTCGGCCCAGAGCCACACGTCGGGGGCAGCGGCCTCCTTCGCCCGGGTCAGGCGACGCAGCGACGACCGGGCGAAGGTCGGGAGGCCGCGCCGTTGGTCCATGCCGGCGACGGCGCGGGCCAGGTTGGCCAGCGGCTTGACCCGCAGCGACGCGTTGAGCGCCGGCGCGGCCCGCGACGCGAGTCGCGCCCACCGTGGAAGGCGACCCAGCGTGTAGTGGCTGCGCGGCCGGCGCTTCCCCTTGAACTGCTGGTGGAGGACCTCCGACTTGTAGGTCGCCATGTCGACACCAGTCGGGCAGTCGCGGGCACATCCCTTGCAGGACAGGCAGAGGTCCAGCGCCTCGGAGACCGCCGGGTCCGCCAGCCCGTCCACCAGCGACCCGTCGAGCGCCTCCTGCAGCACCCGGGCGCGGCCCCTGGTCGAGTCCTTCTCGTCCCTCGTCGCCGTGTACGACGGGCACATCACGCCGCCCGGTCCGGTGTTGTCGGCCAGGCACTTGCCGACGCCGGTGCACCGGTGCACCGCGTTGCCCAGGGACCCGCCGTCGTGCGCCAGCGCGAGCAGCGGACGCACCGGGGCGACCGGGCGACCCGGCCGGAGATCGGCGTCGACAGGTGCCGGGTCGACCAGCACTCCGGGGTTGAGCAGGTTGTCGGGATCGCAGATTCGCTTCGCCGCGATGAAGAGTGCGATCGAGTGCTCGTCGTACATCATCGGCAGCAGCTCGGAGCGGGCCCGCCCGTCGCCGTGCTCACCGCTGAGCGAGCCACCGTAACGGCGCAGCGCCGTCGCGCAGTCGGTGAGGAACGACCGGAAGCGCGCTCCCCCGTCGTCGAACTCGAAGTCGATCCGCACGTGCACGCAGCCGTCGCCGAAGTGGCCGTAGGGCACGCCGTCGAGCCCGTGCGCGCGCAGCAGCTCCTCGAAGTCGCGCAACCAGGCGCCCAGGTGCTCGGGCGGCACGGCGGCGTCCTCCCATCCCGAGTACGCCGGCCGGCCGAGGCTGCGCGCAGCCAGGCCGGCGCCGTCCTCGCGGATCCGCCACAGGGCGGCCTGTTCCGGCGGCGCGGTGACGACGCGGTGGTCGAGGGCGTCGGCGGCGCGAATCACCAACCCGGCAAGGGATTCGGCCTCACCTGACGACGCGGCACTGACCTCGACGAACAACCAGCCGGCTCCCCGCGGCAGGTCGGGGACCGGACGTCCCGACGCCCTCACCACGTCGACGATGCGCGCGTCGAGGCCCTCGCAGGCGACCAGCGACCGGCCACCGGCGGCGAGGATCGCCGGCACGACGTCGGCGGCCTCGACCATCGAGGGATAGCCCAGTGCCACCAGGACCGTGCTCGCCGGCTCGGGCACCAGCTCGACGGTGGCCGAGGCGATCAGCGCGAGGGTGCCCTCCGAGCCGACCAGGAAGCGATCGAGTCGGCGCCCCTTCTCGGGCAGCAGGTGCTCGAGCGAGTAGCCACTGACCTGGCGTCCGAACCTGCCGAACTCCGTGCGCACGTGGGCCATCGACGCGTCCACCAACGCGAAGAGGTCTGCTCCGACGGCACTGGCACGCACGGTGTTGGAGGGCGCAGTCGTGACTGCCTCGCCGGTGCCGAAGACCACGTCGAGGCCGGCCACGTTGTCCGACGTACGCCCGAAGCCCAGTGCCCGGGAGCCGCAGGCGTTGTTGCCGAGCATGCCGCCGATCGTGCAGCGGGTGTGGGTCGACGGGTCGGGGCCGTAGCGCAGCCCGAGAGGCGCCAACCGGCGCTGCAGCTGGGCGTGCACGACGCCCGGCTGCACGTGGGCCGTACGGGCCTCCGCATCGACGGTGATGATCCGGTTGAGGTGGCGCGACGTGTCGACGACGATGCCCGGCCCCACGGCGTTGCCGGCGATCGACGTACCGGCCCCACGCATGGTCACCGAAGTGCCGGCCTCGCGCGCGACCTCGAGGACGGCGGCCAGCTCGTCAGGGTGGCGGGGTCGTACGACGGCCTGCGGGACCACCCGGTAGAGCGAGGCGTCGGAGGAGTAGAGAGCGCGGTCCAGGGTCGAGTCGGACACGTCGGTCACGCCCCGCCGGCGGAGACCGGCCAGCACGTCGTTCATCCGGTCTCCCTCAAGGCCGCGGCGGCCGGTAGCGCCTGGTGTACATCAGGATGATGTGGCCGCCGACGGCGACGAGGAACACGACAAGGGCAATGACCCCCACGGTGCCCAGGGACGGCTGCGGGTCGTCGGCGACCTTGACCGTGATCAGCAGCATCACGGTCATCAACGTCATCACACAGCCACCGATCCAGGCCAGGTCGTTGCGGAGCATCCGGCGCAACGTGTCGGTGTTCTGCGGCTGCAACCAGAAGGACTTGTGCGGCACGTTGATGTGCTTCAGGGAGGCGCGGGGGAAGTGGTGCAGGCACAGCCCGAGTAGACCGGTGAGGACCAGACCGATCACGGCCATCGACAGCACGGCGATCCCGCGGCCCTGGAAGGCGTCTGCGTTGCCGTTCACGTCGAAGTGCACGGGAACCTCGTCGGGATACCTCACGGCGGCGAGTGCCACCGAGGCGAAGTAGGCCAGCACGCTCAGTCTGAAGAACCAGATCACCAGTGCTCCATGGAGTTCCGGAAGACGCCGGCGAGGTCGTCCCCGGTGACCTCACGGGGAGCCGTGGCCAGGAGTCGCTGCTGCTTGAGGGCGCCCGCGACGAGATCGTCGACGTCGCCGTCGGCGTACCCGACCTCCGCGAGGCCGCTGGGCAGGCCGATGTCGCGCATCAGCGCGGTGAGCACGTCGGGCAGCAGGGCCGGCGAGTCCGCGGCGGACGACGCCGGGTCGAGCAGTCGCGCGGCGTGCAGGTGGCGCTCGGGTGCGGCGTCGAAGGTGAACCGGAACGCCTCGGGAGCAGTGAGCGAGACCGCCATGCCGTGCGGCACCATCGCCTCGTCCTGCGGGTAGCCCGCCGGGCGGTAGTCGCGCACCCGGCCGGCGATCGGATAGGCGTTGGCGTGCGGGATGTGCACCCCGGCGTTGCCGAAGCCCATGCCGGCGAACGTCGCAGCCAGGGCCATCTGCTCACGCGCGGGGGCGTCGGAGCCGTCGCGCACGGCGGCCCGGAACGCGCCGGCCAACAGGGACAGCGCCTTCTCCGACCACATGTCCGCGATCGGGTTCGCCCCGCAGTAGGGCACCCGCTCGCTGGCCTGCTTGGCCGGGAAGTCGGCGAACCAGCGCGCGGTGTAGCTCTCGAGCGCGTGGCAGAGGATGTCCATGCCCGCCGCGGCGGTCACCATCGCGGGCTGGGTCATGGTCAGGTCGGGGTCGACGACGGCCAGGGTGGGCCGCAGCCGCGGGTGGCTGATGCCGGTCTTCACCTTCAGCGACAGCACGTCGAGCACGCAGATCGTGGTGCTCTCGCTGCCGGTGCCGGTGGTGGTGGGTACGGCGACCAGCGGCTTCAGGGCATGTTCAGGGGCGAGGGCGCGACCGACCGGCGCGTTGATGTAGTCCATCAGCTCGCCCTCGTTGGTGCCCAGGAGGTTGACCGCCTTGGCGGTGTCGATGGCCGACCCGCCGCCGACCGCGACGTACGCGTCGAACGGACCCTCGGACCGGCCGAACTCGACGGCACCGGCCAGGCTCTCGTCGGTCGGCTCGACGTGGGCGTCCTCGAAGACGACCACCTCGATGCCCGTGGCCGCGATCTGTTCGGCGATGCGGGCCGGGTGACCGGTGGCGGCCACGCCGGGATCGGTGACCAGCAGGACCCGGCGCGCGTCGTACGTCGCGAGGTCGTGGCCGATCTCCGCGGACGCCCCGCGGCCGAACTTGAGCCCTGGTGCGCCGTAGGTGAAGACCGTCTCCGTCATGCAGCCAACCTAACGGTCGAGCGACAAGGCGTGGCGCACGACGTCGAGCACCGGGACGGCACCGGACTCGACGTCGGCGACCGGCACCCAGGCCACCCGGTCGGTGGTGCCGTCGACCTCGACCACCCGGGGTTCTGCGTCGGCGGCGACGGTCGCGTCGAAGATGAGGTGGATGCCGTGGAAGTCCTCGTGGCGGCCGCTCGGAGCGGTCCCGCCGAACTGGACGTCGTGCACGTCGAGGACCGTGCCGGGCGTGCAGTCGACGCCGCACTCCTCCCGCACCTCGCGGACCAGGGCGTCGGCCGGGCGCTCTCCGTGGTCGATGCCGCCTCCGGGGAGGGTCCAGTGGCCGGTGTGGAAGGCCCTCTCCGAGAGGCGGGTCAGCAACACGGTGTCGGCGCGCCGGATCACGGCGTACGCCGCGACCCGCTGCAGCTGGAACGGCCGGTGCTCGGCGAGCGCCTCGTGCACGAGGGAGGTCACCGAGACAACCCCGCGGCGTACGTCGGCCAGCGGCACCCAGGCCGCCTCGACGGTCGACCCGTTGACCTCGACGACGTGCGGCTCGGGTGCGTCGGTGGGCACCCAGCCCTCGAAGACGATGCGCAGCGCGTGGTAGTCGGCCGGGCGTTCGCCGTGGGTGGCCTTCGGGTTGTGCAGCGAGTAGACCCGGGCCTCCTCCGAGACGACTGCGTCGAGCCCGGCCTCCTCGTGGATCTCGCGGACGACCGCCTCGCGGGGGTCCTCACCGTGATCGAGCCCACCACCGGGGAGCGTCCACAGCGGCGCCTTCGAGATGCGCGGGGCGAGGCGGGAGAGGAGGATGCGGTCGTCCCTGAGGATCACGGCGTACGCCGCGACACGCTGACGTTTCGGAAGTCGACCCATGTGGCCCGACTGTAGTCGTGTGACACCTCGACTTGCGCGAGCGGCTCGTTTCGCTACGGTGAATCGAATGGCCCGCGACCCCTGGCTCGACAACGTCAAGTTCACCCTGGTCACCCTCGTGGTGATCGGGCACTCGCTGGGCCTCCTCGGAGCCACGGCTCTCGACCTGCAGGTCTACGACTTCATCTACTACTGGCACATCCCCGCGTTCGTGCTGCTGAGCGGCCATCTCTCGAAGGGCTTCGAATGGGACCGACGGCACTTCTCGTCGTTGTTCACCACGATCGCGCTGCCCTACCTGATGTTCGAACCGGCACTGCTCTACTTCCGCCGCGAGATCGACCAGCCCGAGGACGGGCCGATGTGGCTCGAGCCGCACTGGGCGATGTGGTACCTCTGCGTGCTCTTCTTCTGGCGTCTCGCCACGCCGTTGCTCAAGAGGCACTGGGTCGCCTGCCCCCTCGCGGTCGGTGTGTCGCTGCTGGGCGGGCTGTCCGACGAGCTGATCTTCTGCCTGCCCCGCATCCTGGGCCTGCTGCCGTTCTTCGTGCTCGGCCTGCACCTCAGGCGTGAGCACCTCAAGCTGCTCACCGCGTGGTGGGTCAAGCCCTTCGCCCTCGCCGCCCTGGTCTGGATCTTCCGGTTCAGCGCGCACACCGACGAGTGGGCGAGGTCGGCGTTCCTCTACTACGACCAGGGCTACGAGGCGCTCGGCTTCAGCGACGGCGACGCGATGGTGATCCGCGCCAAGGTGATGGCGATCGGTCTCCTCGGCCTGGCCAGCGTCCTGGCCCTGATCCCCCGCCGGGCCTCCGTGATCAGCACGATGGGCTCCTCAACCCTGGTGGTCTACCTCTTCCACGGCTTCGTCGTCCGGTACGCCGACTACCGCGGCTGGGTCGAGCCCTACCTCGACAACCAGTGGCTGTCACTGACGTCGGTGATCGGCTCGGCCATCGCGCTCTCGCTGTTCCTCGCCGCGCCACCAGTGGCCCGTGTGCTCACGTGGATCGTCGATCCGGTGGGTTCAGTGCGTCGTCTACGGTATGTCGGTGGCTCGCGATCCCTGGCTCGACAACGTGAAGATGACACTGGTGACAGTCGTCGTGATCGGCCACGCGTTGGTGCTGGTTCTCCATGAGGAGCGCACCCCACAGCTCTACGACTTCATCTACTTCTGGCACATCCCGGCGTTCGTCCTGGTCACCGGCTACCTCTCCAGGAGCTTCGCCTGGACCCGGCCCAAGCTGTGGGCGCTCTTCTGCACGATCGTGGTGCCCTATCTGATCTTCGAGTGGGCGATGCTCACCTTCCGGCACCACTACGGCGACCACGACACCACCGAGACCACGATGTGGCTCGATCCGCACTGGCCGATGTGGTACCTCTCGGCCACGTTCCTGTGGCGGATGGCCACCCCGATCCTGGTCAAGCACTGGTCGGCCATCCCGTTGAGCGTGGTGGCCAGCCTGGCGATCGGCACCCAGGACGCCGAGTGGACGACGTACCTCGACCTGCAGCGCACGATCGGGTTCCTCCCGTTCTTCGTGCTCGGCCTGCACCTCCGCTCGAAGGACCTGCAGCGCGTGCGGGGGCGGTTCACGCCGATCCTGGGCCTGGCCGTGGTCGTGGGCCTCTACCAGCTGGCCGGGCACTCGTCCGAGTGGCTGGTCTCGCACGGCACCTGGCCCTCGCGCTGGCTGTGGTACTCCCACCCCTACGACAGCTTCGGGATCAGCACCGGCGACGCGATGTGGATCCGCTTCCGCATCCTCGTGCTGGGCGTGATCGGCACCTTCGCGGTGATGTCGCTGGTGCCGCGCGGGCGCAGCTGGTTCACTGACATGGGCGCAGCCACCCTCGTGGTCTACCTCTTCCACGGCTTCTTCGTACGCCGGCTCGAGTACGCCGACTACACCGAGTGGGCAGACGACCACGGCTCCTGGACGATCTGGTTCACCATCGGCGTCGCCGTGCTGATCGCCCTGGTGCTGGCCGCCCCGCCGGTGGCCCGCCGGCTCACCTGGTTCGTCGATCCCATCGGCTCGATCCAGCGCGCCCGTTCCCGCTGACCCGTCGCCAGTTCCGATCGACCTGTCGCCAGTTTCGAGAACAAACGACGGGTCGATCAGAACTCACGACAGGTCGATCGGGCCCCAGGTGGGGCGCACGGCGCTGCGCGGCACCTCGTCGAGCCGGGCCGCCTCGGCCCGGTCGGGGGCATGACCGCCCAGGTGCGCGGGGTACCAGGGCGCGTACTCCCCCGGCCGCGGCCGGTGGTGCGGCAGCCGTTGCAGCTCCTCGAGCAACGACGTGAGCGTGGCACCCAGCCCGCGGGTCCACTCGGTGAGGTCCTCCCCCGGCGCCACGGTCAGGGGCTCGCCGAACGAGACGTCGACCCGCCGTCCCCGCGTCCAGTCGGGAGGCGGCTCGCGGCCGTCGACGGGGCGGCCCACCGAGTAGATCCGCTGCGACCCCCACAGCGCCACCGGGACCACCGCGGCACCGGTCTCCCGGGCGAGTGACGCGACGCCGCGCATGAGGGGTCGCACCGTGTAGGAGTAGGAGATGCCGGCCTCGGGAAACGCGCACACCGCCTCACCGGCGCGCAGCAGTGTCCGCGCCCGCAGGTACGCACCGGCCGGCGCCGTGCGGTCCACCGGGACGTGCTGCATCTTCTCCATGAACCACCCCGCCCACGGCACGTTCCACACGTCGTGACGGCACATGAACCGGACGTAGGGCCGTCGCTCCACGGCCCCCTTCTGCACGAACACGAAGTCCGGGTAGGACACGTGCGTGCAGGCCAGCAGCACCGGACCCGACGTCGGCAGGTGAGCGGCACCCCGTGACTCCACGTGTGCGTCGAGTGCCCGGAGCGCGCCACGCCCCAGCAGGTTGACCGCTGCGTGGATGCGGTCGCTCATGGCGCGAAGCCTGCCACACGTGAGGTTTCCCGGTGGTCGACCTGCGCCATGATGTCGTCATGACCGCACCCATCGCCTCGTTGCGCATATTCGCCGGCGCCCTCGTCATGTCCCCGCTGTGGATCGGGATTGCGCTGTGGTTCGTCCTCACCGACGAGCCGTTCAGCGTCCACGCGACCTGGCCCCTGGTCGTTGTCGTGGCGGCCGGCGTCGCCTCCGCCGGCGCGATCCTCACCCTCGGCTACCGGGCACCCGCGATCAGCGCCAGCACACCATCCGCCGAGGCCGCTGCGACCGGTCTCGACGCGTTCCGCACCGGAACCACGATGCGTTTCGCGCTCGCCGAGGCACCTATCCTGGTCGCCCTGGTGCTGGCGTTCGTGGTGGTCGAGGGCGGGTTCCTGATCTACCTCGTCGGCGCCGCCATCGGGCTGGCCCTGATGGCCACCCACGTCTGGCCCGGCGACGGCGTCATCGCCCGCACCCAGCGCTCGCTCGAGCGCGACGGCGGCCGGGTCCCGCTCCGCGAGGCGTTGTACGGCGATCCGGCGCAGGGCACCACGACGTACCAGCCCTGAGCACAGGACAGGGAGAAATGCCACGAGGGCCCCAGCCGGATCGGCTGGGGCCCTCGATGCTGACTACGTCGGATCAGTTCTGGTAGGAACCGAAGTCGAAGTCGTCCAGTGCGACGGCCTGGCCGCCGGTGCCACCGAACTCGTAGTCGTAGTTGTCGTAACCGGAGACCGAGTACGCCGCGGCGCGGGCCTCCTCGGTGGGCTCCACCCGGATGTTGCGGTACCGCTCGAGGCCGGTACCCGCCGGGATCAGCTTTCCGATGATCACGTTCTCCTTGAGACCACGCAGCGAGTCGCTGCGGCCGTTGATCGCGGCGTCGGTGAGCACTCGGGTGGTCTCCTGGAAGGAGGCCGCCGAGAGCCACGACTCCGTGGCCAGCGAGGCCTTGGTGATGCCCATCAGCTCGGGACGACCCGAAGCCGGCTTGCCACCCTCGGAGAGAACGCGGCGGTTCTCCTCCTCGAAGCGGACCCGGTCGACCAGGTCGGACGGCAGCAGGTTGGTCTCACCGGACTCGAGCACCGTGACCCGGCGCAGCATCTGCCGCACGATGATCTCGATGTGCTTGTCGTGGATCGACACACCCTGGCTGCGGTACACGTTCTGCACCTCGTCGACCAGGTGCTGCTGGGCACGGCGGACACCGAGGATGCGCAGGACCTCCTTGGGGTCCTCCGTTCCCTGGGTGAACTTGTCGCCGACCTCGACGTGGTCGCCGTCGCTGACCAGCAGGCGCGAACGGCGGCTGACGGGGTACTCGATGACCTCGGAACCGTCGTCGGGCGTGACCACGATCTTGCGGGCCTTGTCACCGTCTTCGATGACCACACGACCGGCGACCTCGGAGATCGGGGCCAGACCCTTGGGGGTCCGGGCCTCGAAGAGCTCCACGACGCGGGGCAGACCCTGCGTGATGTCGTCGGCCGACGCCACACCACCGGTGTGGAAGGTACGCATGGTCAGCTGCGTGCCGGGCTCACCGATGGACTGGGCGGCGATGATGCCGACCGCCTCACCGATGTCGACCAGCTTGCCGGTGGCCAGCGAGCGGCCGTAGCACTTGGCGCAGGTGCCGGTGCGGGCGTCACAGGTCAGCACGGAGCGGACCTTGACCTCCACGATGCCGGCCGCGACCAGCTCCGCGATCTTGACGTCGCCGAGGTCTTCACCGGCGGCGGCGAGAACCTCGCCGGACTCCGGGTGGGTGACCTCGCCGGCCGAGGTGCGGGCGTACGCCGCGGTCTCCGCGTTCTCGTGCTTGATGACCGTGCCGTCGGACAGCTTCTCGCCGATCACCTTGGGCAGGCCGCGCTCGGTGCCGCAGTCGTCCTCACGGATGATGACGTCCTGCGAGACGTCCACCAGACGACGGGTCAGGTAGCCCGAGTCGGCGGTGCGGAGCGCGGTGTCGGCCAGACCCTTGCGGGCACCGTGGGTGGAGATGAAGTACTCCAGGACCGAGAGGCCCTCACGGAAGTTGGCCTTGATCGGCCGCGGGATGATGTCACCCTTCGGGTTGGCCACCAGGCCACGCATGGCGGCGACCTGACGGATCTGCATCATGTTTCCCGAGGCACCCGAGTCGACCATCATGTAGATCGGGTTGGACCGGTCGAAGTTCTTCTCCATCGCCTTGGCGACTTCGTTCGAGGCCTGGGTCCAGATCTCGATGAGCTCCTGGCGACGCTCGTCGTCGGTGACCAGACCACGCTCGAACTGCGTCTGCACCTTGGCGGCCTGCGTCTCGTAGCCCTCCAGGATGGAGGCCTTGTCGGCAGGCGTGGTGACGTCGTCGATGGAGACGGTCACACCGGAGCGGGTCGCCCAGTGGAAACCGGTGTCCTTGAGGGCGTCGAGCGACGCGGCCACCTCGACCTTGGTGTAGCGCTCGGCCAGGTCGTTGACGATCACGCCGAGCTGCTTCTTGCCCACCTCGTAGTTCACGAAGGCGTAGTCGGCCGGCAGCGCGTCGTTGAAGATCGAGCGACCCAGCGTGGTCTCGACGGACACGCCGTCGAGCCGCAGCGTGATCTTGCTCTGCAGCGTGATCTCGAGGCGGTCGAAGGCCATGATCGCCTCGGCCTGCGAGGAGAAGGCACGACCCTCGCCCGGCTGGCCGTCACGGTCGGTCGTCAGGAAGAACAGGCCGATGATCATGTCCTGGGTGGGCATGGTCACCGGACGGCCGTCCGACGGCTTGAGGATGTTGTTGGTCGAGAGCATCAGGATCCGCGCCTCGGCCTGGGCCTCGGCGGACAGCGGCAGGTGCACCGCCATCTGGTCACCGTCGAAGTCGGCGTTGAAGGCCGAGCAGACGAGCGGGTGGATCTGGATGGCCTTGCCCTCGATCAGCTGGGGCTCGAAGGCCTGGATGCCGAGGCGGTGCAGTGTGGGTGCACGGTTGAGCAGCACCGGGTGCTCGGTGATGACCTCTTCGAGGACGTCCCACACGACCGGGCGCGAACGCTCGACCATGCGCTTGGCGGACTTGATGTTCTGCGCGTGCGACAGGTCGACGAGGCGCTTCATCACGAACGGCTTGAAGAGCTCCAGCGCCATCTGCTTGGGCAGACCGCACTGGTGCAGCTTCAGCTGCGGACCCGACACGATGACCGAACGGCCCGAGTAGTCCACGCGCTTGCCGAGGAGGTTCTGACGGAAGCGACCCTGCTTGCCCTTGAGCATGTCGGAGAGCGACTTGAGCGGGCGGTTGCCCGGACCGGTCACCGGACGACCACGACGGCCGTTGTCGAACAGCGAGTCGACGGCCTCCTGGAGCATCCGCTTCTCGTTGTTGACGATGATCTCCGGGGCACCGAGGTCGAGCAGGCGCTTGAGCCGGTTGTTCCGGTTGATCACCCGGCGGTAGAGGTCGTTCAGGTCGGAGGTGGCGAAACGGCCACCGTCGAGCTGGACCATCGGGCGCAGGTCCGGCGGGATGACCGGAACGGCGTCGAGGACCATGCCGATCGGCTGGTTGCCGGTCTTGCGGAACGCGTCGACGACCTTGAGGCGCTTGAGGGCGCGGACCTTGCGCTGGCCCTTGCCGGTGGCAATGGTCTCGCGAAGGTTCTCGACCTCCTGGGCGATGTCGAAGTCCTGGAGGCGCTTCTGGATCGCCGTGGCGCCCATGTGGCCCTCGAAGTACTTGCCGAACCAGGTCTTCATCTCGCGGTAGAGCAGCTCGTCGCCCATGAGGTCCTGGACCTTCAGGGTCTTGAACGTGTTCCAGACCTCGTCGAGGCGGTCGATCTCGCGCTGCGCACGGTCGCGCAGCTGCTTCATCTCACGCTCGGCACCGTCGCGGACCTTGCGGCGCGCGTCGGCCTTGGCACCCTCGGCCTCGAGGGTGGCGAGGTCTTCCTCGAGCTTCTTGGAGCGGTCGTTGATCGAGGTGTCGCGACGACCCTCGAGGCGCTTGCGCTCCAGGTCGACCTTGCCCTCGAGCGAGGACAGGTCGTTGTGACGCGCGTCCTCGTCGACGGCGGTGATCATGTAGGCCGCGAAGTAGATGACCTTCTCGAGGTCCTTCGGGGCCAGGTCGAGCAGGTAGCCCAGGCGCGACGGAACGCCCTTGAAGTACCAGATGTGGGTGACCGGAGCGGCGAGCTCGATGTGGCCCATGCGCTCACGACGCACCTTGGAACGGGTGACCTCGACGCCACACCGCTCGCAGATGATGCCCTTGAAGCGGACCCGCTTGTACTTGCCGCAGTAGCACTCCCAGTCCCGGGTCGGGCCGAAGATCTTCTCGCAGAAGAGTCCGTCGCGCTCGGGCTTGAGGGTGCGGTAGTTGATGGTTTCCGGCTTCTTGACCTCNCACTTTGGCTGCTTTCCTCGTTCTTCCGAAGTTCTTGAATGAAGGATGGGGACCGAGTGGGGGCCGTACGCCGACCAGCGGCGTACGGCCTCGTCACTCAGACTTCTTCGACGGAGCTGGGCTCGCGACGGGACAGGTCGATGCCGAGCTCTTCGGCGGCACGGAAGACGTCTTCCTCCGCGTCGCGCAACTCGATCGACGAGCCGTCCTGGGACAGCACCTCGACGTTGAGGCAGAGCGACTGCATCTCCTTGACGAGAACCTTGAACGACTCGGGAATGCCGGAGTCGGGGATGTTCTCGCCCTTCACGATGGCCTCGTAGACCTTGACGCGACCGGGCACGTCGTCGGACTTGATCGTCAGCAGCTCCTGCAGGGCGTAGGCGGCGCCGTACGCCTCCATTGCCCAGACCTCCATCTCACCGAAGCGCTGGCCACCGAACTGGGCCTTACCGCCCAGCGGCTGCTGCGTGATCATCGAGTAGGGGCCGGTGCTGCGCGCGTGGATCTTGTCGTCCACGAGGTGGTGCAGCTTGAGGATGTACATGTAGCCGACCGAGACCGGGTCCGGGAACGGCTCGCCGGAGCGACCGTCGAACAGGTCCGCCTTGCCGTTCTCGCCGATCATCCGCACACCGTCACGGGTGGGCAGGGTGGAGCCGAGCAGGCCGGTGATCTCGTCCTCGCGCGCACCGTCGAAGACCGGGGTCGCGACCTTGGTGTTCGGCTCGCCCTTCTCGGCGTGGATGTTGATCAGGCGCTGCTTCCAGTCGGAGTCAGCCGGGTCCTCGTGCAGGTTGAGGTCCCAACCCTGCTTGGCAAGCCAACCGAGGTGCAGCTCGAGGATCTGGCCGATGTTCATCCGTCGCGGGACACCCAGCGGGTTGAGCACGACGTCGACCGGGGTGCCGTCCTCCATGAACGGCATGTCCTCGATCGGCAGGATCTTCGCGATGACGCCCTTGTTGCCGTGACGGCCGGCGAGCTTGTCACCCACGGAGATCTTGCGCTTCTGGGCGACGTACACCCGAACCAGCTGGTTGACGCCGGGCGGGAGCTCGTCGCCGTCCTCGCGGTCGAAGACGCGCACGCCGATGACGGTTCCGGACTCACCGTGCGGGACCTTCATCGAGGTGTCGCGCACCTCGCGCGCCTTCTCACCGAAGATGGCGCGCAGCAGGCGCTCCTCCGGCGTCAGCTCGGTCTCGCCCTTGGGCGTGACCTTGCCGACGAGGATGTCACCGTTGGTGACCTCGGCGCCGATGCGGATGATGCCGCGCTCGTCGAGGTCGGCCAGCATCTCGTCGGAGACGTTCGGGATGTCCCGGGTGATCTCCTCCGGACCCAGCTTGGTGTCGCGGGCGTCGACCTCGTGCTCCTCGATGTGGATCGAGGTGAGGACGTCTTCCTGGACCAGGCGCTGGCTCAGGATGATGGCGTCCTCGTAGTTGTGCCCCTGCCACGGCATGAACGCCACGAGGAGGTTCGTGCCGAGCGCCATCTCGGCGTCGTCGGTGCACGGACCGTCGGCGATCGGCGAACCGGCGCGGCCGGTCAGCGGGTCGCGACCCTCGACCCGGTCACCCTCGGCAACCAGCGGGCGCTGGTTGATGCAGGTGCCCTGGTTGGAGCGGCGGAACTTCGCGAGGCGGTACGACGAGTAGGTGCCGTCGTCGTTCATGACCTCGATCAGGTCGGCCGAGACGTCCTTGACCACACCACCCTTGTCGGCGGTGACGACGTCGCCGGCGTCGACGGCGGCACGGAGCTCCATGCCGGTTCCGACGATCGGCGAGTCGCTCCTGATCAGCGGCACGGCCTGGCGCTGCATGTTGGCGCCCATGAGCGCGCGGTTGGCGTCGTCGTGCTCGAGGAACGGGATCAGGGCCGTCGCGACCGACACCATCTGGCGCGGCGAGACGTCCATGTAGTCCACCTCGGCGGCGAGGATCTCGGAGACCTCACCGTGGCGCTGGCGGACCAGCACGCGCTCCTCGACGAACTTGTTCTTGCCGTCGAGCGGGGCGTTGGCCTGCGCGATGACGTACTTGTCCTCGTCGTCGGCGGTCAGGTAGTCGACCTTGTCGGTGACGACACCGTTCTCGACCTTGCGGTACGGCGTCTCGACGAACCCGAACGGGTTGATCCGGCCGTAGGAGGCCAGCGACCCGATCAGGCCGATGTTCGGGCCTTCCGGGGTCTCGATCGGGCACATGCGGCCGTAGTGCGAGGTGTGGACGTCGCGGACCTCCATGCCGGCACGGTCACGGGAGAGACCACCCGGGCCGAGCGCGGACAGACGGCGCTTGTGGGTCAGACCGGCGATCGGGTTGGTCTGGTCCATGAACTGCGAGAGCTGCGAGGTGCCGAAGAACTCCTTCAGCGCAGCCACCACGGGACGGATGTTGATCAGGGACTGCGGCGTGATGGCCTCGACGTCCTGGGTCGTCATCCGCTCGCGGACCACACGCTCCATGCGGGCCAGGCCCGTGCGGAGCTGGTTCTGGATCAGCTCGCCGACCGTGCGCATGCGACGGTTGCCGAAGTGGTCGATGTCGTCGGCGCGGACTTCCATGTCCTTGCCGTCGGCGTCGAGGAGGACCTCGCCGTCGCGGTTGGTCAGCTTGTCGTCGCCGTTGTGCAGGCGGACGATGTAGCGGATCGTGGCGACGATGTCGGAGATCGTCAGCGTCTGCTGGTCGAACGCCTCGGTCTGCGCCAGCTTCTTGTTGATCTTGTAGCGACCGACCTTGGCCAGGTCGTAGCGCTTGGGGTTGAAGTAGTAGTTGCGCAGCAGCGTCAGCGCAGCCTCACGCGTGGGCGGTTCGCCCGGGCGCAGCTTGCGGTAGATGTCGAGCAGCGCGTCGTCGGGACCCTGCGTGTTGTCCTTCTCCTCGGTCAGCACGATGGATTCGTACTGGCGGAGCTCGGCCATCACGGCGTCGTAGTCGTACTCCTCGCCGGTGTCCTCGGCGACGGCCACCAGGGCCTTGAGCAGGACGGTGACGTTCTGCTTGCGCTTGCGGTCGAGGCGTACGCCGACGAGGTCGCGCTTGTCGACCTCGAACTCGAGCCAGGCACCACGCGACGGGATCACCTTCGAGGTGAAGATGTCCTTGTCGGACGTCTTGTCGGCGGCGCGCTCGAAGTAGACGCCGGGCGAACGGACCAGCTGCGAGACGACCACGCGCTCGGTGCCGTTGATGACGAAGGTGCCCTTGTCGGTCATCAGCGGGAACTCGCCCATGAAGACCGTCTGGCCCTTGATCTCACCGGTGTCGTTGTTGGTGAACTCGGCGGAGACGTAGAGGGGTGCGGAGTAGGTGAAGTCCTTCTCCTTGCACTCGTCGACGGTGTACTTCGGGTCGACGAACTCGGGGTTCTCGAACGACAGCGACATCGTCTCGGAGAAGTCCTCGATCGGCGAGATCTCCTCGAAGATCTCGGTCAGACCGGACTTCTTGGAGACGTCCTCGCCGGCGGCGATGCGGGCCTGGACGACCTGCTGCCACTTCTCGTTGCCGACCAGCCAGTCGAAGCTGTCGGTCTGGAGAGCCAGCAGTTGCGGGACCTCGAGGGGTTCGCTGATCTTTGCGAAGGAAATGCGACGGTGGTTGTTGCTTGCTGCGTTGCTGCGCGCGGCCAAGAGTGTGTCCTTCTACAGGTTCGCTCTGGTGGAGTGGCGCCGACCCACCACAAACCAGGCCACCGGGCAGGCAGGAAGCATTTGAGGGCAGGCGCAAAGAAGAAGCCTAGCCGAAATGGGCGCGCGACACAACACCGTGGTCTGTAGAACTTCGGACCCGCAGACACCTGCTCCGCAAGATCATGAACCGGCAACCGGCTCAGGTCAAGCACCACGCGTGTTTCAGGGGGTCGGCGTGGTGCTTCCGGGCGTCTTCGAGTCCGATTCGTCGGTGACCTTCTGCGGCTCCCAGAGGTCGAGGTCGGCGACCAGCCACTCGCCGTTCTTCTCCACCATCTGCACGGTCAGCGGCAGCGGCGGCAGCTCGGTCGAGACGTTGCGGTTGGTCGTCCTGCTCGACAGAACGACCACGATCTCGACCCGCTCACCGTTGCCGGAGGCCCGGACCACACCCGAGCCGAGCGACTCCGAGACCGCTGTGGCCTTGGTCTTCTCGAGGTTCGGCAGGATCGCGTCGTTCCAGAGCGTGTCGTACTCGTCGCGGAAGTCGCCGGTCAAAAGCCGCATCGCCGCGTCGTGGTCACGGTCGGGGTAGCGGTAGTCGTAGGTGAGCACCTTCGGCACGGCCGCCTCGGCCGCGGTGCGGGCGGCGGCCACGTTGCTCTCGACGTCGGGGTCGTCGTTGCCTCGCTGCAGCACGGCGGCTCCCGCGGCGGCAGCCAGGGTGGCGACCAGCAGCACCACCAGCAGCCAGTTGGGCACGTTCACGTCGAGGCGCGAGCGGGCGGGGCCGGTGGGTCCTGTCTCCGTCCCGGCAGCGGTCTCGTCCGCGCCTGCCGCTGCGACCTCGTCGTCGGCTTCGGCCTCGTCCTCCTCGGCGGCGGGCTCGTCGTCGGCTGCGACCTCGTCGGGCTCGCTCGGCTCTTCAGGTTCCTCGGGTGCCAGCGTCTCGTCGTACGCCGCGCGCTGCTCGTCGTCGAGCAGCACCCCGGCGGCCTCGTTGTAGACCTTGAAGCGGCGGTCGGTCGGCTCGAGGGAGCCGATCGACTCCTTCCAGGCGGCGCGGATCTCGTCGGTGGTGGCGTCACGCCCGACGCCGAGTACGTCGTACCAGCTGGCGCTCACTGCGTCGCCCCCTGACCCGAGTCCTGGCCGGGAGCCTGCTCGGACCCGAACTCGTCGAAGTCGTCGACCAGCCAGGTGCCGTCGACGTTCTTCAGGCTGATCGACCACGCATAGGGCACCGCGTCGGGCTGCTTGCCTCCGCCGAGGCGGATGGTGAGCTCGCCGCCGACGATGACCTTGGCCGTGTCGTCGCTGAGCGACTCGACGGCCGTGCGATCGACAGTGGCCTTGCTGGCGGACTGGCCCTGGGCCACCGCCGGCTCGACGGCCGTGGTCGCCTTGTCGAAGTCGGTCTTGAAGCGCGTGGTGATCAACGGCGTGACCCGGTCGCGGTAGGCGGTCAGCTTCTTGTTCGCGTCGAGGTCACCGGCATCGAAGTTGAACGCCGCGAGCATGTACTCGCGGGCCTTCAGCATCACCTTGTCCCGGTCGTCCTGGGCGGACGGCTGGTCACTCTCGCGGTCGCGGAGTCCCACCGCCAGCCAGACCAGGGAAGCCACCAGCGCCAGCGCGAGCAGGCCGGCAACGACCAACCGCAGACGGGGGGACCTCGGCTTCACTCCGCGTTCTGGAGCGCGCTGAGCATCAACCACGTCCACGACTCCTTTCCCTTGCCACGAGGGGCAAGGCTACCGTCGGCGGTCAACGTGGCCGGCTTGTCCAGCCATTCGACGTTGCCGGTCTCCGAGTCGTAGGTCCCCACGACGGGTGCGTCGTAGCTCGCCGGCGCCCGGTGCAGGTTCTGGGCGCCACGGGCGTTGGACTTGTCGGCCGACTCGCGGCACCCGAGGGAGGTGTTGAGCGGGCGGTTCTTCTCACGGTCGAACGGGCTGTGCTTGTCGGCACCCTCGTAGCCGTTGTGGCAGATCTGGTGCGGGGTGAGGATCAGGCCGAAGTGGGCGTCGTAGCGGCCGGTCTCGGGGTCCTTGTCGACGACCGTGAAGCCGCTCTCGACGATGTAGGGGTAGATCGACAGGACGTGTTCGACCCCGTCGAGGTTCGCGACCACCACTTCACCGGTGGTGCGCAGGTTGTTGAGCAGCGAAGCGATGTCGACCTGGTTCTCCTCGATGAAGGTGCGCAGCTCGTTGGCGGTGCCCGAGCCGGTGTCGATGACGGTGCGCAGGTCCTTGTCGGAGCCGGCCAGCGTGGTGCTGAACAGCTGCAGGTTCTTCGAGAAGTTGCGGATCGCCGACGCCTTCGACAACTGGCCCGTCAACACCGTGTTGGCATCCTTGATGAGCGCCGTGGTGAGGTCGAAGTTCTCGTTGGCGGTCTCGATGAAGGAGTTCGAGGTGTCGATGATCTGGCCGAGGTCCTCGCCGGTGCCGTCGAAGGCCGTGCCCAGCTCACTGACCACGGTGCGGAGATCGTCCTGGTCGACGCTGTTCACGGTGGCCGAGAGGTCGCCGAGCAGCTGGGCGGTCGGGATCGGCAGCCGGGTGTCGTTGCGGTCGATCTCGGAGTCATCCTTGAGGTAGGGACCCTCGTCGACCTTGGGCTGGAGCTCGACGTACTGCTCGCCGACGGCCGAGCGGTTGCCCACCAGCGCCAGCGTGTCGGAGGGGATCTTGTCCCACTTGTTCTCGATGTCGAGGTGCACGTCGACCCCGTCGTCGGTGAGCACCATCTTCTCGACCCGGCCGATCGTGACACCCCGGTAGGAGACCTCGGCGCCGGCGAAGATGCCACCGGAGTCGTCGAAGTGCGCGACCACGGTGTAGCTGCGGTCGAAGAGGACCCGGTCGAGCCGTGCGTAGCGGGCCCCCACGAAGGAGACGCCCAGCAGCGTGATGATCACGAAGATCACGAGCTGCACCTTGGTCCGGCGAGTGATCATTCGGACACCCCCGGGAGCAGGACGCGCACGAGCGTCGGGTTGTAGACCTGCATGAGCTGGTCGAGGTTGGCGGTGCCGCGCAGTGACGGCGTGCCCGGCGCGGCGCGACCCAGGCCGAGGTTGTCGAGGCCGAGGCCGTCACCGACGGTGCCCAGGCCGAGGTCGGGAAGCCCGTTGAGGAGCTTGCAGACCGGGAGGTTCTGGTTGGCGGGCTTCTTGCACAGCCGCTGCAGCTTGAGCAGGTTCTCCGGCGTGCGCAGCACCTTCACGCAGGCCTTGCTGCTCAGGCTGCCGCTGGTCAGGCAGCTGAGCAGGTCGTTGACCACCACGGTCGGGTCGATCTCGGAGGGCACGAGCGTCGGAACGGGCAGCGCCATGGACCCGTCGAGTCGGATGTCGAGCTTGAGGGACAGGTTGACGTAGTCACCCATGTGCAGGTTCTTCGCCACCTGCGGGTCACGGCCCACGGACTCGTCGACGAACGGATAGGTCAACAGCACGCTGAACGAGTTGGCCAGGTCGTCACCGGTCTTGGCGAGCTCGGTGAGCACCGGGTTCAGCTGCGTGAGGGCGTCGATCGTGGAGGCCTTGGACGCCTTGATCACCCGGGTTCCGACGTTGCCGAGCCTGGCGAGTGACTTGAGCATCTTGACCAGGTCTGAGCGCTGCTTGTCGATCGACACGAGGGCAGCCGGCAGCTCGTCGAGCGCCGTGGTGATCGACGCCTTCTGGTTGTTGGCCGTGATCGAGAGGCGGTTCAGGGACTCGATGGCCTTGACCACGTCGGCCTTGTTGTCGTCGAGCTGCTTCATGAACGTGCTCAACGAGGTCAACACCGACCGGGCACTGTCCTCGCGGCCGGACAGCGCCTTGTTCAGCTCGGTGGAGATGGTCTTCAGCTGCGCCACGCCGCCGCCGTTGAGCACGAGGCTCAACGCGCCGAGGACCTCTTCGACCTCGGGGTTCCGGTTGGTGCTGGACTCGGAGATCTTGTCGCCGTCGCCGAGCTCCTCGGCCGCCGGGTCTGCGGGGGCCGCGAGCGAGACGAACTTCTCGCCCAGGAGGCTGGTCTGCCGGATCTCGGCCTCGGCGTTGGCCGGCAGGTTGACGTCCTTGCGCAACAGCATGGTGACCACTGCACGGTTGTCGTCCAGGGAGATGTCGGTGACCTTGCCGACGGTCACGTCGGCGACCTTCACAGTCGACTGGGGCACCAGGTCGAGGGCGTCGGGGAACGTGACGGTGACCTCGATCGGGTCGTCCCCGACGTCGGCGCCACCGGGCAGCGGCAGCTTCTGCACCGAGAAGCCGCAACTGGTCAGGGCGGCCATCGCCAGCACGCACAGGAGCGCGATCATGCGTCGCATCATCGGGCCACCTCCAGGAGTGCGGCGAAGGTCGGGTCGTCGACCGCTGCGGCGCCGTACGTGCCGGCACGCTTGGGGAGCAGTGCGTCGATCAGCTTGCAGAGCGTTCCGCTGGAGTCGCTCTGGCCGACGATCGAGCACAGGAAGAGGCCCGGGTTGTTCTGCACCTCGTGGGCGGCGTTCTCCAGGTTGGCCGACGTGTCGAGGGTTCCCGCGCCGGGGTTGTAGGTCAGTCCGAGGTTGTTCAGCGCCACCGGTGCCGTCTTGAGGATCTCGTCGAGCTCCCCCCGGCGCTTGACCAGCGTCGTCGACACCTTGTTGAGGCCCTTGATGTTGCGGCTGAGCAGGGTCTTGTTGTCCTTGACGAAGGTCTGCACCTTGCCCAGGGCGGTCGCCAGGTTGGCCAGCGAGGTGGACAGCTCGTCACGCTCGCCCGCCAGCAGGTCGGAGACCGAGGACATCGACGCGTTGAAGCGGCGTACGACCTTGTCGTTCTTGGCCAGCGTGTTGACGAACTTCTCGAGCTCCTCGGCGCTGCCGAACAGCTCGTCCTTGTTGTTGTCGAGCGTGCCGGTGAGCTTGCCGAGGTCCTTGATCGTCTTGTTGACCTGGGCTCCCTGGCCCTTGAAGTTGGCCGCCGTGGTGCTCAGCAGCTCGGTCAGCGCGCCGTCACTGTTCGCGCCGTCGGGACCCAACGCCACGGTCAGGTCGTCGATGCTCTTGTAGATCTCGTCGAGCTCGAGCGGGGTCGAGGTCGACTCCACGTCGAGGACCGCGCCGTCCTTCAGCTTCGGGCCCTCCTTGTAGACCGGCGTCAGCTGCACGAAGCGGTCGCCGACCACGCTGGGCGAGACGATCACCGCCTTCGCGTCGGCGGGGATGTCGACCTCGGGGTCGTAGGAGATCTCCACCTTGACCGTCGTGCCGTTGGGAGTCACCGAGTCGACCTGACCGACCGGGATGCCCAGCACGCGTACGTCGGAGCCCTCGTAGACCGACACGGTGCGGGGGAACTCGGCGGTCAGGTGCTTGCGGTCGTCTTCGTTGAACATCACGAATGCAGCCGCCGCGAGCAGGACGAAGATGATTCCGGGAACGATGAAGCGCTTCATCTCAGTTGCCTCCCGGGAGCGGCGGCAGGTTCGTGATCGTCGTGTCGAACCACGGTCCGTTGCCGAGGGTGCTGGCGAAGTAGCGGTAGAAGGGAGCCATCGTCCGCAGGCTCTCGTCGAGGTTGTCCTGGTTCTTCAGGAGCACCTTCACCACGGTGTCGAGGTTGGTCAGGGCCGGCTTCAGGTCGGCCTTGGACTGGTCGACCAACGCGGTCAGCTCCTGAGACATCGACGACGTGGCCACGAGCAGGTTGTGGATCGCGTCGCGGCGCGACACCAGCGCCGTGAACAGCACCCGGGCGTCCTTCATCAGCTGGATGATGTCGTCGTCGCGGGAGCCGAGGACGCCGGAGACCTTGCGCAGGTTCTTCAGCAGGGTGTTGATCTGCTGGTCGCGCGCGGCGAGGTTCTCCGAGAGCGCCGAGACCCCGGTGAGGGCGGACTTGAACTCGTCGGGGGTGTTGCGGGTGAGCTCGGCGAGCGTGCCCAGTGAGGCCTTCAGCTGGTCGACGTCGATGGCGTCGGACCGATCGGCAAGGCCCTCGAACGCGTCGATCACGTCGTACGGCGAGTGCGTGCGGTCGATCGGGATCGTGTCGCCCTCGTCCATCTGGCCCGGGCCGGCCGGTTCGATCTCGAGGTACATCGCACCCAGCAACGTCTTGACCTTGATGGAAGCCTGGGACTCGGGTCCGAAGTCGACGTCGCCCTTGATGCGGAAGGAGACCTTGACGTGGTCGCCGTCGAGCTCGAGCTTGTCGACCTTGCCGACGCGGACGCCGGCCACCCGGACCTCGTCGTTGGCCTTGAGCCCCCCGGCTTCGGAGAAGGAGGCGTAGTAGGTGTCGCCACCGCCGATGATCGGCAGCTGGTCGGCCCGGAAGGCGAGCAGGATCATCGCGGCGATCACGGCCATGCTGACCGCCCCGATGATGACCGGGTTCTTCTCGCGGAACGGAGTGCTCATGGCAGCGAACACCTCGCGTTCTCGTTGCCCTTGCCCGGGAAGGAGACCGGGATCTCCTTCAGCGTGCCGATCTTGACCGTTCCGGTGAAGTTGCAGAGGTAGAAGTTGAACCAGGAGCCGTAGGTCGCCGTACGCCCGATCTTGGTGAGCTTGATCGGCAGCACCTGGAGGGCGCGGTCGAGCTCGGCGCGGTTCTTGGCCAGGTTGCCGGCGACGGTGCGCAGCTGCTTCACGTCGCTGACCAGCGGTCCGCGGACACCCTTGACCAGGTCGGCGGTCTCGACCGCCAGCGACGAGATGGAGTCGAGGGAGCCCAGGATCGCGTCCTTGTCCTTGGCCAGCCCGCCCACCAGGTTGCGCAGGTTGATGATCAGGCTGGACAGCTGCTCGTCGCGGTCACCGACGGTGACCAGCACCTCGTTGAGGTTGTCGATGAGGTCACCGATCACCTGGTCGCGGTCGGCCAGGGTCTGGGTCACCGATGCGGTGTGTCCCAGCAGCCCCTCGAGCGTGCCGCCCTCGCCCTGGAAGACCTGGATGATCTCGTAGGAGAGCTGGTTGATGTCCTGCGGGGAGAGCGCCTCGAAGAGCGGCTTGAAGCCGTTGAAGAGGACGGTGAGGTCGAGCGCCGGCTTGGTGCGCGAGACAGGGATGGTGTCGCCCTCGTCCATCTTGGTGCCGCCGTCACCCTGCTGGGCCAGGGAGATGTAGCGCTGCCCGACCAGGTTGCGGTAGCGGATCGTGGCGAACGTCGTGCTGGTGACGTCGGCCTCGTCGGCGACGCTGAAGGTGAGCACGGCGCGGGTGCGGTCCTTGATCTCGATGCCCTTCACGGTGCCCACCTTGACCCCCGCCACGCGGACGTCGTCGCCCTTGACCACGCCGGCGACGTTGGTGAACTCTGCTTTGTACTCGCGACTGGACTGGAAGGTGATGTTGCCGATCAGCACGGCCAGCATGCCGGTGGCGATCGCGGTGACGACCATGAAGACCACGAGCTTCCAGGTGGCCGATGCGGTGCGCTTGTCGAGGATGCTCATCGCAGCGACACCTCCGTCCCGCGGACCATCGGGCCCAGGAGGAGCACGCCCAGGTCGGACGGCTCGGAGCCGTTCATGCCGGCCAGCATGCCGCGGATCAGGTCGGCCTCGGTGGCGCCACCAGGCGTGGCCGCCAGGGTCAGGCCGCCGGGAGCGACCCTGCGGGTGCCCTTGCCGGTGTCCTGCTCGACGCCGTCGTTGAAGTTGGGAAGGCTCTTCACCGGGTTCTTCTGGCTGTAGGGCGAGTCGGGCAGGGTGCCGCAGTAGGCACCGTTCTTGGCGCCGTTGACCGGGGTGTCCTGGGGGCCGTACTCGCGCGGGCTGTTCGGCAGCACCTCGAGGTTGACGTGCAGCACGAAGCCGCGGAAGGCCTCGGCCTGCGTCTTCCCTGCCTTGATGATGCCGGCGGTCATGCACGGGAACTCGGGTGCGTACTTGGCGATCACGCGCAGCTGCTGGGCGCTCAGCTCACCGACCCGGATGAGGTTCTCCTCGTTGGCGTCGAGGAACGCACCGGTCACCTCGGAGAAGCGCGAGACGTCGGAGAACAGCTTCTTGAGCTTGTCCTCGCGGGAGAGCAGCGTGTTGCCGGTCTTGACCGTGTTGCGCAACGTCGTCGCGATCTCGGGCAGCACGTCGGCGTACAGGTCGGAGGTGCGCGCGGTCAGTCGCAGGTCCTCGATGAGCGCCGGCAGTTGCGGGTTGATCCGCTTGAGGTAGCTGTCGAGGATCTCGAGGTTCTCGCCGATGCGGTCGCCACGACCCTCGAGGGCAGTGGCCAGCGCGGTCAGGGTCTTGTTGAGGTCGGCCGGCTCGACGGCACGCAGCAGCGGGTAGAGGTCGTTGAGGGTCTGCTCGACCTGCGCGGCGACCTTGGTCTGGGTGATCGTGGCACCGGCGCGGATGTGTTGCGCGTCCGGAGATCCTGGGACCTGGAGTGCGACGTACTTCTCGCCGAAGAGGGTCTTCGGCTCGATGCGCGCGGTCACGTTGGCCGGGATGGTGTCGACCTGGTCGGGGTAGAGGCCCAGGGTGAGGACGGCCCCGTCGGAGGTCGCCTTCATGTCGAGCACCTCGCCGACCTGGACGCCGCGGATCTTGACGTCGGCACGTGCCGGAAGCTGCAGGCCGACGTTGCTCGACTCGAGCGAGACCCGGTCGTAGTCGGTGAACTGCTTGGAGAAGATCGCCATCGTCAGCCACAGCCCACTGGCGATCAGGGCCAGGAAGAGCAGGCCGACGATCTTGGTGTGTCCCAGGATCCTGTTCATCCTGCCAACCTCACCGTCGTCGTGGTGCCCCAGATGGCCATCGAGAGGAACAGGTCGATCACGTTGATCGCCACGATGGAGGTGCGCACCGCGCGGCCCACGGAGACGCCCACGCCCGCGGGGCCGCCGCTCGCGTTGTAGCCGTGGTAGCAGTGGATCAGGATGACGACGATGGCGAAGACCATCACCTTGCCGAAGGACCAGAGCACGTCGCCCGGCGGGAGGAACTGGTTGAAGTAGTGGTCGTAGGTGCCCGGGCTCTGCCCGAAGAACGTGGTCAGCGTGAGCCGGGTGGCGAAGTACGACGACAGCAGCCCGACGACGTAGAGCGGGATGACCGCGATCAGGCCGCCGATGATGCGCGTCGTGACCAGGAACGGCAGGGACGGGATCGCCATGACCTCGAGGGCGTCGATCTCCTCCGAGATGCGCATGGCGCCGAGCTGTGCGGTGAAGCCGCAGCCGACGGTGGCGGCGAGGGCGATACCGGCGACCAGCGGCGCGATCTCACGGGTGTTGAAGTAGGCCGAGAGGAAACCGGAGAACGCGGCGGTGCCGATCTGGTTCAGGGCGGCATAGCCCTGGAGCCCGACCTCGGTGCCGGTGAAGAAGCACATCGCGAGGATGACGCCGACGGTGCCGCCGATGACCGCCAGGGCTCCCGATCCGAGGGTGACCTCGGCCAGGATCCGCAGGATCTCCTTCTTGTAGCGGCGCACCGTGCGCGGAGTCCAGGCCAGGGCGCGCAGGTAGAACCCCAGCTGCTGGCCCATTTCGTCGAGCATCTGCAGGGGGCGGCGGTAGGCGGCCTTCAGGTCTGCCATCGCGTCAGCCTGTCTTTGGTGGGACGAGTTGCATGTAGATCGCACTCATCACGAAGTTGACGACGAAGAGAAGCATGAACGTGATGACCACGGACTCGTTGACCGCGTCACCGACCCCCTTGGGGCCTCCCCCGGCGTTCATGCCCTTGTAGCAGGCCACGATCGCGGCGATCAGGCCGAAGACGAGTGCCTTGGCCATGCCCTGCCACAGGTCGGGCAGTTGTGCGAGCGCGGTGAAGCTCGCTAAATAGGCCCCCGGTGTGCCGTCCTGGAGGACCACGTTGAAGACGTAGCCCCCGATCACGCCGACCACCGAGACCAGGCCGTTGAGGAACACCGCGACCAGCATGCAGGCCAGCACGCGGGGCACCACGAGGCGCTGGATCGGGTCGATCCCGAGCACCATCATGGCGTCGAGCTCCTCGCGGATCTTGCGGGCGCCCAGGTCGGCCGCGATGGCCGACCCGCCGGCCCCGGCGATCAACAACGACGTCGCGATCGGCCCCGCCTCGCGTACGACGGCGAGGACCGCGGCCGAACCGGTGAACGACTGGGCGCCGAACTGCTTGATCAGGCCACCGACCTGGAGGGCGATGACCGCACCGAACGGGATCGCCACCAGGGCGGTCGGCACGATCGTCACTGATGCGATGAACCAGGCCTGCTGGAGGAACTCCCGCAGCTGGAAGGGTCGCCGGAACAACCCGCGCCCGACGTCGAGACCGAAGGCGAAGAGCTTGCCTGCGGTGCCGATCGGGGCGAGTGCCCGGGATGAGGTCAGTGACGACATGTGTGCGCGTGTCCGGTCAGGAGCCCGGGGCCAGGCCGGCGTTGGCGGACTCGAAGGATCCGGGCGGCGGGATGATGCCGTTCTCGCGGCACCATTCGCCGCCGGGGCGCTGGCTGCGGCGCGGGATGCCGTTGGACGGCTCGAGCTGGAGCGGGATCGGGGGCAGCGGCGGCATCTCGATGCCCTCCTCCGCGGCCAGCTCGTCGGCGTCCTTCTCCTCGGACATGCCGATCGGGCCGACGGTCTGGGCGTTCAGGAACTGGCGGACCACCGGCTCCTCGGAGCTGAGCAGCATCTCGCGCGGGCCGAACATGGCCAGGTGCTTGTGGTAGAGCAGGCCGATGTTGTCGGGCACGGTGCGGGTGCTGTTGATGTCGTGGGTCACGATCAGGAACGTCGCGTCGATCTGCGCGTTCAGGTCGATGAAGAGCTGGTTGATGAACGAGGTGCGCACCGGGTCGAGGCCGGAGTCGGGCTCGTCGATGAGCAGGATCTCGGGGTCGAGCACCAGGGCCCGGGCCAGGCCGGCACGCTTGCGCATACCACCGGAGATCTCACCGGGGAGCTTGTCCTCGGCGCCGATCAGGCCGACGAGGTCCATCTTCTCCATGACGATGTTGCGGATCTCGGTCTCGTTCTTCTTCGTGTGTTCGCGCAACGGGAACGCCACGTTGTCGAAGAGGTTCATCGAGCCGAACATGGCGCCGTCCTGGAAGAGGACACCGAACAGCTTGCGGATCTCGTAGAGGTCCTTCTCGGAGCAGCTGGCGATGTCGGTGCCCTCGATGAGCACCGAGCCCTTGTCGGGCTTGAGGAGACCGATCAGGGTCTTCAGGAACACCGACTTGCCGGTTCCCGACGGACCGAGCATCACGGAGATCTCACCGGCAGGAATGGTCAGGGTGACGTCACCCCAGATCAGCTGCTTGCCGAATGACTTCGTGAGCTCTTCGACTCTGATGTCTACGCCCATGGCGTCTCTTCTCCCTCGTGCATAGCTGGACTGGCTCCGCGCTCGGCCCGACCGAACGCGAACTCCCATGCCCGCGCCGACTTCTCAGTAACAACGCGAGCGCTCCGAGTAAGTTACGGGGTTTCCCCGGTCGCGTCACTAGCTGCGCGAACCTTTCGCGCGTCGTCCGAGGGGTGAGTCGAAGACTGTGTCGAAATGACGAACGGGCGGGCACCCCCAAAAGGGGATACCCGCCCGTGCTGCGCCGAGGCGCAACGATTCATCGCACGCGTGAGCGTGCTGGAATCACTTGACCGTGACGGTGGCGCCGGCGCCTTCGAGGGCTTCCTTCGCCTTGTCCGCGGCAGCCTTGTCGACCTTCTCGAGGATGGCCTTGGGAGCCGACTCGACGAGGTCCTTGGCCTCCTTCAGACCGAGGGAGGTCAGCGCGCGGACCTCCTTGATGACGTTGATCTTCTTGTCACCAGCGGCCTCGAGGACCACGTCGAACTCGTCCTGCGCGGCGGCCTCGTCGCCACCAGCGGCGCCACCGGCGGCCGGGGCAGCGGCAACGGCGACCGGAGCAGCGGCGGTCACGCCGAAGGTCTCCTCGAACTGCTTCACGAACTCGGAGAGCTCGATGAGGGTCATTTCCTTGAACGCGTCGAGCAGCTCGTCAGTGCTGAGCTTCGCCATGATGGCGTTTCCTTTCGGTACTGGCCCGCCCGCGGATCATTGCGGAGGGCCGGGTTTCAGGTGGTGTACGTCGGCCTTGAATCAGGCGTCAGTGGACTCGGCGGCCTCTTCGGCAACCGGGGCTGCCTCGGTGGCCTCGTCGGAAGCAGGAGCTTCCTCGGCAACCGGGGCTTCCTCCGCAGTGCTTTCGGCCGGGGCGGGAGCACCGGCACCACCTGCGAGGATCGAGGGGTCCTGCTGCGCCTTGGCCTCGAGGGCGCCGGCGAGCCGGGCAGCCTGCGAGATGGGAGCGTTGAGCAGGTAGACGGCCTGGGAGAGCGAAGCGAGCATTGCGCCCGCCAGCTTGCCCATGAGGACCTCGCGCGACTCGAGATCGGCCAGCTTGGCGATCTCCTTCGCGTCGAGGAAGCCGCCGTCGAGCACGCCACCCTTGATGATCAGGGCGGGGTTCGCCTTGGCAAAGTCACGCAGACCCTTGGCCGCCTCGACGACGTCACCGCTGATGAAGGCGATGGCGGTCGGGCCGGCGAGGAGGTCGTCGAAGCCTTCGATGCCCACCTCGTTGGCGGCGATCTTGGCCAGCGTGTTCTTGACCACGGCGTAGTTGGCGTTCTCGCCGAGGGTGCGCCGCAATTCCTGCAGCTGCGCCACGGTGAGACCGCGGTAATCGGTCAGCACAGCACCAGCGGCGTTGTTGAACGAGTCAACGACCTCCGCAACGGCTGCTGCCTTGTCTGGCCGCGCCATGGGTCTCCTTCCGAACTACGTCGAAGAGACCACCGCACACTCCCGGGAAATGTCGAACGCCCCGGCGCAGGGCCAGGGCGTGTGTCGATCCGGAGATCGTGCTCTGTACCTGCGCTGGCCGTCCGCTTCGCGGAACCTTCGGTCACTCACCCGATCTCCCGGGCAACCGACCACCGGCGGTCTCTGGTTACGAACGTGAAGTCTAGGCCCGCGGGCGACAGCCACCAAATCGACTGACGCCGACGCGTCCGGGGCGGCCCTACTGCCGGGCGCCGGGTGGCGCCTGGGTGGTCACCTGACCCGCGGGCGGGGCGGCGATCTCGAGCTGCTGCCCGTAGTTGGAGTAGACCAGCGTCGTGGTCGCGGTCTTGCCCTCGACGGTGTAGGACGTCACGGCCTGGACCGGGCGGTTCTCCTTGTCGAGCCACATCTCCATCTGCACCGGCTGGGTGCCGTTCTCCACCCCCTCGTCGTCGAGGGCGGCGGCCTCGATGCCGACCTTGTAGTGCACGGCCGGCCCGGCGTCGGTGTTCTCCACCCCGACCACCTCGAAGGACTCGGGCTCACTCAGGCTGCCGAGGAACCGGTCGGGGTCCGCGAAGAGCAGCAGGTCCTCGAGCTCGGGACTGGCCGGCGCCTGCCACCACGGCTTGACCGAGCCGCGGATCCCCTTGACGTAGAACGTGCCGTCGACGTACACGCCGATCAGGCGGCCCTGCGCGCCCGGGAGGCTGATCCGGATCGCAGGTTCGGACGACGCGCCCGCGATGTCCTGGATCGACGGGGCCGCGGCCTGGCCGTCGACCTCCTGGACCGAGACCACCCGCCAGCTGTCAGCGGCCTTCTGGGCGGCGATCACCGTCGTGAAGAACTCCTCCGCGGGGACGGTGACGAAGCCTCCCGCGAGCTCCTGCGGCTCGTCGGCCACCGAGCTGGACCCGGAGTCCTCGGCCTTCTCCTTGTCGGCCTCGTCGCGGTTGTGACCGCTCACGATCAGCAGCAGCATCACCCCGACGACCAGGATGGCGGCGAGCGCCGCCTGGGCGGACAGGGAGCGGGAGAGCTGGCGAGACATGGCGCAAAGGCTACGTCTCCCCCTCCACGTCGGTGACGGGAGGGAGAGACGTAGCCCCAAGTCGCGGCCGGCCGAGGCCCGGCGAACGAATCAGCTCGTGGCGACTTCCGACGCGGCGGGCTCCTGGATGTCGACGGCCGTGCCGTAGTCGGAGTACAGGATCTCCGTCGAGGTCTTCTGGCCCTGGATGGTGATCTCCTGCGTCATCTTGACCGGCCGGTTCTCGGCGTCCACCCACATGTCGTAGGTGAGCTCCGGCGGCATGAGGTCCTTGATCTCCGCGGGGAGGCCGAGCTTCTCGACGTACGACGCCGAGTCGATCGTCACCACGTAGTGGTTGGCGGCGACACCGTCGACGTCCTCCTCACCGACCAGCTCGAACTTCTTCGGGTCCTCCATGATCGAGAGGGACTTCTTCGGGTCCGAGAACTCGAGGAGCTGGCCGAACGGGTTGTTCGGGTCCGAGGAGTCGATCTTCTGCCACTTGCCGGCGGTCGCGCCCGGCAGGCCGTCGCCCTTGAGGTACATGACGCCGTCGATGAGCACGGCCTCGAAAGCCTGGGCCGCGCCCGGCTCCGTGGTCACGTGCGACGCGGTCTTGCCGTCCTTGTAGGAGGCTTCCATGTTCATCGTGATGGTCTGGCCGGCCGCCGTCGTGGTGGTCGTTCCCTTGAACGTCTCGGCCGCGATCTGCGCGTCGATCACGGTCTCGTAGAACTCACCGGCCTCGAGCTCGGTCAGCTCGCCGCCGGTGGACTCGGTCTCTTCGTCGGAGTCGGTGGAGGCGTCGTCGCTGGGGTCGGCAGCCTGGCTGCTGGACTGCTTGGAGTCCTTGTCGTCCTTGTCACCGTCGTCGGAGCAGCCGGCGAGCAGGAGGGTGGAGGCCAGGACCGCGGCGATCGCGGTGCGGGGCAACTTGATGGACATGGATGAGTCTCCTCGTCGTGGTGGGTTCGCCCGCGCAACCTACCCAGCCCCGCAGCCACGAAACACATCGCCTTCCGCCGGTTCAGATGACGGCGGCCAAATGACGTCGGCCGGCCACCCCGCAGTGGGGTGGCCGGCCGGTGTCGTGCACGACGAACGCAGATCAGGCCTGTACGTCGTCCTCGCCCGCAACGTTGCGGGTGCGGTTGGGGTCGACCTGGACGCCGGGGCCCATGGTCGTCGACAGCGTGACCTTCTTGATGTAGCGGCCCTTGGAGCTGGCCGGCTTGAGACGCAGCACCTCTTCGAGGGCGGCGGCGTAGTTCTCGGCCAGCTGGGCCTCGCCGAAGGAGGCCTTGCCGATGATGAAGTGGAGGTTCGCGTGGCGGTCCACGCGGAACTCGATCTTGCCGCCCTTGATGTCGGTGACGGCCTTGGCCACGTCGGGGGTGACGGTGCCGGTCTTCGGGTTCGGCATGAGGCCACGGGGGCCGAGCACGCGGCCGAGGCGACCGACCTTGCCCATCATGTCGGGGGTGGCGACGACGGCGTCGAAGTCGGTCCAGCCGCCGTTGACCTTCTCGATGAGCTCGTCGCCACCGACGATGTCGGCGCCGGCCTCACGGGCGGCCTCGGCCTTCTCCGCGTTCGCGAACACGAGGACGCGGGCGGTCTTGCCGGTGCCGTGGGGCAGGTTGACGGTGCCGCGCACCATCTGGTCGGCCTTGCGGGGGTCGACGCCGAGACGCATGACGACGTCCACGGTCTCGTCGAACTTCTTCTTGCTGCCGTTCTTGGCGATCTTGATCGCGGCCAGCGGGGCGTAGAGCTCGTCCTGGTCGAACGTCTCGGCCGCCGCGCGGTAGGTCTTGCTGCGCTGCATGGTGTTCTCGTTTCTTCGAAAGAGTGTGTGGTGCACGGGCCAGCGCGGCCCTGCCACGTGGTGCTCGGGTCAGACTGTCTGGGCGCTGAGGCTCAGGCGGTCTCGACGCCCATCGAACGGGCGGTGCCTTCGACGATCTTCATCGCTGCGTCGATGTCGTTGGCGTTGAGGTCGGGGAGCTTGGTCGTCGCGATCTCGCGGACCTGGTCCTTGGTCAGCTTGCCGACCTTCTCCTTGTGCGGGACGCCCGAGCCCTTCTTCAGGCCGGCGGCCTTCTTGATCAGCTCGGCGGCCGGAGGAGTCTTCGTGATGAACGTGAAGGAACGGTCCTCGTAGATGGTGATCTCGACGGGGATGACGTTGCCACGCATCGACTCGGTCTGCGCGTTGTAGGCCTTGCAGAAGTCCATGATGTTCACACCGTGGGGACCGAGAGCGGTACCCACCGGCGGAGCCGGAGTCGCTGCGCCAGCCTGCAGCTGCACCTTGACGAGTGCAGCAATCTTCTTCTTGGGAGGCATGTCTTTCTCTTTCTTCGTGTGGTCATGACGGGGATGGATCCCCTGCCACTGGTTACCTGTTGCCTGGACAACCGGACCATTGTGCTCCGGATGCCGGGTGCTTGTGAAATCGTGCTGCTCTTTGGGCCGTCGAGAAGCCGGCTCGTCCTCGGTGGTCGAGCGGCCGGCTCATCCCTCGGTGGTCGAGTAGGTCGCTCTGCGACCGTATCGAGACCAGACCGAAACCTTGGTTCCTGCCCTGCGCCTCTCACCGGGTCTCGACCCGCAGTGCCGACTTCGTTCCTCAGCCGGCCGCTCGCTCGACCTCAGCGCGGTTCTGACCGGCTCCGCCGGTCAGACGCGCTGAATCTGGGAGAAGGAGAGCTCGACGGGGGTCTCGCGGCCGAAGATCTCGACGAGCGCCTTGACCCGCTGGGACTCGGCGTTGATCTCGGTGATCGTCGCGTGCAGCGTGGCGAACGGGCCGTCGACCACCATCACGGAGTCGCTGACGTCGAAGTCGGCGACCTCGACGGGCTTGCGGGAAGCAGCGGTGCTGCCGGCCTTCGGGGTGCCCCCACCGGACTCGGCCGCGGCGGCCTCGGCCTCGGCGGCAGCGACGACGGCCGGGGCCAGCATGCTCTCGACCTCGGCCATGCTCAGCGGGACCGGCTGGTGGCTGTGGCCGACGAAGCCGGTGACGGACGGCGTGTGGCGCACGGTCGACCAGGACTCGTCGGTGAGGTCCATGCGGACCAGGACGTAGCCGGGGAGCACGGTGCGCTTGACCAGCTTGCGCTGGCCGTTCTTGATCTCGGCAACCTCCTCGATGGGGACCACGATCTCGTGGATGTAGTCCTCCATGTTGAGGGAGATGATGCGGTTCTCGAGGTTCGCCTTCACCCTGTTCTCCATGCCGGAGTAGGTGTGGACGACGTACCAGTCGCCGGGCTTGGCCCAGAGCGCGCGGCGGAACTCCTCGAGGGGGTCCTCGTCGACTGCGTCCTCTTCGGTGGCGTCCTCTTCGACTGCGTCCTCGTCGGCCTGGCCCTCGAAGGCGGCTTCGGCATCTGCCTCGGCGTCGACCTCGGACTCGGCCTCGACGGCGTCCTCGGCGAGAACCTCGGCCTCGGCCTCGGTGTCGGCGGTTGCCTCGACCTCGAGGTCGCCCTCGCCGTCGTCGATGACCTCGACCTGCTCAACGGTCTCGTCGACCGCTGCTTCGTCGTACTGCTCCGACACGTGATGCTCCGTCATTTCGTAGTGCGTGGTGCGTGCCCGGCGGGGCCGCCCGACAGGTCAGGGCGGGCCGGGGGCGGCGCTATTCCTTGGTGTTGGTCGCGAGGATCTCGAAGATCAACTTGCCGAATCCGAGATCCAGCAGCGACACCAGCGTCATCAGCGCGATCACGAAGACCATGACCACGATGAAGTACGTGACCAGCTGCTCCTGGGTCGGCCAGACGACCTTGCGCAGCTCGGCGATGGCTTGGCGCACGAACGTGACTGGTCCGGTGCGCTCGTTCTCGTCGCCCGAGCCGCGAACTGCGTCGCTGTCCGCCACGTCCTCCACCTTCCGATTGCTGTCTGTTCGATTGTTCGGTGCTGCTTGATGTTGCAGGGCACGAGGGACTTGAACCCCCAACCTTCGGTTTTGGAGACCGATGCTCTGCCAGTTGAGCTAGTGCCCTCCGGTGGGCCCAGGCCTCGCCCGCCGACTTCGCGGCATGGCTGAGCATGGGTGGGATCACCAAAATGGGAGTCTACGGGGAACACCAAGGTGGCGTCCAAACCGGGTGCGCATCAACCCCATCCCCTCCCGCGTGAAAACATGGGGCCATGACCGAGGCGAACCAGACCGTCCAGCCCCTCGCGGAGCGCTCCCCCGAGCAGATCGCAACGTTCCTCGACGAACAGCGCGCGACGTACGAAGCGCTCAAGGCCGGCGGCCTGAAGCTCGACCTCACGCGCGGCAAGCCGGCCCCGGCGCAGCTCGACCTGTCCGACGGACTGCTCTCGCTGCCCCACGGCGTGAAGGACGCCGACGGCGTCGACACCCGCAACTACGGCGGACTGGCCGGCATCTCCGAACTGCGCGCGATGTTCGCCGAACTGCTGTGGGTGGAGCCCGAGCAGGTCGTCGCCGGCGGCAACTCCAGCCTCGTCATGATGCGCGAGGTCCTCACCGACCTGTGGCTCAAGGGCGGTGTCGACAGTGAGCGGCCGTGGGGTGCGGAGGAGAAGGTCACCTTCATCTGTCCCGTGCCCGGCTACGACCGCCACTTCACCCTGCTCGACTGGTTCGGCATCGACACGGTCACCGTGCCGATGAACGAGGACGGCCCCGACGCCGAGGCGGTGGCCGCACTGGTCGCCGACGACCCCAGCATCAAGGGCATCTGGATCGTGCCGACGTACGCCAACCCGAGCGGCTCGATCGCCAGCCAGGAAGTGGCGGCCCGACTCGCCTCCATGCCGACCGCGGCTCCCGACTTCAAGATCTTCTGGGACAACGCCTACGCGTTCCACCACCTGACCGAGGACGAGGCCAAGAGCGCGGACATCCTCACCCTGGCCAGCGCGGCCGGCAACCCGCACCGCCCGATCATGTTCGCCTCGACCTCGAAGATCACCTTCGCCGGCGCCGGCGTCGCGTTCCTGGCCGGGTCGGTCGAGACCGTGAAGTGGTACACCACGCACCTCGGCAAGGGCGCCATCGGGCCCGACAAGCTCAACCAGCTGCGCCACGCACAGTTCTTCGGCTCGCCGCAGGGCGTGCGCGACCACATGGCCAAGCACCGCGAGATCATCGCCCCGAAGTTCGCGGAGGTGGAGCGGGTGCTCTCCGAGCGCCTCGGCGGCCTGGGTGTGGCCACCTGGACCAAGCCCGCCGGCGGCTACTTCGTCAACCTCGACGTCATGGACGGCACCGCGTCCCGGGTGATCGCCCTGGCCAAGGAGGCCGGCATCGCGCTGACCCCCGCCGGCTCCTCGTTCCCGCACGGCGACGACCCGCGCGACCGCAACATCCGGCTGGCGCCGACCTTCCCGGAGCTGGCCGACGTCGCCGCGGCGATGGACGGCGTGGCCACCTGCGCCTTGCTGGCCGCCGCGGAGAAGCTCGCCGACTGAGCCTCCTTGTAGCCTGCCCGCATGCGTGATCCGAGGCGCGACCTGACCAGCCTGCCCAAGGCGCACCTCCACCTGCACTTCACCGGATCGATGCGGCACGCCACGCTGCTCGAGCTCGCCGAGCGGGACGGCGTCGCGCTCCCCGACTCGCTGGTCGAGGAGTGGCCGCCGCAGCTGTCCGCGGCCGACGAGAAGGGCTGGTTCCGCTTCCAGCGGCTCTACGACGTGGCGCGGTCGGTGCTGCGCACGCCCGACGACGTACGACGGCTGGTGCGCGAGGCGGCCGAGGACGACGTCCGCGACGGCGGACGCTGGCTCGAGATCCAGGTCGATCCCAGCGGGTACGCCGCGAAGTTCGGCGGCGTCACCGCGTTCACCGACCTGGTCCTCGACTGCGTCCGCGACGCCTCGGCACGCACGGGCCTGGGCATCGCCGTGGTGATCGCGGCCAACCGCACCCGGCACCCGCTCGATGCGCGCACCCTCGCCCGGCTCGCGGCGCAGTACGTCGACCGGGGCGTGGTCGGCTTCGGGCTCTCCAACGACGAACGGCGGGGCACCACCGCAGACTTCGCGCCGGCCTTCGCCATCGCCGAGCGGGCCGGGCTCCTGCTGGCCCCGCACGGCGGCGAGCTGCGCGGGCCCGACAACATCAGGCTCTGCCTCGACCACCTGCACGCGAACCGGCTCGGCCACGGGGTGCGGGTCGGTGAGGACCCGGCGTTGCTCGATCGCGTGGTGCAGCAGGGCATCGCCCTCGAGATGTGCCCGGTCTCCAACGTGGCGCTGGGCGTCTACTCCGACCTCACGTCGGTGCCGCTCCCCCAGCTGATGGACGCCGGGGCCACCATCGCGCTGGGCGCTGACGACCCGCTGCTGTTCGGCTCCCAGCTCGAGGGCCAGTACGCCACGATGCGCGCCGCCCACGACCTCACCGACGCCCGGCTGGCCGAGCTGGCGCGCATGTCGTTCCGGGCCTCACGGGCGCCGTCCGACCTCGTCGCCACCGCGATGGCCGACATCGACGCCTGGCTGGAGAAACCGGACCAAGGAGTGCAGTGACCGGACCACAGGACAGGTAAGTGGGACTTGCCCGGCCCAGGCGTGCGCTCAGCCGATCACCAGCGACACTGCTCACCTGTCCTACGGTCCGCTGACGCCGACTAGAGCGAACAGCCGACCATCACGGGTTCGTTGACCAGGCGGATGCCGAAGCGGGCCTCGACACCGTCGCGGACCTCCCGGGCCAGCGCCAGCAGGTCGTCGGTGGTCGCGCGACCGCGGTTGGTCAGGGCCAGGGTGTGCTTCGTGGAGAGGCTGACCCGCTCGTTGCCGTGGCCCTTGGTGAACCCGGCGCGCTCGATCAGCCAGGCGGCGCTCGACTTCACGGTGCCGTCGGGCTGCGGGAACAGCGGCGCCCCCTCGGGGAGCGATTGCGCCTGCTCGGGGGTGAGGAACGGGTTCGTGAAGAACGACCCGGCGCTCCACGTGTCGTGGTCGGCGGCGTCGAGCACCATGCCCTTGCCGGCGCGCAGGCCCAGCACCGTCCGGCGTACGTCGGCCAAGGGTGCCCGCTCACCCTGCTCGACACCGAGGGTGCGGGCCAGCTCGGCGTACTTCACCGGGGCACCGAGGTCGCCGCAGGGGAACTGGAAGGTCACCTCGAGCACGACATGGCGGCCCGGGTCGGCCTTGAAGCGGCTGTGCCGGTAGCCGAAGCCGCAGTCTGCGTTCGTGAAGGTGCGTACGCCGCGCAGGGTGCGGTCCCAGACGCGGACGGAGACGATGGTCTCGGAGACCTCCTGGCCGTAGGCGCCGACGTTCTGGATCGGGGTGGCGCCCACGGAGCCCGGGATGCCGGAGAGTGCTTCGACGCCCACCCAGCCGCTGGTCACGGCGCGGGCAACGAGGTCGTCCCACACCTCGCCGGCGGCGACCGTGACGGTGACGCCGTCAGAGGTCGGCTCGGTCGTGATGCCACGGGTCGCGATGCGGACCGCGGTGCCGGGGAAGCCGTCGTCCGAGACGACCAGGTTGCTGCCGCCGGCGACCAGCAGCAACGGTTCGCCGCGTCCATCGGCGTCACTGACCGCGGCCACCAGCTCGTCCTCGGTGGTCGCCTCGACCAGCGTGGCCGCGGGGCCGCCCAGGTGCAGGGTGGTCAGGTCGGCCAGGCGGTCAGGCACGAATGACTGCCTTGGGCGCCCCGAGCACCTTGTCGTCGCCGCAGGTGACCTCGAGCGCGAGAGAGATGAGCCCGTCGGCCTCGCCGGTCACCCGGCCGGCGACGCGGACCACCACGCCCTCGTCGTCATCGGGGACCACGACCGGCTTGGTGAACTTGCAGCCGAACTCGACGACCCTGCCGGGGCCGCCGGCCCACTCCTCGACCGCACGGGCGGCCAGGGCCATCGTGAACATGCCGTGGGCGATCACGCCGGGCAGCCCGACCGACGTGGCCACCCGCTCGCTCCAGTGGATCGGGTTGAAGTCTCCGCTGGCTCCGGCATAGCGCACCAGGTCGGCACGGGTCACCCGGAACTCGCGGTCGGCGAACTCGCTCATGCGTCCTCCCCACGGTGGATCAACGTCGCCTTGGTCGTGCAGACCAGGGCGCCGTCGGCGTCGGTGATGCGGCTCGAGGTGCCGATGATGTCGTTGCCGCCGATCTGGCGCAGCGTGTCGACGGTCAGGCTCGCAGTGAGCACGTCACCGGCCTGCACGGCGCGCTCGTAGGCGAACCGCTGCTCGCCGTGCACGATGCGGAAGAGGTCGACCTGCACGTCGGCGAGGAATCCGTTCATCGCGTGGAAGGCCACGATGATCGGGAACGTGGGCGGTGCGATGCGTTCGTCGTACGGCGCCCCGGTCGCCTCGGCGAACTCACGCAGCTTGACGGCGGTGACGGCGTACGGCTCCGTCGGCGGGAACTCGCGCCCCACCAGGGTCTGGTCGATCGGCATGGGTTCAACCTATCCATTCGATTCCACGCGCCGCGTGTGGGCCGTGAAATGGCGTCGAGGACGACACCCATGACGGGTGTCGTCCTCGACGGACGTGTGTGGAGACTTGTTCAGCGGGTCTCGCGGTGCGCAGTGTGGGTGCGGCAGCGCGGGCAGAACTTCTTCATCTCCATGCGGTCGGGGTCGTTCCGACGGTTCTTCTTGGTGATGTAGTTGCGCTCCTTGCAGTCCACGCAGGCAAGCGTGATCTTGGGGCGAACGTCAGAGCTCTTGCTGGCCACGGGAAGTCCTTCGCTGGATAGGTACTGCAGGGTGTTGCTGGTGTTGCCGGTCGTTCTGTCGAGTAGCGGGAGCGGGACTCGAACCCGCGACACCACGATTATGAGTCGTGTGCTCTAACCACCTGAGCTACCCCGCCACGGGGACGGGGTGTCCCGCCGGCGCAAACCGGCGGGACCCCACACCCAGAGCCCCTTTACGGAATCGAACCGTAGACCTTCTCCTTACCATGGAGACGCTCTGCCGACTGAGCTAAAGGGGCGCAGCGACAGTGAAGAATACACAGACCGAACGGCGAAGAGGAAATCGGGTGGGAGAGGCCTGGATCACACCGTGATCCGGGCGAACGGACGGGCCTCCTCGAGCTCGTAGGCGAGCTCCAGCAAGGTGGCCTCGCGACCCCATTCCGCGCCGAACATCATGCCCTGCGGAAGGCCCGCTGACGTGGTCGCCAGGGGCAGCGAGATCGCCGGTTCTCCGGTGGCGTTCTGCAGTGGCGTGAAGGCCACCCAGTCGAGCAGCTTCTCCATGATCTCGTCGAACTCCTGTGTCGGGTCGAGGTGCCCGACTTTGGGCGTCTCGTGGGCCAGGGTCGGGGTCAGCACCACGTCGTAGTCGCGGAAGAACCGGGCCGAGATGCGCTTCGACGCGGCGATGCGCGCGGTCGCGAGGGGCAGCCTGTGGAGGTTGCGCGTGCAGTGTCGGGCAAGTCCGAGGGTGAGGTTGTCGAGCTTCGACGGGTCCCAGGTGCGGCCGTACGTCGCCCGGCCGGTGCGCAGCACGAACATGCTCAGCAGCGACCAGTAGAGCAGGAAGTCGTCGGGGAACGAGTCCGGCACGGGTGGTGTGATCTGCTCGACCTGGTGGCCCAGCTCCTCGAGGAGGGCGGCCGTCTTCAGGGTCAGCTCGGCCACCTCGGGGGTCGCGGAGCGTCCGACCGAGTCGGTGGCGACCGCGATCCGCAGCCGCTTGCGGCCGGGGTGGGTGATGTCGCCGATCGGGGCGAGCTTGAGGTTGCGGTAGACCTTCTCGGCCTCGCGGTAGAACGCCGCCGAGTCGCGGACCGAACGGGTGACGACGCCGTCGGCGACGATGCGCACCGGCATGTCGCGCATCATCTTGTCCTGGGCGATCCGGTTGCGGGTCGGCTTCATGCCGACCAGGCCGTTCACCGATGCCGGGATGCGGATCGAGCCGCCGCCGTCGTTGGCGTGCGCGATCGGCAGTGCTCCGGCAGCCACGAACGCGGCGGCACCGGCCGAGGAGGCCCCGGCGGTGCGGCCGGTGTCCCAGGGGCTGCGTACGGCGCCCAGGCGCGGGTGCTCGGCGACCGCGCTGAAACCCCACTCGGACAGCTGCGACTTGCCGAGCGGGATCACGCCGGTGGCGCGGAACATGCGGGCGAAGTCGCCGTCGGACTTCTTCTCGCGTCCGGCGTACGCGTCCGCGCCCTGGTGGGTCGGCATACCCGCGACGTCGCAGTTGTCCTTGACCAGGGTCGGTACCCCGCAGAAGAAGCCGCCGTGCGGGTCCTTCGCCTCCAGGCGGGCGGTGTCGAAGGCGGTGTAGGCGAGGCCGTTGACCGCCGGGTTGACCTTCTCGATCCGGGCGATGGCGGCGTCGACCACCTCCGGGACGCTCACCCGGCCGGACTGGATCTCCTCCACCAGTCCGACGGCGTCGAGGTCGCCGAGGGCGTCATCGCTGAACGAGTGCACACGTGTCATGAGCCACAAGTTACCGCCCGGTTGCGGGTCATCCCAGGAGGTGGATCACCAACGGGACGAGAAGACTGGTGGCCAGGGCGGTCAGGCCCATCGAGAGCCCGGCGAAGGCTCCCTCGGTCGGGTCCTCGTGCAGGGCACGCGAGGTGCCGATGCCATGGGAGGCCGCGCCCAACGCCAGCCCACGGGCGCGGCGGTCACGGATGTGGAGCAGGGTCAGCACGGTGGGCCCGAGGACGGCACCGAGCATGCCGACCACGATGGTGAACACCGCGACCATCGACGGGTTGCCTGCGACGTGATCGGCGACCGCGATCGCGATCGGGGTGGTCGCCGACTTGGGAGCCATCGTGCGCTCGAGCACGTCGCCGCCGCCGAGCACGCGGACCATGAGGACGCCAGTGCTGATGGAGACGAACGCGCCGACCGGGATGGCGACCAGCATCGGCACCGCGAGCTCCTTGAGGTGGTGCGCCTCGCGGTGCAGCGGTACGGCGAGCGCCACCGTGGCCGGGCCCAGGAAGAACGCGATGACCGATCCACCGACCAGGTACTCGTCGTACTCGATGTCGAGGAGCCACATGGCCACACCGACGATCGCGATGGCCACCAGCACGGGCTGGGCGAGCGGGTGGTTCCGGGACAGGCGCTTCACCTCGAGCCCGCCGCGGTAGGCGGCCAGGGTGAGGACGACGCCCGTCAGCGGCGAGGAGCGCAGGTAGTCCATCGCCTCGCTCATGCCGCACTCCTGCGACGGGTGAGCAGTGCGACGAGGACGCCGACCGCGACCAGGCCGGCCAGCCACGAGACCAGCAGCGCGCCGGTGATCGGCAGCGCGTCCTCACGCACCGCGCCGAGGTAGGCCACGATGCCGACGCCCGGCGGGATGAACAGCAGTTGCAGGTGCCTCAGCACGCGGTCAGAGACACGCAGCAGGCCGGCGCCCGTGTCGGGGCGTCGCCACTGCAGCAGCCCGAAGAGGATCACCATGCCGATGACCGGACCGGGCACCGGCAGGTCGAGTGAGCGCACCATCACCTCGCCGACCAGCTGGCAGCCGAGCAACCACATCATTCCGTTGAGCACGGCGGTCACCCTACGCGCGAGATCCGGGTCACACGGGGGTCGCTACGGGGGCGGCTGCAGGGGCCTCTCGAGTGCGACGACCTCGGGCGGAAGGCCCCATTCGGCGCCACCCAGTCGCGACACGGGCTGCAGTCGGGACATCGATGGTGAGCCGTCGACCATGGCCTCGTCGCGGACCGTGACGGCGACGACCCGGCCGAGCACCAGGGTGCACGTGCCGACCTCGATCGTGGTGTGCAGGACGCACTCGATCGAGGCCGGTGCGTCGCTGACCCGGGGCGGCGCGACCAGCTCGCTGGGCTCCATCGCGATGCCCAGCGCGGCGGCCTCGTCGACACCGGCCTCGTAGGGAGCGCTGGTCTGGTTGACCGCGTCCATCTGCGGCAGACCGGCCAGGTTCACCACGAATTCACCGGTCGCCAGCACGTTGCGCAGCGTGTCCTTGACGCCGACCGAGGTGAACTGCACGACCGGTGGCCGGTTGCTGGAGACGGTGAAGAAGGAGTGCGGGGCCAGGTTGACGACGCCGTCACCGGAGAGCGTGGACACCCATGCGATCGGGCGGGGTACGACGAGCGCTGTCAGCAGTCGGTAGGGGTTGACGTCGGGGTCGTCGACGGCGAAGACGCGGCGTGGGTTCACGGGAGCCAGCATTGCTCAGACCGCGACGGCCGAAAGACGCGGGTCGCGCCTCCCGAGCAGCTGTGCCGCCGCGTCCACGTCGCCGTCGGCGAGCAGTCGGCGTACCTCGGTGGAGGAGCAGGTGCGTTCGCCGACCCGGACGAGGTCGAGCGCATCGACCCGGAAGCCGTGCCAGGCACCGGCGGCGCGCAGGTAGTCGACGTCGCCGGCGCCGGCCCGGCCGCACTTGAAGTTGCTGCCGACCACGAGTGAGCGCACCCCGAGCCGGGCCACGAGCCCGTCGGCGACGAAGCTCTCTGCCGGTGTGGCGGCCGTGGCCTTGGTGAACGGGAGCACGACGACGCCGTCGACACCGTGCGCCAAGGCCAGGTCGACCCGGTCGTCGACGTCGAGCAGCGCCCGCGGCGCTCGCTCCGGGCAGGTGACCAGCATGGGATGCGGGTCGAAGGTGACGAGGAGCGTCGGCAGTCGCAGCCGGGCGCCGTGCCCGACCGCGCGCCGGGCAAGTGCCTGGTGGCCGCGGTGGAACCCGTCGAAGACGCCCATCGTGACGACCGAGCCGTGCGGGTCGATCTCGTCCCGGGAGGGCCAGTCGTGCCATACGTGACCGCTCATCGTGCTCACCTTCATCGAAGTCTGGATACCCGCGGGGCCGGGCGGGGTGGAGCGCGGCCCCGCGGGTGTCTGTGGTCGGCTCAGCCGCGCTCGAGGACGAAGTCGTAGCTCTCGCGGTTGACGCCGTTGTCGTCGGCCTGCGGGTCCAGGACCAGCTCGGGCTTGGTGGCCTCGGCCACGTCCGAGTCGAGCCACTCGCCACCGGCGAAGTAGAGCTGCGTCGTGATCGTGCGGTGCCCCTCGGCCCGCACCTGGACGTGCAGGTGGGCGGGACGCCACGGGTGCCAGCCCGCGACCTCGATCATCTTGCCGGTGGGCCCGTCCGTCGGGATCTGGTACGGCGCCGGCTGGATGGTGCTGATCTCGAACCGGCCCTCGTCATCGGTGACGAAGACGCCCCGCAGGTTGCCGTCGGGGACGTGCGGCGCGAAGCCGGCGTAGTAGCCGTCGGAGTCGGCGTGCCACAGGTCGACCTCGGCGCCGGCCAGCGGCGTCCCGTCGAGGTCACGGACCTGGCCGGTGAGGACGAGAGGCGTGCCCTTCTCGTCGTCGCGGCGCGGCAGCTCCGCCTTGGCGGGCAGCCTCACCTGGTCGGGCAGGTAGTAGGGGCCGAGGATGGATCCCTTGGTGCCCTGCTGGGACTTCGCGACCTGCTCCTCCACAGCGTGCTCGACGAACACGTCCATGAACAGCGGCCACTCGCCTCCGTCGCCGACCTCCATCAGCCAGGCCTTGGCGGCCTGGAACTCCGGGTAGCTGACGTCGTACTCGGCGATGGCGTCGTGGACGCCCTTGAGCACGGCGGTGACGATCGCGGCGACCCGCTCGGGCGGGGTGTCGGCGACGTCGTGGGCAGCGGCCGAGGCCTTGAAGTTCTCGCTGGCGTTGGCGCCGGACCCGGCAGCCGTGGGTGAGTCCTGGAGAGTGCTCATCTGTCGTTCCTCATTTCCGGTTCAGGATGCGGTTGACGTCGGTGGGGTTGACCAGGTCCGGAACCGTCCAGCCGTCGAGGTCGTACTCCGCCATCATCGACTCGGCGAAGCCCTTCATCGCGTCGGTCTCCCCCTGGGCCTCGGCGGCGAAGAGGATCTCGGCCTTCACGTTCTCGTGGTTGCCGGAGTAGTTGCGCTCGTAGAGCTCGTGGCGGCCACCGAACTCGGTGCCGACGGCGTCCCACAGCGCCTTCATCACCTTGACCCGGTCGACCGCGTCGTAGCCGTTGGAGCCGCGGACGTACTTGTCGAGGTAGGGCCGGACCTCCGGGGTCTTGAAGTCGATCGAGCTGGAGTTCAGGTAGATCAGACCGGACGCGACGTCCTGCATGATGATCTCCTTCACCCGCGGGTAGGCCTCGATCATCAGCTGGCGGTAGACCAGCCCGTAGTCGAGCTTCGGGAGCACCGTGCCGTTGGGGCCCTCGTCGGGGTTCAGCGCCATCGCGTCGGCCAGGGCCCGGAACGCGTTGCGGTAGCCGATCACCTCACCGACCCGGGTCTGGACGCCGCGGAAGTCCTTGGCACCGGTCGCCTCGAGGGCCTTGAGCAGCAGGCCGGCGATGAAGTCGAGCTTCACGGAGAGGCGGATGCAGCCGTGGAACGTGAACCGCGGGATGAAGCCGGACTGCGGGAAGAAGCCGTTGATCTTCTCCACGTCGCCGTAGACGAAGATGTTCTCCCACGGCACCAGCACCTTGTCGAAGACGAAGATGGTGTCGTTCTCGTCCATGCGGCTCGAGAGCGGGTAGTCGAACGGGCTGCCCATCACGTCGGCGGCCATCGTGTACGACGGACGGCAGATCAGCTTCACGCCCGGCGCGTCCATCGGGACGGTGCAGACGATCGCGTACTCCTTCTTCTTGATCGGGAGGCCGTAGTGCGCGATGAAGTTGTAGTTGGTGATCGCCGAACCCGTGGCCACCACCTTGGCGCCGGAAACGATGACGCCCGCGTCGGTCTCCTTCTCGACCCGCATGAAGACCTCGCCGGCCTCGTCGGGCGGCAGGTCGCGGTCGACCGGCGGGTTGATGATCGCGTGGTTCCAGTAGGTGAGCCGCTCCTGGCTCTCCTTGTACCAACGCTTCGCGTTGTCCTCGAAGGGTGCGTAGAACTCGGTGTTTCCGCCGAGCGTCCCGAGGAAGCTCGCCTTGTAGTCGGGGCTGCGGCCCATCCAGCCCCAGGTCTGCCGGGCCCACGCCTCGATCGCGTTCTTGTCCTTGACCAGGTCGGCCGAGCTGTGCGGCGCCCGGAAGAACGGGTGCGTGAAGCCGCCGTTGCCGGTGTCGGTCGGCACGGTGAGTACGCCGGCACCCGTGACCGCGTCCTCGTGGAGCGCGTCGTAGAGCCGCGCGGTCATCCGGACCGGGTTGCGGAACGCCGGGTGCTCGGTGACGTCCTTGACGCGTTCTCCGTAGATCCAGATCTCGCGGTCGTCGCGGATCGACTCGATGTACTCGTCACCGGTCATCGGGCGGACGTCGTTGAGCCCTTCGGTGACGGTGCTGAGCTGGCGGTCCTGGGTGGCGGTCATGGTGTTTCCCTTCAGTGGTTGTGCGCTGTGCGGGGTGCGGTTGGGGGTGCGGTTGGGGGTGCGCTGTGTCGGGTGCAGTGGAGCGGTCAGACCCGCGTCGCCTCGGGCAACGGGGTGAAGCAGGCCGTGGAGTCGAACCAGCCGTGGGCGGGGTTGTCGATCGAGCCGTCCCAGTGGACGCCGGTCTCGAGCGGGCTGAGGTGGCGGAACGTGCCCGCGTGGAACAGCAGCGGGTCGCGGCCGGGGATCTCCACCGACTCGACCTCGCCGATGACGATCAGGTGGTCGCCGCCGTCGTACGTGCGCCAGGCCCGGCACGAGATCGTCGTGGCGGTGCCCTCCAGCACGGGTGCGGTCGGGCCCTCGACCCAGGCCGGCGCGTCGGCGGCCGGGCGGCCGGCGAAGTGCCAGGCCACGTCGAGCTGGTCGGCGGCGAGGACGTTGATCGCGAACGGCTTGTCCGAGAGGTACTCGCAGGCCTTCGAGTTGCGCCCGAGCGTGACCTGGGCCAGCGGCGGGTCGAGCGAGACCGCGGTGAAGGCGTTGACAGTGGCCCCGTGCGGTTCGCCGTCCCCGTTGGTGCACGTGACGACCGTGACGCCGGTCGCGAACTGTCCGAAGGCATCCCTGAGCTGACGGGGATCCATCTCGTTCACCTCCAGTGGTGTACGCTGTGCGTACGACTTGCACGCTTTGCGTTCACTAGACAGTGGCTCACGTCACAGTGCTACGTCAACGGGTGGAACCACCCGTTGCGATACCCATTTGGGCAGGATTGGGAGGCTGCACCTATGAATCAGCCGGACGAGGCGGGAACCGACCGCGATTTCATCCAGAGCATCGAGCGCGGCTTCACGGTCCTGCTCGCCTTCGACGAGGACGCACCGACCCCCTCGGCGACCGAGATCGCCGACCGGACCGGTCTGTCACGCCCGGCCGTACGCCGGATCCTGCTGACCCTGCAACGCCTCGGCTACGTACGCGGCTTGGGGAGCCGGTGGACGTTGACCCCGCGCGTCCTGATGATCGGGGCGCACTTCGCCGCGACGCACGACATCGTGAAGGTCGCCCAGCCGCACCTGCAGCGGTTGACCGAGCTGACCCACGAGTCCTCCTCGTTGAGCCAGCTCGACGGCACCTCGGCGGTGTGCGTCGGACGGGTGCACGTGCACCGGATCATGGGCCTGAACGTCGAGATCGGCACCCGCCTGCCCCTGCACGCCACCTCGATGGGCCGCGTACTGCTGGCCTGGGCCGACCCGTCCGTCGTCGGCGAGGCGGTCGAGGGCCAGCGCCTGGAGGCACTGACGCCGCACACGGTCACCGACCCCGTCGAGTTCCGCGACGTGCTTCACGACGTGCGCACGAAGGGCTACGCGGTGGTCGACAGCGAGCTCGAGATCGGGTTCCTGTCGGCGGCGGTGCCACTGCGCGCACCCACGGGCGAGGTCGTGGCCGCCCTGGCCTACTCCACCTCGCGGGTGCGACACACGGCGGCCGAGGTGGAGTCGGAAGCGGTTCCGCACCTCATCGAGATCGCCGCGGCGATCGAGTCCGACTACGCCGCCGCGGGCGACGTACGGAACCGGCTCACCTCCGGCCGGCGGGACGGGTTCTTCTAGGTGGACTTCGGGTCGTCGGCCAGGGAGATGCGCAGCTGCTCCAGCACCCGGTCGACGGCCGGCGTACGACGCTCGGGGTGCCAGCCGATCGCCAGCTCCACCGTGGCGTTGTCGGTCAGCGGCCGGAACGTGACGCCCGACAGCTGCAGCGCACTCACCGACTCCGGCACCAGCGCCACACCGAGACCTGCCGCCACGAAGACGACCAGGGTCGAGGTCTCGGCGACCTGCACGGCCTTGCGCGGGCTGAACCCGGCGCGCTGGCAGGCGGCCAGCACGGTGTCGTGCAGCACCGAGCGGTGCTCGGACGGATAGGTGACGAACGGTTCGTCGCGCAGGTCGCGCACCCGGACCGACTCGGCCTCGGCCAGCGGGTGGGTCGACGGCAGCGCGACGACCAACGGCTCGCGGCGTACGACGAACACCTCGATGTCCTCATGGGGCACGGGTGTGCGCATCAGCGCGATGTCGATCGTGCCGTCGCGCAGCGCGAGCACCTGGTCGGGCGTGAGCATCTCGCCCTTGACGTCGACCTCGATGTCGGGAAGGGCAGCGCGCAGGTCTCGCGCCAGCTGTGGCAGGAGCGAGTAGGTGGCCGAGCCGATGAAGCCGATCGAGACCCGGCCGACCTCACCGGCGTCCACACGCGCAGCCTCGACGCCGGCCTGGTCGACCGCGGCCAGGACGGCCCGCGTGCGTTCGAGGTAGCGGGCACCGGCCGGGGTCAACGCGACCTGGCGGGTGGTGCGGGTGAACAGTGCGACGCCGAGCTCGGCCTCGAGCTGGCGGATCTGTTGCGACAACGGCGGTTGGGCCATGTGCAGGCGTTCCGCGGCCCGGCCGAAGTGGAGCTCCTCGGCGACCGCGACGAAGTAGCGGAGATGACGCAGTTCCATATCCCCATCATATGAGTAGTTGCGGAATGGATATCCCCAACCTATGGAACTCGGGGCGTTGCCTTCCTAGATTGGGTACATGCCTGCATCAGCAACCGACATCGTCATCTGTGAACCCGTGCGCACGCCGGTCGGCGGATTCGGCGGAGCCTTCGCCGACGTCGACGTCAACGACCTCGCCGCCACCGTCCTGACCGAGCTCACTCGCCGCACCGGACTCGGCGAGGGCGACGTCGACGACGTCGTGCTCGGCCAGTGCTACCCGAACGGCGAGGCCCCGGCGCTCGGCCGGGTGGCCGCCCTCGACGCCGGACTCGGCACCGGCGTCCCGGGCCTGCAGATCGACCGGCGCTGCGGCTCCGGGCTGCAGGCCGTGCTGTACGCCGCGATGCAGGTCTCGACCGGTGCCGCGAACATCGTGGTGGCCGGCGGCGCTGAGTCGATGTCGCGCGCCGAGCACTACGCGCTCGGCCTGCGCCAGGGCGTCAAGGGCGACGGCGTCGAGCTGATGTCGCGCCTGGCCCGAGGGCGCGTCACCGCCGGCGGCAAGCTCCACCCCGTGCCCGGCGGCATGATCGAGACCGCCGAGAACGTACGCCGCGAGTACGGCATCACCCGTGAGGCCCAGGACGCACTGGCCGTCCGGTCGCAGCACAACTGGCGCGACGCCAACGAAGCCGGTCGGTTCAAGGACGAGATCGTCCCCGTCACGATCCCCGGCAAGCGGGGCAAGCCCGACACTGTCGTCGACGTCGACGACCACCCGCGCCCCGGCACGACCCTCGAGGCGCTGGCCGGCCTGCGCCCGATCATGGGCCGCACCGACGACGCGGCGACCGTCACTGCCGGCAACGCCAGCGGCCAGAACGACGGCGCCGCGATGTGCGTGGTGACCACCCGCGAGGAGGCCGACCGCCGCGGACTCGACGCGTTCGTCACGCTCCGCTCCTGGGCCGTTGCCGGAGTCGGCCCCGAGGTGATGGGCATGGGCCCCGTGCCCGCGACGGCCACCGCGCTGTCCCGCGCCGGCCTCACCCTGGCCGACCTCGACCTGATCGAGATCAACGAGGCCTTCGCCGCGCAGGTGCTCGGATGCCTGACAGAGATGGGAATCGACGCCGACGACCCGCGGCTCAACGTCAACGGCTCCGGCATCTCGCTAGGCCACCCGGTGGGCGCCACGGGGGCGCGCATCCTGGCCACACTCTCGCGCGAGATGCGCCGGCGCGAGTCGACGTACGGGCTCGAGACGATGTGCATCGGCGGCGGGCAGGGCCTGGCCGCGATCTTCGAGGCGGTCCGATGAGCCTCCACCACGAGATCACACCGGGCCCGACCGGCGCCCCGACCGTGGTCCTCTCCAACTCGCTCGGCGCCGACCTGCACATGTGGGACCGCACCATCGACGACCTGGCCGAGCACTTCACGGTGGTCCGCTACGACACCCGCGGCCACGGCAGGTCGCCGGTCGTCGAGGGCAGTGCGAGCCTCGACGACCTGGCCGACGACGTGATCGGCCTGCTCGACGAGCTCGACCTCGAGAAGGTCCACTTCGTCGGCCTCTCGCTCGGCGGGATGACCGGCATGCGCCTGGCCGTCCGCAACCCCGACCGCATCGACCGGCTCGTGGTGCTCTGCACCTCGGCGTACCTCGGCCCGGCCAGCAACTGGCTCGACCGTGCCGCGACCGTGCGCGCGAACGGCGCCTCCGCCGTGGCCGAGGCCGTCGTCGACCGGTGGTACTCCCCCGGCTTCCTGGCCTGCGAGACCGACCGCGTGGCCGCGGCCCGTGCGATGGTGTCGAGCGCGAGCGCCGAGGGGTACGCCGGGTGCTGCGAGGCGATCGCCGGCATGGACCTGCGTGACCAGCTGGTCTCGATCACCGCACCCACACTGGCGATTGCCGGCACCGACGACCCCGCCACGCCACCGCCCCACCTCAAGGCGATCGCCGAGACGGTGGTCGACGGCCGCGTGCTCGAGGTGGCCGACTCGGCCCACCTCGCCAACGACGAGCAGCCCGCCGTCGTCAACCCGGCGATCATCGCCCACCTGCAAGGAGAAGACTCATGAGCGTCCCGCTCGACAAGGTCGTCAGCTCGGCCGCCGAGGCGGTGGCCGACATCAAGTCCGGCAGCCAGATCGCCGTGGGCGGGTTCGGCCTGGCCGGCATCCCGTGGTTCCTGATCGAGGCCCTGCTCGAGCAGGGCGCCGACGAGCTCGAGATCGTCTCCAACAACTGCGGCGTCGACGGTGCCGGGCTCGGGCTGCTGCTCGAGGCCAGGCGGATCCGTCGCGTGATCGCGTCGTACGTCGGGGAGAACAAGGAGTTCGCCCGGCAGTACCTCTCCGGTGAGCTCGAGGTCGAGCTGACCCCGCAGGGAACCCTGGCCGAACGCATGCGCGCCGGTGGCGCCGGGATCGGGGCGTTCTTCACGCCGACCGGCGTCGGCACCGCGGTCGCCGAGGGCGGGCTGCCCTGGCGCTACCACCCCGACGGTTCGATCGCGATGGCGTCCTCGCCCAAGGAGGTGCGCTCCTTCCACGGCCGCGAGATGGTGCTCGAGGAGTCGATCGTCGCCGACGTCGCACTGGTGCGCTGCGCTGTGGCCGACCGTCACGGCAACCTGCGCTTCAACAAGTCCGCGCAGAACTTCAACCCGGCCGTCGCGATGAGCGGACGGCTCACCATCGTCGAGGCCGAGAGGGTCGTCGAGGCCGGCGAGATCGCACCGGACGACGTCCACGTGCCCGGCGTCTTCGTCGACCGGGTGGTCGAGCTGACCCCCGAGCAGGCCAGTCGCAAGCAGATCGAGAAGGCCACCACCACGCCGCGTCCGGAAGGCAACTGACATGACCGACACCTCCGTCAAGATCGGCTGGAGCCACGACGAGATGGCAGCGCGCGCCGCGGCCGAGCTCTCCGACGGCCAGTACGTCAACCTCGGCATCGGCATGCCCACGCTGATCCCGGGCCACCTGCCCGCGGACTCGTCGGTCGTGCTGCATGCCGAGAACGGCATCCTCGGCGTCGGCCCCTATCCCTACCCCGACGAGCTCGACCCCGACCTGATCAACGCCGGCAAGGAGACCGTCACGGTCAAGGCCGGTGCGTCGTTCTTCGACTCGCCGACCAGCTTCGCGATGATCCGCGGCGCCCACCTCGACGTCGCCGTGCTCGGCGGCATGCAGGTCTCGGTCACCGGCGACCTGGCCAACTGGATGGTGCCGGGCAAGATGGTCAAGGGCATGGGTGGCGCGATGGACCTGGTGCACGGCGCGAAGAAGGTGATCGTGCTGATGGACCACACCACGCGTGACGGGTCCTCTAAACTCCTGACCTCCTGCACGTTGCCGCTCACCGGCCGGGCCGTCGTACAACGCGTGATCACCGACCTGGGCGTCTTCGACGTCAACGTCGCCTCGTTCACCGTCGTCGAGCTGGCCCCGGGCGTGACGTTCGAGCAGGCGAAGGCCGCGACCGACGCCCCCCTGGTGGCCTGACCGCCGTACGCCGAACCGCCCCGGAAGGTTCTTCCGGGGCGGTTCGGTGATTTCGGGTCCGGCTGGTCACACGAGCGGGCCCGCGTGGGACCGTCCGACAGGTAAGCAGGCGGCGTCACCGGGACGATTCACGCTCAGTGCCGCCTGCGCCTGCCCCACTTACCTGTCCTACGGTCCGCCAGCGTGCGTGCCTGGCGAATCCAGAGCCGTCCGGTGCGTGCGATGGCAAGGCCGAGGAGGGAAGGCGGCCTTTTGAGCGGAGCGGCCGTCGACCGACGAGAACGCAGCCAGCGTGCGTGCCTGGCGACTCCAGAGCCGTCCGGCGCGTGCGATGGCGAGGCCGAGGAGGGAAAGCGGCCTTTTTGAGCGGAGCGGCCGTCGACCGACGAGAACGCCGCCA
>NZ_LMSQ01000019.1:625634-625708 GCF_001429525.1 Nocardioides sp. Soil796
GGCCAGGGTCGTCCGGTGCGTGCGCTGGCAAGGCCGAGGAGGGAAAGCGGCCTTTTTGAGCGGAGCGGCCGTCG
>NZ_LMSQ01000019.1:625720-840812 GCF_001429525.1 Nocardioides sp. Soil796
CAAGGCCGAGGAGGGAAGGCGGCCTTTTGAGCGGAGCGGCCGTCGACCGACGAGAACGCCGCCAGCGTGCGTGCCGGGCGACTCTGAGGTCAGGCGTTGATGTCGGAGGGGTGAGTGGCCAGGGCCGTCACCTTGATCTCCATGTAGGGGAACAGCGGCAGCGCCGAGAGCATCGTGTGCAGCTCGTCGGCGTCGGCCACGTCGAGAATGGAGATGTTGGAGTACTCCCCCGCGATGCGCCAGATGTGCGGCCACTTGCCGGCCTGCTGGAGCTCCTGGGAGTAGGCCTTCTCACGGGCGACGATGTCGGCCCGGACGTCCGGATCCAGGTCGTGCGGGATCCGGACGTCCATGCGGGCGTGGAACAGGGCCATCAGGCGGGGTCCAGGACGAAGTCGTACGTCGTCTGGTTGCCGTTGCCGGACTCGGCGGGCTGGATGTCGAGCAGCAGCTCAGGCTTGACGGCGGAGGCGATGTCGTCGTCGTTGTGCGGGTCGCCCGGGAAGTAGAGTTGGGTGGTGATCAGCTGGTGCTCCGGCGCGGAGACCTTCAGGTGCAGGTGGGCCGGGCGCCAGGCGTGCCAGCCGGCCGCGCCGATCAGCTTCCCGCAGGAGCCGTCGGTGGGGATCTGGTACGGCGCGGGCTGCATCGTGTTGATCCAGTAGCGGCCCTCGTCGTCGGCGGTGATCGTGCCGCGCAGGTTCCACTCGGGGATGCCGGGGGCGAACTGGCTGTAGAAGCCCGCCTCGTCGGCGTGCCACAGCTCGACCTTGGCGTTGGGGACCGGCTCACCGGCCAGGTTGGTGACCTGGCCCTGGAAGAGCAGCGGGGTGCCCTGCTCGTCGTCGCGCATGGGCATCGTCGCCTCGGCGCCGAGCTCGGGTGCGCCGGGCACGTAGTAGGGGCCCTCGATGGTGCCCTTGGAGCCCTCGCGGTCGGCGTTGGCGACCTCTTCGACGACGTGCTCGACCCACACGTCGAGGAACAGCGGCCATTCGCCGTCCCGGCCGACGCCGATCAGCCACGCCTTGAGGGCGTTGAACTCGTCGTAGGTGACCTCGTGCTTGCGGATCGTCTCGTGGACGGCGTCGAGCACCTCGCGGGCGAGCAGGTCGACCCGCTCCTTGGGGGTGTTCGCGACGCCGGCGAGCTTGTCGGTCGTGAACCGCTCCGTGGCGGACGCACCCGAGGCGGCTGCGGTGGCGGTCTCAGTAGCGGCTGACATCTCTGTCTCCCTCTCGTTCGCTGTGCCGATGCGGTTCCGCCGGGAGTGACGGGCACCGGAAGTCCCTTCGAGGCTAGGCCCGAAAATTGATTCAGCACAAGGACTTGTTCTCGGAAGACAAAGAGGTACGACGTCTCAATGGCACCCTAGGCCAGACCTAGGGCTTTGCCGGGTGTGGCTCCGCTCACGACCTGTCAGTGTCGAGGGACACCACCGCCCCACGGCACCTTCGTCCCCGGGGCATCCACCGATCCGGAGGAACCCCATGAGCGAGACCTTGGCGCACGTGCGCGACACCCTCTCCAACGCGGTCGTCGATGACCGTGAGGCCGGCATCTACCGGGCCAACCGGAGCATCTTCACCGACGAGGAGATCTTCGAGCTCGAGATGAAGCACATCTTCGAGGGCAACTGGATCTACCTCGCCCACGAGAGCCAGGTGGCCGAGGCAGGTGACTACTTCACCACCTACATGGGCCGCCAGCCGGTCGTCATCACCCGCGACAAGGACGGCGAGCTCCACCTCCTGATCAACGCCTGCGCGCACCGCGGCGCGATGATCTGCCGCAAGAAGACCGACAACCGCACCACACTGACCTGCCCCTTCCACGGCTGGACCTTCCGCAACGATGGCAGCCTGCTCAAGGTGAAGGACCCCGACGGCGCCGGCTACCCCGAGACGTTCAACGTCAACGGCTCGCACAACATGACGAAGGTGCCGCGCTTCGAGAGCTACCGCGGCTTCCTCTTCGGCAGCCTGAACGACGACGTCAGCACGCTGGCCGAGCACCTGGGCGACACGACCAAGGTCATCGACATGCTCGTCGACCAGTCGCCCGAGGGCCTCGAGGTGCTGCGGGGCTCGTCGACGTACACCTATGACGGGAACTGGAAGGTCCAGGCCGAGAACGGCGCCGACGGCTACCACGTGACCGCGACGCACTGGAACTACGCGGCCACCACCTCACGCCGCGACACCGGCGAGTCCGCCAACGCGACGAAGACGCTGGACGCCGGCAGCTGGGGCAAGTCCGGCGGCGGCTACTGGTCCTACCCGAACGGCCACCTGTGCCTGTGGACCTGGGCCGGCAACCCGCAGGACCGACCGCTGTGGGACCAGATGGACGTGCTCAAGGAGAAGTACGGCGAGGCCAAGGGCGAGTTCATGGTGAAGGGCTCGCGCAACCTGTGCGTCTACCCGAACGTCTACCTGATGGACCAGTTCTCCACCCAGATCCGGCACTTCCGCCCGATCTCGACCGACCATACCGAGGTCACGATCTACTGCATCGCCCCGAAGGGCGAGAGCAAGGAGTCGCGGGCCTGGCGGATCCGGCAGTACGAGGACTTCTTCAACGCGTCCGGCATGGCCACCCCCGACGACCTCGAGGAGTTCCGCTCCTGCCAGCTCACCTTCCAGGCCACCAAGGCACCGTGGAACGACATGAGCCGGGGCGCCGAACACTGGCTGACCGGCCCGGACGACGTCGCCAAGGCCCTCGACATGCCCGGCGTCATCTCGGCCGGGTTGAAGAACGAGGACGAGGGCCTCTATCCCGTGCAGCACGGCTACTGGCGCGACGTGATGGTCGCCGCCGTCGAGGCCGAGGAAGCCGCAGCCGCCCGACGTACCGCCGACCAGGCCTGAGGAGCAACGCCATGACCACCACCGACACCGAGGGCACGAAGCTCATCACGCAGAACGCCATCGAGCAGTTCCTCTACCGCGAGGCGCGCTACCTCGACGACCGCGAGTTCGAGAAGTGGCTCGAGTGCTACGCCGACGACTGCGAGTACTGGATGCCCGCGTGGGACGACAACGACAACCTCACCGAGGACCCGCAGACCGACATCTCGCTGATCTACTACGCCAACAAGGGCGGCCTCGAGGACCGCGTGTTCCGGATCCGCACCGAACGCTCCAGCGCGACGTCGATTCCCGAGCCGCGCACGAGCCACAACATCAGCAACGTCGAGGTCATCGAGCGCCGCGGCGACATCGTCGACATCCGGTTCAACTGGCACACGATGTACTTCCGCTACAAGACGATCGACCCCTACTACGGGACCTCCTTCTACACGATCGACTTCTCCGGTGACCTGCCGTTGATCCGTCGCAAGACCGTGGTGCTGAAGAACGACTACATCCACCACGTGGTCGACGTCTACCACTTCTGAGAGGGAGCACCATGAGCCACCAGGTTGCCCTGAGCTTCGAGGACGGCGTCACCCGCTTCATCACCGTCGCGGACGACCAGACCGTCGCCGATGCGTCGTACCGCGCCCGCATCAACATCCCGCTGGACTGCCGCGACGGCGCCTGCGGGACGTGCAAGGCGTTCTGCGAGTCCGGCGAGTACGACGGCGGCGCCTACATCGACGACGCGCTCACCGCCGACGAGGCCGCCAAGGGCTACGTGCTGCCGTGCAGCATGAAGGCGAAGTCCGACCTGGTGCTCCAGATCGCCAGCACCTCAGCGGTCGCCAAGACCAGCGCGGCGACGTACACCGCGACGCTGACGCAGTTCGAGAGGCTCTCCGAGAGCACGGTGTCGTTCACCTTGGAGACGCCCGAGCGGAGCAAGCTCGCGTTCCTGCCCGGGCAGTACGTCAACCTGGCCGTGCCGGGCACGAACGAGACGCGTTCCTACTCGTTCTCCAACGCCCCCGACGGCGAGGGGCTCACCTTCCTGGTCAAGCTCGCCCCCGGCGGCCTGATGTCGGAGCACCTCGCGAACAAGGCCGCGGTCGGCGACGAGATGACCTTCACCGGGCCGAACGGCAGCTTCTTCCTGCGAGAGGCCGACCGGCCGCTGCTGCTGCTCGCCGGCGGCACCGGGCTGGCGCCGATCCTGTCGATCCTGCGCAAGCTGCGCGACTGCGGCACCGAGCGCGCGGTGCACCTGGTGTACGGCGTCAGCAACGACACCGACCTCGTCGAGCTGGAGACGCTGGAGGAGCTGGCCGGCCAGATCCCGACGCTGACCTGGGGGCACTGCGTCTCCGACCCGGAGACCAAGGCCGCCAACCAGGGCTACGTGATGAGCCTGATCGAGCCCGAGCACCTGCACGGCGGCGACGTCGCGGTCTACGTGTGCGGTCCGCCGCCCATGGTGGAGGCCGTGCGCACGCACTTCGCCGACGAGGGCGTCGAGCCGACCGGGTTCTACTACGAGAAGTTCGCGCTCTCCGGCACGCCGACCGCGAAGGCGGCCGACCCTGCTCCGGTGGTCGAGGCGGTTCGTCCCTCGACTCCTCAGGAACCGTCTCGGGACCAGGCCGAGGATGCCGCTGGTTTCGAGACAGGCGCTGGCGCGCCTTCCTCAATTCCGCTGGTGGAGGAGGTTGCGCAGCAACCGTCTCGAAACCAGGCCGACGAATCCCTTGGTCTCGAGACAGGCGCTGGCGCGCCTTCTTCAACCAGCGGACCGGCTGGCGCGTCGAATCGCCTTGCAGGGCAGGAGATCTTCCCGGCCCGCGAGGTGACCCCGCTCCACGCGACCGCTGCTCGGCGTACGCCGGACGAGGAGGCCGCGACCGCGCGCAGCATCGCCGGCCGACAGGTCGCCAAGGTCGGCTCGGACGCCGCGCCGACCCCCTTCGAGGCCACCGACGACGAGGACCTGCTGGTCACCGGAGGGCGCGGCATCGCCAAGCAGGAGATGTTCGCCGCCCGCGAGATCGCCCCGCTGCACGAACCCGTGCAGGAGGTGCCGGCCGCGGCCGCCGCGCCCCCCGGCACCTACGAGATCGGCGAGGAGCACCCGTCGGTGCACGAGTCCGACGCCCTCTTCGAGGCGCGTGCCGCACTCGAGCTCGGCGCCCTCGAGCTGGTCATCGGGCGGCTCTCCTCACGCCAGGTCACCGGCTACCGGCTGCTCGCCGAGGCCACCGTGCCGTACGTCGAGGGCGACCGCTTCGTCGACGCCGCGGCGTACACCGAGACCAACGCAGCCTTCCACGACTACCTGTTCACGCTGACCGGCAACGAGCACCTGCTGCAGGCCTACCAGGCACTCGGGGTCCAGGGGCACATGGAGGACGTGCTCCGGCACGCCACCTGGTGCCACCCGAGCTGCACCCAGGACCACCTCGACATCGTCGACGCCTTCGAGGCCGGCGACCGGGTGCGCGCCCGCGAGCTGATCACCGCGCACGCGGACCGCTCCAAGGAGACCACTCGACGCGCCATGGACGAGGCCCGCACCCGGGCGCTGCCGAAGTTCATCACTCCGGGCCGCTTCGCCGGCAAGGTCGTGGTGATCACCGGGGCCGCCCAGGGCATCGGCGAGCGCACTGCCCGCCGGGTCAGCGCCGAGGGCGGGTCCGTCGTGCTGGTTGACCGCTCCGACCTGGTCGGCGAGCTCGCCGCCGAGATCGGCAGCACCGCACGGCCGGCGCTCCCCGTCGTCGCCGACCTGGAGAGCTGGTCCGGCGCCGAATCCGTCGTCGCCGAGGCGCTGCGCCGCTTCGGCCGGATCGACGTGCTGATCAACAACGTCGGCGGCGCGATCAACTTCAAGCCGTTCACCGAGTTCACCGACCAGGAGATCCGCGCCGAGCTCGACCGCTCGCTGCTGACCACGCTCTTCACCTGCCGCGCCGTGCTGCCCGGCATGGTGGAGCGCGGCCGTGGCGTGATCATCAACGTCTCGTCGGCAGCCACCCGCGGCATCCACCGGATCCCCTACTCGGCAGCGAAGGGCGGCATCAACGCGATCACCGCCTCCCTGGCCGTGGAGTACGCCGAGGCCGGCATCCGCGTCGCAGCCACCGCACCCGGTGGCACGGAAGCCCCACCGCGCCGCATCTCGCGCGGCACCCCGGAGGCCACGAACGAGCAGGAGCAGGCATGGTTCCAGGCGCACATCGACCAGACCCTCGACTCCTCGCTGATGCGCCGCTACGGCACTCTGGACGAGCAGGCCGCAGCCATCACGTTCCTGGCCTCGGACGAGGCGTCGTACATCACCGGAAGCACGTTGCCTGTCGCCGGCGGCGACCTCGGCTGAGTCGGACTAGCGTGACGGGATGATCTCTCATCTTCCGGGGCACGTGTTCGTCGGACGGGAGGCCGAGCTCGAGGCACTGGGCCGGTTGCTCACCGCCGATCCCGGCCGTCCGGCCATCGTCGTGGTCGAGGGTCCTGCCGGCAGTGGGAAGACCACGCTGGTCGACGAGTTCCTGGCCCGCCAGCCGGGGCTGACGGTCGCGCACGCCGGTGCCACGGCCTGGGAGTCCGGCCACCCGTACGCCGTACTCGAGCAGCTCGGGGTCAGTGTCGACCCGGACGCCGACCCGGTCGTCGCGGCCCGCGCCCTCCTGCCCGAGCTCCGCGACCGTGCGGGTGACGGCCGGCTGATCGTGATGGTCGACGGTGCCGACAAGGCCGACGCCGGTTCGCTGATGGCACTGCACTCCGCCGCCCGCCGGTCCCCGACGACGGTGCGGGCGATCCTGACCGCACGGGGCCCGGTGCGTGCCGACCTGCCCGACCTGAGGCGGTTGCACATCTCCGAGCTCGACCGCACCGAGGTGCGCCAGATCGCCCTCCAGGCGGGGGTGGCGCTCACCGACCGCGACGCGAAGGCCCTCCGCGACCACACCCGCGGGAACCCGGCCCTGGTCATCGAGCTGCTCACCGAGGCACCGGATGCCGTGTGGACCGACTGGCAGCAGCCCCTGCCCGCCACCCGACGCCAGGTGACGGAGGTGCGCACACGACTCGAGGGTGCCCCGCCGTCCGCCCGCAGGTTGGTCGAGGCGGTCGCCGTGCTCGGCGACCGCTGCAGCGAGGGTGAGGCGACCCAGCTGGCCGAGGTCACCAACGACCCGGTCACCGCGCTCGACACCGCGGAGACGACCGGCCTGGTCCGGCGCGACCTGCAGCTGGGCGACCACGTGCTCCGCTTCGCGGACCCGATGACCCGCTCCGCCGTGCTCGAGACGATGCCCGTGCGTCGTACCCACCGGCTGCACGGCAAGGCCGCCGACCTGGTCGGCGACGAGTTCCGTGCCCTGTCCCACCGGGTGCTCTCCGGTCTCGCACCGGGCCAGGAGCTGCTGGGCGAGCTGCGCGCGTACGCCGACCGCCAAGCCGCCGAGGGCGCCTGGGGCCGGGCCGCCCATGCCCTGATCCGGGCCAGCCGGATCGAGCGCGACCCGGCCCGGCGAACCGCCCTGCTCGTCGACGGGGTCGACGCCCTGGTCGGTGCCGGCGAGCTGCCCGAGGCCAACCTGTTCACCGACGAGCTCGAGGCCGCGCCGCGGTCGGCCCGCATCGACGCCACCCTCGCCTACGTCTCGATCCTGCGCGGCCGCCCCGCCGAGGCCGACCTGCTCCTGGACCGCGCCTGGCAGGACTGGGACTCCGCGCAGCCGGAGGTGCGGGTCCTGGTCAGCGTGCGCCGGGTGCTGCACGCGCTCGGCATGTGGGACCCGCAGGCGCTGGTCGAGTGGTCGGACCGGGCGATCGACACCGGCGACCCCGACAGCCCGGCCGGGCTCGAGGCGGCCGCGATGCGCGGCATCGGCCTCGCCGCCTGCGGCCGGTGGGACGAGGCCCTCCGCGCGTACGACGAGCTGGTCCGGCGAGTGCCGACAGGTCCACAGTCACAACGGATCCGGATGGGACGCGGCTGGGTCGACCTGGCGCGCGGCGAGCAGGTCTCGGCGCGCCACGACTTCGAGGGTGCCGTGCCGACCCGGTTCCGGATGGGCTCGACGCGCATCTCGCTGTGGGCCCAGGCCTGGCTGGCCCGGAGCCTCTTCCAGCTCGGGGACTGGGACGAGGCCCTGGCCGTGGTGGCACGGGCCGGCCGTGAGGTCGCGGAGTCCGAGCACCACCTGATCCGCCCACTCGTGCACTGGACCGGCGTACAGGTCAATGCGCTGCGCGGCGACCAGGCCGCCGCCCGCGAGCACCTGCGCCGGGGCGCCGCCGCGTCGCAGGACTACCCGATCATGCAGATCCCGGCGGCGATCGCCCGCGCCAACTTCGCCGAGGTGGCCGCCGACTACGAGGGCGTCGTCCGGGCACTCGAGCCGCTGCTGGTCCTCTTCGCCGATCGCCCCGACGAGCCCGGCTTCTGGCCCTGGCGCGCCCTCTATGCGAACGCCCTCGTGCTCACCGACCGGGCCGACGCGGCGCGCGACTTCGTCGCCCACCACCTCGCCCTCGCCGTCGAGCGCAACCACCGGTCCGACCAGGCCGCCCTGTTGGCCGTCTCGGGCCGGATCCGCTGCGGCGACGGCGACATCGACGGGGGCGTCGGCGACTTCGAGTCCGCGCTCGAGCTGCTCTCCGGGATGCCCCTGCCCTTCGAGCGCGCCCGGGTCAACTTCAGCTACGGCCAGGCCCTGCGCCGCGCGGGACGACGACGCGAGTCGGCGATCATCATGCGCGCCGCCCGCGACTCCTACGCGACCCTCGGTGCGACGTCGTACGTCGAGCGCTGTGACCGCGAGCTGAACGCGGCCGGCCTCAACTCCCGGCGTACCGACGGCGTCACCGACCTCACGCCGCAGGAGACCGCCGTCGCCGACCTGGTCTCGCGTGGGCTGAGCAACCGCGAGGCCGCCGAGCAGCTCTACATCTCGGTGAAGACCGTGCAGTACCACCTGACCCGCATCTACACGAAGCTCGGCATCCGTTCCCGCGCCGAGCTCGCGGCCCGGCACCGGCCCCGAGACCCGGAAGACGACACGTGACCCAACCCACCGCTCCCCACCGCCACACTCGACCCGGTGGATCATGGCCCAGCCTGCGCGGGCTGCTCGACGACCTCGGGCCCACCCAGGCAGCCAACGGCCTGGTCGCGCTGATCTTCGCGGCCACCGGTCCGGTGGCGGTGATCCTGGCTGTCGGCACGGCCGGAGGACTCAGCCGCGTCGAGATCAGCTCGTGGATCTTCGCGGTGTTCTTCCTCAACGGCCTGCTGACCATCGTGGCCAGCTGGGCCTACCGGCAGCCGCTGTCGTTCTTCTGGACGATCCCCGGCACCGTCGTGGTCGGCAAGTCGCTGGACCACCTGACCTGGCCCGAGGTGCTCGGCGCGTTCCTCGTCACCGGAGCCGTGATCGCCGTGCTCGGACTGACCGGCTGGGTCGGCCGGGCGATGGCGGTGATCCCGTTGCCGCTCGTGATGGCCATGGTCGCGGGGGTCTTCCTGCGCTTCGGCACCGACCTCGTCGGCGCGGTCCGGTCGGACGCCGCCATCGCCGCGCCCATGGTGCTGGCCTTCGTCGTCCTGAGCCGGATGAGGTCACTGGGCCGCTGGATGCCGCCGGTCCTCGGGGCGCTGCTGGTCGGCGCGGCCGCGGTCGGGATCGCCGGGTCGTTCTCGCCGGCCTCGGGCCCGGCGCTCGCCGCCCCGACGTTCCAGGCACCGGTCTTCACGACGGGGGCGCTGCTCGAGCTCGTCGTGCCCCTCGCGATCACCGTGCTCGTCGTGCAGAACGGGCAGGGCGTCGCGGTGCTGAACCAGGCCGGCCACCGCCCACCGATCAACGTGGCCACGGTCCTGTGCGGCATCGGGTCGATCCTCAGCGCGACAATCGGCGGCATCTCCTCGTGCCTCACCGGCCCGACCAGCTCGCTGCTGGTCGCCTCCGGGAGGAAGGAACGCCACTACGCCGCGGCCGTCGTCTGCGGAGCACTCGCCCTCGTGGTCGGCCTGTTCGCCCCGCTGTTCGTGCGGTTGATGCTGGCCACCCCGCCGGCGTACGTCGCCACGCTCGGCGGGCTCGCCATGCTCCGCGCACTGCAGGGCGCGTTCGTCGCGTCGTTCGCGCACCGCTTCACCCTGGGCGCGCTGGTGACGTTCCTGGTCACCATCACCGACGTGACGATCTTCAACATCGGTGGAGCGTTCTGGGGCATCGTGCTCGGCCTGGCCACCTCATGGATCCTCGAGCCGGCCGACTTCGACGACCGGGAGTGACCCGGCCGGGCTCAGCGGTCCTGGCGGTAGCGCTCGAGCTTCTCGTCGTCGATCTCGATGCCGAGGCCGGGACCCTGGCGCACCAGGAGCTCGCCGTTGGTGATCTCGAGCGGCGTGGCCAGCAGGTCGTCGCTCATGTCGAGGAAGTTGGAGAGCTCGCCGGCCCGCCGCGAGGTGAGCTTGTACGCCGCCCCGAAGGCGGCGCTGCACAGGGAGCCGACCTGGCCGTCGATCTGGTTGCCCATCACGACCTCGACGCCGAGCGACTCGGCGAGGTGGTGCACGCGCTGCGACATCGTGAAGCCGGTGCGGGCGGTCTTGATGCTGACCATGGTGGCCGAGCCGCCGAGGATCTCGCGGGTGACCTCGGCGGGGGTGGCGACGGACTCGTCGGCCACGAACGGGATGTGGCACTGCTCGACGAGCCAGCGGCGGCCGAGCACGTCGTCGGCCGGGTTGAGCTCCTCGGCCATCGAGAGGTCGAGGTCTTCCATCAGGCGCAGGGCCCGGGCCGACTCCGACGCGGTCCAGCCGCGGTTGCCGTCGATGTAGAGCTCGATGCGATCGCCCAGGCGCTCCCGGATCGCCCGGCAGACGGCGATGTCCAGCTGGATCGGGGTGCGCCCCACCTTCACCTTGAAGGTGCTGATGCCGTAGGTCTCGAGCATCCGCTCGGCCTCGTCGGCCATCTTCACCGGGTCGTCGAAGCCGAGCATGTGGGAGACCTTCATGCGATCGGTGTAGCCGCCGAGCAGCTGTGACACCGAGACACCGGTGGACTGGCCGATGATGTCCCACAACGCCATGTCGACCGCGCCCTTCGCGGTCGGGTTGGCCACCGTGCGGCCGAGCCGGGCGTGGATCAGCTCGCGGTCGAACGGCGACTCGCCGTCCATCGCCGGCGCGAAGATCGAGTGGATGACCTCCTTGATCGAGGCCTGGGTCTCGCCGTAGGTGAACGGGCGGGGCGGGGCCTCGGCGGTGCCGACCAGCCCCTCGTCGGTGTGCACGCGCACCAGGATGTGCTCGGCCACCCGCACCTCACCGCTCGCGAAGACCAGGGGCTTGCGATAGGGGATGGCAAAGGGAATCGCCTCGACCTTGGTGATCTTCATCGTGGCTGCTCCTGGTGTGGCGGCGAATGTCGTCCCTCTCAGGCTAAGGCGCGGATTGATACAACACAAAGACTTTGTACGGCGCCATTAGGAGTCCCTGCATCTCGACGGAGCCTCAGGTCCAGGCTTCCTCTTGACCAATACGTTAGTCGTGGCTAACGTATTGCTCATGACCGACGCACTGTCCGCCGCTGCCGAGCCGAACCGGCGACGCATGCTGCAGCTGCTCGGCCGGGGACCCCGCACGGTCAGCGAGATCGCTGCGGAGTTCACCTCGACCAGGTCGGCCGTCTCCCAGCACCTGTTGCTGCTGGCGTCGGTCGGTCTCGTCGAGGCGGAGAAGGTCGGGCGCACGCGGATCTATCGCGTCGTGCCCTCGGGACTCCGCCAGCTCCAGGCCGAGATCGACCGGTTCTGGACCGACGAGCTCGACCAGCTCGTCGCCGACGCCCATGCCCACAACGCACGCAAGGAAAGCCCATGACCTACTCCAGGACCGTCCAGCTGCCCGTCACTCCCGACGAGGCCTTCGCCCTGATCACCGAGCCGGAGCGGCTGCGCCGCTGGCAGGCCGTCTCCGCATCCGTCGACCTGCGGGTCGGCGGCGACTACCGCTGGACGGTGACCCCCGGCCACCTCGCCGGCGGCACGTTCCGTGAGGTCGTGCCCGGCAAGCAGGTCGTCTTCGGGTGGGGATGGGACACCGACACCGACCTTCCCACCGACGCCTCCACGGTGACCATCACCCTCGAGCCCAACGCCGACGGCACCGCCGTCACGCTGGTCCACGAGGGCCTGAGCCCCGAACAGGAGGTCGGCCACGCCGAGGGCTGGAACCACTTCCTCGAGCGGCTCGAGACGGTGGCCGCCACCGGCGACGCCGGCCAGGACGAGTGGGCCTGGGCTCCGGAGAACCTCGACCCGTTCGTCGCGGCCGAGGCCGTCCTGGCCGCGATCCAGCCGGTGCTGCGCGGGCTCACCGCCGAGGACCAGCCCAAGCAGACGCCGTGCGCGGACTTCACCTGCCACGACCTCGCCGAGCACCTCTTCCACTCCCTCCAGCAGCTCGGCGGAATGGCCGGCGGCACGGTCACGAACCCGGAGGCCGGCTCCCTGGAGAACCGCGTCTCGGTGATGACCGACCAGGCGCTCACGGCCTGGCGGGCCCGCGGACTCGAGGGCACCGTCGCCGGACCCGGTGGCCGCGAGTTCCCCGCGTCGTTCTTCGCCGGCATCCTCCCGATCGAGCTGCTGCTGCACGGGTGGGACCTGGCCCAGGCCAGCGGCCAGGAGCTGAGGGTCTCTGACGAGCTGGTCGGCTACGTCCGCGAGCTGGCCGAGACCGTCGTGCCCGGCGGGCGCGGCTCCTCGTTCGGCGACGAGGTGGTCGCCGCCGAGGGCGCCTCCCCCGTCGACCGGCTGGCCGCGTTCGCCGGCCGTACGCCGATCGCCGCCTGAGCCATCCTGAGAACAGCAAGGAGATCGCCATGAGCAGGTTCGTCTTCATCTACCGGGCCGCCGGTCGTGGGCAGTCAGGGCTCGACCTCCCGGCCGAGCAGCTCGACGCCATCAACCAGGAGTGGCTCGCATGGTCACAGCGGGTCGGCGACCGCATGGTCGACTTCGGCAACCCACTGGCGTCGGGCACGCGGGTCACACCGGAGAGTGAGTCACCGAGCAGTTCGGACGTGGTCGGCTACACCATCGTCGAGGCCGACGACCTCGAAGCAGCGCTGGACCTGGCACGCGACCACCCCCACCTCAAGACGCCGGGCGACTGCACGATCGACGTGCAGGAGGCGCAGCCCGTGCCGGGCACCTGAGCCTCGGTCCCACCCAGGTCAGTGTCGTTCGCGCAACCGGGCGTTCGGCAGCGTCGGGGCCGGGATGGGCTGGAGGTGGTCGTCGACGACGATGCCGAATCGCCCGTCGGCGACCACTTGCCCATCCGGGACGACGGCACCCTCACGGGTGATCTGGGCCTGCCACTCCTCGCGGAACTGCACGATCTCCTCATGGGTGCGGCCGACGAAGTTCCACCACATCACGATCGCCTCACCCAGTGGCTCGCCGCCGAGCAAGAGCAGCCGCGAGTCGTCGTACGCCGTGAGCTCGATGCTGCTGCAACCGGGGGCCAGGTAGGCCAGCTCGGCCGGCTTGAGGTCCTGGCCGGCGACCGACAGGGAGCCCGAGTCGAGCAGGACGCCGTGCTCGAAGCCGGCCTCGACGTCGAGGGTGAGCGTGGTGCCCTGCGCGAGGAGCAGCTCCGCGCCGAGCAGCGGGGTGTGCGTCGGGACCGGCGAGGTGTCGCCGAGCAGGGAGCCCAGGAAGACGCGTGCCTCCCAGCCGGGCCCGGTGACCGGGGTCGGCGCGTGGTGGGCGAAGCCGGGCTCGGCGTCGCGAGTGGCCGACGGCAGGGCCACCCACAGCTGGGCACCGTGCAGCGTCGTGGTGTCGGGGGTGGAGACCTCGGAGTGGCTGATTCCCCGCCCGGCGGTCATCAGGTTCACCTCGCCGGGGCGCACCATCGCGTGGTTTCCCGCACTGTCGCGGTGCTCGATCTCGCCGGTGAACAGCCAGCTGACCGTCTGCAGGCCGGTGTGCGGGTGCGGGGCCACCGACATGCCGCCGGTGTCGGCGACCCGGTCGGGCCCGTAGTGGTCCACGAAGCACCAGGCCCCGATCAGGGACCGCTGTCGTTGCGGGAGCGTGCGTCGTACCGGCATCGCCCGAAGGCCGCCCAACGGCACCTCGCGGGGGGTCAGCACCTCGACCGGCGCGTCCGGTGCGGACTCCCGCAGGACGACTTCTCCCGGGTCGCGTTCCTGGTTGCTCATGTCTCCAGTCTTGCGCAGCCGTCAACCCGCCGCTCACACCCCGTTCACGGCCCCGGGGCATGGTGGCCACCATGCGGATCGCCCAGCTCGCCAACTTCGTCGGTCCGGCCTCAGGTGGCATGAAGACCGCGATCGCGGCCCTCGGAGCGGGCTACGCGGCGGCCGGCGCCGAGCGGCTCCTGCTGGTGCCCGGCCCGTACGACGCACGCGAGCACACGGACTCCGGTGAGGTCGTGCAGTTCCGGGCGCCGAAGGTCGGTGGCGGCTACCGGCTGATCCTCGAGCCCTGGCGGGTGATCAGCGAGCTCGAGGCGTTCGCGCCCACCTCGGTGGAGATCAACGACAAGTCCACCCTGCTGCCGGTCACCCGGTGGGCCCGGCGCAAGGGCGTCGGGTCGGTGCTGTTCTCCCACGAGCGTCTCGACGCGATGCTCGGCCTGCGCACCGGCTTCGAGACCTCGGCGAAGGTCTCGATCGGCCTCTACAACCGCCTGTTGGTGCGCCAGTTCGACACCGTCGTGGTCACGTCGCGCTACGCCGAGCACGAGTTCGGCTCGGCAGCCGCCGCGGTCGGGACACCGCTCGTGCGGGTGCCGCTCGGCGTGGACCTCGACCTCTTCACCCCCGGCCCGGGCACGACTGCCGGGCCGCTGCGCCTCGTCCACGTCGGCCGGCTCAGCCGCGAGAAGAGCCCGCACCTCGCCGTCGCCACGGCCGTGGAGCTGCACCGCCGCGGCGTACCCGTCCGGCTCGACGTGTACGGCGACGGCCCGCACCGCGACGAGCTCGAGGCACTCGCGGGCCGGGCGCCGGTGACCTTCCACGGCCACGTCGCCGACCGGGTGCGACTGGCGCAGCTGATCGGCGAGGCCGACATCGCCCTCTCGGCCTGTCCGGGCGAGACGTTCGGCCTGGCCGTGCTCGAGGCGCTGGCCTGTGGCACTCCAGTCGTGACGGCCTCCACGGGCGGCGCCAGCGAGCTCGTCGACACGAGGTCCGGCGAACACGGGGGCGCGGACCCGGCCAGCCTCGCGGACGCCGTGCAACGCCTGGCCGCCCGGGACCCGGCGACCCGGCGCACGGCGGCGCGCACGCGGGCCGAGTCGTTCCCGTGGCAGGCCGCGGTCGACCACATGCTCACCGTGCACGCGGGGCTGTCGGCGGATCGGTCGCTGGCCACGGCCTGAACGCGGGCGCAGTCGTGAGGTACTCCTCACGGAATAGTGGAGTCGGGGCGGCGAGTTGCCCCCACATGACGTCTTTGTTCGACCCCCTCGACCTCGGTGCCACCCGCACCGCCAACCGTGTCTTCATGGCGCCGCTGACCCGGATGCGCGCGACCGCTCCCGGCGACGTGCCCAACGACCTGATGCGCGACTACTACCTGCAGCGGGCCGGCGCCGGACTGGTGATCAGCGAGGGCACCCAGATCTCCCCCGAGGGCAAGGGGTACGCCGACACCCCGGGCATCCACAGCGCCGAGCAGGTGGCCGGCTGGCGCTCGATCACGGACGCCGTGCACGCGGCCGGTGGCCTGATGGCCGCCCAGCTGTGGCACACCGGCCGGGTCGGCCACGAGTCGCTGCACGACGGGGCCCTGCCGGTCTCGGCGAGCGCCCTCGAGTTCCGCAACCGCACCTCCCTGAAGGACGAGGACGGCAACGTCGTGCGCGCCAACTGCCCGACGCCCCGCGCGCTCGAGACCGACGAGCTGCCGCGCCTGGTCGACGACTACCGACGCTCGGCCCGCAACGCCCGCGACGCCGGCTTCGACCTCGTCGAGGTGCACGCCGCCCACGGCTACCTGCTCCACCAGTTCCTCGCCGAGGGCAGCAACCAGCGCACCGACGGCTACGGCGGCTCCCTGGAGAACCGGGCCCGACTGCTGCTCGAGGTCGTCGACGCGATCATCGACGAGGTGGGTGCCGACCGGGTCGGCGTACGCATCTCCCCCATCGGCAGCTTCAACGGCCTCGACTCCGACGACGACGGCGAGGGCGGGCTGTTCGTCGCCCGCGCACTCGCCGAGCGCGGCATCGCGTTCGTGCACCTCTCGGAGCCCGACTGGGCCGGAGGCCCGTCACTGGACGACCACTTCCGCAGCCAGCTGCGCGAGGCGTTCCCGGGAGTGATCGTCGGCGCCGGCAACTACGACCTGGCCAAGGCCCAGCGCCTGCTCGCCGCCGGGCTGGTCGACGCCGCCGCGTTCGGGCGCTCGTTCATCGCCAACCCCGACCTGCCGGCCCGGCTCGAGGCCGGCCTCCCTCTCAACGCGCCGGTGCTGGAGACGTTCTACGGCGGCGGCCACGAGGGCTACACCGACTACCCGGCCCTGGCCGACGCCTGATCCGTGAAGGGCCGTCCAGCGTCCCATGACCGGACACATGTGTCCGCTGTCACGGTCCTGCGCTAGCCTCCGAGCGTGTCCGACTCAACCGCTGTCCCCGTCCCACCGAACCTGTCCCCCGCCTTCACCGGACTGCTCGACGACGCCGCCATCTTCCCGCCCGGCAACAGCCCCCTGGAAGACGCAGTGCCGGCCTTCTTCGGCCGTCGCACCGAGCCCTGGGCCGACCTGGTCGGCTCGTTCGTGGTCAGCGACCACAAGATGCCCGACCTGCGGCCACTCGTCGGCGCCGAGGAGCTGCCGGTGAGCGTCGTGATCGGCGCGGGCGCCGGCGGCATCGCACCCGCGGCCAGCGCGGTGGACCGGCTCGACGGCCTCCGACTGGCCGGACTCGAGGTCGCCCTGCGCGACCCCTCCGACCTGGTCGGCAACGCGCGACGCGTGATCGCCGGCCTCGACCAGGCCCGCGACCTCGGCCTGGTCGACGACGAGGTGGTGGTCTGCGTCGAGCTCCCGCAGGAGGCACCGGGCGCCGGATGGCTGGCCGCTGCCGACGAGATCGCCGCCGCGGACCTGCACCTGAAGTTCCGCACCGGTGGCGTGGAGGCGCACCTCTTCCCGTCCCCCGACGTGCTCGGCGCGTGGATCACTGCGGCCCTCGACCGCGAGTGCGCGTTCAAGTGCACGGCCGGGCTGCACAACGCGGTGCGCCACACCGACCCCGAGACCGGCTTCGCCCACCACGGGTTCCTCAACGTGCTGCTGGCCACCCGCGCCTCACTCGACGGCGACGACCCGGTCGCCGTACTCACCGAGGACGACCCGGCGGCCCTCACGGCCCGCTTCCACGAGCACGGTCACGACACGATGGCCCGCACCCGACGCTGGTTCACCGGCTTCGGGTCGTGCAGCGTGGTCGAGCCCCTCGACGACCTGCACGCGCTGGGCCTTCTGACCAAGGAGTCCGCATGAAGACCTGGGTGCCCGGTGCCGCCGGCTCGGCGTACGACGTCGACAACCTGCCGTACGGCGTCTTCGTGGCCGCCGGCGAGCAGCCGAGGGTCGGCGTGCGCATCGGCGACCTCGTGCTCGACCTCGCACCCGTCGCTGCTGCGGCGATGCTCGAGGAGGCGCACGTCTTCGAGCAGTCGACGCTCAATCCCCTGATGGGGTTGGGGAAGGCCCGCAACGACGCGATTCGCCGGTGGATCGTGGGTCTGCTGGTCGAGCACGCGGGACGGGCAGACGTCGAACCGCATCTGGTACCTCTCGGCGACGTCGAGATGCGGATGCCGTTCGACGTCGGCGACTACGTCGACTTCTATGCCTCCGAGCACCACGCGTCGGCGGTCGGCAAGATCTTCCGCCCCGAACAGGAGCCACTGCTGCCGAACTGGAAGCACCTCCCGGTCGGCTACCACGGTCGCGCCGGCACCGTCGTGCCCAGCGGCACCGACATCGTCCGGCCGATGGGCCAACGGGTCTTGCCAGGCTCGACCACCGGCTCCGCACCCGCGCCGGTGTTCGGTCCCAGCGGCCGGCTCGACATCGAGGCCGAGCTGGGCTTCGTGGTCGGCACCGGTACGACACTCGGCGCGCGGGTGTCGACGGCTGCGTTCGCCGACCACGCGTTCGGCCTGGTCGGGGTCAACGACTGGTCCGCGCGCGACATCCAGGCCTGGGAGTACGTCCCCCTCGGCCCGTTCCTCGGCAAGTCGTTCGCGACCTCGATCTCCACGTGGGTCACTCCGCTGGCCGCCCTCGACGCGGCCTGGGTCGACCTGCCCGGCCAGGACCCCGAGCCGCTGCCGTACCTCCAGGTCGACGGCAGGGCCGGGCTCGACATCTCCATCGAGGTGTCGGTCAACGGCCACGTGGTCAGCCGGCCGCCGTATCGGTCGATGTACTGGTCCCCCGCGCAGATGCTGGCCCACCTGACCGTCAACGGTGCGTCAGTGCGCACCGGCGACCTGTGGGCCTCGGGCACCGTGTCCGGCCCGGTGCCCGAGGAGCGCGGATCGTTCCTGGAGCTCAGCTGGGGTTGGCGCGAGCCGTTCGCGGTCGGCGACCAGGAGCGCCTCGCGCTCGAGGACGGCGACGAGGTCACGCTCACCTACACGGCCCCCGGCACGCTCGGCGGCCGGATCGCGCTCGGCGAGGTGACCGGCCGGATCGTGCCCGCCCGCCCCTGACCCGGTCGGTCCGGGCGGTCGCGCCCGACCGAACCCAACCTGGCCGCCCCTAGGTAGTGCGGTCCGACTGGACCAACTCGCCTCGCCCACTCGGTCCGATCGGACGCAGTGCGAGGCCTACTCGGTCCAATCGGACCGAGTGAGGTCACCAGTTGGTCCGATCGGGCCCGAGCACCTAGCAGCGGCCGGGTCACTTCCTGGCCGACATTCCGTCGCACCGGACCTGCCATCGCCCGACCGGGCCGGCAGCGCTTGAGGCTTCGACCTGCCTGAAGCGCGGGGTCAGGTGCCGATGGTGGTGCGGACGGCGTACAGCTCGGGGAAGAACGTCAGCTCCAGGGCCTTCTTGAGGAACGGCGCGCCGCTCGAGCCGCCGGTGCCGGTCTTCATGCCGATGATCCGCTCGACGGTCTTGAGGTGCCGGAAGCGCCACAGCTGGAAGTTGTCCTCGAGGTCGACGAGCTCCTCGCAGGTCTCGTACGCCGACCAGTTGTGGGAGGCATCCGCGTAGATCGAGGCCAGGACAGGCACGAGGTCCTCGCGGAAGGTCCACGCCTTGGTGACGTCGCGCTCGAGGATGTCCGCCGGGATCGGGTAGCCGTGGCGCGCCAGGTAGCGCAGGAACTCGTCGTAGAGGGACGGCGCCTCGAGTGCCCGGCGGACGCCCTCCTGGGCGACGGGTTCGGCGTCGAAGACCTTGAGCATCGCCGCGTTCTTGTTGCCGAGGGTGAACTCGACCGCGCGGTACTGCCAGGACTGGAAGCCGCTGGAGTTGCCCAGCGCGTCACGGAACTCGGCGTACTCACTGGGTGTCAGGGTGGCCAGCACCGACCACTGCTCGGTGAGCGTCTTCTGGATGTGCTTGACCCGGGCCACGCTCTTGAGCGCCGGGGCCAGGTCGTCGTCGCGCAGCAGGGCGCAGGCCCGCTCGAGCTCGTGGAGCACCAGCTTGAGCCAGAGCTCGGTGGTCTGGTGCTGCACGATGAACAGCAGCTCGTCGGGGTGCACCGGATCGCTGACCGGGCGCTGCGCCGAGAGCAGGGTCGGCAGGTCGAGGTAGCCGCCGTAGCTCATCCGCTCGCTGAAGTCGGTGACGACGGTGTCCTCGATGGCGCGGGTGTTGGCGTCGACACCTCGGTCGGATTCAGTCATGTGGCTCCCTCCGCGAGCCACCGTAGCGGGTGGGAGCCCGGGCGTAGGCTGCCGAGCGTGAAGCCCCTCGGCCAGCACCCGGCACCCAGCCACGTGATCGCCCACCTCAGTGACCCGCAGATGCTCGCCGGCCGGCCGCTCTACGGCAAGGTCGACACCGAGGCCCGGCTCCGTGAAGCCCTCGAGCGGCTGCCCGCGCTCGACCCGCCGCCGCAGGCGATCGTGTTCACCGGCGACCTCGCCGACCGCGGAGAGCCGAAGGCGTACGCCGCCCTGCGAGCGCTGGTCGAACCGGTCGCGCAGCAGTGTGGCGCGCAGGTGATCTGGGTGATGGGCAACCACGACGAGCGGGCGGCGTATGCCGAAGGGCTGCTCGACCGCGCGCCCACCGACGAGACCCAGGACGAGGTGCACGACGTCGACGGGCTGCGGGTCATCTCTCTCGACACCAGCGTGCCGGGCTACCACCACGGCGAGATCAGCGCCGAACAGCTCGCCTGGCTGGCCGACGTGCTCGCCACTCCGGCGCGCCACGGAACCCTGCTCGCCCTGCACCACCCGCCGATCCCGGTGCCGATGCTGGAGGCGGCGGCGCTGATCGAGCTGCACGACCAGGCGGCCCTGGCCGAGGTCATCCGTGGCACCGACGTCCGCGGCATCATCGGCGGGCACTTCCACTACACCTCGTGGTCGACGTTCGCCGGCGTACCGGTCTCGGTCGCGTCGTCCACCTGCTACACCGAGGACCCGGCGGCGGTCGACCGGTTGACCTCCGGTGTCGACGGCCACCAGGCGTTCACGATGCTGCACCTCTATGAGGACGCCGTGGTGCACAGCGTGGTGCCGGTTCCGGGGGCACCCGAGATCGTCGGGCACCCCGCCGAGCTCGCCGAACAGCTCGAGGCGCTGGCCCCGGAGGAGCTGTTCGAGCTGGTGTCGAGCAAGCAGTCAGCGCTCTACGCCGACGGGCTCTGACGCCTCGGTCCGGACCGCCACACGGGTCCGTGCGAGGAGCAGCACCAGCGCCAGGGCGGCCCACAGGTAGGCGTTGCCGACCGCCCGCTGCAGAGGCGACCACGCCAGCTCGAGGTCGTCGCGGTGCGGTGGCCACCAGATGCAGCCGGACACGAACACGAGCGACCACGAGGCGGCCGCCCAGCTGCGACCCGATCGGGCCAGCACGATCGCGGTCGGCACGGCCCAGGCCCAGTGGTGGCTCCACGAGATCGGTGAGGCCAACAGCATCGCGATCGCCGCGACACAGGTGGCCAGGGCCGGGTCCCCGCGACGCCACGTGCGGGCGGCCAGCAGCAGGATCGGTCCCGCGATCGCGCCGGCGACCAGGAACCACACGGCGGTCGACGGCTCCCCGCCGGCCAGCCGGGTGAGCCCACCCATGACCGACTGATTGCTGGAGTAGGGCACCCCGCCGACCCGGCCCGGGTCCCACAGCACGTGGCTCCAGTACGCCGAGGACGCGAGCGGCAGCAGGGCGAATCCGAGTGCGACGGTGACCAGGAAGGTCAGCCCGGCGATCGCGGCCTGGTGCCGCCGCCCGATGAGCACGAGGAACACGACGAACACCAACGGGGTCAGCTTGATGCCGGCGACCAGCCCGATCAGGGCCCCGCTCCACCGACGCCCCGGGCCGAGCAGGTCGACCAGGATCGCGGCCATCAGCAGCAGGTTGACCTGGCCGAAAAGCAGGTTCGCCCAGATCGGCTCGAACGCCAAGGCGCCCAGCAACAGCCCCGGGACGACGTACGACGACCGCGGTCGACCGTGCGACGCAAGCACGAGGGTGATCGTGACGGAGAGGGCCAACACGCTGATGCTGGTCCACAGACCGACCGCGAGCGGGAACGGCAGCAGTGCCGGCCCGGTCATCAGCAGCGCGGCGAACGGCGGGTAGGTGAACGGCAGGCCGGTGCCGGCCTCGCCCAGCTCGTAGAGCGGCAGGTCGTCGAGCACGGAGAGCCCGCCGAAGCGGTAGACGGCCAGGTCGACGAAGCCACCGTGCTCCGCCGCGACCATGGCGACCATCCCGGCGAGCCAGGCCAGGCTGCCGACGAGCACCAGCGACCGCCGCTGCTGGACACCGAGGCCGGACCGCGCCGTCATGGGACCGGCAGCCACTCGGCGTCGGCGATCTTCTCGAGGCGCTCACGGGCCCGCCTGGTGAGGAGCAGGAGCGGCACCAGCAGCGCGACGTACGAGCAGCCCATCACGATCGCCAGGTAGGCGCCGTGCAGCGAGGAGTCGAGCGGGGCGACCAGGCCGAGGATCACCGAGACCGCGAGCAGCACGGTGGTGGCCAGCCGGGAGAGCTTGAGGCAGGCCAGGAAAGGCACCAGCCAGAGGAAGTACCACAGGTGCACGACCGGACTGAGCAGGATCGTGGCCGAGACCAGCACGACGACGGCCTGCACGGCCCCCTTGCGCCCGCCGGTCGGGGCCCGGAGGGCGACCCACGCGAAGGCGACGAGACTGAGCAGGGTGGCCAGGTGGCGCACCCGGTCCAGGAACCAGGCGGGCTCGAGGCCGAGTCCGAGTTGCTGCGCCGACCAGTCGAGGAAGCCGCCGAGCACGGTCGGTGCCGACAGCGGCGTGTTCACGGTGCCGGGCACCGAGAGCGAGTCGACCCAGCCGGCGCCCAGGCCCCAGACCGCACCGAGGCCGAACAGCACGCCGAGCGAGATCGCACCGACCCCGGCGAACCGACGCAGCCGGGCGACCATCGATGCGGCCACCGGCAGCGAGACCAGCACGACCGCGATGCAGACCAGGCCACCGGGCAGCTTGACCGCAGCGGCCAGACCACCCAGCAGGGCGCCCCACTGCCAACCGCGCTCGACGGTAACGACCAGGGCGGCGGCCATCAGGCCCACCATCAGCAGGTCGTTGTGCAGGCCGCCGACTCCGTTGGCGACCATCAGCGGCGAGGCCAGCACGACGACACTGGCCAGTGCCGGGTTGGCGCCGCACCACGAGGCCAGGCGCGGCACGGCCCAGGCCAGCAGCACGAGACCGATGACGGCGATGCCGCGGTGGGCGACGACCAGCAGCCACGGGTTGCCGGTGAACCGGGCGGCCAGATCGCCGAGGATCAGGGGCAGCGGGCCGTACGGCGTGGGCGTGTCCATCCAGCGCGGGTCGACGGCGTTCACGATCGGGCCGCGCAACAGCGAGGGCCCGTGGTCGTACGGCGACACGTCGAGCGCGGTCAGCATGCCCTGTGCGGCATAGCTCCACCCGTCACGGGAGAAGAGTGGCGGCGCGATCATCAACGGGGTCGCCCACATCAGGCCGGCGTACCGGACCAGGCCGAGGGCGCCCTCACGCTCGACACCCTCGGCGTGGGCGACGTACCGGCACAGCGACAGCCAGGCCGCCGCGAGCAGGCCGAGTCCGGTCATGACGAGGGTGAGGCCGGCCATCCGGCCGAGCATGTGCTCGCGGAGCTCGACGACCACGTCGAGGTAGAGCAGCCGCGCCGTGTCCGGGAGCGGGGACACCAGCAGGCCACCGAGAAGGACCAGGAAGGACCCGGTCAGACCACGCGCGATCATGCGGCCGACGCTAGGGACGCTCCGCTACGGCACGGGGTCACCCGGGCGAACGACACTCCAACTTCGGGAGATCAGACGCCCTCGTTGTCGGCGAAGCCCGGGTGTACGAACGGCTCGCCGCGCTGCATCTTCTCGACCGCGCCGGGGTGGACCCGGTGGAGATGCGCGATCGCCTTGCGCCGGTAGCGCAGGATCTGCGAGGCGCCGCCGATCCAGAAGACGTACTGCGCGCACAGCGCGACCCGGAAGTCCCCCAGGTCGTACGCCGAGGCGCCGCGCGGTTCGCGCCAGTCGAGGATCACCCCGATCAGCGCCATGGTCAGCAGGGAGGCGAGGAACCCGCCGATGTTGACCAGGCTGGTGGCCCGGCCGAGCGACTCCTCGGGGGTGAAGCTGCGGGCCAGGTCGAAGCCGACCATCGAGGCCGGGCCTCCGGAGCCGGTCAGGCAGACCAGGACGACGAGCAGGGGCAGCGGCGCCGGACCGTTCCAGAGCAGGACGACGGTCCACACGGTCGCCATCGCCGCAACGATCGACAGCACGATCCAGGAGCGGTAGAACGGGTAGCGCGTCACCAGCTTGCCGAGCACGATGCCGCTGACCACGATCCAGCCGGTCATCACGGTCAGGAGGGTGCCCGCCATCTCGGCGGACAGTCCCTGGCCACGCACGAGGAACGGAAACCCCCACAACAGGGTGAACACCGTCACCGAGAACTGCGAGGTGAAGTGCGACCACATGCCCAACCGGGTGCCCGGGTTGCCCCACACCAGCTGCACCGAGCGCGCGAGCGCCCGGACCTTGATGCGCACCGGCTCGGACCGCTGGTAGGGCGAGTCCTTGACCACCACCAGCACGCCGACCAGCAGCACCACGCCCAACGACGAGGCGAAGGCGAAGGTCTTCGTCCAGCCGAGGCTGTGCAGGGCCAGGGTCAGCGGAGCCGCGGCGACGATGGAGCCCATCTGCCCGATCTGGCCGGTCAGCTGGGTGATCATCGCGCCCTGCCTGACCAGGAACCAGGCGGTGACCAGGCGCAGCACGCTGACGAACACCATCGCGTCGCCGGCGCCGAGGATCGCCCGGGCCACCACGGCCAGGCCGAACGAGGTGGTGAAGGCGAACAGCAGCTGGCCCAGGGTCATCGTGACCAGGCCCGCGATCAGCAGGACGCGGGACCCGTAGCGGTCGAGCAGCACGCCGACCGGGATCTGCATGCCCGCGTAGACGACCAGCTGCAGCACGGTGAAGAAGGCCAGCTGGGTGCCGCTGATGTCGAACCGCTCGGTCGCGATCAGCCCGGCCACGCCCAGCGAGCTGCGGTGGAAGACGGCGAGGACGTAGACCGCCACCGCCACCGCCCAGATGCACCAGGCCCGCCGTCGGCCGATGTCGTGCAGCTGGACGCGTTCGGGAGTCATGGCACCCATCGTCCTCCGCTGCGGAATCGGCGGTGAATCACCCTCTCGGATAAAGTGCAGAAAGTCACGTGAGTAACGTTATTTCAACCGAACCTCAATCCAGGAGTGCGACATGGGTGCCAACCGACGTCATCGACCGACCGTGGTGATCGCCGGGGGCGGTGCGGCCGGATCACTCGTGGCGCTGCACCTGGTGCGCAGCGCCAACCGGCGCTCGGCCGGCCTCGACCTGGTCATGGTCGACCCCGTCGACCGCTGGGGCCGCGGCGTCGCATTCGGCACCACCCACGACCAGCACCTGCTCAACGTGCCCGCCTCCGGGATGAGCGCGCTTCCGGAGGACCCGGGCCACTTCGTCAACTGGCGGCACCGCGACGACCCGGAGGCCCCGCGTGCGGCGTACGTCTTCGCGCCGCGCAAGCAGTTCGGCCGCTACCTCGACGAGACCCTCACCGAAGCCTTGCAGGCCTCGCTCGGCGAGACCACGCTGCGCCACGTCCGCAAGCCCGCCACCGCGATCAGGCGCACCACCCTGGGTGCTGCCCTGGTCACCGGCGACGGCTGCGAGCTGTCCGGCGACGCCGTCGTCATCGCGACCGGGCTCCCTGCCGCCGGCCACGCCTGGGCGCCCGACTCCCTGCGCGACTCGGCGTTCTTCGTGCCCGACCCGTGGGCCCCCGGCGCGTTGGACGTCGTACGGCGGTCCGCGAGCGGTCCGGCCGACGTCCTGCTCGTCGGCGCCGGCCTGACCATGGTCGACGTGGCCCTGTCGCTGACCGGACCGGGCAACCGCGACGACCGGGTGCTGCACGCCGTCTCGCGGCACGGGCGGCTGCCGTCACCGCACGCCGCGGAGCTGCAGCTGGCGGCGATCCCCGACATCTCCGACTGGGGCAGCTCGCTTGCCGACCTGCGTCGCGAGGTGGCCCGGCACCTGGCCGAGGTCAGCGACACGACCGGCGACTGGCGCCCGGCGATGGACGGGCTGCGGTTCCGCATCTCGGCGTTGTGGGAGCGGCTCAGCGAGGCCGAGCGTGAGGAGTTCCTGGCCGACGACGCGGGCGCCTGGAACGTGATGCGCCACCGCATGCCGCCGACCAGCGCCTCGCACCTCGACGTCCTGCAGGCCGACGGCCGGCTCCGCGTGGGCACCGGCCAGGTCGTCTCCGCCGAGGCGCTCCCGACCGGCGGGCTGCGGGTGGGCCTGGCCGACGACGGGGAGACGCGTTTCGTCGAGGTCGGCTGGGTGGTCAACTGCACCGGCCCCCAGGCCGACATCCGGCTGCTCGGCAACCCGCTGCTCGACGACCTGCTCCGCCCGCGCGGCGGTGGCGCCCTGGCGGTGGCGGCCACGGCGGGCATGGGCGTGCGCACCGAGCGCGGCCGGATCCTCGACTCCTCCGGCAACGCCGACGCGCCGCTGTGGACGCTCGGCGCGCTGCGCCGCGGCGAGCTCTGGGAGTCGACCGCGATCCCCGAGATCCGCACCCAGGCCCTGGCCGTGGCGACCGCCGTCCTCGACGCGATCGCGCCGCTCCCCCGCCGCCTGTCCGACGGACGCCTGGTCAGCGGGCACCACCCGGTGGCCCGCCCGCGCGACCCGCTCGGCCTCCCGCTGTCGACCACCGCCGAGGCGGCGACGGCGTACAACGCCGGCCTGGAGCGGGTGATGAAGGTGCAGTCCGGCGGCGAGGAGCTGATCCGTGAGGCCGCCCTGCTCGACCCCGACTTCGCGTTGGCGCACGCCGCGCTGGCCATGCTGGGCCACGAGGCCGGCGCCGACGCCGACGTGAAGGCGTCGCTGGAGGCGGCCCGGAAGGCGGTGCGCAAGCGCGGCGACGACCGTGAGCGCAGCCTCGTCGACGTGGTCGGCCTGCGGGTCAAGGACGTACGCCGCACCGGCGCGCAGGCGTTGATGGCCCACATCAGCGAGCACCCGCGCGACGTGCTGGCGGTGTCTGCCGCCGTGCCGACGATCGCGTTCTCCGGCGTCACCGACGTGCAGCAGGAGGCGTGGGATCTCGTCGATGGCCTCGCCCCCGCGTACGGCGACCACTGGTGGTACATCTCGCTGCTCGCGTTCACCCGACAGGACCAGTCGCGCTTCGACGAGGCCGGACTGCTCGCGGAGAGCGCCCTGTCGTGCGAGCCGTCGTCGGGCCACGCGGTGCACGCACAGACGCACGTGCTCTACGAGACCGGGCAGCACGAGACCGGTCGGGTCTGGCTCGACCACTGGGTCACCGAGAGCGGCCGGTCGGCCAGCCACGGCGCCCACTTCTCCTGGCACGCCGCGCTGCACGAGCTGGCCCTGGGCGACACCGAGGCGGTCCGGCGTCGCTACTACTCGCAGCTCGCACCGCCGACGGTGTGCGGCGTACGGTCCCTGATCGACGCGGCGTCCCTGCTCTGGCGCTGGCGGGTGACCACCACCGAATGGGACGCGGCGGTCGCCGCCGGGCTGCCCGACCGGGCGGGCTCGGCGTTCGCCGGCGAGGCCGCGCCGCCGCCGATCGAGCCAGTCCTCGAGGCGCTCGACCACGACCTGCTGGCGAAGCCCCAGACCCCGTTCGTGGCGCTGCACGCCGCCATCGCGTTGGCCGCCGCCGGCGAGCGCCAGCGTCTGGCCGACCTCGGACACCACTGCCGGCGCTCACGCGACAACACCGTCCGCACCATCGTGGTCGCGGTCTGCGACGCCCTCGGGGCAGCCGTGGAGGCGCGATGGGCCGAGGCCGCCTCGCTGATCGCCGACGTGCTGCCGGTGCTGGTCAAGGTCGGCGGCTCGGCGGCCCAGCGCGACGTGATCGAGGAGACCATGCTGCTGTGCCTGGTCAACGCCGGTGATGCGGCGCGGGCCACGTCGGTGCTGAGCGGCCGGCTGGACCGGCGTACGTCGCCGATCGACCAGCGCCGCCTCGACTCCCTCACCCTCCACCGACCCGTCGTGAGTTCCAGTTGACCTGTCGCCAGTTCTGATCGACCTGTCGCCAGTTCGCGAAACTCACGACGGGTCGCCAAGAACTGGCGACGGGTCGATCGGGCGTAGGCTCCGACGCTGCACCGCAAGACAGCAGGCCAACGAGAGGGCACACCATGGTCGCCAGCCGGGCAGCGCGTGAGAAGAAGGCCGCCGCACAGGCGGGCCCTCTCGCACGGGTGAAGATCGACCTCGACGACGACGACCAGTTCGTCTACAAGATCACCTGCACCGAGTGCACGGCAAAGGGCCACCGCAAGTGGGCGGCGTACCGACCCGGCGGCGACAACGGCTTCATGGCCGCGATGGACCGCTGGATCTTCCACCTGCGCGAGAAGCACCCGGACGAGGACGCGCCCTGCCTCGAGTTCCTGCCGGCGGCGCAGGAGCGCCTGCACCAACGCCGCGGCTGAACGTTTCGTGCGTCTGGAGCGCCCCTGTTGACACTGTGCACCCGGCCGGTGGGGTGCAAAGCGTCATGGACAGCGCGTTACATGGGGCGAAATGACGAGGGGCCCGCACCCTGCTTGCGCAGGACGCGGGCCCTCGTGCTCACGTGGCAGATGAAGGATTCGAACCTTCGAAGGCGTAAGCCGACGGATTTACAGTCCGCTCCCATTGGCCGCTCGGGCAATCTGCCATGCTTCCCCGACTTGGCCGGGGCGCAGCAAGACGAAAGAATAGCGCAGCACCCGCACAGACGAAAAATGCCGTCGACCCACTCAGACCGACGGCCAACAGAGGAGAAGTCATGGCCGACTCGTCGTTCGACATCGTCAGCAAGATCGACCGCCAGGAGGTCGACAACGCCCTGGGGCAGGCGGCGCGTGAGATCGCCACCCGCTTCGACTTCAAGGGGACCGGCGCCACCATCGAGTGGCAGGGCGACGAGGCCATCGAGATCACCGCCTCGGCCGACGACCGGGCCAGTGCCGTGCTCGACGTCTTCCAGGGCAAGCTGGTCAAGCGCAACCAGAGCCTGAAGATCCTCGACGCCGGCGAGGTGCGCCAGTCCGGCCAGACCTCGAAGATCTCGATCACGCTCAAGGAGGGCATCACCTCCGAGGACGCCAAGAAGATCTCCAAGCTGATCCGCGACGAGGGCCCCAAGGGTGTGAAGGCGCAGATCCAGGGCGACGAGCTCCGCGTCTCCTCCAAGAAGCGCGACGACCTCCAGGCCGTGCAGCAGCTCGTGAAGAGCCAGGACTTCGACTTCGCGGTGCAGTTCACCAACTACCGCTGAGATGAGCCGCAACCCGGAGGCGTCGGTCGAGATCAACGCCTCGCTCGACGTCGTGTGGCGGGTCATGCTCGACACCGCGTCGTACGCCGAGTGGAACCCGTTCGTCGTACGCGCCGACTGCGCCGAACCGCGCGTCGGCGAGCCCATCGTGCTGCACGTGCGGTGGGCCAACGGCAAGGGCACCCGGTCGCCCGAGCGGATCAGCGTCCTCGAGGCACCGTCGACGCAGGACGACGGCACCACCCGGGCCACGCTGGCCTACGTGTTCGAGGGCTGGCCGGCGAAGCTCGGCCTCGTGAGGGGCACCCGGTTCCAGCGCCTGACCCAACGACCCGGCGGCCCCACGACGTACGAAACCGTCGAGGAGTTCACCGGGCCGATGGTGAAGTACGCCGGGCCCGGTCGCGTCGCCGAGGGCTTCCGCAGGCACGCGCAGGCCCTGAAGGAGCGGGCAGAGTCGCTGACCACCTGAGCCCCAGCACCTCCACGACGGGGGCCGACGACTGCTAGGTTCGCAGGACCAGCGATGAGGAGGCCACGAGATGCACCTGACTCCTTCGGACATCGACAAGCTGTTGCTCAGCGTGGCCGGCATGGTGGCCCGCGACCGACGCGAACGTGGTGTCCTCCTGAACCATCCCGAGGCCACCGCCCTGCTGGCGTGCTGGGTGATGGAGCGTGCCCGCGAGGGCGCCCGGGTGGCCGACCTGATGAGCGACGGGCGTCACGTGCTGACTCGCGACGAGGTCATGGAGGGCGTTCCCGAGATGATCCGCGACGTGCAGGTCGAGGCGACCTTCCCCGACGGGCGCAAGCTCGTCACGATCACGGAGCCGATCCAGTGATCCCCGGAGAGGTCCGCGTCTCGGCGGAGCCGCTCGAGCTCAGCAGCGGCCGCGAGCAACGCACCCTGGTGATCGTCAACGACGGCGATCGCCCGATCCAGGTGGGCTCCCACATCCACCTGCCCGACACCAACCCGGCGCTCAGCTTCGACCGCGACCAGGCCCAGGGCTTCCGCCTCGATGTCCCCGCCGGTACGTCGATCCGCTTCGAGCCCGGCGTGAGCCGCACGGTCGACCTGATCGCACTCGGCGGCACCGCCACCGTGCCCGGTCTGCAGATCCGCGAGCTCGACGGCGAGCGGCCGACCCACGCCCGAGAGCCCAAGCAGGTCGTGCCCTTCGGCACGCCCGGCACCCCCGTGGACAGTCCGAGCCGCGCCGGCGGAGTCGGCGTACGCCTCAGCGACGAACCGCCCCACCCGGAGCCCGGTGCAGCGAACGATCAGGACGAGGAGACATCGTGAGCCGGATCGATCGCCGCGAATACGTCCAGCTCTACGGCCCGACCGTGGGCGACCAGATCCGGTTGGGCGACACCGACCTGTGGATCCAGGTCGAGCAGGACCTCACCTTCGGTGGTGACGAGTCGGTCTTCGGCGGCGGCAAGAGCATCCGCGAGTCGATGGGCCAGGGCCTGACCACCCGCGACGAGGGCGCCCTCGACCTGGTGATCACCAACGTGGTGGTGCTCGACCACGGCGGCATCATCCGTGGGGACGTCGGCATCCGCGACGGACGCATCGTCGCGGTCGGCAAGTCCGGCAACCCCGACATCATGGACGGCGTCCACCCGAGCCTGCACATCGGTCCGAGCACCGACGTGATCGCCGGCGAGGGCAAGATCCTCACCGCCGGGGCGATCGACACCCACGTGCACTACCTCAACGAGACCGAGATGCTCGAGGCGCTGGCCACCGGCACCACCACGGTCGTCGGCGGCGGCACCGGGCCGACCGAGGGGTCGAAGGCGACCACCGTCACGCCGGGCGCCTGGTCGCTGGCGATGATGCATCGCGCGTTCGACCACATCCCGCTCAACGTGCTGCTCTTCGGCAAGGGCAACACGGTCAGCGCCGCCGCCCTCGAGCAGGAGGCGCTCAGCGGTGCCGGCGGCTACAAGGTGCACGAGGACTGGGGCGCCACGCCCGCGGCGATCGACGCCTCCCTGCGGGCCGCCGACGCGTTCGGCCTCCAGGTCGCCCTGCACGCCGACAGCCTCAACGAGACCGGCTACGTGCAGCACACCCTCGACGCCATCGCCGGACGGGGCATCCACCTCTTCCACTCCGAGGGCGCCGGCGGCGGGCACGCCCCCGACATCATCGTGATGGCCAGCGAGCCCAACGTGCTGCCCGCCTCGACCAACCCGACCCTGCCGCACACCGTCAACACCGAGGCCGAGCACCTCGACATGCTGATGGTCGCGCACCACCTCAACCCGCGCGTGCCCGAGGACCTGGCGTTCGCCGAGTCGCGGATCCGGGGTACGACGATGGCCGCCGAGGACATCCTCCAGGACATGGGGGCCATCTCGATCACGTCGTCCGACGCCCAGGCGATGGGCCGCATCGGCGAGCTGATCTCGCGCACCTGGCAGGTCGCCCACGTCATGAAGGCGCAACGCGGGTCGCTCGGCACCTCGATGCCGGCCGACAACGAGAGGGCCCGTCGCTACGTGGCGAAGTACACCATCTGCCCCGCGGTGGCACACGGCGTCGACCACGAGATCGGCTCGGTCGAGGCCGGCAAGATGGCCGACCTGGTGCTGTGGGACCCGGTCTTCTTCGGCATCCGGCCCTCCGCGGTGATCAAGGGCGGCGCGATCGTGTGGGCGCCCATGGGCGACGTCAACGCGGCGATCCCGACACCACAGCCGGTATTCATGCGCCCCGCCATGGCCGCCTCGCCCGGTTCGGCACCGCACCTGTCCACGTCGTTCGTCTCACCCCTCGCGGTCGACAACGGGCTCCGCGACCGGCTGGGCCTGCGACGCCAGCTGACCGGCGTACGCCCGACCCGGCATCTCACCAAGGCCGACATGCCCAACAACACCGCGCTGCCCGCACTCGACGTCGACCCCGAGACGTTCGCGATCACCATCGACGGCGAGCTGGTCCGCCCGCAGCCCGTCGACGAGGTGCCCCTCGCCCAGCGCTACTCGTTGTTCTGAGTGGTGCCCGTGTCTGCTGAGCTCGGCGCGCTGCTCCTCACCGACGGCAGGCTGCCGACCGGCGGCCATGCGCACTCCGCCGGACTGGAGCCGGCACTCGCGGCGGGGCTGCGCGCCGACCAGGTGCCTGCCTACATCGACGCCCGGCTGCGCACGGTCGGCCTGGTCGAGGCCGCCGCGGCGGTGGTGGCCCTGCGCATCGCCGTCGACGCACCCGCCCGTCTCGGCGACGTGCAGGCCGAGCTGATGGCGCGGACGCCGAGTGCCCCGCTGCGCCACGCGTCGGAGCTGCTCGGCCGCGGCCTGGCCCGGTTGGCGCTGCGGCTCTGGCCCGACCACGCAGCGGTCGCGGCCCTGCACGGGCTCGGCCAACCCCCACTGCGCCCGGTCGCCCTCGGGGTGGTCGGCGCCGCGCTCGGCATGAGCGCCGCCGCGATCGCCCGGGCCAGCCTGTACGACGACGCGCAGACCGTGGCCGCTGCCTCACTCAAGCTGTTGCCCGTCGACCCCGCCGACGCGACCGGCTGGTTGCTGGCCTCCGCGTCCACCATCGAGGCAGTCGTCTCACGGGCCCTGGCCACCACCGGCCCCGACGACCTTCCTGCCCTGACCGCACCCATGGTCGAGCTGTGGTCGCTCGACCACCACCACTCCACGAGGAGGATCTTTGTTTCCTGAATCAGGATTTCCTGAAGCATCAGCACCCGGCCCCGCCCGCCCCCTGCGCCTGGGCGTTGCCGGCCCGGTCGGCACCGGCAAGAGCACGATCATCGCGACCCTGTGCCGCGGGTTGTCCGCGCAGCTGGAGATCGCGGTGGTCACCAACGACATCTACACCGACGAGGACGCCCGCCAGCTGCGCGCGGCCGGCGTACTGCCCGTCGAGCGCATCCGGGCGGTCGAGACCGGGGCCTGCCCGCACACCGCGATCCGCGACGACGTGACCGCCAACCTGCTCGCCGTCGAAGACCTCGAGCGCGACTTCGCACCGCTCGACCTGGTGATCGTCGAGAGTGGCGGCGACAACCTGACGGCCACCTTCAGCCCGGCCCTGGTCGACGCCCAGATCTTCTGCCTCGACGTGGCCGGCGGCGGCGACGTGGCGCGCAAGGGCGGCCCGGGCATCGAACGCGCGGACCTGCTGGTGATCAACAAGACCGACCTGGCGCCGTACGTCGGGGTCGACGCGGAGCAGATGGTCACCGATGCCGGCGCCGTTCGCGACGGCCTGCCGGTGCTGCCGGTGAGCCAGCACGACCAGGCGTCGGTCGACGCCCTGTGTGCCTGGGTCAGCGCGCTGGCCGTCGCCCACCAGCAGGGCCAGCACGTGCCACAGGACCCGGGCCCGATGGCTCCGCACTTCCACGCGCCCGACCACGACCACGCGCACGGGTGACCACTGACGCACCGCTCCGGATCCTGGTGGAGCGCACTCCCACCCACCACCGGATCACCCGGCTCGACGCCAGCAGGTTCGTCCGCCCGCGTGCCGTGCACACCGAGCCGGACCGGGTGCGGGTGGCCCTGGTGGCCGCCTGCGCCAGCCTGCTCTCCGGCGATGACGTGCGCCTGGAGATCGAGGTGGGCCCGGGCGCGCACCTCGAGCTGGTCGAGCCTTCGGCCACCGTCGCCTACAACGCCCGCGGCGGCTCGTGCACGTGGTCGGCGGCGATCCGGGTGGCCGAGGGCGGCAGCCTGGTCTGGGGCGGCGCCCCGTTCGTGGTGTCGCACGGCGCCGACGTCGAGCGCCGCACCACGATCGAGCTGGACGCCGGCGCCGCGTTGCTGCACCGCGAGACACTCGTGCTCGGCCGGAGCGCGGAGGACGGCGGCAAGGTGCGCTCGACGCTGCGGGCGACGTACGACCGTCGGCCGTTGCTGGTCGAGGACGTCGACCTGCGCGACCTGGCCCTGCGGTCGGCGCCCGGAGTGCTGGGCGGACACCGCGTCGTCGCGACGACCACACTGCTCGGGCTGAGGCCCGGTCCGGAGCCGGCGCTGCACGAGACCCTGCTCGCCGGGCCCGGAGCCCTGGCCCGCTCGGTGGCCGACGAGGCGCACCTGACCGAGCAGGCGCTGGAGCCGACCTGGCAGCGGTGGCGGGCCGTCATGGACGAACACCGCACACCGCTGCCGGCCTGAGCCCGGTTGACCTCAGATCGCCGGGACTGCCCGCAGCGACGGCACGGTCAGGGCACCCTGCGCCGCACGCACCCACACCGTCTGGCCGGCCTGCAGCCCGAGGTGACGCGCGTGCGAGCGGGTCAGGACGACGGTGACCTCCTCGCCGTTGTCGGTGAGGACCTGGACACGCGCCTCGAAGCCGATCCGGAGCGAGCGCGACACCACGGCCTGGACCGCGTCGTCGTGCTGCGGCATGACGGTGATCTCGATGTCGTGCGGCCGGATCAGCTGGCCCTCGAGCGTGGTGACCTCGCCGAGGAAGCTCATCACGAAGTCGTTGGCCGGCTCGTCGTACAGCTGGTCGGGCGTGCCGATCTGCTCGACCCGCCCCTCGTTGATCACCACGATCTCGTCGGCGACCTCGAGGGCCTCCTCCTGGTCGTGGGTCACGAACACCGTGGTCACGTGCACCTCGTCGTGCAGCCGTCGCAGCCAGTCGCGCAGCTCCTTGCGCACCTTCGCGTCGAGCGCGCCGAACGGCTCGTCCAGCAGAAGCACCGAGGGCTCGACGGCCAGTGCCCGGGCCAGGGCGAGCCGCTGGCGCTGGCCACCGGAGAGCTGCGAGGGAAGCCGGTGTGCGAACTGGGAGAGGTGCACCAGCTTGAGGAGCTCGTCGACGCGCTCAGCGACCTCGGCCTTGGGACGCTTGCGGATCTCCAGGCCGAAGGCGACGTTCTTCGCGACGGTCATGTGCTTGAAGACCGCGTAGTGCTGGAAGACGAAGCCGACGTTGCGCTTCTGCGCGGGCAGCCTCGTGGCGTCGACGCCCTCGATGCTGACCGTGCCCGAGTCGGCGGTGTCGAGCCCGGCAATGATCCGCAGCAGGGTCGACTTGCCGCCACCCGACGGTCCGAGCAGCGCCGTCAACTGACCGGTCGGGAGCGAGACGTTGATGTTCTCCAGGGCGACGAAGTCGCCGTACTGCTTGTTGATTCCCTTGACTTCGATGCTCATGTTCGGTCCTCCGGACGGCGAATGAAGGTCACCACGACCAGTGCGAGGACAGCGGCGAGCACCAGCACGAAGGCTGCTGCGTAGGCCGTCGACTCGTCGTAGTTGTTGTAACGGTTCTGGATGAGGAGGGTGGCGGTCTCGCCGCGGAACTCGGCGCCTGGACTGACGATCTTGACCGCGCCGAACTCGCCGAGCGACCGGGCCAGGCTGAGCACCACTCCGTAGGCGAGGGCCCACTTGATGCTGGGCAACGTGATCCGGCGGAAGCTCTGCCAGGCGTTGGCCCCGAGGCTGCTGGCTGCCATCTCGGCATCGGTGCCGATCTCCTCCAGCACCGGGATGATCTCCCGGATCACCAGGGGCAGGCTGACGAACGCGGTCGCCATCACCATGCCCGGAGTCGAGCCGATGATGAAGATGCCGACCGACTCAAGCGACTCGCCGAACCATCCCGACCCGCTCGAGTAGGCGAGCACGAGCGCGAGGCCCACGACCACCGGCGAGACGGACATCGGCAGGTCGACCAGCACCGAGAGGATGCGTCGGCCGGGGAACTCGTAGCGCACCAGGAGCAACGAGATGCCCAGGCCGAACACGGTGTTGATCAGCACGGCCCAGAACGCGCAGGTCACCGTCAGCCCGAAGGCGTAGGTCACGCTGGGGTCCTGCAGTCGTTCGAGGAACGCGCCGAAACCACCGGCGGCGTTCGCCTCGACCGGCGCGAACGTGCGTTGCACGACCTCGCTCAGCGGCCACACCACCAGCACGAACAGGTAGCCGATCACGAAGAACCGCAACAGGTAGGTCACGACGCTCTTGTGCTGGCGAATCTCCTTGACCTCAGGCACGGCGAGCCACCCGCCTCGAGAGGATGTCGAGCGCCACGATCACCACGACCGCCACCAGGAGGAGCAGTACGGCGACCGCCGCGGCCCCGGCCTGGTTGTCGCCCTCGAGGAACTTGAGGATCTTCAACGAGGCCACCTCGGTCTGGTAGGGCGTGTTGCCGGAGATCAGCACGAGTGAGCCGAACTCCGAGATCGCGCGGGCGAAGCCGAGCGAGGATCCGGCGGTGATGGCCGGCACCAGGCTGGGCAGGATCACCCGCCGGAAGGTGGTGAAGCGGGAGGCGCCCAGCGATGCGGCGGCCTCCTCGGCCTCCACCTCGATCTCCAGCAGCACGGGCTGCACGGTGCGTACGACGAACGGAAGGGTCACGAACAACAGCGCGAGGAAGATTCCGGTGCGCGTGTTGACGATGTTGAACCCGACAGGACTGTCGGGGCCGTAGAGGCTCAGCAGCACGAGACCGGCCACGATCGTCGGTAGGGCGAACGGGATGTCGATGACGACGTCCAGCAGTCGCTTGCCGACGAAGTCGTCGCGGACCAGCACCCACGCGACGATCGTGCCGATCACCGCATTGACCACGGTCACCAGGACCGCCTCGACGACGGTCAGCCGCAGTGCGGCGAAGGTCTGAGGGTCGGTGAGCGTGCCGGCGAAGGCCGACCAGCCCCCTGCCGCGGCTGCACCCACCACGGCAGAGAGAGGCAGCAGCACCAGGACGCTGAACCAGACCAGGCCGATGCCGAGTCCGATGCCCGATGCCGTGGAGAGCCTGAACAAACCCCCGGAGGGCCGGCGCGTGCGCGCCGGCCCCGCGGATGGAGCGATGACGTTGGTCACTTCTTGGTGGCCGCGTCGTACAGCTTGTCGAAGCGGAGCTTCTTGCCGTCCTTGCCGAACCACTCGTCGCTGACCGCCGGCCAGCCTCCGAGGTCGGCGATGGTGTCGAGCGAGCTGGGCACCGGGAACGGGTTGGCCGGGTCGTTGGCGCCCTGGACCTCGATGCCGCTGATGTCCACGTCGCCGACCGGACGGAAGCCCTTCTTGACGAACTCCTTCTGGCCCTCGTCGCTGAGCACGAAGTCGAGCCAGTCGGTGGCGATGCTGTCGGCGTCCTTGAGCACGGCGCCGGGGTTCTCGATCAGGAACGAGTGGTCGGGCACGATGTAGTCGAGCTCCTCACCGTTCTGCTTGGCGAGGATCGCCTCGTTCTCGTAGGTGATCAACACGTTGCCGACACCCTTCTTGAAGGCCTCGGTCGCCTCGCGGCCGCTGGCGGCCCACGTCACGACGTTTCCGAAGACCTGCTTGAGGTAGGCGTCGGCCTCCGCCTCGGTCTTTCCCTGCGACTTGGCGTAGGTGTAGAGGGCCAGGACGTTCCAGCGGGCCGCACCGGACGAGGCCGGGTCGGCGGTAATGACCTTGACGTCCTTGCGGGTCAGGTCGCTCCAGTCCTTGATGCCGAGCGGGTTGCCCTTCTCGACCGCGATGACCGCGATGGAGGAGGAGACGATGCCCTTGTTGGGGCCCTTGTTCCAGTCCTCGGCGACCAGGCCGGCGTCGACCAGCCGGGTCACGTCGCCCTCGAGCGAGAAGTGGACGTAGTCGACGTCCTTGCCGTTGGTGTCGGCCACCTTGCGGCTCTGGTCGCCGGAGGCGCCGTACGAACCGGAGAGCCTGGCGCCGTCACCGGCGTCCGTCTCGGCGAACTTGTCGGCGATGGCGTCGTTGGCCGCCTCCGGAACCGCGAAGCCGACCAGGTTGATCGTCTTGTCGTCACCACTGCCGCCTGCACTGCTGCACCCAGACAAGGCCAGCACCCCGACCACTGAAGCGATCGCCAGAGCCTTGAACTTGTTCCTCATTGCCACTCTTTCCCCGCCCTCACGAGAAGGCGTGTATCTAAGTAATGTCGAGCAGTTTAGGCGAGATACTGTAAGAAGTGGGCATTTAGCCCGAATTGCGGGATGGTGAGGTGACTCACGAGCCTCCGGATGACCAGTCAGGGAGACGTGACGCGGGCTCTGCGACAGCGGACTAAGGTGGGGTGCGGCAGGCGTGTCCTCTCACCACGCGCCGGATTTCTGGAACGTGTTCCAGTTCTGGCATACGGTGAGTACGGACCCCACAAGACACAGGAAGCAGGTAGGTGAGGTGGCCAAGCAGGTCAGGCAGTTGGACCGGGTGATCATCCGGTTCGCGGGTGACTCCGGTGACGGCATGCAGCTCACCGGTGACCGGTTCACCCAGGAGTCGGCCGCGTTCGGGAACGACCTGGTCACCCTGCCGAACTTCCCCGCCGAGATCCGCGCCCCTCAGGGCACCATTCCCGGTGTCTCGTCGTTCCAGGTGCACTTCGCCGACCACGACATCCTCACCGCCGGGGACTCCCCCGACGTGCTGGTGGCGATGAACCCCGCCGCCCTGAAGGCCAACCTGGGTGACCTCAACAAGGGCGCCGCGATCATCGTGGACACCCACGACTTCACCGCCCGCAACCTCACCAAGGCCGGGTACGCCGAGAACCCGCTGGAGGACGACTCCCTGGCCGAGTTCGACCTCCACAAGGTGGACCTCACCGGCATGACGGTCGAGGCGGTCAAGGAGTTCGGGCTCTCCCGCAAGGACGCCGCCCGCGCGAAGAACATGTTCGCCCTCGGCCTGCTGTCGTGGATGTACGGCCGCCCCACCGAGACCACGGTGGAGTTCCTGTCGAAGAAGTTCGCCAAGGTGCCCGACATCCGCGACGCCAACATCACCGCGTTCAAGATGGGCTGGAACTTCGGCGAGACCACCGAGACCTTCATCGTCCAGTACGAAGTGAAGCCGGCCGCGATGCCGCCGGGGGTCTACCGCAACATCTCCGGCAACCTGGCCCTGGCCTACGGGCTGGTCGCCGCGTCGGTGCAGTCCGGGCTCCCGGTCTTCCTGGGCTCCTACCCGATCACCCCGGCCTCCGACATCCTCCACGAGCTCTCCAAGCACAAGAGCTTCGGCGTCACCACCTTCCAGGCCGAGGACGAGATCGCCGGTGTCGGTGCCGCCATCGGCGCCTCCTTCGCCGGCCACCTCGGCGTCACCACCACCTCGGGCCCGGGCATCGCGCTCAAGGGTGAGGCGATCGGCCTGGCGGTGATGACCGAGCTGCCCCTGCTGGTGGTCAACGTCCAGCGCGGCGGCCCCTCGACCGGCCTGCCCACCAAGACCGAGCAGTCCGACCTGCTCCAGGCGATGTTCGGCCGCAACGGTGAGGCCCCCGTCCCGATCGTGGCGCCGCAGTCGCCCGGTGACTGCTTCAACGCGGCGGTCGAGGCTGCCCGGATCGCGATCACCTACCGCACCCCGGTCATGCTGCTCAGTGACGGCTACCTCGCCAACGGCTCCGAGCCGTGGTCGATACCCGACGTCGCCGACCTGCCGGTCATCGAACCCAACTTCGCCACGGCCGACGACCTGGCCGAGGGCGAGGAGTTCGCTCCCTACAAGCGGGACGAGGCCACCCTGGCCCGTCCGTGGGCGATCCCCGGCACGCCGGGACTCGAGCACCGCATCGGCGGCCTCGAGAAGGGCGACGGGCACGGCAACATCTCCTACGACCCGGCCAACCACGACCTGATGGTCCGCACCCGGCAGGCCAAGGTCGACGCGATCGCCGATTCCCTGCCCCCGCTCGAGGTCGACGACCCCAGTGGCGCCGCGAAGGTCCTGGTCATCGGCTGGGGTTCGACGTACGGACCGATCGGGGCCGGCATCCGCCGGGTCCGCAAGGCCGGCTACCACGTCGCCCAGGTGCACCTGCGCCACCTCAACCCGTTCCCCAAGGACCTCGGCGACATCCTCGCCCGCTACGACAAGGTCCTGGTCCCCGAGATGAACCTCGGACAGCTCTCCCTGCTGCTGCGCGGCGAGTACCTCGTCGACGCCATCGGCTACAACCAGGTCCGCGGCCTCCCCCTCAAGGCAGCCGAGCTCGCCGGCGTCATCGGCGACCTCGTCTCCGAGGCAGAGGGCATCGAAGTGAACCTGACCCCCGTCCCCCAGGAGGCATCAAAGTGAGCACCGTCGAACTGCCCTTCCCCGGACTCCAGGGCGTCCCCACCACCGACGAGAAGCAGACCGGCAAGGACTTCACCTCCGACCAGGAGGTCCGCTGGTGCCCCGGCTGCGGCGACTACGCCGTGCTCAAGGCCGTGCAGAACTTCCTGCCCGAGCTCTCCATCAAGCGCGAGAACGTCGTCTTCATCTCCGGCATCGGCTGCTCCAGCCGCTTCCCGTACTACCTCGACACCTACGGCATGCACTCGATCCACGGCCGCGCGCCGTCGATCGCGACCGGCCTGGCCACCGCCCGCGAGGACCTCTCCGTCTTCGTGGTCACCGGCGACGGCGACGCCCTCTCCATCGGCGGCAACCACCTCATCCACGCGTTGCGCCGCAACGTCAACATGACGATCCTGCTGTTCAACAACCGCATCTACGGCCTCACCAAGGGCCAGTACTCCCCCACGAGCGAGACCGGCAAGGTCACCAAGTCCACGCCGATGGGCTCGCTCGACCACCCGTTCAACCCGGTCTCCCTGGCCCTGGGCGCCGAAGGCTCGTTCGTGGCCCGCACCATCGACTCCGACCGCAAGCACCTCACCTCGGTGCTGTCCGCCGCCGCGGCCCACCGCGGCACCTCGTTCGTGGAGATCTACCAGAACTGCCCGATCTTCAACGACGGCGCCTTCGACGCCATCAAGAACCCCGACACCAAGGCCGACGCGATCATCCCGCTGGTCCACGGTGAACCGATCACCTTCGGCGCCCGCGACGAGACCACCGGCCTCGGCGACAAGGCCCTGGTCCGCGCCGCGTCCGGTGGCGTCGAGGTCGTCCCGATCGCGTCCGTGGCAGCCGACCAGGTGCTGGTCCACGACGCCCACAACCCGGACCCGTCGACCGCCTTCGCGATCAGTCGGCTCACCGACTCCGGCTACCTCAACCAGTCCCCCATCGGCATCTTCCGGCAGGTCGAACGACCGGCGTACGACGACCAGGCCCGCGACCAGATCCGCACCGCCTCGCAAGCCGCCACCACGCCCGCGGCCGAACGACTCGCCGGCCTGATCAACGGCGGCGACACCTGGACCGTGGTCTGAGCGGACCCGGTCCGCTGCGAGCCGTTCGACATACAGTTCGCCATTCACTGGCCCGAGCCCACGCTCAGCGAGCACGACGTACCGCGAACTGCATGTCGAAACGAACATAGGCCTTCATGGCCAAAGAGATCGGCCCCCAGCCACTGTGGCTGGGGGCCGATCTCGTTGTGTGCTGCGCTCAGATCAGTGCTGGGTCAGATCAGCGCTGGTAGGTACGCCAGACACCGGTGACGGTGACGGCCCAACGCGGCGCAGTGGCCGGAACCACGGCGCGGTAGTACCAGTAGCCGGTGCTCGGCGCGGGGAGGCGCAGCTTGAAGCCGCCGTACCGGTTCGTGCGGGCGTAGCTCCAGACGCGGAAGGAGCCGCTCTTGCTGGCCTTGCGCTGGATGATGACGCGCTTACCGCCCCAGCCCGGGTCGATGTTGCCCTGCATGTAGACGCGACCGCGGCTGGAGTAGACGCGGGTGTGCGGGTGACGCGAGCCCTTGATCGTCTTGCCGGAGGACGCGGCCGGAACGCTGCCGACACCGCTCCAGACCACCTTGTAGGCCGCGGTGCCGAGGGACGGCGTCGAGAAGACGAAGTGCGACGACGAGTCCGTGGCGCGGTTGGAGACCAGCTGGTACGACGAGGTGCCGCCGATGCGACGGTAGAGCTTCACGCTGGTCTGACCGACGTGGCACCACTCGACGTCGCAGCTCGGGTTGGCGCTGTCGTGGGCCTGGACCTGGCCCGAGATGCGGATGCTGGTCTTGTACTTGTAGATGCCGAGGGCCTGGCGGGCCACCGAGAGGCGGCTGGTGTAGGCCTGGGCGGAACGGGCGTTGACGGTCGAGACCGTGATGCCGGTCGTGGCGTCGGAGGCCAGGTCCGTGCTCCGGGCGGCCGGGGCCTCGGACACCTCGGAGGCACGGTCGCGAGGAGCGTCCTGTGCCTGGGCAGTCGTGGAGAGTGCCAGCGGAGTGGCGACCACGAGGGCCGTTCCGATGGCGCCGACGAGAAGTCGCTTGATGCGCATGAGTGGGTAACCCCCAGGAAGATGAAAAGTGGATGAGTACTACGGGCACCTTCGTACCCCGGGACATTGTGCGGGAAACATCCGCCTCCTGCTCACGCGCCCTATTGTTTGACGCATGACTCGCGCATCCATGACGGAGTCGCGACTCGGCTTTCTCCTGGGCGTCGCGGCGTACGGCCTCTGGGGGGCATTCCCGCTCTACTGGCCGCTGCTCGAGCCGGCCGGCGCGATCGAGATCCTGGCCCACCGGGTGCTCTGGTCGATGATCACGATGGGGGTCCTCGTCGTGCTCCTGCGCAAGGGCACGCAGCTGGTCACGATCTTCCGCACACCACGCACCCGGCGTCTCCTCACCGTCGGGGCCGCCGTCATCGCAGTGAACTGGGCGACCTACATCTGGGGGGTCAACAACGGCCACGTCGTCGAGGCGGCGCTGGGCTACTTCATCAACCCGCTGGTGACGGTGCTGATGGGCGTGCTGCTCCTGCGCGAGACGTTGCGGCCCTTGCAGTGGATGGCGACCGGCGTCGCGGCCGTCGCGGTCGTCGTACTCACCATCGACTACGGCCGCCCGCCCTGGGTGGCACTCGTGCTGGCCTTCTCGTTCGGCACCTACGGGTTGGCGAAGAAGCAGGCGAACACCGGTGCCGTGGAGAGCCTCACCTTCGAGACCATCGTGCTGGCCCCGGTCGCGGCGGCGTACATCGCCTTCCTGGTGGCGACCGGGAACTCCGAGTTCGGTGCGCACGGCGTCGGGCACGCGCTCCTGCTGACCACCACGGGCGCGGTGACCGCGGTTCCCCTGATCTGCTTCGGGGCCGCGGCGATCCGGCTGCCGATGGTGACGCTCGGGCTGTTGCAGTACCTCGCCCCGATCATCCAGTTCGCCCTCGGTGTCCTGCTCTTCCACGAGGACATGCCGGTCGGCCGCTGGATCGGCTTCGCGCTGGTCTGGCTGGCGCTGTCCGTGTTCACCGTCGAGGCGATCCGCCACCGGCACCGCCAGCTCCGTCTGACCGCCGAGGCCTGCGCGGTCTGAGCCGGCCGGACAGCGTTCGCTGTCCGCCCACTGACCCCGCCTGCTCACCTGTCGTACGGTCCGCCAGCCTTGTCACGCGATACGTTGCTGTGGTGACCCCCGAGGAGACTGCCCGCAGGTCCGCGGACGCGATGTGGGCCGGCGACCGGGCCAGCCAGGCGCTCGGCATGACGATCACCGACGTCGGGCCCGGGCGGGCCACGGTCTCGATGCCACTCCGCGCCGACATGGTCAACGGCCACGCCATCGGCCACGGCGGCTTCACGTTCACCCTGGCCGACACCGCGTTCGCGTTCGCCTGCAACTCCTACAACCGCTCCACGGTCGCGGCCGGGGCCAGCATCAGGTTCCGGGCCCCGACTTGCGAAGGGGACCTGCTGGTGGCCGAGGCGGTCGAGCGGGAGCGCAGCGGTCGCGACGGGACGTACGACGTCACGGTGCGCCGCGGCGACACGGTGGTCGCCGAGTTCGAAGGACGCAGCAAGGAGATCGGCGGCACCCTGTTCGAGGAGGAGTCATGACCGGCGAAGTCCCCGAGATCGACCGGGCGGCACTCGAGGCACTCCAGCTGGAGAGGCTGCGCGAGACCCTCGAGCGCGCGTGGGCGCATGTCCCCCACCACCGTCGCGCCTTCGAGGCCGCGGGGGTGCAGCCGCGTGACCTGACCAGCCTGGCCGACCTGGCCCGGTTCCCGTTCACCACGAAGGCCGACCTGCGGGCCAACTATCCGTTCGGGATGTTCGCCGTGCCACGCGAGGAGGTGAACCGGATCCACGCCTCGAGCGGCACCACCGGCAAGCCCACCGTGGTCGGCTACACCAGCGACGACATCGAGACGTGGGCCGAGCTGATGGCGCGGTCCATCCGGGCCGCGGGTGGTAGACCGGGCGACGTGGTCCACGTGGCCTACGGCTACGGGCTGTTCACCGGTGGACTGGGCGCCCACTACGGCGCCGAGCGACTCGGCTGCACCGTCGTGCCGGTCAGTGGCGGCATGACCCCGCGCCAGGTGCAGCTGATCACCGACTTCGAGCCGCGCATCATCATGGTCACGCCGTCGTACTTCCTCGCCCTCCTCGACGAGATGGAGGCCCAGGGCATCGACCCGCGCAGCACCAGCCTCGAGATCGGCATCTTCGGGGCCGAGCCCTGGACCGACGAGATGCGCCGCGCCATCGAGGAGCGGGCCGGCATCAGGGCCGTGGACATCTACGGGCTGAGTGAGGTGATGGGTCCGGGCGTCAGCCAGGAGGCGGTGGCCACCCAGGACGGCCTGCACGTCTGGGAGGACCACTTCCTGCCGGAGGTGATCGACCCGGTCACCCACGAGGTGCTGCCCGACGGGAGCGAGGGCGAGCTGGTCTTCACCAGCCTCACCAAGCAGGCGATGCCGGTGATCCGCTACCGCACCCGCGACCTGACCACGCTGCTGCCCGGTACGGCATACCCGGCGTTCCGGCGGATGCGCAAGGTCACCGGTCGCACCGACGACATGATGATCGTGCGCGGGGTCAACGTCTTCCCCACCCAGGTCGAGGAGCAGATCCTTGCCGTGCCCGGACTGGCGCCGCACTACCTCTGCGTGCTGACCCGGCCGGGGAACCTCGACGAGCTGACGGTGCGGGTAGAGGCCGAGGGCGCCGTCGACCCGGCGCTGGGTGTGGCGCTGGGCGACCGGATCAAGCAGCACATGGGCGTCAGCGCGCGCGTGGAGGTGGTCGAGCGGCACGCCCTGGAACGGTCGCTCGGCAAGGCGAAGCGCATCGACGACCAGCGGCGGAAGTAGCTCGAGTCAGGCGGTGCGGGTGGCGACCACGTCGGCGAAGGCCTCGAGCGCGGTGCGCACCGGGCCCTCGGGGAGCACCTTGAGGAGGTCCTTGGCCTCGGTGGCCCGGGCCACGACGTAGGCACGGGCCTCGCCCATCGCCGGGTGCGCGCGCAGCAGCTCGAGCGCCTCGGCGAGCCGGGCGTCGTCGTCGAGGTCGCTGGCGAGGAGCTCCTGGAGCCGGGCGTCGGCGGGGTCGGTCGAACGCTGCACGAGCAGCACCGGCAGGGTCGGCACGCCCTCGCGCAGGTCGGTGCCCGGCGTCTTGCCGGACTCGTCGCTCTCGGAGGCGATGTCGAGGATGTCGTCGGAGAGCTGGAAGGCTGCGCCGACGATCTCGCCGTACGCCGCCAGGGCATCCTCGATCTCGCGTGGTGCACCGCCGAAGCGGGCGCCGTACAAGGCAGACGTGGCGATCAGCGAGCCGGTCTTGCCGGCCACGACGCGCAGGTGGTGCTCGATCGGGTCGGCATCGGGGGCCGGCTCGACGGTCTCGAGGATCTGGCCCTCGACGAGCTTGGTGAAGGTGCGGGCCTGGATGCGCACGGCGTCGGCACCGAGCTCGGCGGTCAGCTCGGACGACTTGGAGAACAGGAAGTCGCCGGTCAGGATCGCGACGTGGTTGTCCCAGCGGGCGTTCGCCGAGTCGGCGCCGCGGCGCAGGTCGGCCTCGTCCATCACGTCGTCGTGGTAGAGCGAGGCCAGGTGGGTCAGCTCGACCACACAGGCCGCGGTGACGACCTCGTCGGACCCGGCGTCAGGCCCCGTCTCGGCGGCCAGCAGCACCAGCAACGGGCGGAACCGCTTGCCGCCGGCATCCATCAGGTGGCGGGCCGCGGTCGTGACGAACTCGGCCTCGCTCCTGATGTGCCCGGTCAGGGCGGTCTCCACCTCGAGCATGCGGGCGCGGAGCCGGTCGGCGAGCTCCTCGTCGAGGACGGGGAGGGCGAGGGCCGGCGCGTTCTGGGCGGTCACCTGATGAATTCTCCCGCATGGGCCGCGAGATCGAGAACCGGGCCGGGTACGACGCCGAGCACGACCGTCGCGACGGCACCCAGGCCGATCGCCGTGGCGGTCATGAAGCTGGGCAGCGTGACCGCCGGACCGTCGCCGATCGGCTCGTAGAAGTACATCAGCACGATGACCCGGATGTAGAAGAACGCGGCCAGCGCACTGGTCAGCACCGCGATCACCACGACCGGCCACGCGCCGGCCGACATGGCCGACGCGAAGACCGCCCACTTGCCGACGAAACCGGCTGTCAGCGGGATGCCGGCGAAGCCCAGCAGGAACAGGGCGAACACCCCGGCGACCAGTGGCGACTGCTTGCCCAGGCCGGTCCACCGGGACAGGTGCGTCGCCTCGCCGCCGGCGTCACGGACCAGCGTCACGATCGCGAACGCGCCGACGGTCATCAGGCCGTAGGTGACGAGGTAGAACAGCACGGCCTGGGTCGAGGAGAGCTCGCCCTTGGCCAGGTCGGAGGCCGAACGGGCGCCGATCAGGCCGGTGATGATGAAGCCGGTGTGGGTGATCGAGGAGTAGGCCAGCATGCGCTTGATGTCGCTCTGCGCGATCGCCAGGACAGCGCCGACGACCATGGACAGCACGGCGATGACCCACAGCATCGGGGCCCAGCTCCAGCGCTCGGAGCCGAAGGCCACGTAGAAGAGCCGCATCATCGCGCCGAACGCCGCGACCTTGGTGGCCGCGGCCATGAAGGCCGTGACCTGGGTGGGCGCGCCCTGGTAGACGTCGGGCGTCCACGACTGGAACGGCACCGCGCCGACCTTGAACAGCAGGCCCACCGAGATCATGCCGATGCCGATCAGCAGCATCGTGCGGCTGCCGGTGGAGTTGGCGATCGCCTCGTTGATGCCGCCGAAGTCCATCGTGCCGGCGTACCCGTAGACCAAGGCGATGCCGTAGATCACGAAGCCGGAGGAGAACGCACCGAGCAGGAAGTACTTGAGCGCGGCCTCCTGGCTGAGCAGGCGGCGTCGACGGGCCAGCCCGGAGAGCAGGTAGAGCGGCAGCGAGAGCACCTCGAGGCCGACGAAGAGCGTGAGCAGGTCGTTGGACGCGGGGAACAGCATCATGCCGCCGACCGCGAACATCATCAGCGGGAAGACCTCGGTGTGGTCGAGACCCTTGGTCGACGCCTCCCGCTCGGCGTCGGTGCCGGGCAGCGCCGCGGCCTGTCCGGCGAACGCGGAGACGCCGCCTTCGAGGCGTCGCTCGGCGAAGAGCAGGATGCCGGCCAGCGTGATCACCAGCAGCAGTCCCCAGAGGAAGACCGTGGGTCCGTCGACGGCCAGCGCGCCCATGGCCACGATCTCGCCGCGGGCAGGTCCGTGGTCGTCGAGGTTGACCCCGACGTAGATGACGCCGCCGAGGGCGGCCGCCGTGCCGGCCAGGGCCAGCACGGTCTGCACGAGGTAGCGGCGGGCGCGCGGCAGGAAGGCCTCGACGAGTACGCCGGCGCAGGCGACGCCGAAGACCAGCAGCAGCGGCCAGAGGAGGTCGTATTCAAGCGTGGGCTTGGAGAACTCGATCACTTGTGGTCCTCCTCGGTCGCCTGGTCGTCATGGGTCTGGTCGGCATCGACCGGTGCCACGACCGGATCGTCGTCACTCACCCCGACATGGATCATGGTCGCCTCGACAGCCGGGTTGATGATGTCGAGCACCGGCTTGGGATAGAAGCCGAACAGCAGCATCGCCGCCACCAGCGGGGCGACCGCGGCGATCTCGCGCACGTTGAGGTCCTTCATGCCGCTGACTGCGGGGTTGGTCGGCCCGGTCATCAGCTTCTGGTACATCCAGAGGACGTAGATCGCGGCCAGCACGATGCCGGTCACCGCGAACGCGCCGGCCACCCAGTGGTGGGCGAACCCGCCGACCAGCACCAGGAACTCGGACACGAACGGCGAGAGGCCGGGCAGTCCGAGGGTGCCGAGACCGCCGACGAGGAACAGCCCGGCGAGCACGGGCGCGACCTTCTCGACGCCGCCGTGGTCGCTGATCAACGTCGACCCGCGGCGCCTGATCAGGTAGCCGGCGACCAGGAACATCACCGCCGTGGCCAGCCCGTGGTTGAACATGTAGAACGTCGAGCCGGTCAGGCCCTGGCTGTTCATCACGAAGATGCCCAGCACGATGAAGCCGAAGTGCGACAGCGAGGTGAGCCCGATCAGCCGGAGCATGTCGTCCTGGCCGATCGCGATCAGCGCGCCGTAGACGATCGAGATGATCGCCAGCACGACCACGACCGGAGTCGCCCACTTCGACGCCTCCGGGAAGATGCCGAGGCAGAAGCGCAGCATGCCGTAGGTGCCGATCTTGTCGAGCACGCAGATCAGCAGCACGCTGGTGCCCGGGGTGGCGGCTGCCGTGGTGTCGGGCAGCCAGGTGTGCACCGGGAAGAGCGGCGCCTTGATCGCGAACGCGATGAAGAAGCCGAGGAACAGCCAGCGCCCGGTCTCCTTGTCCATCTCGATGCCGGCCAGGTCGCCGATGAGGTACGACGGGTTGCCGGCCTGCGCGGAGACGGCGTACAGCCCGACCACGGAGGCCAGCATGATGAGCCCGCCGGCCAGCATGTAGAGCAGGAACTTCACCGCGGCCTTGGAGCGCTGGGCCCGGTCGACGTGGCCGAAGCTGCCGATCAGGAAGTACGCCGGGATCAGCGTGGCCTCGAAGACGAAGTAGAACAGGAAGACGTCCTGGGCCATGAAGACGGCCAGGGCCAGGCCCTCGAGGGCCAGCATCCAGCCGAAGTACGCCGAGGGCGACGTGTCGTCGGCGTCGTTCCACGACGCGAGGACCACGACCGGCACCAGTAGCGTGGTCAGCAGCACCAGGGTCAGGCCGATGCCGTCGACGCCGAGCGCGTAGTGGGCGCCGAACGCGGGGATCCAGTCGTGCAGCTCGATGAACTGCATGCCGTCGCCCGCGTCGTACTGGAAGGCGACGACCACCGACAGCACGAACGTGAGCGCGGCCGTGCCGACCGCCACCTGCTTGGGCAGCTCGGAGCCACCCTTCGAGGGCAGCAGGGCGGTGACCGCTCCGCCGACCAGCGGCACGGCGATCAGCAGGGTGAGCCAGGGGAAGTCGTTCATCCGAGGTTCACCGCCAGCAGGGCCAGGATGACCAGCAGGGCGCCGACCAGGACGGACAGCGCGTAGGAGCGGACGAAGCCGTTCTGCACCTTGCGGAAGACTCCGGCGAGACCACCCATGCCCGCAGCCTGTCCTTCGACGGCGCCGTCGATCACGGCTGCGTCGAAGGTCATCAGGCCGCCGACGAGCTGGCGTCCGGGGTTGACGACCAGGCCGTCGTTGATCGCGTCGCCGTAGAGGTCGGCGCGGGCAGCGCGGGTGAGGACGTTGACGTCAGTGGGTGCGGTGCGGGGCACCTCGGTCCTTCCGATCGTGAACCAGGCAAGGGCAACGCCGGCCGCGACGACCAGCACCACGATCGCGGTCATGGCCAGGGCGGGGAGCGGCGGCTCCTCGTGGGCGTGGTGGCCGACGACCGGTGCGAGCCAGTCGACGATCCAGTTGCTCAGCAGCAGGAAGCCGCCGAGCACGGAGAGCGCGGCCAGCACCATCAGCGGCACCGTCATCACCTTGGGCGACTCGTGCGGGTGCACCTCGGGCTCCCAGCGCTTCTGGGTGAAGAAGGTCATCAGCATCAGTCGCGTCATGTAGAACGCGGTGACGCCGGCGCCGACCAGCGCGCACAGGCCGACGAAGATGTTCTCGGTGAAGGCGACCTCGATGATCTTGTCCTTCGACCAGAACCCGGAGAACCCGGGGAAGCCGATGATCGCGAGGTAGCCCATCGCGAACGTCAGGAACGTGACCGGCACGGCCTTCTGCAGGGCACCGTAGTGGCGCATGTCGACGTCGTCGTCCATCGCGTGCATGACCGACCCGGCACCCAGGAACATGTTGGCCTTGAAGAAGCCGTGGGTGATCAGGTGGAAGATCGCGAACGCGTAGCCGGCGACACCGAGGCCGGCACCGAGCATCATGTAGCCGATCTGGCTCATCGTGGAGCCGGCCAGCACCTTCTTGATGTCGTCCTTGGCGCACCCGATGACCGCGCCCCACAGGAGCGTGACCACCGCGACGACCACGACCGTGGTCTGCGCGATCGGTGCGTTCTCGAAGATGAAGTTGGAGCGGGTGACCAGGTAGACGCCGGCGGTCACCATGGTGGCCGCGTGGATCAGGGCAGAGACCGGGGTCGGGCCCTCCATCGCGTCGAGGAGCCAGGCCTGCAGCGGCACCTGGGCGCTCTTGCCGCACGCGCCGAGCAGGAGCAGCAGGCCGATCACGTTCATCGTGGCCTCGTCGGCACCGCTCGCCGCGGCACTGACACCAGCGAACGCGGTGGTGCCGAAGGTGACGAAGATCAGCATGATCGCCAGCGACATGCCGATGTCGCCGACCCGGTTGATCACGAACGCCTTCTTGGCGGCCGCGGCCGCGGTGGGCTTGTGCTGCCAGAAGCCGATCAGCAGGTACGACGCCAGGCCGACGCCTTCCCAGCCGAGGAAGATGCCGAGGTAGTCGGCGGCCAGCACCAGCATCGTCATCGCGGCGATGAAGAGGTTGAGGTAGCCGAAGAAGCGGCGACGGCGACCGTCGTGCTCCATGTAGCCGATCGAGTAGATGTGGATCAGCGAGCCGACACCGGTGATCAGCAGCACGAACAGGATCGAGAGCGGGTCGACCAGGAGGTCCATCCCCACCTTGAACCCGCCGGCCTCGATCCAGGTGAACAGCTCGCGTCCGACACTGCGGTCACCGGAGTCGCGGCCCAGCAGGGCGATGAACATCGCCAGGCCGATCGCGAAGGACCCGAGGGAGGTCGCCGTACCGAGCAGGTGGCCCCAGCGGTCGGTACGTCGTCCGCCGAGCAGCAGGATCGCGGCACCGGCCAGCGGCAGCACGATCACCAGCCAGGCCAGCGAGAAGACACCGTCGGCGGCAGCGGGGTCGACCACGGGGATGTGGCTCTCCGCCGCGAGCCCCGAGAGCATGGCGATGTTGGAACTCAATGCAGTCACCTCAGTACTTCAGCAGGCTCGCGTCGTCGACCGAGGCCGAGCGTCGGGTACGGAAGATGGTCATGATGATGGCCAGGCCGACCACCACTTCTGCGGCGGCCACGACCATCACGAAGAAGGCCGCGATCTGGCCGTCGAGATTGCCGTTGGCCTTGGCGAACGTCACCAGCGCCAGGTTCGAGGCGTTGAGCATCAGCTCGACGCACATGAACACCACGATCGCGTTGCGACGCACGAGGACGCCGACGCAGCCGATCGTGAAGAGGAGCGCGGAGAGGATGATGTAGGGCTCGGTGCTCACTCTTCCTCCTCCCCGTCGGTGGTCGAGGCGGTGTTCTGTTCCTCGGTGGAAGCCGCGGCACCGGACTTGCCGGACACCTCGGGCGCCTTCTCGGGCGCCTGCCCCAGCTGGCGCTTGATCTCCTCGATGTCGTCGGCCAGCGCCGGCGCCGACCGCACGGTGCCGCGGGCGGCCAGCACGCGTGAGATCGAGTCCTGGGCGACGGTGCCGTCGGGCAGGAGGGCCGGGGTGTCGACCGCGTTGTGCCGGGCGAAGACTCCGGGGGCCGGCAGGGGGCCGGGGTGGCGGCCGGTCTCGGCGTACTCGCGCATGCGGCGGGCGGCGGCGTCGGCCTGCGACTCCTTGGGCTCGAGCCGCTCGCGGTGGGCCAGCACCATCGCGCCGATGGCCGCGGTGATCAGCAGCGCCGAGGTGGTCTCGAAGGCGAAGACGTACTTGGAGAACAGCAGGTTGGCCAGGGCCGGGACGTTGCCGCCCTCGTTGGCGTCGTCGAGGCCGATCACCGTGCCGAAGCTGATCTGCGAGATGCCGATGACCAGGGTCAGGCCGAGCAGCAGGCCGAACACGGTGGCCAGCACCCGCTGGCCGCGGATCGTCTCGACCACCGAGTCGGAGGCGTCGACGCCGACCAGCATCAGCACGAACAGGAAGAGCATCAGGATCGCGCCGGTGTAGACGATGATCTGCACCGCGAAGAGGAACGGCGCGTCGAGTACGGCGTACAGGACGGCCAGCGAGATCATCACGACCGCCAGCAGGAGCGCGGCGTGCACGGCCTTGCGGACGAACAGGATGCCGAGTGCGGCCAGCACCATGATCGGTGCGAGGATCCAGAACGCGGTCACCGGGCGTCCCCCTCGTTCGTGCGGGCCTTGAAGTCGCCGCGGTAGTAGTCGCCGTCGTCGTCACCGAGCAGCATGGCGTGGGGCGGCTGCTCCATGCCGGGCAGCAGCGGCGCCAGCAGGTCGGACTTCTCGTAGATCAGGTCGGCGCGGTTGTCGTCGGCCAGCTCGTACTCGTTGGTCATCGTCAGCGCGCGGGTCGGGCAGGCCTCGATGCAGAGGCCGCACAGGATGCAGCGCAGGTAGTTGATCTGGTAGACGCGGCCGTAGCGCTCGCCGGGGCTGAACCGCCCCTCACCGTTGGCGCTCTCGTCGTTGGAGGCACCCTCGACGTAGATCGCGTCGGCCGGGCAGGCCCACGCGCACAGCTCGCAGCCGATGCACTTCTCCAGGCCGTCGGGCCAGCGGTTCAGCTGGTGCCGGCCGTGGAAGCGGGGCGCGGTGGGCAGCTTCTCGAAGGGGTACTGCTCGGTGACCACCTTCTTGAACATGGTCCGGAAGGTCACCCCGAACCCCGCGATGGGGTCCCAGAACTGCTCCTTGAACCCGCGAGACTCCTCGCTGGGCCGATCATTCGGGGCCATCAGATCTCCTCACGAAAGACCAAGGGTTCGGCGGCGCCGCGGACGGCGCCTCCGGCAGGCATGGGCGGGACGGGGTAGCCACCGGCGGGCGGCTCGACCACCGGCTCCTCGGCGGCGTCCTTCTTCGTCTCCGGGATGAAGAGCACCACCAGGAAGGCGACCAGGAAGACCCCGATCACGATCATCAGCTGGCTGCGGTCGAGACCGTCGTCGAGGGTCAGCGCCCGCATCGTGGCGACGGCGACGATCCAGATCAGCGAGATCGGGATGAGCCGCTTCCAGCCGAACGCCATGAACTGGTCATAGCGCAGGCGGGGCAGCGAACCGCGCAGCCAGATGAAGAAGAAGATGAAGAGCATGACCTTGCCGAAGAACCAGATCAGCGGCACGTAGCCCTCGTTGGCGCCTTCCCAGATCGCCGAGATCGGCCACGGGGCGCGCCAGCCGCCGAGGAACAGCGTGGTGGCCAGCGCCGAGACGGTCGCCATGTTGATGTACTCGGCGAGGAAGAACAGCGCGAACTTCAGGCTGGAGTACTCGGTGTGGAACCCACCGACGAGCTCGCCCTCGGCCTCGGGCAGGTCGAACGGCGCCCGGTTGGTCTCGCCGACCATCGAGATCACGTAGATCACGAACGACGGCAGCAGGATCAGGGCGAACCAGCCGGGCACGGGCACGTCGAGGCCGAGCACGTCGAACGACTTGGGGCTGGCCTGTGCCGCGACGATCTCGGAGGTCGACATCGAGCCGGCGTAGAGGAAGACCGCGACCAGGGCCAGGCCCATCGCGACCTCGTAGGAGATCATCTGGGCCGACGAGCGGATCCCGCCGATCAGGGAGTACGTCGACCCGGAGGACCAGCCGCCGAGCACGATGCCGTAGATGCCGATCGAGGCGACCGCCATCACGAAGAGCACGGCCACCGGCATGTCGGTCAGCTGGAGCGGGGTGCGCTCGCCGAAGAAGTTGACCTCGGGGCCGAACGGGATCACCGAGAACGTGATGAACGCCGGGATCACCGCCAGCACGGGCGCGAGGACGTAGACGACCTTGTCGGCCGCCTTGGGGATGATGTCTTCCTTCAACGCCAGCTTCACGCCGTCGGCCAGCGACTGCAGCAGCCCGAAGGGACCGTGCACGTTGGGGCCGATGCGGTGCTGCATGCGGGCCACGACCCGGCGCTCCCACCAGATGTTGAACAGGGTCAGCAGCACCAGCACGACGAAGATGAGCACGGCCTTGACCAGCACCACCCACCAGGCGTCGTGCCCGAAGCCGCTGAGCTCGTCGGTCGCCATCGCGATCATGCCTTCACCGCCTTCACCGTCACCGCGGAGCCCGGCGAGGCGAGGTCCGCGAGCACTCCGTTGCCGTCGTTGTTGGCCGGCACCCAGACCGTGTCGTCGGGCAGGTCGGCGGCCTCCACCGGCAGGGTGACCTCGCCACGGTCACCGGCCAGCGTGACGTGGGTGGCTCCGGCTAGGACGTCGTACGTCGCGTGCGGGACGCGCGCCACGGCGGGACGTGCGGTGGCCGACAACGCGGTGTCGCCGTCGAGCATGGCGCCGTTGTCGAGCATCTGCTTCCAGGTGGCCAGCCAGAACTTGTTGCGGGCCAGCCGGCGCTGCTTGATCTTCGGTGCGGCTGCGGCGGGCGCGCGTGCGCCGTCCCACGGGCCGACCTCGTTCATCTGGCGCCGGGCCTCCTCGACGGTCCGGAAGCCGAGCGGGACACCTGACTCCTCGGCGATGCCGGAGAGGATGCGCAGGTCGGGCAGCGAGCCGGGGTTGCTGAACACCGCGTCGAAGGTGCGCGGGCGCCCTTCCCACGTGACGAACAGGCCGGCCTTGTCGGAGACCGGGGCGACCGGGAAGACCACGTCGGCGGCCCGGGTCACCTCGTTCTCGCGCAGCTCGAGGCTGACCACGAACTCCGCGGCGGCCAGGGCCTGACGTGCGGCCTCGGGGTCGGGCAGGTCGTCGAGCGCGACGCCACCGACGACGAGTCCGGTGAGCTCACCGGCGTTGAGCGCGGCGACGATGCCGTCGCCGTCACGGCCGGGCTGCTCGGGCAGGGACGTGACGCCCCAGGCGGCCGCGGCGTCGACGCGGGCGGTCGGGTCGGCGACCGGACGTCCACCGGGCAGCAGGTTGGGCAGGCATCCGGTCTCGACGGCGCCGCGGTCACCGGCACGGCGAGGCACCCAGGCCAGCCGGGCTCCCGTCGTACGGGCCAGGTCGACGGCGGCGGTGAGGGCACCGGGCACGGCGGCCAGGCGCTCGCCGACGAGGATCACCGCGCCGGCGTCGAGTGCCGCGTCGGCGTCGGCAGCGAGAGCGGCGAGGGCCTCGCGCTCGTCGCCGGCCGAGGTCGCGACCAGACGCCCCTTCAGCTTGCGCAGGCCGCGCGAGGAGTACGGCGCGACGGCGACGACCCGGGTGCCCGCGGCGACGGCCTTGCGCAGTCGCAGGAAGATCGACCCGGCCTCGTCCTCGGGCTCGAGGCCCGCGAGCACGACCACGGAGGCCTTCTCGAGGTCGGCGTAGGTCACCGGCATGCGCAGCACGACCTCGGAGGCCAGGAAGGCGGCCTCCTCGGCGGAGTGCGGCCGTGCCCGGAAGTCGATGTCGTTGGTGCCGAGCACCACACGGGCGAACTTGCTGTAGGCGTAGGCGTCCTCGGCGATCAGGCGACCACCGGTCAGCACGCCCACGCCACCCGACGTACGCGCTGCAGCGAGGCCGCGGGCCGCGACGGCGAACGCCTCGGGCCACGAGGCCGGGCGCAGCTCACCCGACGTGGTGTCGCGCACCAGCGGGTGCGTCAGCCGGTCGGCCTGGCGGGCGTAGTGGAAGCCGAAGCGGTCCTTGTCGGTGATCCACTCCTCGTTGACCTCGGGGTCGTTGCCGGCGAGGCGACGCATCACCTTGCCGCGACGGTGGTCCACCCGGATCGCCGAGCCGCACGCGTCGTGCTCGGCGATCGACGGCGTGGAAACCAGGTCGAACGGGCGCGAGCGGAAGCGGTAGTCGGCACTGGTCAGCGCGCCCACCGGGCAGATCTGGATCGTGTTGCCGGAGAAGTAGGACAGGAACGGGGCGTTGTCGGCGATGCCGATCTGCTGCTGCGCACCGCGCTCGACGAGTGCGATGAACGGGTCGCCGGCGATCTCGGAGGCGAAGCGCGTGCAGCGTTGGCACACGATGCAGCGCTCCCGGTCGAGCAGGATCTGCGCGGAGATGTTGATCGGCTTCGGGAACGTGCGCTTGACGCCGCCCGTGGCGGAGAAGCGGGACTCGCCGCGGCCGTTGGACATCGCCTGGTTCTGCAGGGGGCACTCGCCACCCTTGTCGCACACCGGGCAGTCGAGCGGGTGGTTGATCAGCAGGAACTCCATCTGGCCCTGCTGTGCCTTGTCGGCCACCGGCGAGGTGACCTGCGTGTTGACCACCATGCCCTCGGCGACCGGGATGGTGCACGAGGCCTGGGGCTTCGGCATGCCGCGGCCGTTGCCGGCGTCGGGGATCTCGACCAGGCACTGGCGGCAGGCACCGACCGGTGCCAGCAGCGGGTGGTCGCAGAACCGCGGGATCTGGACTCCGACCTGCTCGGCGGCCCGGATCACCAGGGTGTCCTTGGGGACGCTGACCTGGATGCCGTCGATGGTCAGCGTGACGACGTCTGTCTTCTCAGGAGTCGTGGTCATGCCAGGGCTCCTTCCTGCGCGAAGGCCGTCGAGGCGGCCGGGTCGAAGGGGCACCCACCGTGGGTGAGGTGCGCCAGGTACTCGTCACGGAAGTGCTGGATGGACGACGAGATCGGGCTGGTGGCGCCGTCACCGAGCGCGCAGAACGACCGGCCGAGGATGTTCTCGCACTGGTCGAGCAGGACGTCGAGGTCCTCCTCGCTGCCCTGCCCCTTCTCGAGGCGGGTGAGGACCTGCACCAGCCACCACGTGCCCTCGCGGCAGGGCGTGCACTTGCCGCAGGACTCGTGCTTGTAGAACTCGGTCCAGCGGAGCACGGCCCGCACCACGCAGGTCGTCTCGTCGAAGATCTGCAGTGCGCGGGTGCCCAGCATCGAGCCGGCCGCACCCACGGCCTCGTAGTCGAGCGGCATGTCGAGCTGCTCGGCGGTGAGCAGCGGCGTGCTCGACCCACCAGGGGTCCAGAACTTCAGCTCGTGGCCCGCGCGCATTCCGCCGCCGAGGTCGATCAGCTCGCGCAGCGTGATGCCGAGTGGGGCTTCGTACTGGCCGGGCGTCTTCACGTGTCCGGAGAGCGAGTAGATGACGTAGCCCTTGGACTTCTCGGTGCCCATGCTGGCGAACCAGTCGGCGCCCTTGTCGATGATGCTGGGCACGGACGCGATCGACTCGACGTTGTTGATCACGGTCGGGCTGGCGTAGAGGCCGGCCACCGCGGGGAACGGCGGGCGCAGGCGCGGTTGGCCGCGACGCCCCTCGAGCGAGTCGAGCAGCGCGGTCTCCTCGCCACAGATGTAGGCACCGGCACCGGCGTGGATGACCAGGTCGAGGTCATAGCCGGAGCCGTGGATGTTCTTGCCCAGGTGACCGGCCGCGTAGGCCTCCTGCACGGCGCGCTGCAGTCGTCGTACGACGTGGAGCACCTCGCCGCGCACGTAGATGAACGCGTGGTTGGCCCGGATCGCGTAGGAGGAGATGATCACGCCCTCGACCAGGGTGTGCGGGCTGGCCATCATCAGCGGGATGTCCTTGCAGGTGCCCGGCTCCGACTCGTCGGCGTTGACCACGAGGTACTTCGGGTTCGGGTTGTCCTGCGGGATGAAGCTCCACTTCATGCCGGTCGGGAAGCCGGCGCCGCCACGGCCGCGGAGACCGGAGTCCTTGACCGCGGTGATCACGTCGTCCTGCTTCATCTTCAGGGCCTTGGGCAGCGCGGCGTACCCGCCCTGCGCCTCGTAGGCCTCGAGGGTCCAGCTGCGGTCGGTGCCCCAGTTGGCGGTGAGCACCGGCGTCAACATGTCGGTCACGACTTGCCCTCCTCGGCCTGGTCTGACGAGGCCGCTCGGTCGCTCGCTCGTTCCTCGCTCGTCTCGGTCGCGACCGAGGTCTCGGACTCGGCACGCGACGTGGAGGCCTCGACCGACGGCGCGGTCCAGCCCATCGTGCGGGCGATCTGGACACCGGCCAGCGACGCCGGACCCGCGGAGGGGCCCTCGTCGGCGCGGTCGTCGGGGAATCCGGCCAGCACCCGCTCGGCCTCACGCCACGTGCACAGACGCGGACCGCGGGTGGAGTGGACCTCGTTGCCGGCCCGCAGGTCGTCGACCAGTCGTACGGCGGACTCCGGCGTCTGGTTGTCCATGAACTCCCAGTTGACCATCATCACTGGCGCGAAGTCGCAGGCCGCGTTGCACTCGATGTGCTCCAGCGAGACCTTGCCGTCGGGGGTCGTCTCGTCGTTGCCGACCTCGAGGTGCTCCTTGAGCCGCTCGAAGATCAGGTCGCCGCCCATCACCGCGCAGAGCGTGTTGGTGCAGACACCGACGTGGTAGTCGCCGACCGGGCGACGCTTGTACATCGTGTAGAACGTCGCGACACCCGACACCTCGGCCGGGCTGATGTCGAGGATCTCCGCGCAGGCCTGGATGCCCTCGGGGGTCACCTTGCCCTCGACGGACTGCACCAGGTGCAGCATCGGCAGCAGTCCGGAGCGCCCCTGCGGGTAGCGCGCGGCGATCTCCCTGAGCTCGTCGAGTGTCTTGTCGTTCATCGCGTCACTCCTGAGCTTGCGAAGGTGTGAGTCTCGCGAGGAGATCGAGTAGCCGCGCGGGCGACGGAGGAGCCCGCGACCGGCGTATCGAGATTCATCGGTCAACGCCTCCCATCACCGGGTCGATGCTGGCGATGGCGACGATGACGTCGGCGACCATGCCGCCCTCACTCATCACGCTGGTTGCCTGCAGGTTCGTGAACGACGGGTCGCGGAAGTGCGCCCGGAACGGCTTGGTCCCGCCGTCGGAGACGACGTGGGCGCCGAGCTCGCCGCGCGGCGACTCGACCGGCACGTAGGCCTGGCCGGGCGGCACCCGGAAGCCCTCGGTGACCAGCTTGAAGTGGTGGATCAGGGCCTCCATCGACTCACCCATGATGTGGCGGATGTGGTCGAGGCTGTTGCCCATGCCGTCGCTGCCGATCGCGAGCTGGCTGGGCCAGGCGATCTTCTTGTCGGCGACCATGACCGGTGCGCCCTCGAGGCCGGCCAGGCGCTCGGCGGCCTGCTCGATGATCTTGAGCGACTCCCACATCTCGTTGAGCCGGATCCGGAACCGGCCGTAGGAGTCGCAGGTGTCCCAGGTCTGTACGTCGAAGTCGTACTCGTCGTAGCCGGAGTAGGGCTGGGTCTTGCGGAGGTCCCAGGCGTAGCCGGTGGAGCGCAGCACGGGCCCGGTGATGCCGAGAGCCAGACAGCCGGCCAGGTCGAGGTGACCGACATTCTCCAGGCGGGCCTTGAAGATCGGGTTCGCGTTGCACAGGTCGGCGTACTCGGGGAGGCGCTTCTTCATCAGGGCGACGAAGTCGCGGATCTCGTCGAGCGCACCCGGGGGCAGGTCCTGGGCGACGCCGCCGGGACGGAAGAACGCATGGTTCATGCGCAGGCCGGTGATCAGCTCGAAGAGGTCGAGCACGAGCTCACGCTCGCGGAACCCGATCGTCATCACGGTCAGGGCGCCGATCTCCATGCCACCGGTGGCGATCGCGACCAGGTGTGAGGAGATGCGGTTCAGCTCGGAGAGCAGGACCCGCATGACGTTGGCCTTCTCGGGGATCTGGTCCTCGATGTCGAGGAGTCGTTCGACGCCCAGGCAGTAGGTCAGCTCGTTGTGGAACGGCGCGAGGTAGTCCATGCGCGTGCAGAACGTGACGCCCTGCACCCAGGAGCGGAACTCCATGTTCTTCTCGATGCCGGTGTGCAGGTAGCCGATGCCGCACCGTGCCTCGGTGACCGTCTCGCCCTCGAGCTCGAGGATCAGCCGCAGCACGCCGTGCGTCGAGGGGTGCTGCGGGCCCATGTTGACCACGATGCGCTCGTCGGCGCCCGCGTCGGAGCCGATGCTCTCGACCAGCGAGTCCCAGTCCTGGCCGGTGACCGTGAAGACCCGGCCCTCGGTGGTGTCGGACGCGCCGGCGTACAGGTCTTGTTCCGTCGTCATCAGTTGTACGACCTCCGCTGGTCGGGGGGCGGGATGGTCGCGCCCTTGTACTCCACGGGAATGCCGCCCAAGGGGTAGTCCTTGCGCTGCGGGTGGCCCGGCCAGTCGTCGGGCATCTGGATGCGGGTCAGGGCCGGGTGGCCGTCGAAGATGATGCCGAAGAAGTCCCACGTCTCGCGTTCGTGCCAGTCGGCCGTGGGGTACGTCGCGATCAGGCTCGGCAGGTGCGGGTCGGCATCGGGCACCGAGACCTCGACCCGCACGCGGCGGTTCCAGGTCATCGACAGCAGGTGGTAGACCGCGTGCAGCTCGCGGCCGTGGTCGTCGGGGTAGTGCACCCCGCTCACGCCGGAGAGCAGCTCGAAGCGCAGTGCCGGGTCGTCGCGCAGCTTCTTCGCCACCGCGGTGAGGTTGTCACGATGCACGTGGAAGGTGATCTCGCCGCGATGGATCACGACCTTCTCGATCAGCCCGTCGAGGCCGTCGGCGACCAGGTCGAACCAACCGCCGAACGGGCGCTGGGCCGCGGCAGGGAAGGCGACCGGGCTGACCAGGCCGCCGTAGCCGGAGGTGTCGCCGGTGCCCTTGACGCCGAACATGCCGGTGCGTACGCCGACCGTCTCGACCTGGCCGGATCCAGTCGGACCGGTCGGTGCCGGAAGGTTCTCCGGCGACTGCTCGACCGCTGGCTGGTCGGGCTTCTTCTCGTCGGTCATCGAAGCTGGCCCCTCATCTCGGAGGTCGGCAGCGCGTTGAGCGCCTCGGTCTCGAGGTCGACGATCTGCGCGGCACGGTTGGCGCCGAGCTTGGTGTTCTGCACCTGGTCGTGGAGCTTGAGGATCGCGTCGATCAGCATCTCGGGCCTCGGCGGGCAGCCGGGGAGGTACATGTCGACCGGGACGACGTGGTCGACGCCCTGCACGATGGCGTAGTTGTTGAACATGCCGCCGCTCGACGCGCAGACGCCCATCGCGAGCACCCACTTGGGCTCGGCCATCTGGTCGTAGATCTGGCGCAGCACCGGGGCCATCTTCTGGCTGACCCGGCCGGCCACGATCATCAGGTCGGCCTGGCGCGGGCTGGCCCGGAAGACCTCCATGCCGAAGCGGGCGAGGTCGTACTTCGGGCCGCCGCTGGTCATCATCTCGATGGCGCAGCAGGCCAGGCCGAACGTGGCCGGCCAGAACGACGCCTTGCGCATGTAGCCCGCGACGCCCTCGACGGTGGTGAGCAGGACCCCGCTCGGAAGCTTCTCTTCAATGCCCATGTCAGATCTCTCCCTCAAGCTGTGAGCGTCGTGCGCGCATGACGGCGGTCAATCCCACTCGAGACCACCCCTGCGCCATACGTATGCGTAGGCGATGAAGACAGTGGCGATGAAGATGACCATCTCGGCGAGCCCGAAGAAGGCCATCGCGTCGAAGTGCACCGCCCACGGGTAGAGGAAGATGATCTCGATGTCGAAGACGATGAAGAGCATCGCGGTGATGTAGTACTTCACCGGGAACCGGCCACCGCCGACGGGCTGCGGGGTCGGCTCGATGCCGCACTCGTAGGAGTCGAGCTTGGCGCGGTTGTAGCGGGCCGGGCCGGTCAGCGAGCTGACCACGATCGAGAAGATCGCGAAGCCGGCGGCCAGGGCTCCCAACACGAGCACCGGGGTGTAGAGCTCCATCAGTGCGCTCCTTCGCGCTCGTTGATCTCAAGCATTCGGCGCCACCTTGCTCAGGGCGTTGATGATGCGGTCCATCGCGTCGCCGTCACGCGGGTCGGTGAGGTTTGCCATCAGCTTCAGGGTGAAGCGCATCAGGCCGGGCCTCGGCAGGCCGTACTTCGTGGCCTGCTTCATGAAGGTCGGGTTGCCGACGAGGTGGGCGAACGCACGACCGAGCGTGAAGTAGCCGCCGTACGCCGCGTCGAGGGCGGCCGGGTAGCTCTCGAGCACCCGCTCGCGGTTCGCTCCGGGCAGCCGTCCGAGGGCCTGCACGACGATCTCGGCGGCCATCTTGCCGGCCTCGAGGGCGTAGTCGATGCCCTCGCCGTTGAACGGGTTGACCATGCCGCCGGAGTCGCCGACCAGCAGCATGCCGCGGCGGTAGTGCGGCTTGCGGTTGAAGCCCATCGGCAGGGCCGCGGACCTGATCGGCGCGGTGAGGTTCTCGTCCCTGAAACCGAGCTCTTCGGGAGTGTGCGCGAGCCAGCGGCGCATCGACTCCTTGTAGTCCATGTTCTGGAAGGCCGCACTGGTGTTGAGGATGCCGAGTCCGACGTTCGCCGTACCGTCGCCGAGCGGGAAGATCCAGCCGTAGCCCGGCAGCTTGTTGCTCTGGTTGGGCTTGCCGTCCCACAGCTCGAGCCACGACTCCATGTAGTCGTCGTCGTGCATCGGCGTCTCGTAGTAGGCGCGGCAGGCCACGGCCATCGGCCGGTTCTCGCGGCGCTCGATGCCCAGGGCGGTGGCCATGCGGGCGCTGACGCCGTCACAGGCGATCACGATCGGGGCGCGGAACTCGAGCTCGTCGCCGTACTTGCGGCCGCGCTCGTCGACCGACCTCGCGGTCACGCCGACCACCTGGCCGGTGCGTTCGTCGAAGACCGGGCCGGTGACCGACGTGCTCTCACGCAGCCGGGCGCCGGCCTTCTGCGCGTGCCGGGCCAGCAGCTCGTCGAGGTCCATGCGGGCGCGGGCCATGCCGAACGGCGGGTACGTCGTGAGGTCGGGCCACGGCAGCTCGACGCGGTGGCCGGCGCCGATGATGCGCAGACCCTTGTTCTTCTGCCAGCCGGGCTCGTCGAGGTCGAAGCCCATCGCCAGAAGCTGCTTGACCGCGCGCGGGGTCAGGCCGTCACCGCAGATCTTGTCGCGCGGGAAGGACGACTTCTCCAGCACCAGGACGTCGATGCCGGCCGCGGCCAGGTGGTACGCCGTCGCGGCGCCGGCCGGACCCGCGCCGACCACGATCACCTGTGCCTGGCGATCCGCTCCGGGCGTCATCGCGGCGGCGGTCATCGGATGTCTCCCTCACGTGCTGTAGCGCTGTCGGAAGCCGACGCATGTGAGATTGTGAAACACTTCACATGGTGGCGTGCGCCACAGTCTAGGACTCCCGTCCCGCCAGCGAAACCCGGGGGTGAGTTGCTCCGAAACCCCACCTGACCTGCGGAATTACGTCACATTTCCATGCCCTATTTCCGCGAACCGTGGATCGTTGATGCGCGAACCGTGGATCGTTGATGCGCGAACCGTGGATCAGGCGGTGGCGCGGTGCAGTGCCACGATGCCACCGCTGAGGTTGCGGATCTCGCAGCCGCCCCAGCCGGCCTCGGCGATCCAGCGGGCCAGGCCCTGCTGGTCGGGCCAGGCCCGGATCGACTCGGCGAGGTAGACGTAGGCGTCGGGCGCGGAGGAGACCGTGCGGGCGATCGCCGGGAGCGCCTTCATCAGGTACTCCATGTAGACCGTGCGGAACGGCTTGTTCGTGGGGTGGCTGAACTCGCAGACCACGAGGCGTCCGCCCGGCCTGGTGACCCGGCGCAGCTCACGCAGCCCCGCCTTCGGGTCGACGATGTTGCGCAGCCCGAACGAGATCGTCACCGCGTCGAAGGTGTTGTCGGCGAACGGCAGCTTCGTGCCGTCACCCGCCGTGAAGGGCAGGTGCGGCTTGGCCTTCTTGCCCACCTGGAGCATCCCGATCGAGAAGTCGCACGGCACGACCGTGGCCCCGAGGTCGGCGAACGGCTGGCTCGACGTACCCGTGCCGGCGGCGAGGTCGAGCACGAGCTCGCCCGGCTGCGGGTCGACCGCACGGATGACGTCCTTGCGCCAGCGACGGTCCTGCCCCATGGACAGCACGTCGTTGGTGAGGTCGTAGCGCCGCGCCACCGCGTCGAACATGCGGCGTACGTCGTGCGGGTCCTTGTCGAGTTCGGCTCGGGTCACGCGACAAACCCTATGCGGCCCCGGGTCCAGAGCCGCTTCCGAGGTCACGAGGTGGTGACGCCGAACAGATGACCGGAGAAGTTTCGGCAACCAAATGCCGAGTGAATGCGTCAACCCTTGTGACACTGGAAACTTCTCGGACCTTGGAGGACAGCATGAGGGCCCTGCGCATCATCTTGCTCACCGCACTGACCCTGGTGCTCATGTCGGCAACCGCGTACGGCGCCGGCATGGCCGTGCGCCACCTGAACAACGACGACCCCACCTCGAGCGCGAAGTCGCAGACCGGCCGCGAGGGAGCCTCCACCGACGACGGAAGCGAGGCACCGGTTGACGAACCTTCCGAGGACCCGTCCGAGGAGCCCTCCGAGACGGAGACCCCCGAGCCGCCGGCCGACGTGCTCTCCCCCGGAGACAAGGGCGAGCAGGTGCGCGAGCTGCAGCACCGCCTCTTCCAGATGCAGTGGCTCCCGGAGAAGACCACCGGGGTCTACGACAAGACCACGAAGGACGCGGTCGCCGGCTGGCAGGCCAAGCGCGGCCTCAAGGCGACCGGCGTGGTCGACCAGAAGACGTGGAACAAGCTGGTCAAGATGACCAAGCCCCCCACGCACGACCAGTTGTTCAACATCCTCAAGCCCGGCCCGGCGATCCTGGCCAGCGGCGCGACCGGCGACGACGTCCGCGACCTTCAGGCCCGCCTCAAGGCGATCCAGTGGTACGCCGGCCTGGTCACCGGCACCTACGACGCCAACACGGTCTCGGCGGTGAAGGGCTTCCAGGAGAAGCGCGAGATCCCCGTGACCGGCGAGGTCGACCAGCGCACCATGGACCGGCTGCACGCGATGACCAGCACGCCGACCCACGACGCGAAGCACAACGTCGCCCCCGACCCCGGCACCGCCACCAGCGCCGCGCTGGACCCGCGCTGCGCCACCGGGCGAGTGATGTGCATCGACAAGACCAGCAAGACGCTGCGTTGGGTCGTGGACGGCAAGGTGCTCAAGACCCTCGAGGTCCGGTTCGGGTCCACGCTCAACGACACACCCACCCGCGAAGGCGCCTTCAACGTCGGTTGGAAGGACATCGACCACGTGTCGAACGAGTTCGGCTCGGCGATGCCCTTCTCGATGTTCTTCTCCGGTGGCCAGGCGGTGCACTACTCCTCCGACTTCGCGGCCAACGGCTACGGCGGAGCCAGCCACGGATGCGTCAACGTCCGTGACTACAACGGCCTCGCGTGGCTCTACGACCAGGTCAACGTCGGCGACAAGGTCATCGTCTACTGGTCCTGACCCCGGGACCGGGTAGGCACTGTCAAGGAGTGGTGGTCGCGAGGTTCGGCGTAGGCTGACGCCTCGTGACCACCACTTCGACCGCGGCCGAGCGCATCGTCGTACGCACTTCACTCCTCGAGAAGGACGCGGTCGGGGCCCTGCTCGACGTCGTCCCGCCCGAGTCGCCGGTGAGCTGGATCCGCCGCCGCGAGGGCCTCGTCGGCTGGGGAGTCGCCGCCGAGGTGCGCACCTCCGGGCCGACCCGCTTCTCCGACGCCGCCAAGTGGTGGTCCGAGATGGTGGCCCGCGCCGACATCCGCGACGAGGTCAACGAGCCGGGCACCGGACCGGTCAGCTTCGGCAGCTTCGGCTTCGCCGACGATCCCGGCGACTCGGTGCTGGTGCTCCCCCGCGTCGTGGTCGGTCGCCGCGGCGACCTGGCCTGGGTGACCACGGTCGACTGCGAGATCCCCGACCTGGCGCCTGCCGAGCCCGCTCGCGCACCCGTGGTCAGCTTCGCCGACGGTGCCCGCAACGGCGACGAGTGGATGTCCGTGGTGGCCGACGCCGTCTCGCGCATCAACCGCGGGGACCTCGAGAAGGTCGTGCTGGCGCGTGACCTGATCGCCACCTCCGACGTCGACGTCGACGTGCGCTGGCCGCTGCGCCAGCTCTCCGAGACCTACCCGATGTGCTGGACCTTCCATGTCGACGGCCTCTTCGGCGCCACCCCCGAGATGCTCGTCCGCCGCGAGCGCGGCCTGGTCACCTCGAGGGTGCTGGCCGGCACCATCCGGCGGACCGGCGACGACGAGCGCGACCTCGCGCTGGCCGCCACCCTGGCCCGCTCCTCGAAGGACCTCGAGGAGCACGAGTACGCCGTCCGCTCGGTCGCCGAGGCACTGGAGCCGCACTGCTCGTCGATGAACGTGCCCGAGGCGCCCTTCGTGCTGCACCTGCCGAACGTCATGCACCTGGCCACCGACGTTGCCGGTGTGGTTCACGACGCCGAGAGCGTCTCGTCGCTCGACCTGGCCGAGGCGCTGCACCCCTCCGCCGCCGTGGGCGGTACGCCGACCGACGTGGCCACGGACCTGATCGCCGAGATCGAGGGCATGGACCGCGCCCGCTACGCCGGGCCGGTCGGCTGGATCGACGCGACCGGCGACGGCGAGTGGGGCATCGCGCTGCGGTCGGCCCACGTCGCGGGGCCGACGGTGCGCCTCTTCGCCGGGTGCGGCATCGTCGGCGACTCCGACCCCGAGGCCGAGCTGGCCGAGTCGCAGGCCAAGTTCGTGCCCGTGCGCGACGCGCTCACCGCCTCACGCTGAGGTTGAGTGCTGAGGTGGTTGCCCGGGCAGCCACCTCAGCACTCAACCCGGATCAACAGGAGTTCGCGCTGGCGACCCTGACGTTGCCGATCACCGCACGGTGGTCGGAGTGCCGCAGCGGCGCCACCCACGAGCTGACCTTGGTGACCCGTCGCGTGTAGAGGAAGTCGATGCGCGCGGTGCCGCGCTTGTTGGTGTCGCCGTCGCCAGTGCCGACTGCCTTCCAGAGATCGACCAGGTGGGTGTCGAGGACGTTGTGCTCCTGCTGCTCCGGGCCGGCGTTGAAGTCGCCGCCGAGCACCGTCGCGCACCGCGGCGTGCCGATGCGGTCCCGCACCGCCCGGGCCTGCATCAGCCGACCACGACCGGGCTGCAGGTGCGTCACCCAGACGTTGAGCTTCTTGGTGCCGACCTTGACCCGCGCGATCATCAGTCCGCGCCTCTCGGTGCCCTCGGGCTGCGGCAGGGTGAAGCGGTTGGTCGCCACGATCGGGTACTTCGAGATGACCGCGTTGCCCCTCCACCCGAAGGACTTGCGGCTGTTGGCGTCGTACGCCACGTGCCAGCCCAGGCGTCGGGCCAGGTTCTTGGCCTGGTGCACGCCGCCGCTCGCGGTGCGGTTGTCGACCTCCTGCAGGACCGCGATGCTCGCGCCGGTCTTGCGGATGTCGGAGGCCAGGTTGGCCAGGCCGAACTCGCCGAACCGGATGTTGTAGGTGATCACCCGCAGGCTGGTCGCAGCGGCACGAGCCTGCTGGACGGGTGCGGCGGCCTGCGTGACCTCGGCCGGGGTGGCCGGAGCCGCTCCCAGCTGAAGCGGTACGACGAGTGCGGCGGCGACAGCGGCGCCGGCGAAGGAACGAACGCGCATGGGAGCTCCTCGAGAAGGGGTTCGGTGCATCTCGTCGTACCCGCTGCGGACCGGCGTACACACATATCGTCCCAACGGGCTCGAGTGCTGAAGTGGTTCCCCGGGCAGCCACCTGAGCACTCGACTCCCGTCAGTGGGCCAGCAGCTGCTGCACGCAGGCGACTGCGGCCAGCTGACCTGCGGCCGCGGCGGCCAGCACGGAGGCCATCGGCATCGGGAACGACGACCGATGGGCCAGGTCGCCGGCCGCGTGGACACCCGGGAGCGACGTACGCCCGAAGTCGTCGACCGCGATGCAGCCGCTGTCCTGCAGGTCGAGGCCGAGCTGCTCGGCGAACGGGGCCGACTGCACGAGCCTGCCGGTGCCGACGAACAGTCCGGCGACGGTGAGGTCGTCGGCGCCGTCGAGCTCGACGCGCACCTCGTCGTCGGTGCGGGTCACGCCGAGCACGGGTTCCGCGTGCACGGTGGCGCCGAGGCTGTCGAGCAGAGCGGCGTCATCGGCCGACAGCTCGGCACCCTCGGTGAAGACGGTCACCGACGACCCGATCGGGGCGAGCAGCCCGACCAGGTGGAGCACGGCGGGCGGCCCGGCGAGCACGCCGATCGCGCGGCCGCTCAGCTCGTGGCCGTGACAGAACGGGCAGCCGTAGGCCAGCTCGCCCCAGATGTCGTCGAGGCCGGGGGTGGCCGGCAGCTCGTCGCGGACGCCGGTGGCGAGGATGACCAGCCGGCTCTCGAGCACGCCGCCACCCGTGGTCACGACGAACCGCTCGCCGTCACGGGCGACCGCGTCGACCGTCTCGTCGCGCACCTCCACGGTGTCGTACGCCGACAGCTCGGCGCGCGCCTGCTCGCGGAACTTCTCGGGCGGCGTTCCGTCGTTGGTGACGAAGTTGTGCATGTGGGAGACCCGGCCGTTGCGGTAGGAGCCGGAGTCGAGGAGCAGCACGGACTTGTGCATGCGGCCCAGGGTCAGGGCGGCCTGCAGGCCGGCGGGTCCGCCGCCGACAACGATCACGTCATACATGGTGTGGGTGCCTTTCTCTTGACGATGCACCAAGCCTGTGACTTCATGTCAACATGAAGTCAAGCCCTCACTCGAACGGACCCTGGTCCGTCGGCCAGGTCGCCGAACGGTTCGACCTCCCGACCAACGTGCTCCGGCACTGGGAGACGGTCGGCCTGCTCACCCCCGAACGCGATTCGGCGGACCGGCGTCGCTACGGCCGGGAGGACGTCGTACGCATCGCGGTGATCCAGCGCAGCAAGTCCGCCGGCATGAGCCTCGAGCAGATCTCGACCCTCCTCGACAGCGAGACACCCGACCGGCACAAGGTGCTCGAAGGGCACATCGCCGACATCGACCGGACCATCGAGGAGATGCAGATCTCGCGCGCCATGACCGAGCACGCGCTGCGCTGCCAGGCCCACGACATCGCCCAGTGCCCGCGCTTTCGTAGCCACATCGACGACCTGCTGGCAGGGTTCTGACCATGACCCGCACACGTGAAGCGATCGTCGTCGGCGCCGGCCTGGGTGGCATCGGCATCGCCATCCAGCTCAAGCGCCTGGGCATCGAGGACTTCGAGATCCTCGAGCGCAACGACGACCTGGGCGGCACCTGGCACGTCAACCACTACCCCGGCCTGGCCGTCGACATCCCCTCGGTGACCTACTCGTTCTCCTTCGAGCCCAACCCGCACTGGTCGCGGTGGTACGCACCCGGTGCGGAGCTGAAGAAGTACTGCGAGCACGTCGCCGAGAAGTACGACGTACGCCGGCACATGCGCTTCGACACCGGCGTCGAGAGCGCGCGCTGGGACGACGACTCGGGTGAGTGGCACGTTCAGCTGGCCGACGGCAGCACCGAGCGTTCGACGTACCTCATCGTGGCGACGGGCTTCCTGTCCCAGCCGAAGGTGCCCGACATCGAGGGCATCGAGACGTTCACCGGCAAGGTCATCCACAGCACCGAGTGGGACCACGACTACGACTTCACCGGCAAGCGGGCCGGGCTGATCGGCACCGGCGCGACCGGCGTGCAGCTGATTCCCGAGGTGGCCGAGCGGGCCGCCGAGCTGACCGTCTACCAGCGCACCGCGATCTGGGTGACACCCAAGCTCGACTTCGCGATGCCCGGCCTGGCCAGGCGCGCCTTCGGTGCGGTTCCCCTGACCCAGCGGGCGGCGCGGCTGTGGAACTCCACCGTGCTCGAGGCGCTGCTCGCCGGGGTGGTCAACTTCCGCCGCCTCAGGCCTGCGGTGAAGGCGGCCGAGCGGATCGGGCGGCGACACCTGGCCCGCAGCATCAGCGACCCCGAGCTGCGCCGCAGGCTGACACCCGACTACGACTTCGGGTGCAAGCGGCCGACGTTCTCCAACTCCTACTACCCGACGTTCAACAAGCCGCACGTGCACCTGGAGACCGGCGGCATCGCCCGCGTCGACGGCGACTCGATCATCACCGAGGACGGCACCCGCACCGAGATCGACGTGCTGGTGCTGGCCACCGGCTTCAGCCTCTGGCAGACGAACTTCCCGGCGTTCGAGGTGATCGGGCGTGACGGGGTGAACCTCGGCAAGCACTGGCGCAACACCAGGTTCGCGTCCTACCAAGGCATCACGGTGGCGAAGTTCCCCAACTACCTGCACCTCGCGGCGCCGTACTCCTATGCGGGCCTGTCGTTCTTCACCACGATCGAGGCCCAGATGAAGCACGTCGACCGGCTCTTCGGCGAGCTGCGACGTCGTCAGGCGACCCGCTTCGAGGTGACCGAGTCCGCCGCCGACGCGTTCACCGACAGGATGCAGCGTCGCATCGACGACTCCGTCTGGACGCTGGGCGACTGCGCCACCTCGCGCAGCTACTACTTCAACGAGCAGGGCGAGGCGACTCTGGCCCGGCCGACCACGACCTGGCAGAACCACCGCGAGCAGGAGACGTTCCCTCTCGACGACTACGACTACGCCTGACCGGCGCCGTCACACCCTAGGGATACCGCCGGTCAGCGAACGGGACGATCTTCGCCTGGCTCGGACCGAACTTGAGGTATTCGATGTTGTAGCCCCACCACCCCTCCGCGTTGCGGGTTTCCCTGGGCCCGACTCCTCGGTCGAGCTGCACGTTGGCGAGGGCCGAGTTGTAGTCGATGACGATCTCGTTGTCGCCATCGACCAGATATTCACTGATGTCCGCGACGGGGTCCATCCAGTTCACACCGCCAGTGAACTGGTTCTCGCCCACCAACGGGACCTGCCGTCCGGTGCCGTCGTCGATGGTCGACTTGCCGACTCCGCCGACGTCTCGCTTCACCTTCGTGGGGTTGGTGCTGACACGTCCGCCGACCTTGCGACCGTTGATCCAGACGTCCATGCTCTCCTCGAGCGAGTCACCGAAGTCGAGGTAGGCACCGCTGGCCGCATCCGCGTCCCAGTCGAATGTGGCCTCGTAGTGGCCGGTTCCTGAGACCGCCTTGCCCACCTCGGGAATGTCGTTCCAGGTCTTCAAGGTGTCCAACTCCACATTGATCGGGGTGGTGACCGTCGAGGTCTTCCGGTTGGTCGTCGTCACGCCGTCGACGGTCTCGGTGCGGACCAGGTCGCCGACGGTGGGGCTCGGTCTCCACGAGTTCACGGTGAGGTCCCAGTCGGTGATGTCGTAGGAATCCGGGACGATCACGGTGTCGCGATAGGTCTTGCCGTTGCTGAGCTCCGTGGTGACCTCGCCGCTCTTCGTTGCCCGCACAGTCACGCCCTTCGCAACGGCGTACGACGAGTCCGCGTCAGTGGAGACGATGTGGAGCTTCTCCTTGCTGACCTTCTCGAAGGCCATCAGGGCGATGTTGTTGTAGTCGAGGTCGACCGGAACGACAGTCTTGCCGTCCTGCCAGCGATACCCGGCCAACTCGGTGGCCTCGCCCGTCCACGCGTCGATCGTGTAGGGAACGAACGTGCCCTGCATCTCGATGTCGGTCTTGATGTTGGTGCCGGGGTTGGGAGAGTCCCGCACCTCGGGACGCAGACTCTTGTCCCGGTAGGAACCGTCGTCGTAGTTGTAGACATACAGATACCGGTTGCCCTCCTTGTCCTCGCGCGTCTGGCTGAGCAGCTGCTCATTGGGCTCCGAATATCCCGCGTACGGCGAGACACCGAGCTCCTGCAACTTCTCGAGGACGTTGTCGCTGTAGCCGCCGGGAGTGGTGCTGAAGTAGTCGATGTCGTCGTCGACCGTCGCCTGCCTGACCGTCGGCAGCTCCAACATCTCGTCCATGACCTTTTTCAGGGCGCGGTCCAAGCCATCGTTGAACGGCGTCCGCGATGCGGCGTCATCAAGGACGACGACCTTGAGACCCCTCTTGGCCCAGTTGAGCAGCCGCCTGGCCCCGTCCATGTCGAGCCAGTCCTGATAGAGCACGACGGCCTTGTAGCCGGCCTTCTCGATGGTCTTGGTCCGCTGATCGAAGTGGACGTCGTCGTCGAACAGGAACCTCGGGCTGAAGTAGTCATAGGTGTAGCCGTTGTCCTGCAGTTCCGTCGAGCGATAGTGGATGCCTTGGTGCGCACGCTGCCAGTTCATCGCCTGGTTGTTGCTCCCGGTGCCTCCACCAAATGCCAAGCCGTGAACGAACTTCTGCGTCACGAAACCGACGTCGGCGCGAGACTTGCCCGTCTGCATGAGCTGCTGGACGCGCCCAAGGTGCGCATTGAGCTCGTCGTAGTTCGCCGACGACGGCGCCCGTGTCGACACCAGGGTGAAGTCGCCACGAGTCACGTAGCCCGGCCACTGGTAGTTGCCGTACCCGAAACCGGAAGTCCAGATGTGCCAGATGGTCCGCTGCATGCCAGCGGCGAACTGCGAGTAGGCATCCTCGAGACGCAGCTGATGCGTGCCGTTCCACGCGAACTGCAGGGCAGTGGTCTCCGACGAGAGCACCTTGTTCTCCAACTTGGCGCCGCCCGTCCAATAGCGGAACATGTCGACCTGGTTGTACTGGTTCCGGTTCTCAGCCTCGGGATAGTCCACATCCATCGCCGGCTCTGACATCTCGATCGGCTGGCCGTACGAGATCTGCGCTCGGGTCTCGATGCCCACCGAGTTCAGCCACTCCTTCATGGGCTGCAGCATCCGCTCGCGGTAGAGCTGGGTCATGACGTCCTGCCAGTCGTTGATGATCCGCTGGCGGCGGTCTTCGTCGCCGTCCAGCTTGTAGGTTCCAGCGGTCGCGACCCGGTGGTAGGGGTTGCTCCAGACATTGCCCACACCGTTGACGAGGAACAGGTAGGGCGTGATGTCGTAACCCTTACGTTCCTTGAACTCCGCGGCCATGTCCTCGGCCCACCAGGTGAACCCGTCGCCCGTGCTCATCTCGAGCGAGTCCATGAACAGCTGCACGTCGCCGTCCAGGATCTTGCGCCGCAGTGCGGGGTCGGCGAGATAGGGCTCTTCCCAGAACCTCCGCAGGGCATCCACCCCTCGCTCGTCGAAGTAGTTGGTGGCATAACTGGGCTCCGCGGACGGGCTGGAGGACTGGTAGGTCCCCTGGGTCCACAGGCCGAAGACCCGGTAGGTGCCGTCGGGGGGAGCGGTCCAGTCGAGATTCTGCGTCCACACATCGGCGCCCTGGGTGAGCTCGGGCACCAGGTCGATGAAGCTGTCCGGGTCGACAGTGTTTCCGTTCACGACCTTGTATGCGTAGGCACTGACGAACGTGGCGCCGGCCTTTCGCGCGTTCTGCCCCGGCGCCGGTAGCGCCGTCAACTTCTGGCCGGGGGCGACCGTGCCGGTTCCGAGGGTCAGGTTCTGCATGGCCGACTGGCTGGCCGGGTCCATCCCGGGCACGTTCGAGGTTGACCAGTTCGTGCCGGACGTGAGGTAGACACCCATGCCCAGGTCGAGGAGCTTGTTCATCATCAAGTTCCACTTGTGGGTCCACATCTCGGTGCCGTACGCATACACGTCGTTCGGCGCGGCGGTGTCGTCCTGCATGCACAGTTCGACACCCCTGAACCCCGCGTCATAGAGGGCCTGGATCTCTTCGAGCAGGGTCTCGTCGGTGGCCGAGGCGTCGCCCAACCACCAGCGCACGTCGGTGCTGAACACCCGGTCAGGGTCGACGTACTTGCCCTCGAGTTGCTGCTCGAACGAACGGTCCCCGGCGGCTACCGAGGCACCCGCTGGTTGTCCACCATACGGCTGCGACACCGCCGCGGACGTTCGCTGCGGTTCCAGGGCGGTGGCAGTCAGGGGCGTCACCACCGTCAGCGCCAGTGCGGCGGCGAGGAGCCACCTGGACGCTGATGCCGGCCTCGTGTCGGGTGTCCTCATGATGGCTGACCACTGACCCTTCTTCTGCTGGTGGAATGTCTACGAAATGATTCGTTTCAATTCACCGGCACAGTAGGCACTGGTGGATGTCGACCACAAGCAGTTGGCCGACATCGGTCACCTACGTCGATCGTTTCAAGACCGACGACCACGCCTGACCCGGCGCCGTCACGGACAGGCGGAGGAGGAGGCCCGTGGCAGCGCCGGTCGGTCAGACGAGAACTTCCACCGGCGCGACCGACAGCGCGTGGCCGAACCCGTCTATCACCGCGGTGAGGCCGGGGAGTGCCTCGCCGCTGATCGTGGTCACGCCGTCGCGGTCGGCCTCGATGAACGAGTCGACCACCAGGAACCCTTGTACGACGTGGCGGGNCGCCCATCGACTGGAGCACCGGCCGCAGCGCGTAGTCGAGGGCGAGGGCGTGCGCCAGCGAGCCACCGGTGGCCAGCGGCAGCACCACCTTGCCGGCCAGTGCGAACTGCGGGAGCAGGTCCAGCCAGGCCTTGAGCAGACCCGTGTAGGCCGCCTTGTAGACCGGCGTCGCGATCACCACGCCGTCCGCCCAGGCCAGCTGCGCGATCGACTCGGCGATCTCCGGGTCCTCGGTGTTGCCGGCCAGCAGGGCATCCGCCGGCAGGTCGAGGACGCGCAGGTCACGAAGCTCGTGGCCGTCCTCCTCGACGGCAGCCGCGACGTGCGAGAGCAGCCGGGCCGACCGCGAGACCACCTTGGGTGAGCCGCTGACGGTGAGGATGCGGCTCATCGGGCTCCCCGCCCTTCCGGCCGGCGCCGCAAGGAGGCATCGGTGATCGCCGGGTGCTGCCAACCCTCGTCGGCCACGTTGTACGTCGTACCCGGCGGGACGATCTCGTCGATCCGGTCGAGGATGTCGTCGGTCAGCGTGATCTTGTCGGCGCCGAGCGCGGCCTCGAGGTGCTCGTGGGTGCGCGGTCCGATGATCGCCGACGTGACCGCCGGGTGCTGCAGCACGAAGGCGAGTGCCAGGTGGATCAACGTCAGTCCGTTCTCCTCCGCCAGGTCGGTCAGGTCGAGCACCGTCTCGAGCTTGCGGGCGTTGTCTGCCCGCGTCGGGTCGTGGCGGGCCGGCTGGCGACCGGCGCGCGTCGAGGTGGGTGCGGTGATCGCGTCGCGGTTGTAGCGGCCAGACAACCAGCCACCGGCCAGCGGGCTCCACGGCAGCACGCCCAGGCCGTACTGCTCGGCGACCGGCAGCACCTCGCGCTCGACGTGTCGCACCAGCAGGGAGTACGGCGGCTGCTCGGTCACGGGACGTTCCCTGCCCCGGGCGTGTGCGACGTGCTGCGCCTCGACGATCTGGGACGGCTGGAAGGTCGACGTACCGACGTAGCGGATCTTGCCCTGGTGCACGAGGTCGCTCAGCGCCCCGAGCGTCTCGTCGATGTCAGTGTCGGGCTCCGGGCGGTGCACCTGGTAGAGGTCGATCCAGTCCGTCTGCAGCCGGCGCAGGCTGTTCTCCACCTCACGGATGATCCAACGGCGCGAGTTGCCGAACTCGTTGACGTCCTCCCCCAGCCGGCCGTGGAACTTGGTGGCGAGGACGACGTTGTCGCGGCGACCCTTCAGCGCCTTGCCGACGATCTCCTCGGACTCGCCCTGGGAGTAGACGTCGGCGGTGTCGACGAGATTGATGCCCGAGTCCAGGGCCCGGTGGATGATCGCGATCGAGTCGTCGTGGTCGGGATTGCCGTGGCCGCCGAACATCATGGTTCCCAGCGTCAGCGGGCTGACCTTGAGGCCGGTGCGGCCCAGCGGTCGGTAGTCGGTCATGCGAGGTTCCTCTCGAGTGCTGTCTCAGCGGTGTAGAGGCTGTCCGGTCGGGACAGCCCGTAGTGGTCGCGCAGGGTGGTGCCGGCGTACTCACTGCGGAACAGGCCACGCTCGACCAGGATCGGCACGACGTGGTCGACGAAGGCCTCCAGCCCGGAGGGCAGGACGGCCGGCATGATGTTGAAGCCGTCGGCGGCGCCGGCGTCGAACCAGCCCTGGATCGCGTCGGCGACCTGCTCGGGAGTGCCGGTGAAGGTGCGGTGTCCGCGGCCTCCGCCGAGTCGCCCGATCAGCTGCCGCACGGTGAGGTTCTCACTGCGGGCCAGGGTGACGATCAGCGTGTAGCGGCTCTTCGCGCCCTCGATCTCGTCCTCGCCGGGGAGGTCGGCGGGCAACGGCCTGTCGAGCTGCAGTTGCTCCGGTGAGACGCGGAGGGTGCGGGCCAGCTGCGCGACGGCGTACTCGGGCACGATCAGCTCGTCGAGCTGCAACTCCTGGGCCAGCGCCTCGGCCTCGGTGGACCCGATCACCGGCACGATGCCGGGCAGGATCTTGATCGTGTCGGGGTCTCGGCCGGCGGCGGTGGTGCGCTGCTTGAGGTCGGCGTAGAACGCCTGCGCCTCCGAAAGGGACTGTTGCGCGGTGAAGACCGCTTCGGCGTACTTCGCGGCCAGCCCCTTGCCGTCCTCCGACGACCCGGCCTGCACGATCAGCGGGTGGCCCTGCGGGGAACGCGGGGTGTTCAGCGGCCCGCGCACCTTGAAGAACCGCCCCTCGTGGTCGATCGGGCGCACCTTCGCCTGGTCGCCCCAGACACCGGCCGCCTTGTCGAGCACGGCCGCGTCGTCGTCCCAGCTGTCCCACAGCTTGCGGGCGACGTCCAGGAACTCCGCGGCCCTTTCGTAGCGCTCGCTGTGCACCGGCTGGTCGTCGAGACCGAAGTTCTTCGCCGCCTCCGGCCCCGCGGTGGTCACCACGTTCCACCCGGCCCGGCCACCACTGGCGTGGTCGACCGAGGCGAAGCGACGGGCCAGGTTGTAGGGGTCGTTGTACGTCGTGGAGGCGGTGGCGATCAGGCCGATCCGCTCGGTGGCCGCAGCGATGGCGGTCAGCAGGACGGTCGGCTCGAGGGTGCCGCTCGGTCGTCGTCCGACCTGACCCCAGAGCACCGGTGAGTCGGCGAAGAAGATCGAGTCGAGCTTGCCGCGCTCGGCGATCTGCGCCAGCCGCTGGAAGTGCGCGATGTCGGTGTTGGACGTCGGGTCGCTCTCCGGCAGCCGCCATGACGCCTCGTGGTGGCCGGTGCTCATCAGGAAGGCGTTGAGGTGGAGCTGTCTTCTGGTCTGGCGGGTCATGCCGATTCCCTTCTCAGGTCGGACGCGGTGGTCTCGCCGACCCCGAGGGTGGCGAGCAGTTCCTTGCGGATCGCGGCGAACCGCGGGTCGGACGGGTCCCGGTCGCCGTCGAGGTCGATGACCTGCTCGACGGCGATGCGTCCGTGGTCGAGGACGACGACCCGGTCGGCGAGCTTGATCGCCTCGTCGACGTCGTGGGTGACCAGCAGCACGGAGGGCTGGTGGGCGCGGTGCAGCTTGCGCAGCAGCTCGTGCATCTTCAACCTGGTAAGGGCATCGAGGGCGCCGAACGGCTCGTCGGCGAGCAACAGCTTGGGGTCGCGCACCAGGGACCTGGCCAGTGCCGCGCGTTGCTGCTCGCCTCCGGAGAGCTCGTGAGGCCAGGCCCCCTCCCGCCCTTCCAGGCCGACCTCGCGGAGCGCCGTTCGACCGGCGTCACGGGCCGCCTTGCCGCGTTGGCCGAGGGTAGTGTTGTCGAGCACCCGGGCCCACGGCAGCAGACGGGAGTCCTGGAAGACCACGGCCCGCTCCGCCGGCACGACGATCCGGCCGCTGCCGGAGACCGCGCGGTCGAGGCCGGCCAGGGCTCGCAGCAACGTGCTCTTGCCGCAGCCGCTGGGGCCGAGGAGCGCGACGAACTCGCCCTCCTCGATGGTCAGGTCGACGCCGTTGAGCACGCCCTTCGGGCCGAAGCCGCGGACCAGGCTCTCGACGACCACGGGTGCGGTGGTGGGCCTCAGCCCAGAGTGCGCTGCCATCGCAGGGCCCTCCTCTCGATCAGGCGGACGGCGCCGTCGGAGAGCAGGCCCAGCAGTCCGTAGACGACGAGACCGACGACGATGATCTCGGTCTGTCCGTAGGTGCGGGCGAGCTCCATCATGTAGCCGATGCCGCTGGTGGCGTTGATCTGTTCGACGACGACCAGGGAGATCCAGGCGCCGGTGACCGCGAAGCGAAGGCCGAGCAGGAAGCCGGGCAGCGCACCGGGCAGGACCACACGTCGCAGGAAGTCGGTCCGCGACAGGTCCACGGTCTGGGCCAGCTCGACGTACCGCAGGTCGATCTTGCGCAACGCAGAGTGGGTCTGGAGATAGATCGGCACGAAGGCGCCGAGGGCGATCGTGTAGATCTTCATGTTCTCGCCGATGCCGAACCACAGGACCAGCAAGGGGATCAGGGCCAGCGACGGAATGGCTCGCTTGATCTGCACGGGCCCGTCGATGACCGCCTCGCCGAACCGGCTGAGCCCGCTCACGAGGGCGAGCAGCAGTCCGACGACCACCCCGAGGGCGAGGCCGTACGTCGCCCGCTCGGCCGAGACCTTGAGGTTGTCCTGGAGCCGGCCGTCGGCGATCAGCTCGCGAGCCGTCGACCAGACCGTCCACGGCTCGGAGAGGATGCGCGGGTCGAGGACGCCGGACCACGAGGCCAGGAACCACGCGCCCAGGAGGAGCAGCGGGCCGATCAGGCCCGAGAGCCTGATCGGAGCGCCGGGGCCCAGCTTGCGGGCGAGTGGCCGCTGGTCGACGGTGAGCTCGACCGGCTTGCCCTCGGGTGGCGCCACCTCGGGCGGGGTGATCACCGCGGTCACGAGATCTTGCCCGTCTCGTAGGCGGTGCCGCCGAGCTTCTCGAAGCGCCGGTCCCAGAGCACGGCGGCGTCGAACTCCTTCTGGTCGGTCTCGCGGGCCAGGAGGTCGACGGTGGCCTGGTGGTCCGTGATGTGCTGGCTCCAGTCCGTCGGGATCTCCGGGTGGCCGGTCGCCTTGATGAGGTACTCGCCGTCCTCCTTCGACAGGCCCTGGTCCTTCTCGTAGTAGCCCTCGAGCCATTCCTTGGGGTGCTCGTCGATCCACTTCTGCGCAATCGCCCACCGCTGCACGTACTCACGGATCGCGGCGGCCTTGTACTCGTCCTCGAGCGAGCTCTTCAGGACGTAGAGGTGGCTGGGATCGTCGCGCAGGCCATGGCGGATCGTGGTCGCGCCGTCCTTGCCGTAGTTGGCCAGGTAGCGCTTGATCTGGGTGCTGCCGAGCGGTGCCACGTCGACCTCGCCGGCGGCCAGCGCGGTCGCGTAGACGTCACCGGTGCTGGGCAGCTCGACGAGCTTCACGTCGTCCTGCTCGAGACCGGCCTTCTCCAGGACCCGCAGGATGAGCGCGCCCTGGGCCTGGCCCGGGCTGTAGGCGATCTTCTTGCCGCGCAGGTCCTCCAGCGTCTTCACGTCGGCGCCGGGCTTGATGCCGAGCTCGTAGATCGGGTGCTCGATGGGGTCCTGGCGGTACTTCGCGGCCACGATCTTCACGTCGAGGCCGGTCCAGTGGGCGTGGATCGGCGGGATGTCGGCCACCGCGCCGACGTCGAGCGCCTTGGCCCGGAAGGCCTCCGTGGTCTGCGGCCCGCCACTGATCTGGGCGAACTCGATGTCGAAGCTGAACTTGTCCTTCTGCCCGGACAGCTCGAAGGCGACCTCCGTGGTCGGGTCTCCGACGACCAGCTTGGTCTCCTTCGGCGCGCTGGTCGGCAGCGGCTCGTCGAGCCCGAGGTGCGGGCCGGCGGCGGCTTCGTCGCAGGCCCCGGTCAGTGCGAGCAGGGGGAAGAGTGCGGCCACGGCGATGAGGCGCCACGGGCGGATGGGTCGGGACATGGGTGTTCCTTTGCAGGTGCGTGCGGGAGAGGCGCCGTACGACGCCGGCGCGGGCGCCCTGCGTGAGTTCGCCCGTCGCCGGCGTACGGCGGAGAGAGGCCTGCGCCGCGACGGGTGCAGGCGGCCGGCTGACCAGTCGGAGTTGATGGTCAGCGGCGAGAGTGGACCGAGGGGTCAGCGACAGACCGCGCTGGCGACACCCATGAGGTCGACCGCGCGGCGCTGGGTGAGGAGAGCGCTGCGGTTCATGCCTCCATACAACAGTAAATTAGTAGTCTTTGTCGAGTTAAAGACCGGATCATGAGATCGACGTCCGGCATCCGACCCGGAATCCGTGCCGGACGGCGTACGTTGCACCGACATGACCACCCTCGCAGTGACCGGCTCGACCGGCGCCCTCGGCGGAACCGTCGCCCGCCTCCTCACCGATCTCGCACCGCGCCTGATCGTCCGCGACGCCTCACGGGCACCGACCCTCCCGGGCAGCACCGTCGCCGTGGCGTCGTACGACGACGCAGTGGCGGCCGAGACTGCGCTGCGCGGTGTCGACGTGCTCTTCATGGTCTCGGCGGCCGAGTCGTCCACTCGGCGCGCGGAGCACCGCACGTTCATCGCGGCGGCCGCAGCCGCCGGGGTGCGCCACATCGTCTACACGTCGTTCGCGGGTGCGGCAGCGGACGCCACGTTCACCCTGGGCCGCGACCACCACGACGCCGAGGCCGCGATTCGCGAGTCCGGCATGGACTTCACGCTGCTGCGCGACAACTTCTACCTCGACGTACTGCCATTCTTCGCCGACGATTCGGGCGCGATCCGCGGGCCCGCGGGGAACGGTCGAGTCGCCGCGGTGGCCCGCGCCGACGTGGCCGACGTCGCGGCCGTCGTGCTCCGCGCACCACACGAGCACCGCAACGTCGCGTACGAGCTGACCGGCCCGGAGGCGCTCACCCTCGACGAGGTCGCGGCCCGCGCCGGCATCGTGCTCGGCCGCGAGCTGCGTTACGAGGAGGAGACCCTCGGGGAGGCCTATGCCTCGCGGCGCGCGGCGTACGACGTCGGGCAGTGGCAGCTCGACGCCTGGGTGAGCACCTACACCGCGATCGCCGACGGCTCCACCTCACGTGTCACCGGCGATGTCGAACGGCTCACCGGCCACCCGGCCCGCACCCTCGAACAGGCACTCTCCTAGAGGTCCTCGCCGTCGGCGCGGCGCACGTAGCTGTGGCCGTCGGGCAGGAACTTCGCCATGTGTCCCTCGAGCATGCGGTGCGCGGCCTCGGTGTAGATGCGGTCGTGGATGGCCAGGTTGAGCGGCGCATCCACCGCGCGGGTGAAGTCGATCGCCTCGGACACCTTCAGCCACGGGGCACTCGACGGCACCAGCAGCACGTCGACCCGCTGGTCGGGCAGGGTCAGCGCGTCACCGGGGTGGTAGACCGACTGCCCCTCGGACTCCACGACGTAGCCCGAGTTGAAGAACCGCGGGAACTCCGGGTGGATCACCGCGTGCAGCTCCCCCACGGCGCGCACCGGCAGGCCGGCGTCGAACGACTGGCCGGGCTCCACCACGGTGACCCGCTCGGCGACATCGGGCGCGTGCTCACGGATCTGCGCGGCCACGGCCTCGATGGTGAAGATCGGCGCGTCGGTGGCCCTGAGCCGACTCGCGTCGTAGTGGTCGGCATGCTCGTGGGTGATCAGCACGGCGGTGGCTCCGTCGACCGCCGAGGGTTCGGTGAACATTCCGGGGTCGAACACCAGGGCCTGGCCGCCGGCCTCGAGACGGACGCAGGCATGACCGAACTTCGTGATGCGCATGGCCCCACATTACGACCGGCGGCGGCACGCTGACGGCCGAATCAATTTCGGCCCAGTGTCGATTTGCGCCGGGTTCGCGCGTCATCACGGTGACAGACTGACCAGCGGAGAGAGGATCACACCATGACCAGGTACGTCGTACTCCTGCCCGGCGACGAGGCCAGTTGGGAGAACGCCACCGAAGAGGCGCGCCAACAGGTCTACGGACTTCACGAGGAGTTCGCGAGGCAGCTGGCCGAGCGCGGGCACACGATCGTCTCCGGCGCCGAGCTGACGCACTCGCGGGAGGCCAAGGTCGTCCGCCGCAGCGGCGAGCAGGTCGAGATCACCGACGGTCCGTACGCCGAGAGCGTGGAGCAGCTGACCGGGTTCTACATGATCGACAGCGACGACCTCGACGACCTGCTCCAGGTGGTCGCAGTTCTCGCCCCGACCGGCGGCGACGAACCGGTCGACATGGCCCACGCGCCCATCGAGGTGCGGGCCACGACGCATGAGGCGTCGGAGTGAAGATCCTCGTGCTGCTCGCCGAGCGTGATCCCGATGCGTGGCTGACCGCCTCGGAGGCCGACCGCACGGCCGGCTTCGACGCGCATCGGGCGTTCGACAAGGCGATCAAGGAACGCGGCGAGATCGTCGCCGCGGCGGCACTCGACGCGACGTCCACGGCCCGCACACTGCGCGCCGGCGTGCTCACCGAGGGGCCGTACGCCGAGAGCGTGGAGCAGCTGACCGGCTTCTACCTGATCGACGTCCCGTCCGTGGAAGACGCCCTCGAGCTGACCCGCATCCTGCCGGAGAACTACACGATCGAGGTGCGGCCCGCCGTCAAGATCGAGGGCTACGACGAGGAGTGAACGACGTCCTGGCGCAGGTCTGGCGCGACGAGTGGGGCCGGTTGCTGGCCCTGCTCGTCACCCAGTACCGACGCCTCGACCTGGCCGAGGACGGTCTCGGCGACGCCTTCGAGGCCGCGGCACGCACCTGGCCGGGCGACGGCGTACCGACGAATCCGCCTGCCTGGCTGTTGACCGCAGCCCGTCGACGCATCCTCGACCGGCTGCGTGCGGAGGCCGTCGCGGCGCGCAAGCTGCCACTGCTGGCGGTCGATTCCGACGCGGAGGAGTTGGTGGACATGGACGAGGTGCCCGACGAGCGCCTGCGCCTCGTGTTGCTGTGCGCCCACCCCTCCCTGCCGCGCGAGGCGGCCGCCGCGCTGACCCTGCGGCTGGTGCTGGGCGTGTCGACCGCCGACATCGCCCGCCTCTTCCTGGTGAGTACGCCGACCATGGCCGCACGTCTCACGCGGGCAAGGAAACGGCTCGCGAACGAACGCTTCGAGGTGCCCGACGACCTGGCCGAGCGGGTCGGGGTCGTGGCCGACGTGGCCTACCTGGCGTTCACCGCCGGCTACGCGCCCGGGTCCGGCGCCGACGTGCTGCGCGCGGATGTGTCGGGTGAGGCGATCCGACTGGTGCGCGTGTTGCGCTCCCTGCTGCCGGGCTCGGGCGACTGGTCCGACCTCGACGCACTGCTGGCACTGATGCTGATCCAGCACTCGCGGCGCGACGCCCGGGTGGCCGACGGGGAGTTGGTGCTCCTGCCCGACCAGGACCGCACCCGATGGCACCGGGACGAGATCGCGGAGGCCCTGCAGCTGTTGCTCCCGTTGGCCATGCGGCCCGCCACCTCCTACCTGCTCCAGGGGTTGATCGCCGCCGAGCATGCGGTGGCGGCGACCGCGGCCGACACCGACTGGTCGCGGATCGCCGGCCACTACGCCGAGCTCGAGCACCTGACCGGGTCCCCCGTCGTACGCCTCAACCGGGCGATCGCCGTGGCCGAGGCGGACGGGCCGCTGGCCGGGTTGGCCGTGCTCGACGGGCTCGAGCTGCCCGGTCACCGCCTGCCGGGCGCGCGGGCCGAGCTGCTGTCCCGCGCGGGGCGGACCGAGGAGGCCCGCCAGGAGTTCGACCGGGCGATCGACCTGTGCGACAACGACGCCGAGCGCTCCCACCTCGTCGCACGTCGCGCAATGTCCGATACTCCCTGACGTTCCGGTCCACCGATCGGGATACTCCCTGACGTTTCGGTCCTCGCGTCAGGTGTGTCAGGCGGTGAGGCCACCGTCGACGACCAGCACCTGGCCGGTGATGTAGGTGTTGGCCGGGTCGGTCAGGAACAGCACGGCCCGCGCCACGTCGGAGGGCTCGCCGAGGCGGCCGGCCGGCGTACGACGCGTGATCTGGGTCAGCTGCGTCTCATCGAGGCCGTGGCTCATCTCGGTGCGCAGGTAGCCCGGCGCGACGCTGTTCACCGTGATGCCGCGCGAACCCAGCTCGCGGGCCAGGCCCCGGGTCATGCCGTCGAGGGCGGCCTTGGTCGCGCTGTACATCGAGAGCCCTCGGTAGCCCGACATCCCGACCACCGAGGACACGTTGACGATCGAGCCGGAGCGGCGGGCCAGCATCACGCGCGAGGCGGCGCGGGTGACGTACGCCGTGCCCTTGATGTTGAGGTCGACGACCTGGTCGATCTGGTCGTCGCTGAACAACGCGATCACGCCCTCGGGGGCGACACCGGCGTTGTTGACGAGCACGTCGATGCGCCCGCGGCGACGCGCGACGTCCTTCACCCAGGCGTCGGCGGCCGCGGAGTCGGAGACGTCGACCGAGGCGAAGCCGAAGTGGTCGGGGAACTCCTTGGCCCACAGGTCGACCTGGTCGGTGGCGGACCGCGAGCAGGTCTCGACGACGTACCCGGCGGCGAGGTAGGCCTCGACCAGCCCGGCGCCGAGGCCCTTGCTGCCGCCGGTGATCAGGGCGACGCGGGTCTCTTCGGGTGCGGTCACGGTTCCATCCTTCTCACTGTTTTCTGGCCCTGCGTGGCGATGGCCTCGACAAGGGTGATGCTGCGCGGGTGCCACGCGCGGGGCAGGTCGGCGACGGCGGCCTTGACCTGCCGTCGCAGTTCTTCCTCGTCGGTGCCGTTCACGGCGACGACCTCGGCCGCCACGATCGCACCGGTGAGCTTGTTGGCGCGACCGAACACCCGCGCCGCCGCCACCGAGGGCAGCGCGATGATCGCGTTCTCCACAGGCAGCGGGTGCACCTTGACCCCGCCGACGTTGATCACGTCGGAGTCGCGGCCACGGAACTCGACGCGGTCGCCGACGATCTCCACGAGGTCGCCGGTGGGCTTCCACGCGTCGTCGGCCGGGACGTCGGGGCGCCCCGCGTAGCCGAGCATTCCGGCCGTACGCCGGACGTGCAGCTCGCCGTCGACGATCTTCAGGTGGGCCTCGGGATTCTCGACGGAGACGAGCTTGTCGACGCCGAACCCGGCCCGGCCGTCACCGACCGAGACAATCGAGCCGAACTCGGTCGAGGCATAGACCTGCGAGATGCGCGCGGTCGGGAAGGTGCGCTCGAGGTCGGCCAGGAGGTCCGGTGGGATCGCCTCGCCGCCGAGGGTGATCTGCTCCAGCTCCGGGAGCTCGACGCCGCGGCTGCGAGCCTCGGTCAGCAGGAACCGCCAGTATGTCGGGGTGGCGCTCACACAGGTCACGTCGTGCTGCAGCAGCGCGTCGAGCCCGTCGCGCGGTTGACGCGGGAACGGCGCGACCAGGGTCGCCTGCGCGGCCACGACGTGCTGGAGCACCTGGATGCCGGCGAACTGCTGGGGCCCGTAGGCCAGCAGCCAGCGCTGGTGCGGTCGCGGGGCCACGGCCTCGACGGTGCGGGCCAGGATCTCCCAGTCGTGCCGGGCCGCCTTGGGCTCGCCGGTCGTGCCGGTCGTCCTGATCAACACCCGACCCGTCGCTTGTTTCGGTCGACCCGTCGCTTGTTCTGAAACTGGCGACGGGTCGATGAGAACTGGCGACGGGTCGATGAAGACTGGCGACGGGTCGGCGAGTTCGAGGAGGTCCGGGCGGCGGGTCACGACGAGCGTGTGGTCGAACGCGGCCAACTGGGGCAGGAGCTCACCGACAGGGGTGTCGGGCTGGTACTGGCAGGCCTCGACGCCGGCCAGCGCCGCGCCGGCCAGCAGCCGCAGGACCCACGCGGCGTCCGGCTCCACGATCGCGACCCGACGCACGCCTGCCAGACGAATTGGCGACGGGTCACCAACAACTGGCGACGGGTCGACACGAACTGGCGACGGGTCGGCGAAGGCGGCGGCCACGGCGTGGGCGTCACGCAGGAGCTCGGCATACGTCAGGGAACCCTCGGGCGTGACCACCGCGACCTGGTCGGGCGCGGCAGCCGCGGCACGCGAGAGGAGTCGGATCATGCGGGCGCAGCGACCTCGTAGAACGCCAGGATGTCGCCGACGGTCTGCGGCAGCTCATCACCGGAGGAGAACGGGTCGTTGCCGAACTCGTCCTCGAGCATGGCGGACAGCTCGGCCGCCTCGAGGGAGTCGAGCTCGAGCCCGTCGCCGTACAGGCCGGTGGTCGGGGAGACGTCGTCGGTGCTCTTGTCGGCACGCGTGAGGAACTGCGTGATCACCGCGAGGGTCTTGTCCTGATCGGTCACGGTCGGGCCTTCCTTCTGAGGGTCAAGTGTGTGGGTCACTGCGACGCCTTTGTCGCGGCGAGTATTCCGTAGCCGAGGGTGCCGTCGTTCCAGAACGCCTCGAGCACGTGCGTGGCCTGCACGAAGTCGGTGACGCCCTGTTCGCCGAGGAGGCCGGTGAGGGTGTCGGTGTGAGCGTCGACATTGGCACGCCACGCGGCGAAGGTGGGCAGGGTCTCGGCGGAGACGTCGGTCGCCTCCAGCACGGTCATGCCGAGCGCCTCGAGACGCGAGGCGTAGTCCTCGAGTGGCTCCATGTGCGCGTCGCCGAACGCGGCACGCAGGGTCGCGAAGTCGTGGCGCCGGTCGCGCACCTCGAGGAACGGGATCTCGCGCTTGCGGATGATGTCGCACAGCACCAGCCGACCCTCAGGGGCCAGCACGCGCACCGACTCCGACAGCAGGCCGGCCCGGTCACGCATCAGGTGCGAGGACTCCAGCGCCCACACCACGTCGTACGACGAGTCGGGCAGCCCGTTCGACGTCCCGTCACGCTGCTCGAAGCGGGCGTCGACACCGCGGGAGCGGGCCAGCGCGGTGGCCGCTGCGACTCCGCTGGCCGACGTCGTGATGCCGAGGACCTTCGCCCCGAGCTGCTCCGCCAGGTCGCACGACTGGCGGCCGGTGCCGCACCCGATGTCGAGCACGCGGTCGCCCTCGCCGATTCCGGCCAGCTCGAGCATCTCGGAGGTCAGCGCACCGGTCGCCACGTCGAGCGCGGTGGTCGGCGTCGCGAAGTGCCCGTAGTGGAACTCCTCGCCCATGATCAGCGTCCACGCCTCGTGCACGCGGTCATAGTGCGCGGCGGGCTGGGTGCTCATGCGGGTGCTCCTTGGCTGGTCGTGAGGCGGACTCTGGTTTCGAGATGGTCGCAGAACGACCCCCTCAACCAGCGGGGGTTTGTGGATATGGTGTCGCGGTGCGCCTCGCCCTTGCCGTCCTGATGATCGTGCTGCCCCAGCGCCTCAAGCACCTGCTGGCCCGTCATGTGCTGAAGTGGGACGTCGACCCCACGGCGTACATCGGGCGCAGCCTGGTCATGGTCCGCAAGGTCACCCTCGGGCCGGGCTCCAGCATCGGCCCGATGAACATCATCCGCGACCTCGAGGAGCTGCGGCTCGGGGAGGGCGCGAGCATCGCGACCCGCAACCGGATCGCCGGGATCCCGCTGGCCTCCACGGTGTTCAAGAAGCCGAACCGCAACCCGAGCCTGGTCCTCGGCGACTACGCGATGATCACGGTGGCCCACGAGCTCGACTGCTCCGACCTCATCGAGCTCAAGGAGTACGCCGTGGTGGCGGGCTTCCGCTGTTCGATCCTGACCCACAACCTGAACCTCGTGAAGGACCGCTTCGAGAGCAAGCCGGTGGTGCTCGGCGCGCGCAGCGTGGTGATGTCGAACTGCACCCTGCTCAGCAGCAGCGTGCCGGACCGCTCGATCATCTCGGCCGGCTCGGTCGTCACGACTCCGTTGACCACGAACCTGACGCTCTACCGCGGCAACCCGGCCGAGGCAGTCCGTTCGCTGCCGGAGAGCCTGAAGTTCTTCCACCGCGTGGGCCTGCAGGCGCAGATCGCCGACGAGGTCGCGGCGCTGAAGAAGGAGACGCTGCAGGGAGAGGTGTGAGTCAGCGGACAGCAAGCTGCAGGATCTCCTCGAACTTGTCGGCGCAGCCGTCGAGCGCGAACTCCTGCTCGGCCAGGAAGCGCGACTTCTCCCCGAGCTCGTCGCGCAGCTCCCGATCGGCGATGACCTCGCGCACCCACTCCGCAGCGGCCGGCAGCGACTCGGCATCGGGCGGCAGGACGCAGCCGTCGACCGACGCGATCATGCCGGCGGCCAGGTTCTCCGAGGGCATCAGGCCGAGCACCGGGCGTCCCGCACACAGGTAGGACAGCGTCTTGGAGGGTACCGAGAACGCGCCGGCGTCCTGCTCGAGCAGCACCACCAGAAGGTCGCCCGAGCCGAGCACCTCCGGCAGCCGGTCGTAGGGCTGGAACGGCAGCAGGGTCAGGGGGACGTCGAGGCGCGCCGCGGCGTCACGGAGCACGTCGACCGCGGGGCCCTCGTTGACCACCACGAGGCGCACCGGCTGGCCGCCGTCGATGACCTCACGGGCCAGGCCGACCAGCAACGCCGGGTTGTGCTTGAGGCCGAGCGTGCCGGAGTAGAGCAGCGTCTTCACGTCGTCGAGCTCGTGGTCGACGGCCCAGTCGTTCTTGCGGTCGACCGGGTAGATCTCGTCGAGCGGCGCCCAGTTGGGGATCACCGTCGTCTTGTCGGAGGTGCCCCACTGGCGGTGCACGTCGAGGAACGACTCGGCGATCACGACCACGGCTGCCGCGCGCCGGGAGCACCACTTCTCCCCGGCCTCAATCGCCTTGCCCACAAGGGCAAACCCACGCGAGAGCTGCTTGCCGGCGAACGACTTGATGGCCACCGCCTGCACGTCCTGGTGCCACAGCACCCACGGCGTGCGGCGTACGAGGAGGAACGCCGCGAAGACCACCAGGGTCGGGATGGGGGCGTTGGCCACCATCACCGTGTCGGGACGTTCGGCGCGGGCCAGCCGGGCCAGCTCGAGGCCGAACCGCAGCTCCTGGACGAGGCGGCGGGCGAAGGCGAGCTTCTCGATCTTCTCGCCCTGGCCGATCGGCCGGAACCGGAGCGTCTCCCCCGCCTCCGCGGCCAGGTGGCCCTTGCCCGAGCTGTAGGCGTCGCACCACGAGTGGGTCACGTCGTGGCCGCGCCCGGCCAGCTCGCGGCTGAGCTCGACCTGGAAGGGGTGTCCGGCGTAGTCGTGGACGAGGACGCGCATGATCAGCCGATCGAACGCTTCACCTGGTCGAAGACCCAGGCGTACGTCGAGGCGAGGCCGTCGGCCAGCGAGATCGACGGCGCCCAGCCGTAGGTCTCCTGGATCTGGGTGTTGTCACTGTTGCGGCCACGCACACCCTGCGGTGCGTCGAGCTTGTGGTTGCGCTCGCACCGGATGCCGGCGATGCCCTCGACGATGTCGACCAGCTGGTTGATCGAGACGAGCTCGTCGGAGCCGAGGTTGACCGGGGCGTTCGAGTCGCCGGCCAGGATCATCTGCGAGCCCTTGAGACAGTCGTCGATGTACATGAACGAGCGGGTCTGCTCGCCGTCGCCCCAGATCTCGATCTGGTGCTCGCCGGTGATCGCGGCGGTGGCGATCTTGCGGCACACGGCGGCCGGAGCCTTCTCGCGACCGCCCTCCCACGTGCCCTCGGGGCCGTAGACGTTGTGGTAGCGCGCGATCCGGGTGGTGAGCCCGAAGTCCTCTTCGAAGTGGCGGCACATCCGCTCGGTGAAGAGCTTCTCCCAGCCGTAGCCGTCCTCCGGCATGGCCGGGTAGGCGTCGGCCTCCTTGAGGGCGGTGATGTCGGTGTCGGTCTGCTTGTCCGCGGCGTACACGCAGGCGGACGACGAGTAGAAGTAGCGTTGCACGTCGTGCTCGCGGGCGGCCTGCAGCATGTGCGTGCTGGTCAGCACCGTCAGCATGCAGAGGGCCTTGTTGTTCTCGATGAAGCCCATGCCACCCATGTCGGCGGCCAGCATGTAGACCTCCTCGGCGCCCGCAGTCTGCGTCATCGCGGTGTCGAGCAGGGAGAGGTCGCCGACGACGTTCTCGGCGTCGGGGTGCACCTGGTACCACTCGGACTGCGGCTTCACGTCGACCGAGCGAACGGTCTTTCCCTGTCGCAACAGGTCGGCCACGAGGTGGCCTCCGATGAACCCGCCGCCACCGGCGACCAGGACATCCACGGGTTTCGACACGACAGCCCTCCAAGCGACTGGACAACGGTATGGAGAGGCCCCCGGCCCTCACGGAAGACTTCAACGACCCGGTTACCGGATGGTTATGCTTCTCGGGTTCACGAACCGGAAGGCTCCGTTCCCTGATGGCTGTCCAGACCTGCCCCGCCTGCCACTCGCGCGGACTGCACCCCTATCCGGTGTCCCGGCGCACCGGGCGACGCAACTTCCGCTGCACCTCCTGCGGCCTGGTCGGCTGGGGGCAGCGCGACGAGCTGGCGCCGGTCGAGACCGTCGGGCTCGACACGATCTCGGTCGAGCAACGCGAGGCGTGGTTCCAGCTCAAGCGCGACGGCGTCACCGCCGCCGCATGGGCCGAGACCCTCGACGAGCTGTCATCCCGCCTTGGTCTCGAGACAGGCGCCGGCCAGCCGAAGATCTACGACATCGGCGCCGGCGACGGAGCGTTCCTCGACTTCGCCAGGTCACGCGGGTACGACGTCGGGGGCAACGAGCTGCTCGAGGCGGCCATCGAGATCGCGCGTTCGAAGTTCGACATCGACCTCGACCTCGGCGACCTCTCGGCCCTCGACCTGCCTGCAGCGAACGACGCCGTGACCCTGTGGTGCGTGCTGGCCCACGTGCCCTCCCCCGACGAGCTCCTCGACGAGTGCTTCTCGCTGCTGAAGCCCGGCGGCGTGCTCTTCCTGCAGACGCCGTACCGCTGCACGATCGACGCGATGGCACTCGGCGCGCTCCGGGCCTCGCGCGGACGGGTCAGCCGCTGGGTCGACCGCCGCATCGCGCAGCACCACTGGCTCCTGCACACCCGCCGCAGCATGACCGTCGCGTTGGAACGCGCGGGCTTCGTCGACGTACAGGTCACGCCGCAGGCGCGCTACTCGCTGCAGGCCGCGCCCTACCTCGCCTCGCTCGGCCTCAAGGGACGCGGCGGCGAAGTCGTCTCCAAGGGCGTGGATCGCCTGCTGGACAAGGGATTGGCGCCACGCATCGTGCTCGACGTCTATGCCCGACGCCCGCTCGCGGCCACTCCCGGCCAGGCGCTGACCGCATGAAGCGGGCCTTCATCACCGGGATCACCGGCCAGGACGGCTCCTACCTCGCCGAGCTGCTCCTCGAGAAGGGGTACGACGTCCACGGGCTGGTGCGGCGCGCCTCGACGCTGAACCGCAGCCGCATCGACCACCTGCACGACAACCCGCACCTGACGCTGCACTACGGCGACCTGACCGACGGGGTCAGCCTGGTCAACCTGATCCACAAGATCGAGCCGCACGAGGTCTACAACCTGGGCGCGCAGAGCCACGTGAAGGTGTCCTTCGAGATGCCCGAGTACACCGCCTCGACCGACGCCGTCGGCACCCTCCGGTTGCTCGAGGCGATCCGCGCCGCCGGCATCGACTGTCGCTTCTACCAGGCCTCCACCTCAGAGATGTTCGGCGCGACGCCGCCTCCGCAGAGGGAGTCGTCGGCGTTCTACCCGCGGTCGCCGTACGGCGCGGCGAAGCTCTACTCGCACTGGGTGACGGTGAACTACCGCGAGGCCTACGACCTGTTCGCGGTCTCGGGAATCCTCTTCAACCACGAGTCCCCGCGGCGCGGTGAGTCCTTCGTGACCCGCAAGATCACGCTCGGCGCGGCCGCCATCAAGCTCGGCGTCAAGGACCGGCTCGACCTCGGCAACCTCGACGCGGTGCGCGACTGGGGCTACGCGCCGGAGTACGTCGAGGGCATGTGGCGGATGCTCCAGCGCGACGTGCCCGACGACTACGTCCTGGCCACGGGCGTCGGCACCTCGGTGCGCGAATTCTGCGCCGCCGCCTTCGCCCACGTCGGGCTCGACTGGGAGGAGCACGTCACCCACGACTCCCGCTACGAGCGCCCGACCGAGGTCGACGCGCTCATCGGCGACGCGTCGAAGGCCCAGTCGCTGTTGGGCTGGAAGGCCGCGACCCTGCCCGACGAGCTGGCGCGCATCATGGTTGACGCCGACCTGGAGAAGATGGCGCGGCTGATCGAGCGATGACCGGCCGCACGCACCTGGTCACCGGGGTCGGCGGGCAGGACGGCATCCTGCTGGCCCGGCACCTCCTTGCCGCGGGCGACCGGGTGATCGGCACGGTCACGACCCACGACGACCCTCGGCTGGCGGTCTACCTGCCCGGCGTCACCCTCGAGGAGCTCGACGTGCGATCGACCGCGTCCTTCGAGTCGCTGGTCCGCCAGCACCGCCCCGACGCCGTCCACAACCTGGCCGCACTGTCGTCGGTCGGCGCGTCCTGGGACTCCCCCGAGCTGACCGATGCGGTCAACCACCGGGCGGTGCTCGGGATGCTGTCGGTGATCAGCTCGTCCGGCATGGACTTCATCCAGGCCTCGTCGTCCGAGATCTTCGGCCCGGTCGAGGCCGGAGCCGTCACCGAGGACACTCCGCTCAACCCGGTCAGCCCGTACGGCGAGGCGAAGACACACGCCCACGTGGCCGTGGCCGAGGCGCGCACCGCCGGCGCCCGGGCCAGCAACCTGGTGCTCTTCGGGCACACCAGTCCCCTGCACGACGCGGGTTTCGTGCTGCCCACCATCGCCCGCCAGGCCGCCGAGGTCGCTCTGGGCCGGGCCGACGGGATCGCCCTGCGCGACCCGTCGGTGACCCGCGACTGGGGTGCCGCCGCCGACCACGTCCGGGCGTTCGCGCTGGCGGTGGGTGCGCCGTACGGCGAGTACGTGATCGCGACTGGTCGGACGCACCGCCTCGCCGACGTCGCGGCGTGGGCCCTCGAGGCAGCCCGCGCCGACCCGTCGCCAGTTCCGGACGACCCGTCGCCAGTTCCGGACGACCCGCAAAACTCACGACGGGTCGATCAGAACTCACGACGGGTCGTCCGGGCGTCGGGTGAACAGGCGCGACGAAACGACTTCGGCGGCGCGTACGGCGACTCGACGCGCGCCGCGACCAACCTGGGCTGGTGGCCGACGATCACCCTGCGCGAGACGATCGAGCAGATGGTGCGCGCCGAGCTGGCCAGACTCCGCACCGGAGTGGCCGACGCGGTGACCTACCTCGATCCGGTCTGACCGCCGAGCCATGCAACGAGGACGGCCGGTGGCTGGGTCAGGGGCGGTGGTTGGTGGCCTGGATCCCGAAGTCCGAGCGCAGGGCGCTCCTCTCGAGGAGGCGCTGCCACACGGGCCCCTGTGTCGACCAGTAGGTGAACACCTCGACGTGGAAACGCTCGGACAGCAGGTCCCGGATGGCTTCCTCGTCAACGCCCTGTCGCACGACGTGGTACTCGACCAGGTCGGACTCGACAGTCTCGTCGTACACCCCACGGAGCCGGCGGATCCGGGTGGCGAGGCCACGCGCGTAGTTGCCCTGCCCGAGCCGCCAGGCGAAGTAGGTGCCGCGGCTGGCCAGGTGGGAGGCGCGCGAGCGGCGCGGGTAGAACAGCGGGTCCTGGACGGAGAAGATCGCCCCGTCTGGAGCGATGAGGTCCTGGAGACGGTGGAAGAACTTGAGGTACTCGGGGATGTGGTGCACGACGCTGATCATCACCGCGAGGTCCCAGGTCTCGTCCTGGTCGAGCACGAACTCGCCGGTCTCGTCGTGGAACACCGACACCCGGTCATCGCCGGCGTACGACCTGCGCAGGTGGTCGGCGCTCGCCTCGCTGGCCTCGGTGACGGTCACCGTGGCACCGGCCGCCACGAGCACGTCGGTGAACGTGCCGTGCCCGGCACCGATCTCGAGCACCCGGCAGGCACCCGTGCGCGAGATGGCGTCGTGGACCAGGCCGGTCAGCCGTCCTTCGATGTCCTCGCGCAGCCGACGGTGCCGCAGGTGCGGCGATCCCTTGACGTAGTCATGCCCTGCCGCGTGCCCCGAATCCTGCGCACGAACGACACTGTCCCCGTTGTTCACGCCGTCAACAATTGCACATGCCAACCGCCGGGTACGCGGGAACCTGGAAACTCATACCCGTGAGTAGTCTTCCGCCATGAAGGAGCGCACCGCATGAGGGTCCTGGTCGACGCGCTGGCCGCCGACTTCGGTGGCATCCGGACCTACGTCGAGAACCTGCTGGCCAGCTGGGACGAACAGGCCGATGACTTGGGCGACCACCTGCTGGTGATGGTCCGGGAAGGCTCCGACCTCGACACCGGTCGGCACAGTCGTCACGAGGTGAGGATCCCGCGGCCCGGTCCGGTGGGCCGCCCGTTCAAGCAGTCCGTGGTCACCAGGAGACTGGTCACCGACTTCGGCGCGGACGCCGTCCTGGCGACGATGCCGTCCACCAGCCTCGTGCGCGTCGGCGTGCCCCTCGGCGTGGTCGTCCACGACCTCCGCCACGAGCTGCGCCCCGAGCAGTTCTCCCGCCCGCGCCGGCTGTTGCGCCGGGTCGCGTACGACCGGGCCTACGACCTGGCCGACGTGATCGTCTCGGTGTCGCAGCGGAGCCTCGACGACCTGTTCCGTCTGCACCCCGACCTGCGTACGACGACCGCGGCCGTCGTGCACCACGGAGCCGACCACGTGCTGGCGTGGCCCAGGCCCGAGCAGACGGGCCCCGCAGTCACGTTCGCGCACCACTCCAACAAGAACCCCGGCCTGGTCCTCGACGCCTGGGCCGACGGGCGACGTCGAGGGATGGCGATGCCGCCGCTGACCGTGCTCGGCACCGGCGGCCAGCGCACCGCCCTGGCCGCCCGGGTCGCCGAGCTGCGCCTGACCGACCTGGTCACCCTCGCGCCGTACCTGCCCGAGCCCGAGTTCCGCGCCACCATGGCCGGCGCGTCGATGATCGTCTTCCCCTCCGACTTCGAGGGCTTCGGACTACCGGTCGTCGAGGGCATGCTGCTCGGCATCCCGGTCGTGATCGGACCCGAGCCGGCCAGCCTCGAGGTCGCCGGCGGTCACGCCTCGGTGATGACGTCGTTCTCCGCACCTGCACTGGCCAATGCCGTCGTACGCGCCGCGGGCTTCGACGCCGACCGCCTCGAGGCGGCCCGCGCCCACGCCGCGGAGTTCACCTGGCGCCGCACCGTCCAGCAGACCCGCGCCGCCCTCCTAGCGTGCGGCGGCAGGTGACCCGGGCGTCGGGAACCAGCGCCACACCACGGCCGACTGGCCGCAGGTCCACATCGCGTTGACCACCCAGTAGACGAGCAGCGCCACCGGCACGACCCCGCCCGCGACGACCATGCCGACCGCGGACAACAGCGGCATCCACTGCTGCGCCTTGAGCATCGCCTCGGGCGCATCGGTCAGCACCGTGTTGGGCGCGACGAGGAACTTCTGGGTCACGAACGACAGGGCCGCCGCGGTGGCCGCGAGGCCAGCCACGACCAGCAGGTGCGTCGGCCCGCCACCGAGGTAGCCCCGGTCGGCCAGCGGCACGCCGACCAGCGTGGCCGCGCCCAGCGAGGCGACCAGACCGGAGCTCATCGCACCGACCGGCACACCGGCCGCGACGTCCGAGACGACCCGGTAGAGCGCGAACCAGATCGGCAGCTGCACCAGCAACGGCAGGCAGCCGAGACGTGAGACGCCGTGCTCGGCCGAGATCCGGCGCCGCTCGTCCAGGTAGGCCCGCATTCGTTCAGGGTCCTTGAGGTGGTCGCGATGCTGCTTGGCGAGCTCCTGCAGCTGAGGCCGGGCCCGCGCACCGGCGTGGGCCGTGCGCACGCCGTGCACCACCAGCGGCAGCAGGGCAAGGCGTACGACGACCACGACGGCGGCCAGGCAGACCAGCCAGGTGAGGCTGGACGTGGGTGCTGCGCCGAGGTGGGTGAGTGTGGTGTGGGCAGCGGCAACCACCGCTGCGAGGGCATGGGTCAACGGGTCGAGAAGAGACATGGAGTGCTCCAGGAGTTGGGATGGACGGACCTGACGGCTCGCGCGAGTGGCGAGGGTCAGGCGAGTCCGGGAGCACGTGGACGGATCGGGTGGTGGACGGGGTCGGTGACCCGGCCCAACGGCACGGGCGCGGCGTCACGACCGCGCGACGGCGAGGCGGCCAGCGCCCGGGCGGTGTGCCCGGCCATCGAGCTGCCGACGTGCGCGAGCGCCCCGACTGCGAGGGCGATGATGGCGAGCGCGACCGCCGCCAGGCCACCGTTCGACTCCGGCGTCGGGGCGAGCACGACAGGCGCCAGCAGGGCCAGGGCGGTGGCGACCAGCGACCCGATCAGCACGGAGGCACGCGCCCTGGCGTCGTCCTCCCGGTGGTTCATGCCGTCGAGCGTACGCCGGGGCGCAATCAGCCCCAGATGCCCGACTTGCCGACCAGCTTGCCCTTCATCGAGCTGGCCAGCTTCGGGAAGCGGCTGCGCAGCCGGCCGTACTCCTCCGGCAGGGCCAGCCGGGCACTCTTTGCCGCATCGCCCAGGAGCTCGCGGCTCTTCTTCTTCCACGACCTCCGTCGCCAGGCCGCAAAGGCCTCCGCGTCCGACGCGGCGAAGGCCGACGGCAGCGCCGAATCCTCGAGGCCCGCACTCGAGAGCCGGTAGGCCCGACGCAGCTGGCGAGAGATGCGCCTGCCCGACGAGTCGGTCCAGTAGGGGTACGCCGGCGCACCGCCGAGCGCCGAACGGTGCCGCAGCACCCGGTCGGCGTACTCACGGCACAGTGCGTCGACGGCCTCGCTCGAGCTGCGCAGCTCCGAGGTCGACCCGGTCTGGCGGGTCGACAGCTCGGTCGGGTTGTCAGGGTCGAACGCGTGGAAGTGGAAGAGCCGCAGCGGCTCGCCCGTGGTCAGCATGACGAGGCCGGACGAGTCGGCGCCGATCGGACGCTCGTGGAGGTTCACCACCGACACGTTGTAGCCGTAGTGGCGCAGGCTGCGGGCCTGGTAGAGCACGCTGCCGATGTCCATCCACTTCTGGTCGACGAACAGTCCCGAGAGGTAGTCGAAGAGGCACTCCTCCTTGAGGCGAGCCCACCACCAGTCGAGGAACTCCAGGGCCCGCCGGTCCCATGCGCCGAAGCCGAGGTTGTAGACGCCGACGGTGAGCAGGTGGCCCTGTGCGACCGGTCCCCCCTCGGGCAGCGGCTCGAGGAAGTGCGGGGTGAGCAGGATACCGCCGTCGCTGGCGTCGAGCTCCTTCGAGAGCTCCTCCATCGGCGCGGTGACGTAGGTGTCGGGATCGAGGTAGGCGACCTGCTCGGCCGTCTCGAGCACCCGCTTGAAGGCCAGCGGCTTGATCGCGGTGGCGAACTCGACGAGGTCGTAGATCATCGCCAGGTGGTCGACCTGCGCCTGGGGAAGGCCCAGGAACGCCGTGGAGACGAGGCGTACGCCGGGCAGGTCGGCGTGACTGATGTCGGGGAGCTCGGAGTCGTTCGCGCAGTCGATCAGCAGCACGACGAGCTCGGCGTCCGGGTGATGCTCGGCAAGGCTCTCGGCCAGCGACAACGCCTTCGGAAGGTAGTTGGTGGCGAGGATCGTGCAGTAGGTCAGGTCCGACATCGTGGCCTTCGCAGAAGAGTGGCGGTCGGCAGGTTCAACGACTGAGTCGAGGCCGGGATACGGGCATTTCGTGCGGCGTTCAACACGGTGATCCGGGCCACGTATGGGTGTTATGTTCCTGCGCGTGTCCACATCTGATGCAGTCCTCCGCGATCTCTACCTCGACCTCGTCAAGCGCAGCCTGACCGGCGCCCTGGCCGAGGACAACGACACGATTCTCGGTGGCGCACGCAGCGTCGGCACCGGCACTCTCGGTGAGCCGGGCCTCAACCGGGCAACCGCCACGCAGGTGCTCAAGCGTGGCGCGCACGCGGCCGGAAGGCTCGCGAACAGGTTCAACCTGGAAATCGCCTACAAGCGCCCGTACTCCCCCGAGCTGCGCGAGGTGGGGCAGGACTGGCCCTCGCGCTCGGAGTCGATGATCGGCCTGAAGCGGATGGACAACATCCAGGAGGCGATCGCCACGATCGAGGCCGAGGGTGTCCCCGGCGACCTGATCGAGACCGGCGTGTGGCGGGGCGGCGCGACGATCTTCATGCGCGCCAACCTCAAGGCGTGGGGCGACACCGCGCGCAAGGTGTGGGTGGCCGACTCGTTCCAGGGACTGCCCGAGCCGGATGCCGACCGGTATGCCGCGGACGCGGGCGACACCCACTACAAGTGGAGTGGTCTCGCGGTCGGCACCAAGATCGTCGAGCACAACTTCCGCAGGTACGACCTGCTCGACGACCAGGTCGAGTTCCTCGTCGGCTGGTTCAAGGACACCCTGCCGACCGCCCCGATCGACCAGCTCTCGCTCATGCGCCTCGACGGCGACATGTACGAGTCGACGATCCAGGCACTCGAGCCGCTCTACCCCAAGCTCGCCCCCGGCGGCTTCTGCATCATCGACGACTTCGGCAGCCACGCCTCCCAGGCCGGCCAGGCGGTGCTCGACTACCGCGCCCAGCACGGCATCACCGACGAGATCATCCAGATCGACGACTTCGGGGCCTACTGGCGCAAGAGCTGACTCCGGTCAGCCGCGACCGAGCCGCCGGTCGCGCTCTGCGGCGTGGGCGATGAACGCGTCGACGTCCTTGCCGGCGATCAGCGGGACGGCCTCGCGGACGTCCTCGTCGGGCCAGTCCCACCAGGCGATGTCGAGGAGCGCCTTGCGCTGCTCCTCGGGGAACCGGTAGGAGATCACCTTCGCCGGGTTGCCCCCGACGATCGCGTAGTCGGGCACGTCCTTGGTCACTACGGCGCCCGCGCCGATGATCGCGCCGTGGCCGATGCGGATGCCGGTGAGCACGATGGCGTTGTCGCACAGCCACACGTCCGAGCCGATCGACGAGTCCTCCGAAGGCATCGGGAAACCGTCCTTGCCGGCCCCCTCCATCTTCCAGAGGATGCGGTGCGGGTAGGTCGTCAACGCGTCCGTGGCGTGCCGTCCACCGAGCAGGATCAGCGCGTCACCGGAGATCGAGCAGTACTTCCCGATCGTCAGCTTCGTGTTGTCGTGGTCGAAGACCTTGATCATCGGCGGGCCGCCGTACGTGTGCTCCCCGACGGTCACCCGGCCGGCCTTGACCAGGCGGTTCAGGTTGGCGATGTTCTTGCCGATCACGGCGTCGCGGCCACGCAGCAGGGCGTATTTCACGAAGCGGAGGAAGTTCAGCACAGGTGGGGCCCCTTCACAGGTCGGTGTCTGTCTGGCCAACGAAGGCGGCCGGGGTGAGGTCACGCGTGCGTCGGGCGTGCCGCCCGCCCCGGGCACGACCCGTGTGGCCCCAGAAGACGGACCACCAGATTGCGGCGATCACGCCCTGACCGATCGCGCAGCCCCAGAACGCACCGACTGCCCCGTCGACCGCGGCGCCGGCCACCGTCAGCACCAGCAGGATCACTGTGCTGGCCACGTCGATCACCACGGTCTTCTGGATCGCGCGTACGCCGAGCAACCCGGAGCGCGGACCGGTGACCAGCGCCAGGAACACGATCTGCAGACCGGCCGGCAGCATCAACGGCTCGGTCACCTCCCAGGTCTCGCCGAGCACCGCACGACCCAGCCAGGTCGGCAGGAACAGCAGCACGAGCAGGTTCAGCACCGCCACCAGCACGGTGAGCACCGTCGTACGACGGGCATGGCGACGCAGCACGGCCCGACCGGCGTCGAGGTGCGCGATCTCGGCGATGCCGGCGGCCACCGACGCGGTCTGGAAGGTCATGAACGGCCGCACCAGCAGCAACGCGCCTCGCACGCCACCCAAGGCACGCGCTCCGGCGACGGCGGCGATCGCGACGGTCGTGGCCAGCGAGGCGCCGTACGTCGCGACGAACGAGAGCATGTAGCGCCAGGAGAAGCTCCACTTCGACCGGAGCCACGACAGGTTCGGGGTGATCCGGTGGTGGCGGTACTGCCAGAGGACCAGGAGCGCCGCGACGGCTCCGGTGCCGGCCCACGCCACCATGAACCAGGTGAGCGTCTGCCGGTCGAGCGCGAAGAGGGCCACGATCGCGGCGACGAGCAGGACCAGCCAGACCAGGTCGAGGGCCAGCGAGCGGGTCGGTCGGTGGGTCGCGAAGCCGAGATAGCGGCCGAGGTCGTGCAGCACGAGGAACGGCAGGCTCACCGCCAGGACCAGCAGGCCGTTGCGCAGGTCGGCGTCGAAGAAGTGCGCCACGAGGCCGCTGGCCAGCACCACCAGCGCGATCAAAGATCCGACCACGCTGGCCGACCCGATCACCGCTCCCGGACGCTCCACGGCCTCCTCGGGGTGCACCAGGACGGGCTCGCAGACCATCGCCCGGGCCAGCCCCTGGGCGGTCACGTAGACCATGAAGATGATGCCGAAGAGCCCGAAGGACGCGACGCCGAGGAAGCGTGCAGCCAGCACGGCGATCAGCAGGTTCGAGGCGCCCGAGACGACCTGGTCGATCGTGATCACGCTCAGTCGACGGCCCGCCGACCCCACCGACTGCTTGCTCTGACTCAAGCCATCCCTCGTTGTCCTCGGCCCCTGGCTGCGATCCTCCGGCAACGGACGGCCGCGGGTAGCGTAACCGAACACGTCTCCCGGACGTTTCCCTTACAACGCGCCTGATGCGGCGCGGCTACGCCCTTCACCATCGAGCACTGCCACCCGGAGGTTTCGCTTGTCGCCGTCAACACCCGAGGCGCGTGCCCACGACGGCGCAGTCCGCGAGTGGGCCACCCGGGCCGTCCAGTGGGATCCCGCCCGCAACACCATCAAGCGCGGCGTGCACCTTGCCGCCCGGGCGCGCGGCGTACGTCTGGAGCGCTCCGGCCGGGTGCCGGCGATCGCGAACCTCTACGCCGCCGGGTCGCCCAAGGCCGGCAGCCAGTGGATGAAGGCGCTCCTCGACCACCCCGTCGTACGCCGCCACACGGGGCTGTTCACGTTGCCCCAGCTCGACTACCAGCTGAAGCCCTCCAAGCCGTTCCCGGCGGGGACGTTCGTCCCGGGCCTCTACTTCAGCCACGACGAGTACCTCGCGATGACGCACCGCCACCCCTACCGCCTGATCTACATGTTCCGCGACCCGCGCGACCTCTTCGTCTCCGGCTACTTCTCCGCGATCGGCACGCATCGGCCGGTCGCCGGCTACGAGGACTTCCGTGAGGACCTGCGGTCGAAGCCGATCGAGGAGGGGCTGCTCGAGGTGATCCGCCTCGGCGGCTCGCGACTGCTCGAGATGGCCACCTGGCTCGATGTCGACGACCCGAATGTCGCGACGTTCAAGCTCGAGGAGGTCTCGGCCGATGCCCGCACCAACCTGTCCGCGATCTTCAAGCACTGCGAGATCGACCTCACGCCCGACGAGTTCGAGACCGTGCTGTCCGACGTCTCCCGCGAGGCGTTGCAGGTCAAGGACCTGGCCCAGCGCGACGCCGGGTCCGAGTCGCACTACCGCCTCGACCGCAAGACCTTCCGCGACCTGTTCAACGAGGAGCACTACGCGGCCGTCGAGGCCCTCTCGCCGGGCCTCGCCGAGCGACTGGGGTATCCCGCATGAACGGCCCCGGCATGACGACGTCCGAGCCCGCGGCGCCGCCCACGGCCGCGACCGGTGACGACCACTTGCAGCCCGGTGAGACGCTGGCCCGCCTCTATCCCGAGGCTGCGGTCGGCGGCTTCACCCGGCACGACGGCTTCGTCGACTTCTACACGCGGGTCAACGCCCTGCTGACGCCCGAGTCGGAGGTGCTCGACTTCGGCGCCGGCCGTGGCCAGTGGGCCCACGACCCGATGCCGGCCACCCATCTGGCGCTGCGGTCCTTCCACGAGCGGGTGCGCCGAGTGGTCGGCATCGACGTCGACACCGCCGTCATCTCCAACCCCACGCTCGAGGACGCCCTGGTCGTGCCCCCGGGCTCACCGATTCCGTACCCCGACCAGAGCTTCGACCTGGTGCTGGCCGACTACGTGCTCGAGCACGTCACCGAGGCCGACGCACCCGGTGTCGCCGCCGAGGTGCTGCGCGTGCTGAGGCCCGGCGGCTGGTTCGCCGCGCGTACGCCGAACAAGTGGGGACTGATCGGACTCGGCGCCCGGTCCGTGCCGAACCACCTGCACACCCGGGTGCTCTCCAGGCTCCAGCCCGGCCGCAAGGCGGAGGACGTGTTCCCGGTGGAGTACCACATGAACACCCGACGACACCTCGCACGGCTCTTCCCCGAGCCGAACCGGCTGGTCGTCTACGGCCACAGCTCCGAGCCGACCTACATGGGCAACTCCGTGCCGGCCTGGCGGGCCGCGCAGTTCCTCGACCGGCTCACCCCGCCCCGTCTGGCCTCCACCCTGATGGTGTTCGTCCAGAAGGCCTGACGCCGACAGGAGCGTGCTCCTAGAGCCGGGCCAGCGCCGCCAGCACCTGTTCCTTGCGCGGCGCCCCGGTCGCCCGGGTGACCTCCCGGCCGTGCGGGTCGAGGACCAGCGTGGTCGGCGTACGCAGGATGCCCACGCGGCGGACCAGCTCGAGGTGGTGCTCGGCGTCGACCTCGATGTGCTCCACCCCGGGGACGATACCGGCGATGTCGGACAGCACCCGCCGGGTGGCGCGGCACGGGGCGCAGAACGCGCTGGAGAACTGCAGGAGCGTGGCCTTCTCCCCCAGCGTGTGCTCGATGTCGGTGGCGTCGAGGATGCTCTCGACCCGCTCCTCCTCGACCTCGGGCGCGCCGTGCACCTTGTGCGTGCCGCGGAACCGGCCGTCGGCGTACGCCCGCCACACCCCGAACGCCAGGGCGAGGGGTACGACGACGAGCAGGACGATCTGGCCGGTGGTCACGTGAGCCTCAACCGACGTGCGCCGCCGGGTGTTCCCGGCTCAGCCACCGGCGAACGGCGGTAGGAACTCCACCGACTGGCCGGGTCGCACCCGCACGGTGTCCGGATCCTGCCTCCCCGCGGGCTCGTCGTCGACCAGCACCGAGCACACCCCGATGACCCGCTCGAGGGTGTCGGAATCGGGGTGCAGGGCCAGCGCGCGGGCCCGGACCTCGGTCAGCGTGAGCGGCCCTTCGACCGCGAGCACGTCCTCGTTCACGCCCGACGCAGCCCGCGCGGAGGCCCAGTAGCGCACGATGATCTGCGTCTCTCTCTGCGGCGACGCAGCGGAATCAGGGGTCATGACCGATATCCTTCCTTATCTGCGTCTGCGGATCACCACGTGGAAGGAGCGCCCGTGAGCACACTTCTCCTACTGACCAGCGCCCTCCAACCGTCAGCCGACGTGCTTCCGGGGTTGGCCCTGCTCAACCACCAGGTCCGCATCCTCCCCTCCGAGGGCAGCGCCCTGCTCGAGGCGCCCGACGCCGACCTGCTCCTGGTCGACGGGCGCCAGGAGCTGGCCCACGCGCGTGACCTCTGTCGCCTGATCCGCACGACCGGCTCCGACGCCCCTGTCCTGCTGATCACCACCGAGGGTGGCCTCGCGGTGGTCGCAGCCGACTGGGGCATGGACGACGTCGTGCTGCACACCTGCGGACCGGCCGAGCTCGAGGCCCGGATCAAGCTCGCCATCGGCAGGCTGGCCCAGCAGCGCGAGGCCGACGATCCCGACGCCCACGTGATCCGCAGCGGCGAGGTGGTCGTCGACGACGCGACGTACACCGCCAAGCTCGGCGGCCGCACGCTCGACCTGACGTTCAAGGAGTTCGAGCTGCTGAAGTTCCTGGCCCAGCACCCGGGTCGGGTCTTCTCGCGCCAGCAGCTGCTCCAGGAGGTCTGGGGCTACGACTACTTCGGCGGTACCCGCACCGTCGACGTGCACGTACGCCGCCTCCGCGCCAAGCTCGGACCGGAGCACGAGACGCTGATCGGCACCGTCCGCAACGTCGGCTACCGCTTCATGGTGCCGACCAAGGAGAAGGAAGACGCCGCACAATCGGCCCAGGAGTCCGCCGACTCCTGACCCGGGGTGGCTAGGGTCGCCCCATGACCTCCGCACTGCTGACCGAGATCACCGCGCTCGACGACGAGGTCCTGACCGCCCTGCAACGGATCCGCGCGGCGTGCGCGACCGGCGACCGGCAGGACCCGCTCGACGAGTCGGCCACCCTGCGCCTCAAGAACCGCGGACTCGAGGGCTCGCGCCTGTGGCTGATCGGCGACTCCGGCTTCGCCCTGCTGCACGACGAGGGCGTCGACCTCGCGGTGGCGCCCTCCGCACGCGGTGCCGGCTTCGGTACGACGCTCGCGGCCGAGGCCGCACCCCTGACACATTCGGCGTGGTCCCACGGCGACCACCCGGCGGCCGCCGTGCTCGCGAAGCGTCACGGCTTCGACCGCGCCCGCGAGCTGTGGGTGATGCGTCGTCCCGTCTCCAGCGAGCTGCCCGCATCCTCAAGCACGGTTGAGATCCGCGGGTTCCAGCCGGGCGACGAGGCCGAGCTCCTGCGGGTCAATGCGGCGGCCTTCGCGCACCACCCCGAGCAGGGTTCGATGGACGCCGAGAACCTCGCGGAGCGGATGGCCGAGCCGTGGTTCGACCCGGCCGGCCTGCTCGTCAGCTTCGACGGCGACCACATGCTGGGGTTCCACTGGACCAAGCGGCACTCCGCCTCCACCGGCGAGGTGTACGTCGTCGGCATCGCCCCGGAGGCGCAGGGGCGCGGCCTCGGGAAGGCGCTGACCCTGGCCGGCCTGGAGCACCTGGCCGACCGGCTCACGTCCGACGGAGAGGTCATCCTCTACGTCGAGTCCGACAACCTGCCTGCGCGGGCGGTCTACGAGGGGCTGGGCTTCACCCACGCGCCGAGCGACACGCACGTGCAGTACCGCCACCCGCACTAACGGAGGGCGATCGCCAGGCGCGAGGCGATGTCGGCGACCGCGGCCGGACCCGACGTACCGACCCCGACGGTGTTGAAGAACCCGTGCATCAGGCCCGGTTCGCGTCGGTGCGTGACCGCCACTCCTGCTGAGCGCAGGTGCTCGGCGTACGCCTCACCCTCGTCGCGCAGCGGGTCGAAGCCGGCGGTCACCACGTGGGCCGGGGCCACCCCGGCCGGGATCGTGCCGAGCAGCGGCGAGACCCGCGGGTCCTTGCGGTCCTCGTGGTCAGGCACGTAGCTCTCGAGCGCGAGCTCGATGAACTCGTCGGTGAGGAAGAACCCCTGGCCGAACATCCGCCGGCTCTCCGTGGTGCCGACACAGTCGGTCATCGGATAGACCAGCAGCTGCCACACGGGCGGAACGTCGTCGTCGACCGTGGCCAGTGCCACCGTCGCGGCCAGGTTGCCGCCGGCCGAGTCACCGCCGACCGCGATCCGGTCGAGGTCGACCTTGAGCGAGGACGCCCGCGAGACCACGGTGCGGAACGCGGCCACCGCGTCGTCGTACGCCGCGGGGAACGGCGCCTCGGGCGCCAGCCGGTAGTCGACGGAGATGAGCTGTACGCCGGACCGCTCGGCCAGGAAGCGGCAGGCCTGCTCGTGCGTGCTGTGCCCGCCGCCGTAGATGAAGCCTCCGCCGTGGAGGAAGACCAGCGTCGGTCGCTGCTCGGAGCCCAGCAGCGTCGTCGGGACGTAGACCCGCGCGGGGATCCCGGCGAGAGAGATGTGCGCGGTCGACCCGATCGGCTGGTTGCCGCCGACCAGGACGCTCTGCGCGGCCAGCCGCTCGCGGCCGTCGGGGATCGGCAGGGTCTCGGCGGCCGTCTCACGAGCCACCTTCTGCAGCCGCAGCAGCAGCTGCGTGTCGACGTCGAGGGTCGCTCCGTCGAGCACGACCGGCTTGCCGGCGAGCCGGCGCTTGACCCCTGCGGGGAGGCTCAGCGCACCGGCCACGGTCAGCTTCTTGAGGCGATCTTCCAGAGACATGTCGAGAAACCTACCCGCGGTACGCCGGATCCGTGCGTGACGCACACCACGCGGGACGTCCCCAGCCATTCCAGTCGCTCGTGGGTGGCTGGTGGCTCTTCATCGCGCTGCGAACAGCCACCAGCCACCAACCAAGCCCACCCCCGCTGGCCCTTCCTCCGTTCGGCCCTGTCCATCAGATCGGCGGAGGTCGCCGGTCCAGAATCTCATCAAGAGTCAGTTCGGGCGTGAGATGAAGCGGACGAACGAGGGTCCAGGCGCGCGGCATACGCGACGTTGCTGCCCGCGCACGGGCGGCATGCATGCGCGGCACCATGATCTTGGCCGCCAGTTCGCCCCGCACCGCGGCGAAGTACTCGAGTCCATGGTTGCGCAGTCGCTGCTCTCGCGTGTTGTCCCTTCCTCGCTGAGGATCCGCGTCGTGATGGATCCCGTCGTACTCCCCGACCACTCCGGCCACGCGGTCGAGCAGGTCGGGGCGGGCCAGGAATCTGCCGCTCGAGCTGTAGAGGGTCGGGTTGCACAGCGGCCGCGGCAACCCCGCGTCCACCTCCCAGATGAGACGCATCTGCACCTCTTGGCGCGATTGGGCACCCTCTGATGCCAGCTCCAGCGCGGCGCGGAGAGTCGGCATCCCCACTCGTCGGGGCGCGGCATCGACATAGACGCCGAAGCGGGCGAGCGAGGTGAACTGCGCGTGGCACGCCATGTCGATCACCTCGACCGCCAGGCGTACGTCGTCGCTGTGCCGCATCTCGTCCTGGATCGCTCGGTCAACGCTGGTGCAGCGGGCGCCCAGCCGGTGGACGATCTCATCTGGCCTGAATCCCTCGCGATGTACGCGCGCTCCTTCCAGCTCACGGCGATGGCGCCCGCGGGCAGCTACCACCGGTACAGGGAGTTCCCGCATGCGGTGGTCACGGCCGTCGAAGTACGGAGCACCGGCCAGGCGCAGGCTGGCCCATCCGGTGATCGCGGCGTCCGGGGGCAGCGCCGCCGCAACCTCGACGATGCGTTGGGTCGTCTCGTCGTAGATCGCGTCCGAGGGGACGAACCGGTTCGGCGACGTACGCCGCCAGTGCGGGCCACGCGACTGGCCGTATGTCGGGCCCCGCTGCCCCGACGGGTCCACGGCCACGGGTACGACGAATTGCGGGCGCGCGATCCGGGGCGGTGGATCGAGCATCCATGCGCCTTCGAGGGGATCCTTCGGCAAAGCCATGACGACGAGCATCTCCGAAGTCACGGGGTCGCGGGCCCGTCCTCCACAGGCCACGGTGGGCTGAGACTGCTCCACCGACAGATCCACCCCTTCGTTGGTGGCTGGTGGCTGTTCGCGGCGCCATGAAGAGCCACCAACCACCAACGAAGCCCGCGATCGCCCGACCGGGCGCTCGCCGACTGCCCGAGTGCGCGGGAATCCTTCGTCACCTGCCGTTCACCATGCGGTGCCACACTCGGTGGCATGACGCACGACAGCCTCCCCTCGCACACGGCCGGATCACTCGACGAGGGGCCTGTCGACGCCGGGCTCCGCGTGGTGGGAGGCAGTGAGACCTTTGACGTCGAGCCGCCGTACGTCCCCGGCAAGGGTGAGCTGCCCCTCGAGGACTTCCCCGACCGGTTCCTCGACCGCGAGCTCAGCTGGCTGCACTTCAACCAGCGGGTGCTGGAGCTCGCCGAGGACGAGGAGCAGCCGCTCCTCGAGCGGGCCCGGTTCCTGGCCATCTTCGCCAGCAACCTCGACGAGTTCTTCATGGTGCGGGTGGCCGGCCTCAAGCGCCGGATCGCCGCTGGAGTCGCCGTACGCGCGGCCAGCGGACACCTGCCGCGCGAGGTCCTCGACACCATCTGGGTCGGGACCAAGGAGCTGATGGCACGCCACGCGGCCGTCTTCGGCGACCAGATCGTGCCGGCGCTCAAGAACGAGGGCATCGAGCTGGTCCGCTGGGACGACCTCGACAAGGACGAGCAGAAGCAGTGCAAGCGGCTGTTCAAGGAGCGGGTCTTCCCGGTCCTGACGCCGCTGGCCGTCGACCCGGCCCACCCGTTCCCCTACATCTCGGGGCTCTCCCTCAACATCGCCGTGCTGGTGCGCAACCCGAAGACCAAGAAGGAGCACTTCGCCCGGGTCAAGGTGCCGCCGATCTTCAGCCGGTTCGTGCCCGTCGGCAACCAGCGGTTCGTGCCGCTCGAGGACGTCATCGGCGAGCACCTCAAGCGCCTCTTCCCCGGCATGGAGGTGCTCGAGGCGCACACCTTCCGGGTCACCCGCAACGAGGACCTCGAGGTCGAGGAGGACGACGCCGAGAACCTGCTCGCCGCCCTCGAGAAGGAGCTGCTGCGTCGCAAGTTCGGCCCGTCGGTGCGCCTCGAGGTCGAGGAATCGATCAACCCGCGAATCCTCGACCTGCTGATCTCCGAGCTCGGCGTCACCCCCGAGGAGGTCGTGCAGCTGCCCGGCCCGCTCGACCTGCGCGGACTCCACGACATCGCCGACCTCCCCCGCGAGGAGCTCAAGTACGCCGCGTTCGTGCCGAGCACCCACGAGCTGCTGGCCGAGGTCGAGTCCGCGAGCCCGGTCGACGTGTTCAAGGCCGCGCGCCGACACGACGTGCTCCTCCACCATCCCTACGACTCGTTCTCGACGTCGGTCCAGAGGTTCATCGAGCAGGCTGCCGCCGACCCGCACGTGCTGGCGATCAAGCAGACGCTCTACCGCACCTCAGGTGACTCGCCGATCATCGACGCCCTCGTCGACGCGGCCGAGTCCGGCAAGCAGGTGCTGGTGATCGTGGAGATCAAGGCCCGCTTCGACGAGTCCAACAACATCCGCTGGGCCCGCAAGCTCGAGCACGCCGGCTGCCACGTGGTCTACGGACTGGTCGGCCTCAAGACCCACTGCAAGCTGTCGATGGTGGTGCGCGACGAACCCGAGGGCATCCGCCGCTACACCCACATCGGCACCGGCAACTACAACCCGAAGACCGCCCGCCTCTACGAGGACTTCGGCCTGATCACCGCTGACCAGGCGATCGGCGAGGACGTCGCGCACCTGTTCAACAACCTGAGCGGCTTCTCGCGCAACGCGTCCTACGACCAGCTGCTGGTCGCGCCCGACAGCGTCCGCGAGGGCCTGATCGAGCAGATCCACGCCGAGATCGAGCACCACCTGGCCGGGCGCCCCGCGCGGATCCGGCTCAAGGCGAACTCGATCGTCGACGAGGCCACCATCGACGCGCTCTACCTGGCCTCGCAGGCCGGCGTACCCGTGCATCTCCTCGTGCGCGGCATCTGCGCCGCGCGCCCCGGCGTACCCGGCCTGTCGGAGACGATGGAGGTCCGTTCGATCCTCGGCCGGTTCCTCGAGCACAGCCGGGTCTTCGAGTTCGCCGGCGGCGGTACGCCGGTCGCCTGGATCGGCTCCGCCGACCTCATGCACCGCAACCTCGACCGACGGGTCGAGGTGCTGGTCAAGCTGCCCACCGAAGACCTGGTCACCCGCGTCGCCAACGTGCTCGACCTGGCGTTCGACGCCGACACGGCCGCCTGGACGCTCGGCTCCGACGCCGACTGGACCCGCACCGAGGGCACCCAGTCGCTGCACCAGATGCTGATCGCCCGCCAGCGCCGCAACAAGCGCTGAGCGTCTAGCAGGTGGCGAGCAGCACCGGCCCGGCGGCGAGGTTCGCCATCGGGTAGCCGTCGCGCAACGCCGTGGCGGTGAGTACGACGTCCGCGTCGTCGGCCTCCGTCGTGGGGTCGGAGAACACGTCGGAGTAGGCCACCATCTGACCTGGGTCCTCGGCCGTGGCCAGCGAGCCGCGTGAGGAAGCGTTGCGCTCGGCCTGGTCGTCGTCGGCGAATCGGAACACCACGGAGAGCTGCTCGTCGGCCGACAGCGCGACCAGGTAGCCCTTCAGTGGCGACACCCCGCCGGCGTCGTCGACCAGACCGTCGGCGACCGTCTGGGTCGCCTCGTCGGCCTGGCTCATCGAAAGCGCCTCGCAGGCGTAGTCCTCCAGGAACACTGTCGCGTCGAGCGGGTCGTCCTCGAGCGGGTCGGTGAGCGGGGTGACGTCGAGGCCGTCCTCGTCGCCCGTGACGGTCTTCATCGCGCTGCGCAGGTAGGTGGCCGAGTCGGAACCGACCAGGAGGCCCTCCTCCTCCACGAAGGCCACGCTCTGCAGCTCGTTGTTGGTGAGCCCGAGCGACGCGAGCACGTCGGGCCCGCCCTCCCACACGGCGCCGTCCATGCGCTTCGACGACGGCTCGGTGTAGCCGGCCCCCTTGAACGCGGAGGCGACGTCATCGAGATCACCGGGCAGCTTGACGACCACGACCATGCCCTCGCGGGAGTGGCCCAACAGCTCCCAGTCGGCGTCGAGCGGGTCGAAGCCGAGCTGTGCCTCGATGTCATCGGCCGACCCGGCGAGCGAGGAGACCGACAGGTCGCGGTCCGTGGCGGCGGTGTAGACGTCGGAGTCACCCACCTCGTCGCGCACCCGCTCCCAGTCGGTCCAGGTCACCCGCAGCGTGTCGTCCGGCAGCAGCGCGGCCGCCTTCTCGAAGTCGCTGTCCCGCGGCCACACGAACCAGCCGACCGCCGCCGCAACTGCGGCGATGACGACCACCACCACGGTGAACAGGGCGACACGTCGACGGGACATCCGGGAGAAACCACCTCACGCCTGGGCAACGGACGCGGACCGGTCCGCGCACAAGGACATACGCTAGCGGCATGCCGCAGGCCGACATCATTGCCGCCGGTGCCGTGATCGTCCGCAAGGGCGGGGACGTGCTCATGGTGCACCGCCCGAAGTACGACGACTGGTCCTTCGCCAAGGGGAAGGTCGACCGCGGGGAACACGTCACGGCGTGCGCCGTCCGCGAGGTGCGCGAGGAGACCGGACTCGACGTACGCCTGGGCCGGCCGCTGCCCGACCAGCACTACCGAGTCGGGACCCGCGACAAGGTCGTGCACTACTGGGTCGGCCGGGTCGTGGGCAGCGACGACGTGTCCGGCTACGCGCCGAACGACGAGATCGACGAGGTCCGCTGGGTCCCCGCCGACAAGGCCGAGCAGCTGCTGACCTATCCCCGCGACCGGGAGACGCTCGCGCTGGCCCGTGCCGCCAGGGGCCGTACGACGACCCTGGTGGTGCTGCGCCACGCCAAGGCCCGGGCTCGCTCCTACTGGCGCACCGACGACCGCCTGCGCCCGCTGCTCAAGGTGGGCGCGGCCCAGGCGGAGCGCATCGTGCCCGTGCTGGCGGCGTACGACGTCCGCAGGCTGGTGTCCTCCTCCTCCAACCGGTGCGTGCAGACGCTGCTGCCGTACGCCGACGCGACCGCACGCGACATCGACACCCGTGACGCCCTGAGCGAGGAGGACGCCACCGCCGAGGGCGTGCTCGACGTGGTCGACGCGCTCGTCGAGGGCGGCAAGCGCACGGTGCTGTGCACCCACCGACCGGTGCTGCCCGACGTCTTCTTCACCCTCGGCCTGGCCGATCCCGGGCTCGAACCCGGCCAGATGTTCGTCGTTCACCTGCGCGACGGCTCGGTGGTCGCCACCGAGTGTCATCTGGTGCGCTGAATCCGGGCTGAGTCAAGAGGCCCACGGGGCAGTTCACGTGATGGCCGTCTCTTCTCCGCCCACCGGCGACCAAAGGGCCGACCAGCGTTCACCGCTCGTTCACCGAGGCCGAGCAATCCGGTCACTTGGAGGGCTTTCACTCACTGGTGTCATCAACATCAAAACATCAGGAGCACTGAAGTGAAGCGCACTTCTTTCCGTAGCATCGCGGCACCCGCAATCGCGACGATCGCCGTCTTCTCCCTTGCTGCCTGCGGTGGGGGAAATGACAGCAACACCGACCTCGAGGGCGACGCCGGCGACACCTCCGTCTACGAAGGCCTGTCCGGCACCCTCGCCGGTGGTGGCGCTTCGTCCCAGGGCTCGGCCCAGGACGCCTGGATCGCTGGTTTCTCCACGGTCGCCAGCGGCGTGACGGTCACCTACGACCCGCAGGGCTCCGGCGCCGGCCGCGAGAACTTCATCTCCGGCGGCTACAAGTTCGCGGGCACCGACGCCTACCTCAGCGACGAGGAGGGCGAGCTGACCGAAGCCACCAAGACCTGCGGCACAGCGCCGATCCAGATCCCCAACTACGTCTCGCCGATCGCGGTCATCTTCAACGTCGACGGCGTCGAGAACCTCAACCTCGCGCCCGACGTGCTGGCCGACATCTTCGCCGGCAAGATCAAGAAGTGGAACGACCCGCGCATCGTCGCTGACAACAAGGACGAGAAGCTCCCGAACGCGGACATCCGCCCCGTGCACCGCTCCGACGAGTCGGGCACCACGGAGAACTTCACCGACTACCTCGACGCGGTCGCCAAGAAGAACTGGACGGCCGGTGTCGTCGAGACGTGGCCCAAGCAGTTCGGTGGCGAGGGTGCCAAGGGCACCGACGGTGTCGTGAAGTCCGTGACCGACGGTGAGAAGAACGCCATCGGCTACGCCGACGCCAGCAAGGCCGGCGACCTGGGCGTGGCCAAGATCAAGGTCGGCGACGCGTTCGTCGAGCCGTCCGCCGACGCTGCCGCCAAGATCCTCGAGGTCTCCCCCGAGGCCGAGGGCGCCGGCGACACCGCGATGATCTACGACCTCGACCACACCACCACCGAGGACGGCGTCTACCCGATCGTGCTCACGTCGTACCTCCTGGCCTGCCAGAAGTACGACGACGAGGCGACCGCCAAGCAGGTCAAGGGCTACCTGACCTACATCCTCTCCGACCAGGGCCAGACCATCGGCTCCGAAGAGGCCGGTTCGGCCCCGCTCTCCGACGACCTGCGCACCCGCGCCCAGGAAATCGTCGCCAAGATCGGATCCTGATCGCTCAACAGGCTCAGGGGGTCGGGCCCGAAGTCGGGTCCGGCCCCCAGTCTTGATTCCACCCCCCGTCCTGCAGTTCTTGGAGGTTCAGTGAGCACCATGGTCGACCCGGGCCCCGAGGCCCCCGAGGCCCCGCCGGTAGAGGCGAAACCGCCGACCCGCCTCGGCGACCTGCTGTTCAGCAAGGTCTCGCTGGTCTCCGGTCTCATCGTGATCCTCTTCCTGGCCGGGGTGGGCACCTTCCTGCTCATCCAGGGCCTACCCGCCCTCGACGCCTCCGGTGAGGCGACGTACGGCGAACCCGACATCTGGAAGTTCGTCGGGATGCTGCTCTACGGCACGATCTACGCGTCGTTGATCGCGATCGTGATCGTGACCCCGTTGGCCGTCGGCCTGGCGCTGGTCATCTCGCACTACGCACCCAAGGCGCTGGCCAAGCCGGTCGGCTACCTGGTCGACCTGCTGGCCGCCGTACCCTCGGTCGTCTTCGGCCTCTGGGGGCTCGAGGTGCTCGCCCCCAAGCTGCTCCCGGCGTACAAGTGGCTCAACGAGCACTTCAGCTGGATCCCGCTCTTCGACGGCTCGGTGAACTCGCGTTCGCTGCTGACCGCGTCGATCGTGCTGGCGCTGATGGCGCTGCCGATCGTGACCGCGCTGCTGCGTGAGATCTTCGCCCAGACCCCGCGGGCCCACGAGGAGGCCGCACTGGCCCTCGGCGCCACGCGGTGGGAGATGATCCGCCTCGCGGTCTTCCCCTACGCCCGCTCCGGCATGGTCGCCGCGATCCTGCTCGGCCTGGGCCGTGCCCTCGGCGAGACGATGGCGGTGGCCATGGTGCTCTCCGCGACCGGCACCGGCTACCTCACGCTGAGCATCATCTCGGCGGAGAACCCGAACACCATCGCCGCCTTCATCGCCAACAACTACGCGAACGCCTCGGGCGACAAGATCAACACGATGATCTTCGCCGGCCTCGCCCTGTTCCTCCTCACTTTCGTCGTCAACTTCGCGGGCCGCTGGATCGCCACCCGCGGCCAGAACAAGGGGTGAGGTCATGACCCACACCGAAATCGCCGCACCGCAGGAGATGGCCATCCGGGCCGGCCAGCTGCCGCGCGCCGCGACGCTGCTGACCGTGGTCTTCGCGGTCGCCATCGGTGGCGTCGCCGGAATGTTGCTCGGCTCCGGATTCGCCGTCATGGTGCTGCTGGCCTGGCTGGTGTTCCTGGTCAGCCTGACCGCCTGGTCCACGGCCGTCGAGGGACGCCGCAAGGCCACCGACCGCCTGGTCAACGCCCTGGTCTGGTCGACCTTCGCGGTCGCCATGATGCCGCTGCTCAGCCTGCTCTACACGGTGATCGTGAAGGGCGGCCCGGTGCTCACGCCGAGCTTCCTGCAGAGCGACATGACGGGCTTCGCCTCGCTCGGCCAGGGCGGTGGCATCTACCACGCGATCATGGGCACGATCATGGTCACCGCGATCGCCGCGATCATCGCGATCCCCGTTGGCCTGTTCACCGCGATCTACCTGGTCGAGTACAGCGCGGGCTCCCGCCTGGCGAAGGTGATCACCTTCCTGGTCGACGTGATGACCGGCATCCCCTCGATCGTGGCGGGCCTGTTCGCCCTGTCGCTGTTCATCGTGCTGACCGGCGACCCGCTGCCCCGCCTCGGGCTCGGTGGCGGTGTCGCCCTGTCGCTCCTGATGATCCCGACCGTGGTCCGCTCCGTCGAGGAGATGCTGAAGCTGGTGCCCGACGACCTGCGCGAGGCGTCGTACGCCCTGGGTGTGCCGAAGTGGCGCACCATCGTCAAGGTCGTGCTGCCCACCGCGGTGGCCGGCATCGTCACCGGCATCACCCTGGCCATCGCCCGCGTGGCCGGTGAGACCGCGCCGCTGCTGCTGATCTGCGGCACGTTCCCCGAGGCGAACTGGAACCCGTTCAGTGGTGCGGTCCAGACCCTGCCCGTCTACATCTACAGCTCGCTGAACGGCACCACCGACGCCAAGTACGGCGACATCTGGACCGACCGGGTCTGGGGCGCCGCCCTGGTCCTGATCATCATCGTGATGGCGCTCAACCTCATTGCCCGCATCATCGGCAACATCTTCGCCCCCAAGACCGGGCGCTGAACGTAAGGAATCTGCACACCATGGCCAAGAGCATCGACGTCAAGGACCTCGACATCTACTACGGCGACTTCCTCGCCGTACAAGGCGTCAACGTCCACATCAAGGCACGGTCGGTGACCGCGTTCATCGGACCGTCCGGTTGTGGCAAGTCCACCGTGCTGCGGTCGCTGAACCGCATGCACGAGGTGATCCCGGGCGCCCGGGTCGAGGGCAAGGTCGTCGTCGACGGCCAGTCCTTGTACGGCGCCGGGGTCGACCCGGTCGCCGTACGCCGGCAGATCGGCATGGTCTTCCAGCGGCCGAACCCGTTCCCGACGATGTCGATCTACGAGAACGTCCTCGCCGGCAACCGGCTCAACGCCCGCAAGCTGAAGAAGCCCGAGGCCGACACGATCGTCGAGAAGTCGCTGCGTGGCGCGAACCTCTGGAACGAGGTGAAGGACCGCCTCGCCAAGCCCGGCATGGGCCTCTCCGGCGGCCAGCAGCAGCGCCTGTGCATCGCCCGCGCGATCGCCGTCGAGCCCGAGGTGCTGCTGATGGACGAGCCGTGCTCGGCCCTCGACCCGATCTCGACCGCGGCCGTGGAGGACCTGATCCACGAGCTCAAGTCCGACTACACGATCGTGATCGTCACCCACAACATGCAGCAGGCCGCCCGCGTCTCCGACGACACCGGCTTCTTCAACCTGAAGGCGGTCGGCGAGCCCGGTCACCTGGTGGAGTTCAACCCCACCACCAAGGTGTTCTCCAACCCCGACGAGTCCGCCACCGAGGCCTACATCTCCGGCCGCTTCGGATAGTCCCTGACGTTTCGGCCCTTCCGTCGCGATACTCCCTGACGTTTCGGCCCTTCCGCCGCGATACTCCCTGACGTTTCGGCCCTTCCGNCTGAACGCTTGTCTCACGAGATCTTGCGCCGGAGACGCAACAGGGCAACGCGCTCGGACTCGCCAAGGTTCCGTCGCTCTTCGACCGTGAAGGTCGGGATCCACCACCTCGGCAGCTCAGTCGTCCAGTGCCGACGGGACGGCGCCGCGAACTGCGCCCGTTCTCGCGTCGCCCGCATCCGACCGGCCAACGACTCGCGAAAAGTGGTCTCACCGCGACGCACCGTCAAGCATTCGAGCCCCACGTTGCGAAATCGCTCAAGCCGGGTAGCGTCGATGACCTCTCTGCCCGGTGCCAGATGGACGCCCCCGTCGTACTCCATGACCACTCCGGCGACCTCGTCCAGCAGGTCGGGCGTGCCGAGGTGATTGCCGTACCTGTCGAAGATGGGTCGATTGGCCATCGGCTTCGGAAGCTCCGCGTCGATCTGCCAGACCAGGCTTGTCCGCTGCTCCCAGGGCGACCACGAGTTTTCTTCCAGGAACGCGCTGGCCTCGCGCAGCTGGGGCGCCCCCGTCCATCCCGGATGCTCGAGCCCATGCGCGCAGATCTCGTGTGCCGTGACCAGGTCGGAGTACGCCGCCATACTGAACGCCACGGACGCTTCCCGCATGCTGGTCGCATATCGCATCTCGTGCGTCAGGGACCGCACCGGATCGGTCGTGACCACACCGTCGACGACCGTGAGATCTGTCGGCAAGAGCCGCTCCTCGACCACCACGAATCCTGGCTGGCTCCGGATGTTGCGGTCACCAGTCAATATCCGGATGGGCAGCTGGGTCGCACCGTCAGGCGCGTACCCGTCGAACCACACCGCGCCATACCAGCGCAGACTCGCCCACCCGGTGATGCCCGCCCCGAGCGGCATGACCACGCTCGCTTCCACGATGCGCTGCTCGGCCCGATCCCCGTCGACGTACGCAGGCACGTAGAAGCCACGCGATGAGCGACGCCAGCCCGGACCACGCGCTGCCTTCGCCGAAGGCCCACCCGGCCGCCCTACTCGGACCGGGAGGACCAGGCCATCCCGGTGAGCAGCCGGCCAGGGACACGTCAGATCACCACCGTGGGAGACGGCGTACGGCGGCCCTCCCCGCGCACCGATCGAGGGATGTGCTTCCTGTTCGCGCATGCACGGATGGTGCACCGAACCGGCAATCTCTCGCTCGCGTCATCCACAGGTACGCCGACCGCACTGCGAGAACAACCGTGGTCGAGGGCCGAAACGTCAGGGAGTATCCCGAAGTTGGGGCCGAAACGTCAGGGAGTATCCCGAAGTTGGGGCCGAAACGTCAGGGAGTATCGAGAAGGGGAAAGCAGGTCAGCCGATGAAGATCTCGAGGGGGAAGTGGAGCAGGTAGTAGCAGATCACGGCGGCGAGGCCGGCCATCGGGAAGGTGAGCACCCAGGCCGTCACGATCGACTTTGCCACGCCCCAGCGCACGGCCGAGAAGCGCTTGGTGGCGCCGGCGCCCATGATCGCGGAGGTGATCGTGTGGGTCGTCGAGATCGGCGCGTGGAACGCGAACGCGGTCGTGTAGAGCACACCCGCACCGACCATCTCGGCGGAGAAGCCGCGCGGCGGGTCGAGGTGGATGATCCGGCGGCCGAGGGTGCGCATGATGCGCCAGCCACCGGAGTAGGTGCCGGCCGAGATCGCACCGGCGGCCGCGATGACCACCCAGAGGGGCAGCTCGTCACCGGCCGCGGCGTGACCGCTGGTGACCAGGGCCAGGAAGATCACGCCCATCGTCTTCTGCGCGTCCTGGAGGCCGTGGCCCAGGGCCAGGCCGGCCGCCGAGACGGTCTGCATCAGGCGGAAGCCGCGGTTGACCTTGTGGGGGTTGGCGCGGCGGAAGAGCCACATGATCAGCAGCATCACCAGGAACGCGGCGACGAAGCCGAACAGCGGCGAGAGCACCATCGGTATGAGCACCTTGTCGATGATCGTCTTCCACGAGACCGTGGCACCGCCCACGAGCGCAGCGCCGACGAGGCCGCCGATCAGGGCGTGGGAGGACGACGAGGGCAGCCCGAAGTACCACGTGACGAGGTTCCACACGATCGCCCCGAGCAGGCCGGCCATCACGATGACCAGCCCGTGTTCGACGTCGAACCCACTGGTGTCGATCACGTCGCTGACCGTGTGCGCGACCTCTTGGCCGAGCAGCGCGCCGACGAAGTTCATCACCGCGGCGAGGATCAGGGCGACGCGTGGGGTCAGTGCACGGGTCGAGACCGACGTGGCGATCGCGTTCGCCGCGTCGTGGAAGCCATTGGTGTAGTCGAACGCGAGGGCGACGACGACCACCGCGATGACAATCGCGAGTTCCATCCGGTCAGGACTCCTTGACCGCGATCTGCTCCACGATGTTGGCCACCGTCTCGAAGGCGTCGATCGCCTGTTCGAGCGACTCCACGATGTCCTTCAGCTTGATCACCTCGAGGGCTTCGTACTTGCCACTGAAGAGGCTCGCGAGGGTACGGCGGTAGTTCTTGTCGCCGGCGTTCTCGAGGCGGTTGATCTCGATCCAGTACTCGTCGAGGTCCTTCATCGCCTGGAGACGCGGCATCGCGTCGGCGGTGAGCTCGGCGCAGCGCTGGAGCACCTCGACCTGCTTGGACAGCTCGGAGGGCAGATGCTCCACCTCGTAGAGCAGGATGAGGTCGACGGCCTCGTCCATCTCGTCCATCACGTCGTCGAGCCCGGAGGCCAGCGAGTAGATGTCCTCGCGGTCGAACGGCGTCACGAACGTGCTGTTCACCCGCCGCACGATGGCGTGGGTGGTCTCGTCGCACGCGTGCTCGGCGGCACGCATGCGCTCGGCAACCTCTTCGCGGTTGCTGTCGGCACCGAGCATCTCGGCGAGGAGCGCGGCACCCCCGACGAGGTGCTGGGCTTGTTCGGAGAAGAGGTCGTAGAAGGAAGAATCGACCGGACGAAAGCGGAAAGCCACGGAAAACTCCTGATGAGGAGGACCTGAACGCTGAACATGCTAGGGCCAACGTCGGCGCGTCGCGCAACTTGACCCTTCAGCGGCCCGGCGTGAACCCCCGCAGACGGAGGCTGTTCGTGACGACAAACACGGAGCTGAAGGCCATCGCGGCCCCCGCGAGCATGGGGTTGAGCAGCCCCGCAGCGGCCAGCGGGAGGCCCGCTACGTTGTAGCCGAACGCCCAGAAGAGGTTCCCCTTGATGGTCCGGAGCGTACGGCGGGAGAGGCCGATCGCGTCCGCAGCGAGACCCAGGTCCTCCCGGACCAGGGTCAGGTCGCTGGCCTCGATCGCGACGTCCGAGCCGGAGCCCATCGCGATGCCGAGGTCGGCCCGGGCCAGCGCGGCGGCGTCGTTCACGCCGTCGCCGACCATCGCCACGACCCGGCCCTCGTCCTGCAGGCGGCGCACCTCGGCCACCTTGTCGGCGGGCATCACCTCGGCGACGACTCGGTCGATGCCGACCTGGGCCGCGACGGCGGAGGCCGACCGCGCGTTGTCGCCGGTGAGCAGGACCGGCTCCAGCCCGAGCTCACGGAAGCGGCGTACGGCGTCCGCGGACGTCGACCGCACGGTGTCGGCCACGACCACGACACCGCGGACCCGGTCGTCGACGGTGACGACCACCGCGGTGTGGCCCTTGGCCTCGGCATCGTCGAGGGCCGTCGCGAGTGCGCCGTCGACCGAAACCTTGCGCCCCACCGAGACGGCGCGGCCGTCCACGGTGCCGGAGACGCCGATGCCGGGCTGGTTGGCGAACCCGTCGACGGCGGGGAGCACGCCGTCGTACCCGGCGACGATCGCGCGGCCGACCGGGTGCTCGGAGCCGTCCTCGACGGCGGCGGCGAGCCGCAACACGGTGTCCTGGGACTCACCGGGGGCGGCCACGACCGACACCAGCGACATGCGCCCGTGGGTGACGGTGCCGGTCTTGTCGAGCACGACGGTGTCGACGCGACGGGTCGACTCGAGCACCTCGGGGCCGCGGATCAGGATGCCGAGCTGGGCGCCTCGGCCGGTGCCGACCATCAGGGCGGTCGGCGTGGCCAGGCCCAGTGCACACGGGCAGGCGATGATGAGTACGGCGACCGCGGAGGTCAGTGCGAACGACAGGGGCGCGTCGGCGCCGATCCAGAAGCCGAGGGTGGCCGCGGCGATGGCGATCACGATGGGCACGAAGATCCCGGAGACCCGGTCGGCCAGTCGCTGCACGGGCGCCTTGCCGTTCTGGGCGTCCTCGACGAGGGTCGCCATGCGGGCCAGCTGGGTGTCGGCGCCGACCCTCGTGGCGCGCACGACGAGCCGGCCGCCGGCGTTGACGGTGGCCCCGGTGACCGCGTCACCCGGCCCGACCTCGACCGGCACCGACTCACCGGTGAGCAGGGAAGCGTCGACGGCCGACGTGCCGCTCTCGACCACGCCGTCGGTGGCCAGCCGCTCCCCCGGTCGTACGACGAACGCGTCGCCGACCGCGAGCTGTGCGACGGGGATGCGGGTCTCGACGCCGTCGCGCAACAGCGAGACTTCCTTGGCGCCGAGCTCGAGCAGTGTGCGCAGCGCCGAGCCGGCACGGCGCTTGGCACGGTCCTCGAACCAGCGGCCGACCAGCAGGAACGTGGTCACGCCTGCGGCGACCTCGAGGTAGATGTTGCCGGTGCCCGACTCGCGGCGGGGCCGCAGGTCGAACGGGTGCACCATGCCGGGCGTGCCGGCGGTGCCGAGGAACAACGCGTAGAGCGACCAGCCGAACGCGGCGATCGTGCCGACGGAGACCAGCGTGTCCATCGTCGTGGTGCCGTGGCGCAGGTTGCGCCACGCGGCGAGGTGGAACGGCCAGCCGCCCCAGACCACGACCGGCGCGGCCAGGGTGAGCGAGGCCCACTGCCAGTACTCGAACTGGAACCGCGGCACCATCGCCACCACGATCACCGGGATGGTGAGGGCGGCGCTGATCAGCAGGCGCTGCAGGGAGGCCCGCGCCGCAGCGTCGGCGGCGTCCCCAGCGGCGTCCTCAGACACGGCAGGGGCCTCATCCAGCGAGGTCGAGACCACGCCGTAGCCGGCGGCCTCCACCGTGGCCACGAGGTCGTCACGCGTGATCGTGTCGGCGAAGGTCACCTTGGCCTTCTCGGTGGCGTAGTTGACGCTCGCCTCGACCCCGGCGACCTTGTTGAGCTTGCGCTCGATGCGGTTGGCGCAGGACGCGCAGGTCATCCCCGAGATGAGGATCTCGGCCTCGGTCTGGGTCGACTCAGTGCTCATGGCCGTCTCCTTCCTCGGCGTGGTCGTCCTCGGCGGCACCGGCGCCCTGAACGGCGCCGACCGTGAACGCGACGCGGCGGACCGCGCCGTCGTGCTTGAACTCAAGGAACAGCCGGTGCGCACCAGAGGAGTCGGCGACCTCGAACGAGACCTGCGGGCCGGCCGGTCCCGCGAGCGGGTGCGCGTGGAGGTACTCGAACTTCCGGGCCTCGATGACGACCAGGTGGCCGTTGGCTCCGAGGTAGGGCTCGATGTCGGTGACCGGCTTGCCGTGGCGCGAGATCGTGAAGGTGACCTGGTCGTCGACCCGGGTCATCGCGACGGCGTACGGTCCGGTGCGCTCGAGCACGGTCGCGGCGGGCACGGACTCAGGCCGCGGGTGGTGGCCGCGTACGACCAGGGGCGCGGTGGCCACGAAGTTCTCGCCGGCGGTGGTGGCGTCGGCGTACACCTCGTAGGTGCCGGGAGCCAGGTCGAGGCGCGCGGTCCAACGACCGTCGGCGGACATCGTGGGGTGCACGTGCTGGAAGCTGGTCAACGCCGGCGTGCCCACCACGATCAGGTGCAGGCGCTTCTCGTGCACGACGTCGTAGTCGCGCAGCGGTTCGCCGTCAGCACCCACGATGGTGAAGGCCACCCTCTTGTCGTCACCCGGGTCGACCTCGGGCCGCGCGAGCTCGAGCGTGTACGCCGGCTCGTGGCCGGCGTGCTCGTCGTCCCCCTCGTGGCTGTCCGAACCGCCCATGCCCTCGTGCTCTTCGGCCGCCACCTCGTCGGTGACGTCGGGGCCGGCGGCGCGGCCGACGTACACCGCAAGGCCGAAGACGACCGCCAGGCCGACCACGAAGGTCGCGATCCTCGTTCCGGTGCTCATGACAGCTGGTAGCCGGCTTCGGTCACGGCTGCCTCGACGGTCGAGCGGTCGAGCGGTTCGGCACTGGTGATGGTGACCTGCCCGGTCTCGAGGGTCACGTCGACGGCGTCGATGCCGGGGACCTCGAGCAGCTCTTCGGTGACGGACGCGACGCAGTGGCCGCAGGTCATGCCGGTGACGGTCCAGGTGCTGGTGCCTGTGGTGGACACGGTGCTCTCCTTTGACGGGACGGGGTCAGGAACGGACGAGGCGGGAGATGGCGTCGGTGGCCTCGCGGATCTTCTCCTGGGCCTCCCGGTCACCGACTCGGGCCGCGTCGACGACGCAGTGGCTCATGTGCTCCTCGAGCAGGCCGATCGAGACGGCGTGGAGCGCCTTGGTCATCGCGGAGACCTGCGTGAGGATGTCGATGCAGTACTTCTCCTCCTCGACCATGCGCTGCAGGCCGCGGGCCTGCCCCTCGATCCTCTTGAGACGCTTGAGGTAGTCATCCTTGCGGTGGATGTAGCCGTGCTGGTGTTCGCTCATGCGAATAGGGTACCCCCCTAGGGTAATCATCGCAAGACTCGAAAAGAGCCGGCTCCGTCGGGAGTCGGCTCGGGTCGGTGAACGACGGCGGTCAGTCGGAGGGCGCAGGCGATTCCGGTGAGGAGGGCTCCGGCTCCGCCTCGACCGGAGTGACCCCGAGGATCAGGTCGATCTGCTCCTGGGTCAGTGACTCGTCGGACTCGCTGGCCGCGATGATCAGGCTGGTGGTGAGTTCAACCTCATCCAACAGCTCCTGGTCCTCGAGCGTGACGTCGAACTGGTCGTGCACGCGCAGCCCTCTCTCGTCCGAAGCGCCCCCGAGCCCGACTCTGGGCATGCCTCATGGACCATCGTGCCCTGTGTGGGGTGCTACGAAACGTAGGTGGCCAGCAAATGACCCAAAAATGACCCGAAGGCCCCACCCCCGCAGGGGGATGGGGCCTCCAGATGGAAGTCAGGTCAGGTGACCAGCTCCGTGTCGTGCTCGATCGATTCGATCAGAGCGGGCGAACGTTCTCCGCCTGCGGGCCCTTGGGACCCTGCGTGACGTCGAACTCGACCTTCTGGTTCTCGTCCAGCGACTTGTAGCCGTTGGTCTGGATGGCCGAGTAGTGCACGAAGACGTCGTCGCCGCCGTCCTCCTGGGCGATGAAGCCGAAGCCCTTCTCAGCGTTGAACCACTTGACGGTGCCCTGAGCCATTGCTCGTTACTCCTTTGTCGGGGCGAGAGGTCATCACTGCGACAACCCCGCATCAACTGCGGTGACACGTCGCTCCGACTCGTGGAGGCAGGCCCACGAAGAAGAAACGCCGTTGGATCACAAACTCCGCGGGCGTCAGCCATACTGGAACTTGCACCTGATGCAGACACGACACTACCAATCACGTACGGAAAAGAAACCGTCAAACCACACCGATTTCTCCGGATCCGGTGAACTCTTCGCAACAGCGGTGTAACGGGTCCCTCTGCGCTCAGGCCAGTGCCGGTGCGGCGTACGACGCAGGCGGCGGGCGATCGATCGTCGTACGCCGGGGTGCAGACGATCGCGTGGCGCGGGATATCGTGTGCCACCGCGGAACAGGAATCGCCGAACGCTCGCGCGACGTCCTGACCCGAGGGCCCTTAGCTCAATTGGCAGAGCTCCGGACTTTTAATCCGTTGGTTGTGGGTTCGAGTCCCACAGGGCCTACCCGGGCACTGACCCGTCGTGAATTGTCCCGTCCGGAACAATTCACGACGGGTCGGTGCGTCTCACATACGCGTCCGTGCGGCATAACGTGTCGCCGAGTGACTAGTTTTGCCTGATATGGCCCCCTTTTCGCGAGAAGAGCCGGGCGAGACCGACTCGGGCGAGACCGTGGAGGCCTCCGTGCCGGCCACCCTGGATCCGTTGACCGCACCCCTCGCGGAGGTACTCGGCGAGGCGCCGCACGCATCCACCGACACACATCTCTCGATCTTCGCCGACGAGCCGGACGACGCAGAGGACGCAGAGGGCGCCGCCGAGGCGGATGAGCCCGACGAGGCCGCGTCTGACGACGTCGAGCCGAACTCCGACTCCACGGTTGACCCGCGGCCGACCGTCGCGGACCTGCCGATCGGCGTGGTCGACGTCGAGGACTTCAGTCCGTCGGCTCGCGTCGACGTCTTCGCGGCCCTGCGTGGTGACAGCGAACCAGTCGAGCCCGAGCCTGGATCACCCGAGCCCACGCCCGAGCCGGAGCCTGCGCGCGCCGGGCGTTTCGAGACCCTCGAGGAACTCCTGGCCTCGGCCACCCGGCGGTCCCACAGCCCGCAACCCGAGCCGGTCCGGGCCGCGGCCGAGGTCCAGCCCGACCCCGACACCGAACCGGTATCTGTCCCACCCGTACCCGAACCCGAGCCGGTGCCCGTCCTGCCCGAACCCGAGCCCGAACCCGAGCCGGAGCCCGTGCAGACCGCCGTGCTGCCCGCCGTGGTGGCGACCCCGTCGGAGAGCCCCACGGCGAGCATGCCCGTCGAGCAAAACGTCAAGCCGACCGTCGAGCCGGACCAGGAGAACGTCGACCTCTCACCACGAGGCAACTCGAGAGCCCTCCTGCTGGCGCTGCTCGGGCTCGCAGCCGTGGCCACCGCGGCCCTGGCCTGGTGGGCCTCGCAGCACCCGTCGACGACCACGCTCGTGCTCGCCGGAGTGGCAGTCGTGGTCACGTTGGCGCTCTGGAGGGCGCACGGCCGGTCGGCGCCGTCGACGGTGATGATCGAGCGGGGCAACCTCGACATCCGGACCCGGGACAGCCATCACCGCTTCGACCTGGCCAGTCCGACGACGAAGTACGAGACCGTCGGCACACCCGGAGGTCGCGGCTGGAAGGTGCTGATCCACCGCACCGGCATGCCGCCGTACGTCGTCGACGCGAGCCTGGTCGACGCCGCCGAGTTCACCCGGGTGCTCGAGCGACTCCAGCGTCAGGAGACCGGGATCCAGTAGCGGCGCTTGCCGTTGCGGACGTCCTCGAACTCGCCACCGTTGCCCTCGATGGTGCGACGCGACCCGACGTTCGACTCGTCGCAGGTGACCAGCACGCGGTCGATGCCCAAGGACGCGGCGATCGGCAGGGACAGCGCCAGGGCGCGCGACGCGTGGCCCTGACGGCGTCGGGACGGGCGTACGGAGTACCCGATGTGGCCGCCCTCCTCGAGCAGGAACGGGGTCAACGCGTGCCGGATGGCGAGGTAGCCGACGAACTCGTCCGCCTCGACCAGCCACAGGAACGTGCAGTGCACCCGGTCCTCGGGCAGCACGGTCGCGGGGTCGGCCTGGGCCAGGCGGTCCGCGACCATCTGCTCGAACGAGGCCCGGTCGGTCGCCGGCCGCGGCCCGAAGAATCCGGACCCGTCACGGTGCGTGTCGCCGAACTCGTCCTCGGCGGTGCACCAGGAGGCGTAGTGGCGGTCTTCGGGCTGGACCAGTTCGATCATGGTGCGGATCAGATCACAGGCCATCCGTCGGGACAAAACCAATATTTGCCGAGACCAACCTCTACTGTGCAGCCATGTTCGACTACCGCACCGACGACCGCACGCCCGAGGAGATCGAGCGAGAGATCGAGGCGGCTGGCGGTCTGGCGCAGAGCACCCGCGAGCTGATCGATGCGGTGATCCGCAGCACCGTGCCCGACGACGAGCTGATCGCGGTCCGCAAGGAGATCGACGCGCTCACCACCCGGCTGCGGACCAGCCAGCTGGACGGCCCGTACGGCATCGCGGTCACGCCCGACGCCGTCGCACACAACCACGGCAACAGCGTGGTCGGGCTCCGCAACGCGATCGCCCCGCCCCTGACGATGCAGCGCTCCAGCGAGGGGCGGGCCTGGGCCGACTTCACCCTCGGCGCCGCCTACGAGGGGCCACCCGGACTCGTCCACGGCGGCGTCAGCGCCCTGATCCTCGACCAGGTCTGCGGAGAGACGGCCGCGGCCGGCGGGGCGCCCGGCATGACCGGGCGACTGACCCTGAGCTACCGACGCGGCACGCCACTGGGCGACCTGCACGCCGAGGGACGCATCGTGAAGGTCGAGGGCATCAAGACCTACGTCGAGGCGCACATCTCCGACGCCGAGGGACCCACGGTGTACGCCGAGGGCCTGTTCATCCTCCCGCGCTGGGCACGGGAGCTGACCGACCAGCCGAAGCCGTCGACGTTCGAGTAGCGCTCAGCCCGCGTCGACGTGGACGCCGCGCTTGCCCTGGTCGGTGAGACGCGCTTCCTCGGCGGCCACCTGCTCCAGCTCGGCACGACGCGCCTCGAGCATGGCGTCGAACTCGCCCGGCTCGCTGACGAGGTCCTTGGCGCCGCCACCGAGCCGCTCCAGCGCCACGCGGGCGAAGATCTGCTGCTCGGTGACCGTGCGCTCGGACCGGTCGTTGCCGATGAACGTGATCGCCCAGCTCAACAGGGCACCGATGCGGTTCTTGAAGCCGGTCAGGTAGATCAGGTGCACGGCCAGCCACATCAGCCAGGCGATCACGCCGTTCAGCTTCAGCTTGCCGACGCTGGCGACCGCGCGGAACTTGCTGATGATCGCCATCGAGCCCTTGTCGAAGTACTTGAACGGCGCCTGCGGGGCCTTGCCCTTGAGTCGGTGGTCGATCTCCTTGGCGGCGTACTTGGCGCCCTGGATGGCCACCTGGGCAACGCCGGGGAGGTTGTCGAGCGAGATCATGTCGCCGAGCACGAACACCTCGGGGTGGCCCGGCAGCGTCAGGTCGGGGTTGACCGCGATGCGACCGGCCCGGTCGAGCGGGGCACCGCTCTGCTCCGACAGCGTCTTGCCGAGCGGGTTCGCCTGCACACCGGCGGCCCAGATCTTGGCGACCGAGTCGATGCGACGGGTGGTGCCGTCCTTGTCCTTCAGCTCGAGCCCGCGCTCGTCGACGCTGGTGACCATGGCGCCGAGCTGGACCTCGACGCCGATCTTCTCCAGCTCGCCCTTGGCCTTGGTGCCGAGCTTGGCACCGAACGGCGGCAGCACCTGGGGCGCGGCGTCGACGAGGATGATGCGGGCCTGCTTGGTGTCGATGCTGCGGAAGTCGCGCTTGAGGGTCTTGTGGGCCAGCTCGGCGATCTGGCCGGCCATCTCGACACCGGTGGGGCCGGCGCCGACGACCACGAAGGTCAGCAGGTGGTCGTAGGGCTCACCGCGGCTGGCGGCGTTCTCGGCCATCTCGAAGGCACCGAAGATGCGGCCACGCAGCTCGAGCGCGTCGTCGATGCTCTTCATGCCGGGGGCGAACTCGGCGAAGTGGTCGTTGCCGAAGTAGGACTGGCTCGCGCCCGCCGCCACGATCAGCGAGTCGTAGTGGGAGACCGTCTCGCGACCCAGCACGTGGTGGGTGACGGTGCGCGCCTCGAGGTCGATGCCGGTGACCGTGCCGAGAAGGACCTGCGCGTTGTCCTGCTTGGCCAGCACCTCACGGGTCGGCGGCGCGATCTCGCCCTGGGACAGGATGCCCGTGGCGACCTGGTAGAGCAGCGGCTGGAAGAGGTGGTGCGTGGTCTTGGCGACCATGGTGACCTCGACGTCGGACCGCTTGAGGGCCTTGGTGCCGAACAGCCCGCCGAACCCGGAGCCGATCACGACCACCTGGTGCTTGCCGTTGTTGCTTGCCATTCCCTACGGGCCTCTCTGTTTAACGCACGACGTCGATTGCTTGCCGTACCCCATGATCCCATCCGTCGGTCAATTCTCCGAACCGGGCCTGCACCGGAAAATTCGGCCAAGAAGATTGGTCGTTCAGGTTTCAACCGCCGAGATGCTGGGCAAGGGGAGGTCATGTGCCCCAATATGGGTGCGATCCCGAAATCGACGCTAGGTGCGCCATTGCCGTGAGCAGAGGTGAACTGACCCTCGAGTCCAGCCCGCGATCCGTGTCGGACGCGCGCCGCTGGGTCGCTTCGGCGTGCCATGACCTCGAACGGGAGGACCTCGTCGAGGCCGCCCAGCTGGGCGTCTCCGAGCTGGTCACCAACGCCCTGCTGCACGGCGCGCCCCCGATTCACGTGCGGGTGCGCGGCACCCATCGGCACCCGCGCATCGAGGTGCTCGACGGCTCGCGCACGCCACCCTCCCCGAACCACCGGATGACCCACGACGACGAGCTGCTGGCCACGATCGGCCGAGGCCTCGGCATGGTGGCGATGTCCTCCCATGCCTGGGGCGCCGAGCTGCTCGACGACGGCAAGGTGGTCTGGTTCGAGCCGGCCGTCGAGCCCGTGGACGAGCCCGACCTCGAGGGCCAGGTCTACCCCTCGAACAGTCCCGCGACCGGCCAGCCGTCCATGATCCGGAGCGATGACGGTCTACGCATCGACTACCCGACCTTCCCGGTGCAGCTGTTCGTCGACTGGCGACGCCGGTTCCGGGACCTGCACCGCGAGCTGCGGCTCCTCTCACTGGCGCACGAGGACGACTACCCGGTCGCCAAGACCCTCACCGACCTGTTCGACCGGTTCTACGAGGAGGTGCAGCACACACTCGGCGTCGACGACATCCAGCGGGCGGTCGAGTCCGGGGTCACCACAGCGTCCATCCGCCTGGTCATCGCCCCCGAGGCACCGGCCGTCGTCGAGCAGATGATCGACGTCCTCGAGCTCGCCGACTCCTTCTGCCGCACCGAGCGCCTGCTCTCGCTCGCCTCCACCCACCAGCAGCGCGACTTCCAGAGGTGGTTCCTCGGCGAGCTGATCAGGCAGGCCGACGGCGAACCACCGGTGATCTGGACCGGCGACGACTCCGTCCACCTGCCGCAGCCACGCATCTCGTGAGGGGACAGCAGATCACCCCGTCGCAGCTGGCGGTGGTGTCGCTCGGGGGCGCGCTCGGCGCATGCGCGCGCTGGGCACTGTCGACCCGGTTCCCGGTGGGCGACGACTTCCCGTGGGTCACCCTCTGCATCAACGTCGGCGGCTCCCTGCTGCTGGCGCTGCTCCCCGCCCTGCTCGTCGTACGCCGCCACCAGCTGCTGCCACTCTTCCTCGGCACCGGGGTGCTCGGCGGGTTCACCACGCTGAGCACCTTCTCGGAGGAGACCCGGGCGCTGCTCGCGAGTGGCTCGTTCCTGGCCGTGCCCTACGTGCTCGTCACGGTGCTGGCCGCGGCGTTCGCCGTCGAGCTCGCCCACCACTGGTCGACGCCCGCGGCCCAGCAGCTGTTCGACGACGAGGAGGGCGACGAATGACCATGCTGCTCGTCGCACTCGGTGCGGCCGTCGGCGCACCCCTGCGATTCGTGGCCGGCCACCACCTCGACCGCGACGTGCCTCGCGGCACCCTGCTGGTCAACGTGGCCGGATCGTTCCTGCTCGGCCTGTTCAGCGGCCTCGCGCTGTCGGACCACGCCTGGGCGCTGCTCGGCGTGGGCTTCTGCGGCGGGCTCACCACGTACTCCTCGTTCGCCGTACAGACCTCGCGCCTCGGCGTCCGGCGCGGTACGGCGTACGCCGCCGCCACGCTGCTGGCGTCGCTGGCCGTGTGCGCCCTCGGCTACTGGAGTGTCCGGCCCTGACGCATCGGCCGTGAGGGCTCAGGCGTAGCCGAGGCCGTGCAGCTCGGCCTCGCCGATGCCGAAGTGGTGCGCGATCTCGTGGACCACGGTGATCCGCACCTCGTCGACCAGCTCCTCCTCGGTCTCGCACATCTCCTGCAGCGGGTTCCGGAAGATGAAGATGCGGTCGGGCAGCGCCGCCGAGTGGTTGGCCGTGCGCTCGGTCAGCGCGACGCCGTCGTAGAGCCCCAGGAGGTCGGGGTCGTCGGCGGGCGGCTCGTCCTCGACGAGCACGACGAGGTTGTTCACGAGCGCGGCGATCTCGTCGGGGATGTCGTCCAACGCCCGGTCGACGAGCGCCTCGAAGGCGGTCCGGTCGAGCTCGATCATGCTGCCGGGTTGGTGGCCGTGACCACCCAGGTGTGGGCGATGGGGCGCACGGCGCCGTCCACGAGGTGACGGCGCAGCTCGGCCCGGACCTCGTCGACCAGGGAGGCCCAGCCGTCGGGTCCGAGCGTGGGCTCGAGCTCGGTGCGAGCGGACTGTCCGGTGGTGGTCGCCAGGATCACCGAGAGTCGCTCCTCGACACCGTCGGTGCCGTCGAACCCGTAGTCCAGCGGGGCGTCCTGGGCGACGAGGTCGACGTCGGCCCAGCCGGCCCCGGTCAGGATCTCGCGCACGCGCTCGGGCTCGCCGAACGCCTGCGGTCCGGGGGCGCCTGCGTCCTCGCCCTCGCCCTCGTCCGGCGCCATCCGTGCGGTGAGCACCTCGGTGCCCAGGGTGAAGATCTCGTTCTCCCCCGAACGCCAGCAGACGAAGGCCAGTCGGGCTCCCGGAACACAGGCGCGGCGGATGTTGGCGAAGGCCGCCACCGGATCCGCGAAGAACATCACCCCGAAGCGCGAGACGACCCTGTCGAACCCGCCGGCCCCGCCTTGGAGCAGGTCCTCGGTCTGGGCGTCTGCCAGGAGCACCTCGGCAGCAGGCACCCGGCGCCGTGCGGCCTCGACCATCGAGTCGGAGATGTCGACGCCGACCGGCGTCGTGCCTGCCGCGTCCGCCAGTTCGAGCAACGTGCCGAAGCCGCAGCCGACGTCGAGGACCCGCTGGCCCGGAACGAGCTCCGCGGCCGCGATGACGGCGTCGGCCATCGGCGCCATGGTGGCGTCGAAGATCCGCGCGTTGGCCACCCATCCGACGCCCGTGCTGGACCAGCCCTGCCGCATCTCTTCGTTGTCCACGGTGACCAACCTAGGGGAACGAAAAAAGCGAGGCCCACGCTTTCGCGTGGACCTCGCACTCTGCGACCCCGACGGGACTCGAACCCGCGGCCTCCGCCGTGACAGGGCGGCGCGCTAACCAACTGCGCTACGGGGCCAGGTTGTGCTTCCCAGTTTCTCACTGCGAAGCCGCTGAACAATAACCCATGGTTGCCGGTGCCGCCCAATCGGGCGGAAACCGCTGTTCAGCTGGTACCCCCAACGGGATTCGAACCCGTGCTACCGCCGTGAAAGGGCGACGTCCTAGGCCACTAGACGATGGGGGCTGGGACTGTGCCGCCCCCACGTCGTACGACGCACGGGCAGGCCGATACAGCATAGGGGCAGGCCCGGGAAGTCACCAAAGCGAGCGCGTTTTCACCGATCCCCCGGGTCTGGGGTAATCTTCTCCGCGGCCCGGCCAGGTAGCTCAGTTGGTACGAGCGACCGACTGAAAATCGGTAGGTCGGCGGTTCGACCCCGCCCCTGGCCACCACCTGAAGGCCGCAGCCCGGACTCCTCCGGACTGCGGCCTTCTTGCAGGTCCGGACGCGTGAGCACGACTGCGCTGAGTGCGCGTACTCACCACGGTTGAGCCGCGCGGACGACGCGCGAACCGGCGCCGAGGCGCGACGATCAGGACATGTTCCGATACGCCGACCCCGAGGCCTGCCCAGCCTGCCGCGCCCCGATCCCCAGCGGGTGCCTGCAGTGCCCGCAGTGCGACACGCAGCTCACCGGCACGATCGCCCAGCGGCTCTTCCGCACGCTGACCCACGCCGACTCCCTCGTCGCCGAGCTCGCCGCACTCTCGGCGAACTCCACGGCAGCGCGTACGGCGGCGTACGCACCGCTCGGTCCAGATCCGGTGGGGGTCGGCGCGCTCCTCTCCGCACCTGCTGCTGCACCGGCGGGCTCGATGCTGCCGCCTGACCTGCCGACGTTCCCGAGCGCGATACCGGGTCTGCCCGGGCGCCGGCAGCCGGGCACCGGTCTGAGCGGCTCTTCGGTCCCGAAGATCCTGCTCGGCCTGGGTGCGACCTGCCTGCTGGTCGCGGCGCTGGTCTTCCTCGCCGTGGCCTGGTCGGCCCTCGGGGTCGGCGGCCGCACCGGCGTCCTCGTGCTGCTCACCGCGACCGCCGGCGCCCTGACCTGGCTGATGGCCCGCAAGTCCCTGTCCGCGGGCGCGGAGGCGTTCATGGCGCTGGCCCTGGGTCTGCTCACCCTCGACGTCTTCGGCGCGCGCAGCGCTGGGTGGCTCGGCGACCTCGGCAGCCAGGGCTTCACTCTCGTGCTCGGTGTCGTGCTCGCGGCGGCCGGACTCGGCGGCGCGCTCGCCCTGCGCAGGAGCCCGGTCGGTGCCCTGATCACCGGTCAGGTCGTCGGTGCCCTCGGCGTGGGCCTGGTCGTCTCGGGCCTCCCGGAGGTCAATCCCGACGTCAACGCCCTGCAGGCGACCGTCAGCCTGGTTGCCGTCGGTGCGCTGGCACACGTCGTCCACCGACTGCACCTGCAGATCGCAGCGATCCTGCTGGCCGTCGGTGCCTCCATGATCTGGGTCTCGCTCGCCCTGCTCGGCCTCTCCCGTCTCGACTTCACGCCGACCTTCGCCGAGGTGTGGGGCGGCCTCGCGATCTGGCCGACCCTCGTGGCCGCCGCGATCGCCGCCGCACCCGTTGTCAGGCACCCAGCGATCGTCCGGATCCCAGTGGCCATGCGGGTCCTGAGCCTCGGCGTGGCCGTCGCACTCTTCTCCCTGGTCGTCACCCTGCCGTCCTTCGACGAATCCGCGACCTTGGTCTCGCTGGTCGAGCTGGCCATGGTCGCGGCCGCGTGCGCCGGCAGCTTCGTCGTCGCCCGACCCTGGCGCGCGGCACTGGCCGCGCCACCGGTGGTCGCCGCAGCGGGCCTGCTCGGTGCGGTCAGCGTGCTGGTCGGCACCGCGCTGAACGCTCTCCTGTCCGTCGGATTCGACGGGGCCGCAGCGACCGTCGCGCTGGAGCGACCCGACCTCGCCTGGCACTGGCCGCTGCTGCTGCCCGCCGGCACCCTCGGTGTCCTGCTGGCCGCCTGGTTCGTCGCCGGCCTCGTGCGTGATGTCCCGATCAAGCGGGTCGCCGTGCCGATCGCGCTGACGGTCGCAGCCTCGGCCGCCCTTGTCCCCGCCTTCTACGGCGTGCCGCTCGCCGTCGCGGTCGGGGTGCTCCTCGCGGGCGCGGCGGTGCTGGTCGGCCTCGGCGTCGCGGTCCACGGCGAGCTGCGCGTCGTCGCGCTGGTCCTGGCCACTCCTGTTGCCGGCCTGGCGCTGATGGCGTCGTTCCAGAGCGACGTGCTGACCGCCGTGACCACCGGGCTGCTCGGGCTGGCGGCCGTCGCCCTGTCGCTGAGCGCTTCGGCCGTGCTGCGCACCGTGGGTGACGTGCTGTTCGTGCCCGCTGCGGCCGTGTGCGCCTGGACCGTTCTCGACCTGGGCGGCAGCGCACCGGAGTGGCGTTCACTGGCCGTGCTGCTCATCGCCGGCGCCTGGGCGATCCTCGGTGCCCGCATCGAGCGGGAGGTGCCGGCGGCGGCCACGGCACTGGTCGGCGTGGCCCTCGGACTCGGCGCCACGGGCAGCATCGACCAGACCTGGTTGGCGATCGACCTCACCGTCGCCGGTGTGCTGACCCACGTCTCCGCACTCGCCAACACGCACCGCCGGTTCCTCGGTTGGGCGGGCCTGGGGTTCATGGTGCTCGCCCAGTGGGTGCGGATGGCCGATGTCGGCGTCGAGACGCCCGAGGCCTACACGCTGCCGCTGGCGTCGGTGCTGGTCGCCGTCGGCGTCATCGGGATGCTGCGGACTCCGTCGTTGCGCAGCACGCGCGCCCTGGTGCCCGGCCTGCTGCTGGCCCTGGTGCCCTCGCTCCTGCTGTCGCTCTCCGACCCGGTCTCGCTGCGTGCGCTTCTCCTCGGCCTGGGCTGCCTCGCGGCCGTGGTGGCGGGCGTGGGCCTGCGCTGGTCGGCGCCGCTCGTGGTGGGCGCCTCCGTCGGGCTCGCGCTGGTGCTGCGGGAGGCGTCCTACGCCAACGACCTGCCGCAGTGGGTGATCATCGGCGGGATCGGTCTGGTGCTCACCGCGGTCGGCATCACCTGGGAGAGCCGTCTGCGTGACGTACGGCGGGCCAGCGCCTACCTGCGTCGCCTGCGCTGACCGCTCCCCCGGCTGACGGGCGGGACCGCCTAGGCTGCTGCGGGTGTGGTCGACATTCTCGGAGGTGCACCGGGCCCGTCCGGTCCGGCTCGTCGGGCGCGAGCGCCGCAGCGACTTCCTGTCCCCGTTCGTCGCGGTCGAGGTGGAGCTCGGCACCCATGACGTCCCCGGCCGCGTCGTGGCCGGCCTCACCGTCGGCGGCCACACCCTCGACGGCTGGTACGACGGCGGACGGAGACTGGCCGGCATCGACCTGGTCGACCCGCAGGGCAAGGTCACCCACCACCGCAGCCGCAGGCACGGGCGCCCACCGACGCCTCCGGACGCCCTCGGAGTGATGCTGACCGGACGCCAGCTGACCGTCCTGACCCGGATCGACGGCGCGTGGACCGCGCGGGCCCGGGTGGAGCTCGAGCACGACGTCGACCCGGCCGACCTCGTCCCGCACGTGGCGTGGCAGCCGCGCGCAGGAGACGCCCCCTCCCCGGTCGCGAGCTGGCGCTCGGGCACCACCGGGCAGCTCGGCCTGCGCGACGTGCACTTCGTGGCGAATGCGGACGGGTCGGCGTACCTGCGTGAGGGGCTGGCCTTCCTGACGATGACGCACGCCGGTCCCGGGTTCTTCGGCACGGCCCGCTGCGGCGTGTGGTCCTTCGACCCGACGACGTACGCGATCGAGCACTGCAGCGACCTGTGGTTCCGGCGGGACGGCGTGGTGCGCGGCGACCACGCCACCCACGTGGTCCGCGACGGCGACCGCTGGCTGGTGGCCGCCAGCAGCTGGGCCACCTTCGACCACGCACCCGAGGCGGGTCGGAGCGTCGACATCGGGCTGGCCACCAGCGAGGCGGACCTGCTGACGGGAGAGCACGTGCTCGACACCGCACCCCTCGGCGTACCGACCGAGGAACTGCCGGCCCCCGTGGTCGGCACCTGGGACCCGCACCTGACCCGGATCGACGGGCACTGGCACCTCGCCTTCGTGGCGGCGCGCAGGTTCTTCGACTTCTACCCGGCGCTGGCCCGCGCCGAGGTCGCCGGGAGCCTCGACGGGTGGCGCCTCCTCGGCGCCGCCACCGACCGGCGGGCCACGGAGGGCACCGTGATCGCCCGAGTCGACGACCAGTGGCGGGTGCTGGCCAGCGACGGGCCGGAGGGCCGCTCCGGACAGCGCCGGCGGTTCCCGGTCTTCGATCTCGCGATGGACGAGGTCGGTGCACTGCCCGCCGAGCACCCGACCAACATCCCGTGGCCGTCGGTCCTTCCGCTCGACGACGGCGGGGCGTTGATGGTCACCTTCGACGGCACTCCGGCAGGTGGCGACCTCTGCGGCTACGGCACGCACGGCGACCTGGTCGTCCTGCGCGCCCCCGGGGCGCGAACCACGGCGCGAACCAATGGCGCCTCCGGTGCATCACACCTCGTGCAACCGCCTGAGAGACAGGAACGACCATGAACCGCATTGCCGCGATGGCCATCGCCTCGGCCGCCGTGATCGGCATCGTCGGCGGCACGTACGCCGCGACCTCGGGTGTCCTCGAGAGCGACGACGGGAACGGTTCCGCCGGCACCACCGGCACGGAGTCCTCCACCCCCGGCGACACCCAGAATCCCCCGGCCACGGACCAGCCGTCGGGGACCGCGTCGACCGAGACGCCCGGCACGGACGACGAGCCACTGCTCTACATGGTGGGCGGCACGATCCACGACGGTGACACCAGCGTGCAGGTCTCCGGGTTCCGGATCGGCGAGGTGTCCTCGCTCCAACGGGTGGCCGGTGGGTGGCTGGTCGTCTCGCGCACCTCCTCCCAGGACGCCCAGTTCAGGGCGGCCTTCGTGGACCCCTCCGGCGAGACCACACCGATCGGCGGCACGTTCGTCGGCACCTGGGACCTCAACGACAACCGCGACTCGTTCGTCGCGATGTACGACGGCGCCTACCAGGTCCGTGACGCCCGCTCGGGCAAGGTGCTGCAGACCATCACCGTCGACGGCGAGGGCGAACCGTCGGGCGAGGCCGCGTTCAGCGAGGACACCCTGGTGACGGCGTGGTTCGGCGACGACGGCCCCACCCTCTACGGCGTCGACTCCTACTCGGGTCGCCAGTTCAAGATCGTCGGCGACGTCTACCAGATCCGAACCGGGCCGGTCGAGGACCTGATGACCGCCTCTCGCACCGACGGCAAGGAGTGCCTGACCGGCGGCTCGATCGTCGACCCCGACGGGTGGTGGTCGCAGTGCAGGTTCCGCGGCTACGGCACCCAGGCCGACTACAGCCCCGACGGGACCCGCCTGCTCGCCGTACCGGCGGACACCGAGGGCATGGGCCCCGGCCGGTACGCCGTGCTCGACGCGAGGACCGGCAAGAAGATGACCACGTTCACCACCCCCGAACTCGGCCAGGAGGCCTACTGGGCCGGTGACGACGAGGTCTTCGTGCACGCCTTCAAGGACGCCGACTTCAACGGTGGCGTGATCTACCGGTGCTCGCTGTCCGGCTCCTGCGAGGTCGAGGTCAGCTCCGACCAGACGCTCGTCGTCGGCACCACCGCGTAACCCCCACCGGCTGATCTACCCGCCTCCCCACCGGCCCATCTACCCGCCTCCCACCGGCTGATCTACCCGCCTCCCCACCGGCTGATCTACCCGCCTCCCCACCGGCCCATCTACCCGCCACCCACCCCGACCAGACAGGGACGACCATGAACCGCACCGCCGCAATGGCCATCGCCTCGGCCGCCGTGATCGGCATCGTCGGCGGCACGTACGCCGCCACCGGACCCCTCGACGGCAAGGGCACCGGCGGGGCCGCCGACGACAGCACCGGCGAGCCGACCTCGCCGTCGACCGGCTCGACCGGCAAGCCGACGAAGGAGCCGTCCACGAAGCCTTCCTCCACGGCGACCGACAGCCCGAACGACCAGCCGGCGACCGGGCAGGGCGACCTGCTCTACATGCAGGGCGGGACCATCCACGACGGTGACACCGAAGTGCTGGTCTCGGGGTTCAGGCTGGGCGACGTGGCCGGCCTGCACCGGGTCGCCGGCGGATGGCTGGTCGTCGAGGGGACCAGCGACCAGGAGCCGTCGTACGACGCCACGTTCGTCGACCCGGACGGCGAGACCACCGAGATCGGCTCGTTCTTCGGTGCGTACGACGTCAACACGGACGGCGACTCGATCGTCGCCCAGTTCGACGAGTCCTCGCGCTACGAGGTCCGGGACGCCCGGTCCGGCAAGATCATCCAGGCGATGGACATGAAGGTCGACGGGACCCCTGACGGGGGCGCGTCTTTCGGTGTCGGCGACCTCGTGGTGACGGCCTGGCGCAACACCGACCAGTCGGTCAAGCTCGTCGGCTGGAACCTCTACGAGAACGCCAAGCTGGAGCTGATGGACGGCATGCACGCCGTCGGGACGGCTCCGCAGCGCAACATCGTGGCCGGGTTCGACGACCGGGACCCCGCCTGCCTCAAGGGCGGCTCGCTCTTCACCGAGGCGCCACTGTGGCGCAACTGCGACGTCCGTCCTTGGGGCATGCTGCCGCTGTTCAGCCCGGACGGACTGAGGATCCTGGGGATCCCGGACGACACCGAGGGCTTCGGACCCACCCGGTTCGAGATCCTCGACGCCCGCAACGGCAGGAAGAGCGGGTCTGTCAAGGCGCCCGAGTTCGCGGAGCACGCCGAGTGGGCCACCAACGACAGCGTCTTCGTCACCGGCTACCAGGACACTGACATGAACGGTGGCGTGATCTACCGGTGCTCCCTCAGCGGCGGCTGCGAGACCGAGGTCGACTCCGACCAGGCCGTCGTGCTCGGTTCGCCCGGCTGATCACTCGTGGGTGCGCAGCAGGGGGCGGACCGCGTTGCGGGCGGCGTGGATGCGTGACTTGATCGTGCCCAGCGGGGTGTCGAGCAGGCGCGCGATCTCGTTGTAGTCGAGCTCCTGCACGTCGCGCAGCACCAGCGGCTCGACCAGCTCGGGGTGGGTCGAACCGAGCACCTCGAGCGCCTCGAGCAGGTCGAGCCGGCTGCCGGCGATCACGCTGGTGGTGCGCGGGTCGGCGTGCACCGGCATCTCGTCGGTGGGCCGTTCGGAGGCCCGGCGCTTGAGGCTGCGGTACGTCGACCGCGCACTGTTCGAGGCCACCGCGTGCAGCCAGGTGGTGAACTTGCTGCGCCCGCCGAACGTGCTGATCTTGGTGGCGACCAGCATCAGGACGTCCTGGGCTGCCTCCTCGGCGTCCTCCGGATAGAGCAGCATGCGGCCGCAGATGCGGCGTACCCGCGGCTGGATCGCGGCCAGCAGGTCCTCGAGTGCCTCGCGGTCACCGGCCGCCGCACGGGCGGCCAGCTCCTCGAGGTCGGGCGGTTCGGTCGTGACACTGGACATGCGTTCCCCCTGAAGGCTCCCGGATGCTTCGTGCGGCACAATACCCATCGTGTCCCTGCCAGAGCTTCTCGGTCGACTCCAGCGGGTGGACCGCATCGGGGTCGGTGGGTTCGCCACCGTCTGGCTCTACCACGACGACGAGCTCGACTCCGACGTCGCCGTCAAGGCACTCGCCGAGAACTGGGCACAACGCTACGACGTACGCGACCGCTTCCTCGAGGAGGCGCGCATCCTGCGCCGCGCCGACTCCGACCACGTGGTGCGGGTCTACGACATCGGCGAGGCCGACGGCACGCCCTACTTCGTGATGTCGTACGCCGACCGCGGCTCGCTGGCCACCCTGCTCGAGCCCGGGCGCCCCCTGCCGGTCGACCAGACCGTCGACCTCGTCGACCAGGCCGCCGCCGGGTTGTCCGTGCTGCACGGACACGGCGTGATCCACCGCGACATCAAGCCGCACAATCTGCTGCTCAGCTCACGCGGCACTCCCCTGTCCTCGTCGGGGGGCACGAAGCTCCTGGTCGCCGACCTGGGCGTGGCCAAGGCGATGCTGCACGCCAGCGGACTGACCCAGGTGGTCGGCACCCCGGCGTACATGGCGCCCGAACAGGCCACCGGCGCCCCGCTCGACACCCGCGCCGACGTGCACGCCCTGGGCGCCGTGGCCTACCAGATGCTCACCGGGAAGCTGGCCCGCGAAGGCGGCATCGGGTCGCTGATCGACGCCAAGCCGCCGGTGGCGGCCTCGACCCTCGCGCCCCTGCCGCCAGCGGTCGACAGCGTGCTGTCCCGGGCCCTGGCCACGGAGCCCGACGACCGTTGGCCCGACGTCGGCACGTTCGCCACGGCCCTGCGCACGGCGCTCTCGGACCAGACCACGGTCCGGCGTACGCCGTTCGTGCCCGCGGCAGCCCCGCTGCCCGCCCGGTCGGCCGCATCGACGCCGGAACCGCTGCCCCAGCCACCAGACGCCTACCGTGCGGGCTCGTCGATGCGCGGCTGGGTGTTGCTCGTGACGTGCCTGATCGTGCTGGTGGCCACGTTCGGCGTGGCCTACGGTCTCACCCGACTGGTGGAGTGAGGCTCAGCCGTCGTTGTCGGCGCCGAGAAGCTCCATGACCTCGGACTCGCGGAAGCGGCGGTGACCGCCCAGGGTGCGGATCGAGCCGATCTTGCCGGCCTTCGCCCACCGGGTCACGGTCTTGGGGTCCACACGGAACAGGGCAGCGACCTCGGACGGCGTGAGCAGGTTCTCAGCGTCCGACTGGGGGGAGTTCATGAATCCTCTTTCGATGTGAAATGTCCGGGTTCTCCCCAGAGTTTGCCATAGCCAAGCGTCTGCCCCAAGCGGACGGCGCGCCCCGTGGTTTCCCCGTGGGGTGCGGCATTCAATACAGTGGAACGAGACCAGCGTCACCCTCGCCGGTCACGACACCCACGGCACCGCACCACCCCCGCGGAGCCACGCACAGAAAGGTCGCCATCCGTGACCCCCACACCCGACGTGTTCGAGACCGAGCACGAGCAAGTCGTCTTCTGCCACGACGAGCCCAGCGGACTCAAGGCCATCATCGCCGTCCACTCGACCGCCCTCGGCCCGGCCCTCGGCGGCACCCGTTTCTACCCCTACGCCACCACCGCGGACGCCCTCTCCGACGTGCTGAACCTCTCCCGCGGGATGTCCTACAAGGCCGCCCTGGCCGGGCTCGACCTCGGCGGCGGCAAGGCCGTCATCATCGGCGACCCGAACGCGATCAAGGGCGAGGCCCTGCTGCGCGCCTACGGCCGGTTCGTGGAGTCGCTCAACGGCCGCTACTACACGGCCTGCGACGTCGGCACGTTCAGCGTCGACATGGACGAGATCGCCCGCGAGTGCTCCTACGTCACGGGTCGCACCGTCGCCCACGGCGGTGCCGGCGACTCCTCCGTGCTCACGGCGTACGGCGTCTTCCAGGGCATGCGGGCAGCGGCCGAGGCGACGTGGGGCGAGCCCACCCTCGGCGGGCGCACCGTCGGCATCGCCGGCGTCGGCAAGGTCGGCCACCACCTGGCCCGCCACCTGGTCGACGACGGGGCCTCGGTGGTCGTCACCGACGTGTGGCAGCCCGCGATCGAGCGGATCCGCGACGAGCTGCCCGCGGTCAGCGTGGTCGACTCCACCGAGGCTTTGGTCGCCTCACAGCTCGACGTCTACGCACCGTGCGCACTGGGTGGCGCGATCACCGACGAGGTCGTCGAGACGCTGTCGGCGAAGGTGATCTGCGGCGCCGCGAACAACCAGCTCGCCCACTCAGGGGTCGAGAAGGCGCTCGCCGACCGCGGCATCCTCTACGCCCCCGACTACTGCGTGAACGCCGGCGGACTGATCCAGGTCGCCGACGAGCTCGAGGGCTTCGTCTTCGAGCGCGCCCAACAGCGCGCCAGCGGCATCCTCGACACCACCCGCGCGGTCTTCGAGACCGCGAAGGCCGACGGCGTGCCGCCCGCCATCGCGGCGGACCGGCTCGCCGAACGGCGCATGCGCGACGTGGGCCGCCTGCGCGGCCTCTGGCTGAACTGAACGCAACGGTTGATTGCTCAGGTGGTTGCCAGGGCGGCCACCTGAGCACTCAACCCAGGGCGATCGCGTCAGTCGGGTCGCGAGTCGGACGACCAGTCGTCGTACTCGTCGTCCTGCTTCGAGTCCGGCTTCTGCTGGTCACTCTCGGCAGTGCTTCCGTGCAGTTCCTGGGCGAGCGCCCCGAAGTCCGTCTCGTGAGTGCGGTACTTCAGGTCGCGTGCGACCTTGGTCTGCTTGGCCTTGGCCCGGCCGCGTCCCATAGGATCGACCCCTTCGCGCGCTTGGCCGGGAATGCACGGCGGGCTACGCCGAGACTCCCGGACTATCTGGTCTATTTCTCGTGAGGACAACGCTACCTGAGCGATGGGTGTTCCCGCACATGCAGGTCCGCTAAATCGTCACGAACCCGCGGAAATCACCAGCCGGAGTGCTGACCGACCAGCTCGACGGACCCATTTCCGGCGCTCACCGAGCCGGCCACCCAGGCCCGGATGCCGAACCTGCCCAGCACCTCGATGGCCTTGTCGGCGTCGTCGGGGGCGGTCAGCGAGACCATCCCGACGCCGCAGTTCAGGGTCTGCTCGAGGTCGGCCTGCGGCACGTTGCCCACCCGGCGTACGACGTCGAAGATCGGCTGCGGGGTCCACGTGGAGCGGTCGAGCGTGGCGTTGAGCTCTTCGGGCATGACCCGGGCCAGGTTGGCGGCCAGGCCGCCACCGGTGACGTGCGACATCGCGTGGGTCTCGGTCTCGTCGGCGAGCGCGAGGCACGCCTTGGCGTAGATGCGGGTGGGCTCGAGGAGCTCCTCGCCCAGCGCCCGGCCGAGCTCGTCGACGTGGCGGTCGAGCTGCCATCCGGCAGTGTTGAGCAGGACGTGGCGCACCAGCGAGTAGCCGTTGGAGTGCAGACCTGAGGCCTCCATCGCGATGACCGCGTCACCGGGACGCACGCGACCGGGGCCGAGCAGCCTGTCGGCCTCGACCACGCCGGTGGTCGCTCCGGCGACGTCGTACTCGTCGGGGGCCAGCAGGCCGGGGTGCTCGGCGGTCTCGCCGCCGACCAGCGCGCAGCCGGCCTCCACACAGGCCTCGGCGATGCCCTTGACGATGGCCGCGATGCGCTCGGGGACGACACGGCCGGTGGCGATGTAGTCGGTCATGAACAAGGGCTCGGCACCGCAGACGACCAGGTCGTCGACGACCATGCCGACCAGGTCGAAGCCGATCGTGTCGTGCTTGTCCATGGCCTGGGCGATGGCGACCTTGGTGCCGACACCGTCGGTGGAGGTGGCCAGCAGCGGACGCTCGTAGTTCTTGAGTGCGGAGGCGTCGAAGAGCCCGGCGAAGCCACCGAGGCCGCCGATCATCTCGGGACGACGGGCCTTCTCGACCCAGCCCTTCATGAGGTCGATCGCACGGTCAGCCGCTTCGATGGAGACGCCGGCCTGGGCGTAGGCGTTGCCGGCGGGCGACTCGACAGGTGACTCGGTGGGGGGCTGGGTCACTTCGGTTCCTTGTTCTCGTGGTCTGGTCGGTCAGGGACGGTCGAGGGCGTCCGCGGCCCCGCCACCGGCGAGCGAGGTGGCCAGGCCGTCGGCCTCGATCAGGCGTCCCTGGGCAGTGATCGGCAGCGTTGACGGCTCGAGCAGGCCCTTGCCGAGGTGTTCGGGGTCGGGCAGGGCCACCGGGTAGACGCCGTCGAAGCAGGCCCGGCACAGGTGGTCCATCGGCACCTGGGTGGCCTCGACGAGCTCGTCGAGCCCGATGTAGGCCAGGGAGTCGGCGTCGATGGAGCGGCGGATCTCGTCGGTCGAGAGGCCGTTGGCGATCAGCTCCGCGCGGGTGGCGAAGTCGATGCCGTAGAAGCACGGCCACTTCACCGGCGGACTGGAGATGCGGACGTGCACCTCCTTGGCCCCGGCCTCTCGCAGCATCCGCACCAGCGCACGCTGGGTGTTGCCGCGCACGATCGAGTCGTCGACCACCACGAGCCGCTTGCCCTCGATGATGTCGCGCAGGGGGTTCAGCTTGAGCCGGATGCCGAGCTGCCGGATGGTCTGGCTGGGCTGGATGAACGTGCGGCCGACGTAGGAGTTCTTGACCAGGCCGACGCCGTAGGGAATGCCGGACTCCTCGGCGAACCCGATCGCAGACGGGGTTCCGGACTCGGGTACGGGAATGACCAGGTCGGCCTCGGCCGGGAACTCCCGGGCCAGGCGGCGGCCGATCTCGACGCGCACACTGTGCACCCGGCGGCCGGTCATCAAGGTGTCGGGGCGGGCGAGGTAGACGAACTCGAAGAGGCAGTGCTTGGGCGCCGGCTCGGCGAACTGTCGCGAACGCAGGCCGTCCTCGTCGATGATCACCATCTCGCCGGGCTCGACCTCCCGGATGAACGAGGCACCGACGATGTCGAGCGCCGCGGTCTCGGAGGCGACCACCCAGCCGCGCTCGAGCCGGCCCAGCACCAACGGGCGGATGCCCTGCGGGTCGCGGGCGGCGTAGAGGGTGTTCTCGTCCATCCAGACGAAGCAGAACGCGCCGCGCACCTGCGGCAGCAGCTCCATCGCCTTCTCCTCGACGGTGCTGTCGGGGTGGTGCGCCAGGAGTGCGGTGACCACGCTGGTGTCGTTGGTGGAGGCCTCGGACTTGTGCACGTGCAGGTCGAGCTCACCGTCGAGCGCGGCGAGGTCGCCGACCTGGCGGGCCAGGTCGGCGGTGTTGGTCAGGTTGCCGTTGTGGGCCAGGGCGATCGAGCCGTGGGCGGTCGGCTGGAAGGTCGGCTGCGCGTTGGTCCAGGTGCTCGCGCCGGTGGTCGAGTAGCGGCAGTGGCCGATCGCGAGGAAGCCCTTGAGCGCCTCGAGCGTCGACTCGTCGAACACCTGCGAGACCAGGCCCATGTCCTTGTAGACCAGGATCTGGCGCCCGTTGCTGACCGCGATGCCGGCCGACTCCTGGCCGCGGTGCTGGAGCGCGAAGATGCCGTAGTAGGTGAGCTTCGCGACGTCTTCACCTGGGGCCCAGACTCCGAAGACGCCGCAGGCGTCCTGGGGACCTTGGTCCTGGGGGTCGAGGGCCATGGTGAGACGACCGTCGCCACCCTTGCGCATGTTGCTGTGCTGGGCCACGGCCCCCAGTCTAGGTGCCGACCGGCACGCGCGCAGAATCGCCCGGAGTGTGGCGGCGTCGGAGTTCGTGCGGGCGACGCGACCCGAATATGGTGGCTGCAGGGGGACCCCATGCCAGAGAACATCGAAGAGACCGACGAAGATGCCGCGTTCCTGCACGGCTTCGACCGGATTCTGTCCGGCGCCTGGTCGGCCCAGCTGCTCGCCGACTCGCTCCGGGTGCTCGCCGACGGGGTCTGCGAGGTGGCCGGCTTCGGCGTCGCGGCCCTCTCCGTGCTGAGGGACGCCGGACACCTCGAGATCGTGGCCGTCGCCGGCAACTCCGAGGCCGAACGCGAGCTCCTGGGCCTGACCCGGCCGATCTCCGAGCTCGAGAAGGACATCGCCGACTCGGTGGCGTGGGGCACCCTGCGCTTCGTGCCCCACGAGTACGTCCTCGGCCGCGAGGACGACATGGGGTGGGTGCCGACCTTCACGCCGCTGGAGCACGAGGACGCCTGGCATCCCCTTGACATGCTCTTCGCCCCGCTGCTCGACGAGGACGGTGAGGTGCGCGGCGTACTCACCGTCGACCTGCCGGTCGGCGGGCTGCGCCCGGGGCCGCGGCAGCAGTCGCTCCTGAGGCGGTACGTCGACGTGTCCTCGCGCGTGGTGGGCGCCCTGCTCGAACGCGAACGTGCCGCGGAGGAGCTGCGCCTGGCCGCCGCCGCACGCAACATCGTGCGCGTCGCGAGCGGGCAGCTCTCGCTCGACCAGCTCATCGAGGCCTCGCAACCCGAGATCATCGACGGGTTCCGCGCGGAGGGCATGTGGCTGCACGCCTTCGACAACTTCGGGAGGGGCGCCGACGCGATCTACTCCACCGACGACCGTGAGGTCGTGCTGCCGCCCGAGCTCGTCGATGCCGCACACAGCGCCGCCCGGGCAGCCTGGGCGGCACAGCGGGTCATCGTCATCTCCCGGGAACGCCCGGCCGCCACGGGCATCGACCCGGCCGTCTTCGAGAGCACCCTGCGCTACTTCGAGTCGATCAACGTGGCCACCGCCCTTCTGGTCTCCCTCGGCGCCGGGGAGGAGTGCCTCGGCCTGCTGGTGCTGGTCCGCAACCCGGGATCCCGCGAGTGGCGACGCTCCGACGCCCGCTGGGCCCGCGAGATCAGCCAGGACCTCGGGCGAGCCATGTTCAATGCCCGCACCTTCGAGCGCGAGCGCAAGGTGCTCGAGGAGGTCCGGGCCCTCGACAGCTACAAGAGCCGCCTGATCGCGACGGTCTCGCACGAGCTGCGCACGCCGCTGACCGGGATCCTCGGCTACCTCGAGCTGCTCGAGGACGCGCAGGTCGGGCCCGACACGAGGCGCCAGCTCAACGTCGTCGAACGCAACGCCCGGCGGCTCGAGGGCCTCGTCGTCGACCTGCTCACGCTGTCGAGGGTGGGCGACCCGGCCCGACCGGTCTCGCCGCTGCCGGTCGACCTGCGCACGCTGGTCGCCAGTGCGGTCGAGCTGGTCGGCCTCGAGGCGGCCCGCCGGAACCTCAGGATCGACGTGGTGGCGCAGGAGCACGTGGTCGCCGCCGGGGAGTCCGCCGAGCTCGACCGGTTGTGCAGCAACCTGGTCAGCAACGCGGTGAAGTACTCCCACGACGGCGGCTCGGTCAGGATCACCCTCGGCGCGGACGCCGACTCGGTGACGCTCGCGGTGAGCGACGACGGGCTCGGCATCTCCGAGGCCGACCAGGCCAACCTGTTCGGCGAGTTCTTCCGCTCGACCAACCCCGAGGCACTCGCCCAGCCCGGAACCGGCCTCGGCCTGGCCATCGTGCAACGCATCGTGCAACGCCACCGCGGCCGCATCGAGGTCGACTCGGTGCTCGGCGAAGGCAGCACGTTCACGGTGACGCTGCCCCGCGCCTGAGCCCGTGGCCGTGCCCTACATCTGCTGTTCACCCGCGCGGATCGCCTCGCGGATGCGGGTGTAGGTGCCGCACCGGCAGATGTTGCGGATGCCGTCGAGATCGGCGTCGGTGACCGCCCGGTCCTCCCGGCGGGCCCGGTTCACCACAGCCACCGCGGCCATGATCTGGCCGGGCTGGCAGTAGCCGCACTGCGCGACGTCCCGCTCCAGCCACGCCTCCTGCATCGGGTGCAGGCCGTGCTCGCCGCGCTGGTCCTCGGCCGCGGTCGCCGGCAACCCCTCGATGGTGGTCACCTCATCGGTCTCCTTGACCGCTCCGACCGGCACCGAGCACGGGTTGAACGCGCGGCCGTTGATGTGCGACGTACAGGCCTTGCACACGTTGATGCCGCAGCCGTACTTCGGGCCGGTGACACCGAGCAGGTCGCGCAGCACCCACAGGAGGCGTACGTCGTCCTCGACCTCGACCGTGACCGATTCGCCGTTGAGGATGAAGGTCTGTTCAGGCATGACAGCTCCTCGTTTCAGTAGGTGTGGTCGAGGCCGTCGACGGGCGACTCGGGCACGGGTGGGATGCGGGTCTTCTCCTCGAAGGAGATCTGGTGGTGGTTGATCGGGAACTCCTTCGGCACGGTGCCTGTCGCGCGGGCATAGGCGCAGGCGACCGCCGCGAACGTGGCCGCGACCCCTGCCTCGCCGGCACCGCCGGGCTCCTCGGACGTCGAGGGCATCACGATCACCTCCACCTCGGGCGGGGTGTTCCACTGCCGCGTGTAGAAGTAGTTGTCCCAGCTGGCCTCCATGAAGTGCCCGTCGCGCAGGTGCAGGCTGGAGGTGAGGGCCAGGGCGATGCCGTCGTTGATGCAGCCCTGCATCTGGGCCTCGAGGCCGCGCGGGTTGATCGCCAGCCCGACATCGATGGCGAAGGTCACCTTGGTCACCCGCGGCCCGGTCACCGCGTCGCGCACCTCGCGGTTCACGGTCTCGGGGCGGGCGTCGATCTCGACCAGGCAGGCGCTGGCGCCCTTGTACTCCTTGTGGATGGCGATGCCCTGGGCGGTGCCGGCCGGCATGCTGCGTCCCCACTGGCCAACCTCGGCGACCTTGTCGAGCACGGCGCGCACCCGGTTGTTGCGCAGCAGCTTGCGCCGGAACGCGTAGGGGTCCTTGCCGACCTCCTTGGCCAGCATGTCGACCATCAGCTCGTTGGCGCAGCGCACGTCGGGCGAGTAGATGTTGCGCATGCTGCCGGTGTTGAAGCGCTGGTCGGTCTCGGCCAGCGTCTGCAGCACGACACCGAAGTTGTAGGGCACCTCCTGGGTGAGCACGAAGATCGTCTCGGCGAAGCCGAGGTTGCCCAGGTTGGTCGGCAGGGCGGCCAGGTTGGCGGTGATCAGCTCGCCGAGCCCGTGCCGGTAGTCGGTCTCGACACTCGTGTGCGACTGGTGGAAGGCGAGCACCTCGTTGCCGAGCAGGCTGGCCCGCACCCGCGACGTGCACAGCGGGTGGGCGCGGCCGGCGCGGGCGTCGTCGGCGCGGTGCCACATCAGCTTGACCGGCTTGCCCATCGCCTTCGAGATCTTCGCGGCCTCCATGGCCGCGTCGAAGAACAGGCGTCGGCCGAAGGAGCCGCCGGACTGCACGACGTTGACGGTCACCTTGTCCTGGGGCAGGCCGAGCTCCTCGGCGATGGCCTGCTGGGCGATCACCGGCGACTTCAGGCCGGCCCAGATCGTCGCTCCGTCGGGTCGTACGTCGGCGACCGCAGAGTTGGTGTCCATCGCGGAGTTGCTGCGGAACCAGAAGGTGAAGTCGGCCGAGACCGTCCGCGCCAACGGGTTCTTCGGCAGTGCCGGCATCGGCAGCTCCGCCTTCTTCATGTGGGCCAGCGCGTCGGCGTCGGACTGACCGGCGGCCGGCCCGTCGAGCCAGCGCACGTCGAGCGCACGCACCCCGTCGATGCACTGGCCGAACGTCTCTGCCCGCACGGCCACACCGGTGTCGATCATCACCACGTCTGTGACCCCCGGCAGCGCCAGCACGTCGGCCTTGTTGCGCACTGCGAGCGGCGTGCCGTTCAGGGTGGGCGCCCGGCAGACCATGGTCGGCAGGGCGTCGGCGACCTGGAGGTCCGTCGTGTACTCCTTGGTGCCGGTGACCGCGGCCAGGGCGTCGACGCGGTTCTGCGGGGTGCCGACCACCGCGAACTCGGCGTCGGCCTTGAGCGTGACGCTCACCTTCTTCGTGGTGGGACTGGCCGCCTTCGTGGCCAGCTCGCCGTACGTCGCCGTACTGCCGTCGGGGGCCTCGATGACGCCGGCCTTGGCGACCAGGCTGCCCACGGTCGAGCCGAGCAGGATCGCGGCCGCCTCGAGGAGCTGCTTCTTCGCGATCGCGGCGGCGACCCGGATCGGGGTGTACGTCGAGATGGTGGTGTTCGAACCGCCGGTGAGCTGGTTGAAGAGGAGCTCGGGCCGGGCCGGCGCGAGGGTCACGTGCACCTTGTCGACCGGGAGGTCGAGCTCCTCGGCGATGATCATCGCGGTCGACGTGGTGATGCCCTGGCCGACCTCGGCGCGAGGCAGCGCGAACGACGCCGTTCCGTCCTCGTTCATCGTGACGGTGATGAGGTTCGCGGTCGGCATGGCCGCATGTGTGAGCAGGTCGTTGAGGTCGTACAACTCGGCCGGCTGCGGCAGGGTCGGGATGTCGGCCCGGGCCGGGTCAGCGAGCAGGCCGAGGTCGACAGCCGCCATCAGCGTGGTGCCACCGATGACGTAACCGAGGAATCGACGCCGGCCGACGTCGTGACGGGCAAGTGCCGGGGCAGGCAGGGACTGGGGGTCGAGCACGTTGAGCCACCTCCGAGAGCTGTCCCGATTGCGCTGGGACCACACGCTCCCTCTCCGCACTCGACAGTGCCCGAGTGCGGCGGCTGGCGCCACCCCCCATCTCAGACTCTGACAGGGCGTGACACCAGGTCACTTCTCGTGTAACAAATGTGCCCGACCAAACGTGGCCCGGGGGCTCGGCCGGGTCAGCCTCCGAGGTTGCCCAGCAGCAGCGCCTCGGCCACGCAGACCCGCTCGAACTCGGCCAGGTGCAAGCCCTCGTTGGCGCCGTGGGCCCGGGTGTCGGGGTCCTCGACGCCGGTCACCAGCACGCTGGCCTGCGGGAAAGCCTCGAGGAACGCGGCGATGAACGGGATCGACCCGCCGACGCCCATGTCGACCGGGGCGGTGCCGTCCCAGGCCTGCTGGAACGCGTCGCGGGCCACGTCGTACGCCGGGCCGGTGGCATCGATCTGGGTGGCCTCGCCGGTGTCGACGACGGTGAAGGTGAGCTCGGCGCCCCACGGCACGTTCTTCTCGACGTGCGCGCGCAGGCACTCCAGCGCATTGGTCGTGGTGTCGCCGGGTGCGACGCGCAGCGAGATCTTCGCGCGGGCGGCGGCGACGAGTGTGTTGCTGGCACCGTCGACCTTGGGCGCGTCGAGTCCGGTGATGCTCAGCGCGGGCTTGGTCCAGAGGCGCTCGACGGCGCTGCCGCTGCCGATCCACTCGATGCCGGGCACCGCGCCCGACTCGGCACGCAGGCGGTCCTCGGGGTAGTCGACGTCGGCCGCCGGGCCGGCGTACAGGCCCTCGACGGCGACGTTGCCCTCGTCGTCGTGCAGGGAGGCGATCACCCGGCTGAGCGCGATCAGGGAGTCGGGGACCAGCCCGCCCCACATGCCGGAGTGTACGGCGTGGGTGAGGGTGCGGATCTCGATGTCGACGCGGACCAGGCCGCGCAGGCTGGTGGTCAGCGCCGGCACGCCGATGTCCCAGTTGCCGGAGTCGGCGATCACGATGACGTCCGCCTCGAGGCGGTGCTTGTACTCCTCGAGGAAGGCCGGCAGCGAGTCGGAGCCGACCTCCTCCTCGCCCTCGACGAAGACGACGACGTTGACCGGCAGCTCGTCACCGAGCACGCGCAGCGCGGCCAGGTGTGCGGCAATGCCGGCCTTGTCGTCGGCTGCACCGCGACCGTAGAGGCGGTCGCCCACCTCGGTCGGCTCGAACGGCGGGGTGTTCCACTCGGCGTGGTCGTTCTCCGGTTGTACGTCGTGGTGGGCGTAGAGCAGCACGGTCTTCGCGGCGGCGGCGTCACCGGTCTGCGCGGCCTTGGTGGCCACGACTGCAGGAGCCCCTCCGTCGGCGCTGAGGATCTCGGCCTCGAAGCCCTCGGCGGCGAACAGGTCGCGGGTCTTCTCCGCGCTGCGCTGCACCTCGGCAGCACGGGCCGGGTCGGCGCTCACGGACTCGATGCGGACGAGGTCTTCGAGATCGGCCCGGATCGCGGGCATCAACTCGGTGAGACGGGTACGAATGGTGTCGATCGTGGTCATGCCGAGCACCTTAGCGGCGCGGCCGACCAGGCGTCGCGGCGCAGGTCGCGATGGTCGGGCAGCCGCTCAGAGTCCGAACGCCGCGCGCATGTCCGGAGCGCCACGACCCTCGCCGAGGGGCTCGACACCGATGACCTCCGCCATGAACCGGGTCAGGGAGTAGTGCGTCAGGGGTGTGTCGACCACCTTGTGGGTCAGGCCGACGTGCAGCACCGCGGTGAGCACCGTGTTGTCCTGCAAGCGGTCGTCCTCGTCGGCGGTCACCACGACGGCGAGCCGGCCGCTCCTGAAGTCGTCACCGGCGAGCACCGGGGCCAGCTGTCGCTCCAGCCAGGCGTCCGCCTCGGTCAGGGACGCATCGTGGGCGTCGTGGGTCAGGTCGGGGATCAGGAGTCCGATGTCGGGGAGGGTGTCACTCGCGGCGTCGGCAGCGAAGGTGCTCAGGTCGGTGTCATCCTCCAGACACTGCGCGCGCTCCGCGGTGAAGTAGACCCACGGGTTGTGCCGCGCGGCGTACGACGGTTTCCCGACGGACTTCTCCGGGTGGTCCCACTGATGACAGTTCTCGGGCATCGACTCGGCGTACGTGTGCGCCGACTTCCCGGCTGCCAGGGCCTGCCCGAAGATCGACTGCGCCTGCCCCACCCTGCGGGCGTTGACGGACGGGGTTGCGTCGTCGGTGACTCCGAACGTCGACCCGCCGACGATGGCGAGGTAGTTGGGCTCGCTCGGATGCGCCCGGGCCCTCCAATGAGTGGCGTAGCCGTACTGGTCGGCCAGTGAGGCCAGGTAGGGCATTCCGGCGTGCATCTGGTCCAGGGTGTGGTTCTCCTCGATCACGACGAGGACCTTGGTCACCGGCGCGCTCACGGCCCCGTCCTGCGACGCAGGGGGGCGTGGCGGGCCCCCGTCGACCGGGGTCCCGGCCTCGTCCGCGCACCCCGCCAGGACCCCCATGGTCAGGCAGGCGGCGATCAGGGCCTTGGTGTGTCGGGAGCACGACCTCATGCGGACGCCGCCCTTCAGGTCGTTCGAGTGCTGGCTCCCACGGTATGCCCGGTCGACGAACCAGGTGCGGGAATCGGCACGGTCGGGACCCGCCGCTGGGCGCGCCGGACACGACGGGCGGACTCCACGAGGGGCTTGGTGGCGGAGTGGTACGTCACCCCGACCGCGAGCGAGGCGAAGAGCGCCAGCCACGGGTGGTCGACCTCGAGGTGGGGGTAGACCTGCCAGTGCGTCAGGTAGACCGCGAGCGAGCTGGTGGCCAGCACGCCGACCAGCCAGGCCACGGCCCGTGGCAACCGCACTGCCGGGATCCACAGTGCGATCAGCAGACCGACCCAGATCACGCGTTCTCGTGAGGGTTCACCGAAGAAGTCGACCACCGCGATCACGCCGAGCAGGCTGACCAGCAGCCGCTGCTGCAGCGTCGTGGCCCGGGCGGCCAACCAGCCGAGGGCGAAGAGCCAGAGCAGGTACGGCGTCAGGTAGTGGTCGATGTCGTCGGCGGTCCAGCCGGTGAGCATGAGGCGCAGCGCCATGGCCGCAGCGAAGACGCCCAGTGCGAAGCCGAAGGGGCTCCGGGCCTCGAGTCGGCGTACTCGCGGAGACGCGAAGAGAACCGCCACCCCCGCGAGGATCCACACCAGGCACTCGAGGAACCAGAACCGCCACCGGTCGTCCCACGTGTCGGAGCCGAACGCCCAGTTCAGGAACGTCACCGTGCTCAGGTCGTAGTCGCCGAAGAGCAACGTCACGGCGCCGATCCACAGCACGCTGGGCACCAGGACTGCCACCATCGCCCACCACATGCGGGCGGATGTCGTGGCGCTCGCACCGGCGCCGAGGTGGAAGCGGGCCAGGTTGTAGCCGGCCAGGATCAGCAGCAGGTGGGCGCCGCCGGTCAGGTCGAAGAGCTCGACGTGCGAGCCGACGATCAACACGGTCGAGACGGCCCGCAGCAGGACGGTGGTGTCGAGCGAGGTGCCCCAGCGACTCCGGTGCGCGGCGCCGGCGGCGATCTCACGAATCGGCAGGGTGTGCCAGTCGGACGGCAGCGGGTCGACCCGCTCCCCCAGGCGCACCGACATCTCGACGAACGACAGGGAGTCGGCGCCCAGGCCCGCGAAGCTGTCGTTGGCGGTCACGTCGTCGCGGTCCAGCACGCGGGCATAGAGGTCGCACAGGTCGGCGACGTCCACCCCCTGCGGGGCCGGCTCGTGGCCACGGGACACCGCGGCCAGCGCGCCGAGGCGCGGGTAGTCGGGCTTGCCACTGGGCGTGCGGGGCAGCTCCGCGAGCCGGTGCGCGCTCACCACCCAGGTCGGTACGGCGCACAGGCCCGCGGCCAGCTCGCGGGCCGGCCGCAGGTCGCGGCGACGGGTGACGAACACGTCGATGCTGCCCTCGACCCCCACGCAACGCGCGGTGATGCCGTGGCCCGCGAGGTGCGCCTCGACGTCGTCGAGGTTGACCCGGAGTCCGAAGACCTTGGTGAAGCGACTGCTGCGACCGACCACCTCGAACAGGCCGTGCGGCAGCTCGCGGGCCAGGTCGCCGGTGCGCAGCTCACCGGGCATCGCGTCGAGGGCCAGGTCGCGGGGGTGCTCGGCGTACCCCATCATCACGTTGGGTCCGGCGTAGACCAGCTCGCCGACGTCGCCGCCCGCGCCCTCGACGGGTTCGAGCCGGAGCGAGCCACCCGGGACGGCACGGCCCATCGCCTGCGGCCACTCCTCGGCGAGGTCCGGGGGCAGGTAGGCCATGCGCGCGGTGGCCTCGGTCTGGCCGTACATCACGTAGAAGTCCCAGCCGGAGCGACGGCCCGTGCGGTGGTAGCCGCGCACCCGCTCGGCCGCCAGCTTGCCGCCGGCCTGGGTGACGTAGCGCAGGCGGGGCAGGGGCCGGTCGGCGAAGCCGGTGTGGTCGAGCAGGTCGAAGGTGTGCGGCACCCCGGAGAGTCCGGTGACACCGGCCTGCTCGAACAGCTCCCAGAAGCAGCGGTCGACCACCGAGGTCTCGGTGAGCGCGACGGCTACCCCGACGCTGAGGTGGCTGTGCAGGACCGAGAGGCCGTAGCAGTAGTGCAACGGCAGGCTGGTGATGCCGCAGTCGGCGTCGGTGAGGCCCAGGTAGTCGGCGATGCTCGCCGCGTTGCTGGTCAGGTTGTCCTGCGAGAGGCGCACCAGCTTCGGCGAGCCGGTCGACCCGGAGGTCGAGAGCAGCAGGGCCAGGTCGGGGTGCAGGTGGTGCGTGCTGCCGGCTCGGCGTACGTCGTCGACCGCCCCGCCCTCAGGCGCGCAGCGCACGACGATGTCGGGGTCCCACGCGCGGATCACCGCGGCGAGGTGGCCCTCGGCCCCCGGGACGACGGCCACCGGGCAGCCGGCAGCGAGCGCCGCGAGGTAGGACACCACGAAGTCGACGGTGTTGGCGCCGCTGAGCAGCACCAGCCGTCGGCAGTCGAGCCAGGCCTCCGCCCGCACGGCCACCCGGTCCGCCAGCTCGGTGTAGGTGACCTGCCCGTCGGCGGTGACCAGGGCGGCCCGGTCGCGGAACCGGGCGAGGTCGCCGAACGGATGACGCAGAGGGGACGGGCCGGAGCCGGTGATCGTCACGTCGCACGCTCGAAGACCGTGGCCGCGCCGTCGACGCTGATCCGGACCCGCTGCCCCTCGCCCGGCACGCGATCACCCCTGACCCGACAGAGCACCTCGTGGTGGTCGCCGACCGACAGGTGGAGGCAGGCGTCGTGACCGTAGAAGTCGAACCCGGCGACCGTCGCCTCGACCTCGCCGGCCTCGTCGAGGCGCACCTGCTCCGGGCGCACGAAGAGGTCGACGTCGCCGGCGGCCTGCCCCGACACCGGGAAGCGGCCGATCACGGAGTCGGCCACGCCGTCGGTGATCGTGGCCGGGAGGACCGACCCGCTGCCGACGAAGGAGGCCACGAACGGCGTGGCCGGGCGGCCGTAGACCTCCAGGGGTGCGCCCACCTGGACCACGCGCCCCGCGGACATGACGGCGACCACGTCGGCCAGCGACAAGGCCTCGTTCTGGTCGTGCGTGACCAGCAGGGCGGCCGCCCCGGTGGCCCGGACGGCGCGGACGACGGCGCGACCGGTGGCCTCACGCAGTGACGCGTCGAGGGAGGAGAACGGCTCGTCGAGGAGCAGCAGGGAGGGCTTGCGGGCCAGGGCGCGGGCCACCGCGACGCGCTGCTGCTGGCCGCCGGAGAGCTCGTGCGGCGAGCGCCGGGCGAGCGACGGGTCGAGGTCGAGCAGCTCGAGCAGCTCCCCGATGTCGGCCCTGCGGCGTTCAGGGCGGTCCAGCCCGAAGGTGATGTTGGCGGCCACGTCGAGGTGCGGGAAGAGCGCCCCCTCCTGCGGGACGTAGCCGACGTTGCGGTGGCGGGTCGCGACCTTCGACCTGCCGTCGACCAGCACCGGTCGATCGTCGAGGATGACCTCGCCGGTGTCACCCGGCATGAACCCGGCGATGGTGCGCAACAGGGTGGTCTTGCCGCAGCCCGAGGGGCCGAGCACGGCCAGCACCTCGCCGTCCGCGATGGTCAGGTCGACCCCGTCCAGGGCCCGGACGGGTCCGAAGCTGCGGGTGAGCCCGCGTACGTCGAGGACGCTCATGGCAGGACCGACCTTCCGGGGCGCTGCCCCTGCGTCGTACGGCTCAGGAGGTAGACCGCCGGCATCGAGATCACGATCATCAGCAGGGCGTACGGCGCCGCGGCGCCGTACGCGAGGGCCGAGGACTGCGACCAGAACTCGGTGGCCAGGGTCTTGGTCTCCAGCGGCGCGAGGAGCAGTGTGGCGGTCAGCTCGGTGGAGATGGCGATGAAGACCAGGGCGGCGCCGGCGCCGATGCCGGGCATCACGATCGGGACGGTGACCCGCCACGTGGTGGCCAGCCCGCTCACGCCGAGGGACCGGGCGACGCTCTCCAGGACCGGCGGCGCCTGCTCCAGCGAGGCGCGCACACTGACCACGGCCCGCGACATGAACATGATGAGGTAGGCCGCCACGAGCACGATCGCGGTCTGGTAGAGGCCTGTGGCGTATTCGATGGTGACCGTGATCAACGCCAGTGCGACCACGATTCCGGGAAGCGCGTTGGCGGTGTAGGTGCTGCGCTCGACCAGGGTGCCGGCCAGCGACGGGTGGCGTACGACGAGCAGGCCGACGGGCAGCGCCAGGACGACCGACAGCAGCGCACCCGCGGCGGCGTACGACACGGTCGTCACCGCGGTGGGCACCAGCTGGTCGAGCCCGTTGCCGGTCGAGGAGCCGACCTGCATCCAGTGGACGAGGCTGTAGATCGGCACGCCCAGGGCGAGGCAGGTCACCGCGGCGGGCACCGCCAGGGCCGGCCACCGCAGCCGACCGAGACCTGCCCGGTCGGCGGTGCGCGGGCTGCCGCTGCTCGTGCGCGCATAGCGCCGTCGGCCGCGAAGCCGCAGCTCGACCAGCAGCACGACGAGGCACAGCAGCACCAGCAGGGCGGACGACAGGTGGGCGGCGGGGCCGTTGAACGTGGTGTTGAACTGGTCGTAGATCGCGGTGGTGAAGGTCGGGAACCGAAGCGTCTTCAGGGCGCCGAACTCGGAGAACATGTGCAGTGCCACCAGGAGCGAGCCACCCAGGATCGCCGGGCGCAGCTGCGGCATCACGACCCGCAGGAACGTGGCAGCCCGGGTCAGGCCCACGGAGGCGGCGATCTCCTCGTGGGAGGGATCGAGGCCGCGCAGCGCAGCGCAGACCGGCAGGTAGACGAAGGGGAAGTAGGACAGCGTCACGATCATCACTGCGCCGCCGAAGCCCTCGACCGAGTGGGTCAGCGAGACCCAGCCGAAGCCGTTGACGAAGGCGGGTACGGCGAGTGGCGCGGTCAGGAGCACGTGCCACAGGCCGGCCAGCGGAAGATCGGTCCGGACCACGAGCCAGGCGCAGGCGACGGAGACCACGACGCTGGTCGCGACGCAGGCGACCATCAGGCCGAGGGTGTTGCGCAGCAACATGCCGATCCGTGGGCGGAACAGCTGCTCCCTGGCTGTGTCGGGGTCCACCGTGGCGGCGTACTGCACGACGTGGAGAAGCGGGATCAGCGCGAACAGTGCGACGGCGACTCCGATGAGCAGGAGCGCCACGGGTGCCCCGTCATGCACCCGCCGCGACGTGCGCGGCGGATCGACGGTGGTGGTCATCAGATCAGCCCGGCGCCCTGCATCAGCTCGATGACCTTGGGCCCATTGAGCTTCGAGACCTCGACCGTGGGCGGCTCCAGCTCGCCGAACGGCTTGACCAGGGGCTCGAGCTCCGCCGCCGGGTTGAGCGGGTACTCCAGCGCGTAGCTGTCGGCCAGGGCCTGCTGGCCGGTCTTGTCGACCAGGAACTTCACGAACTCCTGGGCGTCCTCCTGCTTGTCGCTGGACTTCAGGACGCCGGCGCCGGAGACGCTCACGAAGGCGCCCGGGTCCTGGTTGCCGAAGAAGTAGAGCTCGGTGTTGGCGCTGTTCTCGCCGGACTCCTTCTGGTCGCGGTACCAGTAGTAGTGGTAGGCGATGCCGGTCGGCGTCTCGCCGTCGTTGACCGACTGCATCACGATGTTGTTGCCGTCGTAGACCTCGCCGTTCTCGGCCAGGCCCACGAGCCATTCCTTGGTGGCGTCCTCGCCCTTGAGCTCGAGCACTGCGGAGACGATGGCCTGGAAGTCGGCACCGGTCGGCGAGAAGGAGACCTTGCCCTTCCACTTCGGGTCGGCGAAGTCGAGGATGCTCGTCGGCAGGTCCTCGGGAGCGATGTCGTCCTTGTTGTACATCACCACGGTGGAACGGGCCGCGAAGCCGGTCCAGTTGCCGCTGACCGGGCGGAACTGCTTCGGGGTCAGGGCGAGGGTGTCGGCCGGAAGGGGCGAGAACAGGCCTTCGGACTCGACCAGCGACATCGCCGGGGAGTTCTCGGTGAGGAACACGTCGGCCGGCGAGGCCTCCCCCTCGGTCACGATCTGGTTGGCCAGCTCGAAGTCCTTGCCGTTGCGCAGCTTCACGTCGATGCCGGTCTCCTTCTCGAAGATCGGCACGAGCTCCTCGAGGAGCTCCTCGTGCTGCGCGTTGTAGACGGTGATCGAGGGTCCGTCGTCCTCGCTGCAGGCGCTGAGCAGGCCGCTCAGCAGGAGCAGGGGTACGGCGGCGGCGACGAGGCGGGGCGACATGGCGTTCCAATCGACTAAGGTTCGGCTTACCTTATTGTAGGGAATCGCTTTGTCCGCAATGTGATGTGTTCGTCTCGTGGCGTGCGTAGGGTCGGGCCCGTGGCACCGATGATCCGGGCGGCCAGCCTGCGCGGCTTCGCTGCCCTCGTGACCGGACTCGGTGGCGACCCCGACGAGCTCCTCGATCGCTTCGACATCCCGCGCGAGGCCCTGGCCTCCGACGACGGCCTCGTCCCGATCACCGCGCACGACCTGATGCTCGACGTCGCGGCCCGCGAGCTCCGCTGCCCCGACCTGGGACTGCGCCTGGTCGACCACCAGGACCTGAGCATCCTCGGACCGCTGGCCGTGGCCATCGAGGCCTCCTCGACGGTCGCCGAGGCCCTGGACTGCGCCTCGCGGTTCCTGTTCGTGCACAGCCCCGCCCTGCGGATCGGCATCGAGCCCGACCCCCGCGGTCGTCGGGAGGTGATCGCGCTGACCTATCGCAAGGACCTGCGGGACTCGCCGTACTCGCCGCAGGCCATGGAGCTCGGCCTGGGCCTCTTCCACCACGTCGCACTCGCCCTGATCGGCTCGAGCGCCGGGGTGCGTTCGGTCGAGCTGCCGCACGCGCCGCAGTCGCCCGTGCAGCGTTACCTCGACTTCTTCGGGACGGACGTGAAGTTCGGCGCTGCCCAAGGGGCCATCCGGGTCGAGCGGAGGCTGCTGGACCGGCAGTTCGAGGGCGCCAACGAGGCGATCCGCCAACTCGCCCTCGACCACCTGACCAGCCGGCACACCGATCCCGAGCAACGGGTCACCACACACGTGCGACGAGCGCTCGCCGAGACCATCGGCACCACGCGGCCCGCGCTCGGCAACGTCGCCCGACTGCTCGCCGTCCACCCGCGCACGCTGCAGCGCCGGCTGGCCGACGAGTCCACCACGTTCGAGGAGGTGCTCGACGAGGTGCGTCGCGACCTGGCCCTGCGCCACGTCACCACCACCGACCTCCCCCTGGCCCAGATCGCGGCGATGTCCGGCTTCGCCTCACAGACCGGCCTGAGCCACGCCGTACGCCGTTGGGCGGGCACCAGTCCGCGCGAGCTGCGCCGGGCAGCTCGGGCCGCCTCGGGCAAACCGTCGAAGTTGTCGCGCTGAGGCAAGTTTTCCTCCGTCGCGGGACCCATCCTGTTCGGCGTACCGAAGAGGAGGCCATCCATGGCAACAGTCCAGCAGCAGTCCGACCGGCTCACCGGGATCGGCGCCCGCACCATCCCGGAGTTCGACGGGGTCCACGACGTGTGGCCCCGCGGCGAGCGCCTGCGTGCCGTGCGCGAGGCGGCCACGGCGTACAAGGCACGGTTCAAGGCCCAGGGCCAGGTCCGCGCGGTGAAGTCCGTCGACATCGCGGCCGCGCCGTACCCGGTCAACTACGCCTTCCACGACGCCGTGTCCGTGCCGACCCTCCCGCTCATCTCGATGATCAACCGGATGATCGTGGTGCAGTACGACGACTGGAACGACGTGCCGCGCACACTCGTCTTCGAGCCCACCGTGCCCGACGGATCGGCCGAGGCGCCGTTCTACCGCAACCTGCAGAAGATGATGGACAAGGTGCCCGGCGGCCGGCTGGCCGAGAAGCTCGTCCTCAAGTACTACAACGAGCCCGGCGACGTTCTCGCCAAGCTCGGTCTCGAGCCCACCGACATCGACTTCTGCACCTTCGACCACCTGCACGTGCAGGACCCCCGCATGATCCTCGGCTCCACCGAGGTCATCGAGGACGAGACCGCCCCGCGGCAGCCGCTGTTCGGTGACGCGAAGATGCTGGTCCACTCGCGCGAGCTGGCCACCCTGCAGTCGCTGCACCCGATGCAGTGGGCCTGGTACGTCGACGGCGGCCTGGGCGGCGTCGACCCCGACAAGTTCGTCACCTTCGACGGCGACGTCGAGCTGGGCCACGGCATCGCGCTGCTGTGGACCCCCGGTCACACCGACGGGAACCACTCCCTGGTGATCAACACCCCCGACGGTGTCTGGGTCTCCTCGGAGAACGGCATCTCGCTCGACAACTGGCAGCCCGAGCTGTCGAAGATCCCGGGCGTGCGTCGCTACCACGAGCAGCTCGGCCGGGAGATCTGCCCGAACGCCAACACGCTCGAGGACTCCCTCGACCAGTACGACTCCATGGTCAAGGAGAAGACGTTGGCCGACCCGTGCAAGGACGACCCGCGCTGGCTGCAGATCCTGCCGTCCACCGAGCTGGCGCCGTGGAAGCGGTTCTGGCCGGTGGTGCCCACCTACCTGCACGGCGGCATCGAGTACGGCGTGATCACCGCGGGTCACCGATGAGTGGCACCGGCGCGGTCGTCACCGGCGCGGGACGCGGGCTCGGCAAGCAGATCGCCCGCCTGCTGGTGGAGCGTGGCCACACCGTGCTGGTCACCGACGTCGACGAGGCCACCGCCCGGGCCACCGCCGAGGAGATCGGTGGCGGCGCGATCGCGATGGCCGTCGACGTGCGCGACGATGCGCAGGTCGCGGCGGCCCGCGACGCGATCGTGGCCCGGGCAGGGCGACTGGAGATCTGGGTCAACAACGCCGGGGTCCTGGTCACCGGGCCGGCGTGGGAGCAGAGCGCCGACACCCGCCGGCTGATGCTCGAGGTCAACGCGCTGGGCACCATCAACGGCACGGTCGCCGCGATCGACGCGATGCGCGACGAGGGCGGCCACATCGTCAGCATCGTCTCGCTGGCCGGCCTCACCGCCGTACCGGGCGAGGCGGTCTACGCGGCGTCCAAGCACGCCGCCATCGGGTTCAGCCTCAGCACCCTCTCCGACCTGCGCCTGGCCGGCATCAAGGAGGTCGCGATCTCCTGCATCTGCCCCGACGGGATCTGGACGCCGATGCTGCACGACAAGCTCGACGACCCCGCCTCGGCGCTGTCGTTCTCCGGCAAGCTGCTCCGGCCCGAGGAGGTGGTGGCCGCGGTCGCCAAGGTGCTCGACAAGCCACACCCCGTCACCACGATCCCGTTGTGGCGCGGCCTGGTCGCCAGGGCCGCCGACGCGGTGCCGGCCCTGGGCCTGCTCTCCGCACCGCTGGTGGTCAAGCAGGGCCGACGGGCGCAGAGGAAGTTCCAGCGCAAGGGGCTCCCGATCGACGACTGACCGCCTGCCGCAGGGTTCAGGAGCTGGCGCGCACCTCGGCCAGGAACTCCGCGATCCGGCCGATCGCCTCCTCGAGCATCTGTACGTCGGGGAGCGTGACCAGCCGGAAGTGGTCCGGCGTCGGCCAGTTGAAGCCGGTGCCGTGGGTGACCAGGATGTGCTTGGCGCGGAGCAGCTCGATGACGAACTGCTCGTCGTCCTTGATCGGGTAGACCTCGGGGTCGAGCTTCGGGAAGCAGTAGAGCGCCCCCTTCGGCTCGACCGAGCTGACACCGGGGATCTCGTTGAGCAGCTTGTGGGCCAGCATGCTCTGCTCGAAGAAGCGGCCGCCGGGTCCGATGAACTCCTCGATCGACTGGTAGCCGCCCAGCGCCGTCTGGATCGCGTGCTGGGCCGGCACGTTGGCGCACATGCGCATGTTGGCGACCAGGGTCAGCCCCTCGAGGAAGTCCTCGGCAAGGTGCTTGGGACCCGAGACCATCAACCAGCCGGCCCGGTAGCCACAGACCCGGTAGGCCTTGGACAGACCGCTGAAGGTCAGGCACAGCACGTCGTCGCCGGTGTAGGCCGCGGTGTGGTGGTGGGTGGCCCCGTTGAACAGGATCTTCTCGTAGATCTCGTCGCTGAAGATGACGAGGTCGTGGCGCCGCGCGATGTCGACCAGCGCCTTGACGGTCTCCTCGCTGTAGACCGCCCCGGTCGGGTTGTTGGGGTTGATGATCACCAGGCCGTGGGTGTTCTCGGTGATCTTCGACTCGATGTCCTCGAGGTCGGGCATCCAGTCGTTCTCCTCGTCGCACAGGTAGTGCACGGGAGTGCCGCCGGAGAGCGAGACCGCACCGGTCCACAGCGGGTAGTCGGGCGCCGGCACCAGGATCTCGTTGCCGTCGTCGATGAACGCCTGCAGCACCATCGAGATCAGCTCGGAGACACCGTTGCCGATGAAGATGTCGTCGACGTGGGCGTGCTGGAGGCCGCGGCTCTGGTAGTACTGCGCGACGGCGGTGCGGGCCGAGAAGATGCCGCGCGAGTCGGAGTAGCCCTGCGCGTCGGGCAGGTGGTGCACCATGTCGGCCACGATGGCCTGCGGAGCCTCGAACCCGAACGGTGCCGGGTTGCCGATGTTGAGCTTGAGGATCCGGTGGCCCTGGGCCTCCAGCCGCTGTGCCTCGACGAGGATCGGCCCGCGGACGTCGTACCGGACGTTCTTCAGCTTCTGGCTCTGCCTGATGGTGCGCATGCGGCATTCTCGCAGGCGACCCGTGTCGAGGTCGCGGGGGTTTCGCGTTGCGGGCTCGGTCGAGCCTCAGCCCAGGGGGAGGTACGGCGACAGGTCGGCACGCTCACCGCTGGCGCGGACCCGGCCCTCGTGCTCGGCGGCCGCGAACTCCAGCTCACCGGTGGCCAGGGCGATCCACGTCTCGGCGTCGAGCTCGACCACGGCGGGCGGCGTACCGCGGGTGTGGCGGACGCCCGGGATCACCTGCACCGCGGCGTACGGCGGCACGCGGACCTCGACAGAGTTGCCCGGCGCGCGTTCCTGCAGCAGCGCCATGAAGTGCTTGGTGAGCAGCCGGAGGTCGGAACCCTGCCGACCGGCGAGGGCGGCACGGACGGCGTCGGGGTCGGCCGGAGCGAAACGGTGAGCCACGTCGTCCAGTATCCGCCACCGGCCCCGCGGAGGTGTCGACAGGCATGGGCATTCCCGGCAGGGTGATCCACGGCACACGGAAATCCCGTTCGTGCCTTCTCGGAAGGATCGCTCGTGACCCACCATTCCCGCTGGCTACGCACCACCGCGTTGCTCGGCGGCGCGGCACTCCTCGCGGCCACCGCCGCCCAAGCGCCCGCCACCGCCGACCCCGACGACGCCAACAACACCGACCGGAACAACAACAGCTCCCGCAAGCTCCGGGCCGCAGTCACGCCCGAGCACGTGATGGAGCGCATCCACGCGCTCTCCGACATCGCCGCCGCGCACGACGGCAACCGCGCCTCCGGGACGCCGGGCTTCGCCGCGTCGCGGGACTACGTGGTCGACACCCTCGAGGCGGCGGGCTACTCCCCCGTCGTCCAGGAGTTCGACTTCCCCTACTTCGCGCAGGTCGCCCCGTCGATGTTCGAGCGGGTCACCCCCGAGGCGACGACGTACGTCGAGGACACCGACTTCGGCCTGATGGACTACTCGGGCTCCGGCGACGTCACCGCGACCGTGCAGTCGGTCGACCTGAACCTGGGCGACCTGTCCGGCTCCACGAGCGGCTGCGAGGCCGAGGACTTCGCCGGCTTCACGGCCGGCAACATCGCGCTGATCCGCCGCGGCGGCTGCACCTTCGGGGTGAAGGTGCTCAACGCCGAGGCCGCCGGTGCGACCGGCGTCATCATCATGAACACCGGCACGGAGGGCGCCACCGACGCGTTCAGCGGAACCCTCGGCGGGCCCGACGTGACGGTGCCCGCGGTCGGCACCAGCTTCGCGATCGGCCGGTCGCTCGACGTGGCCGGCACCAGCGTGCACCTGGCCACCTCGACGGAGTCGGAGATCAGGCCGACGTGGAACATCACCGCCGACACCAACCGCGGCAACGACGCCAACGTGGTGATGGCCGGTGCGCACCTCGACAGCGTGATCGACGGCGCCGGCATGAACGACAACGCCAGCGGCAGCGCCACGCTCCTCGAGGTGGCCGTGCAGATGAAGAAGGTGAAGCCGAGGAACACGGTGCGGTTCGCCTGGTGGGGCGCGGAGGAGGCCGGGCTGCTCGGCTCGACGCACTACGTCGCCGACCTCGCCGAGAACGACCCGGAGGCGCTGGACAGCGTGGCGGCGTACCTCAACTTCGACATGATCGGCTCACCCAACTACGGGCTCTTCGTGCTGGACGGCGACAACTCGCGCTTCCCGCCGCCCGACGCGGCCGAGGGCCCCGAGGGTTCGGGGGCCATCGAGGCGTTGTTCCACGGGTACTTCGACTCCCAGGGCCTGGTCTCCGAGGAGGCGGCCTTCACCGGCCGCAGTGACTACGGCCCCTTCATCGAGGCCGGAATTCCCTCCGGAGGTCTCTTCACCGGCCACGAGGCGGTCAAGACCGAGGCCCAGGCGGAGGCATGGGGCGGCACGGTGGGCGAGGAGTTCGACCCGTGCTACCACGCCGCGTGCGACGGCGTCGGCAACGTGAGCGTCGAGGCGATCGACCACAACTCCGATGCGATGGCGCACGTGATCATCACGCTGGACGGGTCGACCCGAGGGGTGAACTAGGAGGTGCCCCCCGAGCGCCGGGCGACCACTCGGTAGAGGTGGGGATCCTCGTCCTGGTAGGGCGAGAGCCCGATGCCTTCCTGCTCCTCCAGCACCTCGAACGCATGCTGCTGTGCCAGGGCGGCCCCGAACGCCGGGCCGTCCTGGTAGCGGCGGTAGTGATGGCGGTGGACCTTCGGGTTCGCCTTGTCGTCTGCGGTCCGGAACTCGGCAGCGAGGACGTCGCCGGGCCGGGACAGCGCGTCGAGGCTCGACAGCAGGGCGTCCTGCGTCTCCTCCTCGAGGGAGTGCAGGAAGAACCGCAGGTAGAACATGACAGGTTCGTCGCCCGCCTCGGCGCGCGCCCTCCCCACGACGGATGCCAGCGCCTCGGTGTCGGCGACGTCGCACTCGTGGAAGCTCAGTCGGTCCTCGAGTCCGAGCTCGGCCGCCTTCGCCTCGGCACGACGGATGCCGCGCTGCGAGCGGTCGATCCCGAACACGCGACGACCGGCTTCGGCGTGCGCGACCGAGTCGCGCCCTTCACCACAGCCGAGGTCCACCACGATCCGGGGCACGTCGCCTCGTGCACTGACCGCCTCGAAGAAGGGCGACGGCGTCAAGAAGCCGGTGTGCTCGTAGAAGTCGGCCCAGTAGATCTGCTGGGTCCATGCGCGGGGCATGAGGGCGTCCGCGGCGCGGGTCCGGCGGTCCCGGTCCCAGTTGAAACCGGGCTGTGGTTCCCGCCAGCCCGTCCCGTAGAGCGCCTCGGCCACCCGCTCCGCACAGTTGGGCAAGAGGCCCGTGCTGCCGGCGAAGTCGATCTCGTGCACGCCGGTCCAGTCCGACGCGCGTACGTCGACCACACCCGAGACCCCGTAGGGAAAGCCGAGGACGTCGTGTTCGTCGAAGTAGGTGTGGAAGAGATCGACGTGGGCGTCCTTGTCACCTTCGATCTCGTTGGCGATCCGCAGGTGCGTGCCGTAGGCGAGCACCCGGAAGCCGGAGTCGATCAGGGCGAACGCGATGTCGTGGAGCTCGCGGGCAGCATCGGCGCCGTTCCGGTGCCCGGAGACGTAGGCGAGGTCGATGTCGGAGTCGTGGCCGATCACACCGTTCTCGCGGACCGCCCCGAGCAGGGTCCCGTAGATGAAGAAGGCGTCGAGCCCGAACCTCTCGGAGACGAAGTCGCGCACTCGCCCGGCCTGCGTCATGGTGCGTCGCTGCCAGGCCGTGTCGAGGTTCTTCGCGACCTGGAGTGCTCCGGAACGTGAGAAGACGTGGTCTCCCGCCAGCTTGTCCTTGAGCTCCTGCAGTCGGTGGGGCCCGTTGCTGCGCGGCCGGTAGACCGTGCCGTGAGCGGCGATGGGCAGCGGGCGGCCGTCCACGACGACGGCGAGCCGGTCGTGGGTGCCGATGTAGTCCCAGAGCTCCTTGACCCGGAAGCGGAACCGCCGCACCTCGGCCCCCGGGACGCGGCGCTTCGCCGGGTCGGCCACCAGCGTGGTGACGAGGTCGGTCCTGTTCACGCGCAGGGTCACGGTCACCGCCGGCGTGCCCGGGGACACGGCGATCCAGCCCTCGATCCAGCGCGGCTCGAAGGCCTCCACCATGCCGGTACGGACCACGGGCACGGGTGGCGCCGGCTGCACGCGCTGGACGCCGAGGCGGCGGGCCGCACTCCCCAGCCGTCGACGGACCTGCCTGCGGATGCCGAGGTCACGCGAACGACGAGGTGATGCGGTCATGGATCTCCCAAGGACGGTGGTGGAGCGGACGCACGACAGGATAGGTGACGGCTCCGGTCCCTCGTTCGGCTCACGCGGGGCGCGCCGCGAACCTGGTGGCCACCGCGGCCACCCGCTCCCGCAGCTCGTCGGGCCCCTCGACCTCGAACGGAGCGTCGACCGAGGCGAGCACGGCCAGCGGCCAGAACAGGTCGTCGGCGTGCATGCGCATCAGGGTGGTCTCGCCGTCGTCGGACAGCTCGGCCCACCGACCCACGACCTGCTCGACCTCCTCGCGCGTGGCCGCGAACCGCACACGCACGTCGTACCTCCTGGGCACCTGCTTGAACCCGGCCTGCACGAACGCGAGCTCATCGGCGGCGGGGAGCTCGCGGGACAGGAAGCGGGCGCCGGTCAGCTCGACCGCGCCGATGCGGTCGACGCGGAAGCTGCGCCAGTCGTCACGGCCGCGGTCCCACGCGACGAGGTACCACCGCCGTCCGATCGAGACGAGGCGGCGCGGCTCGACGTGGCGCTGGGTCAGGTCGGCGTCCTTGGCGGTGTAGGCGAACCGCACCGTCTCGGAGTCGCGACACCCCTGCGCGAGCGAGGTGAGGGTCGTGGCATCGATGCTCGGGCCGTACGACGGGGCAGGCACGGTCTGGGTCTTGAGCGCATCCATGCGCCGACGCAGCCGTGGCGGCATCAGCGAGATGACCTTGGTCAGGGCCTGGAGGGACGTCTCCTCCAGCCCACCGACGGCACCGGCGGCCGCGGTGCGCAGCCCGACCGCGATGGCGACCGCCTCCTCGTCCTCGAGCAGGAGGGGCGGCAGCGTCGTCCCGACCTGGAGCTGGTAGCCGCCGGCCACCCCTCGGGACGCGTCGACCGGGTAGCCGAGCTCGCGCAGCCGGTCGATGTCGCGGCGCAGCGTCCTGGCGCTGACCTCGAGCCGGCCGGCCAGCTCGCCGCCGGGCCAGTAGCGGTGGGTCTGCAGGAGCGAGAGGAGGCGCAGCATCCGGGCACTGGTGTTCATGTCCTCCAGACTAATTCTGATAGCGGTCAGGAAGTGGCCTGAATGGTCGGAAGAGTGCTCCTCATGACGACAACAGACGCAGCACCCGTGATCGTGACCCGAGGCCTGACCCGGCACTTCACGGCACGCAAGCAGACGGTCGAGGCGGTTCGTGGCCTCGATCTGGAGATCGGCCAGGGCGAGCTGGTCGCCTTCCTCGGACCCAACGGCGCCGGCAAGTCCACGACCCTGCGCATGCTCACCACACTGATCCCGCCGACGTCGGGCACCGCCTCCGTCGCCGGGCACGACGTGGTCACCGAGCAGCGCGAGGTGCGCCGCGCGATCGGCTTCGTCGGCCAGGGCAACGGCGCCGGCCACGTCCAGCGCGGTCGTGACGAGCTGGTCAGCCAAGGACGCGCCCACGGCCTGTCGCGGGCGCAGGCCCGCTCCCGCGCCGACGAGCTGGTCGAGGACCTCGACCTCTCCACCGTCGCGGACCGCAAGGTCTCCACGCTCTCCGGCGGCCAGCGTCGACGCCTCGACATCGCGATGGGCCTCGTGCACCTGCCCCGGGTGCTTTTCCTCGACGAGCCCTCGACCGGGCTCGACCCGCAGAACCGGGCGAACCTGCAGGGGCTGGTCGAGAGGCTGCACGCCTCGACCGGTTCGACGATCGTGCTGACCACGCACTACCTCGAGGAGGCCGACGCGCTGGCCGAGCGGGTGATCGTGATCGACCACGGCACCGTGATCGCCGACGACACGGCGCACTCGCTCAAGTCCGGGCTGGGTGACCTCGTGACCCTCGGCCTGGTCGACGAGATCGACGCGACGGTGGCCGCCGAGCACGCAGCGCTCCTCGACGGCGCGGTCGTCGAGCGCACCGGCCGCATGGTCACGGTGCGCGTGGCCGGCGGCCACGAGCTGGCGCCCGGGCTGCTCGCCTCGCTCGAACGGCGCGGCATGGCGCCGCGCAGCATCGAGGTCACCCGCCCCACCCTCGACGACGTCTTCCTGGACCTGACCGGGCGCAGCCTCCGCGAGGCCCAGGAGAACGCCGATGCATCGACCCCGACCGACCACTCGAACGAGAAGGTGGAAGCAGCATAAGCACCGCAGTCCTGAACCCCACCCGCGTCCGGCAGGCGACGCCGGACAGTCCCGCCAACGGGTTCCTCGCCGACACGTGGAACGTGATGACCCGCGAGCTGAAGCCGGTGCTGCGGGAGCCGGCGTCCGTGCTCTTCGCGATGGTGCAGCCGCTGGTCTTCCTCGGCCTCTTCGCCCCGTTGCTGCCCGACACGCCCGACGGCTCGGCGCTGCAGTGGTTCGTGCCCGGCATCGTGGCGATGACCTGCTTGATGGGCGCCTCGTTCACCGGCGCGAACCTGACCAACGAGATGCTCACCGGCTCGCACGAGCGACTGCTGGTCTCGCCGCTGAGCCGGTCGTCACTGCTGGTCGGGCGAGCCCTGAAGGAGGTCGTGCCGATGCTGATGCAGACCGCGATCATCCTGCTGGTCGTGACGCCGTTCAGCTTCGACCTGCACCTGGGCGGCGTACTCATCGGAGTGGCGATCCTGTCGCTGTTCAGCGTCGGGGTCGGCGCGTTGTCCTTCGCGCTGGCGCTGGCCTCGAAGGACAACGAGTGGATCTTCTGGACCGTGCAGCAGACGCTGATCTTCCCGGTGCTGCTGCTGGCCGGCATCCTGCTGCCCCTCGACGGCGCACCGCGCTGGCTGGAGATCGCCTCGAACCTCAACCCGCTGACGTACGTCGTGGAGGCGGTGCGGGAGCTGTTCGCCGGCAGCTACCCGGTCGACTCGATCGCCGCCGGGTTCGCCGGCTCCGCGCTGATGGCCGCCTTCGGAATCGCGATCGGCCTGAAGGCGATGCGCAACTCGTCCTGAGCCCGGGCCGGTCAGCGAGAGACGAACAGGAGCTCGCGCTGCTGCAGGGCCTGGTAGAGGAAGCTCGTCCGGCCCTGCTCAGCGGGAGTGACTGTCACCGTCACCACGGGGCCGTCGGCGTCGACGTCCTCGACGTCGAGGTAGTCGCTGTACGGCGTCCGTGACACCGAGCTGGTCCCCTCGCGGTAGGTCTTCTCCAGCACCTCTGCACCGTCTCGTGCGGCGTCGGTCGAGTCGAAGTGGTAGGCCACGTGCACCTCGGCCTCACCGTCGTCGACCGACCAGCCGATGCCGACCGCGTCGAACGGGTCCTCCGGCACGGAACCCTCGAGCTGCTCGTTCAGCGCCTCCAGCTGTTCCGGTGAGGCCTGCGACCCGAGGACGGCGGAGGCGGGGTCCGCCCCACCCTCGACGCGGGTCAGCACCGCCGAGATCGCGCCCTCGTCGTCGAGGGCGTCGGCGACCGCGGCAAGGGAGTCGTCGTCGGCCAGGCTGTCGCCGCCCTCGAGCCAGGACTCGACCGCAGGGGTCGACGGGCTGAGCGCGATGTGGTCACCCTGCCTGGCCAGCCGGGTCGGGACGCCGAGCCGGTTCGCGGCGTTGACCGCATCGAGGTGGTTCTCGAAATCCTCCCCCTCGACGTCGGTCACGACACCGTCGCCGACCTCGGTCAGGTCGCTGGAGAGAGTGTCGTCGTCGAAGTCACCGGTGACCACGGCGAAGCGGCCGGGCGGCACGCTGAGCTCCACGAAGCTGTCGACGTCGAGCACCGACCACCCGAGCAGCTCGGCGAACTCCTCCGGCGCGGCCGCCTGGAGGTTGAACGACTCCCCGAACGGCACGAACACCGGCGTGGGCGACTCGGAGGAGGCATCGGTGAGCCCGCTCAGCCACGGCGACGTCGCCTCACGGCTGCCGTCGGTGGGGACGTCGAGCCCGGCCGCCTCGGTGGCCGCCCGCAGGTCCGCGGTCTGCACCAGGACGTCGTCGTCCACGGCAGAGGCAGGGATCTCGGCCAACGCACCGCGGACGCTGTAGCCCTCGCTGAGGGACTGCGGCGACCGGTGCTTCTCGTCGCCATCGTTGCTCCCGTCATCGTCGGAGCAGCCTGCGACGAGCACCGTCGCGGCCACTGCCAGGACGGCCAGTCGCGCCGTCGTACGCCGGTTTCCCACGTGCTGCACCTCCGTGTCGGGTCCCGTTCGGGGTGTGCCCGGAACCGGACCGCTGGAAACCTCTCAGCCCAGGGCAGCGGGCAGGGTGGCGGCCCAGGCGGTGCGGATCTCGTCGACAGGCACCTCGAAACGTGCTTCCGGGTTCGGACCCTCGACCGAGAGCGTGGAGCCGCCGGTGCGACCGATCGGAGTCACCGGCACACCGTGCTTCTCGGCCAGGGCGACCAACGCGTCGGCGGACGCCTCGGGCACCGTGACGATCGCGCGGGCCGCGGACTCGGCGTACAGGTTGACGAACGCGTCACCCTGCACGGCGACCGCGGCTCCGATGCCGTTGCGCAGTGCCGACTCGGCCAACGCGATCGCGAGGCCGCCGTCGGAGAGGTCGTGGGCACTGGTGACCACGCCCACTGCCTCGACCAGGAGCGCACCGAGCGCCTTCTCTGCGGCGAGGTCGACGACCGGCGGGCGACCGCCGAGGTGGTCGTGCACGACGTGGGCCCACTCGGAACCGGAGAGCTCCTCACGGGTGGAGCCGAGCTGGAAGATGCGCTCGCCCTCGGCCACGAAGCCGGTCGGCGTACGACGGGTGACGTCCTCGATCACGCCGAGCACGGCGACCACCGGGGTCGGCAGGATCGCGGTCTCGCCGGTCTGGTTGTAGAGGCTGACGTTGCCGCCGGTGACCGGGATGCCGAGCTCGAGGCAGGCGTCCTTGAGGCCGCGGCAGGCCTCGGCGAACTGCCACATCACGTCGGGGTCCTCGGGCGAGCCGAAGTTGAGGCAGTCGCTGATCGCCATCGGCGTCGCGCCACCGGTCGACACGTTGCGGTAGGACTCGACCAGCGCCAGCTGCGCGCCGAAATACGGGTCGAGCTTGGCGAAACGGCCGTTGCAGTCGGTGGAGACCGCGACGCCGAGGTTGGTCGCGTCGTCGACGCGGATCATGCCGGAGTCGGACGGCTGCGCGAGCACGGTGTTGCCCTGCACGTAGCGGTCGTACTGGTCGGTGACCCAGGACTTGTCGCACAGGTTCGGCGAGGCGATCAGCTGCAGCAGAGTGGCCCTGAGCTCGTCGCCGGTCGTCGGACGGGCCAGCTTCTCGGCGCCGTCGGCCTGGAGGGCGTCCTGCCACTCGGGGCGGGCGAACGGCCGGTTGTACGTCGGTCCGTCGTGCGCCACCGACCGCGGCGGCACGTCGACGACGCGCTCGCCGTGCCAGTCGATCTCGAGGCGACCGGTGTCGGTGACCTCGCCGATCGCCACGGCCTCGACGTCCCACTTCTCGCAGATCGCCATGAACGCCTCGACATCGCCGGGCTCGACGACCGCCATCATGCGCTCCTGCGACTCGCTCATCAGGATCTCTTCGGGCGAGAGCGTGGAGTCGCGCAGCGGCACCCGGTCCAGCGAGCAGCGCATGCCGCCGTCACCGGCGGAGGCCAGCTCGGAGGTGGCGCACGAGAGTCCGGCTCCACCGAGGTCCTGGATGCCGGCGACCACGCGGGCCTGGAACAGCTCGAGGGTGCACTCGATGAGCAGCTTCTCCATGAAGGGGTCGCCCACCTGGACGCTGGGCCGCTTGGCCGGGCCGGTCGACTCGAAGGTCTCGGAGGCCAGGATCGAGACGCCACCGATGCCGTCGCCCCCGGTGCGGGCGCCGTAGAGGATCACCTGGTTGCCGACGCCCGAAGCCTTGGCGAGGTGGAGGTCCTCGTGGCGGAGCACGCCGATGGAGAGCGCGTTGACCAGCGGGTTGCCGGCGTACGTCGCGTCGAAGACGACCTCGCCGCCGATGTTGGGCAGGCCCAGGCAGTTGCCGTAGCCGCCGACGCCGGCCACGATGCCGGGCAGCACCCGGTGGGTGTCATCGGCGTCGAGCGGGCCGAAGCGAAGCGGGTCCATCACGGCGACCGGGCGGGCGCCCATGGCGAGGATGTCGCGGACGATGCCACCGACGCCGGTCGCCGCGCCCTGGTAGGGCTCGACGTACGACGGGTGGTTGTGCGACTCGACCTTGAACGTCACCGCGTAGCCCTGGCCGATGTCGATGACGCCGGCGTTCTCCCCGATGCCGGCGAGCATCTTGCCGACCGGCGTCTCCTGGGGAATCTCGGAGAACTGCTTGAGGTGCACCTTGCTCGACTTGTAGGAGCAGTGCTCGGACCACATCACCGAGTACATCGCCAGCTCGGAGCTGGTCGGACGGCGGCCGAGGATCTCGCGGATCCGGGCGTACTCGTCGGCCTTCAGACCGAGATCGGCCCACGGCTGTTCGCGGGTGGGGTCGGCGGCGGCTACGTCGACGGTGTCGAGGACAGGGCGGGGAGTCTCAGGCACGAGGCACATCCTAGGGCGCGTGGTTCGCACGTCACGCCCCGCACTCCGCGATGGTCGCCGCGACTCGCCCACACCCCGTCTGACCTGCATGAATTACAGATTTGTAGTTCAACCGAACCACTGTTACTGGTGTTACTTGTGTGGTTAGGGTGACGCAGTTCCTTCCCCATTGGAGACCAAGATGAGCCCCCTTTCCCAGCCTCGCAAGCGACTGCGGACCCTCTTCGTCAGTGGCCTCGTCGCGACCCTCGCCGGCTTCGGCCTGACCTCCGTCGCCGCGCCCGCACATGCCGACAACCGGGTCACCCCCGGCGACTTCACCGGCTACGGGTTCGACCAGTGCCTCACCCCGACGCAGTCCAAGATGGACGCCTGGATGGAGCACTCGCCGTTCTCGGCGGTCGGCATCTACATCTCTGGTGACTCACGCGCCTGCCGCACCCAGCCCAACCTGACCCCGAGCTGGGTCACGCGCCAGCTGGCCAACCGGTGGGTGCTGCTGCCGATCACACTCGGACCCCAGGCCGACTGCCTCGACCGCTTCCCGCGGTACGGCGACGACGAGACCATCAAGCCGAGCAGCTACCGGAGCTACCAGGCGGCGCGTGGCCAGGGCCGCCGCGAGGCGGACAAGGCGGTCGCCGCGGCGAAGCGCCTGGGCATCGTGCCGGGCAGCACGCTCTGGTACGACCTCGAGGGCTTCAACCACAACATCACGTCGTGCCGCGAGTCGGCGATCTACTTCCTGCACGCCTGGACCGGACGCCTGCACACGCTCGGCTACGTCTCGGGCGTCTACTCCAGCGCCGGCTCGGGCATCAAGATGCTCGACGACGCGCGGGTGAACCGGCCCGGCCGCTTCACCCTCCCGGACCGCATCTGGATCGCCCGCTGGGACGGCGTGGCCAACACCTCGACCGACTACATCCGCGAGGACGGCTGGCAGCCGCACCGCCGCGTCAAGCAGTACCGCGGCGGCCACAACGAGACGTGGGGCGGCACGACCATCAACATCGACAGCAACTTCCTCGACGTGGGCAAGGGCTCCTGGGCCAGTCGCCAGGGCCTGAGCTGCGGGGGCAAGGCAAACATCAACCTGTCGTCGTTCCCGGCGCTCAACAAGCGCCTCGCACCGTCGAACGTGGCTGCGGTGAAGGCGCTGCAGTGCCAGCTGACGCACGTGAAGCTGTACGCCGGGGCGATCAACGGAAGGTATGACACGCCGACCATCAAGGCGATCAACGCCTTCCAGCGCCAGCGTGGACTTCGCGTCGCGGTGACCTGGACCAAGCGCAGCTGGGTGATGCTCAACAGCACCGGCGCCTACCGCACGGTCAAGCGCGGCCACACCGGCCCTCCGGTGCGGCTGGCCCAGCGCGCACTGACCGCGGCCACCGGTCGCTACGTGCCCGTCACCGGCGTCTTCGACGCCCGGACCGAGGCGGTCACCAAGCTGTGGCAGCGCAACCTGGGCGGCGCCGACACCGGCGTGATGAACCGGACGGCCTGGTCCCGGCTGCGCGACGGACGCTACTGAGCACCGCTCCGCTGAAGGACCGGGCACGCTCGGACGTCGGCTGCGGGCAGTCAGCGAACGACGTGTCGGCCACCCGGGCCAAGGCGCTCATTTCAACCTGCAGTTCGCTCGCCGCGACGCTCCGGTCACGCTCAACGGACGCACCCGAGGCGTGAACTGTAGGTCGAAATGAGCAGACGACGCGTCACTCGGTGTCGTCCGGCGGCATCACGGGATTGTTCGTCTCAGAGGTTCAGCTCGCCGGGGGTCCGACGGTGAGGGCCACGGCGGTGAGTACGCCGACGGCGGCGACACCGGCCACGGCCCCGGCGAGCGGGTTGCGCAGCAGCCAGGCGGTGGGCTTCTCGAGGACCCCCGAGGGTCGTTCGCCACGCAGGCGCCACGTCGAGTCGAGGGCACCGGCCTTCTCGGCGTGACGGTCGAACCACACCGTCATGAAGGGCGGCACCGCACTCAACAGGCCGAGCACCAGCCGACCGAACGACCACTTCTGGTCGATCCAGACGACGACGGTGGTCAGGCAGTACGCGACGAAGACGATGCCGTGGACCATGCCGAAGATGCGGACGCCGAGTTCGGTGGTCTCCGTGACGTACTTGAGGAACATCCCGGTGAGCAGCAGCGCCCAGGTGATCGCCTCGGCGATCGCGACCCGGCGGAACAGGGTCAACGGGCTCACGCGAAGGCCCTCTCGACCAGGCCGGTGAAGAAGCCGAGCCCCTCGGTGCCGGGTCCGCACAGGTCCTCGACAGCGTGCTCGGGGTGCGGCATCAGGCCGACCACGTTGCCCGCCTCGTTGGTGATGCCGGCGATGTCGCGCAGCGAGCCGTTCGGGTTGCCGTCGAGGTAGCGGGCGACGACGCGCCCCTCCCCCTCGAGACGGTCGAGCGTCTCGGCGTCGGCGACGTAGGAGCCCTCGCCGTTCTTGAGCACGACGGTGACCTCCGCACCCTCGGCGTAGGACGAGGTCCAGGGGGTGCGGTTGTTCTCGATGCGCAGCCGCTGGTCCCTGCAGACGAACTTGCGGTGGTCGTTGCGGATCAACGCGCCGGGCAGCAGGTGGGACTCGCACAGGATCTGGAAGCCGTTGCAGATGCCGAGCACGGGCAGGCCCTTGCCGGCAGCGGCGACGACCTCGGTCATCACCGGGGAGAAACGTGAGATCGCGCCGCAGCGCAGGTAGTCGCCGTAGGAGAAGCCGCCGGGGAGCACGACCGCGTCGACGCCCTGGAGGTCGTGGTCGCGGTGCCACAGCGCGACGGCCTCATTGCCACCCAGGCGTACGGCGCGGCGCGCGTCGACGTCGTCGAGGGAACCGGGGAAGGTGACCACTCCGACCTTCATCAGGCGCGGCGCTTCCCGGGAGCGGCGTCACCCTCGATGTGGATGGCGTAGTCCTCGATCACGGGGTTGGAGAGCAGCGTCTCGGCGAGCTTGTGCACCTCGGCGAGCCTCTCCTCGGTGAGCTCACCCTCGAGCTCGAGCTCGAAGCGCTTGCCCTGGCGGACGTCGGCAACGCCGTCGAAGCCGAGACGGGGCAGGGCACCGTGCACGGCCTTGCCCTGGGGATCGAGGATTTCAGGCTTGAGCATGACGTCGACGACGACACGGGCCACGGGAGGCTCCTTGGTGCAAGGGGTTCGCGAACGGGGCCCAGTCTAGGGCCGCCCTGCCCCCGGCCCGACGGCGGCTCAGATCCGGGTTCGGCGGGGCAGGCATGATGGAGGCATGCCAGCACCCACCCCGGACCACGCGAACGCCATGGCTCTCGAGTTCCCGCAGTCACTCGCCGTCTACGACAAGTACGCCGACGCCCAGCGGGCCGTCGACTTCCTCTCCGACGAGGAGTTCCCGGTCCAGAACTGCATGATCGTCGGCACCGACCTCAAGCAGGTGGAGCGCATCACCGGCCGGCTCACCACCGGCAAGGTCGCGCTGGCCGGCGCGCTGTCGGGCGCCTGGCTGGGCCTCTTCGTCGGCCTGATCTTCTCGCTCTTCGGCGACGGCAACATACTCGCCATGATCGTGTCGACCGCCCTGATGGGTGCCGTGTTCGGCCTGGTCTGGGGTCTGGTCGGCTTCGCAGGCACCCGCGGCCGCCGTGACTTCTCCTCGGTCAGCGCGGTCGTCGCCACGAAGTACGAGGTGCTCGTCGAGCACAAGCACCTGCAGACCGCGCAGCAGATCCTTGCCCGCCTGCCCGGCGCGCTGCCCAATCCATTCGAGTGACCTGACCCGAGTGACCTGACCGGCCGCCCGGGTCAGTCGTCCTCGAGGAACGGGTCGCCGTACCACGGTGTCTGGGACGTCGAGTCGGCATCGTCGGCCCCGCTGTTCTCCGCCTGGGCGCCGAACACGGTCGCCGCGATCACGCTGGCGCTGGCGGTGAGGCCGGCAGTCATCAGGACCGTACGCCGACGCTTGCGCGGCGGCGGACCAGTGGGCGGCGGCTGAGCGGGGGTCGGTTCAGTCATGCCAGAGAGAGTTGCTCGCATTCCTTGGCGGAACCTGAGCAACAGGTGAGCGGAGCGCATGAAAAGTCGCCGGCCCGGGCAGACTGCGCGCGTGAACACCGTCAGCCGCTCTGTCACGGCACTCGCCCTGGTCGCCGTACTCCTCGGTTTCTCGTCTGCCTGTTCGGACCCCGAGACGGCTGCCGGCCGCAGCAGCGGGACGGGTGCGTCGGCGCCACCTGTCCCTGCGATCGGCGACACCGCCCGTTTCCTTGCCACCACCGCCGCTGAGGAGGCTGTGGTCGGAGTGCTCGCCTACGACCACCAGGACTTCGACGCCGCCTACACGGCAGCCGAGCACCTGCTGACCGAGCGGATGGCCACGGAGATCGAGAAGACTCGGACGACCTTGCGACCGATGGTCAGGAAGCAGCGAGCCAGCCAGGACGTCAGGGTCGTCGAGAGCGGCACGATCACCGGGCAGAACGACACCATCAAGGTGGTCCTGTTCATCGACCAGACGGTGCGCCGCGCCGGAGGCTCCACGAACCGCCAGTCGGCGACCGTGGTGGCCAGCATGGTTCACGACCACGGCGACACGTGGCTGGTCGACGAGCTGGACACGAACGCTTCTGATGCCTCCGGCATCCAGGACCCCGAACCCGGGCGGGCGGCCGCCGTCGACGCGGCCATCGAACTGGCGTCCGCGTTCACGAACCTGGACCACCGCACTCTCGACGCCGACACCCAGGCCGTGCTGGACCTGTCCACGGGCACCTTTCACGACCAGTTCAAGGGAAGTCTGCCCAGCATGAAGAAGACGGTCTCGACCGCCCGTTCCGTGTTCACGAGCGAGGTGACCGTTGCCGCTCTCGACAAGTTCACCGGCGAAGCACCCGGTGACACCGCGACGGTGCTGGTCGCCACCGAGGGAACCGTCACCAACACGAACGCGCCACAAGGTGTCGACCGCGACCAGCGCCTCCTCATCTCGTTGGTCAACGAGGACGGCGAGTGGCTGGCCGACGACGTGACGTTCGTCAGCTGAGCTCGCGCTTGAGGATCTTGCCGGTCGCGGTCATCGGCAGCGCGTCGACGTACTCCACGATGCGGGGGTACTTGTAGGTCGCCATCTGCTCCTTGGCCCATGCGATCAGCTCGTCCTCGCTGGTCGTCGCGCCCTCGTTGCGGATCACGAACGCCTTGATCTCCTCGCCGTGGCTCTCGTGGGGCACGCCGATGACCGCCGCGAGCGAAACCGCGTCGTGGGTCATCAGCACCTCCTCGATCTCGCGCGGGTAGACGTTGAAGCCACCGCGGATGATCATGTCCTTCGAGCGGTCGACGATGTAGTAGTAGCCGTCGGCATCCTTGCGGCCCAGGTCGCCGGTGCGGAACCAGCCGTCGTGGATCGCCTCGGCGGTGGCCTCGGGCCGGGCGTAGTAGCCCTTCATGATGTTGGGCCCCTTGACCGCGATCTCGCCGATCACGTCGTCGCCCGACCCGAGGTCGTTCCACTCGGGGTCGATCAGCTTCATCTCGACACCGGGGATGGGTACGCCGATCGAGCCGACGCGCACCTCACGACCCCACGGCGAGAAGCTCGCCACCGGCGAGGTCTCCGAGAGCCCGTAGCCCTCGAGGATCGTGACGCCGAACTTCGCCGCGAAGTCCTTGTGCACCTCGACCGGGAGCGCGGAGCCACCCGACGCGGCGACGCGCAGGTTGGCGGCGACGGCCGAGACGTCGACGCCCTCCTGGAGTGCACCGAGCAGGCCCCAGTACATCGTCGGGACGCCGGCGAAGAAGGTCACCTTCTCCTTCAGCATGAGCCCGAGGGCTGCCTGTGCCTCGAAGCGCGGCAGCATCACGACGGTGCCGCCGAACGCGAAGGCGCCGTTCTGGATCACGGTCTGGCCGAAGGAGTGGAAGAGCGGCAGCACGCACAGGTAGGTGTCGGGGTTGCCCGCGTCTGCGTTGAAGAGGTCGGCCGAGGCCATCGCGTTGGAGTGCATGTTGCGGTGCATCAGCTCAGCGCCCTTGGGCTGGCCGGTGGTGCCGGAGGTGTAGAGGATCACGGCCGTGTCGTCGGCGTCGGTGGCATGCGTCTCGAAGGCCGGGGACTTGCCGGCGAGTGCCTGGCCCAGGGTCTCGGCGCCCTCGATCGGCGAGGCCGCGGCAGGGTCGGCGGTGATCACGAAGAACCGCGTGCATCCGGGCGTCTGCTCGAAGCCGACCGATCCTTCCTGCGCCATCGGCAGGTCGGGGGTGCCCTCGAAACAGAAGTAGGCGACGGCGTCGGAGTCGTCGAGGTGGTAGGCGATCTCGCGGCCCTTGAGCAGCACGTTGAGGGGAACGACGGTCGCGCCGGACTTGAGGATGCCGTAGTAGACGATCGAGAAGTAGGGCAGGTTCGGGCAGCTGAGCGCGACCTTGTCGCCGGGCTTCACCCCGCGCTCGACCAGCAGGTTGGCCACCTGGCTGGCCGCGCCGTTGACCTGCGCGTAGGTCAGGCGGGTGTCACCGAGGATGATCGCGTCGCGATCCGGGTAGTCGCGCGCGGAGTCGTCGAGGAGCGAGGCGAGGTTCATGCCGCAGAACCTACCCGCCGGTTGTGCGCCCCGTCACAGGGTCGTCCACATGGTGTGCGGGTCAGCCCGCGCGCACCAGGTCGACACCCTTGTTGGCCAGCTCGTCGGCCCGCTCGTTGCCGGGATCGCCGGAGTGTCCCTTCACCCACACCCAGTGGATGGTGTGGCGGTTCACCTCGGCATCCAGGGCCTGCCACAGCTCGACGTTCTTGACCGGCTTCTTCGCCGACGTCTTCCAGCCGTTGCGCTTCCAGCCGTGGATCCACGACTTCATGCCGTTCATGACATACGACGAGTCGACGTGCAGCGTCACCTCGCAGGGCTGGGTCAGCGCCTTGAGGCCCGCGATGACCGCCTGCAGCTCCATCTGGTTGTTCGTGGTCAGTGGCTCGCCGCCGAACAGCTCGCGCTCGTGGCCGCCCGAACGCATCCACGCGCCCCAGCCGCCGATGCCGGGGTTGCCCTTGCACGCGCCATCGGTCCACATCTCCACCACGGGCCGTGCTTGCGTCGAAGGGGCGTCAGTCATGACGCAAACCCTATCCAGCGGCCTCCCCGGTTGAACCGGAGCCCGAGTGGGTAGGCAGCCGTCGCACTGCACGAGGACTCGACGGGGGACCACACATGAACGACGCAACAGGCCGACTGGCCGCTCTCTACTCGGACCCGGCGCGGGAGCGCAGGCTCGGCATCCGCTTCATGCTCGCGGCGATCGTCATGTTCGCGATCGCGGCGCTGGGTGTCTTCTCACTGGTCCAGGGCTCTTCCGTGGCGCGAGCCCTGGTCTGGATCGTGATCGGCGGTCTGGTCGGAGCACTGTGCGCCCTGCTGGCGCTCAACAACTTCATGCTCAGCCGCCGCACGGGCGAGGGCCTGCTGACCGTGGCGGTCGGGCAGGACGGCCTCGTCGGGCCCGAGCTGATCGGACTGCCGTGGTCCCAGATCACGCAGGTGACGGACACGGTGCACGGTGAGTCGAAGCGCGGCCGCACGCCCCGTTCCCTGACTGTCCGTGTCCGTGACCACGACGCACTCCTGGCGACCGTGCCGGAGAAGGTGCGCTGGCTGGTCGACCGCGGGGAGAACGGGGCGGCCCACGTCACCACCGGCCTGGGCGCCGTCACCGACGACGAGTACCGGGGGTTCCTGGACGTGCTCCGGACCGAGCTCGACCGTCGCCAGATCCCGCTCGTCGACGCCCGCGACTGAGCCGAGCCCTGAGGCCGACCCGGAGACCAGCCACTCACAGTGAGGCGAGCAGGCACCTGAGGATGCCGAGGGCACCCAGCGAGAGGCGAGCGTTGGACCCGCGGTAGTACGTCCAGGCGCTGATCGCCGGCGCCAGGGCCTGGCCGCGGGACCGGCGGTACGCCGCTTCGTCCAGGCCGACCGCGTCCCGGTAGACCTCGGACACCGAGACCGGGACGTAGCCCCACATGGCGTTCAGCTCGATCGCCGGGTCGCCCCGCCCGGCCGCACCCCAGTCGATGACGGCCGCGAGTCGTCCGTCACGGACCAGCAGGTTGCCCTCGTGCAGGTCACCGTGGAACCACGTCGGCTCGCCGTCCCACGCCGGGGCGTCCAGCGCGTCGGCCCACAGCGCCAGCACCGCCGACGGGTCGATCTCGGAGGTGTCGGCACGCGCCGTCCAGGTGCGCACCCACTCGTCGAGGGCCGACAGCGGACCACCACGGCCGAGGGTCTTCACCGGGCCACCCATCGCCGGCACGGCGCGGGTGGCCCGGGCGAAGGCGCCGAGACTGGTGGCCCACTCCTCGGGGTCGAAGGAGTCCTCGGTCGGGGTCTCCCCCTCGATCCACGGGACCACGGTCCAGTGCCAGGCGAAGCCGTCGCCCGGCTCCCCGAGCGCCACCGGTGCCGGGATCGGCAATGGCAGGTGCTCCGCGAGCCGGGGCAGCCAGGTGTGCTCCCACTCGCCCGAGCCGGCCACCCAATCGACCCGGGGCATCCGGACCAGCAGGTCGTCACCGAGGCGGAACAGCTGGTTGTTGGTGCCCACCGGGGGCAGACGTCGGAGCGGAAGGGCCGACCATTCCGGGAACTGGTCGGCCACCAGGCCGCGCACCAGCTCGTCACTGATCGTGATCTCGTTGTCGTGCATCCGGCCGGCCATCGCGGCACGAGACTAGCCGCACACCTCGAGCCCGGCACTCACAGCGAGGCGATCAGCGACCGCACCGTCGCCAGGGACTCCTCCGAGATGCGTGGACTGCTGTCGCGGTAGTACGTCCAGCCGCTGATCGACGGCGCCAGGGCATAGCCCCTGGCCCGGCGGTACGCCGCCTCGTCGAGGCCGACTTCTGCCCGGTACAGCTGCGCCACCGACGCGGGGAGGTAGCCCCACATGGCGTTCAGCTCGATCGCCGGGTCGCCTCGCCCGGCCGCACCCCAGTCGATGACGGCCGCGAGTCGACCGTCACGGACCAGCAGGTTGCCCTCGTGCAGGTCACCGTGGAACCACGTCGGCTCGCCGTCCCACGCCGGGGCCTCCAGCGCGTCGGCCCACACCGCCAGCACCGCCGACGGATCGATCTCGGAGGTGTCGGCACGCGCCGTCCATGTGCGCACCCACTCGTCCAGCCCGGACAACGGAGCACCACGCCCCTCGGTCTTCACCGGCGCACCCATCGCGGGCACCTCACGGGTGGCACGGACGAACCTGCCGAGGCTCACCGCCCATTCGTCGGGGTCGAAGGTCTCGGGGGTCGGGGTCTCCCCCTCGATCCACGGCACGACGGTCCAGTGCCACGGGTAGCCCTCCCCAGGCCGTCCGAGCCCGACGGGTGCCGGGATCCGCAACGTCAGGTGCGGCGCCAGCCGGGGCAGCCACCTGTGCTCCCACTCGGCCGACTCGGCCGCCCAGTCGATCCGCGGCATCCGCACGAGCAGGTCGTCACCGAGCCGGAAGAGCTGGTTGTCGGTGCCCTCCGGAGGGAGCCGACGCAGCGGGCGGCCCGCCCACTCGGGGAACTGGCCGGCGACCAGGCTCCGCACCAGGTCGTCGCCGATCTCGATCTCGTTCTCGTGCATGCGGCTCATGGCGGCCTACCCGAGCAGCCGCGCCGCCCGGCGCAGGTCGTCGCGCGCGGCCACCGGACCGAGCAGGCCCAGGCCCCAGCCGAGCGGACGACGCCAGCCCGGGGCGTACGTCGAGGCAGTCGCGCGCACCGTCGTACCGGCGCCGTTCGCGACGAAGTCGAGGGTGAGGTCGACGACGAGGCCGTGCCAGGTGCCACGCTCGGCCCAGCGCACGCCCGGCTCGAACACGGTGATCTCCATGCGCGGGCGCACTCCCGGCCAGGTGACGTCGTGCCAGGCCGTGCCCACTCCGGTCGGCCCGTCGGTGAGCAGCTCGACCGTGCGCAGGCTGGCCTGCCAGGCGGCCCGTCGTGCGGGGTCGCCGAGGTAGGCGAAGACGGCGTCCGGGGCCTGCGCGAAGTCGACCGAGACTGTGAACGTCACCAGGTCGTGCCGGTCAGCCGCTCGAAGGCCTCGACGTACTTCGAGCGGGTCAGCTCGACGACGTCGGCGGGCAGCACCGGGGGCTCCTCACCCGACGTACGGTCCCAGCCGGAGGCCGGGGAGGTCAGCCAGTTGCGGATGACGTCCTTGTCGAACGAGGGCTGCGCCTGCCCGGGCTGCCACTGGTCGGCCGGCCAGAAGCGCGACGAGTCGGGGGTGAGCACCTCGTCGGCGAGCACGATGGCGCCGTCGGCACGACGTCCGAACTCGAACTTGGTGTCGGCCAGGATGATGCCGCGGTCGCGGGCGATGGCCTCGGCGCGGCCGTAGATGTCGAGGGTCCTCTCGCGGAGCGCCGTCGCGTCGTCGGCGCCGATCGTGGCCACCACCGCGTCGAACGAGACGTTCTCGTCGTGGTCGCCGACCTCGGCCTTGGTGGCCGGCGTGAAGATCGCCTCGGGCAGACGGCTGCCGTCCTCGAGACCGGCAGGCAGCGCGATGCCGCACACCTCGCCGGAGCCGGCGTACTCCCGCAGGCCGGAGCCGGTCAGGTAGCCGCGCGCGACGCATTCGACCGGGAACATCTCGAGGGACTCGCAGATCACCGCGCGGCCCTTCACCTCGTCGGGCACGTCGGTCGAGACCACGTGGTGGTCGGCGCCGAGCTGGTCGAACCACCACAGCGACATGCGGGTCAGGATCTCGCCCTTGTCGGGGATGGTGGAGCTGAGCACGAAGTCGTAGGCACTGATCCGGTCGCTGGCCACCATCAGCAGGTTGCCGGCGAACTGGCCCTCGTCGATGCGGTAGAGGTCGCGGACCTTGCCGGAGTGGAGGTGCGTCGTTCCGGCGATGACGGGTGCGTCCGGGATGTTCAGCATGACCCGAGCCTATCCGCGCTCACCGGTGCAGCCACCACGACATCCGTCGGGTGATCCATGGCAGGAAGACGTAGGTCATCAGCGGCGTCATCACCATCACGGACGCGAGTACCCGCGGCACCAGCGGCCAGTCCGCGATCGAGTGGCCGACCACCCAGTTGGCGGCCAGGCTCAGCGGGAAGAAGACCAGGAAGATCGTCACCATCTGCTTCCAGCGAGGAGGCGCCGGCGGGGGCGGCTCTGAGTCTGCACCGTCGGAGACGTCGTACGTCGTGGGCTCGTCGAACCAGCCTTCGATACCGGTTCGGCGCTCGACGTGCGACTCACCGATCCGGCCCTGCGCGGCGGCGAGCCACCAACGGCGTTGCGCCGAGGCCTCCCACACCGCGAGGGCCGCCGCGTCCGCGAACCGGTAGAGCATGTGCCACTCGTCGGAGTCGATCGCCGGGCGGACCCAGCCGACCCCGAGGAATCCGTCGAACCGCTCGGCGAGCGAGGCGCCGGCCTCCACCCACGCGAGCATCTCCGCGTTGTGCTCGGGATCGATGTGGCGGGTGATGGAGACGGTGACGGCAGTCATGCCCCCAGAATGTCAGTCGTCGACCATCGTGCCGTCGTTGCAGCCGTAGAGCCGCATGAGTCGGGTGGCGTCGCGACCCGCGGCCATCGCGTCGCCCTGCTCCCAGATCTGCTCCGGCCACGCGCCCGTCGTGGCCATCTCGTCGAGAATCGCCCATGAGTGGCTCGCCTTCATGGCGTTCGCGGCCCGGTCGACCAGGGTGTCGTCGCCGCGGGCCTGGCCGGCCGCGTACTTGTCGAGCCACACGCAGGCCACCGTGCCGGTGAGCTTCGCGCCGAGCTGGTAGCGGTTGGTGGCGCCGTCGATCCGCACGGTCGTGGGGTCGAACCCGACGGGCGTCTTGACGTCGGAGAGCATCTCCGTGACCACCTCGGCCTGCTCGCCGGGAGTCACCACCTCCGGCGGCAGGCCGGCCGCGAACGCCTTCACGTCGACCGGCTGAAGGTCGTCGAGGAGGGCGCGGAACGCCTGCTCGTCCATGCCCGAACCTCGGATCTCGAGGAAGCCGTCGCCGTCGACCCCACGGATCACGGTGTGGTCGGTGGTGCCATACGCGAACATCAGGGCCGGCTCGCCCCACAGCCGGAGCTCATCGGGGTCACCGGCGTCGCCGCGGTCATCGACCCGGTCGTCGTGCTCGCTGGCCTTGCTCCAATAGACGTCCAGCTGCTGGCCGCCGTTCGCGAAGACGATCTCGCCGTCGGTGCCGTCGACCATGTTGATGACCCGCCAGCCCTCGAGGCCCAGCAGTGCCCGGTCGACCGGCCCCGGCACGGCGGCAGCGAACGCCGGGGCGTCACCGGAGGCGCCGTCGTCGTGAAGGAGGTACGCCGGCACGCCGGCGATCACCGCGATCGACGCGGCCGCTGCGGCCACCGTGATCCAGCGCGGACGGGGTCGCTTCAGGTGGCTCGGTGTGTCGATGACGTCCAGGACGGGCGTGGCCATGATTTCCTCCAGCAGCTCGGCCCGACCCTCGTGAAGCGGGAGCCCGCCGATCGTCTCGTCACTCAGCTTGTGGTTCATGCCCCCTCCTTCCGGGTGGGTTGTGGGTGTCTACTGGGGGAATGTCCGGGCGGCAGCGGATCGTTGCCGAGGATCTCGCGCAACCTCGACCTGGCCCGCGAGAGTCTCGGTCTGACCACCACCGTGGTGAGCCCCAGGACCTCTGCGATCTCGCGCGGTTCGAGCCCCTCCCAGAGATGGAGCTGGAGGACCTCCTGGTCGCGGCCGCTGAGCCGGGAGATGGCCGCGTTGACGTCGGTGCCCTGAACGACCCCGTCGGCGATGTCGGGCACCACCGTGGCCACCTGCTGACGGAGCCGCGTGCCGAGCTGGTGCCGCCGCCCCTCGCCGCGCCGGTGGTTGGCCAGCACCCGGCGTGCCACGCCGTACAACCAGGGGCGGGACTCGCCGCCGGTCGGCATGTGGGAGAGCCGGCGCCAGGCCACCAGGAACGTCTCGGCGGTGACGTCGGCGGCGTCCTCGGCTCGGTCCGCGCGACGCAGCGCGAACCCGAGCACGGCGTCGAAGTGCTCGGCGTACAACGCCCGGAACGTCTCGTCGCGGCCCTGCGAGAACTGGCTCATGACTCCCTCATGTCCGGGCAGGGCCACATCGTTGCACGCGCTCCGGGCCGCTAGTGTCTTGAGCATGCCCGTCGTGAAGATCAACGCAATCAACGTTCCCCCGCAGGCCCACGCCGAACTGGAGCGCCGGTTCGCCGCACGCGCCGGCACGGTCGAGAACTCCCCCGGCTTCCTGGGGTTCCAGCTCCTGCGGCCCACTGCCGGGGAGGAGCGCTACTTCGTGGTGACGCAGTGGACCGACGAGGAGTCCTTCGCTGCCTGGCGTGACGGCGACGCGCGCAGCGCGCACTCCGGCGAGCACGGAAAGCCCGTGGCGCAGGGCGCCGAGCTGCTGGAGTTCGACGTCGTGCTCGACGTCAAGCCCTCCACCTGACCCACACGCCCGGCCCGGATCACACGAGAAGGGGCCGCGACACACCGATCATCCGGTGAGTCGCGGCCCCTTCTGTGCCTGACCAGAGCCCTACTGGGTCTTGTCGGTCGGGGTCGTGTCGGCCGACTCCTCGTCCTCGGACCCCTCCGCCGGCTCGGTCTCCTCGATCGCGATCACGAAGTCGTCACCGTGCTCGGTGACACCCGCGACGACCGCGTCGTGGACCGCCTGGCGGGCGTACGCCGACCGCACGATCAGGGGATCCTGGGAGAGGTCCTTGACCAACGAGACGCACAGGCCGACCATCACGAACACGAACGGCACGGCCGCCACGATCGTGATGTTCTTCAACCCGTTCAAGGCCGTGTCGCCGCCGATCAGCAGCATCACCGCCGCGACCGCTCCGGTGGCCACACCCCAGAAGATGACCGGGGCCCGCTTCGGCTCGAGGGCGCCGTGCTGGGACAGCGAGCCCATCACGATCGACGCCGCATCGGCACCGGAGACGAAGAAGATGCCGACGAGGATGATCACCAGCACCGTGGCGATCGTCGAGAACGGCAACTGGTCGAGGGTGTTGAACAGCTGGGCCTCGGCCCCGCCCTCGAACACCTTCTTGCCGTCCATCTGGAACTTGATCGCGGCACCGCCGAAGACCGCGAACCAGACCAGGCTGACCAGGCTCGGCACCAGAAGCACGCCGGTCACGAACTGGCGGATGGTGCGGCCCTTCGAGATGCGGGCGATGAACATGCCCACGAAGGGGGTCCACGAGATCCACCAGGCCCAGTAGAAGACCGTGTAGTAGGTCAGCCAGGACTCGGTGTAGGCGCCCTGGCCGTTGACCCGGCCGGTCATCTCGGGCATCAGCCCGACGTACTCGGCCATCGCGCTGGGCACGAAGTTCAGGATGAACATGGTCGGGCCGACCACGAAGACGAAGACCGCGAGCACCAGGGCCAGCACCATGTTGATGTTGGAGAGGTACTGGATGCCCTTGGAGACACCGGAGACGGCAGACAGGATGAAGCAGATGGTCAGGAAGACGATGATGCCGACCAGCACCGCGTTGCCGACGTTGTTGATGCCGCCGACGACCTTGACGCCCTCCTTGATCTGGAGGGCACCGAGACCGAGGGACGCGGCGGAGCCGAACAGCGTGGCGAAGATCGCCAGCATGTCGATGACCTTGCCGATCGGGCCGTGCACGCGCTTGCCGAGCAGCGGCTCGAAGGCCGAGCTGATCAGCTGGAGGCGGCCCTTGCGGAACACGCCGTACGAGATGGCCAGGCCGACCACCGCATAGATCGCCCACGGGTGGAGCGTCCAGTGGAACAGGGTCTGCGCCATCGCCTGACGGGCCAGCTCGACCTGGGTGTCGCCGTCGGTGCCGGGGATGCCGGCGGGTGCCGCCGGGTCGGTCGCGTCGCCCGCGAAGAAGGTGAGCGGCTCACTGACGCCGTAGAACATCAGGCCGATGCCCATGCCGGCGGAGAACATCATCGCGATCCACGACGAGGTGCGGAACTCGGGCTCCTCGTCGTCGCGGCCGAGCGGGATGTGGCCGTACTTCCCGAGCGCCAGCCAGATCGCGAAGATCACGAAGCCCGAGGCGGTCAGCACGAAGAACCAGCCGAGGGTCTCCATGGTCCAGCTGAGGGCGTTCGTGGAGGCGGAGCTCAACGAGGCGGTGCTGACGAAGCCCCAGACCAGGAACCCGATCGCGATCGCCGCGGTGACGCCGAAGACCACCTTGTCGAGCTTCGAGGTGTCCTGGGCTTCCTCCAGGACGGGCGGGAAGTCGAGCGCCGGGTGGGACTGACCGCCGGCCGGGCCGGTGTCGGTCAACGACCGGGCCCGGTCGGTTGTCTTCTTCTGTTCCGGTGGATCTTGCTTCGTGGTCACGAGTGGGGCGCCTCCTCGGCGGTCAGGGGTACAGCCCTACGACCGTTTCAGTTCACACCCGATGTCGCAAGCCGGGATGTGCCCCGGGTCACATCGTCACAGGATGTCGCCGGGGGTGTACGCCGCCGCTTCGGGGTGCCGCTCCACGACCTCGGCCACACGTCGTACGACGGCCTCGGTCTGCGCCACTGCCGCACCCGTGAACGTGATCGGCTCCGCCACCAGGGCGGCGATCTGGTCCTTCGTGAGGCCCAGGCGCGGGTCGGCCGCGAGCCGGTCGAAGAGGTCGTTGACGGCGAGTCCTTGGCGCATCTCGAGCGCCACGGCGACGGCGTTCTCCTTGATCGCTTCGTGAGCCGTTTCACGCCCGACGCCGTTGCGCACGGCGCTCATCAGCACCTTCGTGGTGGCCAGGAACGGCAGGTAGCGGTCGAGCTCGCGCTGGATCACGGCCGGGAACGCGCCGAACTCGTCCAGCACGGTGAGGAAGGTCTGGAACAGCCCGTCTGCGGCGAAGAACGCGTCGGGCAGCGCCACCCGGCGTACGACCGAGCAGGACACGTCGCCCTCGTTCCACTGGTCGCCGGCGAGCTCGCCGACCATGGAGAGGTGGCCGCGGAGGATGACCGCGAGGCCGTTGACCCGCTCGCAGGAGCGGGTGTTCATCTTGTGGGGCATCGCCGAGGAGCCGACCTGGCCCTCCTTGAAGCCCTCGGTGACCAGCTCGATGCCGGCCATCAGGCGAATCGTCGTGGCCAGGTTGGACGGGCCGGCGACCAGCTGCACCAGGGCCGAGACCGCCTCGAAGTCGAGGGAGCGCGGGTAGACCTGGCCGACCGAGGTCAGCACGTTGTCGAAGCCGAGGTGGGAGGCCACCCGGGACTCGAGGTCGGCCAGCTTGGCGGCGTCACCGTCGAGCAGGTCGAGCATGTCCTGGGCGGTGCCCATCGGGCCCTTGATGCCGCGCAGCGGGTAGCGGGCCAGCAGCTCGTCGATGCGGGTGATCGCGACCAGCATCTCGTCGGCGATGGTCGCGAAGCGCTTGCCGAGCGTGGTGGCCTGGGCGGCGACGTTGTGGGAGCGGCCGGCCATCACGGTGGTCTCGTGCTCGGTGGCCAGGCGAGCCAGCCGGGCCACGGTGGCGACACCGCGGTCGCGCAGCGTCTCGAGGGACTGGCGCACCTGGAGCTGCTCGACGTTCTCGGTCAGGTCGCGAGACGTCATTCCCTTGTGGATGTGCTCGTGGCCGGCCAGCGCACAGAACTCCTCGATGCGGGCCTTCACGTCGTGCCGGGTGATCCGCTCGCGCTCCGCGATGGAGGCGAGATCGACCTGGTCCACGACCTTCTCGTAGGCCTCGACGACGCCGTCGGGGACGTCGATGCCGAGGTCCTTCTGGGCCTTGAGCACGGCGATCCAGAGCTGCCGCTCGAGCACGATCTTGTGCTCGGGCGACCAGATCGCGGCGAGGTCGGCGGCGGCGTAGCGGGTGGCGAGGACGTTGGGAACGGTCACGAGTCGACATTCTCCCACGTGAGCCGGAGCCTCCCGAATCACGTGCCTGCGGGAGAGACGGGCGTCGGGGCCGTTCCCTCAGTCGCGGGCGGAGGCGCCTTCGACGACACCGAGGGGCTCGGCGGCGATGTCGGAGCGCCGCTGCTGGCCGTCGAAGGTGATCAGGTCGGCAGCGGCGTAGGCGCGGGAGCGGGCGTCGTCGACGTCGTAGCCGAGAGCGCGTACGGCGAGCACCCGGCCGCCCGCCGTGACCAGCTGGTCGTCGACGATCGCGGTGCCGGCGTGGATCACGTCGACGTCGTTGACCCCGTTGGCCGCTCCGACCCCGGTGATCACGTCGCCCTTGGACGACGACTCGGGGTAGCCGGCCGAGGCCAGGACCACGGTCACCGACGCCTGGTCGCTGAAGCGGGGCGCCTCCACCTCGGACAGCCGGCCCTCGGCGGCGGCCATCAGCAGCGTGCCCAGCGGCGACTCGAGGGTGGCCAGCACGGGCTGGATGTCGGGGTCGCCGAAGCGCACGTTGAACTCGATCACCCGGGGGCCGGAGTCGGTCAGCGCCAGGCCGACGTACAGGCAGCCACGGAACGGGTCGCCGCGTCGCGCCATCTCGTCGAGCGTCGGCTGCACGACCGTGTCGATGACGGTGGTGGCCAGGTCGTCGGGCGCCCAGGTCAGGGGTGTGTAGGAGCCCATGCCGCCGGTGTTGGCGCCGCGGCCACCGTCGAAGATCCGCTTGAAGTCCTGGGCCGGGCGCAGCGGGTGGGCCGTCGCACCGTCGCAGACCGCGAAGAGCGAGACCTCGGGGCCGTCGAGGAACTCCTCGACCACCACGGTGCCGCAGGTGGCCGCGTGGGCCAGGGCCTCGTCACGGTCACTGGTGACGACCACGCCCTTGCCGGCGGCCAACGCGTCGTCCTTCACGACGTACGGCGCACCGAAGGCGTCGAGCGCGGCGGCGACCTCGTCGGCGTCGGCGCAGGTGAAGGAGCGGGCGGTCGGCACCTCGGCGGCCGCCATCACCTCCTTGCTGAACGCCTTGGAACCCTCGAGCTGCGCGGCCGCGGCCGACGGGCCGAAGCAGGCGATGCCCCGACCGGTCACGGCGTCGGCGACCCCGGCGACCAACGGTGCCTCGGGCCCGACCACGACCAGGTCGGCGCCGAGGCGTACGGCGAGGTCGGCCACGGCAGGCCCGTCCATTGGGTCGACCTCGTGCAGGGTGGCCGAGGCCGCCATGCCGGGATTGCCGGGAGCCGCGTGCACCTCGGTGACGGCGGGGTCCCGGTCGAGCGCGAGAACCAGGGCGTGTTCGCGGCCGCCGGTGCCGATGACGAGAGTCTTCACGGAGATCGATCCTAGGATGGCGCCACCATGTCGCTGCACTCACCCACACCCGGCACCCGCTTCGGGCGCTATTTGATCGAGGAGCGCATCGGCATGGGCGGCATGGGCGTGGTCTTCCGGGCCACCGACACCCGGCTGAACCGCACTGTCGCGCTGAAGGTGATGGCCGGCCGGCTGCAGGGGGCCGACGAGTTCACCCAGCGGTTCGAGCGCGAGGCCGACATCATGGCCCGCCTCGACTCGCCGCACGTCATCACGATCCACGACCACGGCGTCGAGGACGGCATCCCCTGGATCTCCACCCAGTTCGTGCGGGGCGGCGACCTCAGCGACCTGCTGCGCGCCACCGGGAGGCTGCCGCTCGACCGGGCCGCACAGATCTGCGCGCAGGTCGCCGGCGCCCTCGACGACGCGCACGCGGCCGGTGTGGTGCACCGCGACGTGAAGCCGAGCAACGTGCTGCTCCGCGACCGCGGCACCGAGCCGTTCGCCTATCTCTGCGACTTCGGCATCGCCCACGCCGGCACCACGGGCCTGACCCAGACCGGAGGCGTGGCCGGCAGCTGGGCCTGGCTGGCTCCGGAGCGGACGAAGGGCGACCCTGGCGCGCCGGCCTCCGACATCTACTCCCTCGGGTGCGTCCTGTGGGCCACGCTCACCGGGCACGCGCCGTACGGCGGCTCGGACGTCGAGGTCGCCCTGGCCCAGGTGCAGCAGCCGGTGCCGCAGTTCGTCGGCGACGATCCGGCGACCCGACGGGTCAACGCCGTCCTGTCGCGGGCGCTGGCCAAGGACCCGGCCCGCCGCTACGCGTCGGCCGCCGACTTCCGCACCGACCTGCTGTCGCTCACCCGGTTCGGCGACCGCACCCTCGTGGAGCCCACACCGTCGACACCGCACCGCGAGGACACCGGCACCGCCGTACGCTCCGGCACCGCAGGGGCTCCCCCGCGTCGACACGGCCGGCGACGGTGGATCCCGGTCGCGGTCGCCGTGGCCGTGCTGGCCGGCACGGGTACGGCGTACGCCGTGTGGCGCGACGACGCCCCACAGGACGACGAGAATGACCCCGCCGCGATCCTCGGCGACGTCGACGGAGACGGCAAGGGCGACCTCCTCGTCCGTTGGTACAACTACGGCGACTCCTACAAGGAGGGTCGCAACTTCCTGGTGCGCTCAACCGGAACGGGATTCACCGACCCCGAGCGGCAGCTGCAGCCGGAGGGCTATCTCGTGCGCGGCGACGTCGACGGGGACGGCCTCGACGACGTCCTGGGCATCAACGACAACCTGGAGACCAAGGGGCTCGACGTCGAGGTCATCACCGGCACCGACGACCGGTTCGACGCGGGGTTCCCCAGGCGGGGCAGACGCGACGACGCCTTCCCGCTGCTGGCCGACATCGACGGCGATGGCTTGGACGACCTCGTGCTCACCTGGGCACGAGACTCCTCATCGAGGGACTCCGTGCTGGAGATCGAGGTGGCGCTGAGCAGCGGCGACGACTTCGCCGACCCGGAGCCGGTGGCCACCCTGGAGAACTGGACCTCCTACGGCGAGCAGATCGTCGCCGGCGATGTCGACGGCGACGATCGAGACGACCTCGTGGTGCGCCGGGACGGGGTTCGGCCGGGGACCGACGCCGCGCCTCAGCTGCAGGTGTTGCTCTCCGACGGGTCCGGCTTCCAGACACCGTCGAATCCACGCAACACCCCGAAGAACGGCGTCGTCGCGACCCCTCTCGACGTGGCTGACGTGGACGGTGACGGTGCCGACGAGATCGTCACCCACCTGCGCGGCGCCCCCGGCACGATCCGGGTCCACGAGTTCGAGGACGACACCATCTCGGCCGGCGAGGACTGGGTGGTCGACCTCGTCGACGACCCCGACGACCCCTTGGACACCGCCATGATCGATGTGAACGGGGACGGCAGGGCAGACGTCGTGGTCCAACGTGCCATGACCGACACCGGCGTCCCCTTCGATGTCGCCCTCTCCACCGGGCAGTCCTTCGACTCACCCCTCCGCTGGGGCGAGATCGCCTGTCTCAACAAGGGCTGCGACGAGACCTTCTCGATGCTGACGAACAACATCACATGATCGCGTCGCTGCGGACCGCGAGCTCGGCGGCCGTATGGTTCAGTCCTGTGACCAGGACAATGGTTCTGGCGCCGTCGGCCGGGCATAGTGTCCCCGTGCTCGACGACACGTCTGGAAGACCGCGATGACCTCCGTGCCCCGCGTCGGGCAGAACTTCGGCCGCTATCGCCTCGAGCGCCTGCTCGGGCAGGGCGGTATGGGCATGGTGTTCCTGGCCACCGACACCCTCCTCCAGCGCCAGGTCGCCCTGAAGGTGATGTCGGGCAACATCGCCGGCCAGGAGGAGTTCCTCCAGCGATTCCATCGCGAGGCCAACGTGCTGGCCCGGCTGAACTCGCCGCACATCACCCAGATCTTCGACCACGGGGAGCACGACGGCGTCCCGTTCATCGCCACCCAGTACCTGCCCGGGGGCGACCTCGGCGAGCTGGTCCGGAAGCGCGGGCCGATGCCGGTCGCGATCGCCGTCGACCTCTGCGCCCAGGTCGCCGCGGCGCTCCACGACGCGCACCGCGCCGGCGTCGTGCACCGCGACGTCAAGCCGGCCAACGTGCTGGTCCGCGACCCCGACACGAACCAGCCCCGGGCCTACCTCTGCGACTTCGGCATCGCCCAGACCGAGCAGGAGGGGCTCACCGTCGCGGGTGGGGTGGCCGGCACGTGGGCCTACCTCGCACCCGAACGCTCCCTCGGCGCTCCGGCCACCCCGGCCAGTGACATCTATGCCCTCGGCTGCCTGTTCTGGGCAGCGTTGACGGGGCGCCCGCCGTACGGCGGCACGGACGTGCAGATCGCCCTCGCGCATCGCAACGCCCCGGTGCCGCGGTTCAACGGCACCGACGAGACCGCGGCGGCGGTCAACCGGTTCCTCGACCGGGCGATGGCCAAGGACCCGGCCCAGCGGTTTCCCACCGCGGAGGCGATGGGTCGGGCAATGACCGCGCTCGGCGGCTCCGCACGCACCGGGTTCGATCCTGCCGACGTCGACGAGTACGTCGCCAGGGTCGAGGCGCCCCGACGCACCCGGCGTCGTCGTACGCCGCTGGTGGTCGGCGCGCTCGCGCTCGCCGTACTGGCCGGCGGCGGCATCTGGTGGGCGCAGGCCGGCCCCGGAACCGACGGGGGCGGCGACGAGCCGACGGCCGAACCTGAACCGACGGTGGAGCCGGAACCCGCGCCGGTCGTGGGCGACCTCGACGGTGACGGCTACGGCGACCTCGAGCTCGAGAACGACGACTCCGCGGACATCCTCGGCCTCCGGTTCTCCGGCACCGCAGACGCCACGAAGATGCGCAGCGCGAAGGTCAGCCCGATCGACTCCCGGCAGATCCTGGCCGACTTCGACGGCAACGGCCTGCCCGACATCGGCAAGCAGGCTTCGGAGACCCTCACCGTCACCTTCGACTCCGGTCGCACGGCGGCGTTCCGGCTCACGACCGGTGAGGGCGACGACAGCGCGAGCCTGGTCGTGGCCGGCGACTACGACGGCGACGGCACCGACGACCTGGCGCTGGTCTTCGACGACCTCGACGACGGCCCTGCCCGCATCACGGTGCTGCTCAACCGCGGCAACCGCTTCGCCAAGGGCACGGTGTGGGCGGAGGTGCCGATCTCGACCTTCGACACGGACTTCGCGGTGGGCGACTTCGACGGGGACGGTGACGACGACCTGGCCGCGACCGTCGAGTCCGGGGTCCGCTTCCTCGGCACGACCTCCGACTACGACGCGCGCCTCACCCTGCTGCGCGCCGAGGGCACCCGCTTCGTGCCGGCCGCACGTGCACCCGAGTCGCCCGACCCGTACGACGTCACCCTCGGCGCCGCCGACGTCGACGGCGACGGCTCGTCCGAGCTGCTCGTCTACACCTCGGGGTTCGACGCCGATCGACTGCGCACCTGGCAGGCCGGGGACGAAGGCTTCACACCCGGCAGCATCACCCTCGACGCGGGCACGCAGTCGCAGTCCGTCCTGCTGGCCACCTCCGACGTCGACGGCAACGGGCACCCCGACGTGCTCCTCGTCCCGAAGGGCATGGGACGCCGCAAGGAGATCAGCGTGGCACTGTCCGACGGCACGACCTTCGGCTCCTTCTCCCGTTGGGCAGCGTGCACGCAGTGCGGCTACAGTCCATCACCCCTCGACTCCATCCGATGACGCGCGAAAGGGAGACCCGTGCCCCTGCCTCGCACCGGTGACCTCTTCGGCCGGTACCGGATCGACGCCCAGCTCGGAACCGGCGGCATGGGCGTGGTGCACCGGGCCCACGACACCGAGCTCGGCCGCACCGTCGCGCTGAAGGTGATGTGGCCGCACCTGGCCACCGACGAGGGCTTCCGCACCCGGTTCCTGAACGAGGCCACCACCCTGGCCAAGGTCGACTCGACCCACATCGTCGCGATCTACGACCACGGTGTGCACGACGACGTCCTCTACATCACCACCCAGTACGTCGAGGGCGGCGACCTCGGCGCCGTGCTCGAGCAACGCGGTTCGCTCCCGCGTGCCCTGGCCGCGAGGGTCTGCGTCCAGATCGCCGGGGCCCTGCACGACGCCCACCGGGCCGGCGTCGTGCATCGGGACGTGAAGCCGGCGAACGTGCTCCTCCGCTCCGCCGACTCGTCCGACACCACCGAACCGCAGGCATATCTCTGCGACTTCGGGGTGGCGCAGACCCAGTGGAGCCGGGGACTGACCATGACCGGGACGGTCGCCGGCACGTGGTCATGGCTGGCTCCCGAACGCGCCCAAGGCTCCCCGGGCACACCGGCCAGCGACATCTACTCCCTCGGCTGCGTGCTGTGGGCCTGCCTGAACGCCGGCGCAGCGCCGTACACCGGGCCCGACGTCGAGGTGGCCGCCGCCCACCTGACCGAGCCGATCCCGCAGCTGCCCGGCGACGACCCGCTCACCCGGCGCTTCAACGACCTCCTGGACCGCTCACTGGCCAAGCACCCGAAGGACCGGTTCCGGACCGCGGCGGCGTTCCGCGACCAGTTGCTGGCGGTGGCGCGTGCCGCAGACCAGTCCGGCGCCGCGACGACCACGACCGCACCGCGGAGACGGCGTGGCCGTCTGGTCGCCGCCGTGACCGCTGGCGCGCTGGTGCTGGGCGGCGCAGGGTTCGGCGTCCAGAGGCTGCTGGCGGCCGAGGACGAGCCGACCGCCGACCCCGGCCGCAGCTCCGCGGGCGGTGCCGACCGCCGACCCCTGGTCACGGGCGACGTCGACGGCGACCGGCTGGGCGACCTGATGTTCGACCGGGACCGGCCGGGCAGGACCTCGCTCGAGACCACCATGACCAGCACCGCCGACGGGTTCTCCCGGCCCCGGGGCAGGAAGGCCTCCAAGGGGTCGGTCTACCTGGGCGACGTCGACGGCGACCAGCGCCTCGACCTCGTCGACATCACCCGACTCGGCAAGGTCCAGGACCGCACGGACGTGCCGCTCTCGATCAAGGTCCGGCACGGGGGCAGTGAGACCACCACCCACAGGGTCACCGTGCCGAACACCGGGAAGTACGTCTGGGAGATGCTCGGCGACTTCGACGGTGACGGGCGCGACGACATCGGCCTCTCCACCGACCGGTCCCCGGGAGTGATCGAGCTCTGGGTCGTCCCGGCCACCGACGACGGCTTCGGCGAGCCCGTGTCCTGGGCCCGGATCCGGGGGCTGGGCAAGTCGGTCAGCAACGCGATGCTGCCCGGAGACTTCGACGGCGACGGAAAGTCGGACCTGGCCGTGGAGAGGTCCTACGGTTCGAAGGTCGCCAAGAGCGGCCTGCTGCTGATCCGGTCGAGCGGCACCGCCTTCGGCCAGCCCGGTCCGGCGCGGGTCACCCCCGAGAACACCTTCACCACCGGCAGCGTCGCGCCCGGCGACTTCGACGGCGACGGCACCGACGAGCTGTCACTCCTGGTGGACACGCAGGGCGACCAGGAGGTCCGCGTCTTCCGTGCGTCGGGCGACCGCTTCGACGCCGGCGAGTCATGGGTCGTCACGCCGCCCGGGATCGTCAACGGATCCTTCACCGACACCGTCGCCTCCGACGTGGACGGCAACGGTCGCGACGACCTGGTCCGGTTGGACCGGTGGAACACCGAGCCCTGGCAGATCGACGTGCTCATCTCCGAGGGCACCAACTTCGCGCAGCCGTCACACGCCACGGCGTTCGACTGCGCGAAGACCTGCGAGTGGTACAACGGCTCGATCATCGGGCCGTTCGCCCTGCAGTGACCCGGCCGGCCGGAGCCCGGGTCGTGGTCAGCTGTCGTGGACCACGATCGTCTGCTCGCGACCCGGACCGACCCCGACGCCCCAGAACGGTGCGCCGCTGAGCTCCTCGAGCGCCTTCACGTAGGCCTGCGCGTTCTTCGGCAACTCCTCGAAGGTGCGGCAGCCGGAGATGTCGCTCTTCCAGCCGTCGAAGTACTCGAAGACCGGCTTGGCATGGTGGAACTCGGTCTGCGTCATCGGCATCTCGTCGACCCGCTGGCCGTCGATCTCGTAGGCCACGCAGACCGGGATCTGCTCCCAGTCACCGAGGATGTCGAGCTTGGTCAGGAAGAACTCGGTCAGCCCGTTGACCCGGGTCGCGTAGCGCGCGATCACCGCGTCGTACCAGCCGCAGCGACGGGTGCGGCCGGTGCTCACGCCGATCTCGCCGCCGAGGCGCTGGAGCCGCTCGCCGTTCTCGTCGAACAGCTCGGTCGGGAACGGGCCCGAGCCGACCCGCGTCGTGTAGGCCTTGATCACACCGATCACCCGGTCGATGCGGGTCGGGCCGACACCGGCTCCGACGCACACGCCGCCGGCGACCGGGTTGCTGCTGGTGACGAACGGGTAGGTGCCGTGGTCGACGTCGAGCATCGTGGCCTGGGCGCCCTCGAAGAGCACGGTCTTGCCGTCGTCGAGCGCGTCGTTGAGGAGCAGTGTCGTGTCGGCCACCATCGGACGCAGCCGGTCGACGTACGACAGCAGCTCCTCGACGACGGCCTCCGCCTCGATGGCGCGGCGGTTGTAGACCTTGGTCAGCAGGTGGTTGCGCACGTCGAGCGCGGCTTCGACCTTCTGGGCGAGGATGCCTTCGTCGAACAGGTCGGCGACCCGGATGCCGCAGCGGTTGACCTTGTCGGAGTAGGCCGGCCCGATGCCGCGCCCCGTCGTACCGATCAGGTTCTTGCCGAGGAAGCGCTCGGAGACCTTGTCGATCGTCGAGTGGTACGACGCGATGACGTGGGCGTTCGCGCTGACCTTGAGGTCGGCGACCTCGACGCCGCGCTCGATCAGGCCGTCGAGCTCGCGGAAGAGCGCCTCGGGCGAGACCACGACCCCGTTGGCGATCACGCTGGTGGCGCCGGGGGTCAGGATGCCGCTGGGCAGCAGGTGGGTGGCGAACTTCTCGCCGTTGACCACGATGGTGTGGCCGGCGTTGTGTCCGCCGCTGGTGCGGACCACGAAGTCGATGCTCGTGTCCTGCGCCAACAGGTCGGTCGCCTTGCCCTTGCCTTCGTCGCCCCACTGGGCTCCGAGCACGATGATCGCGGGCACTTGGTTCTCCTTCGGTCGTTCGGACCTTGCGTCCCCGGCGCCGGGGTCCGGATCGCCAGGGAATGCAAAAGGCCCCGGCAACAGCGCACCGGGGCTCTTGCGCACACACGTTACCAAAGGCCGGAGGGGACCACGGGTAGTGTCGCCGACCGTGGACCCACTCCTTGTCATCACCAACGCCGACGCCGGATCCGGCGACCAGGACGCGCTCGAGACCGCCCTGGAGGTGCTGCGCGCCCGGGCGAGCGTCGAAGTTGCGGCCACCTCGAACCCCGGCGAGCTCGACGGGGTCCTCCACCGGGCCGGCTCCCGGCGCATCGTGGTGGCCGGCGGCGACGGCAGCATGCACGCCGTGGTCGCCGCACTGCACCGCCGCAACGAGCTGGCCGGCACGGTGATCGGCCTGATCCCGCTGGGCACCGGCAACGACTTCGCCCGCGGCAACGGCCTTCCCGTCGAGCCGGACGAGGCCGCACGCGTCGTGCTCACCGGCACACCCACGCCCACCGACCTGCTGGTCGACGAGTTCGGCGACATCGTCGTCAACAACGTCCACGTCGGGGCGTCCGCGCAGGCCGGGCGACTCGGCGCCGGCGTGAAGTCCGTGCTCGGCAAGGTGCGGATCGGTCCGATCGGCCTGGGCAAGCTGGGCTATCCGATCGGCGCCCTGATGGCCGCCGTACGACCCCACGTGCTGCACCTCAAGGTCGAGGTGGACGGCGTCGTGGTCAACGACCTCGACCAGCAGGTGCTGATGGTCGCGCTGGGCAACGGGTCCGACGTGGGCGGCGGCACGTCACTCAACCCCGACGCCGACCCGGCCGACGGCAAGGTCGACGTGATGGTCTCGCGGGCGGTCGGCCGCCTCGACCGGATCGCGTACGTCGCCCACCTCAGCCGCGGCGAGCACGAGGGACGCGACGACGTGGTCAGCCTGCGCGGCAGCCAGGTGACCGTGGCCGGCGACGAGTTCTGGGCCAGCGCCGACGGCGAGATCCACGGCCCCGAACGCCGCCGCACCTGGCGCGTGGTGCCCGGCGCCTACTCGTTGCTGCGGCCCGCGAAGTCGCTGGACTAGATCCAGCCGCGGCGTACCGCCTCGACGCCGGCCTGGAAGCGGGTGTCGACCCCGAGCTCGGTCATCAGGTCCGCCACCCGTCGGCGCGTGGTGCGAAGGCTGATGCCGAGGTTCCGGGAGATCTGCTCGTCCTTCGCGCCCAGCGCCAGCTGCTCGAGGAGGAAGCGCCGCAGGTCCGGTCGCGCGTGGCCCAGGTCGAGCTCCGGCACCGGGCTGGCCTGCTCCCACAACGACTGGAACCACAGTCCGAGCGCGGCGACCAGTGCCGACTGCCTGACCAGCAGCCGGGGCTCGTCGGCCACCCCGAGGGGCTCGGGCAGCACCGCGTGGGTCGTGCCGATCACGATCATCCGGGTCGGCAGGTCGGAGATCAGCCGGACCTGTTCTCCGGCCCGGGCCCGGGCGAGGAGGGCGTCGGGCGCCTCCTGCAGCGCGCGGGCGGGATAGATCGCACGTGACCGCCTGCCGGCCGCGACCGCGGACGCGATCACCCGCGCCATCGAGGACTCCCGAGGCAGCTGCCAGGCATCGGGGCGTAGCCACATCAGGTCGCCGCGACTGTTCGCGACCAGCGCCGAGAGCAGTGCCAGGGGGTTGCCCCCGGAGCTGACCTCGCCGTCGATGCGGTCGATGTCGGCGACCTCGTCGTCGGCGGGCCTGCTGGCGGCCGCGGCCAGGAAGGGGACGGCCGCCAGGAGTCCGTCGAGGCTCTCGCCCACTGCGGTCACGGTCGCGGCCTGTCGCTCGAGGACCTTGACGACGGCCTCGGCAGGACGGCGGACCAGCACCACGCCGCCGTCGAGGGCGACCAGCTCCGCGGCGATCAGGGGCTCGAGGCGCCGGCGCAGTTCCTCACCCGACAGGGCGAGTGCCGGACCCACCTCGTCGAGTGGCCGCCGGGAGAAGGGCTGCACCAGCCGGTACAGACGCTCCTCCTGACGGGTCAGGCCCAGCGCAGAGGGAACCGAAGTGGCGAGCGGTCGCGGCATGGTGGCAGTTTAGTGACAGCGGCATGCGTTAGCCACGTGGCAGGGACCGGCCACTGTCATCCTTGCTCTGGAATCTCTGTGTGGGGTCCCGACGTCGGCACCATCCAGGGTCACATCGCGGGGGATGTGATCATGGATGGCACCGCTGTGCCTGCGGACCCGCTCCGGTAGCGTTGGCGGCTCAGTCCAGCGCAGGAACCAGGAGCACACGCAGATGGCACGAGGCGGACCACAGAACCCGAGCGACTGGGTGACCCGCGCTGCCGACGACGCCGTGCGCCACGCCGGACCGGACGCCGAACTGATCACGGTGGCCTCCGGCATCAGCCCGTCGGGGCCCATCCACCTGGGCAACCTGCGCGAGTTCCTGACCGTCCACTTCGTCGCCGAGGAGCTGCGCGGCCGGGGCCTGGCCGTGCGCCACCTGCACAGCTGGGACGACTACGACCGGTTCCGCAAGGTTCCGGCAGGCGTCGACGAGGCCTGGAACGAGCACATCGGCCGCCCCCTGTCCGCCGTACCCGACCCCTGGGACTGCCACCCCAGCTGGGCCGAGCACTTCAAGGAGCCGCTCCGGGAGGCGCTCGCGGCGATGGGCTGCGAGATGGACGAGGTCAGCCAGACCGAGATGTACAACGCCGGCACCTACCGCGAGCAGATCCAGCTGGCTGCCCGCCGTCGTGGCGACATCGAGGCCGTGCTCGCGCGCTACCGCACCAAGGCCGCACCGGTCGCCGAGTCCGAGCAGGAGGCCGCCGCCCTGGCCGACTCCGTGACCGCCGACGACTCCGATGAGGCAGACGGCGCCACCGGCACCGCCGACGACCTGGCCCGCTTCCCGTTCAAGCCCTACTGCCGCGACTGTGGCCGCGACACCACCACCGTCACGTCGTACGACGACGACACCGCCGACCTCGCGTACACGTGCAGCGTGTGCTCGTTCTCGGGCGTCACCAACCTGGCCACCCAGGACGAGGGCAAGCTGGTCTGGAAGGTCGACTGGCCGATGCGCTGGGCCTACGAAGGCGTGAACTTCGAGCCCGCCGGGGTCGACCATGCCTCCCCCGGTTCCTCACACACCGTCGGCAAGGAGCTGGTGAAGACCATCTTCGGCGGGCGCGCCCCGTCGTTCTTCGGCTACTCGTTCGTCGGCGTGGCCGGCATGGCCAAGATGTCGTCGTCCAGGGGCGGCGTGCCCACCGCGGCCGACGCGCTCAAGGTGCTCGAGGCGCCGATCCTGCGTTGGCTCTACGTGCGCCGCCAGCCCAAGCAGGCCTTCAACGTCGAGTTCGGCGACGAGGTCCTGCGGCTGTACGACGAGTGGGACGCGCTGGGACGCAAGGCTGCCGACCCGGCCAAGCGGGACGCCCAGGTGCTCGCCTTCGAGCGCGCCTCGGCCACGACCACCGCCGGACGCCTGACCACACCGCCTGTGGTCGTGCCGTTCCGCACACTGGCCTCCGTGGCCGACGTGACCGCCGGGTCGGCCGACCTGATCAGCGACATCATCAGCAACGTCGGCCACGCGCACGACTCGGTCGACGACCTGCAGCCCCGTCTCGACCGGGCCATGGCCTGGACCGCCGGACGCGACCCCGAGGACCGCACCACGGTGCGCACCGCACCTGACGCCGACCGCCTGGCCGCACTGACCGCCGACGAGGCGCAGTGGATCTCGTTGCTCCTCGAGAACCTGCCGGCCTCACTCGACCTCGACGAGGTGACCTCGGTGGTCTACGGCGTGCCCAAGCTGGCCCACGGGCTGGCGGTCGACGACGCCCCGACCGACGAGGTCAAGGCCGACCAGAAGGCGTTCTTCAAGCTGCTCTACAACCTGCTGGTCGACAAGGACCGCGGCCCGCGGCTGCCCACGCTGATCGTGGCGCTGGGCCTCGACAAGGTGCGCACGCTCCTCGCCCCCTGACCCCGACCTGCACGTGTAACGCGGGGTTATGGTCGCTCCGCACGCGTCGTACGACGTGCGAAGCGTCAACACCACCGCTCAAGAGCCGCCGAGCGGGCGCGTTCAGCTCACCAGGAACACGGCCGGCAGCGCGATGAGCGCGACCAGCACGGAGGCCCCGGCGGCCATGGCGACCTCGCGGCCGCGCAGCGCCGAGAGGCACTTGCGGTCCAGGGCGTGGCCGAGCGCGAACATCGCGGCGGCCAGGGCGAGGGACTGCACCACGCCGGCGACGTCGAGCAGCTGGTCGGGCAGCGGCAGCCAGGTGCGGGCCACGGTGCCGAGGATGAAGACGGCCACGAAGGCGGGCATCAGCGGTGGGCGGACGGCGCCCTCGACCTCGGCGCCCCGTCGGCGGTCGGCCCACGTCAGCGCGGTGAGGACGGGTGCGAGCATCAGGACCCGGCCGAGCTTGACCACCACGGCCACCTGCAGCGCGGCCCCACCCAGCAGGCCACCGGCGACGACGACCTGGCCGACCTCGTGGATCGAGCCACCGGCCCAGGCTCCGGCTCCCACGACGTTCATCCCCAGCGCGGTGGCGATCGCCGGGAGCACCAGCATCGCCGTACTCCCGAACGCCACCACGAGGGCGACCGCCGAGGCGACGTCCCTCTCCTCCGAGCGGCGTACGCCGGCCACGGCGGCGACCGCGGCCGCACCGCAGATCGAGAAGCCGCAGGCGATCAGCAGCCGACGGCCGGGCGGTACGCCGAGCGCCCGCCCCAGGCACAGGCTGCCGGCGATGCCGCCGACCACCACGGCGACGATGACCAGCACCATCGCCCACCCGAGGGCGAACACGTCGGAGAGCACGAGCTGCAGGCCGAGCAGCGCGACGCCGATCCGCAGCACCCGGCGCGAGGCCACGGCGAGACCGGGGGCCGTGGCCGCCGAGGGCTGACGGAGGTTGCCGACCACGACACCGAGCACGATCGCGACGAGCACGGGGCTGAGCTGCGGGACGAGCCGGTGGCCGAGCAGCCCGGCCGCGCCACCCGCCGCCGCCAGCAGCAGACCGGGCCAGATCGTCGCGGGCCGCTGCGCGGTCGTCGACGGCGGGCTGGTCACGATGGCGTCGTTGAGGGAGGTCACCCTTCGAGGGTCGCGCCGGACGGTCGTTCCCGGTAGCCGTCATTTCGACATGGACTCATGCGCTGTTGATATGGCTCTGGGGCAGGTCATATCCTTCTTGCATGCCCACGGACCGTCCCGACCTCACCGCGCTCGAGCTGTTGGTGCGCGTCGGTGAGCTCGGGTCACTCGGTGGGGCGGCCCGAGCCCTCGACATGGCCCAACCCAACGCCAGCCGCGCCATCGCCCGCCTGGAGCGCCAGCTGCGCGTGGTGCTGGTGCACCGTTCGGCCACGGGATCCCGGCTCACCACCGAGGGGAGCGTGGTGGCCGAGTGGGCCCGCGAGGCCCTGGCCGGGGTCGATCGGGTCGTGGTCGGAGCCCGGTCGCTCGCCGACGACCACAAGCCGCACCTGACCGTGGCGGCCAGCCTGACCATCGCGGAGTACCTCGCTCCCAACTGGCTGGCCAGGCTGCGCCGGCACCACTCCGAGCTCCAGGTGAGCCTCGACGTCGGCAACTCCCACGACGTGCTCGACGCGGTGCTCGCCGCCCGGGTGCCCCTGGGTTTCGTCGAGTCGCCGTACGTGCCACGCACCGTCGGGTCGACGATCATCCGGCACGACCGACTGGTGGTGATCGTGGCGCCCGACCACCCGTGGGCGCGGCGGCGCCGGCCGGTCACCGCGGCCGAGCTGTCCGCGACCCACCTGATCCTGCGCGAGGCCGGGTCCGGCACCCGCGACACCCTCGAGGCGGCACTGGCCCGGGCAGGTCACCGGGTCAGCGAACTGGAGATGGAGCTGGCCAGCACCGCCGCGGTGAAGGCCAGCGTCGCTGCCGGCACGGCCCCGGCGGTGCTCAGTGAGCTCGCGGTCGCCTCGGAGGTGTCCAGCGGGTCCCTGGTCTCGGTGCCCCTCGACGAGGAGCTCGACCTCGGACGCCCCTTGCGGGCGGTGTGGCCGCGGTCGAGCCGGCCGACCGGCGTGGCCGCGGACGTCGTACGCATCGCCCGCAGCCGGCGCTGAAGGTCAGCCCAGCAGCTCGTCGTACGCCGTCGGGCTCGAGTCGCGCAGGAACTCCGAGCAGCGGTCCCACTCGGCCTGCTCGCCGATCGCCCGGGCGCTCTTGGCGAGGAGCGCCAGCGAGCGCAGGAAGCCGCGGTTCGGCTCGTGCTCCCACGGCACCGGGCCGTGGCCCTTCCAGCCGTTGCGGCGCAGCATGTCGAGGCTCCGGTGGTAGCCGACCCGCGAGTAGGCGTAGACGGTGACGTCGTCGGCGCCCTGCTCGACGGCCTGCTCGGCCATCGCGGCCCAGGCGAACGGCGACTCCGGGTGGGCGCGTACGACGGTCGCGGGCGGCGTGCCACCGACGAGGTCTGCGGCGGCGGGGTCTTCAGGGAGGTGGGTGGGCGGGGGTCCCGCCATCAGGTCCATGTGGCTCATGCGGCCAGCCTGTCACGCCCGCTCCCGGGACTCTGCCTCAGGACTGGAGGTCGAGGCTCTCGGTCAGGCGACGCAGCTCGGCCACGTGGGCGACGAAGGCGCGCCGGCCCTCCTTGGTGATGCCGGCCCAGGTGCGCACCCGCCCACCACCCGTGGGCTTGTCGAGCTTCACGTAGCCGGCATCGGCGAGCACCTTGAGGTGCTTGCTGACCACGGAGTCGGCCACGCCGAGACTGTCTCGAATCGTGGCGAACTCGGCCTTCTCCACGTTGACCAGCAGCGCGCAGATCTGCAGCCGGTTGGGCGCATGGATGACCTCGTTGAACTCAGGCCCGCCTGTCATCGCGCGACTCTGTCTGCCCGCAGGTCCGTGCGCAGGTCCGTGCGCAGGTCGGCGCGCAGCGCGGCGTCGTACGACCGGCCGGCGACGACGGTGAAGACGAAGACGAACCCGGCCACGCCGAGGACCACGCCCTGGGCCGGCTCGGCGATGATCAGCCACAGCAGGGAGCCGACGAGGCCGACGCCGAGAATCGTCAGCATCAGCTTGCTGCGCGGACCGACCGGGCTGCTGATCGAGATGCCGGTCATGTGCGCGTAGAGCCTGGCCAGGCCGAGGCTGGCGGCGATCACGACCAGTGCGAACGGCACCCGGAACCACGAGTCGCGGAGCTGCTCGAGGCCGTGGACCAGCACCATTCCGGTCATCAGCACCGCGAGCACCGGGTGGTGGAACCACGGCGTGACGAGCCGGTCGGCGAGGTCGGCGCGAGTGTCGCCGATGGCGTCCAGGGCCTCCGAGGCCTGCATCCGCTCATTGTTTTCCATGTTGGAAAGCCAATCACTTTCCGCAACGGAAAGCAATGGAGCACTATTCAAGGAATGGTTTGTGGGTGCAAGGGTGTTGAATCGAGTCGTGACCGACACCAACACCACTCCGGCCCAGGTCTCCGACGACGTCAGCCCGTGGCCGGCGCTCTTCGCCCTCTGCCTCGGCTTCTTCATGATCCTGGTCGACATGACGATCGTGAGCGTCGCGACGCCCGACATCATGAGCGACCTCGACGCCGAGGTGAACTCGGTGGTCTGGGTGACCAGTGCCTACCTGCTGGCCTACGCCGTACCCGTGCTGATCACCGGCCGGCTCGGCGACCGGTTCGGCCCCAAGCGGCTCTACCTGGCCGGGCTCACGGTGTTCACGATCGCGTCGCTGTGGTGCGGGTTGACCGGCACCGTCGAGATGCTGATCGGGGCCCGCGTCCTCCAGGGCTTCGGCGCCGCGATGATGGCCCCGCAGACGATGGCGATCATCACCCGCATCTTCCCGGCCGCCCGTCGCGGCCAGGCGATGTCGCTGTGGGGAGCCACCGCCGGTGTCGCCACCCTGGTCGGCCCACTGCTCGGCGGCGTACTGGTCGGCTCCCTCGGCTGGGAGTGGGTGTTCTTCGTCAACATCCCGGTCGGCATCGTCGCCTTCGTCCTCGCCCAGCGCCTCGTGCCCAATCTCGACACCCACCAGCACTCCTTCGACTGGCTCGGCGTCGCGCTCTCCGGCGTCGGCATGTTCTGCCTGGTCTTCGGCATCCAGGAGGGCCACCAGTACGACTGGTCCGGGATCACCGGCGTGATCACCGTGTGGCGGCTGATCATCGCCGGCCTCGTCGTGCTGGCCGTCTTCGTGTTCTGGCAGTCGCGCAACCGGCGCGAGCCGCTGGTGCCGCTGCGCCTCTTCCGCGACCGCAACTTCTCGGTCTCCAACCTGGCCATCTCGACGATGTCGTTCGCGATCACCTCGATCGGCTTCCCGTTCATGCTCTACGCCCAGCTGGTGCGCGACCTCTCGCCCACCCGGTCCGCACTCCTGCTGGTGCCGATGGCGCTGGTCAGCATCGTGCTCGCCCCCGGGGTCGGCAAGCTCATCGACCGGATCCACCCGCGCACCATCACCGCCCTCGGCTTCCTCGGCGCCTCGGCCTCGCTGTTCTGGCTCTCCCGCGTGATGACGCCCGACTCCTCGACGTGGGAGTTCATCGCACCGATGGCCCTCCTCGGCGCCGGCAGCGCCTGCGTCTGGGCCCCGCTGACCGCCACCGCCACGCGCAACCTGCCGATGAACCTGGCCGGTGCCGGTGCCGGCGTCTACAACGCCACGCGCCAGGTCGGCGCCGTGCTGGGCTCGGCGGCGATCGCCGTACTCATGGATGCCCGGCTCGCCTCTCACCTGCCCGGCGTCGACGCCGGCCCGGAGGCCTCCCTGTCGGGGTCACTGCCCGAGCAGGTGCACGCGCCGTTCAGCCAGGCGATGGCCGACGCGATGCTGTTGCCCCCGGCCGTCCTGCTGGTCGGCTTCGCCGCCGTCCTGTTCTTCGCCAAGCCCAGCCACGAACGCTGACCCCGCCCTCCCCCGTGTAACGCGGGGTTACCGTCGCTCCACACGCGTTCTGACACGGGCGAACCGTCAAGAGCACCGCCCAAGTGCCAGCGTTGACGGATCAGCCCGCCGTACGTTCCAGCCGCTTTCTGTCCACACGCAGGACTGTGCAGCGTTCATCCACAGGTCGCGCGTTCTCCTCAGCACGCACGGCGAGACACGTGGACGCTCACTGCATGCGCCCTGACCTCGCCATCCATGCAAACCTGCAACACGGACTCGTGACTCGCATCCAGGCAATGGCGGCCGGCTACACAGAACGCGAGCTGCGCACACTCACCGGTCACGGCGGCGCGTGGGTGACGGTTCGGCGCGGCGTCTATGTCGCCCGGAACACCTGGGAGTCGCTCGATGATCGTGAAGGGAAGCCCCGACTTCGAGTGCTCGCGGCGCACCTGACCATGAACCGACCGCACGCCGTCAGTCACAGGTCGGCCGGCTTGCTCCACGGGCTGCCGATGCTCGAGGTCCACGACACGTTGGTGCACGTCACTCGCCCGGGTGTCACCGGGTCCCGCACCGAACACGGCGTCAAGCATCACCTCGCCCACTTCGCCCCCGACCAGGTCGTCGACCTCAACGGCGTCCACGTGCTCGATCTCGCGCGCACGGCCGTCGACATCGGGCGAGAGCACGGCTATCGCCACGGCCTGGTCGCCTGTGACTCAGCCATGCAGCTGGGTGCCACCAAGAACGAACTCTGGACGGCAGTGGACGCGATGGAGCACTGGCCCCACGTCGTGCGATCCCGCAGCGCCGTCCAGGACTCCGACTCCGGAGCCGAGTCGGTCGGCGAAACGCTGGCTCGCGAACTCGTCCAGAGTCTTGGTGTCGGCCCCGTCCAGACCCAGTTCTCGGTGGTCACGAACGGGCACGTGTATTGGGTGGACATGCGAGTGGGTCGTCACCTGATCGAGTTCGACGGCAGAGTCAAGTACCGAGGCCGAGCGGAGGGCGGGGTGGCCAACCTGTCCGCGGGTGAGGTGGTGTGGGCCGAGAAGAAGCGCCAGGAATCGGTCTGCGCGGAGGGCTACGGCATGTCGCGCCTCATCTGGGCCGATTTCTGGGGAGATCAGCGCGCATCGGCCGCGGCGCGGGTGCGTCGCGAATTCGCGATCACGACGACCCGGTTCGGCACCGATCTGCCTCCCGGGTACGTGCCGATCCCTCGCCACCCCGTTCAGCGGTCTGCCTGAATTCGACCGGCGTCCGATGGAATGCGCCGTACACCGGCACTTGCGCGGTGCTGTCGACGGTTCGCCCGTGGCACAACGCGTGTGGAGCGACCGTAACCCCGCGTTACTTGCGGGGAGCGGGGGTCAGGAGAGGGAGGTGCCGGCGGAGCGCAGGTTCTCGCAGGCCTCGACCACGCGGGCGGCCATGCCGGCCTCGGCGGCCTTGCCCCAGGCGCGGGGGTCGTAGGCCTTCTTGTTGCCGACCTCGCCGTCGACCTTCAGCACGCCGTCGTAGTGCGCGAACATGTGCGCGGCGGCCGGGCGGGTGAAGGCGTACTGGGTGTCGGTGTCGACGTTCATCTTGATGACACCGAAGTCGACCGCGGCCGCGATCTCCTCGGGCGACGAACCGGACCCACCGTGGAAGACCAGGTCGAACGGCTTGGCACCGGGCTCGAGGCCGAGCTCGTCGACGACCGCCTTCTGGGCGATGTCGAGGATCTCCGGGCGCAGCTTGACGTTGCCGGGCTTGTAGACGCCGTGCACGTTGCCGAAGGTCAGCGCGGTCAGGTAGCGGCCCTTCTCGCCGATGCCGAGCGCCTTCACGGTGGCCAGCGCGTCGGAGGGCGTCGTGTAGAGCTTGTCGTCGATGGCGCCAACCACGCCGTCCTCCTCGCCGCCGACCACGCCGACCTCGATCTCGAGGATGATGCGCGCGGCGACACAGGCCTCGAGCAGCTCCTCGGCGATGACGAGGTTCTCGTCGAGGTCGATCGCCGAGCCGTCCCACATGTGGGACTGGAACAGCGGCTGCTCGCCACGCGCCACCCGCTCCGCGGAGAGCGCGACCAGCGGCCGGACGAAGCCGTCGAGCTTGTCCTTGGGGCAGTGGTCGGTGTGCAGCGCGACGTTGACCGGGTAGTTCTTGGCCACCTCGGCGGCGTACACCGCGAAGGCGACGGAGCCGGTGACCATGTTCTTCACCGACGGGCCGGAGAGATATTCCGCGCCACCGGTCGAGACCTGGATGATGCCGTCGGAGCCCGCGTCGGCGAAGCCCTGGAGCGCAGCGTTGAGCGTCTGCGACGACGAGACGTTGATGGCCGGGTAGGCGAAGCCGTCGGCCTTGGCCCGGTCGATCATCTCGGCGTAGACCTCGGGGGTGGCGATGGGCATCTCTGAGCTCCTCGATTGCGCTGCGGCGGTCGGCCGCCAGCCTAGCCTGCGACGAACGTGCGGTGACCTAAACCCCGAGCGGGGTGCCATGCGTCCTAGGAAGTGACAGGGTCGAAGAAACGAGAGGACCACCTCATGCGCAAGGCCGAACGCGACGCGGCGTTCAGTGAGTACGTCGCCGCACGCCAGGGCTACCTGCGCAGGTTCGCCTACACCCTGACCAGTGACTGGGGTCGAGCCGAGGACCTGCTGCAGACCGCGCTCACCAAGATGTACGTCGCGTGGCCGCGACTGCGCGACGACCGGGCCCACGACGCCTACGCGCGTCGGGTGATCCTCAACGCCCACATCGACGACCACCGAAGACCCGCGCGACAACGCGAGTCGCCGGGCCTCGACGGACTCGATGCACCCGCCCCGCCAGGCAGTGACCCCGACGACCGGTCCAGCCTGCTGGCGGCGCTCGACACCCTGCCGCCGATGCAGCGCAAGGTGGTCGTGCTGCGCCACTGGCTCGACTTCTCCGTCGAGCAGACCGCCCACGAGCTCTCGATCGCGCCCGGCACGGTCAAGGCCCACACCCACCATGCCCTGAACAGCCTGCGCGCCGCCCTGGGTGAAGAACTCCCCGAGATGACGAGGAACTGACATGCCTGACCTCCACGACCGCTTCGACACGCTCTTCGACGACGAGCCGCAGCACCGGCCCCTCGACGTACACCTCACCAACGGCCACAGGGCGCTGCGCCGGCGGCGCCTCTCGACGGGCGCGGCCGCCCTGGCCGTGATGACCGTGATCGGCGGCGGCGCGTACGCCGTCCAGGGTGACCCGGACAAGGGAAACGACCGCGACACCACCACCGTGGCGAGCCAGACCCCCGACACCACACCGCCCGACCCGAACCAGCAGATCGTCGAGACCTGCCACGAGGCCGACGGTCGCAACGGCGGCACCAAGTACCTCTGGCGCGGAGGTGCCCCCGAGGTGATGGCCTCGATCGTCACGTACGACGGCAACACCCGCGCCTACCTGCGCTCGGGCAACCAGAAGTTCTGGGGCGAGTGCTACATCGACAGGGGCAGCTCCGAGGCCTTCGTGATGCCCGCCTATCGGATCGCCCCCGACCCGCAGATCTCGAACCTCGGCTACGGATACGGCGTCGGCCAGGCCTGCGACCCGGACCGTGACGTGGTGCCCGGCTGCGGCAAGTTCGTCGCCACCCATGAGGGTCGACGTGACCCGGCCGTGGCGCGGGTCGAAGTGCGGTTCTTCGACGGCAAGTGGGAGAAGGTCGACGCCAACGAGGGCTACTACTACGTCGAGCACGTCGGCACCCTGCCCGACGACATCACCTGGGCCAAGGACGGCATGCCCCTGCGCAACGGCCAGAACATCGACGACGTGATCAACCGGATCAAGCTGTTCGACGCGGACGGCACGCTGATCGCCTACTGGGACGCCAGCCAGAACCGCAACGGCATCAACGCACCCAACGACGCGGGCGTCGGTGAGCTCGAGGACTACCCGATGATCCAGTCCAAGCTGGCCGGCCCCGACGGCGACCGCAACTTCCCTGGCTGATCCGGAGATTTCCCAACGCTCGTTGACAACCGTCGCCGACATCGCGCCGTACTCCTTGATGAACCACAAGGACCACGGACGGGGAGAGCACCATGGACGACCACCACGACATCTTGGACCGGCTCGAGGACGCCATCGGCGACGGCCCGGCCCATCGCCCGATCGACGCACGACTCTCCGCGGGGCGCGCGGCGCTGCGACGCCGGCGTGCTGCGGTCGGCGTGGGCGCCCTGGCCATGGCCGCGGTGCTCGGCGGCACGGCCTGGGTGGCCCTGCCCGGCAGTGACCCCCAGGTGACCAACCGCGACGACGCACCCGCGTTCGCCGGTGACCCGGAGGCCGACGCCGACACCGCCAAGCCGGTCCTCACTCCCGACCGGGTGATCTACCGGACCCCGGCACCGACGCCCCAGCAACGCGCGGAACTCCTCGGCGGGGGCAGCTTCCTGGCCTTCGCCTGGGAAGGCACGGACCTGCTGGTGCGGCCCGGCTGGACCTTCGTGCGCCGCCTCGACGGCTTCGCGAAGGGACAGGTGTCCGTCGCAGCGACCATGAGGTCGCCGCAGGGCGAGCTCAGCAACATCTTGATGCTCGCGCCCGGCAACGGCATCTGGTCACCCGCCAGGTCGGCCGACCGCCTCGAACCCTGGGCGAGACACCAGCTCAAGCGGCTGCGCGACGACGCCGCCGCGAACACCGACGACTCCGACATGCCCGGCACGGTCGACGGCTCGGGACTCGTCAAGATCACCGGAGAATCCCTTGCCCCGGTTGGGGAAACCACGATCCTCGACCAGCGGACCCAGCCCGACCTCCCAAACAACTTCGCGAAGGCGGACGACCCGAGCTGGGTGGCCCAGGTCCGCGACGACAGCGGCGCGGAGTGGTTCGTTCTGGTCCGCACTGTCGACGGTTCCGACGACTACATGGCGGTCCCGGCCGCCGACGCCGGCAACCCCTCGACCCTCGACGCCTTCCTCGACTGGGCCCGACCCCGCTACGAGTCCGAGGTCGGCGTGCGATGAGCCTGCTCACCGGGCTGACCGCTCGGCGTACCCGCCGCGAGGCGGAGTACGTCGAGTACGTCGCCGCACGTCAGGGCCAGCTGCGCCGCATCGCCTATGCGATCTGCGGCGACTGGCACCAGGCCGACGACCTGCTGCAGGTCGCGCTCACCAAGCTGTACGTCGTGTGGCCGCAGGTGCGCATGAACGAGAACCCGGACGCCTACGTGCGACAGATCCTGGTGCGCACCAACATCGACGAGCACCGGACCCGGCTGAGGCGGCCACAGACCGTCGAGCTGGACGAGGGCATGGACGCCACGGCCCCGACGGGCATCGGGCCCGAGGAACGCTCGGAGCTGTTCGACGCCTTGCAAGGCATGCCGGAGATGCAGCGCAAGGTCGTCGTCCTGCGGCACTGGCTGGGCCTCGACGTGCAGGAGACCGCCGACGAGCTGGGCATCTCGACGGGCACGGTCAAGAGTCACACGTCGCGCGGGCTCGAGGCGCTGCGCGCCCTGTTGGAGCAGACGACCTAGGGCATGCCCTAGCCGCGCCAGGCGGCGTCGCCGGAGAGGTCGGCGTACTCCCGGACCCAGGTGTGCATGGCGATCGCCGCCGCGGCCGAGGCGTTGATCGACCGGGTGGAACCGAACTGCGCGATCGAGAAGGTGCCGTCGACCACCTCGCGCGCGCTCTCGGAGAGGCCGGGGCCCTCCTGGCCGAAGAGGAAGCACACCTCACGCGGCAGCTCCATCGTCTCGAGGTGTGCGGAACCCGGCAGGTTGTCGATGCCCAGGAGCCGCACCGACCTCTCGTGCAGGTAGGCCGCCAGGTCAGCGGGCGTCGCGTGGTGCCTGACGTGTTGGTAGCGGTCGGTCACCATCGCGCCGCGACGGTTCCACCGCTTCCGGCCGACGATGTGCACCTCGGCGGCCAGGAACGCGTTGGCGGTGCGCACGATCGTGCCGATGTTGAAGTCGTGCTGCCAGTTCTCGATCGCGACGTGGAAGCCGTGCCGCCGGGTGTCGAGGTCGGCGACGATCGCCTCCATCGTCCAGTAGCGATAGCGGTCGACGACGTTGCGCCGGTCGCCGTGCTCCAGCAGCTCGGGATCGAGACGGTCGTCGTCGGGCCACTCCCCCTGCCACGGCCCGAGCCCCACCTCCTCGGGCCCGTGCGGCATCGGGTCGTACGGCGCCCGCGCCGGTTCCTCTTCAGCCTCGGGCTGCGCACTGTGATCGGCGTGTTCCACAGCCGAACGGTAGCCGCCCGCGCCGTACGACGGACCTGGCACCACTGGACGATTCACGCACCACTGGCCGCCTCACGCCCCAAAACTCCAAAAGTTACGCCCACGGACGGGTGTTCGTCCCGCGCAACCGGGTGGTTCGTACATGGTCCATTCGAGCCATCTTGACCCGGATCACGGAGATTGCACCTTCAACTGTCTGAGGGGTCCCCTACGGTTGCGGCCAGTGACATCGCCGGGATCGGGAAATCCGGGTGATGTCCGGCGACTTACATCACGACAGTGACGCGCCGGCGCAGCCGGGGGGACCGCAGATCAGTCTGAGCACGAGACACGTCCGGGGCACCTGCCACGGACACACTTGACCGTTGCGCACCCAGTGGGGGACCGCGCTGCGTGTCGGTCTCTTCGCGACCAGCACACTCGGGGCTCGACCGGACGACCACACGGCACCGCATACGTTCTTCAGTGACGCGTGCACACGGAACTGATCCTGGGGGGATCCCGTGGCAAGCTCTTCGGCGCTTCATCGCGCCCACATCGTTCGACGACTCCTGGCCCATCTGGCCGTCGTCCTCCTGATCACGCTGGCCGCCGTGGCCGGCCTGACCGCTCCGGCCTCCGCCGACGACGAGGGCGGCGCGGGCACCGGCGCAGACGGCACCGCCGCTGTCGACGCCGCCGCCGGCGAGACCGCCGCCGGCGAGGCCGCTGCCGACACGTCCACCGAGACGCCTGCCACCGAGGCCTCCGCGCCCGAAGAGGCTGTTGCGGAAGAGGCCGCGCCGGAGCCCGCCAAGGCCGACGCAGAAGACCCCGGACAGGCCGAGCCACAGCAGGCCGAGCCCGCCACCACTCCCAAGAAGTCCGCGCCGACCGCCCGCACCACCACGACGGTGTCGGCGCCCACGACGATCGAGACCACCGACTCCAAGGTCTGGGTGTGCAAGTACTCCCGCACACCCAGCGACAACGAGAAGGCGCAGACCGTCAACTCGGTGGCCTACAACGAGAACCGCGAGCCCGGCACCTGGGGCTTCGAGGACGCCCAGGGGTCCAGCTACGTCTACGGCTTCGACACCGGTGCGGCCTCGAAGCCGACCACGAACGACTGCCCGATCCTGATCGTCCCGCCGGCCGCTCCCACGTGGGGTGAGCCGACCTGTGCCAGCCCGCTCGGAACCTACGTCCTGGCGACGTACCCCTCGACGCGGGCCACCGTCTCGACGTCGGGCAGCCTGTCCCCGGGCGGCACCTTCACCGTCACCTACACCGTGATCCCGCCGTACCGCTTCCTGGTCACCGGCTCGACGCCCGAGACGACGGTGACCTTCAGTCACACGTTCACCACGCCGAAGAACTGTCCCGTGGTGATCGACGACCTTCCGACCGTCGACCCTGCCGACCCCTGCGGTACGGCGAACGACACCGTGACGCTCTCGACGTCGCCGAAGTACACCGGCATCGACAACGGAGACGGCACCGCGACCTTCACAGCCGTCGCGCCGAACGTGTTCCCCGGCAACGCCGCGACCTACACGGTCCACTACACAGAGAACACGGACGTCCCGTGCGTCACCGTGATCCACCCGGCCGCCCCGGTGGCCCAGCCGAGCACCTCGTGTGACGTGCCCTGGTCGATCTCGGTGGCCGACACCGACCACGTCGGCTACGTGATCTCGCCCGCCTCCAGCGGCACCGAGGCCACGACCGTCACGATCACCGCCACACCCGATGCGACGTACGCCTTCGGCCCGACAGCGGGCTGGACGGTGAACCAGGACGGCACGGCGACCTACCAGCACACGTTCGCCGCAGCAACGTCCTGCCTCGAGGTTCCGGCCGCACCCGTGCCGACCGCCCCGACCTGCTTCGACGACGGCTCCCTCAGCGTGACCGTCCCCGCCCACACCGCGGTGACGGTCAACGGGGAGCAGATCACGGACACGACCGTCTACGGCCCCGGCTCGTACGACGTGGTGTACACCGCCGAAGACGGCTACGTCTTCTCGGCCTCGTTCGTCGAGCTGTCGTCCAAGACGTACGACGGCATCACGGTGCTCGCGCAGACCGGTGACTGTGTCATCGACGTCCCGGCCCAGCCGGCCTCGCTCGATGCCTGCAACCCGGCCGGCACCACCACCAACGTCGCCTGGGACACCTTCCCGACGCTG
>NZ_LMSQ01000020.1:0-230353 GCF_001429525.1 Nocardioides sp. Soil796
CGTCGACCAGGCCACCGGTGACGCGGTCGCCACCGCGACCAACGGCATGGCCTTCGCCGGCGGTGCCACCGAGAAGCGCTACCCGCTGCCCACGGACAACGGCATCATCTGCGCCGCACCGGTGGACCCGGAGGTCACGCAGTCCACGGGCTGCGAGGTCGAGGGCACCCTGACCGTCCCGGCCACCGAGGGCGTCGTCTACGCCCTCGACGGCAAGACGGTCGCACCGGGGACGTACGCCGGTCCGCTGTCCGGCACCCTGACCGCCACGGTCCTCGCCGGCTACGAGAACACCGACGCCTACTGGACCTTCGAGGTCGACATCCCCGCAGCCCCGAGCTGCCTGGAGGTCCCGGCACAGCCGGCCGAGCTCGACGTGTGCAACCCGGGCAACGTGACGAACAACGTCAAGTGGGACACCTTCCCGACGCTCGAGAACGTCGCGTGGTCCGTCGACGAGGTCACCGGTGAGGCGGTCGCCACTGCGATCAACGGCGCGGCCTTCGGCCCCGGCGTCACCGAGGTGCGGTTCCAGCCCTCCGCCGACTCCGGCGAGGAGTGCACGCTCGAGCCGGGTGCGATCGAGTCGACGTGTGTCGACGCCGTGCCCTACCTCAGCTACGCACTGATCCTCGAGGAGGGCTACGTGGGACCGACCGACGTGACCATCACGTTCGTCAACCCCAGCGGCAAGGACTACGTCGTCACCGGGCAGCCGCTGTCGGGCAAGCTCCTGTGGCCGGGTGCCTCGGTGGATCCCGCCGGCTGGCCCGGCTGGGTGCGCAACCCGGACGGCAGCTACACGGAGACGACCGGCAACTACGCCTGGACCCGAGACGGAGTGAAGGTGACCTTCGAGGTCAACCCGCACTACGAGCTGGTCGTCGCGTACCCGCAGGCGACGACGGCGTGCGCCAACCCGCAGCAGCCCGAGACCGGGCCGGAGACGCACGACGGGCCCAAGACCGACGGACCCAAGACCCACGCGGCACCGAAGACCCACGACGGCGTCCTGCCCAACACTGGCGCACCTTCGGGTAGCGGCCTGTACGGCGTGGTCGGCGGACTGTTCGTGGTCCTCGGGGCCTGGCTGATGATGCGCGAGCGGAGGCGCCGCGCCTGATCCAGCCCGCACAAGCCCAGCGGCCCGTGTCCAAATGTCCCCCATTGGACACGGGCCGCTGTTTTCCCTGCGCATGAGTGCGCCCGGCCCGCGCTTGAGTGCGCCCGGCTAGGGTTGCGCGCGTGATCCCCGACCTCCTGCATCCGTTGCTGCTCGGCATCAGCTGGATGGACCCCGAGTGGCTGCTCGACAAGTTCGGCCAGGAGATGTTCTGGGTCAGCATCGCCATCGTCTTCGTCGAGTGCGGACTGCTCTTCCCGATCCTGCCCGGCGACTCGCTGCTGTTCAGCGTGGGCCTGTTCATCCACCGCTCCGGCGCCGGCGAGGCCGGCATCGACGTCAACATCGTGGTGGCCTGCGTCCTGCTCTCGGCCGCGGCCCTGCTCGGCAACATCACCGGCTACGAGATCGGCCGGGCGATCGGCCCGAAGATCTACGAGCACCGCGGCCGCTTCCTCAAGCAGGAGCACTTCACCAAGACCGAGGCGTTCTTCGACCGGCACGGTGCGAAGGCGCTGGTCCTGGGGCGCTTCGTGCCGATCGTGCGCACGTTCATCACGCTGGTGGCCGGTGTCGGCAAGATGGACCGACGACACTTCTTCCTCTGGTCGGCCGTCGGTGCCGTCCTCTGGGCCACCGGCATCACCGTGCTCGGCTACTTCCTCGGTGGCGTCGAGTTCCTGCAGCACAACATCGAGGCGGCGATCCTGGTGATCGTGGCGATCTCGGTGCTCCCGATGCTCTTCGAGTGGTGGCGTCACCGGAGTTCCAAGGATCCCGTCTAGCGCGGCGTGCGTTCCTTGAGCACGCCGAACGCCACCAGTCGTTCGTCGGTGTGGAAGAGCTCGGCACAGGTGGTCAGCGTGATCAGCTTCTGGCCCTGGCGCTGGTCGGGCTGGACGCCGCCCTTCTCGGGGTTCTTCGGGAGCGCATCGAGCACCCACCCGTCCTCGAACGACACCGTGAGGTCGTCGCCGCCGGTGGTCAGCACATAGGTGTACGTCGCGTCGCGGGTCTCGACGACGACCTCGTCGCCGGCCTCGAGATTGGGCATGTCACGCAGCGGTTCGCCGTGCGTGATGCGGTGGGCGGCCAGCGCGAAGTTGCCCGCCTCCCCCGGCCCTGCCGTGTCGTCGAAGTGCCCGAAACCCGACGACAGCACGTCGTCCGAGGTGCCCTCGAGCACCGGGATCACGTAGTCGTCACCGAACTCCGGGATGCGGATCAGCGCGCTGACGTTCCCCTCGGGCACCTCGACGACGTCGACGCTGTCGGCCTCCCACTTCTTCTCGACCTGCTTGACGATGCGGTCCTGGGCGCGGTGCGAGACCCAGTTGGTGCCCCAGAACTGCCAGGCCACCCAGCCGAGGACGGCCAGCCCACCGACGAGCAGCACGAGCCCGGCCCACCAGGTTCGGGAACGGCCGCGCGGCAGGGTCGTCGAGGTCATGCCGCGATTGTGCCCGACTACCCTGAAACGCATGGCACGCCCAGCGAAACGACTCGACGGCATTCCGACCACGATCTTCACCGAGATGTCCGCGCTGGCGGTCGCGACCGGTGCGATCAACCTCGGCCAAGGCTTCCCGGACGTCGACGGCCCGGCCTCGGTGGTCGAACGCGCGGTGACCGCCCTGCGCGCGGGAGAGAACCAGTACGCCCCCGGCAGCGGCATCCTCCCGTTGCGCGAGGCGATCGCCGCCCACCAGGCGCGGCACTACGGCCTCGAGCTCGACCCCGGCCACGACGTGGTCGTCACGACCGGCGCCACCGAGGGCATCGCCGCCGCGCTGCTGGCCTTCGTCGACCCGGGCGACGAGGTCGTCGTCCTCGAGCCCTACTACGACTCCTACCTGGCGATGATCGCCTTCGCCGGCGGCGTACGACGCCCGGTCACCCTGCGTGCTCCGGACTTCCGGCTCGACGTAGACGCGCTCCGGGCCGCGGTCACCGACCGCACCAAGCTCCTGCTGGTCAACACTCCGCACAACCCGACCGGCACCGTGCTGAACCGCGACGAGCTGCAGGCGATCGCCGACGTGGCGGTCGAGCACGACCTGCTGGTGGTCACCGACGAGGTCTACGAGCACCTGGTCTTCGACGACCACGAACACATCCCGTTGGCCACCCTGCCCGGCATGTTCGAGCGCACGGTCACGCTCTCCAGCGCCGGCAAGATGTTCTCCTTCACCGGCTGGAAGATCGGCTGGGCCACCGGTCCGCGCGATCTCGTGCAGGCGGTGCTGGGGGCGAAGCAGTGGCTGTCGTTCTCGAGCGGCACGCCGCTCCAGCCCGCGGTCGCCCACGCACTCGACCACGAGTCCGACTTCTATGTCGGGTTGACCCGCTCGCTCCAGGACCGGCGCGACCAGCTGTGCGCGGGGCTCGACAAGCTTGACGTCGACGTACGCGTCCCGGAGGGCACCTACTTCGTGACCACCGACGTACGCCGACTCGGCTGGGCCGACGGCGACGCCTTCTGCCGGGCCCTCCCCGAGCGCGCCGGAGTGGTGGCCATTCCGGGCCAGGCGTTCTACGACGACCTCGAGGAGGGACGGCACCTGATCCGCTGGGCGTTCTGCAAGGAGCCCGACGTCATCGCGGAGGGGATCGACCGGCTGTCCGCGGCGGACCTGCGCGCCTAGGTGCCCTGCTAGCGCTTGCAGAACTGCGTCGACGGCGGCCTCAGCAGGAGCACGACAGTGGCCACGCAGGCCGCCGTGACCACGAGCAGCACCGGCGAGCTGATCACCAGCACCAGGCTGAGCAAGCCGGCCACGGAGCCGGAGACGACGAGAGTGATCCGCGCCCAGTTGTGGCCGTTGAAGACGAACAACGCCAGCACGATCGCGACGGCCGACCATGCGGAGAAGACCAACGCCATCACGATCGAGGCGACCTTCAGCTGGCTGACGCTGACGCCGGACTCGCCGAAGCGGGAGTCACTCTCGTAGACGTCCTTGAGCAGATCGGGCGTCGTGAGCAGGCCGATCACGACGATCGCCATGCCGAGCAGCACGACACCGCTCATGATCCAGGTGATGATGCACGCCTGCAGCAGCTCACCCGGTCGCACCGGCCGGGCAGCCGGGAACGGCGGCATCGACTGCATCGACACCGGTTGCGTCGGATCGCTGGGACGGGTCGGCTGTGACTGGCCGAAGCCCTCGAAGGCGCGCGGTTCCTCCGGGGGCGGCGGTGGTGTCACCGACGAGGAAGGCTGCTCGGGTTTCCGGGCCGGTGGCTCCGGAGTGACGCCGTTGAACCAGTCGCGGGCCGGACGGGCCCACAGCAGCACGACCGAGACGGCGATCATCGACGAGAGGAACGGGCTGGCCACCAGGCCGGTGAAGAAGAGGGGCAGCACGAGCACGCTCAGCGCGATACGGGCGTGGTGGTTGCGCTGCAGGGCGAACCAGCCGAGGATCGCCGTGGCCGCCGCACAGGCGCCGGCCACGAGGGACGCGCCGTGCAGCATGGAGAGCGCCTGCTCGAGGTCGATGCCCATGCCCTTGAGCGGGTCCCGGGAGAGCGTCTTCGCGACGGCTTCGCGGTTCTCGATGGTGCGCAGCTGGGACACGTAGGTGAAGACGTTGACCAGCATGAAGAGCGATGCACCGACCGTCATCCATCCGGCCATGGTCACCTGGGGCGGTCTCGCGGGGGCGCTGCTCTGCGTCATGCGGCCCAGTCTCTCAGGGCGACCAACACGCACCTTCCGGCGGGCGTCAGACGATCCCGTGGTCGAGGGCGAAGCGGACGAGCTCGGGCCTGCGCCGGCAGCCGGTCTTGTCCCGGATCCTGTCCAGGTGCGAGTGCACGGTCTTCACACTCAGAAAGAGTCGTTCCGCGACCTGCTGGTCCGTGCATCCTGCCGCCACCAGGCCCAGCACCTCGATCTCGCGTGCGGACAGGCCGGTCTCCATGCGCACCCGGGAGGCCGCCGGCCCACCGGCCTCGACCGTCTCCTGCTGGTCGTCGCCGTCGCCCACGAGGCTGAGCACGAACGGACCGATCCGCACCCGGTCCGCGGCGGTGAGCAGTGCGCTCCCTTCGACTCTCTGACCGTTGAGGAAGGTGCCGTTGCGGCTGCCGGCGTCCTGGATCTCGAGCCCGTGCTCGGTGGACACGACGAACGCGTGCACGCGCGACACCGTGGCGTCGCCGGGCAGCCGTACGTCGCACTCGGCTGAGCGGCCGATACGGGCCGGGAGTCGCTCCACCTCCAGCAGATGGTGCTGGGTGCCGTCCTGGAGGCTCAACCGGATCATCGTTCCGATCCTGTCACACGCGACCCCGCCGACTACCCACATGTTTGGGGTCGATCCGCCCATGGCCGGGACCGGGCCGATGACCGAGGATGTGGTCCATGGAACGCATCGGCAGATACCGGATCAGCGGGATCCTCGGCGCGGGCGGATTCGGCACCGTCTACCGTGGCTCCGCCCCCGGCACCGGCGAGACCGTCGCGATCAAGGTGCTCAACCTGCCCGGTGACGGGCGGCTGCGGGCGATGTTCCGTTCCGAGGCCGCGGCGATGCTCCGGGTCGACCACCCGAACGTGGTGCGGGTGCGCGACGTGATCGACGATCCCGGGCTGGCCGCGATAGTCACCGACTACGTCGAAGGCGCCTCGTTGCGACAGGTGCTCAGGCAGCGCGGTCGGCTCGACGGACCCCAGTCCCTCGGCGTGCTGTACGGCGCCCTGCACGGCCTGGCCGCCGTACACGCCGCCGGCCTCGTGCACGCCGACCTCAAGCCGGACAACATCCTCGTGGACTCCAGCGGCACGTCCCGGCTGATCGACTTCGGGCTCGCCGGCCCACCGCGCCGCCTCGACGGGCCGGGCACGTGGTCGGGGACGCCGGCCTACATCAGCCCCGAACAGGTGGCCGGCAGCCACGTCGACGCGCGCAGCGACATCTACTCCACGGCCGTGGTCCTCTTCGAGCTGCTCTGCGGACGGCAGCCCTACAAGGGCGAGACGGCCGACCTCACGGCCCAGCTGCACCTCACCCAGCCGGTCCCGGATCCCCGGGCGACCGTGCCCGACCTCGGCGAGGACCTGGCCGGCATCTGCCTGCAGGACCTCGCCAAGGACCCGTCGGTGCGGCACCAGAACGCGACGGCCTTCCACAACAGCCTCGAGCACGCGGCCCGTGCGAAGTACGGCCCCGCGTGGCTGGCCGGTGCGAGCCTGGGCGGCGTGATCGGTGCCGTGATCGCGGCCCTGCCCGCCGGTGCCGGCATGCTCGGCACGGCGGCCGTGGTGGGTGGAGCGGCCGGTGCCGCCGGGGTCGCCGGGTCGGCAGGTGGAGCAATCGGCGTGGCGGGAACCGCAGGCGGCACGGCGGGTGGAGCTGCAGGTGGAGCCGCGGGTGGAGCGGCTGGCGGAGCGGCGGGTGGAGCCGCGGGTGGAGCGGCCGGCGGAGCTGCAGGTGGAGCTGCAGGTGCCGGTGGCGCCAGCGCCACGATCGGCGGCATCGGCGTCGCGAAGGTCGCCGCGATCGGCGTCGCCTCCGTGGTCGCCGCCAGCACCGCGGCCGGCGTCTACGTGGCCAACCGAGACGAGGACGGCCCGGCGACCCAGCAGGTCGCCGTGACGCCCGACGTGTTCGCCTACGCGACCGCCGACCAGATCGTGGTCATGAAGGACGGCAAGCGGGTCACCGCGGTGAAGACCGCCGCCATGCAGGCGTGGGAGGAGCCCGCGATGGCGTGGAGCGACGACGGCAGCCGACTGGCGGTGGCAGACGGCGCGACACTGACCCTGGTCGACGTCGACAAGGGCACCACGACACGGACCCCGTGCGCCGAGTGCGCGCCGACGGCCGCACTGCCCTGGGACGACAAGGTCATCACCGTGAACCAGGGCGTGACCTATCCGGCGCTCCAGCCGATGCAGTGGCGCCGGCTCGGAGCCCTCGACACCACGGAGACGTTCACACCGAGGGATTCGCTCGGGGTCAGTTGGTACACCGTCGCCGCCGCCGGCGACCAGGTGCTGGCCTCCGGCAACAACGAGGAGGAGGCAGGAGCCCACGGCGCGGCGGACCTCTACCTGTTCGACGAGGACGGCATCGCCACCCAGGTCGGCGACACCCTGGTCGGCAGCTCGGTGGGTGACATGGCGTACGCCGGCGAGACGGCGTACGGCGGTCCGCGCGCGGCCGTGGTGGCCTACGGCAGCGGCGGCGCCTGCACGCAGGGCGCCGAGGTGCTCCTGGTCGATCCCGCCAACCCTGCGAAACCTCTGGAGACGGACACCTCCGCGATGTTCCCCGAGTCCGCCCAGGACTTCATGTACATCGAGACCATCGACGACGTGTGGTTCGGGGACGACGGAGTGCTGCGCGCCAGCTCCCACCGCCTCGACTGCGACTGGGAGGCCGGCACGACGCCCGAGATCCCGATCCAGCAGTGGCGCCTCAACGGTGACACGTGGGTGCTCGACGACGGGCGGCCCGTGCTGGGTGCCCGCGACCTGCCCTCAGGTGCACACGTGGAGCTGGTCGCCGACTCCGGCGCCCCGCCGTCCGGCCAGTCCCAGGGTCAGCGGGCCACCGGAACGCTGACCCTGGTCGGTGACGACGGGAGCACCGAGGTGGCCGACGGCGTCATCGCAGTCTCGGCGCCCGCGCCGACACGGTGACAATCAGCCCGGACTCAGCCCGCTGTCAGCACAAGGCCGTCGTCGCCGACCGACACCGTCACCGAGCCGCCGTCGGCGACCTGGCCACCGATCAGCAGCCGGGCCAGCGGGTCTCCGATCGTGGTCTGGATCAGCCGGCGCAGCGGACGGGCGCCGTACGCCGGGTCGTAGCCCTGGTCGGCCAGCCAGGTCCTCGCCTCGTCGGTGACCGAGATCGTGATCCGGCGGACCGCCAGCCGCTTCTCGAGCAGCGCGAGCTGGAGGTCGACGATGTGGGTCAACGCCTCCTTGCTGAGCGACTCGAACATGACGATCTCGTCGAGCCGGTTGAGGAACTCCGGCTTGAAGTGGCCGCGTACGACGCCCATCACCGACTCGTGCTTCGCCTCCGGGGACAGCGACGGGTCGACCAGGAAGTTCGAGCCCAGGTTGCTGGTCAGGATCAGCAGGGTATTGCGGAAGTCGACGGTGCGACCCTGCCCGTCGGTCAGCCGACCGTCGTCGAGCACCTGCAGCAGGACGTCGAAGACCTCGGGGTGCGCCTTCTCCACCTCGTCGAGGAGCACGACGGAGTAGGGCCGACGCCGCACCGCCTCGGTGAGCTGGCCGCCCTCGTCGTACCCGACGTAGCCGGGAGGGGCACCGACCAGGCGCGAGACCGAGTGCTTCTCGGCGTACTCGCTCATGTCGATGCGCACCATCGCGCGCTCGTCGTCGAAGAGGAAGTCGGCCAGCGACTTGGCCAGCTCGGTCTTGCCGGTGCCGGTCGGGCCGAGGAACAGGAACGACCCGGTGGGCCGGTTGGGGTCGGAGACGCCAGCACGCGACCGGCGTACGGCGTCGCTCACGGCGTTGACGGCGGCCTCCTGGCCGATCAACCGCTGGCCGATCTCGGCCTCCATGTCGAGCAGGCGTGAGGTCTCTCCCTGGAGCATCTTGCCGGTGGGGATGCCGGTCCAGGCCTCGACGACGTCGGCGATCTGCTCGGCGCCGACCTCCTCACCGACCAGCGGCTCGATCTCGGCGGTCTCGGCAGCCTCCTCGGACTCGGCGGTACGGATCTGCTCCTCCAGTGCCGGGATCCGGCCGTAGAGGATCTCGCTGGCCTTGTCGAGGTCACCCTCGCGCTGGAGCTTCTCGGCCTCGCTGCGCAGCTGGTCGAGCTGGCGACGCAGCTCGCCCTCCCCCTCGCGTGAGGTCTTCTCGCGCTCCCAACGGGCCTCGAGCCCGCGGAGCTGCTCCTCGGAGTCGGCGAGGTCGGCGCGCAGCTTCTCGAGCCGCTCGACACTGGCCGGGTCGCTCTCCTTCTCGAGGGCGAACTGCTCCATCTTGAGCCGGTCGACCGAACGCCGCAGCTGGTCGATCTCCTCGGGCGACGACTCGATCTCCATGCGCAGCCGCGAGCTGGCCTCGTCGATCAGGTCGATCGCTTTGTCCGGCAGCTGGCGCCCGGTGATGTAGCGGTCGCTCAGGGTGGCCGCGGCGACCAGGGCGGCGTCGGTGATGCGGACGCCGTGGTGGGCTTCGTACTTCTCCTGGATGCCGCGCAGGATCTGGATGGTGTCCTCGACCGACGGCTCGCCGACGAAGACCTGCTGGAAGCGCCGTTCCAGGGCCGGGTCCTTCTCGATGTTCTCGCGGTACTCGTCGAGCGTGGTGGCACCGATCATGTGCAACTCGCCGCGGGCCAGCATGGGCTTGAGCATGTTGCCGGCGTCCATCGATCCGTCGCCGGTTCCGCCGGCACCGACGACCGTGTGCAGCTCGTCGATGAAGGTGACCACCTGGCCACCGGCGTCCTTGATCTCCTCGAGGACGGCCTTGAGCCGCTCCTCGAACTCGCCGCGGTACTTCGCGCCGGCCACCATCGCGGCCAGGTCGAGGCTGAGCACGCGCCGACCCTTGAGCGAGTCGGGCACGTCGCCGGCGACCACGCGCTGGGCCAGGCCCTCGACGACGGCGGTCTTGCCGACGCCGGGCTCGCCGATCAGGACGGGGTTGTTCTTGGTGCGCCGCGAGAGCACCTGGATGACCCGGCGGATCTCGGCGTCACGGCCGATGACGGGGTCCATCTTGCCGTCGCGGGCATCTGCGGTGAGGTCGACGGAGTACTTCTCCAACGACTCGTACGTCGACTCCGCGTCCTGGCTGGTCACCCGACGGTTGCCGCGTACGGCGGTCAGGCCCTCACGCAGTCCGTCCTCGGTGAGGCCGGCGTCGGTCAGGAGGGTACGGGCCTGGCTCTCGACGGTGGCCAGGCTGATCAGCAGGTGCTCGGTGGCGACGAAGTCGTCCTTCATCGACGACGCCAGGTCGATCGCGCCGGCCAGCACCCGGGTCAGCGCGGCGGAGGCGCCGGCCTGCTGCACGGTCGCACCGCTCGCGCTGGGCAAGGCGGCCATCGCCTGCTCGACCTTCAGGGTGAGTGTGTTGACGTCGGCGCCCGCCTTGGTGACCAGGTTGCGCGCGGTGCCCTCCTGGTCGCGCAGCAGCGCGACGAGCAGGTGCAACGGGTCGGTCTGGGAGTTGCCGGCCGTGGTCGCCGACACTTGCGCGGCCTCGATCGCCGCGCGGCTCCGGGTGGTGAACTTCTCGGCACCGAAAGTGCTCATAGGTCGAGGGCCCCCTCATGCGTGAGTGTGACGGCACCCAGTGTGTCCGTCATTCATCTCAACGCGCCAGAAGTTGAGTCTGTTCCACTCAACTTTGCCCTTCTCCAAATATTTTGACGTGTCTCAGGCGAGCACGGACGCCTCGTGATCCCCCTGCACCCCGGCCAGGGCGAGCACGCCGTCGAGCTCGGCGTTCACCACGTCGGGCGCCTCCTGGGCGACCATGTGGCCGATCCCTTCGAGGCCGACCACGCGGGCGTCCCCGACGAGGCGGGCCAGTTCGAGCTGGTCGGCGTACGGCACCAGGCGGTCGGCCTTCCCGGAGACGACGACCACGCGGGTCGGGTCGAGCGACGGCACGGCGTCGCGCTCGTCGTGGGTCATCACGGCCTTGAGCATCCGCCCGGCGACCGGCAGCGGCGTGTCCCACAGGCCCTGCGCGGTGACCTGCTTCGCCGACTCCGAGCGGCTGCCGACGGCGAGCAGGTTGCCGAAGAACAGGTAGGGCCCGACGCCGAGCAGGCGGGCCATCGGCCGCGGCATGAAGCCGAGCAGGGTCAGCATCGACACCGCGTGCCGGCGCACCAGGTGGTGCAGGGGCCGCATGGATTCCGGCAGGCCCAGGGCCATCGACTCCGAGAGCGGCCCCGCGGCGGTGCCGCAGAACAGCACGCCGTCGACCCGCGACGCGACGACCTCCGGGTGCCGTTGCGCCGAGGCCATGATCGTCATGCCGCCCATGGAGTGGCCGACCAGGACCAGACGACCCGTCGGCGCGGTCGCCGCCACCACTGCGTCCAGGTCGTCGGCCAGATGGCGCACGCCGCGCTCCCCCTCGCCCATGCCGATCCAGTCCGAGCGGCCGTGGCCACGCTGGTCGTAGTAGACCGAACGCACCGGCCTGCCGGCCAGGTGGCGACGCTGGTGACGCCACGCGCTGAGCTGGCAGGTCCACCCGTGCACGAACACGACGGTCACCTCGGCGTCGTCCGGCCCGTCGACCTCGACATGGAGCCGGGTGCCGTCACGCGAGACCACGGACACCTCCCGGCCGCCGTGCCCGGACGTGTCGGTGTGCGCGACGCGACCGTTGCCCGTGAAGTGTGCCCACACCAGCAGTGCGCCGACGCACACCAGTCCGAGTCCGCCCCCGGTCAGGCCGACGGCCGCGACCGTGCGGCCGTCGTACACCTGCGCCAGGGCGAACCCGACACCGACCACGATCATCGCCACCCACAGGGCGCCGATGGCCAACAACGCCACCAGCTCGACCAGTCGACGCCTCTGCGTCCGGACGTGCTCGCGTACAGACATGTGCTTGCTCCCTCGATCCGTCCGGCCCTCCCAGACACGGACTCCCACATTGCTTCGCAGTTCTGCTGCTGCCGCCGCTACTCCAGGTCGTTCGGCGCCTGGTGCACGGGCAGGTCCTCGGGCGGCACCTCTTCCTCCAGCAGGCAGGTGCGGCAGAAGTCCTCGCCGAACGGGGTCAGGTGGATGCTGCGGCGGACCAGCTTCGCCGAACGCACCGAGTGCATCGCAGCCAGGACGTCGGGCTGCGCCTCGACGACCTGGTAGTCGAGCGGGTCCTTCAGCTGCTCCTTCGAGAACCACACGAGGCCGAGCCGGAACAGGTTGTTGAGGTAGGACGGCACCTGGTCGACGTAGCGGGTGCCGGCCCGCGGACCGATCATGTTCAGGCCCGGCGCGATCAGCGTCGAGCTGACCATGCCCACCGCACCGCCCGTGCGTACGTCGACCATCGGCTGCGGACCGCTGCGCAGGAGCAACATCAGGATGCGGCCCTCGTCGGGGGCCAGCTCGGTCAGGATCCGGGCGTACGCCGGGTGGCCGGTGTCGTTGCTCCACACGTCGCGGGAGCGCTCGAGCAGCTTGGCGCCCTGTTCGCGCAACGAGCTGCGCAGGTCGGTGCTCTCGACATCGCGGTCACGCCCGTTGTGGAGCTCGACGGCCCTGCGGTCCGACGTACCACCGAGCGAGGCGGCGACCTGCTGGATGGCCTGGGGCACGGACTCGCCGGAGCTGACCGCCTTGGCGATGTCGGCGACGATGCCCGAGGCAGCGGCGGCGCCCTGGGCCAGCTCGACCGCGGTGTGCGGGTCGGTGGCCGCCTTGAGCATGCGACGCCCGGTGCGCAGCCCGGCGACCACGCTCCACTCCGCGGTGCGCACCCACGACGACGCGGCGATCCGGATCAGCCCGGGAATCGCGTCGAGCGCCGGCGACTGCTCATGGTCGGCCCGCTCCAGGCCCTTCTCGTCCGTCATCCTCCACCTACTCCGAAGATCGCGAGGTGGATGAACCCACCCGCCAGTCCCATGATCGCGCCGTGTGCGTAGAGCATCCACTCGTCTTCCTTGATGGCCGAGCGCATCATCTCGACGAAGTCGTCAGGGTGCAGCTCCTTGGTGCGCTGCGAGACCATCGCCCGGATCTTGTTGGACTGCTGCCTGCTGAACTCGGGGTCCTTGAACGGCGTCAGGGTACGCCCGACCGCCTCCTTGGCGAACGACTCCCGGATCCGGCGATAGTTGCCGCGCCCGATGACCACCTTGGCCGCGCCGAGGGTCGGTCCGGCGGCGCGGTCGATGGCCGGGCCGAGGGCCACCGCGAGCATCTGCCGGGTCCGGTCGCCGCGCGGTCCGTCGAGCAGGAAGTCGCCGATGCGCTCGAGGGTGATCACGTCGTCGGCGATGATCTTGGCGTAGACCTCGGCGGCCTCGTTCTGACGTCGCAGGAACAGTCCCTGGAACGTGATGCCGAACTTCTTCGTCGGCACGGTCGGCTCGAAGATCAGCCACATGCCCAGGGCGTTGGTGATCCAGCCGACCCCGATGCCGAGCACCGGGAGCAGCCACCACTGGTGGAACCAGTGGTCGGCGAACGCGACCGGGATGCCGAGCAGGAAGCCGAACAGCAACCCGAAGGTCACCATCATGTTCAGCTCCTTCTGCCCCACGTCCTTGAAGACGCGGACCACGAGCTCGGGGTGCGTGCGGAAGTGGTCGATGACCATGATCTTCGGGTCGAGGAGCTGGTCGATGTGCGTGCCGATCTCGTCGGTCACGGTCTTCACGACGGCGGGCAGCTGCGCCTGGACCCGTGCGATCACGGCCTTCTTCGCCGCGTTGGGCAGGTCGCGCCACAGGGCCGGGTGGCTCTCTCGCATGACCTCGTCGACCAGGGAGGGAATCTCCGGGGTGAAGATCTTCACGATGTGCTCGGCGATCTGGTCCGGCTCGAGCTGCTGGTAGAACTCGCCGGGCGTGCCGAGCTTGGCGATCGCCTTGTCGACCGCGATGCTGCCCATCTTCGCGGCACGCGCGGGCACGATGCCCTGCCAGCCCACCCCGCCCTGCAGGACGCCCGGCACCTCCTGGAGCTTTCGAGGGGCCAGGCGGGCCAGCTCGGCCATGCCCGGGATCTTGAAGCCGTGGAAGTGGATCGGGTAGAAGAGCATGATCAGGCCGGTCCAGTTGATCAGCCAGCCGATGACGGCCGTGAAGAGCGGGATCGAGACGAGCGCGACCCACTCCATGGGCTCGTCGACGTCCTGGAAGAACCAGTCGACGTGACTGAAGTAGTCACCCAGTGCGTCCAGCGAGTTCCTCACACCCTTACTCAGTCACCCGTCCCTGACGCGTGAGCCTATCCATGTGCAACAGTTCTTGTAACGATGTATCACGCACCGGGTTCCGGTCAGCAGCTCAACTCTTTTGCAGACGTGCGTACGCCGAGCGAGCTGAGGCGCAGTCCGCCGTCCAGAACGATCCCGTGGGTCTCGAGGTCGAGATCGCCGAGGGTGATCGCGTCCGGCCCCGGTTCGGTGCGCGCCTCGAACCCGGCGCCGAGTCCCATCGTGGTCCGTGGCGTGTGCAGTCCGCCGAGCCTGGCCCCCGAAGCAGCCAGCGTGACGTCGCCGAGGGTCACCGGCGCGGCGCTCCTGATGCGGATGCTCAGCAGGTCACCCACGAGGGGCAACTCCACGCGTGGCACCAGGCAGAGGTCGTCGAGGTGCGTCGTACCCATGCGCACCATCGCGGCCGCCGAGTCGCCGGCCAGCGCGTCGTCGTCCTCGACGATCGTGCCGACGGTGCCCACGCCGAGCACCATGCTGTCCGACGTGCCGCCGGAGCTGGCCATCGCGATCGGCTGGGTGCTGGTGATCACCACCGAGACATAGCCGAGCACGGCCAACGCTCCGATGCCCAGGCTGATCACTGTGGCCGGCCCGGTGACCAACAGGAAGCGCCACAGGCCGACGCCGCCGGCGCCTCTCACGTTCGTCATCAGTCGGTCCACGGCCATCAGTCAGTACACGATCGGGATGTTCTTGCAGCCCGCGGTGGCGGCGCTGGCGTGGAGCACCTCGATCTTCAGGTTCTTCAGGCTGAGCGGTCCCTCGATGACGGCGTCGTACAGCTCACCCTTGACGTTGTAGAGGTCACCCACGTCGGAGTCGATGCCGAAGAGTCGTCCGTTCGTCCCGGCATAGGTCTCCGGCGCGTCGAGCGGGTTGACCGCATCGACACCTCCCGCGTCCTTCCAGGTGGTGATGGTCTGCGGCGTCACCCCGAGCGCGACGTTCCCGCGGAGGACGATGCCGTTGCCGCTCGTGTTCGGAGCGCTCGACGAGGTCACGTTGCTCACGTCGAACTGCACGTTCTTCCCGCTGACGTCATTGACGTTGAGCTGGTTGTCGCGTGCGGTCAGGCGGATGGTCCAGTCCTGGCCGAGGATCGACTCGGTCTGCGAGACACAGAACCCGTCGAGGGTTCCGCCGGCGAACCCCATCCTCAGGGCGTACTTCGAGGCAGTCTGGGACGCGGCGTCGCGCAGCTGGACGGGCACGACGCCGATGCCGACGTTGGTGGTGCTCAGCTTCGCACTGCTGAACTGCGACTGCTTGCCCGAGAAGACCAGGCCGGCACCGAGGCCCATCACGGTTCCGGTCCACAGCTGGCTCACCATGTAGGCGAGCAGGCCCATGCCGACCAGGTTCATCCCGGCCGCCCGGCGCCAGCGCACCCCCATGCGGGGGGCCTCCTCCACGTCGTCGCTCACGGCGTGACCTGGATGTTCGTGTTGGGCAGGTTGAGCGTGGTGGGCGTGCCGGTGCAGTCGCCGCCCTTGTTGGTGTTCATGTAGTAGACCCACGCATCGAGCTCGAGGCCGGGGATGTCGTCGCCACTCGCGATGGACGCCAGGATGCTGCCCCACAGGCTGTCGTCTCCGGCCAGGGACCCCACGGAGGTGTTGATGCCGAAGATGTTGACCTTGATGTGCGTGTCGGCCCGCAGCCACAGATCGGTGTAGACACAGCCGTCGCCGATGTTCCAGCCGGCGCTGCCCTGGTTGGCCGGGTTGAAGGTGAGCTTGTACTCACCGGTGCCCGCGGCCGAGGGGTTGTCGGGCGTCGCCTGCGGCACCACCGTCATGTAGGCGTTCCGGTTGATCTGCAGGTTCTTCAACCGCATGTGCACGAGCATCGCGTTGTCATTCTTCGCGAACGAGGTCGACCAGCCGTTGTCCTGGTAGAGGGTGCGGTCGAACGGGCACGTGCCGAACGCGCCCCACTTCGAGCTGGTGGCGACGTTGCTCGGTCCGGCCGACTGCGTGCCGTCGGCAAACTTCAGGATCGTGGGCTTGGCGATGGTCGAGTCGTTGCGCTGGAAGGCTCCGCAGCTCGTGTACTTGCGGGTGAACTTGCCGTCGGGGAAGGTGATTCCGTCCGTGGTGAACGCGGTGCTGCTGCCAGTGGCGCCGCCGGTGCCGCCGTCGCTGTAGCCGATCCGCATGTGGATGGGCGCGTTGGGGATGCACGGCTTGACGGTGGTGCCGTTGCCGAGAGTGAGCGTGTTCCCCGTGACCAGGCCCGCGAGCGCCTGCGCGTCCCTGCCGCAGTCCGCCACGGCGGCGTGTGCCGCCTCAGGACCGCCCGAGCCGATCGGTTGCGTCCCGATCGCCTGCACGAAGCCGAACAGGGCCAGTCCCACGAGGAGCCGTTGCTTGCTCTTCGTCAGGTTCATCGATCGTCGGTGCCTTCGGCTGTCTCGGCAACCTCGGCGATCTCGCGCTTGCGAGTCCGGTCAGCCCTGGACTTGCGCGGCTTCTTCTCGCCCCAGGCCCAGATCATCGAGCCACCGAAGATCGCCAGGAGGGTGCCGATCAGGAAGCCACCCAGGTTGGCGGCGATGAAGGCAGCCAGGCCGAGCAGCACGCCGACGATTCCGACCAGGCTGCGGTAGAGCGGCGCGAACAGCGCGACCAGGGCGAACATGACCATGCCGCCACCGAGGATGTAGCCGGCCGAGGAGTTCCAGCCGCCACCGATCACCATCGTGATCGGCGAGCGGGCGAAGTGGATGATCACCAGGCCGCCCAGGGCGAGCCAGAGCGCACCCCAGAACGGACGAGTACGCCGGAACGCGCGGAACCAGCGGCGGGCCAGCCCGATCCCGCGCCACGTCCTGGTCGACAAGCTCGTCTTCGCAGTCGACTCCGTCATCTTCATCGCCTCAACGCTCATGATGCACAGTCCGCCTTCGTCAGCTCACGGGGCAGGACCCGGATCTTGAGGTCGGGCAGGTTGATGTTGCCCTTGAGGTCGATGCCGTAGGAGTCGCCGTCCAGGTTGGCGATCTGCATCAGCTCGGCCTGGAGACCGAAGGCTCCGGGCGTGCCGGGGTTGGGGTTGCCCTCGCCCATCGTGAGGGTGTCCGCCGACTGGCCCAGGGTCATCTTGGAGATGTTCTCGCCGTTGCCTGTCAGGGTGTTGCTGGCCATGAACAGCTGGTTCGCGGTGATCTTCTTGCTCGGGTCGGTGACCGTCCCGTTGACCGGCTCGCCGCCGGTGACGAGCAGCGAGACCGGCACCCCGCCGATGGTCTGCTTGGCGATCGCACAGAAGCCGAAGAGGTCGGCCTGCTGGAACCCGATCTGCGCCACGGCTGTCGACCCGCTCTGCTGGGCCTGCGAGCTGAGGTAGCCGGCGGCGTACTGGCCGACGACCCGGTCCGTGTAGATCTTGTAGGACTGGTTGGCCGACGTGAAGTTCACCGCCAGCACACCGCTGCCGACCATGCTGAACATGGCAGCGAGCGCAGCCACCCCGCCGAACAGCGGCGCAAGGGCGCGCCGCCGGGTGCCTCGACGCGTCGATTCGGCCTGCTCGACCATCGCATCGATGTTGCTACGCGCCGAGTCGAGTCTCCCTCCCAGGACCTCACCGACGCGCGACCGCACACTGCGGGCATTCTTGTGGCTGCTGCTCACTGCCATTCCCTCCCCAGGAAAAGATTGATCAGGCGCTCGCGGCGCTGCCGGACGTGCTGGCCGATGAGCTGCCGGACTTGCGCAGGGCCTTGCGCTCGGCGCGACGTTCCGCGCGGGCCGCGAACTTCGCGAGCTGCTTGTCGCTGTACGGCGCCCAGGCGAAGACCATGCCGGCCCCGACGATGCCGAGGAACATGCCGATCAGCCAGCCGCCGAGGTTGGCCAGTGGCAGCGAGGCCACCGACAGCATGGTCGCGATCAGGGCCGGGAAGTGACGCTGGGCGGGCAGCACGAAGGCGATCAGGGCCGCGGCGATCATGCCGCCGCCGAGGATGTAGCCGGACACCCCACCCACGCCGAGCTCGAGGGTCATCGCAGCCGAGCCGATCACCGGCTTGAGCACGAACCAGCCGCCGAGGGCCAGGATGATGCACCCCCAGAACGGGCGGGTACGCCGGAAGCGGTTGACGGAGTGGACGATCGAGCCGAGACGCGAACGCTCTGGGTCGGTGCCGGCGTGGTTCTGGTCGATCTCACGGTGGTTCGGGTCAGTGTCCGTGTGGTTCGGGTCGATCTCGTTCGCGACGCTCATGTGCTTCTCCAAAGTCATGCGGGGTGCTGCGACTGGTGCATTCGGGGGCCGCAGGTGGAGCGGGCGGGCCGGGGTCACCGGCCCGCCCGCTCCCTCAAGCGGTCATCGGGGCGTTGCCTGCAATCAGCAGGTGGCCGTGCTCCGCGAGACGCCGATCTCCAGCGAGCCGACGTCCAGCCCGTTGTTGAGCGTCAGCTGGTAGGCCGTTGCGTTGAGGTCGGCGAGCTTGACGGCCGACGCGGCCGCCTCGTCCGTGCCCTCGACACCGGTGGTGTCGTTCGTCTTCAGGCCGAAACCACCGACGTTGCTGGCGGCGACGTTCTGTCCGGTCTCGCCCGCGGCCACACCGATGGTGGTGGAGGGCAGGTTGGCGGTTCCGGTGTTGACCTGCGAGGCGTTGAGGTCGATGGTGCCGACTCCGACGGTGCCGGTGGGCACGCCGAGGGTCAGGCTCACCTGGCCGATGACCGGCAGGCTCTGGTTGACGGCCAGGCACATGCCGTCGAGGTAACCGTCCTCCAGCGTGACCAGTGCGGCCTCGGAGGCCTGACCGGTCGCGTCTGCCTCGTTCTGGGCGACGTCGGTGCTCGCCAGCGACATCTTCATGCCGTCTGCCCGAGCCGCGTCACCGCCGACCTGGAAGCCGCCGGCCGACGACACGGACGCCGACACCATGCCGGTGACGATGGCGAAACCGAGACCCAGGCTTGCTGCCGTGGCGGGGACCGTCACTGCTGCGAAGCGGCCGAGGCGCGTACGCCCCATACCCTTTTCCTTCATGCTTCCCTCCCAGGAAGAACACGACGATGGCACGCTCGCACCATCGGATGTCCCAACTCCCCTTGCACCCGGCGACATCGATCGCCGACCCCGAGAACGCTCCGCACCGGGCCTCCCAACCCTGCATGCGAAGTGGGCGACAAGCGCCCCGGTTCGTCATGACGTGGGACACCATATGTCCGAAACAACACCTTGTCGACAGATACCGTCCAAGGTCTTCCTGCTTTACGTTGGCCAGTTCATGTAAACCCGGCCACCCGGGAGTAGATTTCGCTCGACCCCTTGCCCCACCACCGAAATCAGGCACCCTCATGGCACTCCGCGACCGCGACTTCGGACGGGCAGGCAGATTCCTCGGCTTTGTGTTGATCGCCCTTGTGCTGTTGGCGATTCTCGTTCCCGTGGGAGCGTTCACCTTCTCCGTGAAGGTGCAGGGGCACAGCATGGAACCGACCCTCGAGCCGGGCGATCGCCTCTTCACCAACATCCTCGGACGCGGCGACATCGACCGCTTCGATGTGATCGAGGCCACAGTCGACGGCAACAAGGTGGTCAAGCGGGTGATCGGAGTTCCCGGCGACCGCATCGTCGTACGCCAGCGCGACCGCAAGCCCGTCGTACTCCTGCGGCCCGCGGGAGAGAAGGCCTGGCAGGAGGTCGTCAGCGACGCCTGGGCCAGCCAGTACGGCGACCGCGTCGGCCAGAAGTGCTGCTCGGCCGACGGCGTGATGGAGAACCGTGCGAAGGCGTTCACCGTGCCCGACGACCACTACTGGCTGATCGGCGACAACTGGGGAGGGTCCGACGACTCCCGGGTCTTCGGTGTCGTCGCCGCCGACGACATCGGAGCGATCATGAACCGCCGCATCCAGCCGTTCAGCCGGATGGGCACGGTCGACAACCCCGCGTCACTGGAGCCGGTCGACGAATAGGGTCGCTCAGCCCGGAGCGCTCACTCCGGGCAGGCGCTGGTGTCGCGCGGACACCTGACCACCTCACCGACGTAGCGGCGGATCGCCTGGGAGTAGTCGGCCGTGCCGACCGGCGCGTAGTAGAAGATCAGCGCGCCCGCCTGGTAGGTCACGCGCGTCTTCTCCATGGCGTCGTCGGCGAAGATGCGGTGGTCCTCGCGCAGCCAGGTCTCGGCCGGTGCCTGTCGGGACAGCGCGACCATGTAGAACGCGCCGTTGGTGCGCACTGACTTCGGCGAGTCGAGGTTGCTGACCACGCCGAGGAGCTCGAACTGCTCCGCGTCGGGGACGGTCACCGACTTCTCGAGCGCCTTGAGGGCGGCGGGGGTGAGCGTCGACCTGCGGGAGACGACCGTGGAGCGCTCCAGCAGGGTGGCCCGCCAGTCGACGTCGGTGCTCAGGTCGAGGCGCTTGGCGACCGCGGAGAGCCTCGGCGAGATGGGTGCCGTCGGGTCGACGACAGTCACGTAGTCGAGCGGGTCGTCGGAGTCGGGGACCAAACCACTGATCTTGCTGATCACGATCGGCAGCAGGAGTGCGAGCACGACGCCGGCGACGAGGCCGGCAGCGAAGACGCCGACCTCGCGGGTGCGGTCCCTCATCTCGCGGATGCCGGGATCTGGATGTGCTTGGCCATGGTGACCATCGCGTCGACCATCGCGACGCGGTCGAGATCGGTGGGGGTGATGATCTGGCTGAGGATGAACCGGACATACATGTCCGACACCACCTCGACGGCGGACGCGTCGGCCTCGGGCCAGCGCTCCATCGCGATGCGGGTGAGGGTGGCGCGCACCGGGGTGATGATCATGTCGGAACGGACGGTCAGCACCGGGACCAGCCCGTCGCCGCCGCCGGACCTGGCGTCGGTCACCATGCGACCGAGAAGGGCGTGGTCAGTGACCTCGTCGAGCATCCAGAGAAGCGCCCGGCGGATGCCTTCCTCGAACCTCTCCGAAGAGGCCAGACGGGTCTCGAGCTCGGCGAGGACGCGCTGGAGCTCCCTGTCGAAGAGGGCCAGGGAGAGCTGGTCCTTGGTGCCGAACTCGTTGTAGATCGTCTGTCGGCTCACGCCGACGTCCTCGGCGATGTCGGCGATGCGGACCTGCCCCCACGACGTGTGGGTGGCGCGCGCCCAGGCCGCGTCGAGGATCGACCCACGCAGCAACCCGTGCACCTTGTCCTTGAAGGACCCGGCACCCTTGGTGGGACCGCTCGACTCACTCATACGGCAACTTTACATGACCGCGCGAACGTCAAAGACTTCGACGCCCGAATGTCGGGGTCGCCGTGGTGCTCACGGCTTGTTGCGGCGCCACACCACGACCTGGCCGGTCGAGGGCGACCGGAGGACCGGCAGGTTGCCGGCCGCCGCGGCGCGAGAGCTGCCGAGGAGCCCGCGCAGGGTCTCGCGCAGACCCATGACCTCAGCGGCGAGCTCTTCGTTGCGCGCCGAGAGGGCGAGCACCTGGTTCTCCAGGTCGAGGATGCGGCGGACCCCCTCGATGCCGATGCCGTGGGAGGTCAGGTCGGCGATCACCCGCAGCATCTCGATGTCGTGGTGCGAGTAGCGACGCCCGCCGCCACCGGTGCGGCCAGGAGTGATCAGGCCCATCCGCTCGTAGGTGCGCAGCGTCTGGGGGTGCAGCCCGGCCAGCTCGGCGGCCACGCTGATCACGTAGACACCGACTGTGGGGTCGGGGGTGACCATGCTCAGACTTCCTCGAAGAGGCCGCCACGCAGCGGCTTGCCGACCATCGCGGCGCGGTAGGCCTCGACGGCCTCACGGGCCGCCGTGTCGAGTACGGCGGGCACCTGGACCTCAAGGGTGACCAGGAGGTCGCCGTTGGTGCCGTCGGCCTTGCGCGCACCCTTGCCGCGGACCCGGAACGTGCGGCCGTTCGGCGTACCGGCCGGCACCTTCAACGTCACCGGCCCGTGCTTGAGGGTGGGCACCTTGATCTCGGCACCGAGCGCGGCCTCGTCGAACCCGACCGGCACGTCGAGGGTGAGGTTGTCACCCTTGCGCCCGAACAGCCGGTGCGACGTGACCTTGACGTGCACGTAGAGGTCACCGGCCGGGCCGCCGTTCTCGCCCGGGGCACCCTTGCCGCGAAGGCGGATCTTCTGCCCGTCCTTGACCCCGGCCGGGATGCGGGCCTGGATCGAGCGCGCGGAACTGCCGCGGCCGGACCCGTGGCACGTGGGGCACGGCTCGTCGTACACGAGCTGGCGACCGCCGCAGGCCGGGCAGGTCTCGTTGAGCGTGAACGCACCGCCCGCGGTCGAGGCGACCATGCCGGCGCCCTCGCAGACCATGCAGATGTGGGGCTTCGTGCCCGGCTTGCCGCCGGTGCCCGAACAGCTCGGACAGGGCGCGTCACTGGTCAGCCGCAGGCTGATCGTGACGCCCTCCATGGCGTCCTCGAAGCTGATCGTCGCCGAGCTCTCGACGTCGGCGCCGCGCTGCGGCCGGGCCTGGCGTGGGCGCCCGCCGCCGAAGAGGTCACCGAACATGTCACCGATGCCTCCGCCGCCACCGCCTCCACCGCGCTGGCCGAAGAGGTCGCTGACGTCGAAGCCCCCACCGCCGCCACCGGTCGGGAACCGGGGCGCGCTGCGGATCTCGTCGTACTCCTTGCGCTTCTCGGGGTCGCCGACGACGTCGTAGGCCTCGGCCACCGACTTGAACTTCTCGTGCTTGGCACTGTCACCCGGGTTGGAGTCGGGGTGGTTGGCGCGCGCGAGACGACGGTAGGCCTTCTTGATCTCGTCGGCACCTGCGTCCTTCGAGACCCCGAGCTCCTTGTAGTAGTCCTTGCTCGCCCAGTCAGCCTTGCCGCTCACGCGCGCCTCCCTTCGTCAGTTCTCGATGTGTTCAGTGGTGGGTCAGCTGTCGGTGGCGTCGGACGCCGGGTCAACGACCAGCACCTGGGCCGCGCGCACGACGCGGTCACCGATCTTGTAGCCCGCCTTGGCCACCACCTTGACCGTGGTGACCTCGACCTCGGCGTCTTCTCCCATGTGGGAGAGGGCGTCGTGGAGCGACGGGTCGAAGGCCTCGCCCGGGGCGCCGTAGCGCACCAGGCCCTGGCCCGCGACGACCCGCTCGAGCTGGTCGGCGACGGCCCGGAAGCCTTCGTCGAGCGGCCCGTGCGCGCGGGCCCGGTCGATGTTGTCGAGGACCTCGGTGATCGGGGCCAACGCGGAGAACGTGGCATTCTCCTTGATCAGCTCACGGTCGCGGTCGACCCGTCGCTTGTAGTTGAGGAACTCCGCCTGCAGGCGCTGGAGGTCGAGCGTGCGCTCCTCCAGCTCCATGCGGGCGACGGCCAGCTCGTCGTCGGCCGGGTCGGGGCGCTCCCCCGACTGCTGGGGCTCCTCGACCTCCGACTCGTTGGCCATCTCGGCGGCCGCCTCGCCGAAGGAGTGGCCCGCGATGGGCTGCTCCTCGGGCGCGGCGGACTGCTCGGAGCGCTCCTCAGCAGCCGGGTCCTCGGGGGACTCGTCACCAGGGCCTTGGGTCACTTGGACTCACCCTCGGCGCCCTCGGCAGGCTCCTCGTCCACGATCTCGGCGTCGACGACGTCGTCGTCGGCCTCGCCGGTCGCGCCGGTGGTTCCACCGGCGGCGGCCTGGTCGGCCTCGGCGGCGGCGTACATCGCGGCACCCATCTTCTGGCTGGACTCACCGAGCTTGGAGACACCGGCCTCGAGCTCCTCGGCGGTGGCCTCGGCGTTCTCGAGGGTCGCCTTGAGCGCGTCGACGTCAGCCTGGACCTCGGTCTTCACGTCGTCGGGCACCTTGTCGCCGTTGTCGGCCAGGAACTTCTCGGTCGTGTAGACGAGACCGTCGGCCTGGTTGCGGGCCTCGACGGCTTCCTTGCGCTTGCGGTCCTCGTCGGCGTACTGCTCGGCCTCCTTGACCATGCGGTCGATCTCGTCCTTGGACAGGGCCGAACCACCGGAGATCGTCATCGACTGCTCGCGGCCGGACGCGTGGTCCTTGGCGGAGACGTGCACGATGCCGTTGGCGTCGATGTCGAAGGTGACCTCGATCTTCGGCACGCCACGCGGGGCCGGCGGAAGGCCGGTCAGCTCGAAGTTGCCGAGGCCCTGGTTCTGGGCCCACATCTGGCGCTCGCCCTGGGCGACCTTGATCTCGACCGACGGCTGGTTGTCGTCAGCGGTCGTGAAGATCTCGGAGCGCTTGGTCGGGATCGTGGTGTTGCGCTCGATGAGCGTGGTCATCACGCCGCCCTTGGTCTCGATGCCCAGCGACAGCGGGGTCACGTCGAGGAGCAGGACGTCCTTGACCTCACCCTTGAGCACGCCGGCCTGGAGCGCGGCACCCACGGCGACGACCTCGTCGGGGTTGACGCCCTTGTTGGGCTGCTTGCCGCCGAGCAGGTCGGTGACGACCTCGGTCACGGCGGGCATGCGGGTCGAGCCACCGACGAGGACCACGTGGTCGATGTTGGCGATCGCGACGCCGCCGTCCTTGAGCACCGACTGGAACGGCGCCTTGGTGCGCTCGAGCAGGTCGGCGGTGAGCTTCTGGAACTCGCTGCGGGTCAGCTTCTCCTCGAAGTGGAGCGGGCCGGACTCGCCGTGGGTGATGTAGGGCAGGTGGATCTGGGTCTCGCTCGAGCTGGACAGCTCGATCTTGGCCTTCTCCGCGGCCTCCTGGAGGCGCTGCTTGGCGATCTTGTCGGCACCGAGGTCGACGCCGTTGTTGGCCTTGAACTTCGCGATCATCCACTCGACGATCTTGTTGTCCCAGTCGTCGCCACCGAGGTGGTTGTCGCCCGAGGTCGCCTTGACCTCGACGACGCCCTCACCGATCTCGAGCAGGGACACGTCGAACGTGCCGCCACCGAGGTCGAAGACGAGGATGGTCTGGTCGTCGCCCTTGTCGAGGCCGTAGGCCAGCGCGGCCGCGGTCGGCTCGTTGACGATGCGGCTCACGTTGAGGCCGGCGATCTCGCCGGCTTCCTTGGTGGCCTGGCGCTGCGCGTCGGAGAAGTACGCCGGGACGGTGATGACCGCGTCGGTGACGGGCTCGCCCAGGTAGGCCTCGGCGTCGCGCTTCAGCTTCTGCAGGATGAAGGCGCTGATCTGCTGCGGGGTGAAGGACTTGTCGTCGATCTGGGTCGTCCAGCTCTCGCCCATGTGGCGCTTGACCGAGCGGATCGTGCGGTCGACGTTGGTGACCGCCTGACGCTTGGCGACCTCGCCGACGAGGACCTCGCCGGACTTGGCGAACGCGACCACCGACGGGGTGGTGCGGGCGCCTTCTGCGTTTGCGATGACGGTGGGTTCGCCACCTTCGAGGACGGCGACGACGGAGTTCGTCGTGCCGAGGTCGATGCCGACCGCTCGTGCCATGGGGAGTACCTCCGGTGTGTTTTTCTGGATTGGACTGTGTGTTTCTGGTGGTCCCGGGCGTCCTGGTCGGACCGTCCGGGGAGTCTGAGTGGGGCCCATCCTGCGCCGCCGCAGGAAGTGTGGCAAATAAGTTGAGTCGAATCAACTCAAGTTTGCTCACTGGGCCCAACACAGGACTTCGGGGGTTCATTCCCGACGCTTCAGGGAAGGAGCGTTCGGGAAGGCCGTCGCAATGTCCTAGGGTCGTCCGCATCTGATCGCACGAGGGGGAGGGTGCATGTTCACGTCGCTGCGCCCCGGCACCCTGGTCGGCGGGCGCTACCGCATCGAGGCCGTCGTGGGCTCCGGCGGGATGGGCGTCGTCCATTCCGCACGTGACGAGCACCTCAACCGTCGGGTCGCCCTGAAGGTGATGACCGGACACCTGGCCGAGGACCCGACGTTTCGCGAGCGCTTCGTCCGCGAGGCGGCCGTGCTCGGCCGTCTCGACTCCCCGCACATCGTGCAGGTCTTCGACCACGGAGACATGGACGGCCATCTGTGGATCGCGACCCAGCTCGTCGAAGGGGGCGACCTCGCCCGGCTCGTCGCAGAGCGGGGGCCACTGTCGCCGCGACTTGCCCGCCACATCTGCGCCCAGGTGGCGGACGCACTCCAGGACGCCCACGCGCGTGGCGTCGTCCACCGCGACGTCAAGCCCGAGAACATCCTGCTCGCGAATCCCGGGGCCGCCGAGCCCCATGTCTTCCTGACCGACTTCGGTCTGGCCCGCGAGATCGGCGACGACGTCACCGCCGTGCGCAGCACCGCCGGCACGTGGGACTACCTCGCCCCGGAGTGCGGCACCGGCCGGCCGGCCACCGCCGCCAGCGACGTGTACGCCGTCGGGTGCCTGCTGTGGACCTGCCTGACCGGGCGTCCGCCCTACGCCGGCACCATGGCGCAGGTCGCCCTGGCCCACGCCCGGAACGCGCCTCCGACACTGGTCGCCGGTCCGTCGGTCACCGCGGCCGACGCCAGTGAGCTGAACACCGTCATCACCAAGGCGATGAGCAAGGACCCCCAGCGGCGGCAGGCGTCCGCGGGCGAACTTGCCGCCGACGTGCGAGGCCGGGTCACCGGGCGGGCTCCCGGAGCGCGCCGGAGGCGTCGGAGCACGTTGTTGGCCGTGGCGGCAGTCGCAGCCACGATTCTCGGGGTCGGTCTGGCTCTCAACCTGCCCGATCCCGGCAACCCGCCTCCCCAGGCCGATGCCACACCACCGACCGATGAGCAGAGCGAGGCTGAGTCCGCGAACCCGGTCAAGGTGACCGGCCGCCCGATCACCGGCGACCAGGACGACGACGGCTTCGGAGACGTCTTCATGACCAGCGACGACTCGGTCAAGTCCGCGCGACTGATGGTCTCGGACGGGAAGTCGCTGTCCTCGGCGGAGACCTGGGCGCGAGGCGCCGACCTGCTGATGCAGGCCGATGTCGCCGGCGACCGCACGTCGGACCTCCTGTCGATCGTCACCACGGGCTTCAACGACGCCTTTCGCGTCACGGTCACCCACGGCGGCACGAAGAAGGTCGAGAAGTCGGTCCTGAGAGCTCCCGGCGAGGCCCTCGACGTCAAGTCGGCACTCGGCGACTACGACGGTGACGGTCGCGACGACCTTGCGGTGGTCACGCAGAACGTCCGCTCCGGCGAGCGGGCACGGATCTGGGTCAGCCGCAGCACCGAGAGTGGGTTCGGCAGGCTCCGCACCTGGCGCGAGTTCGAGGCCGAGGAGGTCCGGCCGGTGCCGGGTGACTTCGACGGCGACGGCGACGACGACCTCGCGCTGGTGGCCGCCACCAGCATCAAGCTGCTGGAGTCCGACGGATCGTCCTTCGCCAGCGTCGGCGTCCAGGAGATGCCCCAGGAGCTCGGCCCGCTCGCGGCCGGCGACTTCGACGGCGACGGCACGGACGAGCTCGTCGGAGACAGCCAGGCCGGAGGAGCAATCATCGTGTGGCGACATGTCCGCAACCAGTGGAACGCCCGGGTGAGCAGCTCGGACGAGAGGGACCCCGGCGTTCATCAGAACGCGGCACCGGCGGTGGCCGATGTCAACGGGGACGGCCGGGACGACGCCCTCTTCCTGGCGGGCGAGCTCAACGATGCACCGAATCTCCTCGTCGCAGTCTCCAAGGGAAGCGCGTTCGCGAATCGGGAGACCTGGCTGCATCCTGCCTGGGACCGTGACCTGGCGTTCGTGGGAAGGACAGGCCAGTGAACGACCAACCAGGAGCGGGTTCGCAAGTGTTCGGACGTTTCGAGGTCGGCCGACGACTCGGCGCCGGTGGCATGGGAGCGGTCTACGTCGCCACCGACACACGCTTCGACCGCCTCGTCGCGCTCAAGGTGATGTCCGAAGACCTCGCGGGCGGCATCGAGTTCCGCAAGCGCTTCCGGCGGGAGGCCGACGTCCTCGCGCGTCTGGACTCCCCCCACGTCACCGCCATCTACGAGCACGGGGAGGACGACGGCACGCTCTGGATCGCCACCCAGCTGGTCCGGGGCGGCGAGCTGGGCAACCTTCTCCGGCTCCGTGGCCCACTCCCACCGCGCAAGGCCGTGCGCGTGTGCGGGCAGGTGGCCGAGGCATTGCGCGCCAGTCACTCGGCAGGGGTGTTGCACCGCGACGTCAAGCCCAGCAACGTGTTGCTCCGGGACCCCGACGCCGCCAACCTGCACGCCTACCTGTGCGACTTCGGCATCGCCGACACGAGCAACGACCGGTTGACGGCTGCTGGCGGGCTCGCCGGCACGTGGCAGTACCTCGCACCCGAGCGGGGTGGCGGCGCTCCCGCCACCCCGGCCACCGACATCTATGCCGTCGGCTGCCTGTTGTGGGCCTGCCTGACAGGCCATCCTCCCTACTCCGGCTCGGGAGTCGAGATCCTCGTCGGACACCTCGAAGGAGACATCCGACAGCTTCCGGGGGACGGACCCGAGCAGGCCGGGCTCAACGAGGTCCTGCGGCGCGCCATGGCGAAGGACCCGGCCGACCGATACTCCTCGGCGGCCGACCTTCGGGACGCCCTGGCCCGGCTCGAGGCCGAGCTGCCGGCGTCGATGCCCCCGCTGCGCCCCTCCGCTCCGTCCGAGCCCACAGCGCGACCCCGACGCCGTGGCCGCATGATCGGGGCCGCAGTCCTGGCGCTGTTGCTGGTAGGCGGTGGCATCGGCGCTGCATGGGCACTGCGTGATGACGACGGGGACCGCTCCGACGGCTCCGCCTCCCCCAGCGCGTCCGGCAGCCCGTCCGCCAGTCCGTCCGACGGGGGAACGTCGCCGTCAGCCGAGCCCTCCGCGTCCGCATCCGCGAAACCGGCCCCGCCGGTCCGCGATCCGTCCACCAAACAGGCGGTCACCTTCGACCTCAACGGCGACGGGAGAGGTGACCTGGCATTCCACGATGCGTTCGACGCGACGCCCGCTGTCATGATGGCGAACGGCGGCGGCTTCTTCGCCGCACCGGCACCTGTGCTCAGGAAGGGCCTGACGATGGTGGTGCGGGGCGACCTCGACGGTGACGGAGCCGAAGAGATCGTCGGCGTCGAGAAGGGTTCGGAATACTCTGCTGACGGCACCAAGGGAAACACGACGATGACCGTCACGGTCGGTTCGGCATCCGGTACGCCGCAGGTCCTGAAGGCGAGAAGCGCAATGGGTGTCCAGTCGGACTGGTCGGGCGGCGCGATGCTTGCCGATCTCGACGGCGACGGGCGCGACGACCTGGTGCTGGCCACCGCCAATGCGGAGTACGCCGAGAGCTTCGACGTCTGGGCCGCGATCAGCACGGGCGACGGGTTCGAGCGACTCAAGAGGTTGTACAGCGGGCCGGAGGTCGTCTCGCACGTCGAACCTGCCGATGTCGACGGGGATGGAGACGACGACCTGGTCCTGGCCGACGAGAGCGAAGGGAGCCTGGCCGTCCTCGAGTCGGGCGGAGGAACCTTCACGCCGACCGACTTCGAACAGACCCTCACCACCGTCGACGAGTTCATGATCGGCGACTTCAACGGCGACGGTGCCGACGACGTGCTGACCCTCGACGGCGTCGACAGCAAGGCCGTCGTCCTGCAGCGCAAGCGCGGTGCCTGGGATGCGCAGGTGTGGCTGACCGACAAGTCCGGGGCGTTCGGGGTCGGGTGGTCGCAACCGCGAGCCGCGATCAGTGACGTGAACGGAGACGGCAAGGACGACCTGGTGCAGTTCGCGGGCACGACCGATCCTCAGTCGCGCACGATCCGGGTGTTCGTCGCCTCACGCAAGAAGTTCGCGCCGCCGGTCGACTGGGGGAGCTACACCTGCGGGTGCGAGGACTACACGGCTCCCATCGCTCCGCGAGAGAACATGTGACCGATCCCTGCCCGATCGGTTGTCTGGACCAGCCCTTTCGGATGGTTCGCTGATCAGATCCCCCGCTTCGCCTGCTGTCGGGGCGAGCCCGGGGCAGGATCGCGAACATCCCTCCCGAAGCGAGGGCACTGTGCGAGTCCCCGGGGGGTCCCGGGGCGGGGACCACGCCAGGGGGTTCCAGCAGGAAGAGGGCTCCGCATGCGAGTCTCCGAGAATCACCGCCCCGCCCGGAAGCAGCTCGCCCGGGCCTCGACACTCACCGCGCTCACCATGTCGGCGGCACTGGCCTTGAGCGGGGTCGCCGTCGCCGACGACATCACCAACGACCTCGACCTGACCGTCGACACCGCCGCCGAGGTGCTGCCGCTCAACGTCGGCGGCGCGAACGGCACCACGTCGCTCTACGTGAAGCCACAGGGGGGCGACGGGAAGAACGGCTGCAACCTGACCGGCGGCACCGCACTGACCCTCGCCGTCTCGTCCTCGGACACCGCGGTCGCCACGGTCAGTCCGGCGTCGGTGACCTTCACCTCGTGCGGCACCGTCCAGCAGTTGACCGTGACGCCGGTGGCCGAGGGGTCGGCAACCGTGTCGGCCACCCAGGTGACCAACACCAGCCAGGGCTCGTTCAACATGTCGCCCGCGACCTTCACGGTCACGGTGGCTCCGCCCGCCAACTCCGCACCGTCCCTCTCGGCCTCCGGCATCGAAGGCGGCGCAAGCTACGCGAAGGGCGCCGTACCGGACGCCACCTGCGAGGTCGCCGACAACGAGGACGGCCCGTCGTCGTTCCCGGCCACACTCAGCGCGGTCACCGGCCCCTATGCCGTCGATGGCATCGGCACGCAGACCGCCAGCTGCACCTACACCGACGGCGGCGGACTGACAGCCTCCGCGTCAGAGACCTACTCGATCGTCGACCAGAGTGCTCCGGTCATCACCTACACGCTGGACCCGGCCACGCCGGACGGCGACAATGACTGGTACCGCTCCGACGTCTCGCTGACCTGGCACGTGTCCGAGCCCGAGTCGCCGGGCTCGGTGGCTCTCACTGGCTGCGTCGACCAGCTGGTCACCACCGACCAGTCGCTGACCGGCTACACGTGCTCCGCGACAAGTGCCGGTGGTTCTGCTGCCGAGCAGACCGTCAGCCTCAAGCGCGACGCCACAGCACCGGTCGTCGACAACGACGTCACGGTGTCAGGCACCGCGGGACACAACGGGTGGTACACCTCCGACGTGGCCGTGACGTTCACCGCGACCGACGTACTCTCCGGTCCGGCCAGCGCCAGCACGACGGCGACCTCCTCCGGCGAGGGCGCAGCGATCGAGGTGGCCAGCCCGGCCTTCACCGACGCCGCAGGCAACACCACGCCCACCGGCGCGGTCACGAAGTCCTACAAGGTCGACAAGACCGCGCCGACCACGCCGACCCTCGTCGGCGGGCCGGACGGCAGCTACTACTACGGCGACGACCCGTCCGCCCCGACGTGTGAGTCCACGGACGCCACGTCGGGCCTGGTCGACTGCGTGGTCACGGGAGGCGGGACGAGCGTCGGCACGCACAGCTACACCGCCACCGCCACCGACGTGGCCGGCAACTCGTCGACCTCGACACTCACCTACACGGTGCTGGCGTGGACCCTCACCGGCTTCAGGCAGCCGGTCGACATGGGCAGCGTCTGGAACACCGTCAAGGGCGGCAGCACCGTGCCCCTGAAGTTCGAGGTGTTCGCCGGGCCGACCGAGCTGACCGACACCGCGGTCGTCGCCAGCTTCCGCACCGCCAAGGTGAGCTGCACCTCCGGCACCGGCACCGAGGACCCGATCGAGATCCTGTCCACCGGTGGCACGTCCCTGCGCTACGACACCACCGGCGGCCAGTTCATCCAGAACTGGAAGACCCCGACCGGCGCCGGCACCTGCTACACCGCCACCATGACCACCCAGGACGGATCCTCGATCAGCGCCCGCTTCAAGCTCAAGTGAGCTAGGCGTCGACCTGGGCGACCACGGCGCCTCGATCGGTCCCCGCACCTTCTAGGGTGTGGGGACCGATCGAGACGACGTGCCAAGGGGGACGCTGCATGTTCGAGTCGCTGACACCGGGCTCCGTGGTCGGGCGCTACCGGGTCGAGGGAGTCATCGGCTCGGGAGGCATGGGTGTCGTGCACGCCGCGCGCGACGAACACCTCAATCGTCGGGTCGCGCTGAAGGTGATGTCCGGCCACCTTGCCGAGGACCCGACGTTCCGGGCCCGCTTCCTGCGCGAGGCGACGGTGCTGGGGCGGCTCGACTCCCCGCACATCGTCGAGGTCTACGACCACGGCGAGCAGAACGGTCACCTGTGGATCGCCACCCAGCTCGTCGAGGGCGGCGACCTCGGCCAGCTCATCGCGCACAACGGGCCGCTGCCCGCCGCCCTGGCGATCCGGCTGTGCACCCAGGTGGCCGACGCGCTCCAGGACGCCCACTCGCGGGGAGTCGTCCACCGCGACGTCAAGCCCGCCAACATCCTCGTCTCCTCCCCGGGCTCCGCGGAGCAGCACGCCTACCTCACCGACTTCGGCCTGGCCCGTGAGATCGGCGCCGACCTGACCGCCGTACGCGGCGCCACCGGCACGTGGGACTACCTGGCCCCCGAGTGCGGCTCCGGGCAGCAGGCGACCCCCGCGAGCGACGTGTACGCAGTCGGCTGCCTGTTGTGGACCTGCCTCACCGGGCACCCGCCGTACGACGGCACCGAGATCGAGGTCGCCCTGGCCCATGCCCGGCAGGCGCCACCCACCCTTCGCCCGGGACGAGGTCTGACGGCCCCGCTGGCGCGCCGGCTGAACGCCGTCATCGGACGGGCGATGAGCAAGGACCCCCTGCAGCGACAGGGATCCGCGGCCGAACTCGCTTCCGAGCTGCGCGCCGCCGGGACGGGTCTGCTGGCTGCTGCTGGCCAGCCCGGGCGTACGCCGGGCAGGCGCCGCGGCCTCCTGATCGGAGGCGTGGTCGCCCTGGTCGCGGTCCTCGGTGCGGCCATCGGGATCAAGGCGCTGACCTCGGACGACGCCCCGGCCGACGCAACCTCAGACGAGCGGAGCACCGCTCCCCCGGCCGACGAAGCCGCCGAACCGGTCGACAGGCCGATCACCGGCGACGTGGACGGCGACGGGTTCGGCGACCTCATCGTCAGCCACCTCGCCGACGTGGGACAGGACGTCGAGCTGTTGCGTTCATCGGACGGCACCACCCTCGGCGAGCCGCAGCCCTGGGCCGAGGAGGTCGGCGTCCCACTGCGCGGTGATGTCGACGGGGACGAGAAGTTCGACCTCCTCTCTGTCGAGACGGCCCCGGGGGCCGACCTGGAGTACCGCATCTCCGTGCTCCGGGACAGGGTCGACGGTGTCCAGAGCACCGACCTGGCAGCCCCGCGGGGGTCCAGCTCCCTCTATCCGGCGCTGGGCGACTTCGACGGGGACGGCAACGACGACCTGGCCTTGGCCAGCGACGGAAGCGTCACGGGCTCACAGGGCATCTGGGTGAGCCTCAGCACCGGTGACGGGTTCGCCGAGTTCACGCAGTGGTACACCTCCGACACCGAGGTGCCCCGACCGCTGCCCGGAGACTTCGACGGCGACGGCGACGACGACCTGGCCCTGCTCGACGGGGCCGACTCGCTGGGGTTGCTGGTCTCGAACGGCTCGCAGCTCACGGCCACGACGCCCCAGGGGCTGGCCCAGGCCTCCGGCCTCCTGGCGCCCGGCGACTTCGACGGCGACGGCACCGACGAGCTCGTCGGCGTCCCCTCGACCGGCACGGGAAGCGGGCTGGTGGTGTGGACCTACGCCGACGAGCAGTGGGAGGACGACGTGCGGGGAACCCTGCAGGCCGACACATTCGTCTCCAGCATCAAGGCCCCGTCGGTCGCGGACTTCGACGGCGATCGGCGCGACGACGTCCTCCTCTTCAGCGGCGAGTACGACGCGCCGTCGTACGACTTCAAGGTGGCCCTCTCGAGCGGCCTCGCCTTCGAGACCGAGGAGTCGTGGCGCGAGTACGCCCACGGCGTGGAGGACTACCCACACTCCGTCGGCCCTGCGCCGACCGAGTGAGCTTTCGCCGAACGGCCTGAGAGTTTCCGGTGAGGCGGCGTAGGGCAGTGTGGGCGCGTGCCTGAACAACCACAGCGCTTCGTCGTCGGCCAGCGTCTGGGCGCCGGCGGCATGGGAGCCGTCCACATCGCCACCGACACCCGGTTCGACCGCCTCGTCGCATTGAAGGTGATGTCGGACCACCTCGCGAGCGGGGAGGAGTTCCGGGAGCGCTTCCGCCGCGAAGCCGACGTGCTGACCCGACTGGACTCCCCGCACGTCACGACGATCTACGACCACGGGGAGAGCGACGGGCACCTGTGGATCGCCACGCAGTTGATCCGCGGGGGCGAACTCGGCGACCTGCTCCGGGCGCGTGGCCCGCTCCCGCCACACCGCGCCGTGCAGGTCTGCGGGCAGGTCGCGGAGGCGCTCCGGGCGACCCACGCGGTCGGCGTACTGCACCGTGACGTCAAGCCCAGCAACGTGCTGCTGCGCGATCCGGATGCGACCAACCTGCACGCCTACCTGTGCGACTTCGGCATCGCCGACACCGGGAACCGGCTCACCGTGGCCGGCGGTGTTGCCGGGACGTGGCAATACCTCGCACCCGAACGCGCCTCGGGCAGTCCGGCTGCTCCGACCACCGACATCTACGCGGTCGGGTGCCTGCTCTGGGCGTGCCTGGCCGGCCAGCCGCCGTACACGGGCTCCGACGTCGACGTGGCGATCGGCCACCTCGAGGGTGAGCTGCCCCAGGTGCCGGAGACCGGTCCCGGGCTTGCCGCCCTCAACCGCGTGCTGCGGCGCACGATGGCGAAGAACCCGGCCGACCGGTTCCAGACCGCGGCCGAGCTGCGGGCCGCGCTGGCCGCGCTCGAGGCCGAGATCCCTGCTGCCATGCCACCTCTGCGGCCGGATCCGCCCACTGCACCGCGCCCACCCGGGATGGATCCGAGCGGTCGGCGCGGTCGACTGATGGGCGTGCCGGCGCTGGTCGGCGTACTGGCGCTGGTCGGGGTGCTGGTCGCCGGTGGCATCGTGGCTGCACTGGCACTGCGCGGCGACGACTCCGGCAACAGCGAGTCCGCGACCCCCGGGGGCTCGACGAAGAAGGCAGTGACCGGCGACCTGACCGGCGACGGCCGGGGTGACCTGACCCTCCACGACTGGGACGGCGAGGCGATGCGGGCCGTCGTCATGGCCAGCACCGGCTCCGCGTTCGGTCCGACCGAACAGGTCATGTCGGGGGCCTTCTCGGTGATCAAGGGCGACATCGACGGCGATGGAACGCAGGAGCTGGTGGCCGTCGCACCCGGCTCGGGTGGCGGCGAGGTCACGGTCGCGTCCGTCGGCGGCAAGCAGCGCACGATGGAGGTGGGGGTCGACGACGCCGACCAGCCCGACTTCACCGAGGGCGCCATGATGGGCGACCTGACCGGCGACGGGCGCGACGACCTCGTGATCGCACCCGCGAACAACGCCACGGGTGACGACTTCGTGGTCTGGCTGGCGGTGAGCACGGGTGACGGGTTCGAGGACCTGCAGCGGGTGCACAGCTCCTCGGACGCCGTCGCGCAGGCGGTTCCCGCAGACGTCGACGGTGACGGCGACGACGACCTCGTGCTGGCCGAGCCCGATGCGGAACAGCTGGGGGTCCTGGAGTCCGACGGGAAGGCGCTGACCTCGACCGGGTTCGTGGCCACCAACACCACGGCCTACGACATCGTCGTCGGCGACTTCGACGGTGACGGTGCCGACGAGGTGGTCGAGGTCGACGGCGTCTCGCAGAAGATCGTCGTGCTCCGCCGCGAAGGCGACGCCTGGGACTCCGAGATCTGGCTCGACGACACGAAGGACGCGTTCAACCTGCTCGACTCGAACCCCAACACGTCGGTCTCCGACGTGAACGGTGACGGCAAGGACGACCTCGTGCGCTTCTCGGCCGGCGAGGGCCCCGTCGAGCGCCGGACGATGGTGTTCGTGTCGTCGGGCAAGGACTTCGCCGCACCCGCCGACTGGGGCAGCTACACGTGCGAGTGCGACGAGTACTTCGACCCGGTCGAGAGCTTCAAGAACTGATTCGACGGTCCGACCCCACTAGTGTCGGGCCATGCATGATCGCGGCAAGGAGATCGAGGACCGGCTCGGGCGTGTCATGGAGGAGCGGGTCAGACCCGCCATCCATCACGGGATCGCGGACCTCCGGGTCGAGGTGTGGCACGTGCCGCCTTCCCCCGACGGCACGGTCGGCGAGCCGGTCGCGTTCGACGTGGCGCGCGCGGCGACGTACGCCCCGGCTTCCGTCGGCGACCGGTGGGGACCGGCCTGGGGCACCAGCTGGTTCCACCTGGCCGGCACCGTGCCTGCCGATCCCGCGACCACTGACGTGGCGACGCCGGAGATCGTCTTCGACCTGGGCTGGTCGACCCGGCGCCCGGGCATGCAGGCCGAAGCGCTGGTCCACCGACCCGACGGCAGCGTCGTGAAGGGCCTCAACCCGCAGAACTCCTGGATCGCGGTGACGCCCGGCGAAGAGATCGACCTGTACGTCGAGGCGGCGGCGAACCCGACCATCGGCCCGGGCTACACGCCAACCAGGGAAGGCGATCGCGACACCTCGACCCGCGAACCGCTCTACCGCATCAGCCGGGCCGAGATCTGCACCCGCAACGTCGACGTCTTCGAGCTGAACGCCGACGTCGACGTGCTCGACGGACTCCAACGCTCTCTCGGTGAGGGCGATGCCCGCCGCTGGGAGATCCGCTACGCCCTGGAGCGTGCGGCCGAGGCCCTCGATCCCCACGACGTGGTCGGCACTGCTGCCGCGGCGCGTGCGGAACTGGCCGACGTGCTCGCGCGGCCGGCACACGCCAGCGCGCACCGCATCACCGCGATCGGGCACGCGCACATCGACTCGGCCTGGCTGTGGCCCGTGCGAGAGACCGTGCGCAAGGTGTCGCGGACCGTCGCGAACGTGACCCACCTGCTCGACACCACCGACGACCTGCGGCACTGCATGAGCTCGGCGCAGCAGTGGGAGTGGCTCGAGGAGAGTCGCCCCGAGCTCTTCGAGCGGGTCCGTGGCCATGTCGAGACGGGCCGGTTCATCCCGGTCGGCGGCATGTGGGTCGAGTCCGACACCAACATGGTCGGCGGCGAGGCGATGGCGCGACAGTTCGTGATGGGCAAGCAGTGGTTCATCGACAAGCTCGGCGTCGACTGCGAGGAGGTGTGGCTGCCCGACTCGTTCGGCTACACCGCCGCGCTGCCGCAGATCGTGAAGCTGGCCGGCTTCCGCTGGTTCCTCACCCAGAAGATCTCGTGGAACACGGTCAACAAGTTCCCCCACCACACGTTCTGGTGGGAGGGCATCGACGGCACCCGCGTCTTCACGCACTTCCCGCCGGCCGACACCTACAACGGCACCCTGGCCGCCAGCCAGCTCGCGCACACCGCGTCGAACTTCCGCGACAAGGGCATCGCCACGCGGTCGCTGATCCCGTTCGGCCACGGCGACGGCGGTGGCGGCCCCACCCGCGACATGCTCTCGCGCGCTCGTCGTACGGCCTCGCTCGAGGGCTCACCGCAGGTCGCCATCGAGTCGCCCGCCGAGTTCTTCACCGCCGCCGAGGGCGAGTACGGCGCCGCCGCGCCGGTGTGGTCAGGCGAGCTCTACCTCGAGATCCACCGGGGCACGTACACCTCGCAGGCCCGCACCAAACAAGGGAATCGACGCTCCGAGCACCTGCTGCGCGAGGCCGAGCTGTGGTCGACGTACGCCGACCTGCTCGGCCTGGTCGACTACCCCTACGACGAGCTCCGGGCGATCTGGAAGACCGTCCTGTTGCAGCAGTTCCACGACATCCTGCCCGGGTCGTCGATCGCCTGGGTGCATCGCGAGGCCGAGCTCGAGTACGCACGGGTCGCCGGTGAGCTCGAGGCGATCATCGAGCGTGCGATCTCCGCGTTGGCGGGTGCTGAGGCTGGTTCCGAGACTGGTTCTGGCGCTGGATCTGACGGGGCTGTGTTCGATGCTTCGCCGGTCGCCTTCCTGGGACGGGGTCTCGACACGCTCGCTGGCGCTCGCTACTCGACCAACGAGAGGAAACGCTCGACCACCGAGCCCGAAGGTTCGGTGCTGGAGAACGAGCACCTGCGGGTCGAGGTCGACGAGAGCGGCGTCATCAGGTCGATCCGCGACCTCGACGTCGGGCGCGAGGTGCTGCCGCCCGGCGGCGCGGCCAACCTGCTGCAGATCCATCCCGACTTCCCGAACAAGTGGGACGCCTGGGACCTCGACCGCTTCTACCGCAACCAGGTCACCGACCTGGCCGGGTCGGTGTCAGCAGGAACGGACGGGTCGCTCGAGGTGCACGGCGCATTCGGCGAATCGACGTACACGCAGGTGATCACGCTCGTCGGCGGCCGCGTCGACATCGAGACCACCGTCGACTGGCACGAGCGCGAGAAGGTGCTCAAGCTCGCCTTCGACACCGACGTGCACACCGACCGTGCGCGCTACGAGACGCAGTTCGGCCACGTCACTCGTCCCACGCACGAGAACACCACGTGGGACGCCGCCCGGTTCGAGGTCTGCGCGCACCGATGGGTGCAGGTCGAGGACGGCGGGTACGGCGTCGCGGTGGCCAACGACTCGACGTACGGACACGACGTCACCCGTCATCCCCGCACCGGTGGTGGCACCTTCTCCACGGTGCGCCAGACGCTGCTGCGGGCGCCTCGCTACCCGGACCCGGAGACCGACCAGGGCAGGCACACGTTCCGCTCGTCGCTCGTGCCGGGCGCGGGGGTCGCCGAGGCCGCGGCAGCCGGCTACGCGTTGAACCTTCCGGTGCGCCGGGTCGTCGGTGCGTCGGTGCCACCACTGGTCACCGTCAGTGGCGGGACGGCGTACGTCGAGTGCGTGAAGCTGGCCGAGGACCGGTCGGGCGACGTCGTCGTGCGCCTCTATGAGCCGCTGGGCGCACGGACCACGGTCACGCTGACGCCTGCCTTCGAGGCGTCAGCGGTGACCGAGGTCGACCTGCTTGAGCGACCGCTGCAGAACGATGCGCTGGCCGCGACAGAGCCGATCACGCTGACCCTGCGGCCGTTCCAGATCGTCACCTTGCGGTTGGCGCGCTCAACCGGATAGTCCGCGCAACGCCGAGAGGGCCGCGTTGTGCCCGCCCATGCCGTGCACGCCGCCGCCCGGAGGCGTGGACGCCGAGCAGATGAAGACGCCCGGAACCCCGGTGGAATAAGGGTTTCGCGCGATCCTGGGCCGCATCACGAGCTGGAGTCCGCCGTTGGCCCCGGCAGAGATGTCTCCGCCGACGTAGTTCGCGTTGTGCGCCTCGAGCCCGGCCGTGTCACGCACGTGCACGTGCCGGACCCGGTCGCGGAACCCCGGAGCGAACCGCTCGATCTGCGCCGTGATCGCCTCGGTGGCATCCCCGGTCCAGGCGTTCGGGACGTGCGCGTAGGCATAGATCGGGTTGAGACCGGAGTCGCCGCCGGAGCGCAGCGGGTCGACGAGGTACTGCTGGCCGAGCAGCACGAACGGCAGGTCGGGCATCTCACCGCGACCGACCTTCGCCTCACCGGCGACGATCTCCTCCAGGGTGCCGCCGAGGTGGACCGTCCCGGCCCTGAGCACGTCGGGGTTGGCCCAGGGGATGTCGCCCTCGATGGCGTAGTCGACCTTGAAGGCGGCCGGGCCGAATCGATAGCGCTGGTAGGCCTTCCGGGGGCCTGACGGGAGGTGGTCGCCCATGATCCGGGCGACCGCGTCGGGCGCCGTGTCGAAGATGAGGATGTCGGGGCCGCCCAGTTCGTCGTACGACGTGACGCGGACGCCGGTCTCGATGCGGGCGCCGGCGCGCTCGAGCTTGGCGACGAGGGCACGCGTGATCGACTCCGTGCCACCCTCGGCGACCGGCCACCCGTAGGCATGGGCGGCGGCACCGAGCATCAGGCCGACGGACGCGGAGAGCGGAGTCGTGAGCGAACCGAACTTGTGAGCCGCCATTCCTCCGAAGAGGGCCCGCGCTTCCTCGGTCTTCCAGCGTCGGACCGCCCACGGCGCCGGCAGCAGCGAGTGGAGGCCGAAGTGGGCGAGCTTGAAGGGGTGCTTCGGCACGTGCGCGATGGGCCGGAACACGTCGGTGGCGAGGGCGTCGAAGTTGCGGGAGATGCGGCCGAAGAGCCGCTGCCAGGCCGGACCGTCGACGCCGAGCCCGGCCGCCGTACGCCCCACGTCGCGCCAGAGCAGCCCGGCTCCGCCGCCGTCGAGGGGATGGGCGAGCTGGATCTCGGGCCACAGCCAGCGGAGCCCGAGCTCCTCCAGGCCCAGCTGCTGGAAGTACGGCGAGCCGACGCCGGTCGGATGGAATGCCGCGCACTCGTCGTGCAGCAGTCCGGGAACGGTCAGCTCGGAGGTGAGCGTGCCGCCGCCGACCCGATCCCTGGCCTCGAGCACGCGCACGTCGACGCCCCGTTCGGCGAGGGTCAGCGCGGCGGCGAGTCCGTTGGGCCCGCTGCCGACCACGACTGCATTGGTCACCCGAACAGCCTGTCACGTGGTTGGCTGTTCCCCATGAAGAAGCGCCTCGGGCCTGCCCTCGCCGTACTCCTGCTCATCACGCTGGCCGGGTGCGGGGGCCGACCATCCGAGGACGACCTGGCTGACGCGCTGCAGGACAAGGACAACAACTTCTTCGGATACCTGGGTGCGCGGTCGTTCGCAGAGGCCGACGACGAGGTCATCGACTGCATGGCGAAGGTCCTGCACGACTCCGACATCTCCGACGAGGGCCTGGAGCTGATCGCCGACGACAAGCTCGACAAGCCGCGCATCGCGGGCTCGATCTCGGCCGCTGACGACGGCGAGTTCTCCGACGACGACGTCAAAGCGCTCGCGAGGGTCCTGCCCGAGGTCATGGACTGCGCCGTCTGACGGCTCGAGCGATCGCACCCTGACCACGCGGAACAATTGCACGCGCGTGGTTGTCTAGTAGGCATGACTGTTCCCTCCCTGACGCTCAACGACGGCCACTCCATCCCGCAGCTCGGCTTCGGCGTGTTCCTGGTGCCGCCGGACGAGACCGCCGAGACCGTGACCTCGGCGCTGGAGATCGGCTACCGCCACATCGACACGGCGCAGATGTACGGCAACGAGAAGGGCGTCGGCGAGGCGCTGGCCGCATCGGGCATCGAGCGCGACGAGCTCTTCATCACCACCAAGCTCGGCAACCCGAACCACAAGCCCGACGACGTACGCCGCACCTTCGACCAGTCGCTGACCGATCTGGGGCTCGACCACGTCGACCTGTTCCTGATCCACTGGCCGCTGCCCACGCAGTACGACGGCGACTTCGTCTCCACCTGGAAGGCGATGACCGAGCTCACCAGCGACGGGCGGGCCAAGTCGGTGGGCGTCTCCAACTTCGAGCCCGACCACCTGGCGAAGATCATCGACGAGTCCGGCGTACTGCCGGCGGTGAACCAGATCGAGGTGCACCCACAGTTCGCCAACACGGCCGCCCGGACGGCCGGCCTCGACCGCGGCATCCTCACCGAGGCCTGGTCCCCGATCGGTCGCGGCGCCGTCCTCGACGACCCGATCATCGGCGAGATCGCAACCCGCCTGGGCAAGACCCCGGCGCAGGTGACGTTGCGCTGGCACATCGAACGCGGCGACATCATCTTCCCGAAGTCGATGCACGTGTCGCGCATGCAGGAGAACTTCGAGATCTTCGACTTCTCGCTCACGCCCGACGACGTGAACGCGATCAGCGCGCTCGATCGTGGCGACGAAGGACGGATCGGACCGGACCCGAAGGTCTTCGACCGGATCTGAGCTGTCTGGATCTGGTCACTCCAGCTCGAGCAGCTCGCCCCACGCCTGGAGGATGCGGGCCAACCGGGCCCGGTCGATGTCGGGCAGACCCTCCAAGAGCTGCTTCTCGTTGGCGTAGTGCGCCTCGACCGCGCGGTCGATGACCTTCCTGCCGGCCGGGCTCAGGACGATCGTCCTGGCTCGGCCGTCGTGCTCCTGCTTGCGGCGTACGACGAGGCCGCGGGCCTCGAGCCGGTCGACCCGCTTGGTGATCGCGCCCGACGTGACCATGGTGGAGGCGGCGAGGTTGCTCGGACTGAGCTCGTACGGCGACCCGCTGCGACGCAGTGCGGCCAGCAGGTCGAACTCGCCTTCACTGAGCCCGAACTCGGCGTACACCTCGATGAGACGCTCACGGACGGCGTCGGCCACGCGGTGCAGTCGGCCGATGACGCCCATCGGGGCGGTGTCGAGGTCGGGGCGTTCGACCGACCACTGCTCGATGATGCGACCGACGTGATCAGGTTCATTCGCCATGCCGGGAATATACCTTCCTTGGAAGCGATTATACTTTCCATGGAAACAATGTGGCGCACCGTGATGCTCACCGCAATCGCTCCCCTCGCGTGGGGGTCGACGTACTACGTGACCGGAGCCTTCCTTCCTCCGGATCGACCGCTGTTCGCCGCGCTCATGCGGGCGCTGCCGGTCGGACTCCTGCTGCTCGCACTGCGACCGACCCTGCCGACGGGGTCCTGGTGGTGGCGCAGCCTTGTGCTCGGCACCCTCAACATCGGCGCGTTCTTCGTGCTGATCTTCATCGCCGCCTACCGCCTGCCCAGCGGCATGGCCGCCACCCTGACCGCCACCGCTCCCATCGCGATGATGGCCGTCGCCTGGCTGTTGATCGGCGAGCGTCCGCGCTTCGCCTCCGTGCTCGGGGCAGTCGTCGGCGTGCTCGGCGTCTCCCTGCTGGTGCTCCGCGCCGGGTTCTCGGTCGACATGATCGGCGTCCTGGCGTCATTGTCCGCGGTGGCGATGTCGTCGGTCGGCTATGTGCTCCTGAAGCGCTGGAAGGCCCCGGTGGACCTGCTCACCCTGACCGCCTGGCAGCTCGTGGCCGGCGGGCTGCTGCTCCTGCCGGTGGCCCTCCTGGTGGAGGGTGCACCGCCCCGCGTGGACGGCCCCGCAGTGCTGGGCTTCCTCTACATCGGCCTGATCGGCACCGCGCTGGCCAACTACGTCTGGTTTCGCGGCCTGCAGCGGATGCCGGCCGCGTCGGTCTCGCTGATCGGCCTGCTCAACCCGGTGGCCGGAACCCTGCTCGGCGTCGCGCTGGCGCACGAGATCTTCGGCCCCGTGCAGGCGGCGGGCATGGCCCTGGTGTTGCTGGGCGTCCTGCTCGGACAGCCGGCGGTCGTGTCCGCCGTGCTCCGCAAGGTAGGTGGCGCGCGCCTTGATCCTGTGGCTGCCGTGCCCGTGACTGACCTGTCCGTGAGTGCCCTGCCGGTGACTGACCTGCCGGTGACTGACCTGCCGGTGACTGACTTGCCGGTGACTGACTTGCCCGCGACGGGCCAACCGCAGCCGGAGTCTTCCAGGCCCCCGCTGGCCGAGCCGGCCTACCGGTAGCCGAGCGTCAGATGACGGGAACCCGGTTGGCGTGCTCGGCAACCGTGAGCGCGAAGCCCTTCTCCACCGATGTGCCCTCGATGAGGGCGTCACCGATCGCCTCGTCGAGTCGGTGGGTGCCGTTCGTGTCGACAAGTCGGAAGAGGTTGTTCGGGGTCCGCCAGACATGGGTGCCTGGCCCGGGTTGTCGGACCTGGTAGCGCAGGTGGGTCTTGGCTCGATGGTGGAATCGGCCCAGTGGAGCGCAGTTGTGGGTGCCTGACTGGCCCGGCGGCGCGTCCTTGCCCAACTGCCCGTGCTGGAACGGCACCGGATGGTCGATGTCGACGTTGCGGCTGATCGTGGTGGCGTGCGGGAACGCATCGCGGGGACTGATCAGGTGGATGCGTTCACGCAACCACTGCGGGGTCTCATAGGCGTTCAGGGCGACCTTCTTGTTGAGGTCGATGACCGGACTGACCTTCACCTGGGCGTTGCCGAGCAGCTCGGCAAGGTGCTCGAAGAGGCGGGGACCTCCGCCGGCCTCGACGCGCGCGACTCCGTTGCCGACGCCAGCCAGGGCGGCGGCGTGCAGGTGGACGTAGACCACGGCCCGGGGGCGGGTCTTGGTCAGGTCGGCGCTGCGAAGGAGTTCGAGCAGGCGCTCGTTGATCCCGCGCAGCAGATCAGGGGCGGAGTGCTGGTCGCCGTGACCTGCGTCGTCGCCCTCGCTCCCCGGGGCACTGTCAGCGTGCGTGCTGCCGGACGCCGACTTGCTGTCGCCGTCTTCCGCGCCGTCCCCGTCGCCTTCGCTGTCACTGCCGGCAGGTTTCGCATCATCGACCGGCGTTTCTCCCTTGTCTCCCTCGTCGCCCTTGTCGCCGCCGAGGTCGCCCTGGTTCTCAAGCAGCAGCCTCAACAGTTCGGCGGGACGGGCCAGCCACCCAAAGGCATCGGAGCGAAGCCGGTCTCGGTCACGGTCGGTGCGCCCGGCCGCCTCGTCCTGGGCGGCGAGGATCGCAGCGATCCGGTCGATCATCGCGTCGACCCAGACCGCGTCACCGTGCTCGACCCGGGCGATCACATGCCGCAGACCGGCCTCGTCGACACGACCGACGCTCACGTAACGGCGGGCCCGTTCGGCACTGATCTTGTCGGCGTGTGCCTTCGGGTTGGCCTCGATCACCTTCGCCTCAAGCAGGTCGAGCACCCGGGCCGGCTGCTCCCCGGTCAGCGCCGCCGCGAGCGCTGCGTCGACGTACGCCGCCTCGGACGGGCTCAGGTCACGCGTGGCGCGAGCGATGCGGCGCGCCAGCCAGACCTCGGCCCGGCCGGTGTGGAGCGCCGCCCAGCACAACGGCAGCCGGTGCCGCAGGTCGAGGGCATCGGCAAGAAGCCAGCGCGTGGCGAGGTGGTGGGCCTGTCGACTGATCGCCAGCTCCGCGATGGAGAGGTCCTGCACCCGCGGTGTGCCCGCCCCACCGACGGTGACCAGGTGCGGCATGCCACGGTGTTGCCGATGCTCCGGCCACTCCTTCGGGTCGTCGGCGTGCAGGTCGGCCCACCGCAGGGCCAGCTCCAGGTCATGGACCTCGCACTCGCGGCGCTTGAGCAGCGTCTCCTCGACGAACAGCAACGTGCCGCCCGCATCGAGATCACTGAAGTCCGCCATGAACCCATTGAAGCCGTCACCACCGACAGTCCACCCGACTCCCTGACAGGATGGCGTGGTGCCAGCGATCCCGGACTACGTCACGCACTACCACCTGCCGGATCGTGGGCCCTTCCTCAATCTCTCCGAGCTCGACGAGCCGGCTCTGGCCGACGTACTCACGGAACTGGCAGCCGTGCCCGGTTCGGAACGGCGTTTCGGACCGCGCTACATGGCGCTGCGGCGCGCCACCGAGGAGCGCCTGTGGGCTCGGTTCGTCGAACGCGGCGGACGTCCCGAACGGCTGAGTCCGCACTACTTCGTGCTGGGTGAGTCCGCGTGGTTCAGGGGGTTGTACGCCGACGCGCGCGAGGTGCGCCTGCGACTCGACGAGCTGCCGCGCGAGCAGACCAGCTTCACCGTCCCGGACAGCGTCACGTCCATGGGCCTGCTTGCTGACTTCGGCATCGAGGTCACCCCGCGGGCCCACCACGGCGAGGTCTTCCTGCTCGACGAGCTCGAGAGCGTCGCAGCGCGGCACGGACTTCCCGACAGCCCCAGCCCCGAGGACTACGCGGGGCACCAGCACGGGGACTTCGAGCACTACGTCGAGGTGCAGGTCTGGACCGACAGGATCAGGGAGTGACGACGAGCGACTTCAAGCTGCGCTCGGTCGCCTTCGAGGCCTTCGGTCCCACGATCGTGAGCTCGATCGGACACGGCGCCGTACTGCCCGTCCTGGCCCTGCAGGCTAGGGACCTCGGCGCGGACGTGGGTACGGCGGCACTGGTGGTCGCACTACTGGGCGTGGGGTCGCTGCTGACCAGCCTGCCCGCCGGAGCGGTCGTCGCGCGGATCGGCGAACGCCGGACGCTGATCGCCTGCGGGCTGCTCGACTGCGTCGTCATGCTGATCGCCTGGCAGGCTTCGTCGGTGCTCCTGCTGTCGGTCGCGATGGTGCTCTCGGGGGCGTCCTGGACGGGGTTCCTGCTGGCCAGGCAAGGGTTCCTGATCGAGGCGGTTCCGATCACGCACCGGGCCCGGGCGATGTCCAGCCTCGGCGCCAGCCACCGGGTCGGCATGCTGGTCGGTCCGCTGATCGGCGCCGGAGTCATCGCCTGGCTCGGGCTCTCCGCGGTCTTCGTGCTGGCCGCGGTCATGTCGCTCGCCTCCGCGGTGATGGCCTCACTGATGCGCGACCTTGGCCACGAGTCGCGCGCCGAGCAGGGCGTCTCCGGTCACGCCAGCGTCGCGTCCGTGCTGCTCGCCCACCGCCACACCCTGCTGACCCTGGGCCTCGGGGTCATCGTGATCGGCGCCTCGCGCTCGATCCGCGGCACCCTGCTCCCCCTGTGGGCGGACCACATCGGGATGACCGGCTCCGAGACGTCACTGGTCTTCGCGGTGGCCGCCGCTGTCGACATCGTCTGCTTCATACCGGGTGGATGGCTGATGGACCATCGCGGCCGTTCGGTCGTCGCCGTGCCCGTCGTACTGGCGGTCGCGATCGGCGCCCTGGTGCTGCCGCTGGCCACGAACGAACCGGCGGTGCTGGCGGTCGCCGTACTCATCGCGGCCGGCAACGGCCTCGGCTCGGGCATCGTGATGACGCTGGGCGCGGACACCGCGCCTGCGGCCGGGCGCTCGCAGTACCTCGGCGGCTGGCGGCTTTGCGGAGACCTCGGCGGCACGTCGGGGCCCCTGTTGATCAGCGCAGTGACGCTGGTCGCGCCACTCGCGACGGCATCGGTCGTGTTCGGTCTGGCTGCCCTGGCCGGCACCGGTTGGGTCGGCTACTGGACCCGCCGACTCGACCAGAGGCGAGGGACCGGGATCAGCCCCCGTAGGTGACCTTGATGGCGTTCGACTTGAGCTTGCGGTCGCTGTCGACCACCCGCCACTCGATCTCGCCGGTCTGTGAGGTGTTGACGTAGGTGCTGAAGGTCGCGTCTGACACGTTGACGTCGACCGGGAAGTCGGCCCAGGCCCCGTCGTTGACCCGGATCTGTACGTCGAGCACGGCGCCCTCGCCCTGCGGATAGATGCCGGAGAGGTAGAGGTCCTCGCCCGGCGAGACCTGGAACGCCCCCTGGCTGAGGGTGATCTCCGCCTTCGGCTTCCTGGGCTTCTTGGTCGTCTCTTCGCTGGCCGTTTCGGAGGCCGCCGCGGACTCGGACTCCTCATCGTCGCTGGGCTCCAGCGTGATCAGGGGGTCGGACGCCCGCGTGGTGCGCTCAGGGTCGGGCATCACGAGGGAGTCACCGGCAGCCGGGTCGTCAGAGCCTCCGCCACCGCCTCCGACCCCGAGCACCTTCGTGCCGATGATCGCCGCGATCCCGGCGAGCAGGCCCACCACGACGGCAACGGCAACGAGAGCCACCAGGCCGTTGACGACCGGCTTGTCTTCGGAATCGCTCACGGGCTCGCTCTCTCGGGTCGAGGGGGACGGTGCCCATTGTTACAGGCCGATGTTGGATCCACAGATTTGAAAGCGACTCAGCCAAGGCCGCGTCTCCCAGGGCCCGCTCAGGCAGTGCCGTTCTAGAAGCCACGCCTCCACTGCACGTCGTCGACGATCTTCGTCGAGCGCCAGCCGCTCGGCGTGCGCGCGACGTCGTGGTGGTAGTAGCCACCCACCTCCCACAGCGACTCGTTCCCGTCCGGGTCGATCACCACCATCGGGTTGGTGAAGTACGCCGTCACGGCCGCCCGGTCCGGTCCCTCGAAGGCGCAGGAGATCTGGCCGAGCACGTGCTGGGTGCGCACGAAACCGGCCAGGCCCTTGGCGATCCACGGCACCACCTCGTCCGGCGGGCCGACCGGGCCGCCGGCACCGGAGTAGTCGAGGACGGCGTCCTCGGTGAACACCGTGTCCAGGTCGTCGAAGGACTTCGTGTCCACGGCACGGGTGTAGCGGGTCAGCAGGTCGGTGATCTCCTGGCGGTCGCTGAGCTCCTGAAGGTCCATGACCAGACTCTGGCACAGCGCCAGTGGGACTCGCTCTGGCATGAAACAAGAACACGTTCTAGTGTGGGGTCCATGCGATTCACCTACGCCGAGGCGATGACCCGCGCCGAGTACTACGCGCCCCTGGCGCAGGCCGCAGAGCAGGCCGGCTTCACGAGCATGACCGTGGCCGACAGCCTGATCTACCCGAAGGAGTCGGACTCGAAGTACCCCTACACCGACACCGGCGACCGGGAGTTCCTCGAGGACAAGGAGTTCATCGAGACGATGATCCTCTGCGCCCACCTCTTCGCGGTCACCTCGACCCTGCGGCTGACGCCGTTCGTGCTCAAGCTGCCGATCCGGCCGCCGGTGCTGGTCGCCAAGCAGGCGTCGTCGCTCGCATTCCTCTCCGGCAACCGGCTCGGCCTGGGCGTCGGACTGTCGCCGTGGCCGGAGGACTTCGACGTGATGGGCGTGCCCTGGGCCAGGCGCGGCAAGCGGATGGACGAGTGCATGGACGTCCTGCGTGGCCTGACCTCAGGTGAGTTCTTCGGGTACGACGGCGAGTTCTTCTCCTTCGACCCGCTCAAGCAGTGCCCGGCCCCCACCGAGAAGATCCCGCTGCTGGTCGGCGGACACAGCGACGCCGCGCTGCGCCGCGCCGCACGCTTGGGCGACGGGTGGATGCACGCCGGCGGCGACGGAGAGGAGCTGGAGCGGTTGCTGGGCCGACTGGCAGAGATCCGGAAGGAGGAGGGCGACACCCGCGACGACTTCGAGGTGCACGTGATCTCGTACGACGCCTACGACCCCGACGGCATCAAGCGGCTCGAGGACAAGGGCGTGACGGACTGCATCGTCGGCTTCCGGGTGCCCTACATCAAGGGACCAGACACCGAGCCGCTGGAGAAGAAGGTCCGGCACCTCCAGGGCTACGCAGAGAACGTGATCGGCAAGCTGTGAGCACAGACGCGTTCCAGCGGGCCATCGCCGAGGCCGAGCAGCTGATCCGCAACCCACCGTTCCCGATCAGCGAGCAGGACCTCGCCGAGGGCCTCGACTACCTCGCCGGCTCGATCCGGTCGTCGTTGCAGATGGCCTTCGACTACGACCTCGAGCACCCGGTGCTGATCAACCCGACGCACCAGTACGCCCGCCAGGGTCTCGACAATCCCGACGCGATCTACTTCAACGCCTACCTCGACTCCGGGGCGTCGTACGTCGTGTCCGGGGTGCGCGGCACGACCACCGACCTGTCCTTCCAGGTAATGGACGGCAGCTACTCGGACGCGGGTTTCCCCGCAAGCGTTGCGGCCTTTGACGACCGTGAGCTCGAGATCGGCGACGACGGGTCGTTCGAGTGGCGCTTCGGTCCGGAGCTCGGAGTCGGTAAGGGCGCGACGCTGATCGTGCGCGAGGTCTACGACGACTGGAACACCGAGGAGCGCGGCACCCTGCGCATCCAGCGGCTCGACACCGCCGGTGTGCCGCGCGGAGCACTGACGACCGACCGTGTCGACAAGCGGTACGGCGTCGCGGCGAAGATGCTGGTCGGCCGGATCAAGACGTGGTTCGCGTTTCCCGAGTGGTTCACCTACAAGGAGCCGGTCAACACGCTGACCGTCCCGGCCTCGACGCCGGGCGGCCTGGCCTCGCAGTTCTCCTCGATCGGCCACTACTCGCTGGCTGACGACGAGGCGATGGTGGTGACCGTGCCGGCCTGCGCCGATGCGCCGTACCAGGCGATCCAGATTGGCTCGCGGTGGTACGTCTCGACCGACTACGAGCACCACCAGACCTCACTGACCCGCGCCCAGTCGTACGTCAGGCAGGACGGGTTGCTGCGCTACGTGATCAGTGAGCGCAACCCGGGCGTCGCCAACTGGCTCGAGGCCTGTGGGCACCCGGAGGGCGTGATGATGCTGCGCTGGCAGCGGGTCGCGCGTCCGCTGGGCGCCGACGACGGACCACGGGTCGAGGTCGTGCCGTTCGACTCGTTGGCGACCCGCGGTGACCTCGAGGACCAACGCGTCACTCCCGACGACTACACAGCCCGCATCGAGGCCCGCCAGGTCGGCATCGCGCGCAGGATGATCAGCTGATCACTCCCGGTAGACCTGCACGATGCCGGGCCGTGGCTGGCCGTCGCCCAGGTAGGGGAAGTTGCTGACCACGTTCTCCGGGCTGGCGCCGCTGACCTCGCCCGGGTGCTGCACGGCGACCAGGACGGTGCGCTCGTCACCACTGATCACCGGACCGCAGCACTCGGCGCCTACCGGCACGGAGAGGAACTGCTTCAGCCTGCCGCGCTCCCGGCCCTCGAGCGGCAGCATGTAGAGGCCGTCGGCGAAGCCGAGCGTGCCGGGCATGCCGTCGGTGGAGATCCACAGGTTGCCGGCCTTGTCGAAGGTGACGTTGTCCGGGCAGCTGATCGGGCTGACCTGGTTGCGGTCGTAGCCGGCGAAGTACGTCGACGGGTCGGTCGGGTCGCCGGCGATCAACACGAGCTGCCACGTGAACGTGAGGGCGCCCGCGTCGTTGCGACGCTCGGTGATCTCGATGACGTGGCCGTGCTTGTTCGGTCCGCGTGGGTTGGCCTCGTCGACCTGGCCGGGCTGGCGGGCCGTGTTGTTGGTCAGGGCCGCGTAGACCTTGCCGGTCACCGGGTTGGCTTCGACGTCCTCGGGGCGGTCCATCTTGGTGGGGCCGACCAGGTCGGCCGCCTGGCGTGTCCAGACCAGCACCTCCTCGACTGTCCATCCGGGCACGTGGGAGGTGCCGTTCACCACCAGCGGGAGCCACACGCCGCTGCCGTCGTGCAGGCCGTCGTCCGAGCCGTCGCCGGTGAACTTCGCGACGTACAGGTCGCCCTCGGAGAGCAGCGTCAGGTTGTGCCGCAGGTTCCCGGGCTTGTACTTCTTGCGAGAGATGAACTTGTAGATGTAGTCGTTGCGCTCGTCGTCACCCATGTAGGCGACCGCACGACCGTCGTCGGCCAACCGGATCGTCGCGCCCTCGTGCTTGAAGCGGCCGAGCGCGGTGTGCTTGACCGGGGTCGAGGTGGGGTCCTGGGGATCCACCTCGACGATCCAGCCGAAGCGGTTGACCTCGTTGGGCTCGGTCGCCACCGAGAAGCGGGGGTCGACGCGCTCCCAACCGCGACCGGTCGAGGTGATCCCGTAGCGCTTGAGGTGCTGGTCGGGGTCGAGTGCGCCGGTGGTGTCGAAGTACTGGTTGAAGTTCTCCTCACCCGACAGCACGGTGCCCCATGGCGTGACGCCTCCGGCGCAGTTGTTCAACGTGCCGAGGACCTTCGTGCCGGTCGGGTCGGCGGAGGTCTTCAGGGCGTCGTGCCCCGCGGCGGGGCCGTCGACGGCGAACTCGGTCTCGCTGTGCAGCCGGCGGTTGCGGCGACCGTCCTGCTGGTAGCTCCACGGTGCACCGGCGCGCTCACGCCGCACCTCCACGATGGTCATGCCGTGGGCGGCCATCACGATCCGCAGCTGGTCGTCGGAGAGGTCGGCGGAACCGGCCACCCCGCGGAACATCAGCTCGTCGTTGGTGTACTCGTTGTTGAAGGCGAGGACGCCGCTGCGGCCGCCGCGCCCACGACCGTCGAGCAGCAACGCCGTGAAGTCGCAGTTGTAGCCGGCCTGGTTGCGCTGCGCCTCGACGTCCTGGTTGTCGAAGTCGAAGGCCGGGGCCTGACTCGTGATCGGGTCTCCCCAGGAGATGACGGGCGCCCAGGCGAATCCGCCCGGGACCACGAGTTCGTCGGTGGTGGCGGGGGTCGGCGCGATGCCGGTGAACCGCGAGAGGGGTCCACTGCCAGCCGCCGCCGCGCGCGCGGCCGGAGTGGCTGCCGCCGGGGAGATCGCGCCCCACCCAGTGGTGCCGAGTACGCCGGCCGCGGCCGCGCCCACCGCCCCCGCACGAAGGACGGAGCGACGTGACACCGCACGGGCCACGACCTGCTCGAAGTGCTCGTTGCCGGACTCGTTCGGCACGGGGTGGGCGCATGCGTCTCCGCAGCGGTAGAGACAGGTCATCGAGCTGCGACCGCCGGCGTGGGCCTGGTCGACGAAGGGCAGGAGCTTGCGAGGGGCCATGCGTGCACGATGGTGGCGGCGGTTGACGGCCAACCGGCACCCCGGTGGCGCAGAGGTGACCAGTTGGCGAATCACTCGACTAAAACTGAAACACGTTCTACTCTGGTCCGCATGAATCTCCTCCAGGACTCCGCATGAATCTCCTCCAGGACTCCGCATGAATCTCCTCCAGGACAAGGTGATCGTGCTCTCCGGCGTCGGGCCCGGCCTCGGCCGCGCGCTCGGCGAGGAGGCCGCGAAGATGGGCGCCGACCTCGTGCTCGCCTCACGCACCGAGAAGCGGCTGGAGAAGATGGCCGCGGTGGTGCACGAGCTCGGTCGCCGGGCGCTCGTCGTACCCACCGACATCACGGACGAGTCGCAGCGTGCGGCACTGGTCGAGGCGGCGCTGGAGGAGTTCGGGCGCGTGGACTGCCTGATCAACAACGCGTTCGGCATCCCGCCGATGGACCCGATCAGCACACTCTCGCTGGAGAGCCTGCGGGCCGCGCAGGAGACCAACGTGTTCGCGCCGCTACGTCTCTCGTCGCTCTTCGCGGACGCCCTTGCCGAGACTCCCACCAAGCCGGGCGGCTCGATCATCATGGTCAACTCGTGTGTCGTGCACAGCTCGCAGCCGGAGTACTCCGGCTACAAGCTCAGCAAGGGCACGCTCAAGCACCTCGCCTCGTCACTCGCGACCGAGCTCGGGCCGCGTGGCATCAGGGTCAACAGCGTCGCGCCGTCGTACATCTATGAGGACGTGAACAAGGCCTACTTCGACTGGCTGGCCTCCGAGGCCGGGGTGACGCACCAGGACATCTACGATGAGAAGGCCGCGCCCACCGACCTGAAGCGCCTGGCCACGCCCGACGAGGTGGCGAAGGCGACGCTGTTCTTCGCCAGCGACCTGGCCACGGCGGTGACCGGCACGATGCTCAACGTCGACTGCGGCGAGTTCCACAATGACTGAGGCCGACCGATGAGCAGGGTCCGCGACGACGTCGGGTCGTACGACGACATCGCGGCCGCCGCGGTGCGCACGACGGGGCTCTCCGACTTCGGCGGCACCGACCACGAAGAGGGTCTGCGGATCCTCGTGGACGACCTGAACGCGCCCGCCGCCGGCCTCACCGGCGAGGGCAACTACATGCAGCGCTCGATGGTGAAGAGCGCGCTGGTGGGTCGACTGCTCTCGCAGCTCGGGTTCACGCAGAACCCGTCGTACGCCGAGGTGCCGGTCGAGCGGCCGGTCTTCGTGGTGGGCCTGCCGCGCACCGGCACGACCGCGCTGCACCGACTGCTCGCCGCAGACCCGCGACACCAGGGACTGGAGCTGTGGCTGACCGAGTTCCCCCAGCCACGGCCACCGCGCGCGACCTGGGCCGACAACCCGGTGTTCAACGGCATCAACGCGGCGTACGCCGAGCACCACGTCGAGAACCCCGAGTTCATGGGCATCCACTACATGGATGCCGCATCGGTCGAGGAGTGCTGGCGCCTGCTGCGACAGGCCGGGATGTCGATCGGCTACGAGTCGCTGGCCCATGTGCGGACGTACTCGTCCTGGCTGGCGAAGCAGGACTGGACGCCCGCCTACGAACGCCACAAGGCGAACCTGCAGCTGATCGGTCTCAACGACCCCGACCGGCGCTGGGTGCTGAAGAACCCGTCGCACCTGGTGGCGCTCGACGCGATCATGGCCGTCTACCCCGACGCGCTGATCGTGCAGACGCACCGTGACCCGGTGGTCTCGATCGCGTCGTCGTGCTCCCTGTCGGCCGAGGCTACGGCCGGATGGTCGACCACGTTCGTCGGCGACACCATCGGCCGCACCCAGCTCGAGATGCTGTCCCGCTCGTGGCACACCTTCGCGTCGGCGCGGACCAGCTACGACCCAGCGCAGTTCATCGACGTCGAGTACGCCGACTTCGTGGCCGACCCGGTGGCGACCACCCGACGGATCTACGAGGGCTTCGACCTGGGCTGGACGCCGTCGGTCGCGGCGGCCGTCGAGGCGATCGACGCCGAGTCCCGGCAGGGCGGCAAGCGACCCTCGCACCGCTACTCGCTGGACGACTACGGGCTGACCGAGGAGCAGGTTCGCGCCGCGTTCTGAGAGGGTGAACTTGGCCTGCGTGCATCTGGCTGCACGGAATTCACGCTCGTTTCCACAGGTCGCCGTACGACGCGTTGCCGGGGTGTTGACCGGTTCCTAGCGTCGTGGCCATGAGCGGATTCGAGATCGACCTCGACGAGATCGAGGCACTGCCCGGGCCGATGCGCACCCATCAGGACCTGCTGACGGGCGGCAGCAGCGTGCCGTCGCCGGACACCGGCGTCAACACCACCAACACCCGAGACGCCATCGACCGTGTCGTCGTCACCGTCGGCCTGTTCGCGGCCGATCTCGGGGTCTGCGCCGACGGCCTGGACGGCGTGGTCGACGTCGTGAAGGACGCCGACGGCCAGGTCAACTGGGTCCTGGACCAGTACGCGGCGGTGGCGTTCCGATGAGCATCAACCTGGTCGTCGACGGGTCGCCCGCCTCGTGCCGGCAGGCCGCCCACGACCTGCGCGAGCTGGGTGGCCGGGTCACCGCCGCCTCCGACATGCTCGCCCGCGCGATGGGTACTGCTGCCGGCTGCTGGACCGGCGAGAGCTCCGACGCGTTCACCGACTTCGTGAAGGAGCGCATCCACCGCGCCGACGGGGTGGCCGACGAGATCAACCTCTTCGCCGGCGCACTCGAGGGGTTCGGAGCCGGGCTGGCCGACGTGAAGGCCGAGATGAAGAGAGCCCGGGCGATCGCCGTGGCGGCCGACCTTCCGGTCAGCACCTCGCTGCCGGAGGTCGGCGAGGTCGCCCTCAAGCCCGGGCAGGAGGGAGCGCTCGACCATGCGGTCGGTGTGGCCACCCGGGCCCACGAGCACGAACACCGACTGCACGAGGCCCTGCTGCTCGCCCTGGGCCAGGTGAACACTCTGGTCTGGCAGGAGTTCGACTACAGCACCCTCGGCAAGGCCGCGTCCGGCGGTTCCGGCAGCAAGCTCGGTGACCTGATCCCCGACCTGCCTGATCTGTCCAAGGTCCCGGTGCCCGTGGGTCCGATCTCGCAGCCGACCATCGGTCTCCTCCAAGGTGGGTTCACCGTCGGCAAGGAAGTGCTCACCCGAACCTTCGACGCAGGCATGAACGAGCTGGAGCGGCGCTACGCCGACGGCTCCCTCGAGCGCGACATTCGCACGCTCTACCGCTACCACGGGGAAATCGTCGGCATAGGCGCCGGGCTCTACTTCTGCCGGGCCGCAAAGGACCGCCTCGCCTATGCACGATGCGTGAAAGCGACCCAGGATGCCGGGAAGGTGTACGGCAAGGCTGAGGGCGACTTCCTGTTCTGGGCGGCTGAACGTGCTGCCCGTTGACGTCCCCCGCGGGTGGCGGTCGACCAATCTGCCGGGGCCCGGCATCCTGCTCACCGTGTCGCCGGAGACCATGCCGCCGAGCGGGTTCAAGCCGGTGATCACGTTGACCTCGCGGGCCACGGACCTCCGGATGCGCGAGCACCAGGCCACCCTGCGCGAGCTCGTCGCGAGCACCTTCGACCGCGTCGACATCGAGGACTCGGACATCTACGACTTCCAGGGCGCCGACGTGGGCTACCTCCGGTTCTTCCACCGCACTCCGCGCCACGACGTGATCGTCGAGGTCTGGAGCTGGCTGCGCGAGGGCCGGGTCTGGTCGCTGGCCTGCAGCGCGGACCACCGCGACCATCCCGACTTCAGTGATCTCTTCGACGACGTGGCGGCCACGTTCGACCTCGACGGTGCATCGAGCGCTCGCACGGAGCCGTTACGAGGAAGGCGGACCGCATGACCAGTCCCCAGCTCACCGCCCGGTCGCGGTCACCCTGATCGTCGCGCCCTCGCGGGGCACGCTGGTGATGTTGCGGACCTTCGGTTCGTCCTCGCCCACCGCCTCCACGTCGAACGCCGCGAACACCTCACGCAGCACCGCCACGCCCTCCATCAACGAGAACCCGGCGCCGATGCAGCGCCGTACGCCTCCACCGAACGGGATCCAGGTGTTGGCCGCCGGGCCGACCCGGTTGCCGTGCGGTTCGAGGAAGCGGTCCGGGTGGAAGCGGCCGGCCTCGGCGTGGTTCTCCTCGCGGGCGTGGGCCAGGATGATCGACGGCCCGACCGTGACGCCCGCAGGAAGGTCGACCCCGCCGATCGTGGCCGGCCTCATCAACGTCCGGACCACCATCGGGATCACCGGGTGCAGGCGCATCGACTCCTTCAGCACCGCCTCCAACCAGGTGGTGTCGCCCTCACGGGCAGCGGTGCGGGTGCGGTCCAGCAGCTGCGGGTCGCGACCGACTTCGTGGAGCGCCCAGGCCAGGGCGGTCGCAGTGGTCTCGTGGCCGGCGAGCAGCAGTGTGACCAGCTGGTCGCGCAGCTCCTCGTCGCTGAGCCGGTCGCCCGCGTCATCGATGCGGATCAGCCTTGACAGCACGTCGGTGCGCTCGGCCAGGTCGGGTGCTTCGCGTCGTTCGGCGATCTCGGTGTAGAGCAGCCGGTCGAGGGCACGTTGGTTCTCGACCTGCGCCTTCCACGGCCCGTACTTCTGCAGCCTCGGCCATCCCCAGCCGAGCAGGATCACCGGGCTGATGTTGACGATCTGGTTCACCCGGGGGCGCATCGCGTCGAGCCGTTCGCCGTCGGTGACGCCGAAGACCACCCGCAGGATCACCTCGAGCGTGAGGGCGTTCATCCGGTCGAGGGAGCGGAAGGTCTCGCCGTCACGCCAGGTCGAGACCTCGTCGCGTGCGACGTCGGCGACCAGTGACTCGTAGGAGTGGAGCGCGGCACCATTGAACGCCGGCATCAACAGCTTGCGGGCCCGCTTGTGGTCGGCACCGTCGACCAGCAGCAGCGAGTGGTCCCCCATGATCGGGCCGAGCACCGCGTTTCCCTTGCCGGCATGGAAGAACTCCGGGTTCCCGGCGAAGATCTCGCGGGCCGCCTCGGGCCGCGCGAAGAGCACCAGTGGCTGGCTCCCCGGGATCAACCGCACCGTGAAGACGTCACCGAACTTGCGGTGCATCCAGGGCACGAACCGGTGCCGGAAGCGGAGCAGGCCGACACTCTGCGCGAGAGCCGGCCACGGCAGGCTGGGCGGCAGCTCGTCGCGGCGGAACTTCCTGCGACTGCCGGAGCGGAGCGTGGTGCGCGCCAGTCGCTCGTCGGTCAGCCTGGACACCTGCTGGTCGGTGAGAGCCATCCTTGGATGCTACAAGCGCGTTGCTACAAGCGCCCGATCTCGACCCGGAACGCCTTCGTGGGCTTCGTCTTCGCATCGGCACAGCTCGCCCGCACCGGATCGCCCGGGGTCTCGGTCACGGTCACCCGGTGCAGGGTCGTCGATCCGGCGACACGGTGCCGGAACACCACGCTGCTGGTCGTGGCCCGCGCCGAGCTCGCCTGGGCCGGCGGGCTGACCTCGACCAGCTCGAGACCGTCGACCCGGGTCTCCCCGAGGGCCTCCAGGAGGGCGATCTCCGCGGCCTGCACCGGCGGGTCGTAGGCCGTCCGGCCGCGCATGAGCGACGGCACGAGGCGGCCGGCGAGAGTCTCCGAGGCCACCCGTTCGGCCGACTCGACGTCGAGGCGACCGTAGGAGATGCCGTGCGGCAGGGTGAGCATGGCGCCGGCGAACCGGTGCCCGCCCAGGTGCGTGGTCTCCCAGGTCTCCTGGGGGTGCTCGGCACTCAACGCGGCCACGACGGGCCGGCCGAACTCCGCGCAGCACGCGTCGCGGCGTCCGTTGGTGCAGACCAGGAGCAGCGGGTGCTCGACTGGTTCGAGGCCCGACGACCGGCCCTCGGCGAGCCCGTCGAGATCGAGGTCGAGCAGGTCGTCGGCCACCTCGAACACGGTGGTCTCGAGCCACGCGCGACCCGGTGCGGCGTACCCGAGGTACACCCGGAAGGCCTCGGTCGTCGAGGAGCGACCGTGCCGCCTGATCAGCTGGACGCGTACGCCGGCCTCGGCGGCGGTCTCGGCGAGACCTGTCCGCACGTGCTCGGGCAGGCCGCTCTCGGCGAGGGCCTTGTTGCCCCAGGGGCCGGTCTGCTCGACCAGGAGGTACGCCGCGTCGACGGCCGCCGATCCGGCCAACTGCTCGTCGAGTGCACCGACCGAGCACCGGAACCGGTCGGAGGAGGCGTTCGCGGGGTCCGTCATGCGCCGAACACCCCGAGCCAGCAGTCGGCGAGCACGTCGAACCCTTGGGGCGTCGGGTGCACGCCGTCGCTGACCAGCGCGCGAGCCCCGTCCGACGACGCGGCCTGCGCCATCGGCCCGTCGGTGGCCACCAGGTCCGCGTCGAACTCCTGCGCCAGTCGGCGCACCATGGCGATCTTCTCGTCGAGGTCGGCCCGCCACGACCACTGCTCGTCGCGCACCGGCAGCAGGAACGGCTCGAGCACGATGATGCGCTCGACGCCGGCAGCGCGGGTGCGGACCAGCAGGTCGCGATATCCGGTCTCGAACCGGGACACCGGCGTCGGCTCCTGACGGGTGTAGCGGCGCCACATGTCGTTGACGCCGACCATGACGGAGACGACGTCCGGGGCGTGCGCGAGCACGTCGCGCCCCCAGCGCTGCTGCAGGTCAGGGACCCGGTGGCCGTTGATGCCGGTGTTCAGCACCTCGTGAGCGGGCAGGGCCGCGGCGACGCGGGCGACGTACCCGGTGCCGAGGTCGGTCGGGTCGGTGAGGTCGCGGCCGGCCGCCGTGATCGAGTCGCCGGTGAGAAGGAGCCTCACGCGTCGGCCCTGATCTCCATGGCAAGGTCGATGTCGATGACCTCTGACTTGGCGCCGACGGTGAGCTTGCGGGAGGCGGCCCTGCCCGAGTCGGCCCCGGCCGCGCTGACGATGTAGATGCCCGCCAGCGGCAAGGGCACGGTGAACTCGCCCTCGTCGTCGGCGTGGTCGGAGAGCACGAAGTCGCCGCCGCCCTGGTGCAGCGTGACCAGGGCTCCGGGGACGACCGCGCCACCGTCGGTGACCGTGCCCGACAGAGTCAGCTGTCGCTCCAGCGCGACGTCGTGCTGCAGCGAGCCACCACGGAAGTCGAGCACCTGTGCCTGCGGCGCCCAGCCACCGGCGTTGCCGATCAGGAGGTACTGCCCGGCGCCGGGCAGCGCCACCGAGAAGCGGCCTTCGTTGTCGCAGCGGGCCCAGTCGACCGGCCGGCCGTCCATGCGGGTGACCGTGACGATGGTGTGAGTCTGGCGGGGCACGTCGCCGCCGGGCAGGATCCGGCCGCGCACGACGGTCTCGCTGCGGTCTCCGGCGACCGCCACCGCCGGGACGCCCTCGCGTCCGGCAGCCACCGTCGAGGGCACCGGGATGCGGAGGATGACCAGGCAGGCGACGAAGCAGGCCAGCACGGAGAGCCAGAACATCAGCGTGAACGCGTGCTCGGCGGGAATCTGCCGCCCGGCGAAGCCGACCGTCATCGAGGTCAGGATCGCGGCGAGCACGGCACTGGACGTCGACCCGCCGACCGCCCGCATCAGCGAGTTGAGGCCGTTCGCGGAGGCGGTCTCGGTGATCGGCACCGAGGCCATGATCAGCGTCGGCATGGCCGCGAAGGCGAACGCCGTGCCGATGCCGACGAGCGTCGCCCCGATGATGATCTGGAGCACCGACTCGTGCACGAAGATGCGGAACACGTAGCCGCTGGCCATGATCGCGGAGCCGAGGAACATGGTGCTGCGCCCGCCGTACCGGGCGAGCAGGATGCCGGAGACCGGGGACAGCAGCACCATCACGAGTCCCGAGGGCACCATCGCCAGCCCGGCGGCACTGACGTCGAGGCCGAAGCCGTAGCCGGTGGCCTTGGGCAGCTCGAGCTGCTGCACGGTGAGCAGCATGTTGACGTACATCGAGAAGGCGATCAGCACCGACGCGACGTTGGTCAGCAGCACCGGCTTGCGTGCCGACGTACGCAGGTCGACCAGGGGCTCGCCGACCCGCAGCTCGTAGGGGAACCAGCCCGCCATCACGACGGCGGACAACGCGAGGCAGCCGAGCACTTCGGGGCTGGTCCAGCCCCACTGTCCGCCGTTGGTGACCGCGAGCAGGAACGAGGTGAGCGCGACCGAGAGGAGGACGGCGCCGCGGTAGTCGAAGCGCCCCGGAGAACGGACGTCGGACTCGTCGACGAGCAGGTAGACGCCGGCCGTGACCAGCACCCCGAACGACGCCGACACCCAGAACAGCGAGTGCCAGCCGAAGTGCTCGAAGAGTACGCCGGACAACGGGAGCCCGAGCGCACTGCCGATGCCGAGGGTGGCGCTCATCAGCGCGACACCGAAGCCGACCCGGGCGGGCGGCAGCTCGTCGCGCATGATGCTGATGCCGACCGGGATCATCGCCGCGGCGAAGCCCTGCAGCGCCCGGCCGATCAGGGCGGTCAGGAACACCGTGCCGATGGCCAGCATGAGCGAGCCCAGCACCATGCAGACCAGCGCGGTCAGGATCATCCGCTTCTTGCCGAACATGTCGGCCAGCCTGGAGACGATCGGGGTGGCCACCGCGCCCGTGAGCAGCGTGATCGTCACCATCCACGAGGCGTTCGCCTCGGAGACGTCCAGGATCTGCGGGATCTCGGGGGTGAGCGGGACGACCAGGGTCTGCTGCAGCGCGGCGAGCATGCCGGCCAGCGAGAGCACCGTGATGACCGCCCACGTGGGTGCCCGACGCGCGGCTGTGGTCAAACCCGGCTCCTGACGGTGGTGGTGGACACCCCGCAGTCTGCCAGCACCCGTCAGCCCCCGGCGATCAGTCCCGGAAGAGCCCAGGATCAGTCCCGGATGAGCCCGCGTCTGCGCCCGATCGCCGCGGCCTCGGTGCGCCCGGACGCGCCGAGCTTGCCGAGGATGTTGGACACGTGGACGCTGACCGTCTTCACACTGATGAACAGCTGCTTGGCGATCTCGCCGTTGGTGCGCCCGACCGCGACCAGGGTCAGGATCTCGGTCTCGCGGGGGGTCAGCGTGGTCGAGGCCGCCGACTCGGCCCGCACCGGCGTGGTGCCGAGCGACTTCAACGCGTCGAGGACAGGTTTGGCGCCGAGCGTCTGCGCGGACTCGCGGGCCAGGTCGGCCAGCTCGCGGGCTCCGGCCACGTCACCCGACGCCCGCAGCACCGACGCCAGGTGGGTGCGCGCCCAGGCCAGCTCGAGGGCGTGCCCGAAGTCCTCGAAGAGGATCACCGTCTCGCGCCAGATCTCGATGAGGTCGTCGACCGGCGGGGTGTCGATGCCGGCCAGCCAGCGGAAACGCAGGATCTCGGCGTCGAGCCGTTTGCCCCAGGCCCGCCCCTCGGGACCCCACAGCACCGCGGACTCCGCGGCCGCGTCGAGGACGCGGTGCCCGACGGCGAGCAGCTTCTCGGCGGTGGCGGCGTACGTCGCCCGTTCGTCGGTGCTCATCACCGGCACCGACGCCGAGAGGGCGGCGATGGTGACCGTGGACAAGCGCACCCGGGCCTGGAAGAGCTCGGGCCAGTTGGGGGTGAGCGTGTCGATGACCAGGTCGTGGGTGTCGACCACGGCCTGCGGCTTGGCGGCCCGTCCGAGCGCCTCGATCTCGACCGGCGCCGAGATGATCGCCAGCACCCCGTCGCGCGCCCAGTGCTTGCGCAGCCTGCGCAGCTCGGTCGCGTGCGCCCCACCGCGGGCGGTGAGGACGGCCAGCCGCAGCGCGACCAGCATGTCCTCGGCCATCGTCGGCGGCGACTGCCCGGTCATGTCGGTGAGCGCGAGCACCGACTCCCACATGCCGACCACGTAGGCGATCTGGGCGTGCTGGAACCGGCAGTCGAAGGCGTACGGCGCCCACGGCACGCCGGCCTCCTTGGCCCGTGCGGTGCCCCGGGCGAACGCCTCGCAGGCCTCGGTGAACCGGCCACGGTCCTGATAGGCGCGGCCGAGCAGATAGAGGGCGCGCAGCTCGGAGTTGATCGCACCGGTCTCGAGGCCGCGGCGTACGGCGTCCTCGAGGGCGACCTCGAGCTCTTCCATCGGCACTCGTTTGTCGAGGCCGACCATGGTCACCGTCACGTCGGCCGCGGTCTTCGACAGGCTGTGCGTCTCGGAGAGCGCGAGCGCCTCCATCGCGGCCTCGCGGGCGCGCTCCTTGGTGTCGCTGCCGAGCATCACCCGGGCGAAGATGGCCAGCAGCTTGGCCCGTCCGCGAGTCGGCTCGGTGGGGATGAGGGCATAGCCCTGCTCGGCATGCGCCTCCCAGTTGGCGTCGTTGTCGAACAGCTGGGCGGTCTGGGCAGCGGCCAGGTGCAGGTGGGCCAGCGCCTCGGGGTCGGTGTCGTCGGACAGGGAGGCCAGGTGTCGCTCGAGCAACGTCAGCCCGCGGTGGGGCTGGCCGACGGCGAGCAGGGCGTCGCTGGCCTTGACCACCAGGTCGGTCACGTCGATGTCGGCGGCGAGCTTCGGGTCGCTGGCGATCTCGAGGGCGTGCTCGTAGTGACGCGAGGCCTCTTGAGGCCCACCGACGGCCATCGCCTCGTCACCGGCACGGATGCTGGCATCAAGTGCGGTGGCGAAGTCGCGGGCCGCCCGGGCGTGGTGCGCGAGCTCGGCCGCCGTACCGCCGGCGCGACCGTCGCGCAGGGCCCCGGCGTACGACGCGTGCAGCCGGACCCGTTCGCCGGGGAGCAGGTCGTCGTAGATCGCCTCGGCCAGCAGGGCGTGGCGGAAGGCGTAGGCGTCGTCGCGCGAGGTGACCAGGACGTGGGAGTCGACCGCGGAGCGCAGGGCGCGGTCGAGGTCGCCCTCGGACACGCCACTGGCCTCGACGAGGAGGCGGTGGGAGACCCGGCGTCCGGCGACGGAGATGGCGCGCACCACCTGGCGGCCGACGTCGTCGAGCCGGTCGAGCCGGACCAGCAGCAGGTCGGCGAGGTCCTCGGGGACACGGGAGGCCCAGGTCGCGCCGACCAGCTCCTCGACGAAGAAGGCGTTGCCCTCGGCGCGGTCGACGATGTCGGAGACACCGGACTCGGTGAGGGTGTCGGGGTGCAGCTCGCGGATCAGCTCGCGCACGGCTGCCGGGCCGAGGGGGCTGAGCATGAGGCGCTCGACGCCGCGGATGCGGGACCACTCGGCAACCTGGGCACGCAGGGGGTGGCGGCGGTGCAGGTCTTCGGCGCGGTAGCTGACCACCATCGCGACCGGCTCGAGGAAGGGCCGGCTGCACAGGAAGCTGATCAGGTCGCGGGTGGACTGGTCGGCCCAGTGGGCGTCTTCGATCACCAGCAGCGTCGGGGCCTTCGCGGCGGCGGCCTCGAGCAGGGCGTGCACGGCCTCGAAGATGTCGGAGCGGTCGACCGAGCCCTCTCCGGCGTCGCCGCTGAGCATGCGGCGGCCGGGTTGGAGGCGGCCGAGGCCCGGGTGCATGCCGGCGACGGTGTCGACCACGTCGGGCAGGTCGGTGGCCAGGCGGCCCATCACCTCGGAGAACGGGAGGTAGGGCAGGGCGCTGTCGCCGAAGTCGAGGCAGTGGCCGGCGACGACCTGCCAGCCCTCGGCGAAGGCGACGTCGCGCAGCTCGGTCAGCAGGCGGGTCTTGCCGACCCCGGCGTCACCGGCCAGGAGCACGACATTCGGTTGGGCATTGGACTGGGCAGTGGGCTGGGCGTTCTGGCGCGCCTCGACCCTCGGCGGACGGACTCCGAGCATTTCGCTGAGCTCAGCGAGTTCGGTGTCGCGTCCGACGAGGGCCTGTTGAGTTCCGAGAGACGCCACGTCCCCCATGATGCCGGGTTCGTGGGTGGTTTCGCTCGCGGGTTTCACCCGCACGGTGCTCAACTCGCGATGTCGTCGTCCAGTGGGCGGCGTACTGAAGGGATTCGGTCCGCGTCGCGCAGCTTGCGACGACGGCGGACGGGCTTCCACAGCTCACGGTTCCGGTTGTTGCGGTAGTCGATCTCGGCGTTGGCGTAGTAGATGCTGTTCGTGTCCATGCCACAGAGACTGCGCGCCTGAGGTAGGCCACCACATGGGGCGTGAGCCCTAGGTGGGCTCCTGGGTGCCTCAGATCCGGGGGGTCAGATTCGCCGACCCGCCACCCATGTCTCCTGCACAAGTGGTACGCCGGGCCGGTAGGCCAGGTGCAGGTGGTTCGGGGCGTCGAGGACGGCGAAGTCGGCCCGGCTCCCGACCGTCAGCGTGCCGACGTCGTCGCGGGCCAGGGCCCCGGCTCCACCGCGCGTGGCGGCGTCGAGCGCCTGAGTCGGGGTCAGCCCCATCTCGCGTACGGCGAGGGCGATGCAGAACGGCATGGAGCTGGTGAAGCACGACCCGGGGTTGCAGTCGGTGGCGATCGCGATCGACACCCCGGCCGCCAGCAGGGCACGCGCATCGGGGAACGGGTGCTTCGTGGAGAACTCGACCCCGGGGAGCAGGGTGGCGATCGTGCCGCTCTGGGCCAGCGCGTCGACGTCGGCGCGACTGAGGTAGGTGCAGTGGTCGACCGCGGTGAGCCCGAGCTCGCAGGCGAGCTGCACGCCGGGGCCCTCTCCGAGCTGGTTGGCGTGCATGCGGCCCCGCAGTCCGGCGGCGATCCCGGCCCCGAGGACGGTGCGGGCCTGGTCGGCGTCGAAGGCGCCGGTCTCGCAGAACACGTCGACCCATCTGGCGTGTGGTGCCGCCGCGGCCAGCATCGGGCCGGTGACCAGGTCGACGTACTCCTCGGGAGTGGTGCCGTCGGGCACGACGTGGGCGCCGAGGAACGTGGTCTCGTCGGTGAACTGTCGCGCGACGGCCAGCGACCTGGCCTCGTCGAGGACGCTGAGTCCGTAGCCGCTCTTGATCTCGAGGGTGGTGGTGCCCTGCCGGCGCATCTCCTGCACCAGCCGGCCCACGTGGGAGGTGAGCTGTTCGTCGGTGGCGGCGCGCGTCGCACGCACCGTCGTACGGATGCCGCCGGCGGCGTAGGCCTCGCCGGCCATCCGCGCGGTGAACTCCTTGGCCCGGTCGCCGGCGAAGACGAGGTGGCTGTGGCTGTCGACGAAGCCCGGGATGACGGCCCGGCCGCCGACGTCGTACGTCGCGTCGGCTTCCGGTGCGTCGATCGCCGGGCCCACCCAGGCCACCTTGCCGTGCTCGACGACCATCGCCGCCCGGTCGAGGGTGGGCCGGTCGTGCTGCCAGGTGACCAGCTCGCCGATGTTGGTGACCAGGGTGCTCATCGGACTGCTCATCGGACTCCTCATCGGGCTCCTTCGATCGCGGCCTGCAGTTCGTGGCCGATCTCGTGACGGGTGGCTGCGGTCTCGTGGAGCACGCCGTCGACCATCACCGAGCGGACGTCCTCGGCGACGGCTGCGAAGACCGCCGTCTCGGGGCCGGCGCCGGTGCCGGCGGTGCGTGGACTGGTCAGGTCGAGGGTGACCAGGTCGGCGCGCTGCCCGACCGCGATGCGGCCGGCGTCGGGGAAGCCCAGGCTGGCGTGGCCCTCGTGGGTGGCGGCGTGCAGCAGGTCGATCGCCGTCCAATGGCCGCGCTTCTGGGTGGCCAGGCGCTCGTCGAGCTCGACCGCGCGCATCTCCTCGAACGGGTCGATCACCGCGTGGCTGTCGGACCCGAGGGTCAGCCGGGCGCCGTGGTCGGCCAGGGCGCGGGCCGGTCCGACGCCGTCGCCGAGGTCCCGTTCGGTGGTCGGGCAGAAGCAGGCGCGGGCCTGTGACCCGCCGAGCAGGGCCAGGTCGTGGTCGGTGAGGTGGGTGGCGTGGACCGCGCTGGTCATCTCGCCCAGGGCGCCGGCACCCTCGAGCAGCTCGGTCGGCGTGCAACCGTGGGCGGCCAGGCACTGCTCGTTCTCGGCGACCTGCTCGCTGAGGTGCACGTGGAGGGGTTTGCCTCGTGCTTGGTGGGAAACGGTCGGGATCTGGTCCTTCGGGACGGCGCGCACGGAGTGGATCGCGGCACCGATGACGGTCGAGTCATCGCCCTTCAGTGCGTCCACACGCTCCGCCCAGCGGTCCGCGTCACCGTCGGAGTAGCGCACCTGCACGCCCTCGGGCTCCTTGCCGATACCGGACGCGAGGTAGCACGTGTCGAGCAGCGCGATCCGGATCCCGGCGTCCCTCGCCGCGGCGATCAGCGCGTGGCCCATCTCGTTCGGGTCGGCGTACGCCGTGCCGTCGGGCTGGTGGTGCAGGTAGTGGAACTCACCCACCGCGGTGATGCCCGCGGCGAGCATCTCGCGGTAGGTGGCCCGGGCCAGTTCGTAGTACGTCTCCGGGGTCAGGCGCTCGGCGACGGCGTACATCTGCTCGCGCCAGGTCCAGAAGCTGCCCAGGCCGCCCCGCGTGTGACTGCCCTGCGTGTGGCCGCGCAGGGCCCGGTGGAACGCGTGTGAGTGGCAGTTCGCCAGCCCCGGGAGGCTCAGCCCGGCCAGCCGGATCGGCCGCGCGTCCCCGTCGCCCGTGTGCCGGGGGAGTACGTCGACGAAGCGGCCGTCCTCGACCGTCACGACGACGTCGTCCTCGACCCGATCGCCGACCAGTGCCTTCTCCAGCAGGTAGGACGTGCTCACCCGGCCGCACCCTCTCCAGCCAGTCTTTCCAGCGTCGTGGCGAGTGCCTCGACGCCGACCAGGCAGTCGGCGGTCTCGGCGAACTCGGCAGGCGAGTGGGAGACCCCGGTGGGGTTGCGGACGAAGAGCATCGCGGTCGGGATGCCCGCGGCGGAGAGGACGCCGGCGTCGTGGCCGGCCTGGGTCGGGATGATCGGCCAGTCACCGACAGCGTGGCCGGTCGCGAGCCGCCTGGCCAGGTCGTCGTCGAAGTGCACCGCCCCGGAGACCGACTCCGCGGTCACCGCCAGCACTGTGCCGTCGAGTCCGGCCCGGTCGTGGCCCATCCGCTCGATCTCGGCCATCAGCGCCGCCAACGAGTCGTCGGTGGCGCAGCGCGCGTCGAGCCAGGCGGTGACCCTCGAGGGCACGGCGTTGGTGCCGTTGGGGACGGCCTCGATGCGGCCGAACGTGGCCCGCTCCCCCGACAGCCTGGCCTGCTTGTTGGCCGCCAGGGCGGTCATCGCGTAGGTCAGCATCGGGTCGTGCCGGTCCTCCATGCGGGTGGTGCCGGCGTGGTTGGCCTCGCCGGTGAAGTCGAAGCGGTAGCGCCCGTGGGGCCAGATCTCGCTGGCCACACCCACGGCCGCGCCACGGTCGACGAGGTCGCGGCCCTGCTCGACGTGCAGCTCGACGAAGACCCCGACGTTCTCGAGCAGGTGACCGGTGCCGAGCTCGGGCTCCAGACCGGCCGCCGACATCGCGTCGAGCAACGGGACGCCGGCGCGGTCACGCAGCTCCCGGGCCTGCTCGGGAGTGGTGGCACCGGTCATCAGGCGCGAGCCGAGACAGGCGAGCCCGAAGCGTGAGCCCTCCTCCTCGACGAAGGCGCCGATGCCGATGGGACGCGCGGGCACGAAGCCACGGTCGCGCAGGTGATCGATCGCCGCGAACGACGAGACCACGCCCAGCGGACCGTCGTACGCCCCGCCGTCGAGCACGGAGTCGAGGTGGGAGCCGGTGAGGACGCCCGGACCCCCCGCCGACGCGGCGCGCCACCAGCCGATCGTGTTGCCGTTGCCGTCGGACTCGACCTCGAGCCCGCGGGTCGCACACTGCTCGAGGAACCAGGCGTGGCACTCGCGCTCTGCGGATCCGAAGGGTTGTCGGAAGTAGCCGCCGCTGCTCGCCGAGCGTCCGATCGGGTCGAGGTCACGCCACAGCTGCTCGAAGGTCACCCCGACAGTCCACCGGTCGCGGGTCCCCGGGTCAACGCGGCCCGCCCGCGACGCGTCTCGGATCCGAGACGTGGGATGCTCCCGCCCATGGAGTTCAGTGAGGTCGTCCGACGACGGCGCATGGTTCGGCGGTACGACGACCGCCCGGTCGACCCGGCCGTGCTGGACCGGATGCTCGAGCACGCCACCCGCGCACCGAGCGCCGGATTCACCCAGGGCTGGGCGTTCCTGCGTCTGGACACCCCCGAGTCGGTGGCGCGGTTCTGGCGCGCCACCAGCCCCGACGAGGGCGCGAGCAACGACTGGCTGGACGGCATGCGCACGGCGCCGGTGGTGATCGTGCCGCTGTCCCACAAGGACGCCTACCTGACCCGCTACGCCGAGGAGGACAAGGAGTCCTCCCACCAGCGCTGGCCGGTGCCCTACTGGCACATCGACACCGGCATGGCGGCCATGCTGATCCTGCAGACCGCGGTCGACGAGGGCCTCGGTGCGTGCTTCTTCGGCATCCCCGACGGGTGCACGCAGTCGTTCCGCGACGAGTTCGGCGTACCGCCGGAGTTCAAGCCGATCGGCGCGATCACCGTCGGCCACCGGCTCCCCGACACCGGCTCGAAGGGATCGCCCTCGCGGCGCAGGCGAAGGGCAGTGGACGAAGTCGTGCACCGCAACGGCTGGTAGCGCATAGGGTCGCGCCATGGGAGACCCCAGCACGCCGATCGGGCGGCTCCAGGCACTGATCCGCATACCGACGGTGTCGTACGCCGACCGCGCGCGCACCGACACGACGGCGTTCGAGGAGTTCGCCCGGCAGCTGGCCGAGAGCTTCCCCCTGCTGCACGCGAAACTCGACAGGACCGTCGTGCTCGACCACGGCCTGCTCTTCCACTGGCGAGGCGCCAGCGACGCCAGGCCCGTCGTACTCATGGCGCACATCGACGTCGTCCCCGTCGAGGAGTCCGACACCTGGCAGCACCCGGCATTCGGCGCCGAGATCCACGACGGCGTGCTCTGGGGCCGGGGCACCCTCGACGACAAGGGCTGCCTGGCCGGCATCTGCGAGGCGGTCGAATCCCTGCTGGGGCAGGGATTCACGCCCGCGCAGGACGTCTGGCTCAGCTTCGGCTGCGACGAGGAGGTGATGGGCAAGGCCGCCCCCGAGGCGGTCCGCATCCTCACCGAACGTGGCGTCGAGCCGTGGTTCGTGCTCGACGAGGGCGGCGCCGTCGCCTACGACGCCTTCCCAGGTGTCTCGAAGCCACTGGCCGTCATCGGCGTCACCGAGAAGGGCATCACCAACGTCCGGCTCACCGTCGAGGGCCGCGGCGGGCACGCCAGCATGCCGACGAGGATGGACACCACGGCCCGTCTGGCCCGGGCCATCCTCCGGCTCGACCAGAGCCCGTTCCCCAGCTCGGTGCCCGAGCCCACGGTGGAGATGTTCCGACGCCTGGCGGCGCACCTGCCGCTGCCCCTGCGGCCGATCGCCCGCAACGTCGACCGGCTCAGGCCCGCGCTGGCCCGGGCACTGGTGGCGGCCGGCCCCGAGTCCGCCGCCATGACGCGTACGACGACCGTGGTCACCACGCTGAGCGGATCGCCGGCCAACAACGTGATCGCCTCGCGGGCCACCGCAGGCATCAACGTGCGGATCATGGTCGGCGACACCGTGGCCGGGGTGGTCGACCGGATCCGCACGGTGGTCAACGACAAACGGGTCAAGGTCGACATCGTCGAGAGCAACGAGCCGAGCCCGCTCTCCCCGACCGACGACGACGCGTTCCGGCTGCTCGAGGCCACCATCGCGACCACGTTCCCCGACGCGGTCGCGACGCCGTACGTGATGATGGGCGCGACAGACTCCCGCTTCTTCACCGCGATCTGCCCGCGGGTCTATCGGTTCGCGCCGTTCCGGATGACCAAGGCGCAACGCGAGTCGATCCACAGCTACGACGAACGCATCGGGGTGGACGACTACCTCGAGGGTGTCGGCTTCTACCGGCGCCTGGTCAAGGGAATCCGATGACGCAGCCGATGGCACCGGCGCAGCAGAAGGGCCCGGTCGTCCCCGGGCTGTGGGCGATCGTCGGCTTCCTGGTCTGCGTCGAGCTGGCCAGCGGCGTGCTGCAGGGCTACTACACGCCGATCTTCAGTGACATCGCCGACCACCTCGGCATCCGTGACGCCGACGTCAACTGGTTCGAGGCCGCCCAGCTGATCCTCTCCGCCCTCGTCGTACCGCTGCTGGCCCGCCTGGGCGACCTGATCGGCCACCGCAACGTGCTGCTCATCTCGACCGCGGTGACCGCGTTCGGCTCGTGGATGCTCGCTTTCTCGCCGTCGTTCACCACGTTCCTGATCGGCTGGGCGCTCCAGGGCGCGTACGTCGTGTGGTTGCCGCTCGAGGTCGCGATCATCCACCGCCGCACCGCCGCGTCGGGCCAGCAGACGGTGCTCACCCGTCGGGCCGCGGCGTTCCTCGTCGCGGCGCTCGAGACCGGCGTGATCATCGGCGCGCTGACCAGCGGCGCACTGGTCGAGGCGACGTCCATGACGTTCCTGCTGTCGCTGCCGGCGATCGTGGTCACCGCGTGCTTCTTCGTGATCTGGTTCGGCATCGAGGACGTCCGCGGCGTCTCGTCCGGCGGCGTCGACCTGCCCGGCCTCGGCCTGATCACACTCACCCTCGGGCTGGTGATGGGCGGCCTGATCGTGGTCCGCCTCCAGGGCGTCGACAGCCTGCTCGCGTGGGGCCTGATCGTTCTCGGTGCACTGAGTCTCGTGCCGTTCATCCGCTACGAGGCAGGCCAGTCCGAGCCGTTGATCGACGTACGCCTCTTCGCCCGGCCGGACCAGTGGCCGATCCAGCTCACCGCGTTCCTGTTCGGCATGTCGGTGCTCGGCGCGCAGATCCCGCTGTCGACGTTCGCCCGCACCGAACCCGCGGAGGCCGGCTACGGCCTCCGCGCCGACGCCGGCTTCGTGTCCACCCTGATCGGGTTGTACGTCGTCGCACTGGTGATCGGCGCGCTCACCCTGCCGCTCGTGGCGCGCGTGGTGGGTGCCCGCGGCGCGATGATCGTCGGCTGCCTGCTGGTGGCCCTCGGCTACGCCCTGTTCCTGCCGTTCCACGACTCCACCGCACAGGCGCTGATCAACATGGCGGTGGCCGGCATCGGCTCCGGCGCACTCGTGGCGGCGCTGCCCGCTGCGGCCGCGGCGGCCGCACCACCCGAGCGCACCGGCTTCGCCACCGGCATGACGAATGCCACCAAGACTGTCGGCGGGGCCATCGCTTCGGCGGTCTTCGCGATCGCGCTCTCGGCGACCGGATCCCTCGAAGGGCCTGAGGAGGGGCATGCCGCGCTCGGCGGCTACCTCACCGTATGGTCGGTGTGCGCCGCAGCCGCCCTGATCGCGGCACTGGCGCTCTTCGTCATCCCCAAGGAGCCCCAGGAGCCAGAGTGACCGATGAACGACGCCGGACCCACGTCCCTCGCCTTCCCGGCCCGCTCACCTTCCTGCTGGTCCTGATCGCCGCACTGCTGCTCCCCCTCGCCCTGGTGAGCAGCTGGACCGCAGCGGTGGTCACCGACACCGACGAGTACGTCGAGACGGTGACGCCGCTGGCCGAGGACCCGCACGTGCTGGCCGGCGTACGCCGCGAGCTCGAGATCGCAGCCGTCCGGGCGATGGCGCGAACTCCCGCGGCTGGCCAGCAGACCACCCAGGTCAACCGGGTGATCAAGCAGGTCACCTCCGACAGGCGCTTCCGCACCGTCTGGGCCAGCGCCAACCGCACCGTGCACCAGCAGGCGATCGCCGTCCTGGAGAACGACAACAGCAACGTCGACACCTCGGGCAGCTACGTCACCATCGACCTCGAGCCGCTGGTCACCTACCTCGAGCGCGACCTCGACCGGTCGGGCATCCCGACGCCGCGGGTGGCGGGCGCGACGTTCATCAACGTCATGAAGACCTCCGACCTGGAGAAGTTCCGCAGCGGCTACGTCGCGATCGACCGGCTCGGCTACTGGCTGCCGATCGCCTGGGTGGTGCTGGTGATCGTGCTGCTGCTGACCGCGCGCCGCCGCCTGGCGACGCTCGGCCGCCTGGCCGTCGGGTCGATCATCACGCTGTTGCTGCTCGCCGCCGTACTGTCCGTCGCGCGCGACCGGGTCGTCGAACGCTCGCCGGACGAGGACCTGCTCGGCGCGGTGTGGGACACGTTGGCGTCGTCGCTCTGGACCAGCCTGTGGACGCTGGTGATCGTCGCGGCCGCGACGCTGCTGGTGCGCATCGTGGTCGGTGTCGTGCTGAGGACGCGGAACCGGGGCCACGCGCTGCCCCGGTGACGCCCGAGAGGCCACCGGGGTTGCGCAGCACGCACCTCTTGCCCCCTCGGTCGCGCCCCAAACCCACGTAGTCTGGAGCCGGAGCTCCCGTCGACGAGGAGGTGGCGACGTGTCCGCGAGTGAGAACCAGCCCGAGGACCGACCCGAGAGAAGTACGCCTGAGGGCAGTGCCGCCGCGGCTGCCCGCATGCGCCAACCGCACCTGTGGGTCGACCTGCAGGTCAAGCAGGCGATGGAGCGCGGCGAGTTCGACGACCTGCCCGGCGCGGGCAAGCCGATCGACGACCTCGGCGAGCACCACGACCCCGACTGGTGGCTCAAGAAGCTGGTCGAGCGCGAGAAGATCAGCATCCTGCCGCCCGCCCTGGCGCTGCGCAAGGAAGACCTCGAGCTCGAGTCCGTGCTCGACAAGCAGGCCGGCGAGAAGCAGGTCCGCTCGACGCTCGAGGACTTCAACCGCCGCATCGTCAACGCCCGCCGGCAGCTCGAGGGTGGCCCCCCGGTGGTCACGGCCCTGCGTGACGTCGAGGCCGAGGTGGAGGCGTGGCGCACTCGTCGTACGGCGAAGCGCGAAGCTGCCGCGGCCCGTCAACGCGAGACGGACGAGGGTCGACGACGCTGGTGGCGCAGGGGCTGACCTACGACCCGTCGTCGGCGAGCCGGTCGATCGCCACTGCGCGTGCGAGGTCGTCGGCGGGCAGCCTGACCTCGCGGACGATCTCGGCGCCCTCGCGACGCCACACTTCGGCGGCACCGACCCCGCGCAACGCGGGCTTCTCCCAGTCGGCGTTGTCGATCACGACGTCGGCCAGCCCGACCGGATCGCACGTCTCGCGGTAGATCTCCTGGGCGCGCAGGTAGCGCTGCTGGTCCGGGTGCGCGAGGTCGGCCGGCGTGCCGTCACGCTCCGACATCCGGGCCACCGTCACCTCGGGCGGCACGTCGAGGTAGACCGCGAGGTCCCACCGGCCCACCAGCTCGGGACGCTGCAGGAATACCCCGTCGACCACGAGGATCCCCTGCGCAGGAACGCTGGCCGGCTGCGGCTCGACGTACGCATCGGTGTCGACGTCGTGCCAGACCGGGGTGTACGTCGACCCCGCGCCGGCACGCCACGGGTCGAGCAGCTCGCGGTGCATCGCGCGGTAGTCGAAGTGCCGGCCCCACACCGCTTCCGGCGTCCGCCCGAGCGCGTGGCGGTGCTCGCGGGGGTGGTGGAAGTGGTCGACCGACGAGCGCGCCACGGGCCGGCCGCGAGCCGCGAGCTCGTCGACCAGTGCCCGGGCGAAGTGCGTCTTGCCGGAGCCGTCCGGGCCGTCGATGCCGACCAGCACCGGCCGGCGTACGTCGGCGACGAGGTCGGCGACCGCTGCCACGACCTCCCGGGACTCACTCATCCCGTCATCCTGCCAGCAGTGCTGGCAGTGTTTCTGGAAGCGGTCAGGACTCCTGCATCGGGATGCGTACGTCGCGTTCGGCCGCGACCTCGGCGGCCAGCTCGTAGCCGGCGTCGACGTGGCGGATCACGCCCATGCCGGGGTCGTTGGTCAGCACCCGCTCGATCTTCTGCGCGGCCAGGTCGGTGCCGTCGGCGACGCAGACCTGCCCGGCGTGGATCGAACGGCCCATGCCGACGCCGCCACCGTGGTGGATCGAGACCCAGCTCGCGCCGGACGCGGTGTTGACCAGTGCGTTGAGCAGCGCCCAGTCGGCGATCGCGTCGGAGCCGTCCTTCATCGCCTCGGTTTCCCGGTAGGGCGAGGCGACGGAGCCGCAGTCGAGGTGGTCGCGTCCGATCACGATCGGCGCCTTGAGCTCGCCGGAGGCGACCATCTCGTTGAACTTCAGGCCGGCGCGGTGGCGGTCGCCGTACCCGAGCCAGCAGATGCGGGCGGGCAGGCCCTGGAACGCGACCCGCTCGCCGGCCATGTCGATCCACTTGTGCAGGCGGGCGTACTCCGGCTTCTCGTCGGCCGGGAAGAGCTCCTTGATCGCCCGGTCGGTGGCCGCGATGTCGGCCGGGTCGCCGGAGAGTGCGGCCCAGCGGAACGGGCCCTTGCCCTCGCAGAACAGCGGGCGGATGTAGGCCGGCACGAAGCCTGGGAACTCGAACGCCCGGTCGTAGCCGCCCTTGCGGGCCTCGTCGCGGATCGAGTTGCCGTAGTCGAAGACCTCGGCACCGGCGTCCTGGAACTCCACCATCGCCCGCACGTGCGTGGCCATCGAGGCCTGGGCCTCCTTGGTGAAGCCCTCGGGGTCTGCCTCGCGCCGGGCCTGCCACTCCTCGAACGGCACACCCACCGGAAGGTAGAACAGCGGGTCGTGGGCGGAGGTCTGGTCGGTGACGATGTCGATGGGGGCGCCCTGCTCGAGCAGCCGGGGCAGCAGCTCGGCCGCGTTGCCGAGCACGCCGATCGACAGCGGCTTGCGGGCGTCGCGGGCCTCGACGGCCAGCTCCAGGGCGTGGTCGAGGTCGCGGGCCTGCACGTCGAGGAAGCGGTGCTCGATGCGGCGGGTGATGCGGGACTGGTCGCACTCGATGCAGATCGCGACGCCGTCGTTCATGGTGACCGCCAGCGGCTGCGCGCCACCCATGCCGCCGAGTCCGGCGGTCAGCGTGATGGTCCCGGCCAGCGTGCCGCCCTCTCCGGCGATCGAGCTCGTCGAGATCTTGTCCGCCACCGCGGCGAAGGTCTCGAACGTGCCCTGCAGGATGCCCTGGGTGCCGATGTAGATCCACGAGCCCGCGGTCATCTGGCCGTACATCGTCAGCCCGAGGTCCTCGAGTCGACGGAACTCCTCCCAGTTGGCCCAGTCGCCGACCAGGTTGGAGTTGGCGATCAGCACCCGCGGCGCCCACTCGTGGGTGCGCATGACGCCGACCGGCTTGCCGCTCTGGACGAGCATCGTCTCGTCGTCCTCGAGGGTGCGCAGCGTGCGCACCAGGGCGTCGTACGCCTCCCAGTTGCGGGCCGCCTTGCCGGTGCCGCCGTAGACCACGAGGTCCTCGGGGCGCTCGGCGTTCTCGGGGTCGAGGTTGTTCATCAGCATCCGCAGCGGGGCTTCGGTCTGCCACGACTTCGCGGTCAGCTCGGTGCCGTGCGGCGCGTGGATCGGCAGGCGCGGGTTCTGCTCAGTCACTTGAGTTCTCCGATCACTGATTCGGCGGCGGCCAGCACCGCTCCGGACTGGACGAGCGAGACGGCGGTCTCGATCTCGGGCGAAAGATGGCGGTCGGGGCCGGGGCCCTGCACCCCCGCGTCGCGGAGGAGTCGTACGACGGCACCGGTGGCCGGCGACGGTTCGAGCGGGGCCCGCATGTCGAGCGCACGGGCGGCGGTGAGCACCTCGATGGCGACGACCCGGGTGAGCCCGTCGACGGATCGGCGCAGCTTGCGGGCGGCCGACCAGCCCATGGAGACGTGGTCCTCCTGCATGGCGCTCGACGGGATGGAGTCGACCGATGCCGGGTTGGCCAGGCGCTTGAGCTCGGAGACGATCGCGGCCTGGGTGTACTGCGCGATCATGTGGCCGCTGTCGACGCCCGGGTCGTCGGCCAGGAACGGGTTCAGCCCGTGGTTGCGCGCCTTGTCGAGGAACCGGTCGGTACGGCGTTCGCTGATCGAGGCGACGTCGGCGGCGATGATCGCCAGGAAGTCGAGCACGTAGGCGACCGGGGCACCGTGGAAGTTCCCGTTGGACTCGACCCTCGCGCCCTGGCCGTCGCTGGCCGCGAGCACGACGGGGTTGTCGACGGCACTGGCCAGCTCGCGGCCGGCCACCTGCGCGGCGTACTCGACGGTGTCACGGGCCGCGCCGTGCACCTGCGGCGAGCAGCGCAGCGAGTAGGCGTCCTGAACCCGGTTGCACTGTGTCCCATCTTCTGGGGAGCCGCGGTGCGAGGCGACGATGCCGGACTCGGCCATCAGCGAGGTCAGGTTGGCCGCCGACAGCGCCTGCCCGGGGTGCGGGCGGATCGCCTGCAGCTCGGGGGCGAAGACCCGGTCGGTGCCGAGCTGGCCCTCGACGGACATGGCGGCCGCGATGTCCGCCGTACGCAGGAGCATGCGCAGATCGGCGATCGCCATCACCAGCATGCCGAGCATGCCGTCGGTGCCGTTGATCAGCGCGAGGCCCTCCTTGGCCGCCAGCTCGACCGGCTTCAGCCCGGCGGCGGCGAGCGCGTCGGCGGCGGGCATCAGGGTGCCGGCGGCGTCGCGGACCTCGCCCTCGCCCATCAGCGCGAGTGCGCAGTGGCTCAGCGGTGCCAGGTCGCCGGAGCAGCCGAGGGAGCCGTACTCGTGCACGACCGGGGTGATGCCGTGGGTGAGCAGGTCGGCCATCAGCTGCGCGGTCTCGAGGCGGATGCCGGTGTGCCCGGTGGCCAGGGTCGAGAGCCGGAGCAGCATCAGCCCGCGGGTCACCTCGCGCTCGACCTCGGGGCCGGAGCCCGCGGCGTGCGAGCGCACGAGCGACTTCTGCAGCTGGGCCCGCATCTCGGTGGGGACGTGGCGGGTGGCCAGGGCGCCGAACCCTGTCGAGATGCCGTACGTCGGGGTCTCGCCGGCGGCCAGCTCCTCGATCACCTCGCGGGCCTGGTTGATCGCGGCCTGCGCGTCCTCGCCGAGGGTGACCGCGGCGCCGTCGCGGGTGACGGCGACGAGCTCTTCGAACGAAACCGGGCCGGTGCCCACGGTGATACCAACTGCGACGGTGTCCATGCCGACCATCCAACTCCGGTCCGGCACCCCCGACCAGTGCCTACCGCCGCCCACAGTCTCGAATCCCAGACTCCCCCTCCCTCCCCTCCGCGAACCGTGTGTCGTTGATGCGCGAACCGCGTGTCGTTGATGCGCGAACACCGGATTCTTGTTGCGCGACACAAATCTCGACAAGAAGGTGCAAGACCGGATCGGACGGGTACCGGACACCCTTGGGCGGCGCCTGCACCCCGGGCGCGCGCCACCCGCCAACAGGTTGGAGATTCCCGTGGAGACCAGCACGATCATCTGGATCATCGTCGCCGTAGTCGTCGTACTGGCGCTGGCGGCCGTGATCGCCGCACTGATCAACAAGCAGCGGGCCGAGTCACGTCGGGCCCGGGCCGACGAGTTGCGCCACGAGGCAGCCGGCCGGGCCGGCAGCCTTCAGAACACGGACCAGGAAGCGCGAGCCGCCCAGGCGGAGGCCGATCAGGTCCGACTCGAGGCCGAGCGTGCCGAACAGCGGGCCGCCGAGAAGCAGCGCGCCGTCGACCAGCAGCAGGCCGACGTCGAGGGCAGGGTGCGCGAGGCAGACCGCCTCGACCCGGACGTCGACCACAAGGCGAAGGACTACTCACCCACCACCCCGGACCCGACGCCCCAGCCGGGCTCGACCACCCACATGGGCACGACTCACTCCGCCGGAACGGGCGACCCGAGCCACGCGCCGCAGCACCCACAGGGCACCCTCGCGAATCCCGACGGCACGCTGACCTACCCCGACGGGAGCCTGCGCAACAGCGACGGCAGCCTCTTCGACCTCAACGGGCCCAATCACCGCGCCTGACGCCTGCGCCACGGTTGGTCAGGCGGGAGCCAGGGCCTCGTCGGCGTCGGCGTCGGCGTCGGCGGCAAGCTGCTCACGAGCGAGGCGCTCCTGCTTGACGGCCCAGACGATGCCGCTGATCCAGGCCGCGGCCAGGCCCGCGACGATCGCCCAGACCGTGGAGGTCTCGAGGCCGAGCGACTCGAGGATCGTGCGCGCGTTGGTGACCACGATCAGGCCACCAGCGGCCACGCCGAGCACGCGGGCGGGGAGGACCCGCACGAGCCAGGCGGCGATCGGGGCGGCCACGACGCCACCAGCGAGAAGCGCCACGGCGTAGCCCCACTCGATGCCCGACGAGCCGAGCGCGAGGATGAAGCCGAGCGAGCCGCCGACCGCGACCACGAACTCCGAGGTGTCGATCGAGCCGATCACCTTGCGCGGCTCGAGGCGACCCGAGGAGAGCAGCGACGTCGTGCCCACCGGACCCCAGCCACCGCCGCCGATCGCGTCGAGCGCGCCACCGAAGAGTCCCATCGGGGCCAGGAACGCGACCGACGGCCGCTCCTTGAACTGCGGACGGCGACCGCCGAGCACCAGGAATCGCCAGATCACGTAGGCACCGAGGACCAGCAGGATCCCGCCGACGATCGGCTTGGCCGCGTCACCGTCGAGACTGACCAGGAACGTGGCTCCAGCGAACGCTCCCACGAATCCCGGTACGGCGAGGATGCCGACCGTGCGCCAGTCGACGTTGCCGAACTTCGCGTGCGAGGCACCGGAGACCAGCGACGTGCCGATCTCGGAGAAGTGGACGGCGGCAGACGCGGCAGCCGGGGCGACACCCGCGGCCAGCAGCAGCGACGAGGAGGTCACGCCGTAGGCCATGCCGAGCGAGCCGTCGATGAGCTGCGCAAGCAGCCCGACGACGCCGAGGACGAGGAGTTTCCGCATTGCCGGAGTCCCTTCGATAGTGGATCAAGGTGATTGGCTTTGTTTATATAGTAGACCAGTAGAAATTATCACCTTGGTACACGTCAAATCGACGCGCCGATCGGCTCAGCCTGCCGCGGCCTGGGCCGGGGAGGCCCCGCGCAGGATGGCCCGTGCCGGTGCCACCGCGGCAACCACCGCGATGACCACGCAGGAGACCCCGATCGACAGCAGGCTGCCCCAAGGAATCGTCAGGGGTACGTCGTGCAGACCGTCGGTCATCGGCGCGCGGAGCAGCACCGCCACCCCCACGGTGATCAGGCTTCCGAGGAGCAGTGCCACACCCGCGACGAGACCCGCCTCGAGCACCACCAGCCGGCGTACCTGCTGTTCGGTGGCGCCGACCAGACGCGTCGCGATGAACTCGTGACGTCGCTGGAGACTGCCCATCAGCAGCGTGTTCGCGATGGCGATCGCGGCGTACACCCCGCTCGGGCCGAGGACCACGACCATGCTCAGCACGTTGTTGGCCCGGGTTTCCTCGTCGCGGTCGGCCACCCACTGCTCCGACGCCAGCACCTCCGCGTCCGGAAGGTCCCGTGAGAGGTCGCTGACCATGGCCGCGGGAGTCACGCCGCTCGCTGGGTCCACGAACCAGGTGCCCGTGCCCTGTCCCCCGTGTTCCTCCGCCAGGCGGCGCGGCACCAGCACGGACTCCTGAAGGGTGTTGGCATCGTCGACGACGGCGACCACGGTCAGCTCCAGCCTGGCGTCGTCGCCGAAGGTGACCGGCACGACGTCCCCGAGCGACACCCCGGCATCCCAGGCGAAGCTGCGGCTCACGGCCATGCTCTTGCCCGTCAGCGCCGAGAGATCGCCCCTGTGGGCCCTGGTTCCTCGCCCGGCAGCCGCAGCCTCCGGGTCGATGCCCTCGGCGGTGTCGCCCGACTCGAGACCATCGGCACCGATGCCCATCGGCACGAGGAGTCCGGTGTCGGCCACCCCGACGTCGTCGCGTGCGGCGAGCTGCTCGCCGGTCCGTTCGTCGCCGCCGGTCACGACCACCGGCGCCTGGAGCTGTTGCCTGGTGACCCCGTTGTCCCAGTCCGCGGCGAAGCTGAGCGACAGGATGACCGTCCCCGCGATCCCCGAGATGGCCAGGATCGGCGCCGCGAGAGACGTCGTACGGCGTGGCATGGCGAGCACGTTCTCCCGGGCCAGGGCCACCAGCACGTTGCCGCGCAGACCGAGGGTGAGCAGCCGTACGAGCAGGGGCATCAGGAGGGGCCCGACGCAGACCAGGCCGATCACGAGCAGCTGCGGCACGAAGATGGAGAGCGCGAGGGCCAGCTCGGCGTTGCCGGCCCTGATGCCGACCAGCATGACCACTGCTCCCACCAGGCAGAGCAGGCCGGTCAGCGCCCGCCCGATGCCGATCCTGGACCGCTCGGCGGAGGCCTCCCGCATCGCCTGGATCGCGGGGATCCGTGCGGCTCGTCGGGCCGCGATCCAGGCTCCGACGAAGGCGACGGAGACTCCGACGCCGGCCGCGATCACCATCGGCCACCAGGGAGCAGCAAGGGGGATCTGCCCGGGCGCGAGTCCACGACGGTTCATCGCCCACAGCGCCACCGGCGTCAGGAGCCAGCCCAGCACACAGCCGGCGGCAGCTGCCGCCGCCGCGACGACCAGCGACTCCCCGCGCACCAACCGTTTCACCTGCCGGGGCGTGGCGCCGATCAACCGTAGGAGCCCCAGCTCACGCTGGCGTGCGGTGACCGCGAACCCGAAGGTGCTCGCCACGATGAAGATGGCCATGAATCCGGAGAAGCCGGCGACCACACCGAGCATCGCCATCGTGTCGTCGAGCGCCAGCAGGAGCTCCTCGTCGGCCGGGTCGACCGTGGCGGTGAACTCCTCCACCGACCAGATCAGCATCGTGCTGAGGGCGATCAGGGCCACGCCGAGGCCCAGGGCCACGAAGGATCCGGCGAAGAGCGCCCGGTTGCGGCGTACGTTCTGGCGGCTCAGTGACAGCATCATCGCTCGAGCTCGCTCATCGCAGCGGCGATCTGTGCGGCGTCCGCCCGGGCCAGGTCGCCGACCAGTCGGCCGTCCTCGAGGAACAGCACCGAGTCGGCGTACGACGCGGCCACCGGGTCGTGGGTCACCATGACGACGGTGAGACCGTCCCGCTCCACGGTCGCCCGCATCAGCTCGAGCACCTGTCGCCCGGTCGTGCGGTCCAGGGCACCGGTCGGCTCGTCGGCGAAGACCACCTCGGGGCGGGTCACCAGGGCGCGGGCAATCGACACCCGTTGCTGTTGTCCGCCGGAGAGCTCGGGCGGACGTCGACGGTGGTGGTCCTGGAGGCCGACCCTGGCCAGCGCCCCCATCACCTGCGCCCGTGTGGGCCGGTGACCGGCCAGCTTCAACGGGAGGGCCACGTTGTCGAACGCGGTGAGTGCCGGTAGCAGGTTGTAGGCCTGGAAGACGAAACCCATCGACTCACGCCGCAGCTCGGTGAGCCTGACCTCGGAGAGCCCGGCCAGGTCGATGCCGCCGATCGCGACGCGACCACGTGTGGGCCGGTCCAGCCCGGCCGCGCACTGCAGCAGGGTGGACTTGCCCGAGCCCGAGGGCCCCATGATCGCGGTGAACGTCTGCGGGGCGAAGGTGTGCGTGACGCCGCGGAGGGCGTCGACCGTCCCGGCGCGGGACTTGTACGTGCGGGTGATGCCGTCGATGACGACCGCGTGGGCGCGGGTCGGCAGGCTCTGCGGGGGAATCCTGGTCTGGGTCATGCGTCCAGCCAATCCGGGATCCGGGGCCCGCACGATGGCCCGGGCGAGAGGTCGGGGTAGCGCCTGCGCTACCGACACGAGGGCCGCAGGGCCCCTAGGCTCGGCCCATGCGCCGACCGACGACTGCCTGGGCAGCCCTGGCCGGGAACCCCCTGCGCTTCCTGACGTCGTCATGGCCGTGGCGTTCCTGGGCCTACCTCGCGGGCTCGTCCCTCACCGGGCTCCTCGCGCTCGTCGTCTTCATCGCGCTCGTCCTGGTCGGGATCGTGACCAGCCTGTTGGTGATCGGCCTGTTCGTGCTGGCCTCGCTGCCACTCATGGGCGCCGTGGTGGGCACGCTCGAGCGACGCCGCCTGCGGTTGATGGCGCCGGGGCAGCCGCTTGTGCCGAGCCCACACCCGCCGATCGTCGGGAAGGGCGTGCGCGCCTGGTTCCGACAACGGAGGCGGGAGGAGGTGCCGCGTCGGGAGCTCGGCTACACGGTGCTGCTCGCCGTGCTCCTGTGGGTCATCGACCTGGTGCTGTCGGTCAATGCCGTCCTCATCACCGTGATCCTGGCGCTCAGCCCCCTGCTGGCCCGGTTCGACCAGGTCAACGTCCTGATGTGGCAGGCGAACACGCCGCTGGAAGCATTGCCGATCACGCTGGTCGGCGTACCGGTCGCGTACGTGGTGTTCGCCTACGCGTTGACGGCGGTCGCTGCTGGCCAGTCCGCGCTGGCGCGGATCCTGCTGGGTGCCACCGACGCACAGCTCGAGGCACAGGTCGGTGCGTTGCGTCGCTCGCGACTCGACCTGGTCGACGCCTTCGAGACGGAGCGGAAACGCATCGAGAGGCACCTCCACGACGGGGTGCAGCAACGCCTCGTCGCGCTGACCATGACGTTGGGCCGGGCCGAGCTCGACGTGCCCGACGGCCCGGCGCTCGACCTGGTGCGGCAGGCACACGGTGAGGCCGAGGCGGCCCTGGCCGACCTGCGCGAGGCCGTGCGCGGCATCCACCCGCGGGTGCTCGTGGACCTCGGTGTCGAGGCCGCGGTGCGGGAGGTCGCCGATCGCATGCCGATGCCGGTGTCGGTCGACATCGCACTCCCCCGGCGACTTCCCGCCCCTGTGGAGGCAGCGGCGTACTTCGTGGTCAGTGAAGCGCTCACCAACGTGGCCCGCCATGCCGACGCGCGGAGCTGCCGGATCACCGGCTGGATCCAGGGCGAGCAGTTCGTGCTGTCCGTCGCGGACGACGGTGTCGGGGGCGCCGCGGTCGGCCGCGGCAGCGGTCTCGCCGGTCTCGTCACCAGGCTGGACGCGCTCGGTGGCACGCTGGGCGTGGACAGCCCTTCGGGCGGCCCGACGCAGATCAGGATGGAGTGCCCGTGCCGAATCGATCCCTGAGGGTGGTGATCGCCGAGGACCTCGCCCTGCTGCGCGAAGGACTGGTCGGCATCGTCGAGCGGGGTGGCCACGAAGTGGTGGCGGCGGTCGACACGGCCGAGGCCCTGCTGGCCTGGGTGCACAACGACCCACCCGACGTGGTGATCACCGATGTCCGGATGCCGCCGGGCCACTCCGACGAGGGGCTGAGGGCGGCCGCCACCATCCGTGCCGAACACCCGGAGACGGGCATCCTGGTGCTGTCGCAGTACGTCGCCGACGCCTACCTCTCCGCACTGCTCGAGGCGACCGGGAGCGGGGGCACCGGCTACCTGCTCAAGGACCGGGTCGGCCACGTCCGCGAGTTCCTGGAGAGCCTCGACCGGGTCGCGGACGGCGGCATGGTGGTCGACCCCGAGGTCGTCAGGCAGCTGCTCGGACGACGGCGCGACGACGGGCCACTCTCGGGCCTCACCGCGCGTGAGCGCGAAGTGCTCGCCCTGATGGCAGAGGGGCGCACCAACGGCGGCATCGCCGGCGAGCTGGTGGTGAGCGAGGCCGCCGTCCGCAAGCACGTCGGCAACATCTTCGCCAAGCTCGACCTCGAGCCAGGCAGCGACCGCCGGGTCTCGGCCGTGCTGACCTACCTCCGCGGGTGATGTTCCTGCGCGGGTGACCGGATTCGGCGCTGCCGATCTGTGCCAGCCCAAGGCCTTCCGGTCGCATTCCCGCGCGGCAACACTCGGTGACGCCCCGCGCCGGCAATGACGCCGGCCACGTCCGAAGGAGAATGTTCGTGCATCCCATCAAGTCCGGGCTCGCCGCCACCGGCGGCATGCTCGCCCTGGCCCTGGCCATCGCTCCCGCCGTACCCGCCTCGGCCGAACACTCGGCCGCAGGCGACAGGACCACCCCGGTGGCCCAGGAGTCATCGAGCCTCAAGGCCTCCGAACAGTCGAAGACCGCCGCCGCGAAGTCCGCACTGGGCCTCGCCTCGGGTGAGCAGCTGACCGTCAGGTCGGTCATCAAGGACGCGAACGGCGCCACCCACGTGCGCTACGAGCGCACCGTCAACGGCCTGCGCGTGATCGGCGGCGACTTCGTGTCGCACAAGGCCGCCAACGGTTCGATCAAGGACGTGACCTACAACTTCGGCCGGAAGTCCGTGACGCCGGCGTCGTTCTCCCCGAAGGTGAGCAGCGCGACCGCGAAGGCGAAGGGGCTGGCGACCGCACAGGCCACCAAGGGCGAGAAGGCCTCGGCAGGCGAGCTCGTCGTCTTCGTGACCGCGCAGGGCCCGAAGCTCGCGTACGACGTGTTGACCACCGGCATCCGGGCAGACAAGGTCCCGACCCGACTCCACACGTACGTCGACGCCGACACCGGCGCGGTGCTCGCCACCGACGACGAGATCAAGACCGGCGAGGGACACGGCATCCACCTCGACAACGTCACCATCGAGACCCGGACCCACACGGGCGGTGGCTTCGAGATGCGCGACACCCACGGCAACACGGCAACCGACGTACACAACCAGGGCGACCCCAACACGGGCCAGGGCCCGGCCGGTGACCTGTTCCTCGACGCCGACGACGTGTGGGGCAACGGCTCCTACACCGACCGTGCGTCGGCGGCCGTCGACGCGATCTACGGCGCGACGAAGACGTTCAACTACTACAGCACGCAGCTGGGCCGCAACGGGATCTGGAACGACGGCCGAGGCGCACCCTCGCGGGTTCACTTCGCCGACGAGATGTCGAACGCGTTCTGGGACGGCAGCCAGATGTCCTACGGCGACGGTGTGAACAACGCCGCCCCGCTGACCGAGCTCGACGTCGCCGGCCACGAGATGAGCCACGGCGTCACCGAGAACACGGCACGACTGATCTACTCGGGCGAGGCTGGTGGCCTCAACGAGGCGACCTCCGACATCTTCGGCACCGCGGTCGAGTGGTACTCCAACGCAGCCTCCGACGTGCCGGACTACCTGATCGGCGAGCTGATCGACATCCGTGGCAACGGCACTCCGCTGCGCTACATGGACAAGCCCTCCAAGGACGGTGCCTCGCGCGACTGCTGGTCGTCGACGCTCGGCGGCCTGGACCCGCACTACTCGTCGGGGCCGCTGAACCACTGGTTCTACATGCTCGCCGAGGGATCGGGCGCCAAGACCATCAACGGGGTCAGCTACAACTCACCCGTGTGCGGCAGTGCCCCCGCAGTCTCCGGCATCACCCACCAGAAGGCCGAGAAGATCTGGTACCGCACCCTGTCGACGTACCTGACCTCGCAGAGCAACTACGCCGCGGCTCGCACCGGAGCGATCAAGTCCGCCAAGGACCTGTACGGCGCCACGTCCGCGGAGTGCAAGGCGGTCGAGGCGGCGTTCACGGCCATCTCCGTCCCGGCCGGCACGGAGAAGTGCGACGGCACCACCCCGCCTCCCGGCGGCACGCTGACCAACGGCGGGTTCGAGTCCGGCCAGACCGGCTGGACCGGCACCACCGGACCGATCACGAACAACAGCGGACGCCCGGCACACTCCGGCACGTGGAAGCTGTGGCTCGGTGGCAACGGCCAGACCGCGTCCGAGAACGAGTCCCAGACCTTCGCCGTCCCGGCCAGCGCGTCCTCCCCGACGCTGACGTACTGGATCCGGATCGACACGTCCGAGGGCTCGACCTCCACGCCGTACGACAAGGCGACCGTGCAGATCAACGGGGTCACCAAGCACAGCTACTCGAACGCGTCGACACCGAAGGGCTCGTACGTGCAGAAGTCGATCGACCTGTCGGCCTACAAGGGCACGAACGTGACCCTGAAGTTCGCGGCGACCGAGGACTCCTCGCTCCAGACCAGCTTCGTGATCGACGACGTGGCCACCAACTTCTGAGGCAACACTCCCTGACAGAACACCCCAAGGCCCTTGTGGTCGCCGAGGCAGCTCGGTGGCCACAAGGGCCTTTCAGAGCCAGCCGCGCCGGCTGGCCTGCAGCGCCAGCTGGAAGCGGCTGCGCGCGCCCAGCACCTCTTCGAGTCGCGAGATGCGTCGGCCCAGGGTGCGGGCACTGATGCCGAGGTCGCGGGCGATCGCCTCATCGGTGAGGCCGGCCGCAAGGTAGGCCAGCAGCTGGCGTTCCGCCTCGCTCGCGCCGTGATCGTGCACGTCGGACTCGGCCCCGAGGGGCACGCCCATCTGCCAGTAGCCCTCGAAGATCGAGACCATCGCGTCGAGCAGGCCGGACTCGTGGACGACGACGAGCGCGCGGCGCGACCCGACCTCTCCGGGCACCGAGAGGTAGCCGCGCTTGCGATCGAAGACGGTCAGGTTGATCGGCACGTTCGAGAACACCCTCGCTTCCTCGCCCGCTGCCATGCACTGCTGGACGGCGGCGAACCCGAGCGAGTCGTTGAACACGCTGACGCCGTAGAGGGCGCGCACGTTCACGCCTCGGTCGATCGCCTCGTGGAATCCCGGATGCACGGTGGGTTCGGGGATCTGCATGCCCGGCGGCAGCCGCCTGGGCGCCACCGGTCCGATGCACAGGGCGTCGACGGAGGTCACGGCGTCGTCCATGAGCTCACGTTCCACCGTGTTGATCGCGCACTCGTCGGTGACGATCTCGACGAAGCTCTGCCGGTTGGCGGCTCGCGTCCAGATCTCGGCGAGCACGGAGCCGGTCAGCCGCGCGGCGTCGATCGCCCTCGCGTGCTCGAGCGCCAGGCGCTCCAGGGGCAGCTGCGGGGCCAGCGCCCGGACACTGCCGCCGGACAGCTCGACCAGCCCGACCGACTCGAGAGCCGTGATCTCGGGCCGGACCATGCCGTCGTCGAGGGCAACGTGTCTGGCGATCTCACTCACGGTCGCATCACCGAGATTCACGGCGGCCTGGTAGATCGGTTCGGCGAGCGGCGACAGCGACGGTACTACCCGAGAGTCCATAGCAGTGTCCTACACCACATGTCCGGTTCGTGCACCCGCCGGAGCGTCGGGTCAGAGCGTCAAGGTTCCCCTGATCAGCGTCCTGGCGGCACCGCCGACCCACTGGTCACCGGACTCGTCGGTGGTGATGCGCACGTCGCCGGAGCGGCCCAGGGCGGTGCCCTGCCTGACGGTGTACGACGACGCCGCGAGGCCGGCACCGATCAGCCACACGGCGAACCCGGCGTTGAGGGAACCCGTGACCGGGTCCTCCGGCACGGCCAGCTCGGGGCAGAACGCGCGCACCTCGTAGTCGGCCGGACCACCCTCGGCGTGCGGCCCGATCACCCCGAGGTCGAGGTCCCCGATCGCCGCGTAGTCGGGCGTCAATGCCAGCACGTCGTCCGCACTGTCGAGGAGCAGGCCCATCCAGCCCGGCCCGTTGTCGATCCAGTTGACCGCGCGCACCCTCTCCGGCGCCACGCCGAGGGCACTCAGCGCGTGGTCGAGGGTGTCCTGGTCCACCTCGCCCGAGCGCAGGAACCCGGGAGCCCGGAAGGCCAGCACGTCGCCGTCCCGACGCAGCTCGACGAGACCGATGCCGCACTCCTGGACGACCATCTCGCTCGAGGCCGGCGTACCGCCAATCTCCAACCAGGCATGGGCGCTGCCCAATGTCGGGTGCCCCGCGAACGGGAGTTCGGCGGAGGGCGTGAAGATGCGCAACCGGTAGTCCGCGCGCGGGTCGGTCGGCGGCAGCAGGAAGGTCGTCTCGGACAGGTTGGTCCAGCGGGCGAAGGCGGCCATCTGCTCGTCGGTCAGGCCGGTGGCGTCGTGCACCACCGCCACCGGGTTGCCGGTCAGCGGAGCCGGCGCGAACACGTCCACCTGGGAGAAGTCGTACGTCGTCATGCGGTCAGCCTAGGAGGTCGCAGCCGTCTCGCACTCCAAGACATTTTCGTCCACATTTCGAGAATCAAACGGTCCGCCGTTGGACCGTGACGTTCACTGGGTGGGTGACACAGTCGTCCACCACCGACATCTCCGACGTACGCCGCTGGGCCATGCTCGCGGCCAGCACAGTCGCACAGGCCGCCGGCGCCGTGATGATCCATGGTCCCGCATTCCTGATCCCGGTGCTGCACGACCAGCGCGACATGAGCCTGGCCCGGGCCGGCCTGGTCGCGGCGTCGCCCACGATCGGCGTGATGCTGACCCTGGTCCTGTGGGGGCTGGTCGTCGACCGTTCCGGCGAGCGCTTCGTGCTGCTCTCCGGACTGGCCGGCACCACCGTCGCCGGCATCGCCGCCGTGCTGGTCGACAGCAGCGTCCTGCTCGCCGTGGCCCTGTTCTTCGCCGGGGCGGCCGCCGCGTCCACCAGCTCCGCCAGCGGACGCGTGGTGGTCGGCTGGTTCCCGGCGGGGCGGCGCGGCCTGGCGATGGGCATTCGCCAGATGGCCCAACCCGTCGGCGTGGGCGTCGCGGCGATCAGCATCGCCGTCATCGCCGACCGGCACGGCATCGCGGCCGCGCTCCTGGTGCCGAGCATCGCCTGTGGCCTGGCCCTGCTGGTGGTGGCGGCCGTGGTGATCGACCCGCCACGTCCCGAGCGTCGGGTCGGCGACGCGCCCAACCCGTATGCCGCCGACGGCTACCTGTCGCGGATCCACGGAGTGTCGGTGCTGTTGGTGGTGCCGCAGTTCATGGTGTGGACCTTCGCGCTGGTCTGGTTGGTCCAGGACCGCGACTGGTCACCCGCGGCGGCCGGCACGCTGGTGGCCATCGCCCAGCTCGTGGGCGCGTTCGGGCGGATCGCGGTCGGGCACCTCTCCGACGTCGTGGGCAGTCGGATGCGGCCCCTGCGGTGGGTCGCGATGGGGGCTGCGGCGAGCATGCTGCTCCTGGGCCTGACCTCCGGTGCCGACTGGTCGGTGGCCGTGGGCCTGATGGTCCTGGCCACCGCGATCACCGTGGCCGACAACGGGCTGGCGTTCACCGCGGTCGCCGAACGCGCCGGACCGTTCTGGTCGGGCCGGGCACTCGGCATCCAGAACACCGCCCAGTTCCTCGCCGCGTCCGCCGTACCCCCCATTGCCGGGCTGGCGATCACCGAGTGGGGGTACGCCGCGGCCTTCGCGACGTCCGCGCTCTTCCCGCTGGTCGCGATCGCGTTGGTGCCGGTGGCCGACGAGCGTGCGCTCAGCTGAGCGCACGCCTCGGCCGCAGAAGACTCAGAGGATGAGTCTGGCGAAGAACGCGAAGAAGATCGCCAGCACCACGAACAGCACGCCCAGGCATCCGTAGACCGCGAGCTGGGGCGTGCCCATCGGCGGCATCCAGGCCGACTGCTCCGGCGCGGCCGGGTCGTAGCGGATCGGGATCACGCTGCCGATCACCGGCGCGGAGAACATCGGGTCACGGCCGGGTGAGTCCCGTTCGACACCGTCAGGGGTGCGGTAGCGCCAGGTCACCAGGTAGCGCCGCTGGTTGTCGTTGCCGTTCCACGACTGCACCAGCTCGGCGCCGACCACCGTCGCCTCCGCCGGCACCCAGTCGCGCAGGCGGGTGCGATGCGCGCGGAAGCGGCGCGCCGCGATCACCGCGACCAGCACGAAGAACGCCAGCACGAGGACCATGAACACCTGCGCGATCGTCATGGCGGAAGCCTCGCAGGCTGCCCGGACTCACCGCCCACCGAGTCGGTAGGCACGGACCAGCGACTGCTCGAGAGTGTTGCCGTCCCGGTCTCCGACGCGCACCTTGAGCGAGACGAACTCCCCGTGGCGGGGGTGCCGGTAGTCCGCAGCGAACTCGCCGTCGCCGAGGGCCCGCGTGGGGGCGGCCGTCCACGTGGCGCCGTCGTCGTAGGAAACCCAGACCGACATCGTGCCGATCTCCCCGGCCACCGATCCACGCTGGTGCGTGGCCTTCAGGTGCAGGGTGACCTCCTCCCCTGGCCTACCCGTGTTCTCGAGGTCGAGCGCCGGCGTCGGGCTGTCCCGTCGAGTGATCCCCGGGTAGTCGACGTCGATCAACGGCAGCATCTGCTGGGCACCGTTCCCGGCCGAGCCGAAGGTCCACACGCTCCGGGTCCGCGTCGAGAGCCCCAGCACGGTGCCGTCGTGCTCGGTGTCGGCCTCCAGGCGGTAGGTCGCCCGCTCGCCGGGCACCGCGACGCCCCCGGCGAGGGTGCCGGCGCGCTCCAGCAGCAGCTCGTCGCCGCGATAGAGGCGCAGTGACTCCGCGCTGCCGGCAAGTCCCTTCATCCAGTGGCCGGCCGAGTCGGTCAGCCCGGCCAGGTCGAAGCGCAGCTGCCCACCCGCCGTGCGCTCGTTGAGCATCTTCCAGTTGTACGGCGTCGCGGTGTTGTTCGCGATGCCGGGAGACAGCGGGGCGGCGAGCCAGTTCTCGGTCACCTTCTGCCCCGGTCGGAACACCGTGCGGTCCCTGGCGAAGAGCAGGTCGCCGGGCATGTTGTAGAGGAACTGCCAGGCGGCGTACGTCGAGGTGTCGGGGTCGGCGGTGACGTACTCGGTGCGGGTGTAGCCCAGCTCGGGCACGTAGTCGGTGGCCGTCGGGGTGCTGCACGCGCAGGGTGCCCACGAGCCGTAGCGAAGGCGCCACCCGCGCTCGCCGGTGCCGGTGGTGTGGAACCGCGAGGAGATCGTGGCCAGGTCGCGTTCGCGTACGTCGTACTCGAGACGCCGGGGGATCTCCTGCTGCTCGACGAACGTCAGGCCATAGGCGTACGGCGTCCGCGGCGTCCCGGTCAGCCGGAGCATGGTCGGTGCGTGGCCGTGTGAGAGGCCACGCAGCCTCTCGCCCTCTGCCCGGTCGACCGCGAGCACCGGTATCGGTCCACCGACCCACGGATAGAACACGCCGTCCTCGGCCGAGTAGAGCATCACCATCGGCGCGCCCGCCTCGATGACTGCCCGCACCTGCTCGGCCCAGGTCATGGTCGCGGACTCCTGCACCAGTGCCACCGATCCCGCCAGCCGGAGGCCGCGCAGATCGGAGGCGGTGGCGTGGCCGGCGTCGACCACGCGCAGCGTCCGGCTGCCGTCGATCGCCGGCCCACCTTCCTGCACGGCGTTCACCGTGTGGTGTCCGCGACCGGTCACCTCCGAGGTCAGCAGCGGAACGCCGGTCTCCCACTGCGAGAGCAGCGCGAAGGGGGCGTCGTCGACGTGCTCGGTCGGCGCCACGGAGACCTGTGAGGGCTCGCCGTCGGTGTAGTTCCAGTACCACTCGTCGGAGGTCGCCAGGTTGGTGCCGGGTTCGCCTCGCTGCAACTTCATGGTGAGCTCGCGCGGTGTCGAGGTGCGTGGCGTGCGCACCTCGACCGGCGTGGCGTTGCGGGCATCGAGCGTCACCGTGGAGTTGGGTGCCTGCACCGACACCTTGGGGTCGTGGACGATGCTCTGCTCCTCGACGAACCGACCGCTGGCGTCGAACGTGGTGATCAGGCCGAAGAGGTTGTACTCGCCCTCGGGCAGCCGCAGGGTCCACTCGGTCTGGTCGCCGGTCAGGTAGATGTTGTCCGGGTAGTAGCGGTTGTCCTTGGCGAGGTACGGCGTGGCCCGCAGCCTCGCCGTCGCCGGGCGACCATGCGCGTCGACCGCCCGGAAGGTCACGTCGACGGTGTCGTCCTGCTTGAGGAAGCCGATCGTGGTCCGCAGCTCGAGCCCTTCGGCGCCAGAAGCACCCGAGGCACCAGAGGCGACGACGAGGCCGGAGAACTCGGCGGCCTCGACCTCGGAGACGTCCACGTGCACGGTCGCGTGTGCCTGCCCACCGGCCGGCACCGTCAAGGTCGCCGGCGTGACCGTGAGGACGTCGCCGTCGACCGGGTCGCCGTGGTCCTCGACCAGCGTCGTGGACAGGTCGAGGGTGACGTCCTGGTCCGACGTGTTGGTGTAGTTGAGCTGCTTGTCGGAGGTCAGCTGCCCGTCGACGAACGGCCGGGCGAAGTAGCCCATGAACTGCATGCCGGAGTCGACGTACACGTCCTGGCGGGAGGCACGACCGACGTCGATGACGCCCGCGCCACGGTCGAACGCGTCGCCCGACGTGGTCGGCCGGGCGGTCGAGGTCAGGGCCGCCTTCACCTGCACCGGCGTCCAGTCGGGGTGCTGTTGCAGGAGCAGTGCCGCGGAGCCGGCGACGTGGGGCGAGGCCATCGAGGTCCCCGTCATCGAGGTGTACGGCGAGGTGCCGGACCCGGTGCCGGCGGCGCGGGCGGCGACGATGCCCATGCCCGGAGCCATCACGTCGGGCTTGAGGGCGCCGTCGCCCATGACTCCGTTGCGCGACCCCGACCACTTCGAGTCGGTGCGCGAGACGGCGCCCACGGTCAGGGCGCTTGCCGCCGCCCCGGGAGCGGTCACGTCCATCGTGCCGGGCTGACCGATGCTGCCGTTGCCGGCGGCGACCACGAACAACGTGCCGTCCCGGCGGGTGAGCTCGTCGACTGCCCGGCTGATCGGGTCGTCGCCCTTGGTGACCGGACCACCCAGGCTCATGTTCACGACGTCGGCGTCGTTGGACGAGGCCCATTCCATGCCGTCGATCACCCACGACGCGGCACCCGCCCCCGAGTCGTTGAGCACCTTGCCGATCATCAGGTTCGCGTGCGGTGCGACGCCACGGTAGGCGCCGTCGGAGGCCGCCCCCGAGCCGGCGACGATCGAGGCCACGTGGGTGCCGTGTCCGGCCAGGTCGTTCACCGAGCCGGTCTCCGCGAAGTCGCGGGTGGCGCCGATGCGACCGCTGAAGTCCGGGTGCGTCGCGTCGATGCCGGTGTCGAGCACGGCGACCGTGGTCCCGTCTCCCTCGAGCCCGGCCTCCCAGGCCTCGGGTGCTCCGATCTGCGCAGTGCTGCGGTCGAGCGTGGCCTCGACACGGAAGTCGAGGGAGACCCTGGCCAACCCGGTGGCCAGTCGCGCTGGTGCCCTTCCTCTGCCACTGACGGTGCCGGCCACGTCAGCCCAGAACTGTTCGGCATGCGCCTTGGCGGTCGAGACGGCGAGCGCGTCGATGCTCTCGAGCACCCGGTCCTTGGTGGCGCCCCGAGGAGCGGTTTTCCGGGCCAGCGGGGCCCGGTCGGTCGCGGCCGCGGTGTACTCGACGATGACCGGGAGCGTGGCCCGGTGGGCGTCGTCGTACCCCTGGCGCACGAGCGAGCTGACGTTGAACAGCTCGGGGTCCAGGCGCCCGGCCGCGATCAGCGTCGAGGCCGGCCCGGGCTCGACGTGCACGTCTCCCCCGGAGGTGAACGTGTGATAGCCGCCGCGCGGGTCGACGCGGCGTACGACGGTGGCGTGCTGGGTGCCGTCGGGCGCGGTGTCGAGGCGGACCACGTCTCCGGTGACCAGGGTGACCGTCGCCGACGACGCGGTCTCCTGCAGGTCCGGTCCGGGGGCCCGCGCCGCACCGACGGCGCCCGAGCCGGCCGAAGCCAGGCCCAGGACACTGACCGGGCCGACGACGAGCACCAGGATGGTGGTGCGCCAGAACTGCGTTCCCCGCATGGCAGAGCTCCTCGGATCGACAGGTGCGATGTCGAGGACATTAGGGGCGGCGGGCGGGCCGTGGGGGCCCGTGCGCTGGCCAGAACGGACATCGCCACTATCGGCCAGCCGACGGGCTCAGCCGGGGCTCACACCAGGCCGCGTGCCCGGGCCTGCACCCCTGCCTGGAAGCGGCTGCGGGCGTCGAGCAGGTCCATCAGTCCCGCGACCCGGCGCCGCACCGTGCGGGCGCTGACCTGCAGCTGCCGCGCGATCGCGTCGTCGCCCAGGCCCGCGGTCAGCAGGGTCAGCAGGGGCAGGTCGACGAGGTGCCCCTCTGCCGCCCCGGTGGCGGAGGGTGCGTCACCGCCGAACGCCGACTCGAGGGGTACGGCGCGCTCCCACAACGCCTCGAACAGCATCACCAGCGCGTCGAGCAACGCCGACGGCCCGATCAGCAGGCCGGTCGAGCCGACCGACTCGGCGTCCATCGTCAACGGGATCAGCGCCACCCGGCGGTCCGCGATCGACATCTTCAACGGCAGCCCGGCCAGCACGCGCGCCTCCTCGCCGGCGTCGGCCGCGGCGGCGAGCCAGTCGAGCTGCCCGGGCACGTCGAAGGCAGCCGTGTCGTAGATGCCTCGGCTGCGGGCGCCGCGGGTGAGGTGCTCGATCTCGTCCTCGTTGACCCCGAGCGTCGAGACGTACGGCGGCCGGTCGAAGGTCAGCACCTCCTCACGGGCGCCCAGCTGCAGCTGTCGATAGCGTGCCTGGAGCGCCGAGCGACCGCGCACGATGTCGGCCACTCCGTAGCTGGGCTCCTCGCGCTGCTCGGCCCGGAACTCGTCCGCGATCGACCGGGCCGCCAGCACCGCGCGCTGCAGCTCGCCCTCGCGCTCGGCCACCAGCGCGTCGATGGCCAGGTCGGGTCGCACTGCGCGCACGAGGTCGTCGGGGTCGCGGCTGACCAGGCCGAGCGCTTCGAGCCGTCCGATCGCGGCCCCCACGTCGGTGACCTCCTGGCCGACGGTGGTGCTGACGTCCATCAGGCTGGCCTCGCCGAGCCGCACGACCGCGCGGTAGACGGCGGTCTCCTCGGCGCTGATCCCGAGAGCTTCGAGCATGCTTCCTGCCTCGCACGTGGCCGGGTGGGTGGCTGGATGCTCCACACTAGTGCCGGGCTCGCGGGAGTCCACGTCATTAAATCGCGCGCGGAAGGAGTGCCCGATGAGCCAGGTCCCAGCAGCCACTCGGACCCTCCAGGTGTTGCGCTTCCTTGCCGCGCAGCCAGGTCCGGTGCCGCTCGACCGCATCATCACCGGCGTCGGCCTCCCCCGCAGCACGGCGTACCACCTGGTCAACACGATGATCGACGAGGGCTTCGTGACGCACCTGGCCGAGGAGCGGCGCTACGGGCTGGGCGTTGCCGCCTTCGAGGTCGGCAGTGGCTACACCCGCCAGGCGCCCCTGCAGCGGATCTCGCGCCGCCCACTGGCGGAGCTCGTCGACCGCACCGGCCAGAGTGCGCACCTCGCGGTGCTGCACGGCCGCGACGTCCTCTACGTGATCGAGGAGCGGGCACCCGGCCGGCCGCCGCTGGTCACCGACGTCGGCGTACGGCTCCCGGCCCACCTGACCGCCAGCGGCCGGGCCATCCTGGCCGCGCTGCCCGCCGCACAGGTGCGCGCCGCCTACCCGGACCGCGCCGCGTTCGTCGACCGCCACGGCAAGGGACCGTCGGGTCCGCGCCAGCTCACGGCCGTGCTGCAGGAGACCCGCCAACGCGGGCACGCCACCGAGGACGGCGAGGTCACCCCGGGGTTCGCCAGCGTCGCCGCGGCGGTGCTCGACCACAACGACTACCCGGTGGCGGGCGTCGCGATCACCCACCCGGGCGCGGAGTCCTCCGAGGCGTACGTCGACGAGGTGCGCCGCACCGCGCAGATCCTGACCGTCCGACTGCGCGGGTGAAGGCCGACTGCGACCGGTCGGACCGTCAGTAGACCAGCGTCACCGTGGCCCGGCGGTTGCGGGCGCGACCACTGCTGGTGCCGTTGTCGGCGACCGGTTGCCGCTCACCCAGGGTCACGACCTGCGTACGGACCCGGCCGGGCAGGTGCAGGGCATCGCAGACCGCCTTGGCGCGGCGCAGGCCGAGGCCGCGGTTGTAGGCCTCCGAGCCCTGGCTGTCGGTGAAGCCGGTGCAGATCACGGTGGTCACCCGTCCGACCTTCGTGCCCACCGCGCGCAGATAGGCGGCATCCGAGCTGCGCAGCGACTGTCCGGACACGGAGAACGACGGGGCACGCAGCAGCGTGAACCGCTTGCTGACCACCCGGGTCGAGGCACGGTCACGCAGCGTCTTGCCCTTCGTGGTCCTCAGCACCATGCGTCCCTGGAGGACCTTGCCGCCCGGTGTGGCGGCCACGGCACGGCCCACCGCGTTGAGCGAGACCGTCACGTTCCTGCCCTTCGCCTGGCCGTGCCCGACGCGGGTGAGGGTGCCACCCACGTTGGCGAACAACGTCACCGTGCAGGACCGGGTCGTGGCACGTCGTACGACGCAGGTCGCCGGCACCCGGGCGGTCCGACCGGACGCAACCTTGGTGAAGCCGGGCAGCCGGAGCGTGGCCCGCGGGTTGTCCGCGCCCGGGTTCGGGGGCACGACAGTGCCCAGCACGGTGGGCGTGTACGTCGACTCGGCGGTCTGGTTGTAGGCGTCGATGAGGCGGTACTTCACGGCTGTCGCCCGGCCGGTCTTCCCGGCGTCCGGCACGAACGAGACCGTGGAGGTGGCGGTGTCGAGGAGATAGGTGCCCTGGGGGACCGAGACCGTGGTCGTCTCGACACCTCCGGCATCGACGAGCGTCACCGATCCGCCGGTCGGCGGGGTGAGCGCCACCGACTGCACGCCGGTCCCCGACGTGGTCAACGGCGACGCGACCGGCCCGGCCGGAGGCAGGACGGTCGGCGTGTAGGTGCTCTCGGCCTGCTGGTTCCATGCGTCGACGATGCGGTACGTCGCGGGGGTGGGCGTACCGGCGTACCCGAACAGCGGCGTGAACGTGATGACGCCGGTCGGCCTGTCGAGCTCGTAGGTGCCCTGCCCGGGAATCGTGATGCTGTCGGTGAGGGTGACCCCGTCGAGCAGGCGCACCTCCTGCTGTTCGCCGACGGCGACGGTGGCCGACTGGGCCCCGATGGCCTCGGAGGTCAGGGGGTCGGCGACCGGCGGGTTGGGCGCGTCGGCGATCGGGGCGAGCGCGGCGCCGCCCGAGTAGCCGAAGGCGTCGTAGCTTCCCCAGGCATAGACCTGCACGCCGAACTGGTGCGGAGCGCTCAGGGAGTGCTGGCCGAGACTGACACTGAGCTGGGCCACCGAGTAGTTGGTCCCGGCGACCTCGTTGAACTGCGCGGCATCCACCGGCGTCCCGTCGAGGGTCAGGGCCCCGAGGTCGCGGGTCTGCACCAGCACGTTGATCCACGGCAGCGTTCCTGCGCCCGACGAGACGATGTCGGGTGTGGCCAGGGTGTACGCCGTGAGGTGCTGTCCGATCGGGGTGACCAGCACCATGAGCGGGTCGCCCGCCGAGTTGTCGTACCCGGAGCCGTTGCCGAACTGGGCAACCAGGGTCGGCTTGCTGGTCTTGATGACCACGGCGTCGTTGCCCGGGGCGGTCGCACCGTCAGGCAGGACCGCCTCGTAGAACTCGCCGGCGTTCAGCGTGGCGACCTGGGTGTCGCCGATCGTGACGACGGTGCCGTCCTGGTCGGCCAGCACGCGGTAGGTGTCGCCCTTGGCCCGCGTCGCGAACCGGTTCGAGATGAACTCCGTGCCGAAGGCCGAGGTCGGCGGAAGCTGCTGGATGATCGGGTTGCACGCGGGAGAACCGGTCGGAATGTTCACGCATGCGTTGCCTCCGTACACCGCGACCGGCGCCGTGGCCGTCACGGTGGTGCCGGTGACGTCCTGGCCGTCGCCGGACGTGCCGAGCTGGTAGGTCTCACCCTTGTCGAGGGTGACGGTGAAGGGCACACCGGCGGGTCGGGCACCGACCGTGGTGTGGGGCGTGATCGTCACGTCGGTGTCGTCGGCCGACCCGATCACTGTCAGTCGGCTCGAGAAGCCGCCGATGTTCTGGGTGTAGCTCAGCACGCGGTACGACGTGCCGAGCGCATCGACCGGGGTCGCCTGGAAGCCGGTGGACGCGGCAGGGTGGATCAGCGCGCCGTAGACCGAGATCGGCGTGGTCGACGTGACCTTCACACCGGCGGCTTCGACGCCGTCGTTCGAGGTCACCATCAGCCCGGAGGGCAGATCGACCTGGGCGACCGTGCCGGACGTCACCGGGACGGTGGCGAGGACGGTTCCGGCGCGGTCGGCGACGGTGACGGTGCCGTCGCTGGTGGGCGACAGGTAGACCCGCGTCTGGAGCGGGTAGCCCGGCAGGTCCGGGAAGGCCACCCAGAAGTCGGTGCCGACCGTGTCAGGGATGTCGGGCAGTGGCGTGATCAGCGACGGACTGTCCGGATCCGGCGCGGCAGGTGCTGCCGTGGCCTGGCCTCCGATGAGCACCGGCACGAGGGCCAGAAGAAGGAGTGTGCAAACAGTTCGAGCAAGCCGGTTCATGTGTCCCCACACCCATTCATCGAGCACCGAAGCGGCGCTCCGCATACCCAAAATAGGGGACGTGGAGGGGTACCGCAGTCGAATGGACATACCCGCCCACACGGGCCGGAGTGACCTGAGCCAGCCCCTTTCGTTGTGCCCTACATGAAGTGCACGCCGAACCGTCATCACCTGCGACTCCTGCTCGCCGGAGGGATCGCCGCGGGGCTGGTCGCCAGCGCGATCACCGTGCCGACGTACTCCTTCACCCGGACGGCCTCGACGCAGCAGGCCTACGAGGACGCGCGACCGGCGCAGGCGGCCGACGGTCATTGGCACAAGCACGACCCGGCCCGCAAGAACGACCTCAGCCAGTCCGACGAGCTCGCCGCCGACGCACAGGCCTCCGTCCGGGCGGGCACCCAAGACCCGACCACCGCCGAGCAGGCGCGCAGGAACGCGGCGTACGCCGCCGGCAGCCGGTCCAGCACCGACCCCACGCTGGTCCGCGCGACGCTGCGCAGCCCGCGGCTGACCGTGCCGGAGAACCGCTACGCCGTGGCCGGTGGCTGCTACACCCTGGCCGGCACGCCGGTGCGGTTCCAGGCCACCGACCTCGGGGTGAACCTGCTCTACACCTCGAACTCTGCGTTCCTGACCGGCACCCGGTCGGGCGCGGTGACCGCGGCCGCGAAGCCGTCCGCCGACGCCGAGTGGGTCACCCGCAAGACCTCGGCCGGCTTCACCTTCCAGCTGGCCGACGGCCGCTACCTCGCCGGCAACGGCACCAGCACGGCCACGACCGCGAAGGCCTTCGCGTTGCGCGCCACGACCGGTTGCCCGGCGTACCCCGAGGTCGACGTCGACGTCTCGGGCAACCCGCACGCCGGCACCACGTCGTTCCAGGAGGTGCGCGGCTACGTCGACGCCCACGTCCACGGCATGGCCTTCGAGTTCCTCGGCGGCAAGGTGCACTGCGGCCGGCCTTGGCACAAGTACGGCGCGCCGTACGCGCTGGAGGACTGCGCCGACCACAACCTCACCGGAGGCAAGGGCGCGCTCCTCGAGGCGGTGCTCTCGGGCAACACCTCCCACGACCCGGTCGGCTGGCCGACCTTCAAGGACTGGCCGGCGCCGGAGTCGCTGACCCACGAGGGCACCTACTACAAGTGGATGGAGCGATCGTGGCGCGGCGGCCAGCGGCTGCTGGTCAACCTGCTGGTCGAGAACGGCAAGCTCTGTCAGGTCTATCCGATGAAGAAGAACTCCTGCGACGACATGGAGTCGGCCAAGCTGCAGGCCAGGGACATGCGGGCGATGGAGCGCTACATCGACGCGCAGGCAGGCGGCCCCGGCAAGGGTTGGTACCGCATCGTCACGACGCCGTTCGAGGCGCGCAAGGTGATCAACCAGGGCAAGCTCGCGGTGGTGATGGGCATCGAGGTGAGCATCCCGTTCGGGTGCACGATGAAGCTCGACATCCCGCAGTGCAACCGGGCCTCGATCACCCGACAGCTCGACGACCTCTACGACATCGGCGTGCGCCAGATGGAGCTGGTCAACAAGTTCGACAACGCGCTCTCAGGGGTGGCCGGCGACGAGGGCGCGGTCGGGGCCGTGGTGAACCTGGCCAACTTCCTCGAGACCGGCTCGTTCTGGAACATGAGGCACTGCGAGCCCGCCGACGGCGAGTCCGCGGACAAGACGCAGCTCGCGCTCCCCGACATCAGCGGCGGACAGCAGGACGCCCTGTTCGGTGCGGTCGCGCAGGTCGCCGGGATCGGCCTCCCGGCGCTGCCGCTCTACGGCCCACCACTGCACTGCAACCAGCGTGGGCTGACCGACCTGGGCGGCTTCGCGATCGAGCAGCTGATGGCGAGGAAGATGCTGATCGACCCCGACCACATGAGCGTGAAGGGCCGCAGCGCCACCCTCGACCAGCTCGAGGAGGCACGCTACTCGGGCGTCGTGTCGAGCCACTCGTGGTCGACGCCCGACGCCTACCCGCGCATCTACCGGCTGGGCGGCTTCGTGGCGCCGATGGCCGGCGACTCCACCGGCTTCATGAAGAAGTGGAAGCGCCACCTCGGCTGGGCCGACAGGCGCTACTACTTCGGGTTCGGCTTCGGCGCCGACATCAACGGGCTCGCCGAGCAGGGCCAGCCGCGCGGGGCCGACGCCCCGGACAAGGTGACCTATCCCTTCGCCGGGCTCAACGGGGTCTCGATCGGCAAGCAGCACAGCGGCGAACGCGTCTACGACGTCAACGTCGACGGCGTGGCCCACTACGGTCTCTACCCGGACTGGATCGAGGACCTGCGGCGACTCGGTGGCGCCACCGACGGCGCGGCCATCGTCGAGGACCTGAACCGCGGCCCCGAGGCCTACCTCCAGACCTGGGAGCGCGCACAGGGCATCAAGCCCGACTCGTGCCGCAACCCCGGCCTGCGTCGTACGCCGACCGCGGTGAAGCGCCTCGTGCGCCCGGGCATGACGACGACCGCGGTGATGAAGGCCGTCGGTCAACCGTTCACGAGGCTCGGCACGACGTACGGCATCTGCGCCCGCACGTCGACCGAGCCCAACGTGCGCATGACGATCACGTTCACCAGGGCAGGACGGGTCAGCTCGGTTCGCTGACCACCCGCACGAAGCCCCGGGTGCCGTCGACCTCGACGGTGGTGCCGGTCGGCAGCGCCCTCAGCGCGTCGGGCAGGCAGGTCACCGTCGGGATGCCGTACTCCCGGGCCAGGATCGCGCCGTGGCTGAGCACGCCACCGGTCTCGGTGATGAGGCCGGCGATGATCGGGAAGACGCTGGTCCAGCCGGGGTCGATGTTGGAGGCGACCAGGATCTCGCCGGGCCGCACGGCGGAGAGATCGGCCAGGGTGGGCACCACCCTGGTCGGGCCCTCGACCAGTCCGGCCGACGCGGCCAGCCCGGGCAGCGCGCCCTCGGGGAGGTCGCCGACCGGAGGGATCCGCCCCTCGGTCGGGACCTCGTCGAAGAGGAAGGTCGCGGGCAGCTTGTTGCCGTGCAGCGCCCAGTGCGCGCGCGCCTCCTCGACGTACGCCGCCAGCTCGGGGTCGTCGACCGGCCCTGACGTCGCGAGCAGTGACTCCAGCCGGTCACCGGTGAGCAGGAAGATGTCCTGCTCGTGCGGAAGCGCACCGCGGGCGACGAGGCGCCGCCCCTGCTCGAGCAGCAGCTGGTGCACGTGCGACAGGAGGTAGTCGAGGTGGTAGCGCTGGTTCTCGCGGTAGACCGTGTACTCCTGGCTGAGCCTCAACACCTTGGTCAGCACCCGCTTGCGGAGCCGCCCGCTCAGGCCGCGACCCGCGGCCGCGAGCACCCGCTGTTCGGCATCGACCCGGCGCGTGGCCGCCTCGTGCTCGAACTCGGCGGGACTGGTGCCGGCCTCGAGCGAGGCCACCTGGGCACGGACGAGGCTGAGCACGAGTGAGGGCTGCTCGGCCCACCGCTCGGCGGAGATCTCACGGCTCGAGGACCGGTGGCCGTGGGTGGCGAGGAAGCCGTCGAACCCGGCCCAGAACGCAGAGTCGGCGGTGGCGTCGCGCACCTCGTCGTAGGACGCGTCGGAGCGCAGTGCCTCGAGCAGCCCCGGCTCCTGGCGCACCGAGGCGCCCAGGTCGTAGAGGTCCTGGTTGATCTCGGCGGTGCGGGTGCCGGGCAGGCCGCTGATCAGCCGCTGGAACGTGTCGGCCGGCTCCTCGGGTGCCCACGAGCGCAGCAGCTTGGCGAGCAGCGCGTGGATGATCGGCGCATGCTGGGCCATCCCCCAGCGGATCACCCGGAAGTGGTTGCGGCCGAGCTCGTGGATCAGGTCCAGCTGGCGCTGCCACTCCTCATGGGTGAGTGCCGCGAAGTCCTGGTCCATCAGCGGGACGACCTCGTTCTCGATCCGCTCGCAGTGCTGGTCCATGGCGCCCGGGTTGACCGTGATCGGCCCGCGGCCCTTGTCCTTGCGGGGTGCCCGCAGGGTGCCGAGCAGCAGCTTCGGCTCGAACTTAGCGGTCCGCACCTTGTCGGCCCAGGTCGAGTCGAACCAGGCGGTCAGCGGACCCTCGCGGTCGGCCAGCGGCACCGCGCGGGCCAGCTCGATCGCGTAGTCGCCGTTGAGGTAGATGTAGCCGTTGTGGCGGCGCAGCTTGGTCATCTCGACGATGCGCGCGCGGCCCTGGAGCGCGGCGACCTCGTCCATCTGGGGGCCGGTGATCCACGGGATCATCAGGTCGTTGCCCAGTGGGGACACGTAGTCGGCGAGGTACTCGTCACCGAAGCGGCGGGTCCACACCTCCTTCGGCTCGCGCGGCGGCAGCCCCGTGATCGGCCGGTCCTGCAGCACGTAGAGGTGGCCGCCCTCGATCGCCCACTCGATGTCGCGACGCGCACCGATCGCGGCGGTGACGTCGTGCTCGAGCGTGTGCAGCGCCTTGAGGTCACGCTCCTCCAGGCAGCGCACGGCGCGGCGCTCGGCAGGCACCTCGCGTTCGGCGACCCCACCGATCCCGGTCGGGTGCAGCTCGATCTCCTTGGCACCGATGCGCTCGGTGAGCACCTCGCCGGACTCCCGGTCGAGCACCAGGTGGTCAGGGTCGGTGCGCCCGGACACGACGGCCTCGCCGAGCCCCCAGGACGCGTCGATCACGATCTCGTCGTCGAAGGGGCGGAGCGGGTTCTCGGTGAGCATCACGCCAGCCACGTCGGCCCGGATCATGCGCTGCAGGATCAGGGCGATGCCGGAGCGCTCGGTGGCCTGCTGCGACCGGTAGGCCTCGGCGCGGTCGGTGTCGCGTGCCGACCAGCACTCCTCGACGGCGGCGGCGAGGGCGTCGACGGAGTCGATTCCCATCACCGTCTCGTAGACCCCGGCGAACGAGGCGTCGGCCAGGTCCTCGGCCACGGCGGACGAGCGCACGGCCCACTGCGAACCGGGGAACTCGGCCGTCGCCTCGGCCCACCAGTCGGGCAGCGCCTCCTTGAGGCAGGTCGCCCGGGCCTCACTGTCCAGCGACACCGGCGCGGGCACCACCCAGGCCTCGGGCACGTCGAGCTCGGCGGCCAGCAGTCGCACCAGGCCTGCCCCCTTGCCGCCGATCAGCTCCAGGTCGGCACCACTCTCGACGGTCAGCCGCGCGATCACTTGTTGCTCCCGCGCTTGGCCAGGGCGAACACCGGCAGCAGCCTGGGCAGTCGCTTGGCGATGCCGAGGTGGCTGACGTGGTGCGCGTGCTCGAGGACACCCACCCCTCGGCGTACGACCCCGTCGATCTCGGTCCGGAAGGACGCGTGGGTCTCCTCGATGAAGAGCTTGTTCTTCAGCAGGGGCACGCTGCCGAGCGCGGTGGCCTCGATGACGTACGCCGTACCGTCCTCGACGCTCACGTGCAGGGTGGCCGACTTCGGCAGGTGCGGGGCCAGCCACGTGTAGTCGATCTCGACGGCGGTGACGTGGCGGACCTGGCCGGCGTCATAGACGAAGCCGACCGGCGTGCTGGTGCCGTTGATGTCCGTCCGGGTCGCGTTGAAGGAGAGGTCGGGGCCGAACTGGCACGCGATCCAGTCCCAGCCGGTGATGCCCTCCCACTCCCGCACGCCCCACGACTTGTCGCGCTGGCCGAGCCCGTCGATCACGTGCGTCACGCCGTCGAAGGTGGCCGTGCCGGTGACGGTGCCGGACTGCTCGAAGTGGTGCTGGATCTCGTCGGCGTCACCGGGGAAGCCGTGGTGGAAGTCGACGATCGGGGTGAAGGCGGTCCACGTCAGGTCAAGGCGGTCGCCGAGCTGGATCCGCCAGGACCGGCCGGCCTCGAGCATCGTGTAGGTGAGGTCGCCGACCCGCAGTCCGCCCTCGGGTGGGCCGTCGAGCTGGCCGGGTTCGACGGTGGTGCCGACCGAGGCGTAGACGTGCTCGGCCTTGCCGTCGCGCTGGGTCACCACGACCGCATCGGCCTTGCCTGATGCGGGATTGAAGCCGATCCGGGTGAGACCGAAGGTGCTCTCGTCGGTGGTGGCCCAGTTGAAGTAGAAGCTCTCCTGCCAGTCCGGGTCGGTGCCGGGCTGGTGGAGGTTCTCGTCCTGGAGAGTGATCACGGGGTGACTCCGAATGCTTAGTTGACAGTCGTCAATTAATGATGTGGCAACTGTGCTGCGTTAGGTTGACATCTGTCAAGTAACTTCCCCGATAGAGTTCCGCCCGACCAGAGGAGAGACCACATGCGGCCACGCACCGTCGAGGACCCACAGCTCCTCGACCTGCTGCTCGAGGCCTTCGCGGACCTCGGGTACGACGGCACCTCGGTGCGCGCCCTGTGTCGCCATCTGGGGGTCAGCCACAACATGATCCACCAGCGTTTCCAGTCCAAGAACGCTGCGTGGCATGCCGCGGTGGAGCACGCGTTCGCCACCCTGAACGCGGCGATGTGGGACCCCGAGCCCGAGGTCGACCCGGCCGACCCACTCGAGGCAATCCGCGAGGTGATGGTCCGCTTCGTCGATGCCACGATCGCCCAGCCGGCCCTGGCCAGGATCATCCATCAGGAGGCGGCTCGCCCCGGCCCGCGCTTCGACCACATGCTCACGCACCACATCGAGCCGGTGCAGCAACGCGCGATCGACGCCTTCGCCCAACTCCAGGACGCCGGTCTCGTGCGCTCAGGCCCGGTGCCCGCGGCGTACTTCTTCCTGAGCACGTGGGGCATCGGCGGCATGGCGTCGTCACAGCAGCTGGCCAGGCGCGTCGGCTTCCCCGGCGACGACCCCGTCGAGTCGGCCTACCTGGCCGTCGACATCCTGATCAGCGGGCTTCGAGCTTCTTCTTCAAGCCGTTGATCATCGACCCGACGGCCAATGACAAGCCCTGCTTGACGATCACGGCACTCGGCCCGGCGAACTTGGCCACCTCGACCGCGACGGTCCAGGTCAGCTTCGACCCGGTGGGCGTCGACTCGACGACGTAGTCCTCGGCGAAGCGGCGGATGCCGGGCTTGGTCGACTCGGTCACCGCGAACGTCATCCGCTCGTTCTCGTCCCAGCGGTAGAACTTCTCACGCACGGTCACCGCGCCACCGACGGTGACCTCGCGGATCGTGCCCACGCCGTACGGCCGCTCGCCCTGCCACCGCACCTTCGTGGCACCCGGCCCCCAGGAGACGACCGCGTCGTCGGCGGCGAGCGCCTGCCACAACGTCTCGACGGGCACGGGAACCTCGATCACCTTTGTGGTGATCGCCGGGGCGGTGCGCAGGAAGGCGTCGTCAGCGGGGTCGAGGGGATACCAGGTCATTGGGCGATCCTTTGCGAGCTGGAGGACGGAGTGACGACATCTTCGTCGATGCAGGAGCGCAGGAAGCTGGCGGCCCGGCGGAGGGCTCTGCGCGCCTCCGGCACGACTCGGTACATCGTGACGTAGGAGTGCACCTGGCCGCGCGAGACGATCAGCTTGTTGAGCACGCCGGCGCGGGTGAGGCGCGCGTGCAGGGCCACCGAGTCACCGGCGAAGCACTCGGTGCCGCCGACATGGGTCTGGATCGGCGGGAACGTGCGCAGCAGGCGCAGGCTCGTCGTCAGGGGTGAGAGGCGCGGGTCGTGGTAGTCGCCGCCACCGGGGTGGAAGACCTCGGCACAACGCGCCGCGAAGGTCGGGGTCAGCACGGGATCCGGCGCCTGCGCATCGCGGCGTACGGCCTCGGTCAGCGCCGGGTCGAGAAGCGGGGAGAACAGGGTGACGCCAGCCGGCATCGGTCGGTTCTGCTTGGCGAGCGTGACCAGCAGGCCCATCGCCAGGTGACCACCGGCGGAGTCGCCCGCCACCACGATCTGGTCGGCCGGGTAGCCCTGCTCGAGCAGCCAGTCGTAGGCCGCGAGGGCATCGTCGAGGGCTGCCGGGAACGGGTGCTCGGGAGCCCGGCGGTAGCCGACGGCCAGCACGGGCAGGGCGGTCAGCACCGAGAGCGGCTCGGTCACGCACCGGTAGGCGCGCGGCGAGGAGGCCACGTAGCCCCCGCCGTGGAAGTAGATGACGGCGCCGTCGTCGGCCGTGCGGGCGTTGCGGGCCCGCACCCACTCGCCCGAGAAGCGAGCCGTGGACACCGGCTCGACCTGGGCCGTTCCGGGCCAGCCGGCAAGCACTCCGCTGGCGGCGATGGCGCCACGCAGGTAGCGCAGCTGCGCGCCCTCGAGTCGCAGATGGTCGATCTGCGGCCGCACGACGAGCCGCGCACCGGCGACCACGGCCCTGCTGGTGAGGCTCGGCCCCAGCAGCTTGAGAAAGCGGTTCACTGCTCCGACTCCGCGCGGGCCTCGAGGTCGCGCACCATCTCGTGCACCCGGCGGTCGCGGGCGAGCACCCGGTCGACACCGGCGTTGAGCACCCCGCGGAACAGGGAGTACGGCACCCAACGGGCCGGGGCGACCGTGGCGGCGGCGCGGCCGGCGATGCCGTCGGCGATCGACTCGGCGGCGGCGTCGGCCGAGATGCGGTGGTTCAACGGCCAGCCGAGCAGCTCGTCGAGACGGCGGCCCATCGGGTCGTCGTCGAGGGTCGCGGTGGCCAGGGGTGTGTCCACGAAGCCGAAGTAGGCCACGCCCGCGCTGGCCCCGTGGGGCGCGAGCTCGAGCTTGAGGGCACGGCCGATCTGCTCGGCCGCCGCCTTGCTCGACATGTAGCCGACGCCCCCGACGCCGGGCGAGAAGGCGGCGCACGAGGCCACCACGACGACATGCCCCTTGGCCGCGATCACCGCGTCGAGCGCGGGCTGCACGGTGTTGAGCACCCCGGTCTGGTTGATCGCCACGACGCGGTCGTAGTCGGCCAGGTTCATGGTGCGGATCGTGGCCGGCGGCGGGGTCACCCCGGCGTTGGCGACCACGACGTCGAGCCGGCCGTGGTGCTCGACCACGCGGGCCACCGCGGCAGCCATGGCGTCACGGTCGGTGACGTCGGCGGTGATCGGCAGGACCCGCGCACTCCCCAGGCCCAGTGCGGCTTCCTTGAGGCCGACCTCGTTCACGTCGACCATCGCGACCGACGCACCCTGGTCGTGCAGTCGTCGGGCCAGGGCCAGGCCGATCCCCTGCCCCGCTCCGGTGATCAGCACGACCTTGCCGCGGACGTCGTACGCCGGCTTGCCGAAGAGGCCGCTCATGCCGGGACCCCTTCCTTCGCCACGCGTCGTGCGACGTAGTGGTCGAGGTCGACCGTGCTGGTGCGCGCCCGGAAGCCGGCGGAGAAGCCGGGGTAGTGGGTGAAGTTCCGACCGGTCGGGCTCAGGTAGTAGCTGTGGCAGCCGCCGGTGAGGAAGACCGACTTGCTGAGCCCCTTGTCGGCCCACTCGAGGAACTCCTGCTGCGCCTCGGCGGTCACCTCGAGTGAGCGAAGGTCGGCTCGTTCCATCTCGCGCAGGGCCTCGACTATGTAGTGCACCTGGTCCTCGATCGTGATCACCGCCGACGTGTAGACGCCGGAGTTCGGGCCGAGGATCAGGAACAGGTTCGGGAAGTCGTGCAGCGTCGTGCCGAGGTAGGCCGCCATCTCGCCCTCACGCCACCGGTCACCGATGCTGACGCCACCGCGACCGTGGACCAGGTCGAAGCCCGGGTGGTCGGTCATCCGGAACCCGGTGCCGAGAATGATCGTGTCGAGCTCGTGCTCGGCGCCGTCGGCCGTGACGATGCCGCGCTCGGTGATCTCGACGATGCCGTCGCTGACCACGGTGGCGTTGTCGGCGGTCAGCGCCGGGTAGTAGGCGTTGGAGAAGGTCGGCCGCTTGCAGCCCACGGCGTACGACGGCGTCAGGCGGGCCCTCAGCTCGGGGTCCTTGACCTGCTTCTTCAACAGCGCACGGGCCATCAGCTCGAGCGGCTTCTGCAGCTTCGGCTCGTGGATGAAGCCGGGCACGAGCGCCTCGAAGGTGAGCTCCCAGGCCTTGCGGGCGGCCTTCTGCGCACCGGGCACCCTGCGGTAGACCGTCTGTGTGACCTTGCTGACGGGGCGATCCGGGTGCGGCAGGATCCACGTGGGGGTGCGCTGGAAGACGGTCAGGTGACCGGCCTGTGGCTGCACGCGCGGGATGAACTGCACCGCGGAGGCGCCGGTGCCGATCACGCCGACCCGCTCGCCGTGCAGGTCGTGCTCGTGGTTCCAGGCCTGGGAGTGGAAGACGGTGCCGGCGAAGGTGTCGAGGCCCGGGATGTCGGGCACCGCCGGTGCGCTGAACGGGCCGATCGCGCCGACCAGCACCTGCGCGGTCAGGTCGCCCGTGCTGGTGGCGATCCGCCACAGTTGCGCGTCGTCGTCCCACGAGGCGTGGGTGACCTCGGTGTGGAAGCGCACGTGGGGCAGCACGTCGTGGTCGACGGCGCAGTGGTGCATGTAGTCCTTCAGCTCGGACTGCAGCGGGTAGAGCCGGCTCCAGTTCGGGTTCGGCGCGAAGGAGAAGGAGTAGATCAGGGACGGCACGTCGCACTGGGCGCCCGGGTAGTCGTTGATCTGCCAGGTGCCCCCGACTGCGCCGGCCTTCTCGAGCACGACGAAGTCGTCGATGCCCTCCTGCTTCAGCCGGATCGCGGTGCCGAGGCCACCGAATCCGGCACCGATGATGGCGACTCGCACGTGTTGGCTCATCAGGTTCCCTCGCTTCACAGGTCGATGGTGAGGCTGTCGCCAGCGGCGCGCGAGACGCAGATCAGCATCGAGTCGTCGCGCTCGGCGGGCCGCAGCTTGGTGTCGCGGTGCTCGACGTCGCCCTTGAGGACGGCGTGCTTGCAGGAGCCGCAGAAGCCCTGCTGGCACGAGTAGCGCACGCCCGGCACCTCGCGACGGATCGCGGCCAGCGCCGACTCCTCGGCGCCGACCGGAACGGTCACTCCGGTGCGGGCAAGGTGCACCTCGAACGGGCGGCCGCCCACCACGGGCGGAGCGGAGAACCGCTCGCTGTGCAGCGACCCGGTCGGGTTCAGCGTCGGCTGCAGAACTCGCGCGGCATCGATCAGCGGGGTCGGCCCGCAGACGTAGATCGCGGCGCCCTCGTCGGCGCGAAGGAGCAGGTCGGCGACATCGGGCACGCCGAACTCGTCGTCCGGCCGGAGCTCGAGCTGCCCGCCCCCGAGACTCCGCAATTCAGAGAGGAAGGGCATCGTGGCGAGCGAGCGCCCGACGTACACCAGCTTCCAGCTGGCGCCGCGGCGTGCGGCCTCGCGCACCATCGGCAGGATCGGGGTGATGCCGATGCCGCCGGCGACGAACAGGTAGGACTCGACGTCGATGAACGTGAAGGCGTTGCGCGGCCCGCGCACGGTCAGCACGTCGCCCTGAGAGAGGCGGTGCATGGCCAGGGAGCCGCCGCCGCCCTCGTCGATGCGGCGTACGGCGATGCGGTAGCTGTTGCGGTCGGCCGGATCGCCGCAGAGGGAGTACTGCCGCTGCACGCCCGAGGGCAGGAAGACGTCGAGGTGGGCGCCCGGCACCCAGACCGGCAACTCGTCACCGCCGGGACGGCGCAACGTGAAGCTGACGACGTCGTCGACCTCGCGGGTGACCGCGTCGACGACGAGCTCGAGGTCGAAGCCGGTACGGCGGACGGGCTTCGACCGCGAGAGGTACGGCGCGGCAGAGCTGGCCGCGAAGAGTGCGGAGTAGGCCTGGGCGCCCCTGGCCAGGGCCCGGAGCCCGCGTGAGGGCTCGCTGGATCGCTCGGACGTCATCGTCGCCATCAGAGACCGCTCGCGGCGGGCGACTGGGCGAGATAACGCACGGCCTTGTCGATCGGGCCCATCTGCGACGGGTGGAAGCCGGGACGGAGGTATTGCGGGATCTCCTTGAAGATGAACTTCAGGCCGGGCATGAGGCCCCTGCGGGTGTCCTTGACGAACGCGATCGGCCACGCCCACTTGGAGCCCTTGACGTTGGGGTCGTTGGCATACATCCAGCTGGAGGTGTAGAGCCACAGCGCGAGCAGTCCGCCCGAGGCGAGCAGCGCCGTACGCACCCGGCGGGCGTAGCTTCCGTCGACGTACTGGAACACGTCGTAGGCGACGTTGCGGTGCTCCATCTCCTCGGCGCCGTGCCAGCGGAGCAGGTCGAGCATGGTCGGGTCGACACCGATCTCGTCGAACGTGCGGTTGTCGAGCAGCCACTCGCCGACGGTGGCGGTGAAGTGCTCGGCGGCGGCGTAGATGCCGAGGCGCTCGTGGAACCACGCCTCACCGGCGCGGCCCTTCAGGCCGTGGTCGCCGAAGACCTGGTCCATCAGGAACTCCATCAGCCGCATGATCTTGGGGATGTCGAAGCCGTTCTCCTGCAGATGGATCCGGAACGACTCGTGCGAGCTGGCGTGGGTCTCTTCCTGGCCGATGAAGCCGACCAGCTCCTCGGCCAGACGCGGGTCGTCGATCTGCGGCAGCGCGCGACCGAGCACGTCGGCCATCGCGCGCTCACCCTCGGGCAGCACCAGGTGCATGACGTTCCAGAAGTGCGTGGCGTAGGGGTGGCCGGGGATGTACTCGGTCGGCACGTCTGTCCAGTCGAAGGACACGTCTCGAGCGTGGATCGCCAGCGCTTCGTCGGAGTACGCCTGCTTCGTGGTTGACATCGTCATTCCCTCCAGATCAACGGGTCATCCGACTGTAACAAAGCAACACTTGTTGTTGCAATGATTCAGGGAAGGTCGCGTATGCTCGTCGTCATGAAGGACGCCCTGAGCCGTGCCGTGACCGCGGTCGCCGACTCCGCGGGCCCTGACGACGCCGCACGCCGGTCGCCCGAGACCCAACGCATCCTCGACGCGGCACTCGAGCAGTTCGCCGAGTTCGGCATCAAGCGCACGACCATCGGCGACATCGCCCGCACGGCCGGCATCGACCGGGTGACGGTCTACCGCCGGGTCGGCAACAAGGACGCCGTGATCCAGGCCGTGGTCACCCGCGAGGCCACCCGTCTCTTCGAGCTGGTCGCGGCCACCGCGCGTCGCGGCACCACGATCGAGGAGCGCGTCGAGCTCGGTTTCACCTCGATGATGGAGCAGGTGCGCGGCAACGCGATGCTGGCCCGCATGCTGCAGGTCGAGCCCGAGACCGTGCTGATGCAGCTCACGACCGACGGCAGCCTGCTGGTCACCGGCGCCACGGTGGCCACCCTCGGCTTCTTCGACGAAGCCGTCCAGGACGGCCTCCTCGACTCCACCGACGGCATGGAGGCCGCGGCCGAGCTCCTCGTGCGCATCGTGCACTCCTACATGCTCACCCCGCGCGCCCTGGTCGACCTCGACACCCACCAGAAGCTGCGTGACTTCGCCCGCGCCCACCTCGTGCCGATGGTGCTGCGCGAGATGTCCCAGCGCTGACCTCAGGGCGCGCTCAGAGCCCGTGCCGGACCCCGAGCACCTTCTTCATCAGGGGCATGACGTGACCGGCCCTCCGCAGGGTGATCAGCTCGAAGCCGGGCAGCGCGAACTTCTGGCGGACGACGCCACGCGGCCGGGCGAACTCACGCAGGCCGTCGGCGCCGTGGACCCTCCCAAACCCACTGGCGCCGACGCCTCCCATCGGCACCGCTCCCATGCCGGCAAAGGCGATCACCGAGTTGATGGTGACCTGCCCGGCGCGCACCCGATCGGCGATCTCGTCGCCGTGCGCACGTGAGAAGACCGACGCGCTGAGCGCGTAGTCGTGGTCGTTGACGAGGGTGACCGCCTCGTCGAGGTCGTCGACGCGGCGGAGCGTCACCGTGGGGCCGAAGGTCTCCTCGCGTACGGCGACGGCGTCCTCGGGCAGGTCGGTGATGACGATCGGCTCGATCAGGCGCTCACCGATCGAGTCGGGTCCACCCTTGAGGAACGTCGCCCCTCGCTCGACCGCGTCCGCGACGTGCCGGCGTACGACGTCGACCTGGGCCGGCATCGTCATCGGGCCGTAGGTCGCGCCCTTCCCCGTGCCCGGACGCACCCCCTCGAGCTCGCGCAGCAGGGCCGCCTCGAACGCATCGGCCACGTCCTTCACGACGTAGACCCGCTCGACGCCGACACAGGTCTGGCCGGAGTTGGTGAACGCACCCCAGGCCACGGCGCGGGCCGCGGCCTTCACCTCGGCATCGGCGGCCACGATCACCGGGTCCTTGCCGCCGCACTCGAGGACGACCGGGGTGAGCGTCTCGGCGCACTGGGCCATCACCCGCTTGCCGGTGCGGGTCGACCCGGTGAAGCCGATCTTGTCGACACCCGCGTTGCACAGTGCCGCGCCGGTCTCGCCGAAGCCGGTGACCAGGGACAGCACTCCGGCCGGCGCGTCGGGGTTGGCCGCAGCGAACGCGTCGACGTACCAACGACTGACCGCGGGCGTGAACTCGCTCGGCTTCAGCACCACCGTGTTGCCGGCCGCGAGGGCGAACGAGACGGCGCTGTTCGGGGCGTAGAGCGGGTAGTTCCACGGACCGATCACGCCGACCACGCCCAGCGGGTCGTAGTCGACGCGTGCGGCGTAGTTGGAGAACAGCGGCCCGGGGTTGACCTTGTGGGAGCGCAACACCTTGCCGGCATTCCCGGCGGCCCAGTGCAGGTGCTCGACCGTGAGCACGACCTCGAGCACGGCGTCGTCGAGGGGCTTGCCGTTCTCGCGGTGGATCAGCTCGGCGACCTCGTCGACGCGGCGCCACATGTGCTTGCGCCACGCGGCCAGGCGCGCGGCCCGGCCGTCGAAGCCCAGCTCACGCCACCACGTCGACGCGGTGCGCGCCGTGGCGACGACGGCGCGGACGTCGTCCTCGCCCATCACGGGGAAGGAGCCGACCAGGCCGTCGTCGGCCGGGGCGAGCGAGTCGAGACTCACGCGTCGGCCAGGTCGACGGATCGGGCGTAGGAGTCCCGCAGCTCGCGCTTGAGCACCTTGCCGGCGCCGCTGATCGGCAGCTCACCCACGAAGTCGACGCTGCGGGGCGTCTTGTAGCCGGCGATGTGCTCACGAGAGTGTGCCTGCAGCTCCTCGGCGGTCACGGTCTTCTCGGGTGCCAGGACGACGCACGCGTGCACGCGCTCGCCGTACTTCTCGTCGGGCAGGCCGATGACGGCGACCGCTGCCACGGCGGGGTGCTTGCTCAGGGCACTCTCGACCTCGGCGGAGTAGACGTTCTCGCCGCCCGTCACGATCATGTCCTTGATCCGGTCGACGACGTAGACGAAGCCGTCGGCATCGATGTAGCCACCGTCGCCGGTGAAGTACCAGCCGTCGTGCAGCACGGCGGCGGTCTCCTCGGGCTTGTTCCAGTAGCCCTTCATCACGTGGCCGCCGCGCACGCAGATCTCGCCGACCTGACCGGTCGCGAGGTCCACGCCGTCGGCGTCGACGACCTTGATCTCGGAGTGCGGAGCCGCACGCCCCCCGGAGCGGAGGTACTGGTCGTGGTGGTCCTGCGGCAGCAGCAGGGTGGCCACCGGCGCGACCTCTGTCATGCCGTAGGCCTGGGTCATCCGGATGCCGGGGAAGGCGTCCATGGTGCGCTGCAGGACACCCTCGGAGATGACCGAGCCGCCGTACAGCATGCGGTTCATCGACGACAGGTCGTAGTTGGGGATGTCCGGGTGGTCGACGAGCATCTGGATCATCGTCGGCACCAGCAGGACGTCGGTCACCCGGTGCGTCTGTACGGCGTTGAGCACGGCCGCCGGCTCGAAGAACGGCACCATCACGTGGGTGCCGCCCAGGGCGACCTGCCCGGCCCACGCGGCGAGGTCGGCGAGGTGGAACATCGGCGCCGCGTGCAGGAAGACGGCACCTTGGCCGAGGAGCTCGCCGCTGGCCACGGTGCCCAACGCCGACGTGGTCATGTTGGCCTGGGTCAGCATCACGCCCTTGGGGAAGCCCGTCGTGCCACCGGTGTAGAAGATGCCGGCCAGGTCCTCGCCGGAGCGGCGGGCGTCCTCGACCGGCTCGGCCTCAGCCAGAAGGGATTCGTAGGAGAGCATCCCCTCCGGCGTCGGGCCGTCGCCGCAGTGGATCAACACGGTCAGCTCGGGACAGTTCGGCGTGAGCGCCGGTGCCATCGGCGCGAAGGCGTCGTCGATCAGCAGCACCTTGGTGCCGGAGTCCTTGAGCGAGTAGGCGATCTCGGCCGGGCTCCACCGGATGTTGATCGGGTTGACCACGGCGCCGGCCCACGGCACGGCGAGGAGGTATTCGGCGTAGCGGTCGCTGTTGAGCGACAGCATGCCGACCCGGTCGTTGTCGACGACGCCCAACGACTGGAGGGCCCCGGCGAGCCGCGCGATGCGGTCACCGTGCACGGCGAAGGTCCGGACCCGGTCACCGAAGATGGTGGCGGGCTTGTCCGGAGTGGCCTGGATGGCGCGGTGCAGTCCTTGGGTGAGGTACATGTCGGTCTCCTGTGTCGCGATTCTCGGTGGTGGGCTCAGTTGCCGTGGAACTTCGGTGTGCGCTGCTGCGCGAACGCGGCCATCGCCTCGTTCAGGTCCGCACTGGGGAGGAACGCCGCGTTCCACGTCGAGACGTGGCGCAGACCGGCCGAGATCCGGTGCTCGCGCTCCTCATTGAGGACCTGCTTGGTGCCCTGCACGGCCAGCGGCGCGTTGGCGGCGATGTCGTTCGCCATCGCCCGTGCCCCGGCCAGCAGTTCTTCGTGGGTGTCGAACACCCGGTTGACCAGTCCGATGCGCTCGGCCTCCGCGGCGTCGATGTCCTTGCCGGTCAGCGCCAGCTCACGCAGGTGGCCCTCGCCGATGACGCCGACGAGGCGCTGGAGGCTGCCGATGTCGGCCACGATCGCGACCTTCGCCTCACGCACGCTGAACACCGCACCGGCGCTGGCCAGGCGGACGTCGGCAGCACTGATCAGGTCGACGCCTCCACCGATGCACCAACCCGAGACGGCCGCGATCACCGGCTTGCGGCAGGCAGCCACCGAGGTCACGGCAGCCTGCAGCCGCCTGATCTCGCCCATGAACGTGGTGCGCGCACGAGCCCGGGCGCCGGCACCCGGGCCGAGGGCCTCGACCCAGCGCGGCATCATCTCGTGCAGGTCGAGACCGACGCTGAACGACTTCGCGTTGCCAGTGAGGACGATTGCGCGCACGTCGTCGTCGGCGTCCAGGGCTTCGAACACGAGCGGGAGCTCGCGCCAGAACGCCTCCCCCATCGCATTGCCCTTGCCCGGACCGAGCAGCGTCACCTCGGTGACGTGCCCGGTCTGCTCGACCCCGAAGGCCTCCATCAGGGGGCCAAGCGGTCGTGCGGGAATGATTCGGTGCTCACGATGAGCGGTCCTTCCGTCGGGGGTCAGAGCGAGCGCGCGATGAGTTCCTTCATCACTTCGTTCGCGCCGGCGAGGATGCGCAGCACGCGCACGTCGGTGTAGATGCGGGAGATCGGGTACTCGTCCATGTAGCCGTAGCCGCCGAAGAGCTGCAGGCAGCGGTCTGCGACCTCGGTGGCCCGGTCCGAGATCCAGTACTTCGCCATCGAGGCCTCGGTCGCGTCGAGCCCTCCGTCGATGTGCTTCTCGATGCACTGGTCGAGGAAGGCGCGGTTGACCCGCGAGATGGTCTCGCACTCGGCGAGCTCGAAACGCGTGTTCTGCAAGGCCATCAACGGCTTGCCGAAGGCGTGGCGCTCCTTGGTGTAGGCCACGGTCAGCTCCACGGACTTCTCGATCTGCGCCTGGGCGAGGATCGCGGTGATCAGTCGTTCCTGCGGGAGCTGCTCCATCATCTGGTAGAAGCCGTGGCCCTCCTTGGGGCCGAGCAGGTTGGCCTGCGGGACGCGCAGGTCCTCGAAGGCGAGCTCCGCGGTGTCCTGGTCCTTCTGGCCCATCTTGGCGAGCACGCGGCCACGGGTGAAGCCGGGAGTATCGTCGTCGACCTCGGCCACGATCAGGGAGATGCCCGCCGCGCCGTCCTCGTCACCAGTCTTGGCGGCGACCACCAGCAGGTTGCACAGGTGGCCGTTGGAGATGAAGGTCTTGGCGCCGTTGATGACGTAGTCGTCGCCGTCCTTGACCGCGCGGGTCTTGATCGCCTGGAGGTCGGAGCCAGTGCCGGGCTCGGTCATCGCGATCGAGAGCACCCACTCACCGCTGCACACCTTCGGCAGCCAGCGCTGCTTCTGCTCGTCGGTCGCGTACGCCGCGAGGTAGTGGGCCACGATCCCGATCGAGACCGCGAAGCCCATGGAGGTGTCGCCGGCCCGCACCTGCTCCTCGAGCAGCACGGCCTCGGCCGCGAACGACGCGCCGCCGCCGCCGTACTCCTCGGGCAGGGACATGCCGACCAGGCCGAGCTCGCCGGCCTTTAGGTAGGCCTCACGGCTGGCGTGGCCCTGCGCGCGGTGCTCGTCGGCGCGGGTGAGCACCTCCTTGCCGAAGTACGTCGCCGCGAGGTCGCGCACGGCCTCGAGGTCGTCGGTCATCCAGTCCGGTCGGGTGGAACGGGAAGTCGTTGTTGTTGGCACGGTGCCAATAGTGCCCTACTGTTGGCAGTCGGTCAACAAGAACTTCGAAAGAGCGAAAGCAGGCAGGCCAATGAACACCCGCGAGTACGCCGACATCACCTACGCAGTCGAGGAGCGGATCGCCACGATCACGCTCAACCGCCCCCAGGCGCGCAACGGCTACACGCTGACCATGGCCGACGAGCTCAACGACGCCCTCGACCGCGCGGACCACGACGAGGACGTGCGCGTCGTCGTACTCACGGGGGCCGGTGACCACTTCTGTGTCGGTGCCGACCTGTCGGGTGGAGGGTTCGACGTCAACGAGGAGGGCAGTGACGCGGGGGCCTGGCAGGAGCCTGCCGGGCGCTGCTCGAAGCGGGTCCACACGATGGACAAGCCGGTCATCGCCGCGATGCGGGGCGCGGCCGTCGGGGCAGGCCTGACCATCACGCTGGCCTGCGACTTCCGACTCGCCTCGACCGACTCGAAGTTCGGACTCGTCTTCGGCCGGCGCGGCATCTTCCCCGAGGGCGGCTCTGCCTGGTACCTGCCTCGCCTGGTGGGCATGACCAAGGCCCAGGACTGGATGATCAGCGGCCGGGTCTTCGGCGCCGACGAGGCGCTCTCCTCCGGCCTGGTCACCTCGGTCCACGCTCCGGAGGACGTGCGCGAGGCGGCGTACGTCGTGGCCCGCGACCTCCGCGACAACACCGCGCCGGTGTCCGTCGCCGTGATCCGCCAGATGCTGAACCGGCTCAGCGGCGAGGCCACCCCCTTCCCCGCCCACGAGGTCGACTCGCGCCTGATCGCCGGCCTGCCGACCAACGTCGACGCCATCGAAGGCGTGATGTCCTTCCTCGAGAAGCGCCCGCCGGCCTTCACCAACACCGTCACGAAGGACCTTCCGGAGTGGCTCCCCTGGCTCGACGTCAACGCGACAGGGCAGACTGCTCCGGGTGAACATGGCTGAGCCGAGATGGCGCCGACTGGGTGCGGACCAGCGCCGCGAGGAGATCCTCGCCTGCGCCCAACGCCTGTTCGCCGAGCGGTCGTACGCCGAGGTGTCGACCACCGACATCGCCCGTGAGGCGGGTGTCGCACGGGGGCTGCTCAACCACTACTTCGGCACCAAGCGCGACCTCTACCTCGAGGTCGTGCGCGAGGCGGCGACGGTTCCACTCGTGGCCGTGGAGTCGATCCCCGAGGGGCCACTCGACGAGCGGATCGCTGCGGCCGTGGTGTGGTTCCTCGACGCCTTGCAGGAGCAGGGCTCGAGCTGGATCAACGTCGGCGTCGGCCGCGAGCCCGATCTCGACCGCATCCTCGCCCGGGCCGAGAACGACTCCGTCGACCGCCTGATGCAGCTGCTCGGCCTCGACACCGAGATCGAGCACCGCAAGCAGGTGCGGGCCGTGATCCGCTCGTTCGGCCAGCTCGCCCGCGGCGCCGGGCGCGAGTGGCTGGTTCGCAAGGCCCTGACCCGCGCCCAGGTGCAGCTGCTGCTCACCGAGAGCCTGCTGACGATCATGCGCGACGTCCTGCCCAATGCCTTCGGGACCTCGCCGCCCCGCTCGGGTCAGGCGTAGAACGCGGGCGGTTCCCCCTGCCGGCAACGTGGTTACCAGCAAGTAGGATCACTCTCACACAGCGGGACCACTGACGCGGGAGCAGCCGCAGGAATAGGGTGCCCGAGAACAAGGTGCACAGCGATGCGCCCGGGTGTGCCAGAGGTTTGACGACGAGGAGCAGTTCTTTCATGCAGATCTTCGCCATTGTGGTGTCGTTGGCCGTCACGGTTGTCGCCGTGGTGCTGACCACCCGAGCAGTCCGGGCCATGCTCGGCACGATCCGGATCGGCCAGCCGGCGCTCGGTCGCACCGACCGACCGGCGGCCCGCACCGTGACCATGCTCAAGGAGACCTTCCTCCACACGCGCATGTTGCAGTGGACGTGGGTCGGCATCCTGCACTGGTTCGCCTACGCGGCCTTCCTGGTGCTGTCGACCGCGGTGCTGCAGGCGTTCTTCCAGCTCTTCAAGGCCGACTTCGCGTGGCCGATCATCGGCCACTGGGCGCTCTACGAATGGGTCTGCGAGTTCCTCGGCCTGCTCGGCGCCCTGGCGATCATCCCGCTCTCGATCTACCGCCAGATCAAGCACCCCAAGCGCCTGGGCCGCCAGAGCCGCTTCTTCGGCTCCACGATGTGGCAGGCCTACTTCGTCGAGGCGATGGTGTTCTTCGAGAGCATCGCGATCCTGTTCATCCGTGGCGCCGAATACAAGTACGTCGACCACGCCGAAGCGTCGCACTTCCCGATCAGCCAGCTGTTCAGCCACCTCTACCCGGACTCCAAGTCCTCGCTCGAGAACATCATCTTCTTCATCGCGATGCTGAAGATCGTCTCGGCGATGGCCTGGCTGATCGTGATCTCCTCCAACCTCACGATGGGCGTGGCCTGGCACCGCTTCACGGCCTGGTTCAACATCTGGTTCAAGCGCGACTCCTCCGGCCGTACGGCGCTCGGCGCACTGAAGCCGCTGACCTCCGGCGGCAAGGCGATCACGCTCGACGACATCGATGACCTCGACGAGGACTCCCGACTCGGCGTCGGCAGCATCACCGACTTCTCGTGGAAGGGCATCCTCGACTTCACCACGTGCACCGAGTGTGGCCGTTGCCAGTCGCAGTGCCCGGCCTGGAACACCGAGAAGCCGCTCTCCCCCAAGCTCCTGATGATGGGCCTGCGCGAGCACGCCTACGCCACCGCGGGCACGATCAACGCCGGCACCGAGGGCACCGACGGCTTCGATGCGGAGGCTGCCGAGAAGTCCCTGATCGGCAAGGCCGAGCCCGGCGAGGGCGGCACCGTCCAGGACTGGTTCTACAACCCCGAGGGTGCCGACTTCGTCATCGACGAGGACGTCCTCTGGTCGTGCACGTCGTGTGGCGCCTGCGTGCAGCAGTGCCCCGTCGACATCGAGCACGTCGACCACATCGTCGACATGCGCCGCTACCAGGTGCTGGTCGAGTCGAACTTCCCCGCCGAGCTCAACGGCCTCTTCAAGGGCCTCGAGAACAAGGGCAACCCCTGGAACATGTCCGCCACGGCGCGCATGGACTGGGCCAAGGACCTGCCGTTCGAGGTCAAGGAGGTCGGCAAGGACCTCGAGGACCTCGAGTCCGTCGACTGGCTGTTCTGGGTCGGTTGCGCCGGCGCCTACGAGGACCGCGCGAAGAAGACCACGCGCGCTGTCGCCGAGCTGCTCGACATGGCCGGCGTGACGTTCGGCGTACTCGGCAACGGCGAGACCTGCACCGGCGACCCAGCCCGCCGGGCCGGCAACGAGTTCGTCTTCCAGGGCCTGGCCCAACAGAACGTCGAGACGTTCAAGGAGTTCAAGGTCAAGAAGGTCGTCTCGACCTGTGCCCACTGCTTCAACACCCTCAAGAACGAGTACAAGGACTTCGGCATCGAGCTCGAGGTCGTGCACCACACGCAGCTGCTGAACCGCCTCGTGCGCGAGGGCAAGCTGACCCCGATCAAGGAAGGTGCCGGCGCCGAGAAGCGGTCGATCACCTACCACGACCCCTGCTTCATCGGTCGTCACAACGGCGTCTACACCCCGCCGCGCGAGCTGCTCCAGATCCTGCCCGGTGCCGAGGTCAAGGAGATGCCCCGCAACTCCGAGAAGTCCTTCTGCTGTGGCGCCGGCGGTGCCCGCATGTGGATGGAAGAGACCATCGGCGAGCGGATCAACGTCAACCGCACCAAGGAAGCCGTCGCGACCGGCGCCGACCAGATCGCGGTCGGATGCCCGTTCTGCCGCGTGATGCTCTCCGACGGCCTCACCGCCGAGCAGGCCAACGGCGGTGCCCGCGAAGAGGTCGAGGTGCTCGACGTCGCACAGATGCTGCTCGCGTCGGTCAAGGGCGAGGTCGCCACCCGCGTCCGCAAGCCCGCCGCCAAGAAGGAAGCGGTTCCGGCCGCGAAGCAGGACGCCGCGACCCAGGCCGAGCCTGCCGCCGGCGACGTCACCCAGACCGCCAACACGGTCACCGACACCGAGGACGTCGGCCCGGCCGCGAAGGCCTCGGGCGGCTCGTCCCTGTTCGACACCCCCGCGGACAAGCCGGCAGAGAAGCCTGCCTCGGGTGGCTCGCTCTTCGACACCCCGGCCGACGAGCCTGCTCCGGCCGCGGAGAAGCCTGCCACGTCAGGAGGCTCGCTGTTCGACGTCGCACCCGACGCCCCGGCGGAGAAGCCTGCCGCCAAGGCGGAGCCGAAGGTCGAGCCGTCCAGCGGTACGACGGACCTCGGCGCCGGTGGCTCGCTGTTCGACGTCGCGCCTGACGCTCCGGCGGAGAAGCCGGCGGCCAAGACCGAGGGGGCACCCGCCGAGTCGGCTCCGGCGCCCGCTGCCAAGGCGGAGGCCGCTCCGGCAACCGACCTGGGTTCCGGTGGCTCGCTGTTCGACATCCCGGCCTCCGAGCCCGCGGCTCCCGCGGCGAAGTCGGAGCCCGCGGAGACCGAGCCGGCGAAGGCCGAGGCACCCACCGAGGCTCCGGCAGCACCTGCTGCCGCGTCGACCAGCACCGCGTCGACCAGCACCGCGTCGACGCCGAAGACCGACGTCGACCTCTCCAGCGGCGGCTCGCTCTTCNNGCGTCGAGAAGCCCGCAGCCCCGGCAGCGACTGAAGCTGAGGCGGCACCTGCCGCAGATGCCCCGGCCGACGAGCCCACCGAGGCACCCCCTGCCCCAGCAGCTCCGGCCGCCGCCTCGACCAGCACCGCGTCGACGCCGAAGACCGACGTCGACCTCTCCAGCGGCGGCTCGCTCTTCNCCGTCGAGAAGCCGGCGGCAGAAGCCCCGGCCGAGACGACGACTGTCGCCGAGGTCCAGACCGAGGCACCCGCCGAGGTCGCGACCGATGTTGCTCCCGCCGAAGAGCCTGCTGACCCGGTGGAGCCGGCTGCAGAGGTTGCTCCGGCCGAGGAGCCTGCCGAGGCTGCTCAGGTCCCGGCAGCCCCCGCCGCTGCGACGTCCACAAGCGCGTCTGCGCCGACGACCGACGTCGACATCTCCAGTGTGGGCTCGCTGTTCGACATCCCGGCACCCGAGGCAACCACGGTCGAGAAGCCGGCAGCTCCGGCCGATTCGGCCGAGGAGCCTGCCACCGACGAGGCACCGGCGGTCGCGAGTGCCGAAGCCGAGCCGGTCGCCGAAGCCGAGCCGGTCGCCGAAGCGGAGCCGGTCGCCGAAGCAGCACCTTCCGGCGCCGAGGTGTCACAGGCGGCCAGCGCGGCTTCGCCCGAGTCGGCCGCGGAGACGGACCCGGAGACGATCCTCGACGCCGACGACGCACCGGCTGCAGAGGCCGACGTACCGGCGCCGGCGTCCGACGCCGGGGACAAGCCGGCCGAGGACGAGCCGGTCGAGGACGAGGGCGCCGAGGCACCCGCGAAGCCGAAGGGTGAGGAGAACACCCCGAAGCAGGCCAACATCAACGAGGCGAGCTCACTCTTCGACCTCTGAGGTAGCCGCAGCGCCACGATGGCACCGGATCTCTTCCACCGACTGGGAGCGATCCGGTGCCATCGTCAATTTCACGGGTCCTGCCCTTGACGCGATCACGCGGACCCCACGGTTGGCCCGGGTTCTGCGGCGGGTTGCCCCACGGGGGCTGGTTCTGGTCGGACACGGGGGCCTCCCGGGGTGTGGGCGCCCAGCCACTGAATGCGGCGACGCCCGCTGAGTGTCCTTCACGAAGCCGGTTTCAACCCGATGACCTTTGACCGCAACGCTCGTTGGACGTCGCAGTGGGTTCGTCACACCCGAAAGGTGCCCCATGCGCTCTCGTCGCACGTTCACGGTCCTGTCCACCGTACTGGCCGGCCTCTCGCTCACCGCGGCCGCGACGCTGGCCCCGGCAGCAGCCACGCAGGCACCAGCGCCTGCGCCTGCGCTCGCCCGGGCCGCCGACACGTGGACGCCTCGCGGTGAGGACTACACCGACACCGTCACCCTCACGGACCTGGCCATCCCCATGTCGGACGGCGTGATCCTGCGCGGCGACCTCATGGTGCCCGCCGGCCCCGACGGGAAGGCGATCGACGAGAAGCTGCCCGTGGTCGTCACCATCACGGCGTACAACAAGACCTTCCAGCAGTACGGCGGCGGGCTGGCCGGCGGCGATGCGTCGTACCTCGTCAAGCGCGGCTACGCCCAGCTGACCGTCGACGCACGCGGCACCGGCAGCTCCGAGGGCACGTGGCAGGCGTTCGCAGCACGTGAGAACAAGGACGCCGGCGAGGTCATGACGTGGGCCCACGAGCAGAGCTGGTCCAACGGCAACACCGCGATGACCGGGCCGTCCTACATGGGGATCAGCCAGATCTGGGCGGGCTCTGCGCAGCCGCCCGGCCTCAGGGCGCTGTTCCCGCAGGTGCCGGGCGCCGACGTCTACCGCGACGTCGTGGCCTCCGGGGGACAGCTCGACGTCGGGTTCATCCCGCTGTGGCTCGGCCTGGTCACCGGCACCGGGATCATCCCGCCGGCCGTGACCGCCAGCGACCCGGCCTCCGGCATCGGCGCCCTGCTCTCACACCTCGGCGGTGCCCTCACCTTCACGACTCCGCTGCTGCTCGACGCGGTGCTCGGCCAGGAGCCGGCGTACGACGGGGAGTTCTACGAGGAACGCAGCTCGATCAACGTGGTCGACAAGGTCAATGTGCCGACGTTCTTCGTCTCCGGCGAGTACGACCTCTTCCAGCGAGGCACCCCGCTGCTCTTCGAGAACCTGCAGCAGCGCGGTGTGCCGACCAAGATGGTCATCGGCCCGTGGGACCACCTGCAGGGCTCGTCGGGCGCCGACATCGACCAGGCCGGGTACGGCGAGCTCGGCGAGCTGCAGCTGCGCTGGTTCGACCACTACGTCAAGGGCATGCCCGACCCGACCCTCGACTCGGACATCGCGCCGTTGACCTACTACGAGCAGGGCTCCGGCGACTGGCGCACCAGCCAGAGGTGGATCGGCCCGCAGCTGCAGGCGACCAGCTACCGTCTTTCCGGTTCGGCCATCACCGGCGCGAAGAACGGCGGTCTCACCACGGGTACGCCGACCGCCGGCACCGCCGACGTACTGCCCCTCCCGGTGGCCGGCCTGTGCACGCGCTCGATGAACCAGTGGACCGCCGGACTGCCCAACGCGACCGGCCTGGCCAGCCCGTGCCTGGAGAACAACGCGCTCAACGACAAGGCGGGCGTCGTGTTCGAGACCGAGCCGGTCACCACGCCGGTGTCGATCCAGGGCCCGATCAACGCCCGGCTCTACGTGTCGAGCACCAGCGGCGACGGCATGCTGTCGGTGGCGGTCGAGGACGTCGCACCCGACGGCACCGTCTCTCGATTGACCGGCGGCTGGCAGGTGATCTCGTTCCGCGAGCTCGACACCTCGAAGTCGCGGTACCTCGACGGCAAGCTGATCCAGCCCTTCCACCCGTTCACCAGGGAGTCGAAGAGGAAGCTGCTCGGCGGCGCCGTCGAGCCGGTCGACGTCGAGGTCTTCCCGACCGGTGCGCAGATCCAGAAGGGCCACCGACTGCGGCTCGCCGTGCAGTCCTTCGACATCCCACACCTGCTGCCGACCCTGCCCGACCTGCTCGGCAGCCTGACCGTGATGAAGATCCACACCTCGGCGGCCTACCCCTCCGAGCTCACGTTGCCCACGATCAGGCCGTCCGCTTCCACCGCTGTCTCGCGGATCCGCAGGTAGCGCGCCCACCGAATGTGAGATCTGTGTCGGTCCCACAGCCGCTTCACGACACATTTCCCACTCCCGGCGCGCCATGACGCCACCGTGACACCAACTGATGTCACGAATGCCTTGACTTGACGTCATAGTGATGTCAATGTGGTGCGCATGGACATCACGCCGTACATCGACAGCCTCCGCCGGGACCTCGTGGCCGCGGCCGAGACCGGCGACGCCCAGGTGAAGGCGGCCGCCGAACGACTCGCCATGGCCCTCGACCCGGCCGCCCGGCTGGCGTTGATGGAGGCCATCTCCCACGCCGCCAACGAGATCACCGCCGAGATGCCGTCAGGCTCGGTCGACGTCCGCCTCAACGGCCGCGAGCTGGGCTTCGTCATCGACACCCCGATGGCCGCACCGGCCCCGCCGCCCCCTCCGCCGCCCGCCGCCGACGAGGTCGAGGAGGACGGCACCGTCGCCCGCATCACGCTCCGCATCCCCGAGTCGGTCAAGGCCCGGGCCGAGGAGAAGGCGGCCCGCGCCGGTCACTCGCTCAACACCTGGCTGGTCAACGTGGTCCGCACCGCGACCAGCGACGACAACGCGATCAACGTCGACATCGACCTCTCGAGCCTGCCGTTCCTCGGTGGTGACCCGTTCGGTCGTGGCCCCACCCGCGGCAAGCGCCGCATGACCGGCTGGATCTGAGCACCCAGCAACTCCCATCAAACAAACTCACGCTCCAGCGCGCAGGCTGGAGCGGTGGACGAACACACCCTGGAGAGATCATGGAACGCATCTTCGAGACCCCCGCCTCCGTCGAGCTGTACGTCGAACTCGGCCGGGGCAGCCTGAACGTCACCGCCGCCGACGTCGGCCGCACCACGGTCAGCCTCACCGGCAAGAACGCCGACCAGGTCAGCGTCGAACAGAACGGCGACGGCATCTCCGTCATCGCACCCAAGGAACGGAGCGGGTTCTTCGGCGGCAACGAGTCGCACGTCGACGCGGTGATCACCGTGCCGAGCGACTCGCGCCTGGTCACCAAGACCGGGTCCGCCGACCAGCACGCCGAGGGCCGCTTCGCACTCGGCAACCTCAAGTCCGGCTCCGGCGACGTGTCGATCGGTGAAGTCACCGGCGCACTCGTGATCAACACCGGGTCGGGCGCGGTCACCGTCGGGCAGTCCGGTGGCGACCTGCGGCTCAAGAGCGGCTCGGGCGACGTACGCATCGAGCACGCGGCCGGCACCGTCGGAGTCTCGACCGGCAGCGGTGACGTCACGATCGCCGAGTCCGAGGGGCCGGTGATCCTGAAGTCCGGCTCCGGCGACGTGGCCATCGGTATCGCGACGGGAGAGGTGACCGCGCAGACGGCCAGCGGCGACGTGACCGTCAAGGAGCTGGTGCGCGGCAGCCTCAACTCGAAGAACGCCTCCGGCGACATCCGCGTGGGCATTCCCGCAGGCATTCCGGTCTGGACCGACGTCAACACCGTCTCCGGCCGGATCGCCTCCGACCTGGCCGGCGCCGGTCAGCCCGACGGCGACCAGGACTACATCGAGCTCCGCGCCACCACCGTGAGTGGCGACATCACCCTCAAGCAGCTGTGAACCAGGAAGGCAGAAGACCATGGACATGACCAGCTACGACCTCGAAGCCAGTGCCCACCGCGTCATCGACGACCGGCTGGCCCGCGCCGCGCGACCCAAGGCGCCGGCAGGCAGCAGCGTCCGGGTTCCCGGACCGCGTCGCCGCCACGCGCTGGCCCGCCAGTTCCGCCGCATCGCCGACGCCCTCGACGCCTGAGTCAGGAGCGCATCGCGACGCCGTGCCGCCAGTAGCCCATGAAGGCCACCTGGTGCCGGTCGACCTCGAGCTCCTTGACCAGGGCCCGGCGCAACGTGGTGACGACCTTCGACTCCCCCGCGATCCAGGCGTAGAGCCCGGCCAGGTCGTGGCCCACCACGACCGCGTCGCTGAGGTCCTCCCCGGACGAGGAGTGCGTCGGGGTCTCCCACAGGTCGGGGTCGACGGCCTCGTCGGCCACGAACTCGACCACCGGCGCCAGGCCGAAGTGCTCCCGGACCGCGGCGATCTGCAACTCCCCGTGGGTCGCACCCTCGCGCGGCAGCCAGATCAGCTCGACGCCGTCGGGCCCGTCCAGCTCCTGCACGTCGGCGGCCACGGGCACCTCGATGAACGCCGTGCCCACTGCCGAGACCGGCAGGTCGTGCAGGATCGAGGCGATCGCCGGCAGGGCCGTCTCGTCGCCGACCAGCAGCAGGTTGCGCGCCGTCCCGGGCTCGAACTCGATGCCGCCGAACGGTACGCCGCGGCGCGGGGCCAGGGTCACGAGGCGGTCGCCGACCTTGGCCGAGGCGGCCCACGCGGACCCCGGTCCGGTGGCACCCTCCGCCAGGTGCAGCACGAAGTCCACGACCAGGCGGGTCTCCGCACCGGATCCGCGCACCTCGCGCACGGTGTAGGTGCGGAGGTGTCCGCGCTCCTCGGTCGGGATGTCCATCCAGGTGGCGAACCACGACTCGTCGGCGCCCTCGAACGACGCCAGCTCGCCGGCGTCATTGGGGAAGACCAGCTTGATCCGCTGGTCGTAGACCGGGCCGTCGACGCCGAAATCGGCCAGCTCCGGGCTGGCCAGCTCGACCCGCAGGAAGGTCGGCGACAGGCGTTCCACCGCGCTCACCTCCACCTCGGCGAGGATCATCGGCAGCTGCTGGGCAGTCGTGGTCATGAGTCGGTCCTTCCGTGGTGGCGGCCCCTCGGGACCACCATGGGGGTGTGGGAGATCGGGTCGTTGATCACACGGCTCTCGAGGCCGAAGACGGTGCGCACCGTCTCCTCGGTGACCACGTCATGCGGACTTCCCTCGGCAGCCACTGTTCCCTCGCGCATCGCGACCAGGTGGTCGGCGTACCGCGCGGAGAGGTTGAGGTCGTGGAGCACCATCACGATCGTGGTGCCGCGACTTTGGTTCAGGTCGGCGAGCAGGTCGAGCATCTCGACCTGGTGGGCGACGTCGAGGTACGTCGTCGGCTCGTCGAGCAGCAACAGGTCGGTGCCCTGGGCCAGGGCCATCGCGATCCACACCCGCTGGCGCTGACCGCCCGAGAGCTCGTCGACGAACCGGTCGGCCAGGTGCGTCGTGTCGGTCAGCTCGAGGGCCTCGGCCACTGCTCGCTCGTCGTCGGGGCTCCACCGGCGGAACGCACCCTGGTGCGGGTGACGTCCACGACCGACGAGGTCGACGACACTGACGCCCTCCGGCGAGATCGGGTTCTGCGGCAGCAACCCCAGGGCCCGGGCCACCTTCTTGGTCGAGGTCTTGTGGATCGCGTGTCCGTCGAGCAGCACGGAGCCCGCGGTCGGCTTCAGCAGCCGGGCCATGCCACGTAGCAGCGTGGACTTGCCGCACCCGTTGGCACCGACGATCACCGTCACTGCCTGGTCGGGCACCCGCACCGACAGCTCGGAGACGACCGGGCGGTCGCCGTACCCCAGGGAGACGGAGTCGGCGACGAGGCGGGCACCGCCGGGTTGCGTGGGAGTCGGCCCGGGAGTCGTGTTCACGGCAATCTCCTCACGCTCGACGTGTGCGGGCTCGATCAGGGCAGTCATCATGCCTTCCTTCCGGCGCGGCCGACGGCCAGCAACCACAACAGGAACGGTGCGCCGAGGGCGCCGGTCACGACACCCACGGGGTAGTTCACGTCCGTGAGCATGTAGTCGGCCGCGTAGTCGGCGGCCACGACGATCACGGCACCGACGAGCCCGGCGCCGACCAAGGTGGCGCGTCCGCGGTTCAGGAACCGGGCGATCGGCCCGGCCAGGAACGACACGAACGCGATGGGCCCGGCGGCCGCGACGGCCGCGGCCACCAGGATCACGGCGAGCAGCAGCAGGAGGTCCACGCGACCGGGGCGTACGCCGAGTGCCGCGGCGGTGTCCTGCCCCAGCTCGGTGATGCGCAATGCGCGGGCCACCCAGAACACCAGGGGCAGCAGCACCGCGAACGCCACCGCGAAGAACCTGACCGTCGGCCAGTCGACCTGGTTCAGGCTGCCGGTCATCCAGAGCAACGCCAGCTGGGCGTCGTAGGTGTCGGCGCGGGTGAAGAGGTACTGGATGACCGACATCAGCCCGGCCGCGACGCCGATGCCGACCAGCACGAGGCGGTAGCCGAGCAGGGTGCCGGCGACGAGTCGCACCAGGATCGCGACACCGATCGCACCGGCCATCGCGGCCACGCTGATCCAGTTGCCGGTCTGGTCGAGCGCCACGATCGCGAAGACGGCGGCGGCGCTGGCACCCGTGCTGACGCCGATGATGTCGGGGCTGGCCAGCGGGTTGCGAAGAGTCGTCTGGAAGACCGCGCCACCGACGCCGAACGCGACGCCCACGAGCACGCCGAGGAGCGCCCGCGGCAGCTTCACCTCCATCACGATGTAGGAGGCCACCGGGATCTCGGTGCCGGTGATGATGCGGAAGAAGTCGGGGATCGTGATCGTGTAGTCGCCGAGCAGGACACGGGCGCCGAACACCACCACCAGCAGGGCACCGAGGCCGGCCAGGACCAGGCCCGAACGGCGTGCCGGCCTGCGTCGCGCGCGTCGTACGACGGTCACGTCGACGTCACGCTCGGGGGCCAGGAGTGCGGTCATCACAGGCCTCCCATCCGGCGGCGGCCGATCATCCAGAGGAAGACGGGGACGCCGAGCACGGCGGTCATGATGCCGACCTGCACCTCGGTCGGCGGCAGGATCACGCGTCCGACGACGTCGGCGGCGAGGGTGAGCACGGCGCCGTACCCGACGCTGAACGGCAGGATCCGTCGGTAGTCGGAGCCGACCACCGACCGGACCAGGTGCGGGATGACCAGTCCGACGAAGGCGACCGGGCCGGCCAGGGCGGTGGCCGTGCCGGCGAGCAGCACGATCGCCAGCCCGATCACGATGCGGTCGAGCACGACCCGGCGGCCGAGGCTGCGGGCCAGGTCGTCGCCGAGGGCGAGCAGGTTGAGCAGCCCGGCGCCGGTGAAGGCGAGCACGGCGCCGAGCACGAGGAACGGCAGACCGGTGAGGAGCACGTCGAAGTCGCGCCCTCCGAGCGTGCCGACCTGCCAGAAGCGGAAGACGTCGAGGGTCTTGCGGTCGGTGAGGAGGATCGCGGAGATCCAGCTGCCGAGGGCGGCGGTCAGTGCGGCACCGGCGATGGTCAGCTTCATCGGGGTGGCACCGTCACGGCCGAGCGACGCGATGGCGTGTACGGCGAGGGCAGCGACGGCAGCTCCGGCGAAGGCGAACCAGAGGCGCCCCTGGAGGCCGTTGATGCCGAGCCAGGAGATGGCCAGCACCATCGCGAACGAGGCGCCGGCGTTGATGCCGAGGATGCCGGGGTCGGCCAGCGGGTTGCGGGTCAGGCCCTGCATGCAGGCACCCGCCAGGGCCAGGGCGGCGCCGACGGCCAGGCCCAGGCAGGTGCGTGGCCACCGGGCAAGGGCGATGCCGTGGTCGACGTGGCCGGGGTCGAGGACAGCGGCCGGGGAGATGGTCACGCTGCCGATGAGCATGGAGCAGGTGGCGACGACGACCACCGCCGCGATCATGATCGCGACGGCGGTCGTCGTACCGGTCGGAACCGGTCCCATCCGGCCGGCTGTGGCGGTCCTTCCGGAGGGGGTCGCCAGGGTGGTCACGAGCCGGCGACAGCCTTGGCCACCTGCGGCATGAAGTGCTCCATGGCGTAGGGGATCGACAGCGGCGTCGGCGACGAGAGGCCCAGCGCGTCGGTCTTGTTGGTCGAGGCCAGGACGTGGCCGTCCTTGATGCCGGGGATCTGGCCCAGCAGCGGGTCGGCCTCGAACTTCGCCAGGTCGCCGTCGGTCTCGGCGTACGTGATGAAGACGTCAGCCTCGAGCTCCTTGCCGCGGTCGGCGGAGAGGGTGCCGTAGAACTGGCCGGGCTTGCTGAGCTCCTCGATGATCGGGGCGTTCACCATGCCGGTGTCGGTGAGCAGCAGCGGGCGGTTGTCCGCGACGGTGTAGTAGTCGATCTTCGACATGTCGGTGGTCGCCAGCGAGGTGAAGATGAACGACTTGCCGACGATGTCGGGGTTGTCCTTGCCGGCCTGGGTCAGCGAGGCCTCGGTCTGCTTCTTGACGTCGGCCGCGATCGCCGTACGACCCAGCGCCTTGCCGACCAGGTCGAGCGAGTCCTGCCACGACGTGAGCCACGGGTCGCCGGGGAAGGCGACGACGGGGATGCCGCCGTTGATCTTGGAGAGCTTCTTGTAGTCCTTCTCCGTGATGCCGGAGTTGGTGGCCAGGATCAGGTCGGGCTGGAGCTGGGCGATCTCCTTGAACGGCACGCCGTCGGTGTCGCTGAGGCGCTCCGGCTGCTCGCCGCCGAGCTCCTCGAGCTTGGCGTCGAACCACGGGGTCGAGCCCTGGTCGTTGCCGCCCCAGCTGATGTCGGTGGCACCGATCGGCACGATGCCCAGCGAGAGCGCGGTGTCCTGGTCGGTCCAGCCGAGGGTGACGACACGCTTGGGCTCGGCGTCGATCGTGGTCTCGCCGTAGGCGTGCTCGACGGTGACCGGGAAGGCGTTGGCGTCGGGCTCGGTGACGACCTTGGAGTCGTCCTTCTCCTCGCCGTTGGCGGAGCCGGTGGCGCAGGAGGTCAGGGACAGGGCCGCTGTCGCCAGCAGGGCGGCGAAGAGGGTGCGGGGGCGCGTCATACTGCGTCCTCTCGGGAAGTTAGGGCATGCTTATTAAGGTCACCCTAACTCCGGCCCCCCGGAATTACGCAAGTGGGATCTGCCGTTAATCCGCCGTGACCCGCACCACAGTGTCGGACCACGCACAGACCGGCGCGCTCAGATCTCCGTGCGGTGGAAGTTCTGGAAGGACTTCGACGGCGTCGGTCCGCGCTGGCCCTGGTAGCGCGAGCCGTACTTCTCCGAGCCGTAGGGATGCAGCGACGGCGAGGTGAGCCGGAAGAAGCAGAGCTGGCCGATCTTCATTCCCGGGTAGAGCTTGATCGGCAGCGTCGCGACATTGGCGAGCTCGAGCGTCACGTGGCCACTGAAGCCGGGGTCGACGAAGCCGGCGGTGGCGTGGGTGAGCAGGCCGAGCCGGCCCAGCGACGACTTGCCCTCGACGCGGGCCGCGATGTCGTCGGGCAGCGTGACCACTTCGTACGTCGACCCGAGCACGAACTCGCCGGGATGGAGGATGAACGGGTCATCGCCCTCCGCCTCGATCTCCCGGGTCAGGTCGGACTGGTCGGCCGCCGGGTCGATGTGCGGGTAGCGGTGGTTCTCGAAGACCCGGAAGAACCGGTCGAGGCGGAAGTCGATGCTGGAGGGCTGGACCATTGCCGGGTCGTAGGGCTCGACGGCGATCCGCTTCGCGTCGATCTCGGCCAGGATGTCGCGGTCTGAGAGGAGCACCCGGACAACCTACCGTCCCCAGCTTTGGCGGTCAGGCAGGTCCGCGACCAGAATGGCCGCATGACCTTCCAGCGGTACGTCGCCCTGGGCGACTCGTTCACCGAGGGCGTCGGAGACCCCGACCCTGCCCGCCCCAACGGCCTGCGCGGCTGGGCGGACCTGGTGGCCGAGCAGCTCGCCGTACAGGATCCCGACTTCACCTACGCCAACCTCGCCATCCGTGGTCGCAAGCTCGACGGCGTGCTCGCCGAGCAGATCGAGCCGGCAGTGGCGATGCGGCCCGACCTCGTGACGATCTACGCCGGCGGCAACGACATGCTCCGCCCGAAGGTGGACCTCAACGGCCTCATCAGGCGGTACGACGACGGCCTCGGCAAGCTCGCTGCCACCGGTGCCCACCTGGTGCTCTGGACCGCCCACGACCCGAGTGCCTCACGGTTCTACGCGCCACTGCGCGGCCGGTTCGCGATCTACAACGAACTGGTCCGCGAGCTGGCCGACTCCTACGACGCCACGCTGATCGACTTCTGGCGATTGAGGGAGTACCAGGGCTGGGGCCTCTGGTCCGACGACCGGCTGCACATGAACTCGGCCGGCCACCAGCGGATGGCGATCGAGGTGCTGAACCGCCTCGGCATCACCCACGCACTCGAGGTGCCGGACCCGGCGCCTGCCCCGGTGTCCGTGCCGCGCCGGGAGGCCCTGGGCGCGAACCTCCGGTGGACCCGCACCGAGGCCCTGCCATGGGCGCATCGCCGCCTGACCGGCCGGTCCTCCGGTGACACGGTGAGCCCTCGTCGCCCGGAACTCGGTCCGGTCGAGTAGCATCTTCCCCGTCCGACACTGCTCCGCGTGGACCCTTCCATGCGAGCCGGCCGGACACTGCGGACGTAGCTCAGTTGGTAGAGCGCGACCTTCCCAAGGTCGATGTCGCGAGTTCGAATCTCGTCGTCCGCTCCATTTTCTCTTCTTCGCTCTCTTCTTCTCCTTCTCCTCCTCCCCACGAACCGCGTGTTCTTGATGCGCGAACCGTGGACTCTTGAGCGCCCAACCGTGGATTCTTGACGCGGTCCACCAAGAACCCACTGGTCGAAGCGCGACAACCCACGGTTGGCGCATCAAGAATCCACGGTTCGCGACGGATGAATTACAGGTTTGTAATTCGTACGGCGTGTCGCTGCGATGTTTCTCATGTGACTGATGGGATACTTGACGATTCGTGTGATCTCTGGGAAGAGTGGTGCGTGGCCCACTCCCGAGCCCATCGAGGTCTTCCCCATGAATCGCCGTCGAAGTGCCGCCATCGGCACGTTCGCCATGGTCCTGATCAGCTACCCCCTCACGTCGGGCGCGAGTGCCACGACCGCCTCCCCCTCCACGACCGCGAAGCCACCCGCCGCGCCGGTCCTCCCGCTCAACGCCACCGCGGATCTCGGCAAGGTCACCCCGGAGATGCAGGCCGAGATCGACCGCGTGCTGGCCGAGGGCCGCACCGTCGCCTCCCGCCAGGTGGCCCGCACCGACGCGGCCACCCTGGTCAGCAGCCAGGTGCGCTGCGCCGACCTCGAGGGCCAGCGCTACTGCCTGGGCACCGGGTGGACCGACGAGCCCGAGTCCGAGGTGCAGGCCGAGGCCACCGCCAGCACCCGGGTCGGCCTGGGCCGGACCACCGCGCGGACCGCCGCCACTGAGTCCACCGGCGACCTGACGTTGGCCGACCAGCTGCGCCAGCGCGCCGCACTGCCGACGGCCCAGCGCCAGAAGGTGGAGCGTGCCGAGCTGGTCACGGCGGCCCGGTCGGTCGCCAAGGTCTGGCTGTTGCGCCACCAGCTCCAGGGCAAGCCGCTGCCGACCGGCTTCGTCGAGCGGCACCCCGAGATCCACGCCGACGACTCCCCCCTCAGCGCCCGTACGACGACCGCGACCGCAGGCACCACGACGGCGGCGCCGGCCCGCAAGACCTCCGCGGACTACCCCGAGGCCTTCAAGATCCTCGACGAGCGCCGGGTCGCCGAGCAGACCAGGACCTACTGGTGCGGTCCGACCTCGATGCAGATGATCGGATGGGGCTGGCGGGGGTACCGCAACTCCCAGATCTACTGGGCCAACAGGCTCGGCACCACCAGCAGCGGCACCGCGATCAGCGAGATGGTGCGGGTCACGAACGCGTACACCGGGTTCGACAACCCGAAGCGCGCCGGCACCTACGTCGTCCTCGACGTCGGCAACTGGACCTGGGGACAGTGGTGGCTGCTGCAGATGCGGCACATCTACGACTACCGCGCACCGGTGATCCTCCACCCGATCCTGCTCAAGCGGTTCTACCCCTACCTCGATGACGACGCGAGCGGTCACTTCCAGGTCGGTCGCGGCTACGACAAGAACGGCAGCCGAGGCCGGCTGCTGAAGTACTTCGAACCGTGGAACCAGCAGCGCTTCGACCCGTCGGAGCCGTTCATCTCGCGCAACCAGACCCGCTACGCCTACCGGTCCTACCGCGCGAACCTGGCCCACTCGATGCACAACATCGGCGTCTGATGCGGGCACGCAGCATCACGGTCGCCGTCCTGCTCGCCGCGACGCTCAGCGCGTGCGGTGGCGGTGGTGAGGACGACGAACCGCAGGGCATCGCCGACCCCTCCGACACGGGGAGCAGCAGGACGACGGACGAGCCACCGACCGACGGCTCCACCCCGGACGGCTCCGACACCGACAAGGCGCCGGCCGACACCAGCCCCGAGGCCACCCGCAAGCTCCTCGACTGGCAGCCGGTGACCGGCACCGGTCAGAGCATCGTGCGCGACGCGGAGTGGACCCTGAGCACCGACGAGGCCCGCTCGCAGGCGACCCTGGACGGCCCCAGGCCGGTCACCATTCCCGCCGGGGCGGGGCGTCAGATCTCCGACACGTTCCTCACCGACTCCTCGGCCGTCGTGGTCGCCCAGGACAAGGCGGAGACGAAGCCGCAGCTGATCACGCAGGTCGACCTCGCGTCCGGGAGGAAGACCACTCTCACCGATCCCGCGCCCGGCCCCGGCGGCCCGTTCGCGGCGTACGGCGACACGTTGGCCTATGCGACGTACACGCCCGGCAGCGACTACTGCCTGGCCACCGTCGACCTCGCCGCAGGGTCCGGAGCGAAGGGCTACTGCGCACCCAGGCGGCACGGGTTCACCAACGTGTCGGTGAGCCCCGAGGGCACCTCGATGATGACGTTCGACGCGAAGCGTCCGGTGGCCTGCCGCACGCTGGTCGATGTCGAGGGCGGCGAGGTCACCCCGATCGACGGCGTCGAGGAGTGCAAGGGCTGGGACGTGCTGGCCACGCCGTCCGGCCACGTCTGGTCGACGATCCCGAAGGAGAACCGGATCGAGGTGGGCGACATGCACGCCTCGGTCGACGGGACGACGTACGACCTCGGTGAGGCCACGACCGGATCCCTGCTCTGGTGCGGCGACTCGGCGTACTTCTCGCGCGACCGCGGCGCCGACGGCAACGCGGCACTGTTCCGCTGGACCCCCGAGGCGACCCTCGAGCTGGTCTACGAGGCACCAGGCAAGGGCGACTCGTTCCTGGTCACCCCCACCTGCGCCGGCAACGTCCTCACGATCGAGGCCTACGGCGAGGGCGGCGACGAGACCGTGTCGGCTACCGTGCCCGGATGAGAGAAGGGACGTGAGCACGCGATGAGTCCGGACGTCACCGACGAGCAGATCCAGGCGCTTGCCGCCAGCGCCAAGCCCTACAGCCTGGCCCAGCTCCACTGGGGCCCGGAACGCCACCGGGCAGATGCCGACACGATCGAGCGGGAGCACCAACGGCGCATGGTGTCGTTGCGCGCGGAAGGCGTGATCGCGATCCTCTGCCCGGTGTCCTCCGACACCGTGGCTGGCGTGGCGATCATGACCGAGACGCCCGAGCGGGCCCGGGAGATCATGGCGGCCGACCCGTGCGTGCAGGCCGGAATGATGACCTGCGAGATCCTCCCGTGCGCCGGCTTCCCGGGCGACTCACTGCCCGGGTGAGCGGATCAGGCGGTCACGCCTAGGCTTCGGTCATGGCTGAGTTCGCCGGGTTCCCCGTTGCCGCACTGGACTTCTTCGACGACCTCGAGGTCGACAACACCAAGTCGTTCTGGGAGGCGCACAGACAGGTCCACGCCGAGTCGGTCAAGGCACCGATGGTCGCCCTGACCGCCGCACTGGAGCCCGAGTTCGGCACCGCGAAGGTGTTCCGCCCCTACCGCGACGTACGGTTCGCGAAAGACAAGACGCCGTACAAGACCCACCAGGGCGCCTTCGTCGGGGTCGCCCCGGCCACCGGGTGGTACGTCGAGGTGTCGGCGCGCGGCGTACGGACCGGCGGCGGGTTCTACGAGGCCAGCGCGCAGCGGTTGGCCGCCGTGCGCGACGCGATCGACACCGAGCACACCGGCAAGGAGCTCGAGAAACTCCTTACCAGGTTGAGGAAACTCGGCTGGAGCATCGGCGGCGACACCCTGAAGACAAAGCCCCGCGGCTACGACGCCGATCACCCGCGGATCGACCTGCTGCGGCACCGTTCGCTCACCCTCGGCCGCGACCACGGCTTCGAGCCGGTGATCCACACGCCCGAGTTCGCCGACGTCGTACGCCGGGACTGGCGCGAGCTGCGACCCGTCGTCGAGTGGATCGCAGCCCGCACCGACACCCTGGAGTGAGTCAGCGGTACCAGCGCTCACTGCTGACGATGGCGGCGAGCTGCTCGGAGGTCAGCGGAGGCTCCACGGCCACGATGCCGTCGGACCCCTTCTCGGCACCGGTGTTGAGCGCCATCGAGTAGAAGCGGTAGCCGTCGACACCCCAGTAGGACGCGTCGTTCGAGACCTGGTTGGCCGGCCCCATGCCCTTACCCCACTGGGGAACACGGTTGTCCTTGCGCAGGTAGGAACCGTTCGGCGTCTGCTCGCAGTTCGCTGACTGCGCGCACTCGTCGTCGATCGCGATCGGCTCGTAGCCCTTGTCGAGCCGCCACTGCGGGTTGTACTCGTCGATGTAGATCGAGACCGACGCACCGTCGACGGTGAAGTTGATGCGGTCGGCAGGACTCTGCGGGTCGTCGGTGTCGTGGCGCACGGTCAGGTCGGTGACGGTGACACCGGCCGGCAGCAGTCGGCGTAGGACCGCCTCCATCTGGCCGGTCGGGATCAGCTGCCGCTGGGCCTGCACCTCGGGTGCGGCGGCCACGTGGGGCGACGTGAAGTCGTCGCGCGCAGACGAGGCCGCCGGCGTCGCGTCCTCGAGGAACTGGGGTACGACGAACGCGCCGGCACCGATGACGCCAACGGCGGCCACCGACGCGATCGTCGTACCCACCCGTCGGCGCTGCCTACGGGTCCGGCCGCGGGCGATGCCACCCGCGACAAGCGTTTCGACGTCCGGGGTGAGGTCCCCGGTCGCCCGGTGCAACAGGTCCTGGACGCCAGGTTCGTGGTGATTGGTCATGAGGGTTCCTTCAGGGGATGAGCAGATCGGGGAGTGACGTGCCGAGGACGTCCCGGATGCGGGACAGGGCGCGCATGCTGCGATTGCGCACGGCCCCGGGGCTCACGCCGAGCCGGTCGGCCACCTCGGCGACGGAGACGTCGTCGAGGTAGCGCAGCACCAGCACCGCGCGGTCCATCGGGTCGAGCGCATCGAGCGCGGCGGCGAGCGAGAGCCTCAGGCTCGGGTCACCGTCGGGCGTTCCCTGTTCCGGCAGCTCGCCGACGGGCCGCTCGTGCGAGCTGCGCCGGCGCTGATGGTCGATCCAGGTGTGGACCAGCGCCGTGTGTGCGTAGCCGGCCGGGTTCTCGAGTCGTCGACCGAGCTTCCGGGTCCAGCGCACGTACACCTTGGCGAGGGTGTCCTGGACCAGGTCCTCAGCCCGATGGGCGTCACCGCACAGCAACCAGGCCGTGCGGTAGAGGTGAGGAGTCCGCAGCACCGCGAACTCCTCGAACTCCTGGTCCTTCGACATGTCACTCCTTCGGACAGTTGGCGTCACCCCTCATGACGCATCGACCTGCCCGATCTGTCACAGACCTCTTTTCTACTCCTTTCGGAGTGACTGGTCCTTGCGGAGCGTCGCCATGGTCCGCTCGACCTCCCAGTGCGCGGCCATCGAGGCGATCAGCCCGTCGTCGGTGACCCGGTACGTGGCGATCAGGTCGGTGTCGGCAAGCGTGCCGTCCTCCATGCGGGTGCTGAACGTGCCGATGTTGGCGCAGGCGTTGCCGTTGGCGAACGAGTCGCGGATGGTGAAGCGGAACTCGGCGACCGGCGCGATGGCCAGGTCCCAGAAGGCGGCGATCGCCTCCTTGCCGCGATGGCCCTTGCCCTCAGCGTCGAAGAACGACGGTCCGACGGGGTCCTCGAGCAGCGCGTCGTCGGCGAAGAGCGCGAGCCACTCCTCCTTGGCCTTGCGCGACACGGCGTCGTAGGAGCGCTGCGAGAGGCGGCGGGCGGGGTGGTCGCCGTCGGGCGCCTCCCAGGTGATGGCGTCTGACTCGATCATGTCCAGCATCGTACGCCGCAACTGCAACGTGTTCTAGTTTGTGCCTCGACAAGGTCACATCCGGTCGCAGTCGACGTTCTCCCACCGTTCACCGCGTCGTCGGATCGGGATGCCACGGTCGCACCATGGCACGCAAGAAGAAGATCCTCCTGCACATCGGCCCGAACCCGTCGGAGCTCGCACGGACGCACGACGCGCTCGCCGCCGAGGCGCCGCTCCTCGAGACCGTCGGGTACGCCGTCGCCGGCGCGACCGGAGACCAGTTGGACGCCGCCGCCCACGAGATGCTCCGCAGCCACAAGTCGGCTGGCCTGAAGCGCAAGGACGTCGAGGGCTCCTGGGCTGCCGCCTGCCGGCGCATCGCGAAGGCGAAGGTCGACGCGGTCGTCAGCCAGCCCCGCTTCTGCACCGCGGACGGCGCGCAGATCGCACTCATCGTCGACGCGCTCGCCGGTCTCGACGTACACGTCGTGGCGACGCCCGAGGAGGGCGAGGAGCCCGACGAGCTGGTGGCCCGCTGGTCGAAGCACCTGAAGCCGGGCCGCACGCACGTCGCACCGCTCAGCGCGGACGCGGCGGCCGTCGACCTCGCCGAGGAGCTGGTCGGCATCGCGCTGTGCCTGCAGCAGCGGGACCTCGACGCGAAGATCACCAAGCTCAAGCAGCGTCGAAAGCTGGTGCGCCACCGACTCGCGCTACGCGAAGCCTTCTGAGGACATCAAGGATCCACGGTTCGAAGCACAAGAATGCACGGTTCGCGACGCAAGAATGCACGGTTGGTCAGCACCGCCAGGCATCAGTGCGGCTGCCAGGCGTCCTCGTCGGCCGTCCGGGAGGTGACCGCCTTGGGCAGCTTGCCATCAGCGAGCTGGGCGATCGAGACCTCTTCGAAGACGTCGCGCAGGGAGCGGCGGGCCGCGATCCAGACGTGCTGGAGCACCGACGCCTGCTCGTTGTAGGTGACCGCCTCGGGACGCAGTCCGTAGACCGAGACCAGCGGACCGTCGACGGCCCGGATCACGTCGGCGACGCTGACCTTGCTCGCCTCGCCACTGAGCCGCCAACCACCGGACTGGCCGCGCTGCGACACCACGACCCCGGCCCGACGGAGGTCGGCCAGGATCGCCTGGAGGAAGCCGTGCGGGATGTCCTGTCGTCGTCCGAGCTCTTCGGCGCTCACCGGGGAATTGTCGGTCCGCCCGGCCATCTCGATGAGGGCGCGCAGGGCGTAGTCGGACTTGGCAGAGACTCGCATGTGGCCAGTCTCTCAGATAGTTGAGCGAAGAACTCGACCATCCTCCAGGTGACGTGACGGGTCTCGCCTTGCATCCGGGCGGATCGCAATCCATAATTAAGTTACTGACGAGTAGAAGATCAGCCTCGTCGCTTCCCTTCACATGGAAAAGGTGGGTCAGTGAGCCACTACAAGAGCAACCTCCGCGACATCGAGTTCAACCTCTTCGAGGTCCTCGGCCGAGACGAGATCCTGGGCCAGGGTCCGTTCGCCGATGTCGACTCCGAGACCGCGCGGGCGATCCTCTCCGAAGTCGAGCGCCTCTCCCGCGAGGAGCTCGCCGCGTCGTACGTCGACAGCGACCGGAACCCGCCGGTCTTCGACCCCAAGACCAACACGGCACCGATCCCCGAGTCGTTCAAGAAGAGCTACCAGGCCTGGGCCGACGCCGAGTACTGGCGCCTGAGCATCCCCGCCGAGCTCGGCGGAACCCCCGCCCCGTCGACCCTGAACTGGGCGATCGGCGAGATGGTGCTCGGCGCGAACGCCCCGATCTGGATGTACGGCGCCGGCCCGGCCTTCGCCGGCGTGGTGTTCAACAACGGCAACGAGCGTGACAAGAAGATCGCCCAGCACATCGTCGACCGCCAGTGGATCACCACGATGGTGCTGACCGAGCCGGACGCGGGCTCCGACGTGGGCGCCGGCCGCAGCAAGGCCACGCTGAACGACGACGGCTCGTGGAACATCACCGGCGTCAAGCGCTTCATCACCTCGGCCGAGAACGACATGACCGAGAACATCATGCACCTCGTCCTCGCCCGCCCCGAGGGCGTCGAGGGTGTCGGCGGACCGGGCACCAAGGGCCTCTCGCTCTTCCTCGTCCCGAAGTTCCACTTCGACCACGAGACCGGCGAGCTGACCGGCGAGCGCAACGGCGCCTACGTCACCAACGTCGAGCACAAGATGGGCATCAAGGTGTCCAACACCTGCGAGCTCACCTTCGGCGACCCGCAGGTCGGTGGCGGCGAGGCCGCCCAGGGCTGGCTGCTCGGTGAGGTGCACAACGGCATCGCCCAGATGTTCCAGGTCATCGAGAACGCCCGCATGATGGTCGGCACCAAGGCCATCGCGACGTTGTCGACCGGCTACCTCAACGCGCTCGAGTACGCCAAGGAGCGCGTCCAGGGTGCCGACCTGAGCCAGGCGGCCGACAAGACCGCCCCGCGGGTCACGATCACCCACCACCCCGACGTACGCCGGTCGCTGATGACCCAGAAGGCGTTCGCCGAGGCCATGCGCGCGCTGGTGCTCTACACCGCGTCCTACCAGGACAAGGTGATGATCGCCGAGGCAAACGGTGAGGCCGACTCCAAGGAGGCCAAGCTGGCTGCCGCGGTCAACGACCTGCTGCTCCCGATCGTCAAGGGCTACGGCTCCGAGCGCTCGTGGGTGCTGCTGGGCACCGAGTCGCTGCAGACCTTCGGTGGCTCGGGCTTCCTCCAGGAGTACCCGATCGAGCAGTACGTTCGTGACGCCAAGATCGACACGCTCTACGAGGGCACCACCGCGATCCAGGGCCAGGACTTCTTCTTCCGGAAGATCGTCAAGGACCAGGGCCGCGCGCTGGGCCACCTGGCCGCCGAGATCGAGTCGTTCATCAAGAACGCCGAGGGTGACGCCGACGGCCGTCTCAAGGTCGAGCGCGAGCTGCTCGCCAAGGCCCTCGAGGACGCCAACGCCATGGTCGGCACGATGATCAACGACCTGATGTCGGCCGACGCATCGGCCGAGGGCGGCGACCTGCGCAACATCTACAAGGTCGGCTTGAACACCAGCCGCCTGCTGATGGCGCTGGGCGACGTGGTCTGCGGCTGGCTCCTGCTCAAGGGTGCCGAGGTGGCCCTCGGCAAGCTCGCCGGCGACGTGTCGGAGAAGGACCGCCAGTTCTACACCGGCAAGGTCGCCGCAGCCCAGTTCTTCGCGCAGAACAACCTGCCGAAGCTCTCCGCCGAGCGCGTGCTCTCCGAGAGCGTGGACCTGTCGCTGATGGACCTCGACGAGGCCGCCTTCTGAGGCACTGCTTGACCGCACGAACAGCCTGACCGCACGAGACAGGGCCGCAGCGAATCCGTTCGCTGCGGCCCTGCTCTGCGTCCGGTGGGGCTGCTTCCGCGCAATGGGGGTACGGATACGTACGTCGAGCAAGGGAGCAACTCATGGGTATCGGACTCGGAATCGTCCTGCTGGTGATCGGGTTGGTGTTCGCCCTCGGCGCCATCGACCTGCCGGCCAGCATCGACGACGTGGTGGCCAGCGAGACTCTCGGCTGGATCCTCGTCGCGGTGGGAGTCCTCGCGATCGTGCTGGCCCTGGTGATGAACGCGCAGCGCTCGCGCACCACGCACGTGGTCGACGACCGTCGTCCGCCGCCGCAGGTGTGATCCGCACCGCTCAGCGGCGTACGGCCTTCGACGGCGAGCGCCGTGTCCAGGCTCGCAAGAGATGGGGTCAGGAACCAATGCGGCGAGCGGGTCCCGGGCAACTACCATGGGGGCAACCCGGACCCCCTCAGTGAGGCCCTCGCTTGCTCGCGCTCGTCGCCGCCCATTTCGCACTGGCCGCGCTGTGCCCTGCCCTGGTGCGGCTGCTGGGTCGCCGTACGTTCCTGGTCGTCGCCGTCGTCCCGCTGATCACCTTCGTCTGGGCGCTCTCGCTGACCGCACGGGTCACCGACGGCGAGACGCTGACCCAGGACGTCGAGTGGCTCCCGAGTCTCCACTTCGACATCGCCCTGAACCTGGGCGTCCTGCAGTGGCTGATGACGCTGATCGTCAGTGGCATCGGCGTGCTGGTGCTGGCCTACTGCGCGTGGTACTTCGAGGACGACGACCCGTCCCTGGGCCAGTTCAGCGGCGTCTTCGTCGCCTTCGCCGGTGCGATGCTCGGCCTGGTCCTCTCCGACGACCTCCTGCTCCTCTACGTCTTCTGGGAGCTGACCACGGTCTTCTCCTACCTGCTGATCGGCAACGACCCGGCCAGGCGCGCGAGTCGACTGGCCGCCATGCAGGCCCTGATCGTCACCACCCTCGGCGGACTGGCAATGCTGGTCGGCATCCTGATGCTGGGCCAACTGTCGGGCACCCACCGGGCAAGCGAGCTGGTGTCACACCCCCCGGACGGCACGGTGGCCACGGTGGCGGTCGTCCTCATTCTCGTCGGGGCACTGAGCAAGTCCGCGCTGATCCCGTTCCACTTCTGGCTTCCGGGCGCCATGGCGGCTCCCACGCCGGTCAGCGCCTACCTCCACGCCGCGTCGATGGTGAAGGCCGGCGTCTTCCTGGTCGCGCTGCTGGCCCCCGGGTTCGCCGACGTACCCGGGTGGCGGGCCACGGTGCTCACCCTCGGCGTGCTCACCATGCTGCTGGGCGGATGGCGGGCGCTGCGGCAGTACGACGTCAAGCTGCTGCTCGCCTACGGCACGGTCAGCCAGCTCGGCTTCCTCCTGGTGATCTTCAGTGTCGGCACCCGCAACACCGCGCTGGCCGGCCTCGCCATGCTGCTGGCCCACGCCCTCTTCAAGGCCACCCTGTTCCTCGTGGTCGGCATCATCGACCACAACGCCGGGAGCCGCGACCTGCGTGAGCTCTCCGGGGTCGCCCGGAAGATGCCGGTCGTTTTCGCGGCCGCCACCGTGGCCGCGGCCTCGATGGCCGGGCTGCCGCCCCTGCTCGGCTTCGTCGGCAAGGAGAGCGTCTTCGGCGCGCTGGTCGAGGACACCAACGCGGCCGTGGTCGCCGGGGTCGTCCTCGGATCCGTGCTGACGATGGCCTACAGCCTGCGGTTCATGTGGGGCGCCTTCGGCACCAAGCCCGGGGTCGCGGAGACCTCTGTCGAGCCAGTCGCTGCCGGTTTCGCGGCGTCCCCGGTGATCCTGGCGGCGCTCACCCTGGCCCTCGGTTTCCTCGGGCCGGGCCTGACGCACGCCTTCGAGCCCCACCTCGACCAGTTCCCCGAGACGCACCACCACGCAGAGCTCGCCCTCTGGCACGGGCTCGAGCTCCCCCTGCTCCTCTCCGCCGTCGCCGTGGGCGTCGGGCTCCTCCTGTTCTGGAAGCGCCGACTCTTCGCCCAGCTGCAGGCACTCACTGCCTCGACCTGGAGTGCCGAACGGGTCTACCGCGCCGGCATGAGGGCCGTGGACCGCAGTGCGGTCGAGGTCACCGGTCTGACCCAGCGCGGCTCCGTGGCGGCGTACCTCGCGTTCATCCTGCTCGTCGTCCTGGCACTCCCCGGGGCGGTGATGGTGATCAACCTGACCGACGACCTCGACGTCGTGCTGTGGGACTCCCCGGCCCAGGGCGTGGTCGGTGCCCTGGTCGTGGTCGCGGCGATCTTCACCGCCCGCTCGCGGCGCCGGCTCCGCGCGGTGATCCTGGTCGGCACCACCGGCTACGGCACCGCCATGCTCTTCCTGCTCCACGGCGCCCCCGACCTGGCCCTGACCCAGATCCTCGTCGAGACCACCAGTCTCGTCGTCTTCGTGCTGGTGCTGCGCCGTCTTCCCGAGTACTTCACCGACCGGCCGTTGAGCGGACGGCGCTGGCTCCGGATGCTGCTCGGCCTGGCCGTGGGGCTGGCCGTGGCCGGCTTCATGCTGCTGGCCACCAACGCCCGCAGCGGCGACCCGGTCTCGGTCGACTACCCCGAGCCCGCCCTGGCGTACGGCGGCGGCCACAACATCGTGAGCGTGATCCTGCTCGACATCCGGGCCTGGGACACCATGGGCGAGATCTCGGTGCTGGTCGCAGCCGCGACCGGCGTGGCGAGCCTGATCTTCCTCGACACGCGCCTCTCGGGCATCCGCCGGGTGCGCGAGATCCCCTATCCCGAGACGGTGGAGAAGCTGCCCACGTCACCTGGTCGCCGCGTGTGGCTGCCCGGGCCCCGCACGCTGAGCCCGGACCGTCGCTCGATCATCTTCGAGGTGGTCACCCGACTGATGTTCCACACGATGGTGGTGCTCTCGATCTACCTGCTCTTCGCCGGCCACAACCACGTCGGCGGCGGCTTCGCGGCCGGCATGGTCACCGGGCTGGCGCTGATGGTGCGCTACCTCGCCGGGGGCCGCTACGAGCTGGACGAAGCCGCACCCGTCGACGCGGGCATCCTGATGGGGACCGGCCTGTTCGTCGCGACCGCCGCGGCGCTGGCCCCGATCGCCTTCGGTGGGGTCGTCCTCCAGAGCGCCCAGATCGACTTCCACCTCGGCCCGCTCGGCGACCCGCACCTGGTCACGTCGGTCTTCTTCGACCTCGGCGTCTACCTGGTCGTCGTCGGCCTGATCCTCGACCTGCTGCGCACGTTCGGCTCCCGGCTCGACCGCCAGATCCTCAGCGAGGAGCGCGCGGCAGAGAGCGCGGCCGCCGGAGGTGTCCGCCTGTGAACGCGAACCTGACCCTGATCCTGACCGCATCGTTCCTCTGCGGCACAGGCGTCTACCTCATCCTGGAGCGCAGCCTGACCCGGGTCCTGGTCGGCCTGCTGATGCTCGGCAACGGCGTGAACCTGCTCTTCATGGTCGCCTCCGGCCCCGCCGGCGAGCCGCCCATCATCGGCTCCGCGCACGCCGAGGACATGAGTGACCCACTCCCGCAGGCCCTCGTCCTCACTGCGATCGTGATCGCGCTCGGCACCACCGCGTTCCTGCTCGCGATGGCTCACCGCAGCTGGCAGCTCAACGGCCACGACGACGTGCAGGACGACGTCGAGGATGCCGCGATCCGGTTGCTCGCCCAGGCCGACGAGGCCTCCGACAGCCACGACCTCTCCCAGGAGCTCACCACGGACGACCCCGGTGAGGACACGTTCGAGGAAGAGGGAGCAACCACATGAGCGTCGACACGACCACCCTCATCCCGCTGCCCGTCGTACTCCCCCTGCTCGGGGCCGGCCTCACCTTGATGCTCTCCCACCGGCCCCAGGCGCAGCGGTTGGTGACCATCTCGATCCTCACGAGCGTCGTCGCGATCGCCTCGATCCTCGTCGTGGAGGCCGACCGCAACGGCCCGCAGGTGCTGTGGATCGGCGGCTGGGCCTCCCCGCTCGGGATCGCGCTGGTCGCCGACCGGCTGTCGGCACTGATGCTGCTGGTCTCCGCGGTCGTCACCCTGCTGGTCCTGCTCTACTCCCTCGGCCAGCGGATGACCGACGACCAGAAGGAGGCGCCGGTCTCGATCTACCACCCGACGTTCCTGGTGCTGGTCGCCGGAGTCTCCAACGCGTTCCTCGCCGGTGACCTGTTCAACCTGTTCGTGTCCTTCGAGATGCTGCTCTTCGCGAGCTACGTGCTGCTGACCCTGGGCGGCACCGAGGCGCGCATCCGGGCCGGCACGATCTACGTCGTGGTGAACATGCTCTCCTCGAGCCTGTTCCTGATCGCGCTCGCCGCGGTCTACGCCGCGACCGGCAGCCTCAACTTCGCCCAGCTGGCCGTGCGCCTGGACGAGGTTCCCGACGGCACCAGGCTGATGCTGCAGCTGCTGCTGCTCACCACCTTCGCGATCAAGGCGGCCATCTTCCCGCTGTCGTTCTGGCTCCCCGACAGCTACCCGACCGCCCCGGCACCGGTCACCGCGGTGTTCGCCGGATTGCTGACCAAGGTCGGCGTCTACGCGATCCTGCGCGTCCAGGTGCTGCTCTTCCCCGACTCGCCGCTCTCCGGGCTGCTGATGTGGGCCGCGCTGCTGACCATGGTCATCGGCATCCTCGGCGCCGTCGCCCAGTCCGACATCAAGCGCATGCTCTCCTTCACCCTGGTCAGTCACATCGGCTACATGGTCTTCGGGATCGGGCTCGCGACCCAGGCCGGCACCTCCGGGGCGATCTTCTACGTCGCCCACCACATCACCATCCAGACCGCGCTCTTCCTCGTCGTGGGCCTGATCGAGCACCGAGCCGGGAGCACCGGCCTGATGCGGATGGGCGGCCTGGCCCGGTTGTCACCGCTGCTGGCGGTCCTCTTCTTCGTCCCGGCGATGAACCTGGCCGGGATCCCGCCGATGTCGGGATTCATCGGCAAGGTCGGCCTGCTGCAGGCGGGCCTGGCCGTCGGGACTCCGCTCTCCTACGCCCTGGTCGCGGCGGGTGTGGTGACCAGCCTGTTGACCTTGTACGCCGTCGCGAAGACGTGGGGCCTGGCCTTCTGGCGCACGCCCGAGCAGGCGCACGAGATGATGCGCGCCCTGCCCGGTCTCGAGGACGACCTCGACGACAGCCACCACCAGCACGGCTTCGTGATCCACCGCCAGCACGTGCACGTCGGTGGCACCGCGTTCGGCACCCAGGAGCTCGCCGAGGCCCGCCGGGTGGTCGACGAGGACCAGCCCGACCGTGACCTGCACCAGCGACTCGAGGACGGCTCGCTGCCGGCGCGTCTGCCGCTGGGCATGGTGCTGCCGACCGCGGCGCTGATCGCGTTCAGCCTGGCCCTGACAGTCGTCGCCGGACCGCTCTACGGCTACACCGACCGTGCCGCGCACGACCTGCAGGAGCGTACGCCGTACATCTCGTCGGTGCTGGGGGACGACAGATGAGCCCGACCCGCATGCCCCGCCACCGCACCCTGCAGGTGCCGGTACTGCTGTGGCTGACCCTGGTCTGGCTGATGCTGTGGCGCGACTTCAGCCTCGGGAATGCGGCATTCGGCTTCGTCGTCGCGCTCGCGGTCTGCCTCTTCTTCCCACTGCCCCCGTTGCGGATGCACCTGCGGGTGCGACCGCTCCCCCTGGCATGGCTGGTGCTCCGCTTCCTCTGGGACGTCGTCGTCTCCAGCCTGCTCGTGGCCAGGGCGACCCTCGGCCCGACGAAGAACCTGCGCAACGCCGTCGTCGAGGTGAACCTGAAGACGCCCTCCGACTTCGTGCTGACGGTGGTGGCCGAGATGATCTGCCTGATCCCGGGAAGCCTCGCGGTCGAGGCCCGGCGCTCGACCCACACGCTCTTCTTCCACGCCTTCGACGTCCGCGACGAGGCGGGAGTCGAGGTCTTCCGGCAGCGGGTCCTCGCCCAGGAACGCCGTGTGGTCAAGGCGTTCGGGACCCGCATCGACCACCTCGAGGAGGCACCCGCATGACCGTCGTCCTCTACATCTGCGCCGGCATGCTCGGCCTGGCCTCCCTCCTGCTGCTGGCCCGCATGACGATGGGCCCGACGATGCTCGACCGGACCGTCGCCCTCGACGTGCTCACCGCGGTCGGCATCTGCGCCCTCGCGCTGGAGGCAGCCCTGAACCGCAACACCACGACACTGCCGATCCTGTTGGTGCTGACCCTGTTGGGCTTCGTCGGATCGGTGAGCATCGCCAGGTTCAGCCGTGGCAGTGACGACATCGATGCGGAGGATCCCTGATGAGCTGGACCACCGTCGCCGACGTCATCGCCGCCGCCTGCATGCTGAGCGGCGCGACGCTCGCGCTGATCGCGGCCATCGGTGTGCTCCGCCTGCCCGATCTCCTGAGCCGGATGCACGCCGCCACCAAGCCGCAGGTGCTCGGGCTGCTGCTGGTGCTCACCGGCCTCGGCTTCCGGCTCCGTGACCCCGAGGCGATCGGGATCCTCGTGCTGGTCGCGCTCTTCCAGCTGGTCACCTCACCGGTGGCCAACCACATGGTCGGTCGGGCCTCGTTCCGTGCCGGACAGGTCGAGGTCGACCGTCTGATCGTCGACGAGCTCAGCGACTGCCTGCCCCATATGGACGAGCCCCGCGGCGCCCCCTGATCTGTCGCCAACCGCGTCCTCTTGACGTCCGAACCGTGGGTTCTTGCGGTCTCGGGGATCAAGAATCCACGGCTCGCGCATCAACGATGCGGTGTTCGCGCATCAAGAATGCGGTGTTCGCGCATCAAGAATGCGGTGTTCGCGCATCAAGAATCCACGGCTCGCGCGCCAAGGGGGAGCACCAGGTCGGCCTCGCCGTCGGGCGTGATCCGGACCGGCACACCCCAGTCCTGCTGGTGCATGTGGCAGGCCGCACCCTCGCCACCGTCGGCGTCGCAGGACGCGGCACGCGCGGCCACGTGCAGGACCCCCTCACCCACCATGGGGTCGAGCTCGAGGGTGCGCACGAGATCGGTGGTGCGTCCGTCGCCGCCACGGATCAGGGACGGCGGCGTCGCGGTCACGATCAGCTGACTGGACGGGCCGAACCGGTCGTCGACCTTCTGCCCGGGCGGCGGCGTGAACGGGACGCGCAGCTCGACCGTCGCGCCGATCTCGGTGACCGGCCGCTGGGTGCGGGCCTCGAAGCCCGTGTCGGCGCCGGTCGACTCCAGTGACACCTCGACGACGCGGTGCGCGGCCGACTCGACGACGTACGCCGTGTCTCCGTCGACCAGCAGGCCCGACGGCTCGCCGAGCCCGGTGGCGATCGTGGTCAACTGACCCGTGGCCGGGTCGAAACGGCGCAGCGCGCCGTTGTAGGTGTCGCAGACGCCGATCGTGCCGTCGGGGAGTACGGCGACGCCCAGTGGGTGCTGGAGTCGTGCGTCGTCGCGCCCGCCGTCCTTGAAGCCGAAGTCGAAGAGGCCGTGGCCGATGGCGGTGTGCACCTCCCCCGCGTCGACGTACCGCAGTGACGAGGTCTCGGCGTCCGCGAGCCAGAGTCGCTCGCCGTCGGCCGCCAGTCCGCTGGTCTGCGCGAACCAGGCATCCTCGAGTGGTCCGTCGAGCAGGCCTTCGTTCGTCGTACCTGCGGCGACCGCGACGTCACCGGTGCGCGGGTCGAAGGTCCAGAGCTGGTGGATGCCGGCCATCGCCACCCAGACGTTGCCCTGCCACCAGGCGACGTCCCACGGGCTGGAGAGCCGCTCGACGCCGTCGCCCTGCATGGCCTGGGTGCCGTCGCCGGCCAGCGTGCGGACCTCGCCGGTGGCAAGGGTGAGGCCGGCCAGCCGGTGGTTCACGGTGTCGGCGACCACCACGTCGTAGCCGACCTCGGCGGCCACGTCGTCGGGCAGGAGGCACAGCCCGTTGGGCTCGCGGAAGCCGTCGAAGCGGCGTACGACCACCTCGCCGTCGAGCTCGACGACCTGGTGGTGGCCCGCGTCCGCGACGAGGAGGTGGCCGTCGGGCAGCGCGATCGCCCTGGCCGGGAAGCGGAGGTCGGTCTGCTCCGGCTCCGGCGGGACGTACGGCGAGTCGCCCGGCTGCAACGTGCCCTTCCCACCGTGCGTCTCGACGAGCTCACGGACCATCGCGGAGATCGCATGCGCATGGCCCTCGCCGGCGTAGTGCGCGACGACGTAGCCCTCGGGGTCGATGAGCACGAGCGTCGGCCAGGCCCGGGCGGTGTAGGCCTGCCAGGTGACCAGCTCGGGGTCGTCGAGCACCGGGTGCGCCACGGCGTACCGCTCGACCGCGGCCGCGAGAGCGTCGGGATCTGCCTCGTGTGCGAACTTCGGCGAGTGCACCCCGATGATCACCAGCTCGTCGGCGAACTCCTCCTCGACCTCGCGCAGCTCGTCGAGGACGTGCAGGCAGTTGATGCAGCAGAAGGTCCAGAAGTCGAGCAGGACGATGCGGCCGCGCAGGTCGCGCAGGGTCAGCGGTCCATCGGTGTTCAACCAGCCGCGGCCCCGGAGCTCGGGGGCGCGGACGCACGGACGGCTTCCCATGCCGCCCATTGTGACAAGCGGCTCAGAGGCCGGACGCCGTCGGGTGCCGCCGATAGGCTCGGCCCCATGACTGACGAGCAGCGACTTGCCGGATACGTCGAGGCCTGGTGGCAGGCGATCGGCGACTTCACCACCCTGTTGGAGGAACTCGACGAGGTCGACTGGAAGCAGGCGACCGACCTGCCCGGCTGGAACGTCCAGGACGTCGCCGCGCACACCGCCCACCTCGAGGCGATCCTGGCCGGTGCCCCCGAGGAGACCATCGACATCGGCGAGCCCGAGCACGTCACCGGGCTGATGGGGCTCTACACCGAACAGGGCGTCGTGGCCCGGCGCGACCGCACGCCCGACGCGCTGATCGACGAGATCCGCCAGTCCACGACGAAACGCCGCACCGAGCTGCTCGCGGACCCGCCGACCGACGGCAAGGCCAAGCCGTCACTGGTCTTCGGCGGCGTCCCGTGGGACTGGAACACCCTGTTGCGCAACCGGCCACTAGACGTGTGGATGCACGAGCAGGACGTCCGCCGGGCCACCGGTCGCCCCGGCGACATGGACACCTCACCAGCGCGTCACACCACCGACTACATGCTCGAGGCGCTGCCGATCATCGTCGGCAAGCGGGTGGCCCCGGCGACCGGCACGACGGTCGTGATCGACGTGGCCGGCAGCGAGGAGAAGGCCGTGTCCGTCGGTGACGACGGCCGGGCCTCCGTGGTCGACGTGCCGTGGAACCCGACGTCCCGGATCACCATGGGCCGCGAGGCGTTCATCGTGATGGCCGGCGGCCGTCGCACTCCCGAGGGCATCGAGCTGCACGGCGACGCCGCCCTCGGCCAGGCCGTGGTCGACGCGTTCCGGACCACACCGTGAGCTGGGACCTGTCGCAGATGCCCGACCAGGCAGGCCGCACGATCCTGGTCACCGGTGTCACCAGTGGGCTCGGCACCCACACCGCCCGCGAGCTCGCCCGACGCGGCGCCCGCGTGGTCCTGGCCGCCCGGTCCGCCGACAAGCTGGCTGCCACGCGTGCCGCGCTGCTCGAGGAACTGCCCGAGGCCGCGTTCGAGGAGCTGGTCGTCGACCTCTCGTCACTGGAGTCCCTACGCCGGGCCGCCGCCGAGGCCGAGCGGTTCGGTGCACTCGACGTGCTCGTGCACAACGCCGGCGTGATGGCCACGCCCGAGCGCCGTACCGTCGACGGCCTCGACCTGCAGATGGGCACCAACCACTTCGGCCCGTTCCTGATGACCGGCCTGCTGCTGCCCCAGCTGATCGCCTCGGGCGACGGTCGCGTGGTCAGCGTGGCCTCCAACGCGCACCACCTGACCAAGGTGGCGCCGTTGTGGGACCCTCGCGAGCCGCAGGTCAGGTACAGGCGCTGGGTGGTCTACTCGCAGTCAAAGCTGGCGAACCTGCTCTTCACCTACGAGTTCGACCGTCGTGCCCGGGCAGCCGGCATCCCGGTGCGAGGCCTGGCCGCGCACCCCGGGTACGCCGCGACCCACCTGTTGTCCTACGGCCAGACGCTGAAGGGATCCGGCGGGTTGACCAGCATCCTGGACGCCGCGATGAAGGCCGGCGCCCAGTCCGCGGAGATGGGTGCCCTGCCCACGCTGATGGCGACCACCGACGACCTTCCCGGCGGCACCTACTGCGGACCCGGCGGCCTGCGCCAGATGCGTGGCCTGCCGCGGGTCGTCGGCTCCAACCGGCTCTCCCGCGACGAGGAGAACCAGCGCCGACTCTGGGAGATCTCGGAGAAGACCGTGGGCCTCACCTACCCCTTCTAGATAGTGCGGCCCAATTGGGGTCAATGCCCCGCCTACTCGGTCCGATCGGACCTAGTGTGCGGCCTACTCGGTCCGATCGGGCCGGAGCGCCGAGTGCTCGCCAAGGTGCCCGATGCCTCGGGCCGCCTCGCGCTCCGGGGCGGCCCTCGGTGGTCGCGGCCGTCGCGAACAGGCGCCGAGAGACGCAGTTTGGCTCTGACGGAGCCGTGTACGGGTCCAAACTGCATCTCTCGCGGTGGGCGCCGCCGGAGGTGCGTCGCCCCGGAGGCTCGTCCCGAATTCAGCAGCCTCCTAGACGTGGCGGCGGGACTGCACGATCCGGAAGCGCGAGGCGACGTACGCCCCATCCGTGTAGGACGCGTTCGCGGCCGGGTTGGCGCCGGTGCCGTGGAAGTCGGAGAACGCGGCCGACTGGTTGACGAAGACACCGCCGAGCAGGTTCTCGCTCAGCGCCACTCCGGCATCCAGTGCAGCGTCGCGCATCGACGCGATGACGCCATCGTCGGTCGAGTAGACCGCCGCGGTCATCGCGCCGTGACGCTGCACCGTGTCGCGGAACAGGTCGATCGACTGGGCGGTGTCGGCGGTCGAGATCAGGTAGGCGACCGGCCCGAAGCACTCGCTCTCGTAGACGTCGGAGTCGTTGGCGCTCAACCCGACCAGCGTGGGCGTGCGCACCGTCGCGTCGGCGTACGCCGGGTGGGTGACCTCGCGGGACGCGACCAGCACGTCACCACGCTCACCGGAGCCCGCGCCGGCCAGGCGCTCGAGCACGCCGGGGTTGACCACGCCACCGAGCAGCTCGACCGCGCGCGCATCGTCGCCGAGCAGCTTGCCCAGGGCAGCCTCGATGCCGGCGGACACCTCGGCCGGACTCTTGGTGCCCTCGTCGGTCGCGATGCCGGCCGAGGGCAGGTAGATGTTCTGCGGGGCGGTGCACATCTGGCCGGAGTAGAGGGCGAACGAGAACGCCAGGTTCGCGCACATCGCGCCGAAGCTCGACGTCGAGTCGACCACGATCGTGTTGACGCCGGCCTTCTCGGTGAAGACCGTGGCCTGGCGGGCGTTGAGCTCGAGCCAGTCGCCGAACGCGTTGCCGCCGGTGAAGTCGATGAGCCTCACCGCGTGGTGCAGGGCGAGGTTGGAGGCGAGCTTGTCGGCCGGGTCCTCGGCGGCGAGGGTGACGAGATTGGCGTCGAAGCCGGCCTCGGCGAGCACCTCCCGGCAGACCTGCACGGTGATCGCCAGCGGCAGCACGGCCTGCGGGTGCGGCTTGACCACGACCGGGTTGCCCGTGACCAGCGACGCGAAGAGCCCGGGCCAGGAATTCCACGTCGGGAAGGTGTTGCAGCCGATCACCAGGGCCACGCCGCGGGGCACGACGGTGAAGGTCTTCTCCATGCGCAGCGGCTCGCCGCGACCAGGCTTCTCCCACAGCGCCGTCGCCGGGGTGCGGGTCATCTCGGCGTGCGCGTAGGCGATCGCCTCGAGGGCACGGTCGAGGGCATGTGCGCCACCGGCCTGGAAGGCCATCACGAACGCCTGGCCGCTGGTGTGCTGCACCGCGTTGGCCAGCTCGAAGACGCGCGCGTGCAGCCGGTCGAGGATCTCGAGGCAGACACCGGTGCGGGCGTCGGGGCCGGCGTCGCGCCAGGCCTTCATGCCGGCCGCAGCCGACGCGAGCAGTGCCTCGACGTCGTGGGCGCGCGGGTAGCTCACGCCCAGGTCGAAGCCGTACGGCGACCGCTCGGTCGCCACCGTTCCCTCCGCACCGGGTGTGGTCAGCGGGAAGTCCGTGCCGAGCCACGCGTCGAAGGCGGCCTTGCCCTCGGCGGCGGCGTTCTCGCCGTAGACCTTGGGCGAGGGCGACTCGTTGAACGCGGAGTAGTAGCCCCGGCTCACGCATGCCGCCTTGGCCTGGTCGAGGCGCTCGGAGTGGCGGGCGAAGAACTCAGTCTGTGACACCATCCCGCCACTGTGGCACACGAGTGTAAGACCGCCAACTCAGGCACTGGTGGCCAGTAGCCTGCCGCCCATGCCCCTCCTGCGTCCGATCAGTCCCGGCGACCACGCGTTCGTCCTGGACCTCAACCACCGCAACGTCGAGGTGCTCTCGCCGATGGACCAGACCCGCCTCGACACGCTTCTCGGCTGGGCCGACCGCGCCGACATCATCGAGCACGACGGAGAACCCGCCGGCTTCGTGATGACCTTCGCCCCGCGGTCGTCGTACGACTCGGAGAACTACCTGTGGTTCACCGGGCACTACGACACGTTCTACTACCTCGATCGGATCGTGCTCGACCAGCGCTTCCGCCGCCTCGGCCTGGGCAGGCGGGTCTACGAGGAGCTCGAGCGCGTCGCGGCGGCGTACGACCGGATGGTGCTGGAGGTCAACATCGACCCGCCGAACCGACCCTCCCTCGACTTCCACCGGCGTCGCGGCTACGACGAGGTGCACCGCCTGGGCAGGGCGCACGTGGTGGCGCTGATGGCGCTCGAGCTGGCCGCCCGGCCCCAACCACGGAGCGGAAAGTAGCGGCGCGGGAACCCGATGATGGGGCAGACTCGTCCCATCACTCCCGCCGCACTCCGCGGTTGAAGCCCGGTCATTGCGGGTAGAGGGGCGCCGTCGCGTTGGGCGGCGCTGATGAAGGGGATCTTCGTGAAGACCAAGTGGATTGCGGTCACCGCGGTCGTGGCGGCTGCCGTGGTGGCACTGGTGGCGGTGCTCGCCCTGGGCCTCATCGGAGGCGAGGGGGACAGCGAGGCGTCGGCCGGCAAGGCCGCCAGCCCCTCCGGCGGATCGACCACGGACGACACCGACGACCCGGACCCGGGCTCCGACACCGACCCCGAGGACCCTGCGTTCAAGGCGGCCGAGAGCAGGACCGTCGAGGACAGCCTCTACCCCAACGTCGGCGACCCGATCGTCGACTCGCTCCACTACGGCCTCGACCTGACCTGGGACCCCGAGGGCAAGAAGCTGACCGGCAAGGCCGAGGTCGCGTTCCGGGCGACGGCCACCCAGCAGGAGTTCCAGCTCGACTTCGGTGAGGGGCTCGAGGTCACCGCAGCCACGCTCGACGGCACGGATGTCGATGTCTCCCACCCGGGCAAGGACCTGGTCGTCAAGGCCCCGGTGACGAAGGGCCAGAAGTACCTCCTCGTCGTCGAGTACGACGGCACGCCGGTTCCTGCCGACGCACCGACGACGCGCAGCGACTTCTCCACGACCGGCTTCACCATCACCGACGACGGCGACGTGTGGACGATGCAGGAGCCGTACGGCGCCTACACGTGGTACCCGGTCAACGACCAGCCCGCCGACAAGGCGTTCTACGACTTCACCATCACCACCCCCGCCCCGCGCATGGGCATCGCCAACGGCACGCTGACCTCCCAGAAGGAGGTCGACGGCAACACCGTGAGCACGTGGCACCTCGACAGCGCCGCGTCGTCCTACCTCGTGACCCTGGCGATCGGGGAGTACCAGAAGACCGAGGACAAGTCGGCCAGCGGAGTGCCGCTGACCTACTGGACCGAGGTCGGCGACGACCGCGCACTGAAGGCGATGCGCTACACCCGCGAGGCCGTCGACTTCCTCGAGAAGAAGCTCGGGCCGTTCCCGTTCACCTCGCTCGGCTCGGTGGTCGTCGACTCCGAGAGTGCGATGGAGACCCAGCAGATGATCACCTACGGCAACAGCGACTACACGCTCTCGCCCGAAGTGGTCGTCCACGAGATCGCGCACCAGTGGTACGGCGACATCACCTCGCCCAGCGACTGGAAGGACGTGTGGATCAACGAGGGCATGGCGATGTACATCCAGGGCGTCTTCGAGGCCGAGCAGACCGGCCGCACCATCGACGAGGTGATGGACGACTGGGCGACGTACGAGACGCAGTACCGCGCCACCGCCGGCCCGCCCGGCAACTACGACCCGCGCACGTTCGGTGAGAGCAACATCTACTACGGCCCCGCCCTGATGTGGGACGAGCTGCGCAAGAAGGTCGGCGACGACCGGTTCTGGGCGATGGTCCGCAAGTGGCCGACCGTCCACGAGCAGGGCAACCCCACCCGCGAGCAGTACCTCGACTGGGTCGAGCAGGAGACCGGCGAGGAGCTCACCGACTTCTTCGACGCCTGGCTGATGGGCACGAAGACCCCGAAGCGCAGCTGATCCACGCTGCTGACAGCGACTGCGCTGACAGCGAACGGCGGCCGGTCTCCCTTGTGGGAGGCGGGCCGTTTCGCTTTCGTGGGGGCATGAAGATCCTGGTGCTGGGTGGCACGGTGTTCCTCTCGAAGGCGGTCGCGGCCGCGGCGGTGGCGCGGGGCCACGAGGTGACGTGCGCCTGTCGGGGCACGTCGGGCCGGGTGCCCGACGGTGCCCGCCACGTCGTGCTCGACCGCGACTCGCCCGACTGGTCAGCCCTGGAGACCACCGAGTTGTTCGACGCAGTCGTCGACGTGGCCCGCCACCCGTCCCGGGTGAGGGACGCGGTGGCGACTTTCCCCAGTGCCCATTGGGTTTTCGTGTCCACGATCAACGTCTACTCCGACGACTCCATCCCCGGCGGCACGCCCGACACCCTGCCCTTGCACGAGCCGATCACCACCGACGAGGATCCGATGTCCGGGCCCGAGGTCTACGGCGCGATGAAGGTCGCCTGCGAGCAGGCGGTCCGCGACGGCGCGGCCTCGTCGACCGTGATCCGGCCGGGCCTGATCGTGGGCCCGGGCGACCCCAGCGGCCGGTTCTCCTACTGGCCGCCGCGGGTGGCCGAGGCCGGTGAGGTGCTGGCACCCGGATCCCCCGACGACCCGGTGCAGGTGATCGACGTGCGCGACCTGGCGGAGTGGATCGTCACCTGTGCCGAGCAGCGCACCACCGGCATCTACGACGGCACCGGACACATCACCACGCGCAGCGCGTTCCTCGACGAGGTGGCCCGCGGCGTCGGCGCCCAGCCGTCGTGGACGTGGGTCGGCCAGGAGTTCCTCGCCGAGCAGGACGTCGACCCGTGGTCCGGCGACCGCGCGCTGCCGGTCTGGCTCCCGCTTCCGGAGTACGCCGGCCTGATGTCCCACGACGTGGCCGCGTCGTACGCCGCCGGACTGCTGACCCGACCGTTGGCCGACACCGCGCGCGACACGCTGGCCTGGCTGCGCGCCACCCCCGACGCGACGACGACAGGTCTCGGTCGCGAAGACGAGTCCGCGGTGCTGCACACCTGGCATAACCTCGGCGAGTGACCTCGACGCGTCTCTCCGCACACCAGTTGATCGACCTCGTCCTCGACGACCGGTCGTGGGCCTCGTGGGACACACCGCCGGCACGCCGCGACGTCGGCGAGAAGTACGCCGCACAGCTCGCGGCCGCTGCTGGGAAGGCCGGCACCGACGAGTCCGTGATCACCGGCGAGGGACGGATCCGCGACCGCCGGGTGGCCGTGCTCGCCGGCGAGTTCGGCTTCCTGGCCGGGTCCATCGGGCGCGACGCCGCGGACCGGCTCGTGGCCGGCATCGAGCGCGCCACCGCCGAGGGACTGCCGTTGCTGGCCGCCCCGATCAGCGGCGGGACCCGCATGCAGGAGGGCACCCCGGCGTTCGTGCAGATGGTGCGGATCAGCGCGGCCGTCGCCGCCCACAAGAACGCCGGCCTCCCCTACCTCGTCTACCTGCGCAACCCCACCACCGGCGGAGTGATGGCCTCGTGGGGTTCGCTGGGCCACGTGACCGTGGCCGAGCCCGGTGCACTCACCGGCTTCCTCGGGCCGCGGGTCTACGAGGCGCTCTACAGCCGGCCGTTCCCCGAGGGCGTGCAGACCGCGGAGAACCTCCACGCCCACGGCATCATCGACGCCGTCCTGCCGCCCGAGGCCCTGGCCGACATCGTCGACCGGGCGCTCAACATCCTGCTCGCCCCGCGCCACGGCATCGCCGCCGTGCCCGACCCGGTCGACGACCCGATCCCCGACGTCGACACGTGGGACGCCGTACGACGCTCGCGCAACCCGGAGCGCCCCGGCGTACGACGCCTGCTGAAGTACGCAGCCACGGACGTCGTGCCGCTCAACGGCACCGGCCAGGGCGAGGCCGACCCCGGGCTCCTGATCGCGCTGGCCCGGTTCGGCGAGGCACCGTGCGTCTTCCTCGGCCAGGACCGTCGCGGGCAGACCACCGACCACCCGATGGGACCGGGCGCGCTGCGCGAGGCACGCCGCGGCATGCACCTCGCCGTCGACCTGGGACTGCCGCTGGTGACCGTGATCGACACCCAGGGTGCGGCCTTGTCCAAGGAGGCCGAGGAGGGCGGGCTGGCCGGAGAGATCGCTCGTTGCCTGGCCGACCTGGTCACGCTCGAGGCACCGACGCTGTGCCTGATGCTCGGCGAGGGCAACGGCGGTGGCGCCCTGGCCTTCCTGCCGGCCGACCGGGTGATCGCGGCCCAGCACGCCTGGCTCTCGCCGCTCCCGCCCGAGGGAGCCAGCGCCATCGTGCATCGCGACCTCGACCACGCTGCCGAGATGGCACGCAGCCAGCAGGTGCACGTGATCGGCCTGCACCAACGCGGCATCGTCGACCGCATCGTGGCCGAGAAGCCGGACGCCGCGGAGGAGCCGGAGGAGTTCTGCCACCGGGTCGGCGGCGTGCTCGAGTTCGAGCTGGCCCGGCTGCTCGACTCCGGGCCGGGGTCACCGGCCGAGCGCACCGCCCGCTATCTCTGAGCCTCGATCACCGGCTACCGGGCGTCCCGGATACTGGGGCCATGAGTGAACCGGCAACCTCCGCGCCCCGAGTCGACCTGCTCCGTGGGCTCATCGAGGGAACCACCGACCCTGCCGAGGCCGAGCAGAGCCTGCGCGAGATCCAGGCCGAGCTGGCCGCCTTCCGGCTCGAGTACTCCTGCGGCATGGAGGAGGTCGCGACCAAGATCAACATCCTGCGCCAGGAGTTCGAGCAGACCCAGGACTTCGGGCCGATCGAGCACGTGAAGACCCGGCTGAAGTCGATGGACAGCCTGGTCGACAAGATGCGGCGCATCGACTGCCCGCCCGACCTGGTCACAGTGCGCGAGCGGATCCGCGACATCGCCGGCATCCGGGTCACCTGCGCGTTCGTCGAGGACACCTACCGCGTCGCCGAGATGCTGACCCGCCAGCCGGACCTGACCGTGCTGGAGACGAAGGACTACATCGCCACCCCGAAGGCCAACGGCTACCAGAGCCTGCACCTGATCGTGGAGGTGCCGGTCTTCCTCTCCGACCGCTCGATCAACGTGCCGGTGGAGCTGCAAATCCGCACGATCGCGATGGACTTCTGGGCCAGCGTCGAGCACCGCATCTACTACAAGTACGACGGCGCCGTGCCCGACGACCTGCAGCAGGCGCTGCTGACGGTGGCCAGCACGGCGTCCGACCTCGACGGCCAGATGGGCCGGTTGCGCGACGAGATCCAGTCGCTGGCCACGTCGGAGTGACGCTCAGACCGACCGCACGGCGTCCCTGAACTCGACGACGTCGGCGAACCTGTCGGCCGGGTCCTTGGCCAGCGCGCGGGCCAGGATCGCGTTGAGCCTCGCGACCACCGGCTGGTCGCCGGTCAGCTCCGGCACGGGAGCGGAGATGTGCGCGCTCATCAACTGGTAGTCGCCGGTGCTCCAGGCGTACGGCGCCTCGCCGACGAGCACCGCCCACAGCAGGCAGCCGAGGGCATAGACGTCGCTGGCCGTGCTGGCCTCGACACCGTGGTGCAGCTCCGGTGCCATGTACGACGCCGTACCGAGCATCCCGGACGCCTTGGTCAGGTCGGAGTCGGCCGTCCGGGCGATGCCGAAGTCGGCGAGGTAGGCCCGCACCTGGCCGTCGCGACGGCTGAGCAGCACGTTGGCCGGCTTGATGTCGCGGTGCACCAGGCCGGCCGCATGCGCGTCGACGACACCGGAGGCGACCTGCGCGACGAGGTCGAGGGCCGTGGCCAGGGGCGGGGTCCCGTTCGCGCGGAGTGCGGCGGCAAGGTCACCGTCGGGGATCAGCTGGGTGGCGGTCCACAACAGTCCGTCGTGCTCGCCGTGGTCGTGCACCTGGACGACGTACGGCGAGCGCAGTGCCGCCTGGGCCCTGGCCTCACGGGAGAAGCGCGCCCGCATCACCGGGTCGTCGGCATGGCGCCGCGACATCACCTTGAGCGCCACCGGGCGGTCCAGGGAGAGCTGGGTGGCCTCGTAGACCACGCCCATGCCCCCGTGTCCGAGGGTGCCTTCGATGCGGAAGTCGCCGAGCACCGAGCCCGGCCCGAGGGCAGAGGTGTCGAGGGCGGCGGCGGCCGGCCGTGAGGCGGAGGCACGGGTTGCGGACATGACTCCACCCTCGTGAAATCGGGCACGCGCCACATCCGTACGCGTACTCAGGTCGCGTGGGAGTACTCACTCACCGGTCGACGTGGCAGCATGCCGCCATGCCCGGAGACTGGTCCGCCCGAGCCCTCGACCACGTGGCCCGGCGCGCCACCGGCGCGGCACTCGACCGAGGGCACCGTGTCACGCTGAACTTCCATCCCGACCGCGTCTCCCGGGGCGCCACGGTGCTCGAGCACCTCGCGAAGGACGGCTGCTACCGGTCGCAGTTCGAGACCGGCACCAGCAACGGCGGGCTCACCGCCCGGCCCGGCGGTGACCGTTGGACCTGGGAGCAACGCATCTTCGGGCACGCGTACGACGACGCACCGGTCGCCGAGCGACCGAAGTACGGCGCCCTGAACCATCGCGGGCGCCGGATCGGCGCCGCTCCACGGTTCGGGTCGGCGCACCTGAGACTGGCCGAGCACGTCCTCGACCGGACCACGTTCTGCTTCCCCGACTCGGTCTTCGACCCCGACGACTACGGGACGGCGCGCCGCTTCGCCCTTGTCCCCCTCGCCGACGCCTTCGCCGACCGCGCACGCACCGACGAGGTCGAGGCGCTGGAGGGAGGCGTGCTGGACGACTACATCGAGGCCCACGTCCACGGCACGGTCGACCTGGCCGCGGACGTCGAGGCGTTGGTGCTCGATCCGTGCTTCCGCGACTCAGACATCGAGGTGCAGGCCCGCGCCCTCGACGTACCGGTCGAATGGCACGAGGGGCGCCGGCTGCTCGTCGACGTGCTCGGGCAGCATCCCGAGTTCCGTGGGCCGCGCATCGTCGAGGTCGGGCTCCGGGTCGCGCAGGACGGCGTGCTCGACGCCGCAACCATCGGCCGCGCCGCGCTGGCCGACGACGAGGACCCCCAGGACCTCAAGAAGGTCTGGCACCACGTGGCCCGGTTCGGCTCCCCCGTCGAGCACTGAGCGGCGCAGACCGGGCTCAGTGACTCACCTGACGTGGATGCCCAGTCCCGACCGGCCCGGGGCGTGGTTGTCCTCCAGGACGAGGTCGTCGTCGTAGTCGCCGCGATTCTGGAAGCGGAACGGGATCGGGTCTTCGCTCTCCAAGCCGTCCAGGCGCGCCCGCAGGGACTTGGTGAGGGCGGCGTGGGCCTCCGCGTCGACCCGGTTCGCCCCGTAGTGCACCAGGGGCGGCACGACCGAGATGCCGACGTACCAGAGGAGGCCGTGCTGAATCGGGAACAGCAACTCGTCGATGGACCCGTTGACCCCGCGCGGACCCAGCGACGCCTCCCTCCCTCCCGCGGTCACGACGAGCATGGCCCGTTTGCCGGCCAGGAGCCCGTCGCCGTAACGCAAGGTGCGGCCCGGATGCATCGGATCGGCGATTCCGTAGCCGAATCCCTTGGTGAACACGCGGTCGAACCAGCCCTTGAGGATGGCCGGTGCGGCGTACCACCACAGGGGAAACTGGATGACGAGGTTGTCGGCCCAGGTGATCTTCTCCTGCTCGGCGAGGATGTCCGGGCTCAGCGCACCCGAGGCCTGGTGGGCCTCGGACTCGGGCCCGTACCGCACAGGCGCGTCCGGATCCCGGCCGGGGAAGTCGCCGCCGTCGGCGACCGCCTTCCAGCCCATCGCGTAGAGGTCGGAGACCCGTACGTCGTGCCCGTTCTCCCGGAGCCTGGCGATCCCCTCGTCACGAAGGGAGCCGTTGAGGGAGCGCGCTTCCGGGTGCGCGAAGACCCACAGAGTGTTCAACGGGAGACCCGTTCGAACACGGCGGCCAGGCCCTGCCCGCCGCCGATGCACATCGTCTCCAGCCCGTAACGCGCCTCGCGACGGTGCAGCTCGTGTGAGAGCGTCGCCAGGATGCGGGCGCCGGTGGCGCCGGCCGGATGGCCCAGGGAGATGCCGGATCCGCTGACGTTGAGCCGGGTGTCCATCGGGTCGACCTTCCATTCTCGCAGGCAGGCGATCACCTGGGCGGCGAACGCCTCGTTGATCTCGATCAGGTCGATGTCGTCGAGTGTCAGCCTCGAGCGCTGGAGCGCCTTGGCCACCGCGGGCACCGGGCCGATTCCCATGGTCCGCGGGGGTACGCCGGCCACCGCGGCACCCACGATGCGCACGAACGGACGCAGACCGAGCTCGTCGGCTCGCCGTCGCGTGGTGACCACGCAGGCCGCTGCGCCGTCGCTCTGCCCGCACGCGTTGCCCGCGGTCACCGTCGAGTCGGGGTCGATGGCGGACCGCACGGCCCGCAACCGACCGAGGTCCGCCAGGGTCAGGCCGGCCCGCGGGTGCTCGTCGGTGTCCAGGACCTGCTTGGGCGTACGGCGGCTCGCGGGGACGGTGACCGGCACGATCTCGTCGGCGAAGGTGCCGTTCTTCTGCGCGTGGACGGCCTTCTCCTGCGAGTGCAGGGCGAACTCGTCCTGCTCGGCCCGGGAGATGTCGTATTCGGCGCGCAGGTTCTCCGCGGTCTCGAGCATGCCGCCGGGCACCGGGAAGTTCACCCCGCCGGCGGTGGTGCGGCCGCGGACGATCCGGTTGACCATCTCGACGGAGTCCCCACGCACGCCCTGCTTGAGGCCGAGGGCGTAGAACTCGGCCTGGGTCATCGCCTCGACGCCGCCGGCCACCACCACGTCGGCGAACCCGCTGGAGACACTCGTCGCGGCGTACAGCACGGCCTGGAGGGAGGACCCACAACGCCGGTCGAGCTGAAGTCCGCCGGTGCCGACGCCGAACCCGGCGTTGAGGGCGGCCACCCGGCCGATGGCGGGTGCCTCGCTCGTGGGATAGCAGTAGCCGAAGACCACGTCGTCGACGACGCCCTCGCCCAGGCCGGTGCGGGCCGCGAGCCCGGTGAGCGCCTGGGTGGCGAGGTCGGCAGCCGTCAGGTCCTTGTACATGCCGCCGTCGGCACCCACGGCGGTGCGCACCGGCTCGCAGATCACGATCTCGCTGCCGGGATCGGCGCGGTCGACGTCAGTCATGATGTTCCTTCCGTGCCGGCACTCGCCAGCTGCTTGGCCATTTCGCGGAGCGCGACCGCCCGGATCTTCGCCCCGTTGGTTCCTGCTGTCATCGGCATCTCGTCGATCAGGTGCACCTGCGCCGGCACCTTGAAGCGGGCCAGCGTCTCGGCACACCAGGCCCGCAGCTCCGCCGGGTCGGGCGTGGTGCCGGGGCGCGGTACGACGAACGCGACGGCCTGGGTCTCCCCGGTGACGTCGAGCCCCACCACCTTGACCAGCTCGACGGCCTCGTGCTCGATCAATCGGGTCTCGATCTCGGCCGGCTCGACAAGGAAGCCCTTGAGGCGCAGGGAGTCGCCCATCCGGCAGAGGTACTCGAAGGTGCCGTCCCCGGCCGCGGTGCCGAGGTCGCCGGTGCAGAACCAGCCGTCGCGGCTCCGCACGCCGGCGGCGATCCCGCCGTCGACGTCGCCGAGGTAGGAGTCCACGACGTTTGGGCCCCGGAACTGGAGCTCCCCGGGCCCGTCGGCGAGCTCGCCCGTCACCGGGTCGACGCTGCGGACCTCCATGCCGGGAGTGACCAGTCGGCCGCCTCCGCGGTGACGCAACGGCAGTGGGGTGTCCGGGGACCAGAACCCGGTGAGGGCGAAAATCTCGCTGGAGCCGTAGATGCCCAACACGGTGGCGCCTGTCTCGGACTCGACCCAGGCAGCGATCCGACCGGACTCCCCGTAGAAGTCTCCGATCAGCAAGCGCCGGAACGCGGTGAGGTCCCGGGGACGTTCCCGCCACGAACGCATGAGGCGTCCGGCCACGTCGTCGGCGACCGTGAGGTGGGTGACGGCGAACCGTTCCATCAGGTCGAGGGCGCGGTCCGCGTCGAATGACGGCATCAGCAGCAGCGACCCGCCCGCGAGCAGCCCGGCCATGCCCGGGCTGTGGGCGAGGACTCCGGACCACGGGAGCACGAGCAGCGAGACGCTGCCCGCGTCCAGGTCCGCCGCGGCCGCGACCGCCAAGGAGTGGCCGGCCGTCGCGCAGGCACGGTGGGCGGCCAGCTTCGGCCGTCCGGTCGAACCGGAGGTGGTGAAGGCCACGAACAGATCGTCCGGGTGGTCGACGAGCGCCCCCGGGTCGGTGACTCCACCGGCGGCCGGGCTGGGTGCCCACGCTCCGGCGCCGACGTCGTAGGCCGCCAACGCCTGCGCGTCGGCCGGGGCACTGCCGGGCCCGGTGACCAGCGCCACCGACGGGGCCGGTGCGTCGACGGACTCCGTGGCCGCGTGCAGCACGGTGGCCAGCTCGAGCCTGAGGAAGCCGTGGGCCACCGCGATGACCCGCGGCCGCGCCTTCGCCAGGACGTGGGCGACCTCGTCCACGCCGTACCGGGTGTTCACACCGATGACGTGGGCGCCGAGTGCGGCCGCGGCGAACTGCCACACCACGGCGTCCGACCAGTTGGGCAGCCAGACCGCGACGCAGTCGCCCGGCTCGACGCCGTGGTCGCGGAGATCGTCGCGAACCGCAACGCTGCGCTGCCAGAGGTCGACGCGGGTGACGGGAGCCGGCGGTTCGCAGTGTCCCTCCCAGAGGGCGACCGCGTCCGGGGCCGCCTCGACGAGGCGGGCCAGGTGGGAGATCGGGCCGGCGCTCACAGGTCCTCGAGCCCCTTCAGCCAGCCGTGCAGTACATCGGCGAAGCCGTCGATCTCCTCCATGGGGTAGTGCCCGATGCCGTCGAGAACGGTCAGCTCCGAGCGTGGGATCCGCTCGGCGGTGCGGGCGACGTCCGCGGGGTCGACCCAGAGGTCGTCGACCCCCGCGACGAGATGCACCGGGCACGCGACGGCGTCCAGGGCATCGCCGAGATCCTGCGTGGTCCAGCCGATCAGGTCGCTGTTGGAGACCACCGGGTCCTCGCGTCGGTGCATCCGCGCGATCATCTCGACGGTCGCCTCGGGGACGGTCCCGCCCACGACGGCCTTCGTGCCGAAGTACGTGCGATCTGCGCGGGACGGTGCGGCTGAGTCGATGAGCTCGCGCTCGAGTCCGCCGACGGAGAGTCGGGGCGCGGTGTCTCGCTGGCCGTGGGAGGCCATGGCGACTGCGCCGCGGAGGCGGTCGCCGCGACGGGTGGCCAGGTCGAGGGTGATCCGGCCGCCGATCGAGCAGCCCACGACGAAGGGGCGGTCCAGGCCGAGCGTGTCGATGAGCTCCTCGCACCACGCGGCGTAGTCGCCAAGGTCGCGGACCGGGCCTGCGGGAGCCGGCTCGGACTTGCCGTGGCCCGGCAGGTCCGGCACCACCACGTGGTAGCCGTGTGCGGCCAGCGCCTGCTGGGTGTGCCGCCACTGGACGCCATGCTGTCCCGCGGTGTGCAGCAGCAGCACCGGGGTCCCCCGCCCTTCTTGGAGCACGAACGACGTGCACCCGCCGACGTCGAGATAGTCAGCGCGCATCGTGAGCACCTTCACTTCCTGCCAGGTCCCGGGCCCGGTCGACCAGGGCGACGACGGCCGCCTGGAGCCGGAGGTATTCGTAGGCGTTGCCGGTGACCGCGAACTGGTCCATCATCGCCCTCCGGACGAAGTCGTTGGCCGGCCCGGTGAGGAGATCGACCCAGTCACGCTCGCCCGCCTCGACCGCGAAGGTCGCACCAGTCACCGTGCGAGTGCCGGCTTCCAGGACCCGACCCTTGTAGACCCGGAACTGCGCCTGTTGCTCGCCGTACCCGATGCCGATCGTGCCGTCCCAGGTGCTGGTCTCGGTGCGGAAGGCCGGGTCGGCGTCCAGCAGTGCCGCGAGCGCCGTGGCCCAGGCGCGGGTGCCGAACGCCCGGTTCGTACGCGCTTCCTCGTCGTCGACCGCCGAGCGCACGGGCACCAGTGACGTGACGGTGCCCTCCTGGCACAGCCCGCCGTCGTCGTCGTGGAACCTGATGTGCCGGGTGACGACCCCCTGCTCGAGATCGGGGGTACGTCGGCAAGCGGTCACCGTGGTCTCGACGAGGATCTCGTCGGTGGTGCGGACGGGTGCCAGGTAGCGCCACGCGGCAGCCAGGTCCCGGCCGACCGAGAGGTCGGAGGCCGCGAGGGCGGCGGCGAGGGCGGCGCCGTCCACGTGCGTGTCCGTTCCGGGGGCGCCGGGGAGGGCGAGGTGGGCGGTGAGTCGCTGCCCCACCCGGAAGTCCTCGAGACGGGTCGGCACCTCGGCTGCTTGCGACGTGGTGCTCACGCACTTCCCCCCAGCATGTCGTCCGAGATCACCCGGAGCTGGATCTCGTTGGCGCCCTCGAAGATCTTGGTGAGCCGGGCGTCCCGCCAGTGGCGCTCGACCGCGAAGTCGGTGGTGTAGCCAGCCCCGCCGAAGATCTGCATGGCGTCGCTGGTGACCCGTTCGGCCATCTCGCTGGCGACGTACTTCGCCATCGCCGCCTCGCGGTCACACCGGCGACCCGAGTCGATCTCGGTGGCAACGTGGTACATCAGCTGGCGCGCCGCCTCGACGTCGGCGGCCATCCGCGCCAGCTTGAAGCGGACGTCCTGGAACTGCGTGAGCGGACCACCGAACTGGCGCCGGGTCTGTGCGTACGCCGTGGCGTCGTCCAGGGCGGCCTGGGCCAGGCCGATCGCGCGGGCGGCGGTGTGGGCACGACCGACCTCGAGGCCGCCCAGGGCCAGGTAGAAGCCACGACCCTCTGCGCCGAGCATCGAATCGGCCGGCAGCCGTAGCCCGTCGAACGAGAGCTCCCAGGTGCTCCACCCGTGATACCCGATCTTGCGCACCTTTGTGCCGCTCACCCTTGCAGGGAAGGCGCCCCGCGGCTTGTCGACGAGGAAGGCACTGATCCCGCGGTGGGGCTTGGCCGGGTCCTTGTCCGACGTACGGGCGAAGAGCACGAGGTAGTCGGCCTGGTCGGCGTACGTGCACCACATCTTGGTGCCGTGCACCACCCACTCGTCGCCGTCCCGGCGGGCCCGGCAGGACAGGTTGGCGACGTCGGATCCTGCTTCGGCCTCTGAGAGCGCGAACGCGCCGAGATACTCACCCGAGGCCATCCGGGGCAGGAGCTCCTTGCGCTGGACCTCCGTGAACTCGCCGCCCATGCCGTTGCCGCGCGCCAGCAGGCTGGACACGCTGAGCCAGCCCTGCGCGAGCTCCTCGGCCACCAGGCAGTACTCGAAGACGCCGAGGCCGAGGCCGCCGTACTCCTCCGGGATCATCAGCCCGAAGAAGCCGAGCTCGGCCATCTCGTCACGCAGCGCATCCGGGATGGTGCCCTGCTCCGGGTCGAGCTCGTCGGCGATGGGGCGCACGCGCTCGCGGGCGAACTGCCTGGCCAGCTTCTGGATCTCCAGGCGCTCCTCGGTGAGGTGGCGCGGCGTGTCGGGGCGTGGTGCGGGGCGGTGGGTCATCGTGCGCCCACCTCCAAGCCGTCGAACTCGTCGGCACGGTTGGCGGGCAACTGCTTGGCGACCTTGTCGAGTGCGTCGAGGGGCCGGTGCCTGGTCTCGGGGGCCAGGTAGCCGGCAACGAAGGTGATCGCAGCCAGGCCGATGACGTACAGGCCCACCGGCCACGAGGCACCACCGGCAGCTGAGGAGAGCCCGACGGAGATGAACGGAGCCATTCCACCGAAGACCACCGCGCCGACCTCACGGCTGAACGCCGCGCCGCTGTAGCGGGTCTCGGTGGCGAACAGCTCGGCCAGGATCACGCCCTGGACGCCGAACATGATGCCGACGCTACCGCCCTGGGCGATGCCCACGGCGAGGATCGCGAGCAGCGGGTTGCTGCTGCCGGCGAGCCAGAAGAATGGGAAGGCGTACGCCGCCGCGAAGACCGCACCGGCCAGCAGTACCGGGCGTCGTCCCCATCTGTCGGAGGCGAGGCCGGCCAGCGGGGCGGTGAGCATCACGGCAAATCCGGCGACGACGAGGCTGGCGGTGCCGACCTCGGGCGAGTGGCCGGCCTTGGCCATGAACGCGAGTGCGTAGACCTGGTAGACGTAGCTGAGAGCCAGCGGTGCCGCGACCATGCCCATGACCAGCAGGATGTTTCGCCACTGCGTGCGCAGCAGGGTGCGCAGTGGCGAGCGGGCCGGCGTGTCGGCCTGGTCGTCCCGGCTGTCCTGCACGTTCTCCTCGAAGGCGGGCGTCTCCTCGAGCCGGAGGCGCATCCACATGCCCAGCCCGATCAGCACGATGCTGGCCATGAAGGGGAGGCGCCAACCCCAGGCGAGGAACTGGGCGTCGGTGGTCAGCGCGGTGGTGAGCAGAACGGCCGCGGACGACAGCACCAGGCCGGCGTACGCACCGGACGCACCGATGGCGCCGTACACACCTCGACGGTTCTCGGGGGCGTACTCGACACCGAAGATCGCTGCGCCGCTGTACTCGGCGCCGGCGCCGGCGCCCTGCACCAGGCGGAGGAGCACGAGGATCGCCGGGGCCGCCAACCCGATGGAGGCGTGCGAGGGAATGAAGGCCATCAGCGTCGTGGAGACTCCCATGAGCATCAGGGCTGCGACGAGGGCCGGCTTGCGACCGAACTTGTCGCCGATGTGTCCGAAGACCACCGCGCCGATCGGGCGGGCGACGAAGCCGACCCCGAACGTGGCGAGGGAGAGCAGGAGCGACATGGTCGCACTCTGCGAGGGGAAGAAGACCTCGTTGAAGACGAGCGCCGCGGCCGTCCCGTAGAGGAAGTAGTCGTACCACTCCAGGGCGGACCCGAGCAGTACCGCGCCGGCGACGCGGGCCAGCACTCCTCGCTCCTGGGTGGCGGCGGGCGACGCCTCTGCGTGCTTTGCCATGGCTGTTGCTCCTCGGTGTGACCAGCCGTTCGCGGACGTACGAACGATCGTTCTTGTACGATAGGGTGACACCGACGGATTCCGCAAGAGGTCGATCGAAAGAGGGTGAAGACAGTGAGCACCGGGCTTGGCGTCGAGGAACGGCTCCGCCGGATGGAGGACCTGCACGAGCTCCAACAGCTGCGTGCCCACTACTGCCAGCACCTGGACTCGGGCAGGTGGGACGAGCTGGTCGAGCTCTTCACCCCCGACGGCGCCTTCGTCGGACTCTCCACCGCCCGCGGGCGCACGGGGCTAAGGGAGTTCTTCAGCAATCTGCAGTCAGGAAGCCTCTCGGCCTGGTGGCACTTCTCCTCGAACGAGACCCTCGAGGTGGACGGCGACCGGGCGACCGGGCAGACCTGGTTGCTGCAGCCGTGCGTCGTCGACCGGCAGAGCCAGCTGGCAGCGGGGCGCTACGTCGACACGATGGTCCGCTGCGAGGACGGCCGCTGGCGCTTCGAGGAGCGCGCGGTGCGGTTCTTCTGGTGGAGCGACGTCGAGCAGGGATGGGAGCCGGGCACCTTCGTGTGGCCGCCCGCGCGTGACGCGGCCGATCGTCCGGGGGCCGGCCAGTGAGTGCACTAGGGTCCGAGGACATGAAGAAGCCCAGCCCACCACGAGCGCGCGGCGCCAAGCTGGACTCGATCCTGGACGCGGCGCTCACCTCGTTCGCCGAGCAGGGGTTCAACGGCGCGTCGATGCGGACCATCGCCGGTAGCGCGGGCACCAGCCTGTCCAACCTCTACAACTACTTCCCCTCCAAGGACGACCTGCTGGTCGCCGTCCTCAAGGACGCCAACGACGAGCTGCTCAGCCGACTGGCCGACCGGCTCGCCGGCGCCGGCGCCCGTCCGACGGAGCGACTGCGCGCGGCGGTCCAGGCATACGTCGAGTTCTCCACCGACCACCGCCTCGCGTCCATCGTCGCGATGAGCGAGTTCCGCTACCTCGAGGGCGAAAATCGGCAGGACGTCGTCGAGTCACGCGACTCGACGGAGCGGATCTTCGTCGACCTGGTCACCGAGGGCGTGCAGGACGAGAGCTTCCGCACCGCGCACCCACGCGAGGCCGCCCGCGCGATCCTGCTGCTGTGCGCGACCGTTCCAACGTGGTACCAGCCCGACGGCGGACTCACTCCGGACGCGCTGGCGGCCCAGCAGGCAGACTTCGCGCTCGCGCTGGTCAGGTCCACTGAAGGCTGATCGCAATCCGGGTCGAGCAAGGGGTGGAAGGGCCGACAACTCGGTCATAGAGTGATCTGGGTCACACACACCAGACCCCGGGAGCAACCATGCCGATCAAGCGCCGCACCCTGCTCAAGGCCACCCTCGCCGTAGCCGCAGCCGGACCCTTCGCGGGCCTGGTCGCCGCGCCTGCTGGGGCGCGCACGTCCGCACGACCGTTGGGGCTGGTGCCGATCAAGGACCATCGCGACGGAATCGTGCGCCTGCACCTGCCCCGGGGCTTCAACTACCGGTCGTTCCACGACACCGAGTTCCCGGTGGTGCTCGACGACGGCACCCATCTGCCGGGCAGGCACGACGGGATGGGAGCGTTCGCCGGCCCCGACGACACGGTCGTGCTGATCCGCAACCACGAGGTGAACGGCCCCGGCGCACCACTGGGCCCCGGCCCTCTCTACGACCCGATGACTGCCGGAGGGACCACCACCATCCAGGTCACCAAGCAGGGCGAGGTACTCGCCGCACACAACAGCCTCGCCGGGACCCAGATGAACTGCAGCGGCGGAATCATGCCCTGGGGCGCGTGGGTCACGTGCGAGGAGACCGTGAACGGCCCCGACGTCGGCGCAGACTTCACAGGTGCTCCCAACACCAGCCTGACCAAGCGACACGGCTTCGTCTTCGAGGTGCCGTTGCACGGGGCAGCGACCGCAGAGCCGATCACCCGAGCCGGGCGCTTCGCACACGAGGCGGTGTCGTTCGACCCGACCGAGGGCGTCCTCTACCTCACCGAGGACAACTTCGGCTTCCCGTCAGGCTTCTACCGCTACCGCCCGCGCACGAACCCGATGACGAGCGGCTCCCTCGACAACGACGGCACCTTGGAGATGCTCGCCGTCGTCGGCACACCCAACGCGCACCTCGAGGCCAATCAGGTCCAGGGAACCACCTACCCCGTCGCCTGGGTGCCGATCGCCGACCCCGACCCGTCCTTCCCCTACACCCCCGGCCAGCCGGCGCCCACCACCAACGACGAGGCCATCTCGTACGTCGGCGACCAGGGTCGCGCCCAAGGTGCCGCCCTGTTCTCCCGCTGCGAGGGACAGGTGTACGACGACGGCGTCGTGTACTTCACCGCAACCCAGGGCGGCGGCCCCGTCGCGCCGTATCCCGCAGGCCCGGCGCCGACCGGGTTCGGCAACGGCACCGGGCAGGTGTGGGCCTACGACACCAAGGCGCAGACACTGACCTGCATCTTCCAGTCCCCCGACGACGACGTGCTCGACTTCCCCGACAACATCACCACCAGCAACGACGGCACCCTGGTCATCTGCGAGGACAGCGCCGGCGACAACTTCCTGCGCGGTCTGACCCGTGACGGCGAACTGTTCGACATCGGCCTGAACAGGTTGCGCAGCAGCTCGGGCGCACCGCGGTTCGGCGACGAGTTCGCCGGGTCGACGTTCAGCCCTGACGGCCACACGCTCTTCGTGAACATCCAGGCTTCACGAGGCATGAGCTTCGCGATCTGGGGTCCGTGGAGGTCGATCGGCGTCTGAGGCGGGCGGTCGGCAACCGGCGCGGCGGCGAGCTCAGAACCCGGGTCAGCTGAGCGGGCCATCAAGGTCCGAGCAACAAGGATGTGGATTGCAGTCACCTGGTGACTGCGATCCACATCCTTGTCGGGTGACTCAGAACAGCAGGGCGCTGGCCGGGTCCTCGAGGATGCCGGCGACGTCGGCGAGGAAGCGTGAGCCCTTCTCTCCGTCGACGTGGCGGTGGTCGAACGACAGCGCCAGCGTGGTCACGTCGCGCACGCACAGCTCGCCGTCCGCGTCGACCCACGGCTTCTTCTTGATGGAGCCGAAGCACAGGATCGCGGACTCGCCCGGGTTGATGATCGGCGTGCCCGCATCGACCCCGAAGACACCCACGTTGGTGATCGTGAAGGTGCCACCACTCATCTCGGCCGGCTGGGTCTTGCCCTCGCGCGCGGTCTTCGTGAGCGCGTTGAGGCCCTCGGCGAGCTCGAGCAACGAGAGCTGTTCGGCACCCTTGACGTTCGGCACGACCAGGCCACGCGGCGTTGCGGCGGCGATGCCGAGGTTCACGTAGTCCTTGAACACGACCTCGCCGGCCGGCTCGTCCCAGAACGAGTTGATCTCCGGCGTACGCCGCATCGCCAGCATCACCGCACGGGCCAGCACCAGCAGCGGCGAGACCTTGACGTCCTTGAACTCGCGACGCTTCTTGAGGCGGTCGACGAACTCCATGGTCGAGGTGACGTCGATGGTGACCCACTCGGTGACGTGCGGGATCGTGAACGCGGAGTTCACCATCGCCTGGCCCATCATCTTGCGGACGCCCTTGATCGGCTCGCGCCGCTCCCCACCTGCAACGGCCGCCGAGGCACTCCCGCTGGTTGAGGAAGGCACGCCGCCTTCGTTGGTCGAGTAGCGAGCGCCAGCGATTTCGGAGGTCGAGTAGGGAGCGCCAGCGACCGTATCGAGACCCGTATCGAGACCCGCACCACTCGCCGCGGCCTGCACGTCGTCACGCGTGACCGTGCCGTTGGGTCCAGTGGCGCGCAGCGCGGCCAGGTCGACCCCGAGGTCCTTGGCAAGCTTGCGCACCGGCGGCTTGGCCAGGGCGCGTACGGCGCCCGGGTCGGTCGCCGAGGCGGGCACGAAGGCCGGCGTCTCGAACTGCGGGGACACGGCGGACTGCGACGGAACGGCCGGCTCGTCGGCCTCGACCACCGGCTCGGACTGCGCACCGCCGGGCGCGAAGGCACCCTGCAGCTGCATCTGGGTGGCCGCCGCCGACTCGGTCGACGGGGAGGCCGAACCCTTGCGGGGTCGGCGGACCGGGCCACGCTCGGCCTTCATGCGGCCGACCAGGCTCTCGCCCTCGCCGCCACCGCTGGCGGCCGGGTTGGAGAGGTCGATCTCGCCGATGTCGCGGGCCGGGGCCTCGCCGGACGGGGCCGCCGGGGCCGGGGCCTCGTCGGGGTCGCCGACGGAGATGATCGGGGTGCCGACCGGGATCATCTCGCCCTCGGGCACCAGCAACGCCAGCACCGTGCCGGCGTACGGCGAGGGCAGCTCGACCAGCGACTTGGCGGTCTCGATCTCGACGATGATGTCGTTGACCTCGATGACGTCGCCGACCTTCACCTTCCAGGCGACGATCTCGGCCTCGGTGAGGCCTTCACCGACGTCGGGCAGCTTGAACTCAGCCATGCTCAGAACTCCAGGGATCGGTCGACGGCGTCCAGGACCCGGTCGAGGTCGGGGAGGTAGTCCTCCTCGATGCGGGACGGCGGGTAGGGGGTGTCGAACCCGCCCACGCGCAGCACCGGCGCCTCCAGGTTGTAGAAGCACTTCTCGGTGATGCGTGACGCGACCTCGGCACCCATGCCGAGGTTCACGTGCGCCTCGTGGACGATGACGGCGCGGCCGGTGCGGCGTACGGAGTCGAGGACCGGACCCATGTCGAGCGGCGAGAGCGTGCGCAGGTCGATGACCTCGAGCGACTTGCCCTCGGTCGCCGCGGCCTCGGCCGCCTTCATCGCGGTCTTCACGGTCGGCCCGTAGGCCAGCAGGGTGAGGTCGGTGCCGGTCTTGACCACGCGCGAGGTGAACAGCGGCTCGGGGGTGATCGACTCGTCCAGCTCGGCCTTGTCGGCGTGGTACTGGCGCTTCGGCTCGAGGAAGATCACCGGGTCGTCGCAGGCGATGGCCTGCTGGAGCATCCAGTAGCCGTCGACCGGGTTCGAGCAGGCCACGACCTTGAGGCCGGGGGTGTGCGCGAACTGCGCCTCCGGCGACTCTGAGTGGTGCTCGACCGCGCCGATGCCGCCACCGAACGGGATGCGGATGACCATGGGCATCTTGGTGTTGCCCTTGGAGCGGAAGTGGATCTTGGCGACCTGGCAGACGATCTGGTCGTACGCCGGGTAGACGAAGCCGTCGAACTGGATCTCGACGACCGGGCGGTAGCCGCGCATCGCCATGCCGACCGCGGTGCCGACGATGCCGGACTCGGCCAGCGGCGAGTCGATGACGCGGTCCTCGCCGAAGTCCTTCTGGAGGCCGTCGGTGATGCGGAAGACGCCGCCGAGCCGGCCGACGTCCTCACCCATGATGAGGACCTTGGGGTCGTCTTCCATCGCCTTGCGCAGCCCCATGTTGAGGCCCTTGGCGAGGGTGATCTTCTGGGTGCTCATGAGTGGGCCTCCTCGAAACCGGCGGTGTAGGCCGCGAAACCGTCACGCTGCTCGGCGAGCTCCGGGGGGATCTCGTCGTAGACGAAGTCGAAGATCGCGTGCGGGTCGGGGTCGGGCAGTGCCTTGCAGCCCTCGCGGAGCCGGACGCCGAGGTCGTCGGCCTCCTGCTTGACCGTGTCGAGGAAGCCGTCGTCGACCAGACCGTTGCGCTTGAGGTAGGCCTCGACGCGGGCGATCGGGTCCTTCAGCTTCCAGTGCTCCACGTCGGCGGAGAGCCGGTAGCGGGTCGGGTCGTCGGTCGTGGTGTGCGCACCCATGCGGTAGGTGTAGGCCTCGATGAGGGTCGGGCCCTGTCCGTCGCGGGCCCGCTGCAGCGCGGCCTTCGTGACGGCGTACGTCGCGAGGACGTCGTTGCCGTCGACGCGGACGCCGGGGAAGCCGAAGCCGAGAGCCCGCTGGTAGAGCGGGATGCGGGTCTGTCGCTCGATCGGCTCGGAGATCGCCCACTGGTTGTTCTGGCAGAAGAACACGACCGGCGCGTTGTAGGACGCGGCGAAGATGAAGCCCTCGTTGACGTCGCCCTGTGAGGACGCGCCGTCACCGAAGTGGGCGATCACGGCGGCGTCGCGCTCGGGGTCACCCGTGCCGACGACGCCGTCGCGCTGCATGCCCATGGCGTAGCCGGTGGCGTGCAGCACCTGGGCGCCGATCACGATGGTGTACTGGCCGAAGTTGTTGTCGTTGGGGTTCCAGCGGCCGTGGTCGACCCCGCGGAAGAGACCCAGCAGGTCGAGCGGGTCGACCCCGCGGCACCAGGCGACGCCGTGCTCGCGGTAGGTCGGGAAGACGTAGTCCTGCGGACGCAGGGCGCGGCCGGCGCCGATCTGGGCGGCCTCCTGGCCGAGCAGCTGTGCCCAGATGCCGAGCTCGCCGTGGCGCTGGAGCGCGGTGGCCTCGGTGTCGATGCGGCGGGTGAGGACCATGTCGCGGTAGAAGCCGCGCAGTTCCTCGGCGGAGAAGTCCATGTCGAACTCTGCGTGGTGGACACGCTCTCCCTCGGGCGTCAGGAGCTGGACGAGCTCCGGCCCTCCGTCCTGCTGTGAGGGACCGAAGACCTCGACGAGGTCTGGCCCGAACTCTGCATGGGACACGTGTGCACTCCTTCTCTTCGCCGGCCTGCGGGGTCACCGAGGCAGGGTGTGGGAACCGCGTCACGAACGCGTCGAAGTGGTGGTACGGCGTGGACGTGACGGTCTATCCGGCACCGGGAACCGTCTGTGACGGGAACCACACTGCCGTTCTCTCAAGGTACCCGTCCAGTCGGCCCCCTCGCCAATCGAGCGGTGCCTGCCCCAGACCCGCCTCAGGCCCGGGAGCGCCAGAGCAACCAGACGAAGTACGGCGTACCGATCAGGGCGGTGACCATGCCGGCCGGCACCTGGTCGGGTGCGATCACGTTGCGTCCCAAGGTGTCGGCCAGGCTGACCAGGAGCGCTCCGAGGAGCATTGCCACCGGGAGCACCCGGATGTGTCGGGAACCGACGACGGCGCGGGCCGCGTGCGGGGCCACCAGGCCGGTGAAGACCACCAGGCCGATGGCGGCGGCCGAGGCGGCGGTCAGCACGACGGCGACCACCAGGAGGAGCAGCCGGGTCCGCTCCAGGGACAGGCCGAGCACCCGCGGGGTGTCGTCGTCGAGGGCCATCACGTCGAGGTCGTTGCGGTGGCGCAGCAGCAGCGGGAGTCCCACGAGGACGACGAGAACGAGCGGGACGACCTGGTCGTAGGTGCGGCCGTAGGTGGAGCCGTTGAGCCAGGTCAGCGCGAGCTGGGTGTCGTAGGGGCTGGCGCTGATGATGATGAACGCGATGAGCGCCTGGCCGACGGCCGCGACACCGACGCCGACCAGCACGAGCCGGATCGAGTCCAGGCCGCCCCGCCACGAGACGGCGTACACGATCACGAAGGCGACGGCTGCCCCGACCAGCGCCGCTGCGTTGATCGTCCAGAGCGCGGTGGTCCCCACGAACGAGATGCAGGTGACCGCACCCACACCGGCGCCCGCGGTGACGCCGAGCAGGCCGGGCTCGGCCAACGGGTTGCGGCAGACGGCCTGGGTGGCGCAGCCGGCGAGGGCCAGCGCCGCGCCCGCGAAGGTGGCCGCAATGAGACGCGGGGTCCGCTCCTCGAGCGTGTAGTGGACGACTGGCCCCGCGTTCCCGGTGAGCCAGTGGGTCACGTCGCCGAGCAGGAGGCGGTCGTCACCCATCAGCAGCCAGCCGTTGCCTGCGAGCAGGCCGAGGACGGTCGCACCGACGAGGAGCACCGACAGCCCGACCACGAGCAGCGTCGTGAAGCGGAACGGGGACCCGGGGCGGGTGCGCGCGGAGGGCGCGTCGGGCACCGTGCCACCCTGGCGGAAGGTGCGGGCGATGCCGACGAGGACGATCGCGCCGAACATGGTGGTCGCGACGCCCGTCGGCACCCCGGGCCCGAAGGTCCCGGTCGGCACGAGTCGCATCAGGACATCGGCCAGGACCACCAGGACGATGCCGATCAGGCCCGAGAGCGGCAGCAGCACGCTGTGCTTGTGCACGTCCTTGATCCACGGTCCGGAGAGCCGTGCCAGCACGGGGGCGCACAACCCGATGAAACCCATCGGGCCGGCGACGGTCACGGCGAGGCTGGCCAGCAGGACGGCGATGAGTACGGCGGCCAGCTGCACGAGCCGCACGTTGACGCCCAGGCTGGACGCGGCGTCGTCGCCCAGGCTGATCAGGTCGAGCTGTCGGCTCAGCAGCATCGCGACGAGCACCACGACGACGACCGCCACCGCCCCCTGCGCCGGGGCGTCGATGCTGATCTGGACCAGGTTGCCGTTGCCCCAGGCGAAGAGGCTCTGGGTCTGCTCCTCGAAGAGCAGCAGAAGCAGTCCGGTCAGGGAGCCCAGCGCCAGCGCGAGTGCCGACCCGGCCAGCACCAGGCGCGCCGGACCGGAGGCTCCGCCGGACAGGGCCAGCACGATCCCGGCGCCGAGCAGGCCGCCGAGGAAGGCGACGCTGCCCTGCAGGAACAACGGCAGCGAGATCCCGAGGGCCGCGACCAGGGTGGCCGCGAACCAGGCTCCGCCATTGATCGCAAGGGTGTCGGGCGAGGCGAGGGGGTTGCGGGTGACCGACTGGAGCAAGGCTCCCGAGACGCCCACGGACAGCCCCACGACCAGGCCCGCCAGCAGGCGTGGGAGGCGTGAGCCCATGAAGACGTCACGGGTCAGCTCGTCCCCGCGCCCGAGCGCGAGCTCGAGCAGGTCGCCGAAGCCGATGGCGGACGTGCCCTGGGTCAGGTGCACCGCACTGGCGGCGAGGGCCACCAGGACCAGCACCCCGAGGCCGGTGAGACTGCGCAGGGTCACGACCGGTGGATCACTTCGTCAGGTTCGCGACGATCTGGTCGACGAACTCCTGCGCCGAGACCGGTCCGCCGAACGTCCACACGCCCTTCTCGAGCGGGTAGAGATGGCCGCTGGTCACGAACTCGAGCTCGTTCCAGATCGGGTTCTTCTCGAGCTGGTTGCCGAAGACGTCGTCAGCCTCGACCGGGCTGTTGTAGAAGAACCGCACGCCGTCACCGAGTGAGGTGAGGCCCTCGGGGTCCGTGGTGCCCAGACCCCAGTCCTTGTCGACCTCGCCGGTCCACGCGTTCTCCAGTCCGAGACCCTCGGCGAGGTCGGACATCAGCGAGCCCTTGCCGAACAACCGAATGGTGACGTTGCCACCCTCGGCCCAGCCGTCAGCCATCGCGAACGTGGCGCCGGCGGCGTCGCTCTCGGCGATCGCCTTCTTCCCGGCCTCGAGCGAGGCCTCTAGGTCGCCGATGATCTTGTCGGCCGCCTCGGTCCTGCCTACCGCTTCGGCGATGGTGCGAACGTTCTCCTTCATCAGGTCGAGCTGTCCGGAGCCGTCGGCCGTGTCGAGCACGATGACCGGCACGTCGCGCTTCTCGAGCTGCTTGACGATGGCCTCGGGACCGGAGCTGTCGGTGATCACCAGCTCGGGGCCGGTCTTCATGATCTCGGTGAAGCTGGGCTCGCTGCGCTTGCCGACGTCCTGGACGGAGTCGTCGACCTGCGCGTTCGCCACCCACGCGTTGTACTCGTCGCCGTCCGCGTGGGCGACCGGCATCACGCCGAGGCTGACCAGGGTCTCGGTCTGCATCCACTCCAGCGACACCACCTTGGTTGCGGGGTGGTCGAGCTCGACGGTCTTGCCGCGAGCGTCCTCGACCGAGACCGGACCGCCGGTCGCGACGGAGTCCTCCTGCTCGTCCTTGGCGGGTTCGGTGCTGCCGCAGGCGGAGAGGGCCAGGGCCAGCGGCAGGCAGGCGAGTGCGAGCGCGCGCGATGTCTTCACGGTGGTGCCTTTCGGGGGTGGGTGGGTCAGGCCATCTGGGCCAGGCGACGCTCGGTGCGGTGCACCGGGTGCACGGAGACCCGTGAGGTGGCCGGGTCGCGGTGGATCGCGACCGGGAGTCCGTAGACCGCGGAGACACGCTCCGAGGTGAGGACGTCTGACGGAGCGCCCGTGGCCTGGACGGCTCCGTGGTGGAGCAGGGTCACGACGTCGGCGACGTCGGCGGCCTGGTTCAGGTCGTGCAGCACGACCCCGACCGCGACACCGTGGTCGTCGGCCAGGTCGCGCACCAGGTCGAGCAGCTCGACCTGGTAGCGCAGGTCGAGGTGGTTGGTGGGCTCGTCCAGCAGGAGCACGTCGGTCTGCTGCGCCAGGCAGCAGGCCAGCCACACCCGCTGGAGCTCGCCACCGGAGAGCTCGTCGACGCCACGGCTCGACATCTCGGCGACTCCGGTCACCTCCATCGCCCAGGCGACGGCGGCCGGCCCCTCGGGGTCGCGGGCCTTCCACTTGCCGCGGTAGGGGTGGCGACCGAACTCGACCACCTCGGCGACCGGGACCCCCGAGGGCACCGGTCGGTTCTGTGAGAGCAGGGTGATCACGCGGGCGAACTCGCGCTTGCCCAGCGTGGAGACGGACTCGTCGCCCAGGGAGAGCGTGCCCCGGTCGATCTTGTGCAGGCGGGCCATGGCGCGCAGCAGGGTCGACTTGCCGCTGCCGTTCGGCCCGACCAAGGCGTGGACCCGCCCGGGATCGACGGTGAGTGACGCGGCACGGACCACCGTGCGGTCGTAGTAGGAGAGGTCGAGGCCTTCGCCACGGAACTGCGCACTCTGCATGAAGTCAGGGTAGCCTAACCTCACTTGAACGGTCATCAGGGCGTCCGAATGCCGGCGGCTCAGTCGCAGCCGGCCTCGCCGAGGTTCTCGTGGCTGCGATGGCTGGCCGGCTCGACCTGGAAGGTCGCGTGGTGCAGCTGGAAGTGGTCGACGGCGCAGCCCTGGAGCCGGTCGAGCATGCCGCCGACGCCGATCTCGGCGAGTGCCTCGTCGGTGACGGTGATGTGCGCGGAGAGGCTCGGCAGGCCACTCGTGATGGTCCAGGCGTGCAGGTCGTGCACGTCGGTCACGCCGGGCACCTCGACCAGGTGTCGTCGTACGTCGGCGAGGTCGAGGCCGGCCGGCGCGATCTCGAGCAGCACCACCAGGGACTCCTTCAGCAGCACGAACGACCGCGGCAGGATCATCACCGCGATCAGAAGCGACGCTATCGGGTCGGCGCGATGGAAGTCGGTGGTCAGGATGACCACGCCGGCGGCCACGGCGAGCACCGATCCGACCAGGTCGGCGAGGACCTCGTTCGCGGCTCCCTTCAGGTTCAGCGAGCCGGTGTCGGAGCGGTTCAGGATCACCATCGAGACCGCGTTGGCCACGAGGCCGACCGCCGCGAAGGCGATCATCGGGCCGGCTTCGACGTGGGTCGGATCGGCCAGACGACTGATCCCGGCCCAGGCGAGATAGCCACAGACACCCAACAGGACAAGGGCATTGACCAGCGCCGCCAGGATCTCGGCGCGGTGGTAGCCGAACGTCGAACGCGGCCCGGGTCGCAGTGTGGCGACGTACGACGCCCCGAGCGCGAGCACCACGGCGGCGGCATCGGTGGCCATGTGACCGGCGTCGGCGAGCAGGGCGAGCGAGCCGGTGACGAAGGCGCCGACGACCTCCACGACCATGACGGAGGCGGTCACCGCGAGCACGATCCTCAGCCGCTGGCGGTCCTCCGCCCGGCCGCTCGCATGACCGGTCGAGTGTCCGTGACCGTGTCCGTGGCCCATCAGCGGTCCCGATGACGCACGACGGCGTCGACGGCGTGCTCGGCCTGGTTGAAGGCGACCTCGACGAGCTCGAGGGCGTGGTCGTTGGCCAGCCGGTAGTAGACCCGGTTGCCCTCCTGGCGCGTGGAGACGACCCGGCTCATCCGCAGCTTGGCGAGGTGTTGGGAGACCGCGGCCTGCGACTTGCCGACCTCCTCGGCCAGCACGCCCACCGACTGCTCGCCGTCGCGCAGCGCCATCACGATGCGCACGCGTGTCGCGTCGGCGAGCAGGGAGAAGATCTCGACGGCCACGGGCAGGTGCGCGTCGAGCTCTTCATCCGTATATGCGTGCATGCGCATATAGTCGCACACCCGTCGACCTGTCGCCAGTTCATGTCGACCCGTCGCCAGTTTCAGAAGCTCACGACAGGTCAACCGAAACTGGCGACAGGTCGAGCGGAATTCACGACGGGTCGATCAGACGCGGGCGCGCAGGATCCGATGGACGGCGAACGCGACCGCGAAGGACAGCAGCGAGGCGATCGCTGCGGTCAGCGTGACTCCGGAGTCGAAGGCATGCGAGGCCGAGGCCAGCAACGCGTCGGCCGATGCCGGGGGCAGTCCGCCGGCAACCTCCACGGCTCCCCCGAGGGTGGCGCGGGCCTGCTCGGCGTCCGGGCCAGAGACGGTCACCGGCACGTCGATGCCCTGGCGGTAGGCCAGGTTCAGCAGGCTGCCGAGGACTGCCGTGCCCAGCACCGCACCGATCTCGTACGCCGTCTCCGAGACCGCAGAGGCGGCACCGGCCTTCGCCGGCGGAACCGCACTGAGCGCGAGGTCGTTGGACACCGTCTCGGACATGCCGACGCCCGCACAGACCAGCACGAAGCCGATCAGGAGCACGGCGCCCGAGCCGGTGTGCCCCATCGCGGAGACGGCGGCATAGCCGGCCGCATTCAGCAGCACACCCGCCACCATCACCCGCGCCGCGCCGAAGCGCCGCACCATCGGCACCGCACCGAGGCCGAGCACGACGGTCACGACCAGGCCGGGAACCATCATCAGGGCGGCATCGAGCGGCGAGTGCCCGGCGATCAGCTGCAGGTGCTGGGCCAGGAAGTAGATGAAGCCGACGAGCGCGAAGACGCTGACCAGGTTCACCACCAGCGACACCGAGAACACCGGGTTGGCGAACAGGCGGACGTCGAGCATCGGGTTGCTGCGCCGCAGCATGCGGCGTACGAACCCGATGCCGCAGGCGATGCCGACCAGGACCGCCATCAGCGTCAGCTCGTCCAGTCCGTGGGTGGCCACCGACTTGATCGCGAAGACCGAGGCGGCCAGCGCCACCGAGACGAGGGCGATGCCGGCCGGGTCGACCGGACCGGGGTCGGGGTCGCGCGACTCGGGGAGCAGCCGCATGCCGAGCACCAGGAGCGGCACGAGGAGTGGCACGGCGATCAGGAAGATCGAGCCCCACGAGAAGTGCTGCAGCAGCCAGCCGCCGACCACGGGACCGAGCGCGGCGCCCGCGGAGAAGCCGGCCATCCAGATCGCGACGGCGGTCCGCCGCTCGGCCGCTTCGGTGAAGATGTTGCGGATCAGCGAGACGGTGGCCGGCATCAGCATCGCACCGAAGACGCCGAGCAGCGCACGGGCCGCGATCAGCCAGCCCGCGCTCGGCGAGAAGGCGGCCATCACGGAGACCGCCGCGAAGCCGGAGGCGCCCCACAGCAGGATCCGGCGCCGGCCGATCCGGTCGCCGAGACTGCCCATCGTGACCAGGAGCGCGGCCAGCACCAGCGGGTAGATGTCGATGATCCAGAGCAGCTGGTTGCCGGTCGGACCCAGCGACCGCGACAGGGACGGTACGGCGAAGCTCAGCGCCGTGTTGTCGATCGAGACCAGCAGCACGGGCAGCATCAGGACGGCCAGCGCCACCCACCGGGAACGGCGGGAGAGCTGGTCGGGAGCGAGCGGGAGCTGGTAGATCGTCACCCGCACAACTGTACCGTCTGGACGGTACAGTTACTAACCCGTGCGATGGTGATCTCCGCCTCCACGCCGTGGTCGATAGGGTCGCCCCATGTCCCGTCCTCCCAAGGCCCGCGAGTCGGCGCTCGCGGCGTACTGCGAGCTGCTGCGCAGCGAGGGCGAGCGCGCAACCACGATCGACAAGGTGGCCGCCCGGGCGGGGATCTCCAAGGGCGGGGTGCTCTACCACTTCCCGAGCAAGGAGGCGTTGGCCGAGGCCGCACAGGCCAGGTTCCACGAGGAGTGCGAGCGCGACCTGGTCACGATGGCGCAGGCACCCGAAGGGCCGTCACGCCATTACGTGCGCACCTCCTGGACCAGCGGCAGCGACCTCGACACCTACTACACGGCCATGGTCCGCCTGGCCCAGTCGTCCTGGCAGCCGGCCATCGACGAGCTCGAGAGGGTCCACGCGGCCTGGCTCGACCTGATCCGCTCCGAGGTCGGGGACCGGCACGCCGCCGAGGCGATCATGCTGATCGGCGAGGGCCTCTACCACCACTCGTCCATGCCGGGCGAGTGGTCGCGCGCCACCTTCGCCCGCTCGCTGGACCAGCTGCTCGACCAGGTCGACCGGCTCAAGGCCTGAGTCGGCGCTCGGTCAGAGCCGCTCGCGTCCGTGCGGCGAGGTCCATCCGCTCAGGTCCGGGCCCTTCGGCACGATGCCCGACGGGTTCACGTCGGTGTGCACCACGTAGTAGTGCTGCTTGATCTGGTCGAAGTCGATCGTCTCGCCGAAGCCGGGCGTCTGGAACAGGTCACGCGCATAGCCCCACAGCGCCGGCATCTCGACGAGCTTGTTGCGGTTGCACTTGAAGTGCCCGTGGTAGACCGGGTCGAAGCGCGCCAGCGTCGTGAAGAGTCGTACGTCGGCCTCCGTGATCGCGTCACCCATCAGGTAGCGCCGGTCGGTCAACCGCTCCTCGAGCCAGTCCATCGCCGTCCAGAGCCGGTCGTACGCCGCGTCGTACGACTCCTGCGAGCCGGCGAAGCCGCACCGGTAGACGCCGTTGTTGACCTCGGTGAAGACCCGCTTCATCACCGACTCCATCTCCTCGCGGAGGTCGTCGGGCCACAGGTTGGGCGCACCGGGGCGGTGGTGGTCTCGCCACTCGAAGAAGAGGTCGTGGGTGATTTGCGGGAAGTCGTTGGTGACCACCCCCTTGGTCGGCACGTCGACGATCGCCGGCACCGTGATGCCGCGCGGGTAGTCGGGGAACCGTGCGAAGTAGGCCTGCTGCAGGCGTTCGTACCCGAGCACCGGGTCGACACCGCCCGGGTCGAGGTCGAAGGTCCAGCTCCGCTTGTCGTGCGTGGGTCCGGGCAGGCCCAGGGAGATGACCTCCTCGAGGCCGAGCAGTGAGCGGACGATGATCGAGCGGTTCGCCCACGGGCACGCCTTGGCCGCGACCAGGCGGTAGCGACCAGGCTCGACCGGCCACACCTGGACGTCGCGCGGGCTGTCCTTGCTGCCGCTCGGGAACGCGTCGTCCAGCGGGTCCGCGGAACTCTCCCCGGCGAGGATCCGGTCGGGGATGTAGTTCATGTCGCGGGTGAACTCCTTGCCCTTCTCGACATAGGCCTGGCTCCGGTCGGTCACGGCACTCCTCCTGAAAGTTGCTTCTTCAACCATAGTCGGCGCAGGCGTGGCCGGTGAACTCACAGGCAGCGTGAGTGCGGCGGTCAGTGCGGGAAGGTGCCGGCCAGGTCGACCAGGCGGTCGTTCGCCTCGGGCTCGCCGATGCTGACCCGGGCACCCTCGCCGGCAAACGGGCGCACGACGATGCCGGCCTCGTCCGCAGCGGCGGCGAAGTCGGCGGTCTTCTCGCCGAGCGCGAACCAGACGAAGTTCCCCTGGGCGTCGGGGATGTCCCAACCGGCCTCGCGCACACCCTCGACGACCCGTGCGCGTTCGCCGACCAGCGTCTCCACCCGGTCGAGCAGTTGCGGCTCGGCCTTCAGCGAGGCGATGGCCGCGGCCTGGGCGACACCGGAGACCCCGAACGGCAGCGAGACAGCGCGCAGGGCGGCGGCGAGCGGCGCCTGCGCCACGGCGTACCCGACCCGGAAGTTGGCCAGCCCGTAGGCCTTGGAGAACGTGCGCGTGACCACGACGTTGGGGAACTCGCGGTAGGTCGCCAGCCCGTCGACGGCGTCGTCCATGCGCACGAACTCGACGTACGCCTCGTCGACGACGACCAGCACGTGAGAGGGCACCTTGGCCAGGAACTCATGCAATGCCGTCTGGGTGACGGCGGGGCCGGTGGGGTTGTTCGGGGTGCAGACGATGACGACCTTGGTGCGGTCGGTGATCGCGGCAGCCATGGCGTCGAGGTCGTGCTCGCCGGTGGCGGTGACCGGCACCTGCACCGACGTGGCCGCGGCGGCCGTGACGGCGATCGGGTAGGCCTCGAACGAACGCCACGCGTAGACCACCTCGTCGCCGGGGTCGCAGAACGACTGCATGATCTGGTAGATCAGCGCGACCGACCCGGTGGCCACGGAGAGGTCCTCGACCGGTACGTCGAAGTGCTCGGCGAGTGCTGCGTACAGCTCCACGCAGCCCATGTCGGGGTAGCGGTTCATCTGGCCGACCACGCCCATCGCCGCCTCGACCACACCGGACAGCGGCGGGTACGGGTTCTCGTTCGAGCTGAGCTTGTACGTCGTGAAGTCGGGGCGCGGCACGGGCGGCTTGCCGGCCACGTACGCCGGGATGTCGCCGACGTTGGCGCGTGGCTTGGGGGTCGAGGTCATGGCCGCAGGTTAGTACCCCGCGCGGCTGCGTCGTTTCCGGTGCTTGTGGCGCCACGGCTGGAACACCAGGATCAGCACCAGCCCGAGCCCCACCCCGAACGCCGCCCCGGTGACGTTGTCGACGATGTCGGTGACGTCGCAGGCCCGGTCGATGCGGGCCACCTCGAGCTGGGTCTTCTCGATCACCGCGGAGAACGCAGCGAGCGCGACGAGGCCCAACGGGGTGAGGATCCAGCCGGCTCGCCACCGGGCCACCGAGAGCACCAGCAGCGCGCCGGCAGGGATGAACAGCGCGGTGTTGAGCGTGCGCTGCCCGGACTCGAAGATCCAGAACCCGTCGGGGGCCGGGCCGCCGATGTCCGTCGAGCAGGTGGCCATCCGCGCGTCTTCCGGAATGGCCAGGTCGACCGCGTCGAGAGGCGTGAGCGTGACCAGGCCGATCACCGTGATCGCCCACAGGAAGCCGGCGATGGAGAAGGCGGAGACCCAGCCGAGCGGCTTGAGCAGGGCGAGCGCCAGGAGCAGGAACACGACGGCGGAGGCCACGGTCCCGAGCACCATCGCACCGGTACCGCCGAACTCATTCACCCGCCAGAGGTTACAAGCCGGGCCCCGAAACGCCGATCCTGTGTGTCCGCGTTGACGCCTTGTCTAGGCTGAGGCCGTGAAGTTCCTCGCCTGGCTCCTGACCAACGCCGCTGCGCTGGCTGTCGCGGCATGGCTCCTGGACGGCATCAGCTTCGAGGGCTCCGACTGGCAGGCGAAGATCCTGCCCCTGCTGCTGGTGGCCCTGATCCTCGGCCTCGTGTCGATGTACGTCGAGCCGGTGGTCAAGTTCCTCTCGATCCCGTTCATCATCTTGTCCATCGGCCTCTTCCTGCTGGTGATCAACGCCCTGATGCTGATGCTGACCGCTTGGATCGCCGACAAGGTCGACATCGGCTTCCACGTCGACGGCTTCTGGAACGCACTGTTCGGCGGCATCATCATCACGCTGGTCTGCGGCTTCATCGACGTGGCCGTGCTCGAGGACGACTGATGCCGCTGCCGCTCCCGCGCACCCACGGCACCTACCGCGTCGCCCTGGTCTGCCTGGGCAACATCTGCCGCTCCCCCATCGCCGACGTCGTGGTCAACCACCGGCTCGACGAGGCCGGGCTGGCCGACCACGTCCATGCCGACAGCTACGGCACCGCCGGCTGGCACGTCGGCAAGCCGATGGACCCACGCTCGGCGGCGGTCCTGACCACCCACGACTACGACGCCACGCAGCACCGGGCCCGGCAGTTCGACGCCGACGTCGTGTCGTCGTACGACCTCGTCCTGGCGATGGACCACGACAACGTGAGTGACCTCGCCGCGATCGGGGTCCCCGCCGACCGCCTGCGCCTGTTCCGCGACTTCGACCCGACACCCGGCGACGGCGTCGTCCCCGACCCCTACTACGGCGGCGACGACGGTTTCCGCGACGTGCTCGCCATGGTCGAGCGCACCGCACTCGGCATCACCCACGCACTGCAGCAGGAGGTCGTCCGTTCATGACGCGCAACTCCGCCACCGCTCGCAAGGCCGAAGAGCTCCTCGACGTCCAGGTCGTGGCCACGGCGCCGGTCGCCGGCGGTGACATCTGTACGGCGACCAGGCTCAAGCTCTCCGACGGACGTTCGGCGCTGATGAAGACCCACGTGCACCCACCCGAGGGGTTCTTCGCCGCCGAGGCCCGCGGGCTGCGCTGGCTGGGCGAGTCCGGGGGCGTCGCCGTCCCCGACGTGCTGGCCGGCGACGCCGACTGCCTGATCATCTCGTTCGTCGAGACCGGGAAGCAGACGCCCGACGCCGCGGTGGAGTTCGGTCGCGCGCTGGCCGCGACCCATGCCGTCGGCGCCACCGGCTTCGGCGCCGACGCCGACGGCTTCATCGGGCGACTGCCGATGCGCAACACCGCAGCCGACACGTGGGCGGAGTTCTACGCCACCCGCCGGCTGTTGCCCTACCTGAAGCTGGCCCGCGACCGTGGTGCGATCGACGAGTCGGGTGCGAGGGGCATCGAGTCGCTCGTCGGACGACTCGCCGACCTGGTCCCGGTCGAGCCCCCGGCCCGACTGCACGGCGACCTCTGGAACGGCAACGTGCTGTGGGGCACCGACGGGCACATCCACGTGATCGACCCCGCGGCGTACGCCGGTCACCGCGAGGTCGACCTGGCCATGCTCTCGCTCTTCGGCATGCCCCACCTGCCGCGTGCCCTCGACGCCTACCACGAGGCCGCGCCGCTCGCCGACGGCTGGGAGGACCGGCTCGGATTGCACCAGCTCTTCCCGCTGCTGGTCCACGCATGCATGTTCGGCGGCGGGTACGGCGCCCGCGCGGCCAGCGTCGCGGCGCGCTACTGAGCGCGATTCTCAGCCACGCCTCAGGAGTCTTTGGCACAGTGGTGTCGTGAACAGTGCTGCACCCAAGCCCCACGTCCTCGTCGTCGACGACGACCGGGCCGTCCGTGAGTCCCTCCGGCGCTCCCTCGAGTTCAACGGATTCACCGTGTCGATGGCCGAGGACGGCGCCCAGGCCCTGGCCGGGATCGGCAACCTGCGACCCGACGTCGTCGTGATGGACGTGATGATGCCGCGGCTCGACGGCATCGAGGCGACCCGGGCACTGCGCACTGCGGGCAACGACGTACCGATCCTCGTGCTGACCGCGCGCGACGCCGTGGGTGACCGCGTCGACGGCCTCGACGCTGGCGCTGACGACTACCTCACCAAGCCGTTCGCACTCCAGGAGCTCCTCGCCCGGCTGCGCGCACTGCTGCGCCGCGTCGTACCCCACGACGAGCTGGTCGACGAGACGCTCGCGTTCTCCGACCTGACCCTCGACCTGGCCAGCCGCGAGGTGCGCCGCGGCAAGCGCGCCATCGAGCTCACCCGCACCGAGTTCGCGTTGCTCGAGATGTTCATGCGCCGTCCCAAGCGGGTGCTGGAGCGCTCGTTCATCCTCGAAGAGGTGTGGGGCTACGACTTCCCCACCACTGCGAACTCCCTCGAGGTGTACGTCGGCTACCTGCGCCGCAAGACCGAGGCCGAGGGCGAGGCCCGGCTGCTGCACACGGTGCGCGGGGTGGGCTACGTGCTTCGGGACTCCCCGTGACGGGCAGCCGAATCTGATGGGCCGACTCTGATGGGCCTGTCGCCGCGCGAGCCGAGCCGGTGGCACTACCGCCGCAGCCTCGCCAGCCGGGTCACCCTGCTCACCACGTTCGCGGTGGGCCTGACGGTCGCCGTCCTCGCCCTGGGTGCCTACGTGACCGTGCGCATGCAGATGCAGGCCAGCCTCGACGCCTCACTGATCGACCGGGCCCAACGCGCCTCTCAGGCTCCGACCCTGTCCGAGCTGACCGTGGAGATGCGCTGGCCGTCGTGGGCGTTCGGCGCCGCCGACGTCCGTATCGCGTTCATCCGCCAGGACGGCAAGACCTGGTCGATCGACGACGGCCCGGTGCTCAAGCTCGGTGGCGACGAGATCGACGTCGCCAGGGGCGACGCACACAGCTCGATCCGCACCATCGAGGCCGGTGACACCCGCTACCGCGTGGTGACCGTGCCGACCCGCGACGACGGTGTGGCGCTGGTGATCGCCCAGTCGCTCGACTCCCAGGAGACCGTGCTCGGGCGCCTCGGCATCGTGATGCTGCTCTTCGGGGTGGCCGGCGTGATCGCTGCCGGAGTGGCCGGCTGGGGCGTGGCCCGCAACGGGCTCCGGCCAGTACGCCGGCTCACCTCGGTGGTCGAGGAGATCGGCCGCACCGAGGACCTCACCCCCATCGAGGTCGAGGGCAACGACGAGATCGCCAGGCTCTCCTCGGCGTTCAACACCATGCTGGCCGCGCTCGAGGCCTCCCGCGAACGGCAACGCCAGCTGGTCGGCGATGCCGGCCACGAACTGCGGACGCCGCTGACCTCGCTGCGCACCAACCTCGACCTGCTGCTCCAGGCCGACGCGTCCGGCGGCATGCCGCCCGAGGCCCGCGCCGAGCTGCTCGACGACGTGGGCGCCCAGATCGAGGAGATGACCAACCTGATCGGCGACCTGGTCGAGCTCGGCCGCGACGAGCACGCGCCGCACCAGGTCGAGCTGGTCGATCTCAAGGAGGTGCTCGACCGGGCCATCACGCGGGTACGCCGTCGCGCGTCGAGCATCGACTTCGACGTCGAGGCCGAGGACTGGTGGGTCACCGGCGAGTCGGCCGCTCTCGAGCGCGCCGTGATGAACCTGCTCGACAACGCCGCCAAGTGGAGCCCTGCCGACGGCACGGTGACCGTCCGCCTGGCAGACGGTGTGCTGACCGTCGCCGACCAGGGCCCCGGCATCTCCGAGGCCGACCTCCCCTACGTCTTCGACCGCTTCTACCGATCCACGGAGTCGCGGTCGATGCCCGGCTCCGGCCTGGGGCTCTCGATCGTGCGGCAGACCGCTGTGCGCCACTCGGGGTCGGCCGAGGCGAGCACTCTCCCCGACGGCGGCGCCTGCCTGACGCTGCGACTGCCCGGACGCACCCTGCAGCAGGTCTGACCCGGTGCGCTTCCCTGACCCGGCCACGTCCACGGTGGCCTTCACCGACGTGGCCGGCGAGATCTGGTCCCGCGCCACGACGACCGTGCAACCCGCACCGTCCCCGCGCGTCGTGCTGCTGCTCGCCGTGCTGGCGCTTGCGCTCGTGGTGCACCCACTCAGCTGGCACTGGGTGCGCCACCTGGTCACCGTCGTCCACGAGGCCGGGCACGCGTTCGTCGCCGTCCTCGTCGGCCGACGGCTCTCGGGCATCCGGGTGCACTCGGACACGTCCGGGCTGACCGTCTCGCGCGGGAAGCCGCGCGGCCCCGGCATGGTGGCCATGCTGTGCGCCGGCTACCTCGCGCCTGCCGCCCTGGGCCTGCTCGCGGCGCTGATGCTGGCGAACGGCCGCGCGTTCGGCCTGCTGTGGCTCCTGGTCGCCCTGCTCGTGGTGATGTTCGTGCAGATCCGCAACTGGTACGGCGCACTCGTGCTGCTGGTGATCGGCTCTGCCCTGGTGGGCGTCTCCTGGTATCTCTCCGACACCCTCCAGTCGGCCCTCGCCTACCTGATCGCCTGGGTCCTGCTGCTCGCCGCGCCGAAGCCCGTCGTCGAGCTCATGCGCGAGCACCGCGGTCGCCGTACCGGCTCGGACGCGGACCAGCTGGCGCGCCTCACACCGTTCCCCGCAGGCTTCTGGATGGTGGTCTTCCTGCTGGCGAACGTCGCCGGCCTCGCCCTGGCCGTCGCCACGCTGTTCTGACCTGAACGTCTGACCGGGACGTCTGACCTGGACGTCGATCTGGCCCGACAGGCCGCGGATGAGGGGTTTCCGGGCCGAACATTCACGGCATGATGTCGGCCATGAGCGATGAGAACGCGGGAGACGACTCCAATCCCACGACGGCGATCCGCCCCGGCGCGCGCAAGCACCAGCAGGCCGAGCCGACCCAGCCGTACGCCGCCCAGCCGTACGCCGACCAGCCGCCGGAGCCCGCGTCCCCGGAGGCCGAGCCCAGCGTGGCTCACGCGATCAACGATCCCGGGCCCGACCACGAAACCTCCCCCGTGCCTCCCGCCCAGGCGCCCCAGCAGGCGGCGTACGACGGTCGCCACGCGCACCAGCCCGGTCCCTACGCGCCTCCCCAGGACCAGGCGTCGCCGGCCCCGCAGAGCCAGTTCGCCCCGCCCCAGGATCCTGGCCACCCGGGTCAGCAGGGCCAGTTCGCACCGCCCGGACAGGCCGCCCAGCCCTACGGCCAGGGCCCGCAGCACGCCCAGCCGTGGGAGGCACCCCCGGCGTACCCGACGGGCTATCCCCAGCCGGGGCACCAGGCCCCCCTGGGCCCGCCGACCGAGCACCGACAGACCGGTGGGAGCGGGCGCGGCAAGACCGGCATCGGCCTGCTCGCGGGTGCGCTGATCCTCGGAGCGGCCGCCGGCTTCGGCGGCGGCTACCTGCACGACGAGACCTCCGGCGGCGGAGACGGCAAGGTCGACGCCGGCCAGATCGACATCGCCGGCCTCAACCTCCAGGACCTCGTCTCGGTGCAGAACGTGGCGGAGAAGACCCTGCCGTCGGTGGTCAAGATCGAGGCCTTCGGGGCCTCCAGCGGCAGCACGGGTTCGGGGATCATCATCAGCGACGACGGCCTCATCCTGACCAACTACCACGTCGCCTTCAACGGCATCGAGGGCGACACCACCGTCTACTTCGACGACGGCAGCAGCACCACCGGGTCCTTCGTCGGGGCCGACCCCGACATGGACATCGCGCTGATCAAGGCCGACGACGTCTCCGGCCTGACCCCGATGAAGTTCGGCGCGGCCGAGGACCTGAAGGTCGGCCAGGCAGTCGTCGCGGTCGGCTCGCCGTACGGCCTCGAGTCGACCGTCACCGCCGGCATCATCAGCACCGTGAACCGCCCGGTCAACGTCGCCGGCATGGAGGCCTCGCAGGAGGCCATGGTCTACCCCGCACTGCAGACCGACGCCGCGATCAACCCCGGCAACTCCGGCGGCGCACTGGTCAACATCAAGGGCGAGCTGGTCGGCATGAACTCCGCCAACCGTACGGCGTCCAGCAACACCGGCTCCGAGGGCGACCTCGGCTCGATCGGCATCGGCTGGGCCATCCCGGTCAACGTCATCGCACCGATCGTCGAGGAGCTGAAGAACGGTGACGAGCCGACCCACGCGTGGTTGGGCATCATTCCCGGCAACGCCCGCGAGTCCGGAGTCGCACAGGGCGCCACGGTCGAGGACTTCACCAGCGACAGCCCCGCCGAGGAGGCCGGCCTGAAGCAGGGCGACGTGGTCGTCGCCGTCGACGACTACCCGATCGCCCAGGGCCTCGGCCTGGTCACCACCGCCCTGCAGTACCGCCCCGGCGACAAGGTGAAGCTGCGGGTGCTGCGTGACGGCAAGGAGCAGACCTTCGAGGTCACCCTGGCCGAGAAGGGCCGCCTCTTCGACGACCTGTGAGGCCGGGCATGCAGTGAGCCGTGCAGTCGGCCGTGCCGTGAGCGCAGCGCCGGCGGAGGCCGGGTCGTGCCGCACAGGGCCTCCGCCGCCCCAGTCCAGGCCCGGCCCCGGCTCAGTCGAAGACGCGGGTCAGGCGCTCGGCCTTGAGGCGGGACTCGGCGTACTCCTCGTCGACGTCCGAGCGCACGGTGATTCCGCCGCCGGTGCCGAGGCGCCAGCGTCCGTCGCCGCTGGTGGTCAGGCTGCGGATCACGACGCCGAGGTCGGCCCGACCGTCGCCGGAGATCCAGCCGAAGGCCCCGGAGTAGACGCCACGCGACGAGTCCTCGACGTCGCTGATGATCTCCATGGTGCGCAGCTTGGGCGCGCCGGTCATCGAGCCGGCCGGGAACAGCGCGCGCAGGGCCCCGATCGTGGTGATGTCGTCGCGCAGGTGGCCGCGCACGGTCGACACGAGCTGGTGCACCGAGCTGTAGGTCTCGACGTCCATCAGCACCGGCACCTCGACGGAACCGACCTCGCAGACCATGCCGAGGTCGTTGCGCAGCAGGTCGACGATCATCAGGTTCTCGGCGCGGAACTTCGGGTCCGTGGCCAGCAGCCGGTGCAGCCGCTCGTCGTCCTCGGCGCTCTCCCCTCGCGGAGTGGTGCCCTTGATCGGCTTGGTCTCGATCGCCCGGTGCCGGTCGACGGTCGCGTAGCGCTCGGGTGACGAACTGAGCAGCCAGGCACCCTCGTGCTGCAGGAACCCGGCGTACGGCGCCGGGTTGAGCGCGCGCAGTCGCAGGTACGCCGACACCGGGTCGAGCCCGGACTCGATGGCGAGGCGGTAGGTCAGGTTCACCTCGTAGGAGTTGCCGGCGTGCAGCTCCTCCTGCACCCGCGCGAACTCCGCCGCGTACTCCCCCGGCACGTCGGTGGTCGAGGCCACCTCGGTGGTGGAGGCCTCCTCGGTGGTGGAGAACAACGAGGCCTCCTCGGTGGTTGAGGAGCGAGCGCCAGCGAGCGTCTCGAAACCACCACTCCCCGACACATCCACCTCGGCATGCTCGAAGATCCGCACGTTCCTGGTCCGCATCCAGACCGCGGTCGGCATCGGGTCGTCGGCATCGACGGACGCCGGCAGGTCCGGACGGCTGGCGTAGCCGAAGTAGCCGACCCAGTGCACGTCGGCGCCGTCGCCGGCCGACTCCGCCTCGAGTGCGGCGAAGATGTCGTCACCGACCACCTCACGCGTGCCGGCGGCGACACGGTGCACGAGGCCGGTGCGGGCGTCGTACGTCAGCGAGACGTCGTCCTCGTCCAGCCAGCCCAGGATCGAGCGGCGTCCCGACCAGGGCCGAGCGCCACCACCGTCCAGCCAGAAGCAGCGGTCGTGGGCGGCGGCGATCTCGAGGAAGTGCGGCACCGGGTCGGTCATGTCCGCCCCAGGAAGTTCGCCACGAGCTCGGCGCCGTGCCGGCTGAGGATCGACTCGGGGTGGAACTGCACGCCGTGAAGGGGAAGCGTGCGATGCCGGACCCCCATGACGACCTCCGGCTCACCGGGCTCGCCGTCGCAGGTGGCGGTGACGACGAGGTCGTCGGGCAGCCGGGTCGCGGCCAGCGAGTGGTAGCGCACCACGTCGAACGACGCGGGCAGCCCGGCGAAGACGGACGTGCCGTCGTGCCGGACCGAGGCCACGTCACCGTGGGCCGGGGTGATGCGCTCGACCGTGCCGCCGTACGCCGTGACCAGGCCCTGCATGCCCAGGCAGACGCCGAGCACCGGCGTCGTGCCGGCCAGCAGCACGTCGTTGCCGACCGCGAAGTCGGCCGGGTCGGACGGGTGGCCGGGGCCGGGCGAGAGCACGACATGGCTGAAGCCGAGCAGGTACGCCGCGGACGTGGCGTCGTGCTGCACGACCTCGGGCAGGGCCCCGGTGACGGCGGCGACGAGGTGGACGAGGTTCCACGTGTAGGAGTCGTGGTGGTCGACCACCACCACGTTCGTCACCGCATCGATCACATGCGCAACCTACTGGGTCAGGACCTAGCGCGTCAGCGCCAGACATTTCGGCCGGACGCGCTCGGAGCGTTGTTCACCGCACGCGACGAACTCCTCCAGTCGCCGCTGCAGCCGGCGCACCTCCGCCCGCTTGCCCGGGTCGGCGTAGGAGTTGGTCTGCTCGAACGCGGAGTCCCGGTAGTCGTAGAACTCCCAGGCGTAGTCGGTGCCCTGCCAGTCCGGGTCGAGGTCGAGCCGCACCAGGAGCGCGTCCCGGCTGCGGATCGCGACGTACGACGGGATGACGTCGATCGTGCCGCCGGAGTAGACCCGGTCCGGGTCCAGGCCGAGCGAGGGCGCGTAGGTGTGCTCGAAGAACGCGTGGCGCGACCCCTTCGCGGTCTGCTCGAGCAGGCTGGGCGCGAACGACGTGCCCGAGCGCCAGGGCTCCGGCTCGAGGCCGGCGAGGTCCTCGAAGGTGGCGGCCAGGTCGATGTTGTTGACCACCTGCGGGCGGGTGCCGGCCTCGATCGACGGCCCGACCACCAGGAGCGGCACGTGCGCGTCGGAGTCGTAGGGCGCGCCCTTGCCGCGCTCGAGGTCGTGCTGCCCGAGGTGGAACCCGTTGTCGGAGGTCAGCACCACATAGGTGTCGTCGTCGACGGCCGCCAGGATCCGCTCGACCATGCGGTCGATCGAGGCCACCATGCGGGCCCGGTTGCGCAGGTCGACGACCGCGTCCTCGGGCCACAGCGTGGTGGTCGTCGGCTTCCAGCCCGGGGCCGGGGTGCCGTCGGCGCGCACCGGCAGGTTGTCGGACTGGTCGTCGCCGAACCCGACCAGGTCGTCGAGGTCGAGGTCGCTGCAGTCCACCCGACCACAGTTGCCCAGCGGCCCGGCGTGGCCGGTGCGGTCGCGCATCGCCGGCGGGAAGAGCGGCTCGTCCGGCCACGGGGTGTCACCGTCGACCCGGCTGTGCGGACCGTACGGCGCCACCTCGAGGTAGAACGGCGCGTCGTCGGGGGTGTGGCGCTCGATGAAGTCGAGGGCCAGGTCCTCGGTCACCGTGCCGGCGTACGCCGCGTCCTTCACCTCGTCAGTCGCCGACGCGGGAGGGATCGCATGCTCCCGGACGCGCAGCTCGCCGTCCTCGACGTACGAGCTGGCGAAGCCCCAGCCGTCGTACGCCGAACCGAACAGCGCGTTGAACTCGCTCCAGCCGGCCGGCAGCTCGAGGTCGGTCATGCCCGGTTCGAACTGGTTCAGGTACTTGCCGACGAACCCCGTCGTGTAGCCGCTGTGCTTCAGGTGCGCGTTGACCGAGCGTTCGGGGTTGCCGTAGGCGGAGAACGCCTCCCAACCGCCGATCGGGCCGTAGGGGTTGGGCAGGTTGGCGGTGTTGGTCAGCACGCCGGTCTGGTGCGGGTACTGCCCGGTCATCAGGCTCGACCGCGACACGCAGCACAGGGAGTCGACCACGAACGCCCGGTCGTACGACGCACCCTGCTGCCGCATCGCCTCGGCCGAGCGCATGGTCTGCAGCAGGTCGAGGGAGAAGTCGTCCATCAGCACCAGCACGATGTTGGGGCGGGCCGGGATCTCGACGGGCGCCGCGATCGTGGTGGAGGGGCCGCCGGGCGCGTCGGCGTCGGCGACAGTGCCCTGATGGCGTCCGGTGACGACGACGGCGGCAACCAGGATCGCCAGGAGCGCAAGGGACAACACCCGGAACCGCACTGCAAACCCCCGTCTGGTTCGAGCCTCTGCCCTATAGACGTCGGTGAGGCCCGAAAGGTTGCGCCGGGGGGCGCCCGGGTTGGCTGAGGCTCAGGTCAGGAGTTCGCGCATCAGGTCGTGGATCAGGTCGTAGCCGTTCTCGGTCAGGATCGACTCGGCGTGGAACTGGATGCCCCGGAAGTGCGGCCCGCGGACGAGGTGCACGTCGCCGGTCTCGGGGTCGGCCTCGACCGTGACCCCGTCGGGGGCCTGCCCCTCGACCCGTCCGACGAACGTGTTGTAGAAGCCGACCCGTTCGGTGCGGCCGTCGATCGAGACAGGTGACTGGGTGCCCTGGAAGACGATGTCCTTGTAGGCAAGGGGAATCCCCAACCGCTGGCACAGCGTCTGGTGCCCCAGGCACACCGCGAGGAACGGCTGCTCGGCGGCCAGGAGCGCGTCGACCGCGGTGCGGAACGTGGCGATCTTGGGGTGGTCGCCGTCGCGCGGGTCACCAGGGCCGGGGCCGACGATGACGAGGTCGAACCCGTCGAGCACGCCCGGCGCGTAGTCCTCGTGGCGGACCACGGTCGAGGTCATGCCGAGCACGGTGAGCACGTGCCGCAGCATGTTCACGAAGTCGTCCTCGCCGTCGAGGATCACCGCCGACTTCCCCTTCAGGGCCACGTCGGGCGCCGACCCTTCCTGGTCGGTCAGCCAGAACTTCGAGAGCCGCTGGTTGCGGGCGTTGAGGGCGATCAGCACGTCCTCGTCGCGGGCCAGCTCGCCCAGGCTCTCCGGGGGCGCGGCCGCCGGGGGCACCAGCCCGAACGCGCTGAGGATGCCACCGGCCTTGGCGTGCGTCTCGCGCACCTCGGTGGCCGGGTCGGAGTCGCGCACGAGGGTGGCTCCGGCGACCACCCGGAGCACGCCCTCGGTGCTGACGTCGGCGGTGCGGATGACGATGGGGCTGTCGAGGGTCGGCTGGCCCTCGCCGTCGCGCCCGAAGAGCGCCAGCGCCGCGCCGTAGTAGGCGCGCCCCTCGGGCTCGTAGGCCGCGATCAGCCGGCAGGCGTTCTCGACGGGTGAGCCGGTGAGCGTGGCGGCGTACATCGTGTCGCGCAGCACCTCGCGCGGGTCGCGGTCGGTGCGGCCGGCGAGGAGGTACTCGGTGTGCACGAGGTGCGTCATCGGCTTGAGGAACGGGCCGAGCACCTGGCCGCCCTCGTGGCAGATGTCGCACATCATCTTGAGCTCTTCGTCGACGACCATGAAGAGCTCGTAGATCTCCTTCTCGTCGGCGAGGAACTCCAGCAGCTGAGCCTTGGTCTGCTCCTGCGGCTGCGCCTGCTTGGGCAGGTGGAAGGTGCCCGAGATCGGGTTCATCCGCACGTCGCCGCCCTGGATGCTGACGTGCCGCTCCGGGCTCGCCCCCACCAGGTAGCGGTCGCCGGTGAAGAAGACGTAGGTCCAGTAAGCACCGCGCTCGCGCTCGAGCAGCCGGCGCAGCACGGTCAGGGCCTGGTCGTCGCCCCAGCCGCGGGCCTTGGCACGGTAGTTGCGGGCCACCACGAGGTTGGCGCCCTCACCGTTGCCGATCTCGTGTGCGATGACCTTCTCGACCACACGGGTGTAGTCGTCGTCGCTCGAGTCGAAGCCGCCCGGGTCGTCGAACTCCACCGGTACGTCGGGCAGGGCGGCCAGCAGGTCGGCGTACGCCACGTGTTGCTCGAGGTCGATGTCGACCACGACCAGCGGCGTGCCGTCGTCGATCGCGTCGAACCCGCGCTCCCGGACCTGGCGGTAGGGCACGGCCACCAGCCGGTCGAACTGCCGGCCATCGACGGGGATGCCGGTCTCGAGCGGCACGTCGAGCAGGCTCTCCACGACGGTGCGCCGGCCACCGACCAGCGACAGGGTCGCTGCGTCCTTCTGGCGGACGATGGCCCAGGCCTCGTGGCCCCGCAGCTCCTCCAGCGCAGCGCGCGCATCGGTCGGGGCGGCAGGGTTCTCGGGCATGGCGAGACTCTACTGTCTCCTGGTTGAGTGCTCAGGTGGTGCCCAGGGCAACCACCTGAGCACTCAACCTGCGCGCTTCACCAGCGGGACACCGAGAGCGATCAGGTCCGCCATGACTTCACCCGGTTCGTCGCGGATCTCGACAGCGGCACATCGCGCAATCAATCGCGTGGGGGTGGTGATCCTTCGTTGTCGCCGCATGTCCGCGGAGTACTGCATGACGTCCAGGTGGAAAGCACCGTCGACTTCCAACACCACCACCCGGCCATCGGGGAGGTCCCACTCGCAGTCCGTCCATCTCCGCCTTCCTGCGCGGTCGACGCGGGCTCTTTGCCTGTGCGGCGGCACGACGCCGTAGGAGCGACAGGCTCGCCGTACGTCCATTTCGGCAACCGACTGTGCCCCACCCGCCAAGTCGAGAAGAGTGGCCCGGAAGTCACGGGACCGGCGCAAGGGATTCATCGTGGTCAGACATGCGCCGAGTCGATCCGGTGTGGTCAGACCCTGTTGGACCACGGCGGCCAGAGCACCCTGCGCCGTGCGCTTGCTCCGATCGTAGGCGCCGAAGAGCAGAACTGCCGGCTCGAGACGCAGCAGCGGGAGCGTCACCGGTGCCAGCCACTTCTGGATGGGCCTTCGAGTCCGGACGATGTGCAACTCGGGAACCTTCTCGAAGGAGAGCGCGTCGTCCACGACCACCGTGACGAGGTCGCGATCCCAGTTGCGAAGGCCGTGCACCTTGGCCGCGGTGAGCCCACCGACGGCCGACCCCGGGCCGCAGTGGAGCACTCCGAGCCACAACCGCTGCTCCCAGTTGAGTGGGCCGGTGGTCGTGGTGAGGACTGACTCCGTGCGCCAGCACCATCGGCCGGCAGAGACGTTGGCGCGCACCGCGGCACGAGTCACGCCGAGGGCGTACAGCTGACTGCGGGCCAGGACTCCGTGCTGCAATCCGGCCAGGCTTGACCATGCCTCATCCATGCAATCGATTCTGCGATGGCATGGGACCGGTCTCGCCGGTCATCCACAGGCGCCGAGGTTGAGTGCTGAAGTGGTTGCTAGGGCAGCCACTTCAGCACTCGACCTGGATCAGAGCGCGCGGAGGATGTCCTCCACCCGGTCCTTGGCGTCACCGAAGAGCATCTGGGAGTTGTCCCGGAAGAACAGCGGGTTCTGGACGCCGGCGTAGCCCGACGCCATCGACCGCTTGAACACCACGACGTGCTCGGCGTTCCACACCGTCAGCACCGGCATGCCGGCGATCGGGCTCGACGGGTCCTCCGCGGCGGCGGGGTTCACGGTGTCGTTGGCACCGATCACCAGCACGACCGTCGTGTCGTCGAAGTCGTCGTTGATCTCGTCGAGCTCGAGGACGATGTCGTAGGGCACCTTCGCCTCGGCGAGCAGCACGTTCATGTGACCGGGCAGGCGACCGGCGACCGGGTGGATCCCGAAGCGTACGTCGATGCCCTTGTCCCGCAGCTTGGAGGTCAGCTGCGCGACGCCGTACTGCGCCTGGGCGACGGCCATGCCGTAGCCGGGGGTGATGATCACCGACTTGGCGTGGGTGAGCAGGTCGGCGACGTCCTCGGCGTTGGTCTCGCGGTGCTCGCCGTAGTCGGTGTCCTCCGAGGGGCCGGCCTCGATGCCGAAGCCACCGGCGATCACCGAGATGAACGAGCGGTTCATCGCGGTGCACATGATGTAGGACAGGTAGGCACCCGAAGAACCCACCAGCGCGCCGACGATGATCAGCAGGTTGTTGTTGAGCAGGAAGCCCGACGCGGCCGCGGCCCACCCGGAGTAGCTGTTCAGCATCGAGACGACCACGGGCATGTCACCGCCACCGATGGAGGCGACGAGGTGCCAGCCCAGGGCCAGCGCGACGATGGTGACCACGATCAGAAGCCACAGCTGCGGGTCGATGACGAACCACACGGTCAGTGCGGCGAAGAGCACCAGCGCACCGAGGTTGATGAGGTTCTTGCCCGGGAGCACCAGGGGCGCGGACTTCATCTTCGCCGACAGCTTGAGGTTCGCCACGATCGAGCCGGTGAAGGTGACCGCACCGATGAAGACGCCGATGAAGACCTCGGCGGAGTGGATGCCGAGCAGGTCGGCGTGCTCGAGCACCTTGGCGTCGAAGCGGTGCGGGTGTGCCTCGATGTGCAGGTAGCCGTTCCAGCCGACGAGTACGGCGGCGAGACCCACGAACGAGTGCAGCAGGGCGATCAGTTCAGGCATGCCGGTCATCTCGACCGTGCGTGCCAGTTGCAGGCCGACCAGGGCGCCGACGATGACCGCGGCGATCAGCAGGCCGAGACCGAGGCCCTCGATGTCCTTGTCGATGGCGAGGACCACCGTGGCGACCAGGGCGATCGCCATGCCGGCGATGCCGTAGTAGTTGCCGGCCTTGGCGGACTCATGCTTGGACAGCCCGGCGAGGGCAAGGATGAAGAGCAGGGCGGCTACGACGTACGCAGCGGCCGATGCGGATTCGATGCTCATGATTTCTCAGCTACCTATCAAGACCTGGAGAACATGGCGAGCATGCGGCGAGTCACCGCGAAGCCACCGAAGACGTTGATGCTGGCGAGCAGGATCGCCACGAAGGACACCGCGGTGATCGTGCCGTCGTACTGACCGATGGTCTCCAGCGCGCCGACGACGATGATTCCCGAGATCGCGTTGGTCACCGACATCAGCGGAGTGTGCAGCGCGTGGTGCACCTTGCCGATCACGTAGTAGCCGATCACGACGGCCAGGGCGAAGACCGTCAGGTTCAGCTGCAGCTGCGCCGGCGAGGCCGCGACCAGCAGGAAGAACAACAGGGCTGCGCCGCCGACGATCGCGGAGGTGCGCGCCGGGCTGGCCGGCTTCTTCTCCTCCTTGACCGCAATCTCCGCGGCCGGGGCGGCGGCCGGGGCGGCCGAGACCTGCACCGGCGGCGGGGGCCACGTCGACTCACCGTTGCGTACGACGCAGATCGAGCGCTGCACCACGTCGTCGAAGTCGAGGACGAGCTGACCGTCCTTCTCCGGCGTCATCAGCTTGAGGAGGTTGACCAGGTTGGTGCCGTAGAGCTGCGAGGCCTGCGCGGGCAGACGGCCCGCGAGGTCGGTGTAGCCGATGATCGTCACACCGTTCTCGGTGGTGACCACCTCACCGGCGACCGAGCCCTCGACGTTGCCGCCGGACCCGGCAGCCATGTCCACGATGACGCTGCCCGACTTCATCGAGGCGACCATCTCGGCGGTGATCAACCGGGGCGCCGGGCGTCCCGGGATCAGCGCGGTGGTGATGGCGATGTCGACGCCCGGCATGGTCTCGGCATACAGCGCCGCGGCGCGGGCGTTGTAGTCGTCGCCCATCTCCTTGGCGTACCCGGTGGCCGACACCTCGGCCTCAGGGTCCTCGACCGCGAGGTACTCACCACCCAGCGACTTCACCTGGTCGGCGACCTCGGGACGCGGGTCGGTGGCCTTGACCACCGCGCCGAGCGAACCGGCGGCCCCGATCGCGGCGAGACCGGCGACACCGGCACCGGCGACCAGCACCGTGGCCGGCGGGACCTTGCCCGCAGCGGTGACCTGGCCGGTGAAGAACCGCCCGAAGACGTGGGCGGCCTCGACGACGGCACGGTAGCCGGCGATGTTGGCCATCGAGCTCAGCACGTCGAGCGACTGGGCGCGCGAGATGCGCGGCACCGCGTCCATCGACAACGCCGTGATCGGCCGCGAGGTCAGGTCCGCCACCACCGACTCGTCCAACCGGGCATTCAGGATGCCGATCAGCGTCGCGTTCTGACGCAGCTGGTCGAGCTGGGCATCCGCCGGGGCGTTCACGCCGAGGACGATGTCGCCCTCGAACGGATCGCCGATCTTCGCACCGGCCTCGACGTACGCCTCGTCCGCGAAGCTGGAAGCCGAACCGGCCCCCGACTCGACGATCACGTCGTAACCGAGCTTGAGCAGTTGGCCAACGGTGGCCGGGGTGGCAGCGACACGGGTCTCCCCGGTCTGTGCCTCCCTGATGACGCCGATGATCATGTGATCACTCCGATTCCATGCTGATGACGACCACGCAGTCTGTGGCGACGTACGCGATGCTGGCAGCATTCCGCATGGGTAGCGGAGTCCTGCCGGGTGGTTGGCAATCTAGAGCCCGGGCGCCCAATATGCGGGCAACCATCCCAGCATGCGGATCGTGAGTCGCGCCTCAGCGCCCGATCCGGTCAGTGGCCCTTGAGGCCGAAGCGCTCCCACCACCGCAGCAACGGTCCCGGCGCCCACCAGTTCCATCGGCCGAGCAGCTTCATCGTCGCCGGCACCAGCAGGGCACGTACGACGCTCGCGTCCAGCAGCAGGGCGACCAGCATGCCGATTCCGATCATCTTCATGAACACGATGCCGCTCAGGCCGAACGCACCGATCACGATCGCCAGCAGCAGCGCCGCGCTGGTGATGATCCGCCCCGTCTTCTGCAGTCCGGTGGCGACCGCCTGGTCGTTGTCGTGGGTGAGGTCCCACTGCTCCCGCACACGGGAGAGCAGGAAGACCTCGTAGTCCATCGAGAGGCCGAAGAGGATGGCCAGCATGAGGATCGGCTGGGTGGCGTCGAGGTAGCCCTGGGACTCGAATCCGAGCGGCCCCTCCAGGTGACCGTCGGCGAAGATCCAGGTCACCACTCCGAACGACGCTGTGATCGAGATCGCATTCATCACGACTGCCTTGACCGGCAGCACCACCGACCCGAAGGCCAGGAAGAGCAGCAGCAGCATCACGCCGATCACGATCAGGCCCATCCACGGCAGGTGGCTGCCCACGGAGTCGAGCAGGTCGACCGTCGAGGCGGAGAGCCCGCCGACCTGCACCGACCCACTGCCCGGCTCGACGTCCCGGATCCGTTCCACCACGTCCTGGGAGAACTGGGACTGGCTGTTGCCCCGCCAGGTCGCCCTCAACAGCGTGACGTCGCCCTTGTCGGCCACCGGCTCCACGGTCACCGGGGCGCGCATCCCCTCCACCTCGCGGACGTACGCCGCCACGTCGGCCTTCGACGTGCCGTCGAGCAGCAGGTTGGCGCTGGAGGTCTCGGGACCGAAGTCGGTGTTGAGCTTGTCGGCTGCGACGTGCGCGGGCGCGTCGGAGGGCAGCACGCGATAGTCCACGCTGCCCCACTTGACGCCCAGGAACGGGGACGCGATCGCCAGGAGGGCGACGGTGACCAGCACGGTCACGACCACCGGGCGCCGCATCACGCCGTGTGCCAGTCGGGCCCAGGCGCCGTGGTCACTGCCCACCGAGACCGGACGGTGCCGGCGCCACGGCAGGCGACCGCCGTCGACCCGGCGTCCGAGCAGTCGCAGCACCGCCGGAAGAACCGTCAGCGCGGAGACCATCGCCACGATCACGGCCGCCATGCCGCCGTACCCCATCGACTTGAGGAAGCTCTGCGGGAAGACCATCAGCGAGCTGAGGGCGGCCGCGACCGTCAGCCCCGAGACGAGCACGGTGCGTCCGGCGGTGGTCATGGTCGTCCTGATCGCGGTCGCCGAGGCGTCGGGGTCGTCAGCGGGGAGGCGGCCAAGCTCCTCGCGGAAGCGGCTGATGATGAAGAGGGCGTAGTCGATCGCCAGGCCGAGCCCGATCAGGGTGATCACGTTGACGGAGAAGACCGACACCTCGGTGAACACGGTGAGCAGCCGGACCACGGCCAGCGCGCCGATCACCGCGATCGCCCCGACCAGCACCGGCATCGAGGCGGCGACAAGGCTGCCGAAGATCAGCAGGGAGAGCAGCAGCACGAACGGCGCCGAGATGGTCTCGGCCTGCGCAAGGTCCTTCTCGGTGATGTCGTTGACGTCGCCGTACACCGCGAAGGCGCCGGCCACGTCGGTCTTCAGCCCGTCGGCCTCGAGGTGCGGCTCCAGCGCGTCCCAGCTCTCGAGGAGCTCGTTCTGGGTGTCGCCCTCGAGAGAGATCGGCACCTGGACGGCGTGCTTGTCGTGACTGACCAGGGCCTCCGACGGGGTGTCGTAGTAGTTCACGATCCTGGTCGTGACGGTGGGCAGGTCGGCCACCATGTCGCGCACCGCGGCCTCGAACTCCGCGTCGTCGACGGTGAGGTCGTCGCTGGAGTAGATCGCGACCACGTCGACGGTCTGGTTGCCGAACACCGCCCGTTCGTGGGCGAGTTCCTTCGAGGACTCGCTGGCGGAGTCGTCGAAGCCACCCTGGGAGAGCGAGTCGAAGACGCCGGCCCCGTAGGCGCCCGCGCCGAGCACCGCGAGCACGCCGATGACGAGGATCTGCACTGCCCTGCGGGCGACGATCGCACCCCAACGCTCCATGACGACCATCCCTTTGTGACGAGGTGTCAGATTAGTTAACGCCGTTAACTGTAAACAGTGTAAACTCGTCGCGTCAACCGCCCCCGGGAGGAAATTCGTGACCATGGCCAAGGAACGCCGCGAACGCCAGCGGCAAGCGACCCTCGACGAGATCGTGGCCGCCGCGCGCGCGATCCTGGCCGAGGGAGGCGAGCTGTCGCTGCGGGCCGTGGCCCAACGGATCGGGATGACCGCGCCCGCGCTCTACCGCTACGTCGAGTCCTACCAGGACCTGCTGCGCGTGGTCGCGATCGGCATCGACAGCGCCATGTCGGCGGAGTTCCTCGAACCAGCCCGCGACGCCCACCCGGTCGACGACCCCGCGGCCCGCATCACCGCCGCTGCAGTCGCGTTCCGTCGCTGGGCACTCACCGCGCGCAACGAGTTCTCCGTCGTGTTCGCGAACATGGACGTCGCCTCACTGTGCATGGACCCGACCCTGACCGAGACCACGCTGACCAAGGCCTCCGCCTCGGGAGCCCTGTTCAACGACCTGCTGGTGCAGATCTGGCAGAAGTACGACACCCCGTTCCCGCCACTGAACGAACTGGACGACGACCTCGTGCAGATCCTGCGCGACCCGATCATGCCCGACGTCCCACTCGAGATTCCCGACGAGATGCGCGGGCTGCTGTGGGTCTTCACCCAGTCGTGGGCCGCCCTCTACGGGACCGTCACGCTCGAGGTGTTCGGACACCTCGACCCGCGGATGATCGAGAGCGGTGTGCTGTTCCGCCAGATGTTCCGCACCCAGGCCACGCTCCTCGGCCTCGCCGACGAGCTCGACCGGCTCGAGCCGCTGATCGTCACAGGGCTGAATGTCACAGGGCTGCGCGCGACATGACCTCGTCGACCCAGACCGGCACCAGCTCGCCGGCCTTGCCGTGCCGCGCCTCGTCGAAGAACGACGTGCCCTCACTGGGCACCAGGTTCAGCTCGAGGGTGCGCGCGCCACATGCCTTGGCCATCTGCACGAAACCGGCCGCCGGGTAGACCGCCCCCGACGTACCGATGGAGACGAAGAGGTCGGCGGCCATCAGCTCGCGCTGGATCCGGTCCATCTCGTAGGGGATCTCGCCGAACCAGACCACGTCGGGCCGCAGCTCGCTGACCCCGCACCGCGGGCACGGCGGGAAGTCGCTGAGCTCGTCGGTCCAGTGGGAGCGCCTGCCGCAGCCCCGGCACAGGGCCGACAGCAGCTCGCCGTGCATGTGCAGCACACGGCGCGAGCCCCCGCGCTCGTGCAGGTCGTCGATGTTCTGGGTGACCAGGAGCAGGTTGTCGCCGATCACCTCTTCGAGGCGGGCCAGCGCGAGGTGCGCCGGGTTCGGCTCGACTCCGGCCAACGCGGCCCGGCGGTCGTCGTAGAACTTCTGCACCATGGCCGGTCGGGCGTCGTACGCCTCGGGGGTCGCGACGTCCTCGACGCGATGGCCCTCCCAGAGGCCGTCGGCGTCGCGGAACGTCGGCACGCCGCTCTCCGCGGAGATTCCGGCACCGGTCAGCACGACGACATTCACCCCTGCACCATAGAGGGAACCGGCGAAGCGTCACCGCCGTTTCAGGATGCGTACGACGGGGTGTCGCGCGGCCACCGGCCCGACGGTGCTCACTTCTCGGCGAAGGTGTAGCTCATCGTGTAGTTCGTCAGGTCCACCTCGGTGGCGGTCACCTCCAGGCTCTTGTCCTCGCCCGCCACCGTGAGGGAGCAGGTGATCGTGGCGCCTTCCTCACCGGGCAGGTCGGGGCACTCGAGGGACTGCGGCGCCTCGCCGAACTTGCTCTCGGCCTGGGTCGACAGGTCCGCCTCGATCGACTCCGCGGTCTGGCCGAACTCCTTGGCGGCGTCCTCCATCTGCACGTCGAGGCCGAAGTCGTCACCCGAGACCTCGCTGACCTCGACCTGCCCGTCGACGACGAGGTAGTAGCCACTGGCCTCGCTCGTGCGCGTGCACGTGGCGGTGGCGCCCTTCTCACGGTCGACGTCGGGGCACTCGAAGCCGCCCTCAGCGAGGTTGTCGACCTCGCTCTCGAGCGCCGTCTCCGCCTTGGCCGCCACGTCCTTGCCGGCGATCACGTCCTTGTCGTCGCCCCCGCCGCCGTTGCCGCCGCCGTCGTCCGAGCAGCCGGCCAGCGCCACCAGGGCGATCGCAGCCAGTGTGGTCGTGAGCGTCATCGTGCGCATGGAAGTCCCCTGGTGTCGGTGAGTCACGGCCCCACCCTTCCCGACTCCCGCAGAATCATGCGTACGCCGTACCCGGAGCGGAGCGATTCGGTCGCTGGACGATGTTTCAGTGTCCCGAGGACGGGTACGGGCCGGAGCACACAACCCCGATCGAGGAGTCCCCATGAGCGGAGAAGTCCGTGTCGACCCGCCGTCCCTGCGGCGACTGGCCACCGAGCTCGACGATGTCATCACCCTCCTGGCTGCAGCACAGCAGTCAATTTCCGACTCAGACACCCAGGCCGATGCGTTCAGCCCTTCGGGCCAGCCGCTGGCCTACGCCTTCCTCGGCGCCATCGAGTACGCCGGCAACGACGCCTACGAGCAGGCCGCCCAGGTCGCCTCGATCCAGCGCCGCCTGAACCGAACCGCAGACCAGTGGGAAGAGGCCGAGGAAGCCTCGACCGTACGAGTCATCCGTTGACCCCGCGCACCACCACCCCAACGACTGAGGAGCGAATGTGAGCATCGGCGAAGGCGTCGACGCAGGAGTAGAGGCAGCCGTCCGCGTCAACCAAGGGTTCTGCATCTATGCAGGCTGTTTCCCGATCAACGTGCTCCCGCCACCCCTGTCCATCGTCGCGGACCTTGCCCTCACCCAGGCCGCCAAGTCGTTCCCGGCGATCGGCGATGGTGGAACCCTCGGCCGTCACGGCATCGTGAAGCGGCGCGGAACGCTCGGCGGGCTCAACAAGAACCCGGGCCTCAAGTTCAACAACGGCACTGCCTGGATCATGAGTGACGGGCTGGGCGCGCCCTTCGCGGTCGGCGAGGCAGCCGACAAGTGGTTCGATGCCGCGGACAAGCTCTCGCAGGCCCGCTCGCGCCTGGAGCAGCTCACCTCCAGCCTCACCTCGGACCAGTGGTCGGGTGACGACCGCGAGGCGTTCAACAAGGAGCTCGGTGAGCTGGCCCAGCAGATCGGGGACGCCGAGCTGTTCGCCACCATCGTGGGATGGTCCCTGGTCGCCGGCGTGGTCCCCCTCGGCGCCTGGCCCCTCGGCTGCAGCATCGTGGGCGTCATCCAGTTCGCCAACGCGAGCCTCTTCTACGCGGCCGTCGCCAGCATCGTCGGAAACCTCGGCCCGTCCGAGGTCATCTACGCCGAAGGCCTGGCCACGGCGATCGCCTGCAACCGCAGCCTCAAGATCGGCTCCTACGTTCTCCTCGGAGTCCTGTCTGCGGCGGCTGCCGGCATTGTCGGCGGGGCCCTCATCAACGCCGGACAGCAGGAGAGCCACGGCGACGAGGATGCGTGGACCGACCTGGCCCGGGCCACGGTCGAGATGACCATCGAGCAGGGCGTGAAGAACCTGGCCGGGAGCGGCATCGAAGCACTCAGCCCGTGGCCGGTCGACCTCGGCAACCGGATTGCGAACCCGGAGGACTACCTGGGGAAGAACAACGACCCCATCCAGGAGGGGGTCGACGATCACCTGGGCGAGCACGCCGAGGACGCCGGCAACAAGGGCGGCGACATCCTGTTCGGCGAGGACAAGCCGGACAGCGGTCCCTACAGCGGCTGACTGCGACAGTTGGAGCCCCGGTCCACCGAGCTTTCGGTGGGCCGGGGCTCCTGCGTGGTCAGGGCTCCTGCGTGGGTCGGGGCTCAGGCCAGGATCGCGAGCACGAGCGGCACCGGCGACACGATGATCAAGAGGGCGAGTACGACGCGCGCACAGCGACCGCCGGCCGATTGGGACCGTGGGTCGCGGACGAGGCCGGTGCCTGCCGCCGCTCCGTCTCGGCGGCTCGGGAACACGCGGTCCACCAGACGACCGAGCGTGCCGAGGACGGTGTCGTACCAGAACTCGAGGAATGACTCGAGGGCGACGATGTAGCCGATGGAGACAGCCGGGTCGCGTCGAACTCCCAGCAGGAAATGCCCTGCCGTGGAGCCGTGCCTGACCGCCAGCCGAGCCTCGACGAAGAGGCAGACCACGGCACCGAGGATCCCGATGCCGATGCCGAGCCCGATGAACAACGTGGAGCGATCGTCGTCGGACTCAGCGAGAAGGATCCCGAGGCCGAACCAGAACACGAAGAACCCGGCCAGGGCGATCCAGTCGAGCAGCCCCGCCGACCAGGCACGCAGGCCGGAGACGGGTTCGCCGTACGGGGCGCCGGTCGTGGTCGTCGAGGGTGGTCCGCCCTGCCACTGAGGCGGCGGTGGCGGGTAGGACATCGCCGTACCTCAGCCGGCGCTGCCGGGACGGTCGCCCCGCTTCGACGGGTTGTACTGCTGCCGCAGCCGGGCCACCCGGTCGAGCTCCTCGCCGCTGAGGCGGAACGCGCCCATCATCTCCTCGCGGAACCGACCGAGCTGCCTCTGCGCCTCTTCGGGGTCGGGCATCTCCGGCGTCTTGACGCCCAGGTTGTTGACGATCTCCATGGTCTGGTCGCGCAGGTGCTCCACGGCCTCCGCGATCGCGGCCTTGACCTCGCGCGAGAGGATGCCGGACGTCAGCCGAAGAGCACGCGGATCGAACTCGAGGTCCTGGATGCCGCGCTGGGTCCAGGTCACCCGGACCTTGCCTTCGGCCCCGAACCCCTCACCGACCAGTTCGGCGAGCTGCGGCTCGATCTTGCGGAACTCACCGAGCTTCCGCTCGTTCTCCTGCATCTCCTGTTCTGCCTGCTCGAGATAGCGATGAAGCTGGTCGTGGAATGACATCCGAGAAATCTCCAAAACACGGGGTGGGCATTTTCGTCTTCACCGTACCGCGCACCCGCGACGCACAAACCCCTGTCTACAAGGCTCAGAGGACGAATGAGTACAGCAGGACCGCAACAGCAAAGAGCAGCATCCCCAGGCAGTTGAGCCAGAACTCCTGCTTGAGGAACCTTGCCTTGAGGTGCGCGTATGTTGCCGCCAGGAAATAGGCGATCACACCGACATTCGCCGCGAGACCGACGCCCTCGACCTTGATGCCGATGAGCAGTCCAGCGACTGCGAGGAGCTTCACGCAGATCAGCACCCACCACCACTCGCGTGGGAGGTTCACGCCGTCCAGGCAGTCGCGGATGAACTTCGGCGGGCGAATCGACAGGATCGCGTCACCGAACAGGGCAGCGGCGAGGAGCGCCGTGGGCCACCAGGGCTCCGGAAGCACGGACATCACTTTCCTCTCGGGGTTGCGATGTAGGTGAAGACGGCGTGCATGTCCTCGAGCGACTGCTCAGCGGCGACGCCTCCCCTGGCGGCGGAGGCGCGGATCGCGCCGAGGTAGGCGAAGTAGATCGCCTTCGCCGCGACCGGAACGTCCTTGGAGCCCATCCCGGACTCCTGCAGGACGACGGAGAACTCGCGAACGAGGTCGTCAGCCAGGCCGTGGAAGAGAGCCGAGTCGTGATCACCACTCGTGAGGATGGCGCTGTACTCGCGCGACAGCTGGGCGTCCTCGGCGAAGATCTCCAGGAAGGGTGCGACGACCTCGAGAATGCGATCCGCCGGGTTACCGCCGGGCCCCGATGGGCCCTCCGGAACGCCGTCACGCCTGCGCCCGACGTGGATCTGCTCGATCGACCTGTCGAACATCGCGACAAGCAGCTGGGCCTTGTCGCCCACAGTCATCACGCTGCCGACACTGACCCCGGCGTCCGTCGCGATGTCCCGGACCGTCGTCGCCCGGTAGCCGCGCTCGCGGAACAGCCGCTCCGCGGACGCCATCACCTTGTCGTGGGTGGCCTGTCGCAGCTCGTCGCGGGTCACCACGGTGCGACCATCTTTGACTGAACACGTTCACTGAACATGTTCAGACAATAGGTGCGAGTCCCTGACCCGTCAAGGCGTCACGCACGCGACATGCGATGACGTCGTGCGCGTGGGCGAACGGTCAGCTCAGCACGGACTCGGCACGAAGGCCGTGCGCCAAGGGTCACCTGGTGGCCGCGGTCCCAGAGTTCCACCGCCGCCCACGAGCCGATCAGCCCGGTGCCGCCGACCACCAAGACCTTCGCCTTGCTCACCGCTCTCCCAGTCTCCCGCTCTCGATCACCGAGGGTGAGCGCGTCAGACGCCGTACCCGCCGTCGACGTCCAACTTCTGCCCGGTGATGAAGTTCGCGCGATCCGAGACCAGGAAGGCAACGGCCTCGGCGATGTCGTCAGCAACACCGAAACGTCGGAGGGGGATGTTGCCACGCGTGATCTCCAAGGCACTCGGCTCGAGTTCCCCGCTCGAGATCAGGCGCTCTGCCATGCCGTCGGTGAGCATGCCGGGACCGACGCTGTTGAACCGGACCCCGAACCGACCCTCCTCGGCGGCAAAGCCACGCACCAGCGATTCAACGGCAGCCTTGGGACCGGCAGACATGCCGTCCCGGACGGGATAGCGCGAGGTGGCAGCGGTCGTCACGGCAACGACGGTCCCTGAGGAGGAACGCAGCGCCGGCAGCGATGCCGAGATCAGATTGAAGAACGCCGCGACCTCGGCGTTGAGCGCCTGGCCGAACTGGCCCGGGCTGACCTTGGAGAGATGGATCATCGGAATGTGGGGGCCAGCGGAATGCACGACGGTGCGCACACCGTCCCAACCTTCACCGACATCCTTGACGTAGGCCGCCGTCGCCTCGGGATCCTGCAGATCGATGGCGTCGGCGCGCGCGGTCGCACCGAGGGATCGGAGCTCCTCCACCAATGCGTCTGCCGCATCGGTGCGGCTGCGATAGGTCAGTGCGATTCTGGCGCCGGGGGCTGCGAGCTTGCGACAGATCGCGGCACCGATGCCGCCGGTGCCACCGGTCACGATGATTGCACCAGGCGTGTTCGAGGTGGACATGGTCATCCCCTTCGGGTGTTGACGGATCGCAGCAACATGTGACCCAGAGCTGCGTCTGAGTGGGTCAGGGTCGACTGATCTGTCGGGACGCAATGAGCCAAGTCCCGTCGATCCGCACGAACCGGTCGCGGTAGACGCCCATCGATTGCAGTACGGGCATCTCCCGGCCATGCGTGTAGTAGTGCCAGTACGCCATGGACGTTGCCTCGTCGGGTCCCGGGTCGACGGACACGGTGGTGATGACGTGGAACGTTCCTGTTCCGGGGCCCTGGATCCCGGCATCGCGTCTTTCCTGCGCGCCGATGAGGGCACTCTCGCGGCCGGTTCGGACTTGGGCTGGAAGGTCGATGTCCGGCGACGCAGGCATCTCCCAGGTGAAGTCTTCTGCAAGCAGCGCGCCGTACTCCTCAAGCGTTCCGAGGTCGGCCGCCTGGGCCAACCTGGCGACCAAGTCGGAGATCAAGACGACATGCGCTGCGCGTTCGAGCAGGTCCACTTCAACGTCCCTTCGAGGATTCGACTCATCCGTGTCACATCCAAGCAACGCCTGATACTGGAGTCGTGCCCTCTCCCACTCATCGAGAAGCAGAGTCCCCGTGTGGGGTACTTCGCCGCCAGGCTCGGCCCCACCCGAGCTAGCTCAGATCGTGCGTCAAATTCAGCAGATGTCCGATGAGCGCGAGATTCGGACCCTCCTCGCCACCATCTACCTGCTGGAAGACGAGGACCTCCAGGCCTCTGACCTGCGGGTTTCGACAGGCTCAACCACCGGCGGCGATCAGTAGTACCAGGGAAACTCGGACCAGTCGGGGTCGCGCTTCTCGAGGAACTGGTCGCGACCCTCGACGGCCTCGTCGGTCATGTAGGCCAGGCGAGTGGTCTCGCCGGCGAAGAGCTGCTGGCCGACCAGGCCGTCGTCGATCATGTTGAAGGAGTACTTCAACATCCGCTGGGCGGTCGGGCTCTTGCGGTTGATCTTGCGGCCCCACTCGAGGGCTTCCTTCTCGAGGTCGGCATGGTCGACGACCCGGTTCACCGCACCCAGTGCGTGCATCTCCTCGGCGTCGTACTCGTCACCGAGGAAGAAGATCTCACGGGCGAACTTCTGCCCGACCTGGCGGGCGAGGTACGCCGACCCGAAGCCGCCGTCGAACGAGCCGACATCGGCGTCGGTCTGCTTGAAGCGGGCGTGCTCGCGGGAGGCGAGGGTGAGGTCGCAGACCACGTGCAGGGAGTGGCCGCCGCCGGCCGCCCAGCCGTTGACCAGGCAGATCACGACCTTGGGCATGAAGCGGATCAGCCGCTGGCACTCGAGGATGTGCAAGCGACCCAGCTTGGCCTTGTCGATCGGGTTCGGCGGGGCACCCGCGTCGACGTGGCCGTCGGTCTCGTACTCGTAGCCCGCACGGCCACGGATCCTCTGGTCGCCGCCCGTGCAGAAGGCCCACTTGCCGTTCTTCCCACTCGGCCCGTTGCCGGTCAGCAACACGCAGCCGACGTCGGCCGACGTACGCGCGTGCTCGAGGACCCGCAGCAGCTCGTCGACCGTGTGCGGCCGGAACGCGTTGAGCACGTCGGGGCGGTCGAAGGCGATCCGCACGGTGCCGTGCGCCTTCGCGCGGTGATAGGTCAGGTCGGTCAGGTCGTCGAAGCCGGGCACCACGTCCCACGCCTCGGCATCGAAGATTTCGGAGACTCCGTCGATCGCGCTCATGGGCGCAGGCTATCGGCCCCGTGGAATGCGCGTTCCGCCCGTGCTGTTGTAGAGGCATGACACTTCAAGGTGAGTACGAGCCCAGCGCTGCCGAGTGGGTCCGCAACCAGGTCTCCGCCTACGAGGCCTCCGGCGGCGAGGAGGCGAACACGCTTGCCGACGGCCGGCCGATCGTGGTGATCACTTCACGCGGCCACAAGTCCGGCAAGCTGCGCAAGAACCCGGTGATGCGGGTCGAGAAGGACGGCGTCTACGCGGCCGTCGCCTCCAAGGGCGGCGCCCCCGAGCACCCCGAGTGGTTCCACAACTTCGTCGCCGACTCTCACGTCGACCTGCAGGACGGCCCCGAGCCGCACGAATACGTCGCCCGCCTGGCGTCCGACGAGGAACGTGCCGAGTGGTGGACACGCGCGGTCGACGCGTTCCCGCCGTACGCCGACTACCAGCAGAAGACCGACCGCGAGATCCCGCTGTTCCTGCTCGAACGCGTCTGATCCTGTCGTGCGGCCTACGAGCGGGAGATGCTCACGGCCAGCCCGACGAGGTGGCTGAGGCGGGCGAGCTCCGACTCGAGGATGTCGGGTCCGCCGCGGCGTCCGATCAGGATCAGCTCGTCCGACATCAACGGCGCCGCCGCGAGCAGGTTGTTCTCGTCGCCCGAGGGCACGATCGTGGCCCGGTCGACGTCGTGCCACTCGACGGTGTCGGGTGCCGCAGGGGTGCCGTGCACGCGGACCACCCCGTCCGGCGTACGACGCACCCGCGCACCCCAGTCGGCCCGGAACGTCAGCGGCAGCAGGTCGACGAGTCGGTTCAGCGCCTGCGTCGGGTGCGAGGTCAGCTCTTCGACGGCCTCGAGGTCGAGCACGAGGTTGCCGCCCGCGGCGTAGCGCGAGATCCACACGACCTGCACGCCGTCGAGCTGGTTGCACGCCGAAACGATCGAGTCGGGCATGCTCCCCGGCGCCATCTCGAGCAGCACGTCGTCGACCGCGGTGCCGTCGTGGCGGTGCTCGACGATCTCGATCGCCTCGATGTCACCGCCTGCCTCACCGATCGTGGTCGCCAACCGTCCCAGTGAGCCGGGGACGTCAGGCAGTTCGACACGGAGCAGGAACGGCATGACTCGACTGTATCGGCCCGGTGTTTCGGCAACATTGCCGTTTCACGCGCTGGCTTTCCTCCCGAGGGGGAACACCTCCACCACTTCATGGCGCGGGCGGCGTCTCGGTCCCTCCCCGAGATGGGACTCGAAGAGAGTGATCTCGTGCGCGGTCCAGGTCGGGCCGGCGTACGCATCGAGCAGGCGGACCCAGTTGGAGACCTCCGCCGGTCGGCCCAGACGGGCCAGCGTGACGTGAGCGCGGAACCGCCCGCCGTCGACCTCGGCTCCGGCCTTCGCCGCTGCGGCGCGGGCCCCTGTCGCCAGTCGGTCCAGCTCGATGCGGGCGGCATCATCTCCTTCCACGCCTGCCCACAGCACGCGCGCCCGGTCAGGGCCCGGGAAGGCTCCGCCGCCGGCGATCCGGAGGTCGAACGGCGTACGCCGGTGCGCGGCGCGACCAAGCCGTTCGACCAGGTCGTCGAGGTGCCGCTCGGCCAGGGCCGGACTGAACGCCAGGGTGAGGTGCCACTGGTCGGGCACGGTCCACCGGAAGTCGGCCGCCTCACGCCGCGGCTCGAGGAAATCCTCGAGGTCCTCGAGCACCTCCGCCGGCGGCACCACCGCCACGAACACCCTCACCCAAATCACGATAGTCCCTGACGTTTGGGTCCTCAGGACGCGATAGTCCCTGACGTTTCGGCCCCTCGCGGGACCGGAACGTCAGGGACTATCGCCATTCAGGGGCCGAAACGTCAGGGAGTATCGAGAACTACAGCCCCAGATCGCGGCCGATGAGCTCCTTCATGATCTCGTTGGAGCCGGCCCAGATCTTGGAGACGCGGGCGTCGCGCCAGGCGCGGGCCACGCGGTACTCGTTCATGAACCCGTAGCCGCCGTGCAGCTGGACGCAGTGGTCGAGCACGTCGTTCTGCACCTGCGAGGACCACCACTTCGCCTTGGCGGCGTCGATCGGCGAGAGCTCGCCCTTGTCGTGCGCCACGACGCACTGGTCGATGTAGGACTCGGCCACCTCGATCTGGGTGAACAGCTCGGCCAGCAGGAACTTGTTGTGCTGGAAGGAGCCGATGCCCTGGCCGAACGCCTTGCGGTCCTTGGTGTACTGCAGGGTCTCCTCGAGGATCTGCTTGGCGTGCGCGACGTTCGAGATCGCGCAGCCGAGCCGCTCCTGCGGCAGCTTCTGCATCATGTGGATGAAGCCGCCGTCGAGCTCACCGACGATGTGGTCGTCACCGAGGCGGATGTTCTCGAAGAACAGCTCGGCGGTGTCGGACTCGTCCTGGCCGACCTTGTCGAGCTTGCGGCCGCGGCTGAAGCCCTCGGCGTCGGCGGGGATCGCGAACAGCGTGATGCCGCGGGCGCCCTTCTCCGGCGAGGTGCGTACGGCGGTGATCACCAGGTCGGCCGAGTAGCCGTTGGTGATGAAGGTCTTGGAGCCGTTGATCACCCACTGGTCGCCGTCTCGGACTGCGGTGGACTTCAGCCCGGCGAGGTCGGAGCCGCCGGACGGCTCGGTCATGCCGATGGCCAGCAGGACCTCACCGGCGGCCACACCCGGGAGCCACTTCTGCTTCTGCTCCTCGGTGCCCAGCTCGACGAGGTACGGCGCAGTGATGTCGGCGTGGATGCCCAGGCAGGAGCCCAGGGCCGCGTTGACCTTGTTGAGCTCCTCGAACAGCACCGCGTTGAAGCGGTAGTCGTCGGCGCCGGCGCCGCCGTACTCCTCGGGGATGGAGAGGCCGAGGAATCCCTGCTTGCCGGCCTCGAGCCAGAACTCGCGCGGCAGCGCCTTGTTGGCGGCGTGCTCCTCGACGTTCGGGATGACGGAACGCTCGAGGAACTCACGCACGGAGGCGCGGAAGGAATCGTGGTCGGCGTCGTAGATGGTGCGCTTCATGCGCCCGATCCTACCTGCTGGTAACCGGACTGCGCCCTGTGCGTTCGCACCAAGGACCCGGGCGAAATGGTGCCGTCAGCACACCCCTGGGGTCACCGCACCGGGATCAGCCGAGCGGGACGACCTGGTCGTCGGCGGGCGCCTGGGCGTCGACCTCTTCGTCGTAGTTGGTGAACGTGAACTCACCGGGCTCGTCGCCCTCGCTGGTGCTGAGCTTGAGGATGTGGTGCTTGCCGTCGACGGCGATCCACGCAGTGCTCGACTCGCCGTTCTCGTCCTCCGACTTGATCTCGACGGCGTCCTGCCCGTCGATCTCGGTCACGTCACCGACCGTCGCCTTCTTGTCGTCGTCGGTGTCGTTGAACTCGTCGAGCATCTGGTCGAGGTCGCAGACCTCCGCGAAGTCGTTGTCCGCAGGGAGCTTGGCCCACTTGTCGCCCAGCACGGCGATGATCTGCGGAGCAGTGTCGCCCGCGCTGGCCGTCCAGAAGGCCTCGTCGGCCTTCAGGAAGGAGTCGGTGCCGGTCGAGATGATCTGTGCCTGGCCACCGTTGATGGTCATCGTGCCGGTGCAGCGACCGTCGACGTCGGTGGTGAGGTCGAGCGCGGTCTCCTGGCCGTCGTTGGTGAAGTTGCCGGTCATGGTCAGCGAGGAGACGTCCTGCATGTCCTTGATGGTCGCGTCCTTGATCTCCTCCGCCGACTGGTCGGCGAAGCTCTTGCTGCCGCCGTCGGAGTCGTCGCCGGAGTCGTCGCCGCAGCCGGCAAGTCCGAAGGGAGCCAGCGCCGCGAGTGCCACGAGCGCCACGGCCTTGTTGGGGGTCCGCATGATGGATTCCTCACTGTCGTGGCCGCAGGGCCGATTCCGATTCAGGGCGACTATAGGTCCACACCCGGGTCTGCCGCGCGCAGCCTCTGCTGCAGACCGCTCGGCCGCACCGCCCGCCTGGCCACCCCGAGACGTACGGCGGCCTCGCTGCCGACCACGACCACCTTCTCCTTCGCACGGGTCACGGCGGTGTAGAACAGCTCGCGGGTCAGCAGTCGGGACTCCTCGTCGGGCAGCAGCACGGTGACCACGGTGGCCTGGCTGCCCTGCGCCTTGTGGATCGTCATCGCATGCATGGTCTCCACCGCGTCGAGGCGGCTCGGCGCGAAGTCCAGCAGCCCCTCGGCGCCTCGCAGCACGACCCTCAGCGCGCCGTCGGACGCACGACGGATCACGACCCCCGTGTCGCCGTTGTGCACGCCGAGGCCGTAGTCGTTGGCGGTCACCAGCACCGGGCGCCCGACGTACCAGGTGTCGTAGAGCGGGTCGCCGGTCACCTCGGAGAGCCAGGCCTCGACCTGCCGGTTCCAGTGGCGTACGCCGTACGGTCCCTCACGGTGGGCGCAGAGCAACCGGTGCTCGTCGAGCGCGGTCAGGGCGGCCTCCGCGTCACCCGCCTCCGCATGACGACGTACGGCGAGCGCGGCGTCGGTGATCGTGGCACGCAGGGCACTGGCCGGGTCCTCGGCGGTGACGAACTCGACCTCGCCGGAGCCCGAGCCTGAGTCGAAGCCGGAATCGGAGCCCGCCTGCAGGGCGGCAACCGCGTCGTCGTCGCGCCCGTCGCGCAGCGCCTCGGCCAGCCTGATGATCTGCTCGGTGGAGCGGTGGTTGTCGCGCAGCGCGATCACGGTGCCGTCGTCGGGCAGCCCGAGCACCAGGTCGTTGAGCACCGCACCGGCGTCGACGGAGGCGAGCTGGTCACGGTCGCCGACCAGGACCAGTCGGGCCTCCGGACGCACGGCCTCGAGCAGCCGGGCCATCATCGTCAGCGACACCATCGATGTCTCGTCGACGACGACGATGTCGTGGGGCAGCCGGTTGGCGCGGTGGTGCCGGAAGCGGGTGCCGTTGTCGTGGCGCGAGCCCAGCAGGCGGTGCAGCGTGGACGACGTGAGGCCGGCCAGCCGGGCCCGGTCCTCAGCGGGAAGCTTGGCGGTCTCCGCCTGCACGGACTCCTGGAGCCGGGCCGCGGCCTTGCCGGTCGGGGCCGCCATCGCGATGCGCACCTGCTGGCCGTTGGACTCGGCCTGCTCGATCAGCACGGCGAGAAGTCCGGCAACGGTCGTGGTCTTGCCGGTGCCGGGTCCGCCGGTCAGGACGGTGGTCCACTGCCGGGCAGCCCGGTCGACGGCGGCGGCCTGCTCGGCGTACCCGCTGTCGGGAAAGACCCGGCCCAGCGCGGCCGTGAGGGCGGGTTCGTCCACGACGGGGGCGGGCAGCGCGCGCCGGGCCACGAGGTCGTCGCAGACCTGCACCTCCTGGCGCCAGTAGCGGTCGAGGTGGAGGAGCCCGAACTCCCAGTGCAGCACGTCGGCCGCCACCAGCGGACTCGCCTCGATCGCCGCGACCCACGCGGTGACGTCGGGCCAGTCGAGCTCGGGGTCGATCTCTGCGGCGTCGGCCGGCGCCAGGCAGACCGACCCGTGGCGCACGGCGCGGGTGACGAGGGCGACCGCGAGCAGCACGGTCTCGTCGGGCTCTCCGCCGAGCGCACCCAGCCGGTTGGCCACGTGCACGTCGGCAGCGGTCAGCACACCGGCGTCGTTGAACGCCCGCAACAGGCCGTCGGAACGCCGGGCCAGGTGCCGGTCGTAGCCGTCGACCAGGTCTGAGGTCGTCATGCGCGGGCTCCGTCCAGCAGGTCGCTCAGGTCGGTGACCAGGTCGATCGGCGGGCGCCACGAGAAGACGCCGGTGGGATGGCCGTCGTACGACGGGGTGTCGGCGCCGCACATGCCGCGCAGATAGAGGTAGAGCACGCCCCCGAGATGGGTCTCCGGGTCGTAGTCGGCCAGGCGCCACCGCAGGTAGCGGTGCAGGACCACGGCATAGAGCAGTGCCTGCAACGGGTAGTCGGAGTGGCCCATCGCCGCCTCGAGCGCCTCGCGCCGGTAGTCGGCGGAGGTCAGCGGTTCGTCGAAGCCGCCGAGCCAGTTGGTCTTGTAGTCGACGATCAGGAAGGTCGGACCGACCCGGAGCACCACGTCGACCGACCCGGTGAGGTAGCCGCGGAGGTCCTGGCCGCCGAGGTTGGGGTCGGCCAGCGCGGCGGCGTACGGCAGCAGCGGGTCGTCGGCGGGCAGGTGGCGCCGGAGCAGGGGCGCGATGTCGCCGAGGGTGACCGGCGCACCCGGCAGGTCGCGCTCGTCGGCCTCGTCGCCGCCGGAGAGCGGGAGCTCGAACTCGAGCTCGCAGAGCCGGTCGGTCATCGGGATGTCGCGCAACGTGACCGGCCCGGCCAGGGGGCCGAGCGGGCTCTCGCACACCGTCTTCAGGGCCTCGGCCAGCGCAGCCGCGTCGAGGTCGACCGGCCACCGGACGAGCTGCTCGACCACCCGCTCACGCAGCTCGGCGACGAGGTCCTCGGCCGACGGGTCGGCGGTCTCGAGCACGGCGTGCACCAGGGAGCCGAAGGTCGCGCCGACCGGCAGGTCGCCCATGGGTGAAGGGACCTCCGGTCCGTCGCCGTGCCGCACGGGCACCGGCTCGATGGCGTCCGGCTCGTCCTGCCGGGGCGTCTCCTCGGGCTCACTGCCCACACCGGGCAGGGTGGGCTCGGCGGTCTCGACACTGCTCAGCGCGGAGTACGACGTACGCCGCCAGTGGGTGTCGACGGTGCGTCCGAACGAGCGTGCCGAGAGCTCGTCGGACGGCCGGGCCAGCTCGGCGGCGGCCAGCTGGGCCGGCACCGCGGGTGCCCAGCTCGGCCCACCGCGCTGCTGCCAGGCGTCGAAGAACGCCTGGGTGGCGTCGTCGTCGGAGAGTGCCACGTCGGCCGGCACCACGCTGGTGCCGGGACCGCGGCCGATCAGCATGCGGTGCAGCGCCGAGGTCTTCGCGTTGTTGGACGGCGCCCACCACGTGACGACCTGTGACTGGGCGCGGGTCATCGCGACGTAGAGCAGTCGCAGTGACTCGCCGAGGTCCTCGGCGCGGGCGCGCGACACGTTGGCCCCGCGACCGGGTCCGTCCTTGCCGACGTCGATCGAGCGATGTTCGTCAGACTCCGCATGGAACAACGGGATGGAGGGATCGAAGGAGTACCTGTCGGCCACGAACGGCAGGTGCACGACGGGATATTCGAGCCCCTTGCTGCCGTGGATGGTGACCAGCTGCACGGCCGCCGCGTCACTGTCGAGGCGACGGGTGCGCTCGGAGGCGACCTGCACCTTGTCGTCGGCCATCTGCGCGCGCAACCAGGTGAGCAGGGCGACCAGGCCGAGCCGGTCGACCAGCGCCGCCTGGTGCATCGCCTGCGCGACGTGGCGCAGGTCCGTCAGGTGGCGCTCGCCGTCGACCCGGCCGAGCACGCGCGCATAGAGTCCGCGGATCACCGCCGCCTCCATGACCGCGGCGACCCCACGCAGGCTGAACAGCTCGGCCCACTCGCGCATCGTCGCGGCCACGTCGTCGGTGAGGTCGGGGACCGTGTCGAGCTCGACAGCCGAGCGACCGAGGAACGACGTGAGTGCGGCGCTGCGCACCCGGCTCGAACGGTGCGGCTGCTCGAGCGCCTCCAGCAGGGTCAGCCACTCGACCGCGGCCGGGGTGCCGAAGACGCTGCCGCCCCCGGCGACCACCGCGGGCACACCGATCTCGTGCAACGCCTCGCGCACCATCTGCAGCGACTTGCCGGTGTGGGCCAGCACGGCCACGTCACCGGGCGCGATCGGGCGGCCGTCGTATGTCGCGCCGGAGGTGAGCAGGTTCTTGATGTCGTGGGCGCAGTCCTGGGCGATCAGCGGACGGATCCGGCCGACCGCCACACCCCGGTTTCCCTTGGCCCGGAACTGCTCGCGGCGCACGACCCGCACCCGGAAGGGAGTGTCGTCGGGGCCACCGACCAGGCGTTGGTCCTGATGTGAGGACGCCGCACCCACAGGGCGTACGACGATGCGCGGGTCGCCGAGCTCGGCACCTTCGAGGACGGCCTGCAACGACGAGAGCAGCGGCTGGTCGGAGCGCCAGTTGGTGGCCAGCGTCTTGCGGGTCGTGGCGGTCGCCGCGGCGGCCAGGTAGGTGACCACGTCGCCCCCACGGAAGGCGTAGATCGCCTGCTTCGGATCGCCGATCAGCACCATGCGGGCGTGGCCGGTGAACGCCCGGTCGAGCACCTGCCACTGCACCGGGTCGGTGTCCTGGAACTCGTCGACCAGCACGACCTTCCAGCGCTGGCGCATGCGGGCGCGGGCCGGGGCGTCGTCCGCGGTCAGCGCGTGGGCCAGCTGGGAGAGCAGGTCGTCATAGCTGAGCACCCCGAGCCGGCGCTTGCGGCGGTCCATCTCGGCGCGCACCGCGGTCGCGAAACCAACCCGACGGCCGGCGCCGGTGGTGCGCTCCGCCTCGGCGGGCTCGAGCCGGGCCTGCGGGTCGTTCACCGCGGCGCGGGCCAGCTCGAGGGCCTCCGACCGGCTGAAGAGGGGGCCGTCCTCGGCGTCCGCGAAGCCACGCAGGTAGAGGTCGTCGACCACCTCGATCAGCAGGTCGTCGAGATCCTCGACCAACCGGGCACTGGAGTCGGTGTCGCCGGCCACCCCGAGGCTGCGCAGCACCAGCTGGCAGAACTGGTGGGTGGTCGCGATGGTGGCCGCGTCGAACGATCCGAGCGCCTCGCGCACCCGGTGTCGGCGAACGGCGACCTCCTCGGCGCTACCGGTGAGCAGCAGGTCGACCAGGTCGTTGGCCTCCCGCGGGGCGTCGGGGGTCGACAGGGCGCGCTCGGCCTCGACCAGCTGGCCGCGCACGCGCTCGCGCAGCTCCTGGCTGGCGGCTCGTCCGAACGTGACCACCAGCATCTCGTCGAGCCGGGCCTCCCCCTCGGCGACGAAACGGGTGACCAGGGCGCCGATCGTCCAGGTCTTGCCGGTGCCGGCACTGGCCTCGAGCAGGGTGGTGCCGGTGGGCAGCGGGTCGGTGATGTCGAAGGCCTCGAGGTCCTCGTGGAACAGGTCGCTCACAGCGGGCCCACCTTCTCGGCCCCGGTCAGCAACGGCGACCAGACCCGCCACGCGAACTGCCCCAGACGGTGCGGCTCGTCGTTGAAGTCCTCGTCGGCCCGCGGCGCCCCGGTCAACACCGAGATCGGCGCCTGCTCGCCGTACAACCGCACGTGGGCGGGGTCGTCGTGCTCGCCGGGTACGACGAACGCGCGGTCACGGTCGGTCTTCCACTCACGGTCGGCGATCTCGACCGGGTCCTTCGGGTCGCCCATGCGTGAGCGCACGCTGGCCTCGGCGTAGGCCAGCCCGGTGCGCAGGGGCAACGGGATCGGCTCGCGCAGCCCGCGGTCGTGGATGTCGACCAGCTCGCGCAGCCACTCGACCGCGCGGTGGTCCAGCGGCCCGGCCAGTGCGTGGGCCGGACCTGCCTTGCCCTTGCCGACCGCCGAGGCGACCCAGTGCTCGTCGGGGTGCGACGCGCTGAGGGCGAGCAGGTTGATCCACGACATGAGCCGTTGCCGGGCGCGCAGGGAGGAGTAGGTGACGCTGACGATCCGGTTGCCGCGCACGCCGGGCACGGTGCCGGTGAGCCGGCGTCCGTCGCCGAGGTCCACGTCGACGTCGAGGCTGCGCGGGCTTCCCTGGCGAAGCTGGTCGGTCTTCTGCACGAGCGCCTGCACGTCGGTCACGACCGCACGGAGGGTCCGCTGCCCGAGCTGTGCGGGAGGGAGGAGGCCGCGCAGCTGCTCGGCGGTCATGCTCGAGACCGGCTCGAGCCCGTCGAGCACGTCGCTCAGCAGACGGTCACCGACGCCCCACTTCTCCAGGCCGTCGAGCTCGATCGGGATCGCGTCGCGGGTCTCCTCGGCCTCGAGCGGCGAGGCCACGTCGAGCCGGCGCCGCAGGAAGGAGCGCGCGGGGTGGGTGAAGAACTGCTGGAGGTCGGCCAGCGACACGTTGTCGGTCGGCCGGGCGGCCAACGGCTCCGTCACGAGCGGCCCGGGCGCGGAACGGGGGGCCAGCGCGGCCCGGGCCCCGGCCTCGGCGGCGGCGTCGAAGGTGAAGGTGCGCTCCGGGTCGGTCAGCCCGGGCAGCACCAGGTTGCGCCGGTCGAAGGGCTGCAGCGGGTGATGCACGCAGAGGTCGGCGTCGGGCGCGATCCGCGAGACCGCGTCGATCAGCTCGCCCAGGGGCACCGCCGGAGGTCGGACGGCGCCGGTCTGCTCGTTGGCTCCGGTGTAGGTGACCACGAGTCGTTCGGTCGCGGCCAGCACGGCGTCGAGGAGCAGCTGCCTGTCCTCGCTGCGGGCGTCGCGCTCGCCGGTCTGTGGGTTGCGGGCCAGCACGTCGTCGCCGTCCACGTGGCCGGTTCGTGGGAAGACTCCGTCGTCGAGGCCGACCAGGCAGACCACCCGGTGCGGCACGGAGCGCATCGGCACCATCGTGCAGACGGTCAACGTGCCGGTGCGGAAGTTGGCGCGGGTGGGTCGCCCGGAGAGCCGGTGGTTGAGCAGGTTGCGCACGTCGGCCAGTCGTAGCTGGGTCGTGTCGCCGTCGCCGACCGCGTCACGGATCATCGCCAGCTCGCGCTCGAACTGCGCCACCTGCCAGGCATCGTCGCGCTCCACGTCGGTGAGGGCGAGCACACCGTCACCGAGGGCAGTCACCCAGTCGTCGACGGTGCTGGCCGCCGCCATCGCGGCGAAGACGGCCTCGAGACGGTCGACGTACTCGGCGAACCTGCCGACCAGGTCGATGTCGCCCGAGGAGACGTCGTCGACCGGCAGGGCCGCGCCGAGCCAGGTGTGCTCGCCCTCGGCCATCGCGACGCCGAGGAGCACCCGGTCGAGGCCGGCCCGCCAGGTGTTCTGGCCGAAGCGTTCGAGGGCGTAGTCGGCCCGCGAGGCGGCGTCCATGCCCCAGCGGATGCCGGAGGCCTCGACCCAGCGCGCCACCTGGTCGAGATCGTCGTCATCGACCGCGAAGCGGTGCCGCACCGGCGGGCTGGCGAGCAGGTCGAGCACCTCGGTCGCCGCGACCCGGCCGCCGGCGATCTCGACGAGCCGGGCGGCGACCGCGAGCAGCGGGTTGGTGCTGGCCAGGGAGCGGTCGGCCAGGCGGACCCGCAGCCGGTGCGCCGGGTGGCCCTTGCCGCCGGCAACCTCGCCCAGGCCGAAGCCGGCCTGGATCAGCGGGGCGTAGGTCTCGATGTCGGGACACATCACGAGGATGTCGCGGGGCTCGAGCGTCGGGTCGTCGGCGAGCAGCCCGACCAGCACCTCGCGGAGCACGTCGACCTGCCGCGACGGGCCGTGACACGCGTGCACCTGCACGGTGGAGTCGACCAGGCCCGGCACGGGATCCGGCAACGCGTTGCCGCGCAGGCCGGCCTGGAGCCGACCCAGGATCGAGCCGCTCGCCGGCAGGGTGCCGACAGGCGGCTCGTCGTCGGCCGGCACGAGCGCGAGCGTGCGCTGGAGCTCGCGGGAATCACGGCCGAGCGAGGCGAGCAGGGGGTCCTGCACGAGCTCGGCCGAGCGGTCGGCGGTGCGCGCCACGGGCCCGGCCGCCGACACCTCGACCAGGTCGTCCCACAGCGAGGTCGATGCCTGCGGCAGCCAGAGGTGGACGTCGCGCAGCTCACCGAGGGCACCGAGCAGCTCAGCCTCGGTCCGCGGCAGGCGGGTGTGGCCGAACAACGAGAGCCGGGCGGGCAGGTCGAGTCCGTCTCCGCCGGCGCGAAGGGCGGCAAGGGTCTCCACATGGCGCACGTCGGGTGGCGCGATGTCCCTGGCCGCCACGACGCACCGCCACAGCTCCGCCTGCCAGGCCAGGTCGCCGTCGAGCGGACCACCGCAGCCGTCGGTGTCGTCGCCGTCGCGCCAGTCGGTCAGCAGCTGCGGCCGCTGCACGGCGTACGACGCGAAGAGGCCGGCGATCCGCCGGGCCACCGAATAGCGACGACTCTGGCGCAGCTCACCCTCGGCACCACCGACCCCGTGGCCGAGGTGCGTGGCGAGGGTGACGCACCACGTCTCGTCGAGGCTGGCGTCGATCACCTCGAGCACGGTCCAGACCAGGCGATCCGGGTCCCACGGGTCGTCCCGGTCGCGGCCGAGCAGCATGGAGACCAGCGAATGGGGGCTCAGGAAACGCACACCCGCACAGACCCCGTCACCGCCGCGGGCGCCGACGCCCAGGCGGTGCGACAACCGCTGCGTGAGCCAGCGCTCGACGCCACGGGCCGGCACCACGACGATTTCCTGCGCGAAGGGGTCCGGGAGCGGCTCCGACAGGAGGTCGGCCAGGCCGGACGCCAGCAGGTCCGTCCGTTCGGCGCGATGAATGCGGAGGCTCACGCGGGCTACCCTTACACACGTGTCAGACACCCGCCGCCGTATCGGTTCGCTCGCCGTCGTCGGCATCCTCGCCCTGGGCCCTGCATTGCTCAGTGGGTGTGCTGGCGATGACGCAGGCGTCACCGACAAGGACCTGTCGAAGGCCCTGCTCACCTCGGACGACCTCGGGCCGGACTTCAAGATCTCTCCTGACGACGACGACCACGACGATGACTCCGACGGTCCCGACTGGGGTTGCCTCCTCGACTTCAAGGACGACGCCACCGACAAGGACGACGACGGCGACGACATCGAGGTCGAGATCGAGGCCAGCGCCGACCCGGGCATGCCCGCGGTCTTCCACGTGATCTCCAACGCCGAGAACGCCGAGCAGGCCCGCGCGCTGCTGAGCGAGCTCGGCTCCCAGGTCGACGACTGCGACAAGGTCGACACCACCGAGGACGACACCCGCTGGCAGTTCGACGTCGACTCCGACCGGGTGGCCTGGGCGGACGGCGTCAACCAGCAGATCAACGTGCTGGCCGAGGGCCACGCCACGGTCTCGGGGGTCGAGCTCCCGATCTCGTTGTCGTTCACGGCCGTGCGCGTCGACACCGCGGTCTCGCTGGTGATGTTCGTCGACATGGCCAGCGACATCGACCGGGCCCGACGCGACGTCGTACAGGTCGTGGTCGACAGGCTGACGGCCGCCCTCGACGGCGAGGACCAACCGGCAGATGCCGGGGTCCTCGAGGACTACCCGATCGGCAAGGAGTATGCCGACCTGCTCGGCGGCGCGGACGCCTGAGCCGGGGTTGAAGAAGCCGTCCGGCGGGTAGCCTGCCGCCATGACTACTCGGGGACTGGTGGCGCTGCTGGCCGCCACGATGCTGACCCTCACCGCCTGCGGCGACCAGACGGACCCGCCGAAGGACCTCGGCGCGGCGATGGGCGACCCGGCGATCCCGCCGTACAACCCCGACGAGCCGCTGGACGACGACCAGCTCGCCGAGGTCCTCGTCAACGCCTCCGACGTGGGCCCGGAGTTCAAGGAGCGCACCCAGAAGTCGCCAGAGAACGACTCGTTCGGCTGTCTTGCCAGGATCGACGACATCGACGACTTCGGGACCCCGGACAACTACCGCGAGATCGTCTTCAACGGCTCCTCGAAGACCCAGCAGTACACCAGCATCTTCGCGTCGGTCGCGTCCTTCGACCAGTCGGACACCACCGACGAGTCGGACAACGACGCCGCCCTCCTGACCTGGGGCAAGATCGACCAGCACATGAAGGCCTGCACGAAGGTCCGCACGCGTGACAAGCACGGCCGGGTGCAGGTCGACCTGACGTACGACGACTCGCTCGACGTCTCCGCCGACGGACAGTCCAGCCTGACCGGCAAGGGCTTCTACACCTACGACGGCAAGCGCTATCCGCAGGTGGCGACGTACACGGTCGTGTGGGCGGGCAACGAGATCATCACCATCGCCGCGTTCGGGGAGCGACCGGACGTGCTGTCCCGCATCCAGCCGCTCGCGAAGGCGTCGGTCGAGCGGCTCAACGCCCTGGAGAGCGCGGCCCAGTAGGCCGCGGCCAGCTCACGGGCTCAGGAGCGGAACAGCGCCGGGAGGATCGACAGGGTCTGCGCGCGCAGGGTCTCGAGTGCGTCTTCCTCGCCGTGCACGTGGGCCAGCAGCGCCCTGACGAACACGCCGTCGACCATGGCGTACGTCGTGGCGGGGGTGAACGCCGGCTCGGCGCCGGTCAGCTCGGAGTAACGGGTGACGATGCGCCAGATCATGTCCTCGAGCAGCCCGTCGATCACCTTGACCTGCTCGCGGAACTCCTCCTCGAACATGCTCTGACCGCGCAGGTCGTACCAGAGGCGGTGCATGGGCGCCTCGTCACGCAGCGTCTCGACCAGCTTGTCGATGAAGCCGGCGACCAGCTCGTCACCGGTGGTGGCGGTGGCGACGACGTCGTCGTACCGCTTCGAGCACTTCGTCTTGTAGTAGCGGACGCAGTGGATGATCAGGTCGGCCTTGCTGTTGAAGTAGTAGTGCACCACTCCGTGGGAGAACTCCGAGTGCTGGGCGATCTCGCGCAGCGAAGTGCGGGCATAGCCGAGCTCGCCGAGGGTGGTCAGCGCGGACTCCGCGAGCTGGGTACGCCGCTCGTCGTACTTCTCGTCACGCGTGCGGGGCGTGCCCCGCTTCTTTCCCACCGTCTCCGTCACGGGCTCATCGTATCGGTGCCGTTCGGAAGTGTCCCTACCCAATCTTGACGATTGTCAAGGACATTTGCCTCGAATTGCTTGACGTTTGTCAAGTCACCTCCCAATCTGTTGGAGGACTGCCAGACTTGGCAGGACGAGCTTCCTTCCCCCTCTGTTGGAGTATTTGTGACAGCCTCNTGAGCCGGGCGATCGCCGACCAGCTCGACGTCCTGGGCGTCCCGTTCACGCTCCTCGAGCCGCAACGCGACGACGCCGACGACCTGACCGCACAGTTCACCGGTGCCACGGTGGTGATGAACCTGTTCGGGCCGTTCGCCGACACCGGCCACACCGTGGTGGAGGCCGCCCTGCGCGCCGGGTGCCACTACCTCGACGCCTCCGACGAGATGGACTGGCTGGTCAAGGCGCGTGAGACCTGGCACCAGCAGTTCGTCGACGCCGGCCTGGCCCTGGTTCCCGGCCTGGCCCAGCCGTTCGCGACGAGCGAGATCGCCGCCCAGCTCTCACTCGAGACGCCGGGGGCCGAGCTGCTCGACGTGATGCTGCTCTGGCAGGGCGCCTCGGCACCCTCCTCCGCGCTCCAGCTCCAGCGCGTGGTGAAGGAGAACGGCTTCGACCTGGCCGACGTCCTGTCGTGGCCGATGGACCGCACCCTTCACGTGCGCCTCCCCGAACACACCGAACCCGGCCTGGCGATCCGCCTCGACGACTCTCCCCACTGTCTGTGGTTCGGCCAGGACGACCGCGTCACCGAGCTTCGCGCGTACGGCGGCGCTGCCGAGCGCTCGTCACTTGTCAGCCTGATGAGCCACCCCTCGGCCGAGCATGCGGTCGCCGAGGGTCGCAGCCCGCTGGCCATGGACCAGACGGTCGACGCGTCGATCGACTCGGTCTGGTCCATGGGCTCCGGTCGCCGCACCCACGTGGTGCTGGCCGGCACGTGTCCCTACGCGCAGACCGCAGTGCTCCACGCGGCGGCGACCCGTGCCCTGCTCACCGGCGGCGCGACACATGCCGGGTTCGGCTCCGGCTCCCAGGCCTTCGGGCACCGCTTCCTGCTGGATGCCCTCCAGGAGGCCGGCGTCATCGAGCCGCCGGTGGTCACCATCGGCGCCTGAGGGCGGTACCTACGCAGGCACTGCCTGGTCCGACGCATCGACTCTTTCGGTTTCAGGTCTACGCGCATCCGGCAGGAACTTGGCGGCGCCGTTCACGGCGACGACACACATCGCCATGCTCAGGAACGTCGCAGCCCAGACGATGCCGCTCGAGAACTCGGACTCGTCGAGATGCAACGCGATGATCACCGGAGACCCGAGCCCGAAGTTGGCGCCGAAGAAGGTCACCGGGAACAGCACGAACAGGCCGAGCAGCCCCCAGGCCGTCTCGACCCGTCGCCAGAGCTGTACGGCGACCACGGTGAAGATGACCACCTGGGTTCCCTCCAGCACGCCGATGATCAGCGGGTAGTTCACGATCCGCAGCTCATAGGGGCCGTAGTAGGTGTAGACGTCGGTGCTCGTGCCGATCACCTCGAAGACGCACGACGCAGCGATCTCGGCGAGCCAGACGAGGAAGAGGTTCTTACGGCCGAGAGTGCCCCGGTAGATGTGTCCTCCGGCGTACAGGCAGGCGCTCGCGTAGAGGATGATGTAGCCACTGTGCGACCAGTTCGGCTGGACCACCCCGAACGCAGTGAAGTGGGAGTACATCGCGCCGGGCTGACCGTTCTGGGCGTCGTAGAACCACAGGTCGAAGGCCACGTCGTACAACGGTTCAGCGAAGGCGGCCACGCCCGCCGCAAGGCAGGCGATGAAGTAGAAGGGTGTCCCTTGGCGCATCCACAGCCGTACGGCGATGGCCAGCATCACCAGGACGATGGCCCAGCTGGCCCAGGTGAAGATGTCCTGCCAGAAGAGGCTCAGTTCGTGCTCCATGACATCGTTCGGCATACGACCCATGTGGTTGCTCCTTGTTCAGGGTGGTCGCGACGACCTGTCGCAACGTTGTTCGATCGGGACCAGGGCGAATCAAGATCAGGGGTTCAGCAGCCCGCCGACGCACGTGGTCAGGCCGTCCAACTGGAGGGCACTCAGGTCCTCCAGGACGCACTTGGTGGTGCCCTGGACCTTCGTGAGGGTTTGCGTGACCGTCCCGACAGGATCCTTGACGGTCTTCTCAACCGTCTTGGTGAGGGTCGTGACCGGGTCGGGCCTACCCGGGGGCGCGGGAGTGGCCGGGTCCGCCGGGGACTCCGTGCCCGGGTCGGTGCTGCCCGCGGTGGGCGCCTGGCTGGTCGGGGTGGTGGGGTCGCCGGGGGTGCTGGTGTTGTTGCCGGAGGCTGCCTGCGGGGAGCCGACCTTGCCGCCGTTGGTGGGGCGGGTGAAGGTGTACGTCGGCGGGATGTAGACCGCGGAGGTGGTGCTGTTGGGCACCGAGGTGTAG
>NZ_LMSQ01000020.1:230499-302509 GCF_001429525.1 Nocardioides sp. Soil796
GGGGATGCCGTTGGTGGAGGCGGTCTGGACGATCTTGTCGCCGGACCCGCGGGGCACGCCGAGGCCGATCTCGCCGGGCTGGGAGTAGCTGGCCGGGTCCTCGATCGCCTGCGACGGCACGGTGACGGCGCCCTCGTCGCTGGTGGACGGGGCCGCAACGCTGGCCGCGCCGGTACCGGCGCTGACGAGACTCGCCGTCCACGCCGCCGACACGACACCGAGGACCACGAGAGCGGCGCCCCGATCTGCGTGGCGTCGTGCCCGTCGAGTGATGGTGCGTGCTCCGGACCGACGAGGTCCTTGGATGTGCCTGCTCATAGTTGCTTCCCTTTCGCTGCCGCACTCTCAGCGTCACGGAAGTGTGGTGTGAGCCACATCGCTCGGGAGGAGGAGATCCCTCACCCGAAGAGGCAGGGCCGGCGCCGGTCAGCTGACGGTCGTGCCCGCCACGCACGCGATCGCCTGGGCCCGGTTGGCCACGCCCAGCTTGCGCAGGATCTGCTTGACGTGGGACTTCACCGTGTCCTCGGTGATCACCAGGCGTGAGCCGATCGCTCGATTGCTGGAGCCCTCGACGATCAGGTGCAGGACCTCGACCTCGCGGGTGGTCAGCTCGGAAAGGACCTCCGGAGCAGCCGGCAGTCTGCCACTGACTCCCAGCAGGTCGGTGCCCGGGGCAGGGTCCATCGTGTCGAGTGCGGACCCCAGCACCGACTCGACCTGCGCGCGCTGGTCCCGGACCCGCTCGAGCAGCACGAGCCGTTCGTGGATCCGGGTGAGCCCCTCGGCAAAGGCCCACAGGACGTCACGATCGACCTGGTCCACGCGCCGCGACGTGGGGAAGTGGTCGGCATGGAGGAATCCGCCGACCGACCCCGCAGCCATCAAAGGAGCCACCACGTAGGAGGTCGACTGCCCCGACTCGATGATGATCTGGCGGTGCACGGTCGCGCTTCCGGTGTCGTAGACCGCTGCCGGCCGACGTTCCGTCAGCAGCAGGGTCTCGGGCGTGTCCCCGCGCAACGCGATACCGGTTCCGATCCACTCGGAGAACCACGACGAGTCGCTCTCGGTGAAGAACGCCGTGCTGGGCACCCACGAACCGTGGTCGACCCGGGAGAGGACCACCCGCCCGAAGTCGCAGCGGTTGACGATCTCCTCGCAGACGGACTCGAGCATGTCGACCGAGTTCGGCAGGGTGCGCAACCGGGAGAGTCCGTCGCCGACCGACTCCAGGCGACGGGTGCTCGAGAGCAGCTCCTCCTGCTGGAGCTCGAGCACCAGCTGCTGCAGGTCCAGGGCCAGCAGGTAGAGTCGACGCGCGGTCAGCTCGTCGACGGGAGCCGACAACTCGGCCCGTTCGGTGCAGAAGCGGGCCAACCTGGACAGGCGCGCCGGCGAGGTCCGGTCGCACCCGGGGTCGGTGACACCGGGGTCGGGGACCATGGTGTCGGGGTCCGCGTGCAGTGCGTCGGTCAGGTCAGCACACAGCTCGGCAGCACGCCGGCGGAGCCCGCGGTCGAAGTGCGTGTGCCCGCCGCGACGCGGCAGGGCGAAACTCACCGCTCGGGAACGGTCGCCCGGGATCATCGGCGCTCACCTGCCGCGAGGTACTGGGCGATCGCCTGCGAACGATTGGTCGCCTTCATCTTGCGGAGGATGTGCTTGACGTGCGACTTCACCGTCGTCTCCGAGACTGTCAGGCGGTCGGCGATCTGGGCGTTGGTCGCCCCACCGATCAGGAGCGCGAACACCTCGCGCTCCCGCGTCGTGAACCGGTCCTCGATCCGGGCCGGCCCCAACTCCCCGGTCGCGGGCGCGTTGCTCCTCGGACTGGGCACGGCGAGGGTCACCGGAGAGCTCGTCAGGTCCTCCACCGCCTGCTCGGCCGCAGCCAGGGCCGACTTGATGTGCTGCTTCTGGGCCATCAGCTTGTCGAGGAGGGCAAGTCGCTCGAGGATCAACCCGACTCCGTTGGCGAATGCCCGCACCGCGGCGACGTCGCTGTCGACGATGGAACGCCCCGAGGCGTCGGTGTCGACGTGGAGCAGCCCGAAGACCCGGTCTCCGGTCAGGATCGGGGCCACGATGTACGACGCACTGCCGCCGACGTCGTGGAACGGCGCGAAGGTGCGCGACTGGACCGCGGTGTTGCGCACCAGCGCCGGTGCCCTGCGGCGCAGCGCCTCGGCCTCGACCATGCCGCTGGCCAGTGCGATCCGGTTGCCGCGGAGCAACTCGGCCATGGCCTGGTTCTGGTCGCTCCCCGAGTCGGTGGCGTGCCAGGCGACGGGGAGCCACGACGAGTCCTCGACCCGCGACACGAGCACCCGGTCGAAGTCGCACCCCCAGGCGAGCTCGGAAGCGGCCGAGCGCAGGACCTCATCGACGGTCCGCGCGTTCTGCAGCCGCTCGAGGGCTACGTTGACCCGCCGGGCAGCCAGAAGTGGCTGCGCCATCAGGTGCTGGACGGTGTCGGTGACTGCCGCGACCTCACCGGCCAAATCGGCCAACGACGTCGGGGCGTCCGTGGCCCAACGTTCCGCGGCCCTCTCCAGGACCTCGACGTCGGGTGAGCCCGGTGGCAGGTGCGAGACGTCGAGGAGGGAGCGGATCGTGGCCGAGAGTCGGACCCTGCGCTCGTCGATGTCCACCGGCGACAGCGCCGGAGGGGAGTCCGCAGTTCGTGCCATGAGTCGCACCCTTCGAGGCCACTGAAGTTACTTACCGTTTACTTTCTGTTTACAGTTTCAGTGAGGAAGGTCATACTGTCAACCAGTAAAGGCGCCAAAACCCGACACTAGGTTACGTCGGCGAAGATTGGGAATCTCTCCCAAATGGTTAGCCCCGTATTTACTTACAGGGTCGCCCAGCCGCCCCGAACGACGTTGGGCGGCGTGATCAAGGAGCCGAGGAGTCAGATGTCTGTCCCGCCAGATCCGGGGTTCGTAGAGCACAACGACCCACCACAGCCCGAAGTCACGGCCGACGAGAAGGACTTGTCCCTATCCGGCCTCTCCCGGGTGGACGTACGTCGAGCGGTCGGACTCACCCTCACCGCTCTGCTGGTCGTGGGCGTGCTGGCCAGCGCCTTGCTCGCCTGGCAGGCCCGGGGTGAGGAGACCTCGCCGACGGACGGCCGCGCGGCCGGACGCGACGCCGCCGTCCAGGCCGCGACCGACGGGTTGAAGGCCTTCCACACGATCGACTACCGCGACCTCGACGGGTTGATCGACACGTGGTCCGACGTCACCGCCGGGCAGCTGCACGCGATGGTCGGCAAGGGCGAGAAGGCCGTGTTGCGCGACCTGAAGAGGTCCCGCACGGTGTCCACCACCGAGATCGGGCGCATCGCCCTCAGCTCGTACGACGCCGACGCGGGCGAGGCACGTGCGGTGGCCCTCGTCACGATCCAAACGAAGAAGAAGGGCACCGAGAAGACCACACGGGTCACCGAGTTCCTGTGCTTCGTGGAGCGTGGATCCGACGGCTGGAAGCTGTCGGCGATGCAGAGGCTGGGAGGTCAGTCGTGAGGTTCCGGCCCCCGCAGTCGACAGGCGCCCTCGCCGTCCTCGCCATCCTCGTCCTCCTGGTCACCGGGCTCGGGGTGGCCCTCGCGGTCAGGGGAGGTGACGATCCCGAGTCGGTGGAGAACGTGGCGTTCCTCGACGACGGGACGACCGAGCTCGTGATCCAGGACGTCGAGCAGCTCGTGAAACAGGTCTTCTCGATCGACCCCAAGCGCGTGCGCACCACGCGTCGCGCAGCCGAGGCTGCACTCGTTGACGAGGCGATCAACGAGTACGACCGCCTCTACAAGCCCTTCCTGGCCCAGGCCAGGAAGGGCGGACTCAGTCTCACCACCACCCCTCGCGCCATCGGGGTCGTGGAACTCACCGGTGACGACGGGCGCCTGCTCGTGCTGGCCGAGCAGACGGCCACCTCGCCGGACGGCCGGAGCACGACAGGCGAGGCCCGCTTCGAGCTCGACGTCGTCCAGCAGGGTGGAACGTGGAAGGTCTCCGGGATCGAGCTGCTGTGAGGGGGTCAGCCCGCACCGAGGGCCGACAGCCCGATCAGCGCCTCGTCGTACTCCCGGCGCACCCGAGCCACCAGCTCGTCGACGGCAACGACCTCACGGATGCTGGTGACTCCGTGTCCCGCACTCCACACACTAGGGTCGGCCACGAGCCGTTCCTGCTGGAAGTCACCTGCGCTCACCGGCCCGGCCTCACGGCCTTCCAGCCACTGGGCGAGCAGGCTGGCCGGGAGTCCGCCCACCTGGTCGCTGAGCCGGACGTCGTCCATGCTCGCCTCCACGACGGCGGAGCGGTACTCCTGCGACGCGAGGCTCTCACGGGTGGCGATGAACGGGGTGCCCATGTAGGCGAGGTCGGCACCGAGCACCCGGGCGGCGAGCAGCGCCACGCCGTCCGAGACCCCACCCGCAAGGACCACCGTTCCGGCGAAGAACTCACGCACGGCGCGCACGAAGGCGAAGGGATTGGCCGCGCCGGTCTGGCCCCCGGCGCCAGCCGAGAGCAGCACGAGCCCGTCCACACCGGCGTCGGCAGCCTTGCGGGCCTGGGCCAGCGTGGCGACATCCGCATAGACCTGACATCCCGAGGCGTGCAGGGTCTCGAGCACCGGGGTCGGCGAGCCGACACTCGTGATCACGAGCTCGATTCCGTGCTCCACCAGGCAGGCGGTGTCCTCGTGAAGGCGAGCGTTGGTCCGATGCACGACGAGGTTCGGGGCGATGGGTGCCGCCGGGGCGTCAGCCAGGTCGCGCCTCATGCCGGACAGCCACGTGTCCAGCTCCGCCACGTCGCGGGCGTTGTGCGTCGGGAAGGACCCGATCACGCCGTTGCGGCACGCCGAGACGACCAGCTCGGGGCCGGAGACCCCGGTCATCGGGGCGGCGACCAGGGGGACGGTCAGACGACGTCCGAAGTCGGTGGTGGCGGTGCTCATGCGGACCTCCAGGCAGCAGAAGTAAATGGTGGGCGGCATGACAGTAGGAGCCTCGCCGTACCGTTGATTCCCCATCCTAACCGAAAAGTAAATCTTGAGTAACCTCACGATCATCTGTTTGGATGGTTGCGGAGCATGATCAGGGGAGACCGGAGATGGTAGTGACAGCACGGCCGGCGCCGGCCGCACCTCGACGACGTCCTCGAGACCGCAAGCAGCAGATCATCGCCGCAGCGGGCGACCTCTTCTACCGCCACGGCTACGCCAACGTGAGCACCGGCCAGATCGCGGAGTCCGTCGGCATCACGGCCGGGGCCCTCTACCGCCACTTCTCGAGCAAGCAGGACCTGCTGGCCCACGCACTGACCGACGCGTTCGAACGCGGCACGGACGCCGTCGGGGATGGCGAGCCACCGCCCCTCGAGGACATGGTCGCCGAACTCGCCACGACGGCCGGCGTACGCCGCGACCTGGGCGTTCTGTGGAGCAGGGAGACCCGACACCTCGAGAGCGGGCGCCGAGCAGAGGTGCGGGCGCGCTTCTTCGCGTTCGTGGCGCGGTTCGCCGCACAGCTGCACGCCAGGCGGCCGGAGATCTCGCTCGATGACGCGGACCTGCTCTCCTGGTGCGTCCTCGCGGTGCTGACCAGCCCCTCGTACCACCGCACCCCGATGTCGGAGAGCGGGGTCAAGGACCTCCTGCAGCGCAGCGCCCTGGCGGTCGCGTCCGCGCCGATCCAATCCACGCCCATCGACTCGGCCACAGCGGGCGCCAGGGTGCGAACCGGCCTGCAGCCCCACTCGCGCAAGGAGGCGATCCTCGCAGTCGCCACCCGGCTCTTCAACGAGAACGGCTACCAATCGGTGACCATGGACGACATCGGCGCCGAGGTCGGCATCACGAGCACGGCCGTCTACAAGTACTACCCGAGCAAGGCCGACCTGCTCTCGGCGACCATCGCCCGCGCCTCCGTGCCCCTGCAGCTGGGCCTGAACAATGCCCTGGCCGCGGCCTCGACCCCCGAGGAAGCGCTGCACAAGGCCCTGGCCGCGTACGTCGACTTCGCCATGGTCCACCACGACCTGCTCGGCATCCTCGTCTCCGAGGTGGGCAACCTCCCGAGCGACCATCGCCACGACGTGCGCCGGTCTCAGCACGACTACGTCGCGGAGTGGGTGCGCCTGCTCACCGAGACCCGGCCCGAGCTCAGCACGCCCCAGGCCCGCTACCTCATCCAGGCGATGCTCACCGTGGTCATCGACACCTGCCGCACCCAACACCTCAGGGAACGGCCGAGCCTTCCCGAGGACCTGCGCCTGGTCACCACGCGAATCCTCGCCGTCGAGCTCTGACGCCCTGTTCGTCCGGCCCGGGCACGCGGGGGTCAGCGTTCGCGGAAGCCCTCGAAGGACTTCTGCGCCGATTGGGAGCCCAGGACGGAGGCCTGGCTGAGGGCCTCGAGCTCGAGGGACGACTGCAGGGTCCCGCCCGTGCTGGCGTTGAGCAGCCGCTTGGTCATCGACATCGCCATCCGCGACTGGGCAGCGAGGCGGTGGGCGAGCCCGGTCGCGGTCGACAGGGACTCCTCGGCACTGGGGACCACGAAGTTGACCAAGCCCAGTCGCTCGGCCGTGCCGGCATCGATCTCGTCCGCGAGCAACATCAGCTCCTTCGCCTTCTGCATGCCCACGAGCCGCGGCAGCAGATAGGCACCACCGAAGTCGGGGACCACACCGCGCCGCAGGAAGACCTGGCAGAAGCGGGCGTTCTCGGAGCACACGATGAGGTCGCACGAGAGGGCCAGGTTGAACGCGCCGCCGTAGGCGATGCCGGCCACGCTGGCGACCACCGGCAGCGGACTGTTCCAGATGGTGAGGGCAGCACGCTGGTAGGAGCGCATGAAACGGATCATCGCGTCGTCGTCGCGGCTCAGTCCCGCCTCGAGGACTCCTTCCGCGTCGCCACCGGAGGAGAAGTGCTCGCCCTCGCCGGTCAGGACCATGGCGTGCACCCGGTCGTCCCGCTCCGCTGCCACCACCTCGTCGCACAGCTGCTCCGCCGTGGAGGCACCGATCGAGTTGATCCGCGAGGGTCCGGACATGGTGAGCACCCTCACCGGGCCGTCGTCACGGACCAGGATCTCGGTGCTCATCGTCGGCTCTCTTCCAACTCGATCAGCGCCACCGGCACGTCGACGTGTCGCGAGCGCAAGTACTCCCCCAGGCCCTTGGCCTGCGGGTCGGGTCGGGCGGTCTCGGCGACGCCGGCGCCCAGGAGGCCCACGACGACGAAGTTGAGGGCGTTGAGCCGGGGCAGCGCCCATCGCCGGATCTCGAGGTCTGCGGCCTCCGGCAGCAGCTCGCGGAACCGCTCCACGGTGAGGTGGGCGTCGAGCCAGGCGAAACCGCGCTCGTCCTCGGTCCAGATGCCGACGTTGGCGTTGCCCCCCTTGTCGCCCGAGCGCGCACTGCACACCGTGCCGAGCGGGACCCTGCGGGTCTCACCCGCGATCGCTGTGACGTCGGTCCCGAGGGCCGACACCGGCTGGGACTCCACGGGGGTGGCGGTGGGTCCGTGCGGCACCACTCGTCTGGTGCCGTCGGGCAGCACCACGCTGTGCGTCACCACGTCGAGAGGCACGAGCGTCGGCCAGTAGACGCCGTACGCGCTGGCGTCGGCGGGCGGTGTCGTGGTGTGGAACCCGGCGTACCCGCCGACGGCGAGCTCCATGGTCGCGTTGGCGAACCGTCGCCCCACCTTGTTCTTGTCCGCCGACTTGACGGTCACCCGGAGGTGGGCGGTGGCCTGCTCGTTGGTCTCCGCGTCGGGGCGGTCGAACCGCAGGAGCCGTACGTCGACCTCGTCGAACGTGTCCTCCCCACCGAGGACGTCGAACAGCTGCGCGCGCGCCCAGTCCGCCTTCGCCTCGATGTCGAGGCCGGTGAGCACGAGCGTCATGGTGTTCCGGTAGCCACCGAGCTGGTTGATCGCGACCTTGAGGTCGGGCGGTGGCGCGGTGCCGGTGGCTCCGGAGATGAGCACGCGGTCGGGGCCCTGCTGCTCGAGGCGGAGGGTGTCGAAGTGTGCGACCACGTCGGGGTTTGCGTACGCCGGGGACTGGATCTCGTAGAGCAGCTGGGCCGTGACCGTGCCCGGAGAGACATGGCCGCCGCTGCCGACCTGCTTGGTGATCACGACCTGACCATCGGCAGCCACCTCCGCGATCGGGAACCCGGGACGGCGTTTGTCGGGGACGGCCGGCAGGCGCGAGTAGTTGCCACCCGTCGCCTGGGGCCCGCACTCGATGACGTGGCCGGCCGCCACCGCGCCGGCGAGGGCGTCGTAGTCGGTCCGGTCCCAGCCGTGCCACCACGCGGCGGGCCCGACGACCAGAGAGGCGTCGGTGACCCGGGGGCACACCACGATGTCGGCGTCGGCCCGGAGGGCGTCGACAATGCCCCACGCGCCCAGGTAGGCGTTGGCGGTCACGGCCTTGGTGTTCGAGTCGGCCAGCGCCTTGCCGGTGTCGAGATGGGTCAAGGGATGTCCGGCCGCGACCAGCTCCGGCAACCGGTCGGTGAGGTCGTCTCCCTCGATCCACGCGATCCGCGGGGACAGCCCCAAGGTGGCGGCCAGCTCGTGCAGCCGATCGGTCAGGCCCTCCGGGTTGAGCCCCCCTGCGTTGCTGACGACCTTGATCCCGCGATCGAGGCAGGTCCCCATCACCCGCTCCATCTGGGAGAGGAAGGTCTTCGCGTAGCCACCCGAGGCGTCCTTCTGCCGCGCCTTCCAGAGGATCAGCATGGTCAGCTCGGCGAGGTAGTCGCCGGTGAGCACGTCGACATCGCCGCCCTCGAGCACCTCCCAGGCGGCGGCGACCCTGTCGCCGTAGAACCCCGAGCAGTTGGCGATGCGGACCGGACGACGATTGTTCACGAGATCTCCTTGGCCAGCAGTGAGGGCCGCCGCCCGTCGGAAGGTGCTCCGGCGAACGCCTGGGCGATGGACATCCATTCGGCCGCCGCGTGCCCGCGGACGACCAGGTCGGTGTCCGCCACGTGGCGGCGCTGGGTGACCACGAAGCAGAAGTCGAGCGCGGTGCCCGTCACGGACTGGGCGGCATCAGGTGGCCCCCAGGTCCACCGGTTCCCGTCGGGCGCCGCCAGGTCGATGCGGACCTCCGCCTCGGGCGCGGGCCTTGCGCGGAGCACGTAGCTGAAGGCACGTGTCCTCACCCCCAGGTGAGCGATGTGTCGAAGCCGGCTGGTGGGCACGCACTCCACGCCGAACGTGTCGGAGATGTCGAGACCGTGCGCCCAGGTCTCCATGAGGCGTGCCGTCGCGCAGCTCATCACGCTCATGTCCGGGCCGTACCACGGCACCCGATCGCGCGCTTCGGCCTCACCGAGGACCTTCAACAACGTCGCACGGGAGTCGGCGAACCAGTCCGCCAGGTCCACGACCGGTGTCTCGCGGAAGCGCTCGGCCACCCGATCGGGGAAGTCGGGCCCGAGGGCCATCAGTGCCTCGGCCTCGCGTCGGAACCGGTCAGGCTCGGTGATCGCGATGATGGCCGCCTCGTCGAAGAACGCCAGGTGGCTCACCTGGTCACGCACCGCCCAGCCGGCTGCCGGTGTGGCCAGCTCCCACTCGGAGGCGCTCAGGCCCAGAAGGAGCCCGGCCAGGTCGGTGGTCTCGGCCGCCAGGTCGGTCACCATGTCATTCAGGGTCACGGCGGTCATCGTCCCTCCCATTGGGGTGCTCGCTTGTCGCGGAAGGCCGCCGGGCCCTCCTGGGCGTCGGCGCTCAAGTAGACGGGTTCCCAGATGCGCTCCGCCTCGTCAAAGGCTTCCGCGAGGGGCATCTCTGCGATCAGCCGGGCGGTGCGCTTGCCGGCCATCACCGAGAGCGGCGCATTGGCGGCGATCCGCTCGGCGAGCTTCTGGGTCTCCTCGACCAGGTCGTCCGCGGCAACCACCTTGTTGACCAGGCCGACCTCGCGGGCGCGCTCGGCACTCATCATGTCGCCGGTCAGAAGGATCTCCATGGCCACCCGCGGCGGCACCAGCCAGGAGAGCGGAGCGGCCCACGGGGCACCGCGACCGACCTTGACCTCACTGATCGCGAACCTCGCGGTGTCTGAGGCAATGCACAGGTCAGCGGTCTGGGCGAGCAGGAAGCCACCGGCCAGGGCCACCCCGTTGACGGCGGCGATGGTCGGCTTGGAGACCTCGATGTTGCGGCCGAACTGAGGCACGAAGTCGATCGGCGGGACCGTCAACGCGTTGTCGGCCATCTCCTTGAGGTCGCCGCCGGCGCAGAACGCCTTGTCCCCGGCGCCGGTCAGCACGAGCACCTTGGCGGCATCGTCGGAATTGAAGCGCCTGACGCCGTCGAAGAGGCCGTCGCGGACCTCCTTGTTCAGCGCGTTGCGGGCCTCCGGACGGTCGATGGTCAGCCAGGCGACGCCGTTGCGCACTTCGTAGGTGACGCTCACGACTCCTGCTCCTCCACCACCGCGAGAACGGTGCCGAGCTCGACGGCCTGTCCGACCGAGACGTCGATCTCGGAGACGCTGCCGTCGACCGGGGCAGAGACGCTGTGCTCCATCTTCATCGCCTCGAGCACGACGACGGTCTCGCCCGCCTTGACGGTGTCACCCGTCTCGACCGCGATCCTGACGACGGTGCCGGGCATCGGCGCGAGCAGGGATCCGGGGGCACTCTGCGAACCCGGTTCCGGGAACCGGGGCGACTCGATGAGCGTCGTTGCACCGAGCACACTGTCGACGAACGCGATGTCGTCGACGCGACGCACGGTGCAGGTACGGCGCACGCCGCCGACCTTGAGGTCCACCACGTCCGGCGATGCATTGAGCACGGTCGTCCCGGGCTGGGCCTCGCCGTTGACACTGACCTCGATCGCGCCCCGCGAGTAGCGGTAACGCACGTCGTACTCATCACCGTCGAAGCCGTAGACGGCCTCCTGGAAGCCGCTCGGCACATTGCGCCAGCCGGTCGGCACGTGTTCGAGGACGCGCGCGGTCTCACGGCGGGAGGCCTGGTCGGCCAGGGCGGCCGCGATCGCGTGGACGGTGACCGTCTCCGGAGCCCGCCAGGACTGCGCGAGCGTCATCGGGTCGTGTCGACCGAGGTAGCCGGTGTCGATGGTCCCGGCCGCGAACTCGGGCTCGCGGAGGATGCCGACCAGGAGCTCACGGTTCGTGACGACCCCGTGGAGGCGGCTGTCGGCCAGCGCCCGGGCGAGGGTACGCCGGGCGTCGTCGCGGCTGGGGCCGTGTGCGATCACCTTGGCCAGCATGGCGTCGTAGTGCACGCTGATCACCGAGCCGTCGACCACCCCGGCGTCGACCCGGATGCCGGGGAGGTCGGGCACCGAGAAGCCGTGCACCGTGCCGGTGGCGGGCAGGAAGCCTGCGGCAACGTCCTCGGCGTAGAGACGCACCTCGATCGCGTGCCCGTTGATGGTGGCGTTGAGGGCCTCCTCGGGCAGGGGATTGCCCTCGGCGACCAGCAGCTGCAGACGGACCAGGTCGAGGCCGGTGATCATCTCGGTGACCGGGTGCTCCACCTGGAGACGCGTGTTGACCTCGAGGAAGTAGAACCGGCCGTCGGAGCCCATGACGAACTCGGCGGTGCCGGCGCCGACGTACCCGATCGCCTTGCCTGCGGCGATCGCCGCAGTGCCGAGCTCCTCACGGAGCGCCTCGTCGACGACCGGTGACGGCGCCTCTTCGATGATCTTCTGGTAGCGACGCTGAATCGAGCACTCACGCTCGAACAGGTGGACCACGTTGCCCTGGGTGTCGGCGAAGATCTGCACCTCGATGTGGCGAGGCGAGTCCAGGAAGCGCTCCAGGAAGATGGTGCCGTTGCCGAACGAGGTCACGGCCTCGCGACGCGCGCCCTCGACGGCTTCCAGCAGTCCGTCGGCGTCGTTGACGATCCGCATGCCGCGGCCACCACCGCCGTACGCCGCCTTGACGAGCACCGGGTAGCCGATGTCCGAGGCCACCCTGGCGGCCAGGGCTTCGCCGTCGATCGACGCGTCGTCGGAGATGGTGACCTGCGGCAGAACCGGTACGCCGGCGTCCGCCATGATCTTCTTGGCCTCGATCTTCGAGCCCATGCTGTCGATCGCCTCGGGAGGAGGACCGACGAAGATCACGTCGGCCTTGGCGCACTCGCGAGCGAAGTCGGCGTTCTCGGAGAGGAAGCCGTAGCCCGGGTGGATCGCGTCGGCGCCGGTGGCCTTGGCCGCCGCCAGGACGAGATCGGAGCGGAGATAGGTGTCACCGGGCGAGGTGCCGGGGAGATGGACGGCCTCGTCCGCCTCGTGCACCCACGGCGCGTCGGCGTCGGCGTCCGAATAGACAGCGACGCACGCGATGTCCAGGTTGCGGGCCGTGCGAATGATGCGCGAGGCGATCTCGCCCCGGTTCGCGATGAGCAGCTTGCTGATGGTTGCCATGGGTTCCGTTCTCACATTCGGAAGACGCCGTAGCCGCGTCTGCCCTCGATGACCTGGGTGTGCACCGCGGAGAGCGCCATTCCAAGCACTGTGCGGGTGTCGCGCGGGTCGATCACGCCGTCGTCGTACAGCCGTGCGCTGGTGAAGAACGAGTGCGACTCGGCGGTGATCTGCTCCTCGATCTGCTTGGTCTTGATGGCGTCGGCCTCGAGGTCGAACTCGCGGCCGGCGGCCTCAGCAGCCTGTTTCCCCACGATCGACAGCACGCCGGCGAGCTGCGACCCACCCATCACGGCGAGCTTCGCGTTGACCCACGTGAACATGAAGCGCGGGTCGTAGGCGCGGCCGGACATGCCGTAGTTGCCGGCGCCGAAGGAGGCCCCGATGTTGATCGTCAGATGCGGCACGGTGCTGTTGGTGACGGCGTTGATCATCTTCGCGCCGTCCTTGATGATGCCGCCCTGCTCGTAGTCCTTGCCGACCATGAAGCCGGTGCAGTTCTGCAGGAAGACCAGCGGGATGTCGAGCTGGTTGGCCAGCATGATGAACTCTGTGCCCTTCTGGGCCTCCTCGCTGAACAACACACCACGCGCGTTGGCCAGGATGCCCACCGGGTAGCCGTGGATCGAGGCCCAGCCGGTGACCAGGCTGCTGCCGTAGAGCGGCTTGTACTCGCTGAAGCGGGAGCCGTCGACCACGCGGGCCAGGACCTCCTTCGGGTCCACCGGCACACGGAAGTCCGCGGCGGCGATGCCGAGCAGCTCGTCCTCGTCGTACAACGGCGCGTCCGGCTCGTGGCTGGGAGCCGGGCCGTGCTTGCGCCAGTTGATCTCCGACATGATCTGTCGCCCGATCCGCAGGGCATCGCGTTCGTCGACCGCGAAGTGGTCGGCCAGGCCGGAGACCCGGGCGTGCATGTCCGCACCGCCGAGCTCCTCGTCGTCGGACTCCTCGCCGGTCGCCATCTTGACCAGGGGCGGGCCACCGAGGAAGACCTTCGCGGCGTTGTCCACGAGCACGGCGTAGTCGCACATGCCCGGCACGTAGGCGCCACCGGCGGTCGAGTTGCCGAACACGAGGGCGAGGGTCGGAACACCCATGCCGGAGAGCTCGGAGAGACCCTGGAAGATCTTGCCCGCGGCCACGAAGAGCTCGGACTGGGTCGGCAGGTCGGCACCACCGGACTCGACCAGGTTGATCACCGGCAGCCGGTTGGTCTTGGCGATGTCGAGGGCGCGGAGGTTCTTGCGCAGCGTGTAGGGGTTCATCGTTCCGCCGCGGACCGTCGGGTCGTGGGCAATGATCACGCACTCGACACCGGAGACGACGCCGAGGCCGGTGACGATGCTGGCGCCGACGGTGAACTGGGTTCCCCAGGCCGCCAACGACGAGAACTCGAGGAACGGCGCGTCACGGTCGAGCAGCAGCTCGATCCGCTCCCGGGCCAGCATCTTTCCGCGGGCGCGGTGCCGGTCGCCGTACTTGGCCCCGCCACCGGCTCGCGCCAGGTCCAACTGCTGCTCGAGCTCCGCGAGAGCCGCCTCCTGGACGGCGCGGTTCTCCTGAAACTGATCGCCGCGGGGGTCCACGGCCGTACGCAATGTCGTCAACGTCTTTTCCTCCTGCTGTACGGCCACCGGAACCGGTCGGCCTCACACTGGAAATGGTCTCGATTTCGCCGAACGTCGGCGTCGTCGTCGGGGAGGTTGTTACCCCTCCCAAAGGGGGGGATCAGCGGCTGTCCAGCACGAGGTTGACCGCCAACACGACGGCCCACGTGGCGAAGAGCAGGCCGATCAGGAAGCACGACCTGGCGCCCCGCTTCAGTGAGCGGAGCTCCTTGTCCCGTCGGGCCATGGACGGTCGTTCGGGGACGAGCTCCTCGACGTTGCGCAAGCCCCACAGGCTCAGTGACACGAAGCCGGCTGCGACGAGGGCACTGATCAGGACCGGGGTCATCGGTCTTCCAGGGTCCCGGGGCTGACACCGGCGTCGGCCGGCGGCTCGTCGGCGTTCTTCGGGCGGTAGTCGTCGGCGTACTCGACGTCGGCGTCCTTGATCTCGTCCTTGAGCCACTCTCGCCAGGCCTTGAGTGCTGCCTCCGAGCGGGCTGCGTCCGCGACCTGGTCCTTGACCCTGGCGAAGGGCATGGCCCGCCCGGGAGTCACCGCGACGACCCGGCCGACGTTCCAGCCGTAGGGCGTCTTCACGGGTCCGAAGACGCGGCCCTCGCCCGCTGCGAACGCCGGCTCGGCGAACGCCTCGTCGAGCTCCGCCGCGGTGACAGTGCCCAGGTCACCGCCCTTGTCGCGGGTCGCGTCGTCGAGCGAGACCTTGCGTGCCACGGTCGCGAAGTCCGTCCCGCCTCGTACTGCGGCAACCACCGTGCGGGCGTCCTTGCGGTTGCTCACCACGATGTTGCTCAGGCGACGCTGCTCCGGGAGGGCGAACCTCGACGGGTCGTCGTCGAAGTAGGACCGCACGTCGTCGGCGCCGACTCCGTCGACCGCGTCCTGGGTGATCTCCCGGAAGAGTAGGGCGATCGCCTGCTGGCGCTTGATCTCCTCGAGTACGTCGTCCTCGCTGATCCCGAACTTCGCCAGCAGCTGGTTGAAGTCCTTGCGCGGGTCGGCCAGCTGCTCCTCGAGCATCGCGGCGAGCGTGTCACGGGCGGACTTGTCGGAGATCACGATGTCGTACTCCTCGGCGGCATCGTCGAGGATGAGGCTGACCGCGACGGCCTTGGCGGCGTCTCGCTGGAAGGTGTCCTGGTCGTCGGCCGCGGCGGGCTTCTGGATTCCGTACAGGGCACCGAGCGCGTCGACCCGCTCGTCGAGGTCGTGCTGGGTGATCACCTGGCCGTCGTACTCGAGGACGGCGTCCTCGGGCAGGCCGGTGAACATGCGGTAGCCGGCACCCGCGCCGACGGCGACCACCGCCACCAGGGCGACGAGTGCCCCGACCCGGGTTCGCGTGCGTTGCGGCAGGGAGAGCTTGGGGATCTTCACAGCTTCACCTTCATTCGAGTCGGTTCGGTCTGGTTGACTGCGGGCGCGGCCACCGGCGTCGGGGAGGTGGTCAGTCGCATGACCTGTGCGGCCAGGAGCGACAACCCGACGGTGGCCGCGAGGAAGAGCCCGAAGTCACGAATCACGGCCAGCCCCGAGACGATCAGTGCCAGGTAGCCGGACGCAGCGGCCGCGGCGGCGACCAGGACCGCCCGGCGTACGACGACGCTCCGTGGGCCGACTCGCCCGGCGCCGAGCAGGACACTGAACTCGCAGGCCGTGGCGGTGGCCAGGCAGCCGAGGGTGACCGTCAACGGCGTGAGTGAGACTCCCAGGAACCAGGCACCCGCCAGGCCCCAGCCGGTCGCCAGTGACGCGGCGCCGACCGCACGGAGGGCGTCGGCCCGTCGGCGGAGTCCGATGAGCAGCACCAGGCCGGCCGCACCGATCCCGGCGAGGCTTGCCAGGTAGCGGTCCTGCGACACCAGCTCGTAGCTGCGTCCGGTCACGACCGGGAGCCCGGCGAGATCAACGGTGGTGCCGTCCGGTGGCGGCGGGAGCGCTTCGCGCAGGTCCCGGAGCAACTGCTGCTGCTCGCCCACGTCATCAAGCTCGATCCCGAAGCTGAGCACGGCCTGGCGCCGGTCGTCGCGAATCACGGAGCTGCGGAGGTAGTGAGGCATCTGGTCGAGCCCGGCCTGGATCTGGGAGACCGTGGGGTTCTCACCGAGGAAGGCCAGCAGCGAGGGAGGGCTGGCCACGGGGTGCAGCCGATCCCCGAAGCGGCGCAGCGTGATCTCCTGTGCACGGTTCATCCAGGCCAGGTTCGCGGGCGTGAGCACGTCGTCCCCGCGGACGAAGACCTGCACCTCACCGGCCGAGCCCAGCACCCCTTCGGCGTACGTCGCGTCGTCGAGCTCCGGGACGCCCTGGGCCAGCTGCTCCGGCTGGGCCGCGATGTCGAGGTGCGGCAGTGCCAGCCACCCGACCAGCCCGATCGCCCCTGCGCCCATCAGGACGCCGAACCGTGCGAGCGGCGACAACGCCCTGCCGCGCACCGGCACAGCGGCCGGCTCGAGGGTCGCCTCGGGCACGTCGGGCAGTTCCGCGGAGCGCGGGGCCAGCTTGCTGATCAGCAGGCCGAGGGCCACGGCGATGAGGACGCCGGTGGCCAGTGCGATGCCGAGGTCTCGGACGAAGGGGACCGGGGAGATCGCCAGCGACAGGAAGCCCGCCGCTGCGGCGACGGCAGTCACGATGACCCGGCGACGGTCGGCGCCGCGGAGCAGGTACGCCGGGAAGTCGCTGCCGGTGCCCATGATGATCGGCAGGAACGCCACCACGCCCAGGGACAGGGGGTGGTCCAGCCAGCCGAACAGCGCGAGCGTGATCGCGGTCGCGCCCAGTGTGGCCACCAACGGAAGGAGCCGTGCCCGGCGACGGGAGAGCCACGGGAGGAAGGCGTAGCACGCCCCGATCAGGACCAGGGCTACCGAGCCCAGGAGCGGGATCTCGTGCCGCAGCATCCCTCCGAGACCCGAGGCGATCACCGGCATGCCGGTGACGGTCACCTTGGTGGTCTGGAGCCCGGCGTCCCCGACCGCCTTCTTGGTGCGCTCCACGAGTCGTTCGGTGGCCGCCTGGTCGAGGCCCTCGCGGGGCCGGACGACGATGGCGATCGCATTGGGACGGGGCACGACGAAGCGCCACTGCTGACGCGGCTCGCCCTCCTCGTCGAAGACGACCGCGCGGACGAAGCCGGGGTTGCGCAAGGTGGGCAGGCCCGCGGGCAGGCCCTTGGCGAGCAGGCTGCCGTAACGGACGTCGAACTTCGCGACCGCCGCGTCCGCCGCCTTGGTCGCCTCGGCCTTGCTCGCTCCGGCCGCCCGGGCACGTTGCTCGGCGTCCGCTCGCAGTCCGTCGCGGCGGCCCGAGATCGTGGCCAGCATGTTCTGGGCCTGGCCGGCGACCTGGTTGAGCACGGTGCCGGGGCCGTAGACGACGGCGACGTCGGGCAGGCGGGAGAGTTCCCCCTCGAGCCCGACCAGCGCGGTGATCTGTTCCCGACCGAGCAGTCCTCCGGACTTCTTCGACTCCGCAACCACGACGATCGGGTCACCCCCGAACGAACGGGCGGCTTCGAGACTCGCCTTCTGGCTCGGGTCGTCCAGCGACAGGAAGGAGGCGCTGGTGGTGTCCGTGCGCACCTGGCTCAGACCGATGCCCACCATCGCGATCGCCATCGCGATGAGCACCAGTCCGAGCAGGCGACGCAGCGGAGTCACGGTTACCGTCCGTCCCTCTCCACACGCGGGTAGTCACCCTTGAACGGACCGGGAGTCGCTCCGGTGCCGGGTGCCGGGTAGGGGTTGGTGTAGTTCCCCAGCAGTCCGTCGGTCGAGATCGGCAGGCCCGGCGAGTGGGTGTTCACCAGCGGGGTCAGTCGCAGGTAGTAGGCGCCGCTCTCGTCACGGTAGTTGAGCACCGCGTTGAAGTTGGCGAAGTACGCCGCCAGCTCCGGACCGTAGGGCTTGACGTAGGCGAGCATCGGGTTGACGTCGGCCAGGGTCGCCTGGGCCGTCGGGATGATCGACTGCAGGTCCTTGCTGATCGTCGGCACCCGCTTCAAGGTGGCCGGGGCCTTGTCCAGCACGCCCGACATCGAGGGAAGCATGCGGCGCAGGTCGGTGGTGGTGGACGGGAGCTCGCGCAGGGCGAGGGAGAGATCCGGTCCGGCGGCCCGCAGGTCGGTGGCGACCGGCAGGAGCGCCGTTGCCAGCGATTCCAGCGAACCGGACGCCGTCGATGCCGTGTCGAGGACGCCGGGCGCCAGGCGCAGGGTGTCCTCGATCGCCTGTCGCTGCCCCGCGGTGGAGGCCGTGAGCCGGTTCGCGTTCTTCACCAGGCTGGCGATCTGTCCCTGACCGGTGTCCAGTGCCGCGAGGACCTGGGTGGTCTCGCGGGCCAGCGCCGTCAGGTCGGAGGACTGGGCGGCGATGGCGTCGAGGGCGGTGTGACCCTCGCGGCCGAGGTTGCCCATGCCGGTCAACAGCGCCGCCGTGTCGGACTTGGTCCCGGAGGTGCCTTCACCGAGCGAACGGAGCAGGCTCCTCAGGTCGCCGCGGGTCTGCTCGTCCACGCTGGCCAGGACGTCACGGAGCTGCACACTCGGCTCCACGGCGTCCTCCGGGAGCTCGGTGCCGGAGGGCAGCTCGGCCCCCTTGCCGTCGGTCAGGGCGAGGTAGGTCTCGCCGACGAGCGAGCGTTCGGCGAGCCGGAGCTGGGCACCCTCGTGAAGGGGGGCCTGCTCGTCGTCCAGGGCGAACTCGACCTCCAGCCCGCCACCGTCGAGGCGCTCGACCGAGCGGACCTGTCCGACCCGGACGCCCGCGATCTGCACCTGTCCGGCCATGACCAGGTTGTCGACGTCCTTCATCTTCACCGTGGCGGTGTACTCGCCGGAGTCGATGAAGGGGCGCTTGGCACCTGTTCCGGAGTAGAAGAAGTACATGATCATCGCGACCGCCGCGAAGAACGCGACCAGTGCCAGGGTCCGCCCGGCAGTCGCACCGATTCCGAATCTCATCAGTTGTCTCCTCGGCCCTGGTCGAGCTTGTTGGGAAGGACAGCGGCGCCGGGGAGCGGCACCATCAGGTGACCGCGGATGATGCCGCCGTTGGCGTCACCGGCACCGAAGACCGACGAGGTGTTGTAGACGAACGCGTTGATGTCGGTCAGGTAGTTCATGACGGTCAGCGTGTCGTGGTCCAGGCGCCCGGTCACCGTGCGCAGGGTGCGCAGCGACGTGCCGGCGTCGGCCACGGTCGGTCGCAGGTCGGCGATGACGCCGGTGGCCTGGTCGAGCACCGGCTTGGCGGAGTCGAGCGTGTCGCCCAGGTTGCCGATCGTCGACTGGAAGCGGGTCAGGGCGGGCGGCAGGTCCTTCGAGGCCTTGTCCAGGTTGTCCAGCGTCGGGTCGAGCTGTGTGGTGAGCTCCTGGGTGCTGCCGAGGGCACGACGGAGTTGGACCGTGAGCCCGGGGACCTCCTTGAGGCTGGCGCGCAACGCCTTGTCGCTGCCAGCCAGGACCGACAGGGTCTGCTCGGTCGACGACGCGAGCCTGGTGATCCGCTCGTCGTTGGATCCGACGGCCTGGGAGATGTCGCCCAGGGCCGTGACCAGCGTCGCGATCCGCTCCTTGCGGGTGGCCAGTTCCTTGACGACCGGCTGCAGGGAGTCCAGCGTGTCGGAGGTGGCACCAAGTCCCGGTGGAAGGTTCTGCGGGGCCCGTGCCAAGGCCACGTCGGACTCGAGCAGCAGGTCGGTCAGTGCTGACTGAGAGCGCTCGTCGAGGTGGCCGAGGATCTCATCGGCCTGGATCGGTCGCTTGGTCTGGGTGACCGGCAGGACGTCACGTTCGGTCATCCGGCCGGCCGACTTGGTGCCCGGGTTCAGCTCCAGCTGCATCTCGTTGAGCGGGTTCTTCGGACGGAGCACCGCTTGGGCGTTCTTGTAGATGTCGTAGTTGCCGTCAAGCCTCATCGTGACGACAGCCGTGCCGTCGTCGGTCGCCTCGGTCTGCGTCACCGCGCCGACCTTGACCCCGGCGATGGTCACGCTGTTCTGGCTCTCGGGGTTCAGGCCGGGAACCTGCGCGAACTCCGCCTTGACGATGGTCTGGTCACTCCACGGGGCGCTGCCGCCCAGGTAGGACTTGATGATCACTGCGGACAGGACGCCCAGCATCATCAACACGGTCAGTGCACCGACGTCGCGGCCCAGGCCGGGAACGGTCTTCAGGCGCTCGATGTGGGCCGCGAATCGACCTTGCTTGCTCATCGTGTGCTCCTCGAGACGAGGGGAAGCTGGAGCGAGTCCAGCCCGGTGTTGGGCAGGATGGGATCGGCGGACGGGGGCGACGTACCGAGCGGAGGCTTCGGCTCACCGTCGTTGGCGCCCTCCTCAGGCCCGGCCGGCAGCAGGAAGCCCGCCGACTCCAGGTACTGGATCAACGACTTGCTGATCACGCCACCCGGGGTGTTGACGCCGACACCGGCCATCAGTCGTCCCATCGCACCGTTCTTGTCGTGGAACTTGAAGACGTCGGCGGTGTCGGAGAGCAGGTAGCCGACCTCTTCGTAGAGGAGGTTGTCGTTTCCTCCACCCTCGTAGAGGCCCTTGCCCTTCCAGGACGAGTTGACCGCCTTCTTGACCGGCCCGTTGAGCCGGTTGAGGACGGGCCCCTTGAAGTCGTTGAGGACTCCGGTCGCGTCGATGCTGGTCGGCACGAGGTCCTTGACCAGGGGCCGGGCGTCGCGGACTACCACCCGGGCGTCGGCGATCACCGGACGCGCGGTCTCGAGCACGGTGTCGAGCTCGGCCAGCACCGGGTCGAGCTCACGGGCCGCCGGCCGGAACGACTTCGCGGTGGTGCCCAGCTTGTCGAGCGTGCTGTCGAGGTCGGCAAGCCCGGCCCGGGTCACCCGCATCGTCTCGGGACCGTTATCCAGGGTCTCTGCCAGAGGGGTCCTCGAGTCGGCCAGGGCGGACGACACGGTGCCGAGGTCGGTCAGGATCGAGTCCAGCTGTCCGCTCTCGCTGTTGAGGGCGGCGGAGGTGTTGCGCAGCCCGTCGACCACACGTGTCAGGTCCGTGGCCGGAACCGTTCCGCGCAAGTGCGAAAGCACCTCGCTCGCGGGTTCCAGCGTTCCTGGACCGTTGGTGAGCAGCCTGCGCAGCTCCCGGTCACCTGTCCTGTTCATGGTCCGGTCGAGGTTCTTCACCGTCCCCTTGACCGCGTCCGAAGCATCCGGCGTGACGGCGCTCAGGACCCGGTCCAGCTCGACGGGTACCGTCGTGCGCTTCACCGGGATGGTGCTGCCCTCACGGACGTCACCTTCCTCGCCGCCGGGCACCAGCTCGACGTAGTAGGTGCCGCCCAGGACCAGGGTGGGACGCACGTTGGCGCTGGGCGCGGTGCCGAGCTTGTCGCGGGTGCCGTCGTGGAGCTTCATCTCGACGACGGCCCGGTCGCCCTCGGATCGTTCGACACCTGTCACGGTGCCGACCTCGACGCCGGCCAGCTTCACGACGCTCTGGTAGGGCACGAGCTTGTAGGACGCCGAGAACTCCGCCTGCAGGTTCTCCCCCGAGGCGAGGGTGGTCTCGACCTTCGGCCGGTTGAAGGCAAGCAGGGCGAATCCCAGCAGGAACACCATCACCATCACCCCGGCCGCCTTCGGCGTACGTGGCTTGAGGCTGGAGGCAAATGATCGGGCACTCATCGGGTCACCCCTTCGGGCAGGCCCGGGGGCAGGCCCTGGGCACGGTCGTATTGGGCAACACCCGGTCGCGGGTACTGGTTCTGCGGAAGGTTCCCGGAGCGGAGGAGTCCGCCGGTCACAGTGTTCACACCGGGTGTGACACCGAGCCGTGCGTAGCGCACACCCGGGTTGGGTCCCTGCGAGACGAAGCTGGCGCCGCGCAGGAACAGCTGCGCCATGTCGGTGGAGTAGCGCGACAGCACGCGCAACGGCGTGAGCAGGTCGCCGACCGCCTGCCGCACCTCGGGCACCAGGGGACGGGCATCGGACAGGGTCCGGGTCAGGTCGTCGACTGCAGGCAGGGCCAGCTCGGACACACCGGGCACCTGGTGGGCGACCGGGACGGCATCCACCAGGAAGCCGCGAAGATCCTTCTCCGACTTGCCGAGTGCCTTGGCACCGGGTTCGAGGGCGACCATCGCCTCCCGGGTGCGAGACAGGGGCGCCTGCAGGCTGTCCATTGCCTGGTCGACGTCGTCGAGCGTGCCGGGGAGGCGGCGTACGGTCTCGCGCAGCGGCGTTCCCGAGTCGGTGGAGATCGCGGTCAGGGTCTGGTCCGACTGCCGCACCAGCTGTGCGATCTCCGACTCGCGCCCGTGGAAGCGCGTGGCCAGCAGGTTGGCGCCCTGCAGCAGCTCCGCGAGATCCGCGTCGGGGTCGGCGAGGGCCTTCGACACGGCGCCCACGTCGCCCAGCAGGTCAGGGGCCTCGGCAAGGAACGCCTTGAGATCCGTGCCGTGGCCGGCCGCTCCCCCGCCGACCTCGCGCAAGGTCCGCGTGGCGGCGGCGCGGGTCTTGGGGTCGAGCACGTTGAGCAGCTGGTGCAGGTCCGCCGAGTCCTCGGTCTGTGTCACCGGGATGGGTTCGCCCGCCAAGCCACCAGCCTTGCTGGTGCCGGGGTCGAACTCGACGAACTTGGTGGCCAACGCGGAGAGGTCCCAGACCGCCGCGGTGGCGTCCTTGTAGACGTCGACGTCGCCGTCCAGCTCCAACGTCACCAGGGCCGCGTCGTCCTTGTACTCGACGGCCTTGACCCGGCCGATCCTCTTGCTGTTCTGGCGGACGGCGTCGTTGGCACGCAGGGAGTGCACGTCGGAGACGAGGGCCTGAACCTCGGTCGTCTTCGCGAACGGCATGCCGGTCTGTGCCTTGAAGGTCAGGAACAGGACACCGGCGAGCACGACGAGCACGACGATGCCTGCCCGGAACGCGACCGATCGCGCCAGGAAGTCGGGGGTCACCTTGACAGTCACTTCAAACCTCCGAGAAGTTGTTCGAGCAGCGCGTTCTCCTGAGGCTGGGAGAGGCCGGTGGCACTCTTCTCCGTGCTCGGCGGCGCCGAATCGCTGGTCGGTGGTGCCGTGTTCTTCGGAGCGCCGGGGCGGCCCGGCAGCGGGACCTCGGGTGCCGCGGGCACGGGCAGTCCGTGCAGGATGTCGTCCGGAAGGGCCGGCACGAGACCGGCGGCGGTGTCGCCCAGCGCGTTCGGCGACAGCGGGACCATCGCCTTGAAGTAGTGGCTGATGGCGTCGTAGTCGCTGGTCGCCATCGACCAGCCCTTGACGAACTCGAGGAGGTCGGTCAGGTGCTGGCCGCTGACCGCCCCCGTGGTGAGTCGCTCCGCCGCGGCGCTGGTGGGCACCAGGTCCCGCGCCGTCGGGCGGAGGGCCGCGGCGACCGGGCCGGCCTGGGCGAGCAGCTCGTCGGCCTTCTTGAGCACCGGGGGCAGCGACGCGAGGGCCGGATCGGCCGCGTCCGCGAAGCGCTGTAGCTCACCACTGATGTCGACCAGGTCGTCAGTCACCGGACGGAGGGAGCCAAGGGTGCGGGTCGCCGGGTCGGCGACGCCGGCCAGCTCGGCCAAGGCCGCCCGGGAGCTGGAGATCGTGCCGGGCAGACGCTCCAGGGCGCTCTGCAAGGTCTCGCGTTCGGCGGCGACGATGCCCAGGGCATCGGTGGTCGAGCTGACCAGGTGGTCCAGGCTGCGACCCTTCTCGGTGCCGAGGGCCGAGGCGACGGGTTGGACGTTGTCGACCAACTGGCCGAGCAGCTCGTTCTGACCCGACAGGATCGCGGCGAGGTCGCGGCTCTGGGTCATCGCCGGCCCGAGCGCGGCGATGGCGGCGTCGGTCTGCTCCCCCTGGCCCTTCAGGGCCTCTCCGGACTCCGTCACCAGGGCAGCGAGTGCCGCCGAGGTCGGTGTGTCGAGTGAGCCGAGCACGTCCTGCAGGTCGACGACGCGTGCCGTGTGCTTCTGCGAGATCACCATCGGGTCCTCGAGCTCCGGAGAGTCGGGGCTGCCCCGGTCGAGCGCGATGAACCGCTCGCCGAGGAGGTCCTGGGTGGTGATCGTGGCGGTGACGTCCTCGTGCAGCGGGAGGACGGAACGGTCCAGCACCATCTCGACCTCGGCCTTGCCGTTCTCGAGGTCGATGTCGGTGATGCTGCCGACCTGGACGCCGGCGGCCTTCACCACGTTGCCGGCCACCAAGGGGCTGGCGTCGCTGAACACCGCGGTCACCCGGACCTGGTCGTCGGCCACGTCGTCACTGACGAAGTGGTTTCCGACCATGGCCAGGCCGACCACACCCACGCCGACGGCGGCCAGCTTCTTGGGGTTCGGCTTCATCGGATCTCACTTCCGTTCGCGTCGGTCCACGGCTGGTTGACCGGTTGGCCGGGTGCCGGGCGCGGGTTCTGACGTGCGGTGGGCAGGGGAACAGGGGTCTCGTTGAGGGCGCTGGTCCCGGGGGCCAGGAGACCGGCCCAGGTGTGGCCCGCACCGTCGTAGGGCGCGAAGGCCTGGCCCCAGTTGAAGAGGCCGCCCACCGCCTCGGGGGTGTAGGGGCGGAGGAACGAGATGGCCGGTCCGAGGTCGCCGACGAGGTCGTCGGCAGTGGGGAGGACTGCGTGACTGGTATCCAGGAGCTCGGGCGTCTGCTCGAGCAGCTCGTCGGCCGAGGACAGCAGGGGACGCAGCTGCGCCACGGTCGGCCGAAGGTCGACGAGGGTCGGCGCCAGGTTCTTGCTGACGCCGGGCAGGTGACTGACAGCCGGGCGCAGGTCCTCGAGCAGGGCGACGGTCTCGGTGGACGCACCGGGCACCTTGTCCAGCGTGTTCTGCGCGGTCCTCAGGGTCCCGGGCAGCTTGTTCAGCGTGCTCGAGAGGTCTTCCTGGTGCCCGGCGATCGCACCCGTGGCAGCATCCAGGTCGGAGACCGTCGACGCGATCGACTCCCGGCGCGAGGCGGCGACGTCGGTCATCCGGCTGAGCTCCTTGACCAGCGACCTGATCGCCGGGCCGTCCTTGCCGACCGCGCGGAGCACCTCACCGAGGGCGTCGACGGTGCCGGCCGCACCACGGATGGTGCGCCGCAGGTCGTCCTCGTGCCCGTCGACGCTCTTGTCCAGCTGCCCGATCAACGAGGTCAGCCGCTTGCGGGTCGGGGCATCGAGGGTGGACAGGACCTGGTCGACCTCGACCTGGTGCGACTTCGCCTCCAGGTAGGAGCCGTCGGGGACACGGGAGTTCTTCTCGGGTCCCGGGTAGAGGGTGAGGACCCGCTCGCCGACGGCGGAGACCCACTCCACGCGTGAGGTGGTGCCCTCATGGATGGGGCCGAAGTCGTCATCCAGGGAGATCGTCACCACGGCCTTGCCGTCCTTCACCGCGAGGTCCTCGACCTGGCCGGCGTGGTGGCCGTTGATCCACACCGGAGTGCGCTCGGACACCTGGGCGGCCGAGGGCATCACCATCTTCACCTCGTAGTCGTCGTCGCCCGCCATGGTCACGCCGCCGACGACGACGGCAGCCACCGCGAGGGCGCCCAGAAGAGGTTTCGCACGCATTGCCATCAGTCCATCCCGAGCGGGCCGACGGAGTCGCCGGAGAGGAACTGACGCACGAACGGCATGTCGGAGTTGAAGGCTTCCTCGGTCTCGCCGTAGTGGATCAGCTTCCCGCCCCACACGACACCCACGTAGTCGCTGACCTTGCGGGCGGTGCGGATGTCGTGGGTGACCAGGACGTAGGTGCCACCGTGCTCGGCGTGCATCTTGAGGATCAGGTCGTTGAGCAGGCTGGTGCGGACCGGGTCCAGACCCGAGTCGGGCTCGTCGAACATCACGACGCTGGGGTTCAGCACCAGTGCGCGAGCGAATCCGGCTCGCTTCTTCATGCCGCCGGAGACCTCACCTGGATACTTGCCGACCGCTCGGGTCAGGCCGACCTCCTCGAGGTGGCCCATCACGATCTTGCGGATCTCCGACTCACGCTTGTCGGTGTGCTTGCGCAGCGGGAACGCCACGTTGTCGTAGATGTTCATCGACCCGAACAGGGCGCCGTCCTGGAACAGCACGCCGAAACGCTTTCGGATCTCCTGCCGCTCCTTGGCAGAGATGCCCCAGATGTCCTGGCCGAACACCTCGACCACACCCGAGTCGGGTTCGAGCAGGCCGACGATGTGCTTGAGCAGCACGCTCTTGCCGGTGCCCGACGGGCCGAGGACCGTGGTGATCGCGTCGTCAGCGAAGTCGATGTTCAGCCCGGTCAGCACGTCGAAGGAGCCGAACGACTTCTTGACGTTCTTGATGTTGACGCTGTGCGTCACACCGTCCGCGTGGTCTGCCACGATGCCGTTGCTGTAGATGTCCTCATAGGACCTGGTCTCACCCTCGAGAGTGAGCTGCTGGTGGGACATGACGAGATTCCTTTCGGGAAGACGTGGGTGCCGGGGCCGGCGCGCTAGAAGCTGATGGGCGCGCGGGAGAGGGCGCCGAAGAAGAGCTGCTGGAAGACCGCGCCGAGCACGCTGACGATGACGAGGTTGATCACCATCGACTTGGCGGTGGCCTTGCCGACGCCCACGGGTCCACCGCTGGCGTTGTAGCCGTAGTAACAGGCCACCAGGATGATCAGGATGCCCATGATCGAGCCCTGCAGGAGCGAGAGGATGAGGTCCTGTTGGGTGGTGAACGACCAGAACACCGACAGGTAGCCTCCGGCCGAGACGCTGTGGAACACATGGACGTTCAGGTAGTACCCCAGGATGTACATCAAGCCGGTGCCAGTGACGAACATGAACGGGGTCACGATGACGATTGCCAGGATCCTGGTGGTGACCAGGTAGGCCCGGGAGTCGAGGCCCATCACCTCGAGCGCGTCGATCTCCTCGCTGATTCGCATCGACCCCAGCTCGGCGACCAGGCCGCAGCCGACCTTGGCCGACAGGATCCAGCCCCACATCTCCGGGGCCACGGTGTAGTCGCCGGTCGAGCTGAACACCGCGGTGTAGCCACCGGCGCCGAGCTGGGCGAGCAGGTAGTGCGCCTCGAGCGCGATCTCCGCGGCGAGCATGCACATCATGAACCAGATGATGAAGGTGCTCTTCAGGATGATGATGCCGGCCTGGCGCAGCACCTCGGTGCCGTAGTGGCGGACGTCGGGGAGGCTCTTGAACACCCCGAAACTGAACGTGGCGATGCTGCCGAGGTCCGCAAGAAGTGAGGAACCGTCGCTGTATCCGCCCATGCCGCCGGCGCTGGCGGCGCTCGGCTGGTTGTCGTCCTCGTCCTCGCCCTCGTCGGACCGGTGCGTGGCATCGTGTGTCGTGGTTGTCATGGGAGCCCCTACCTACTGATCAGCATCTCGGGGTTGAGCCCGAGCATCGTGGCGTTGACGATGAAGTTGAAGACCCAGACCGCGGCGAACGAGAGCACGACGGCCTCGTTAACGGCCCGGCCGACGCCCTCGGCGCCGCCCTTGGCGGTGAGTCCCTTCTGGGCGGAGACGATCCCGATGAACAAGCCGATCAGCATGCACTTGACGTTCGTGCCGACCAGTTCGGGAACCGTCATGGAACCGAGCAGGTTGCCCAGGAAGGCGCCCGGCGAGGTCGTGCCCAGCGTGGTGGCGGAGATCATCGCCATCGACATGCCGAGGAGGCTGCCGAGGATGTTGAAGCCCACCATCATCACGGTGATGGCGATGACGCGCGGCAGCACCAGAGTGCGGATGGCGTCGATGCCGAGCACCGTGAAGGCGTCGAGCTCCTCGCGGATCTTGCGCGCGCCCAGGTCGGCGGTCATGGCCGTCCCCATCACACCTGCGACGGCCATGCCGGTCGCGAAGGGGGAGATCTCGCGCAGACTGGCGAACACGAAGTAGGTGCCGAGCCGGTTGCCCGCGCCCAGCAGGCTGACCAGGTCGTAGGCGTAGTTGGCGATCAGGAACGAGAAGCCACCGACGGCCAGGGTCACGGGGAGCCAGCAGAACCGCAGCATGTGGTACATCTCGTCGCGGGTGGCCCCCCAGTAGCCGCGGGGCTCCTTGATCGCGGTCTTGACGAGGTAGCCCAGCAGCTGCCCTCCCTCGCCGACGTCGACCAGGACCCGACGTACGCCCGACGGCGACTTGTGCATCACCCGTCCGCTGAGGGTCAGCGGCCGGGTGATGTCGGAGTTGTCCTCGGACGCCGGGCGTGCCTCGGTGTCGACACTCACCGGAAGTCTCCCTCGGCCATCTGGTGGTCGAGGTGCCGGAACTCACGCTGGAAGTAGAGGACGGCCGGGCGGTCGTCCAGGTCCACCTCGATCACTCGGGCGACCAGGATGGTGTGGTCACCGCCGTCGTAGCGCTCGTGCGCCTCGCACTCGATCAGTACGGCGGCGTCCAGCAGAACAGGCACACCGCGGTGGTCCGGCAGGAACTCGCCGCCACCGAACTTGTCGACCCCCTTGGTGGAGAACCGGTTGATCAGGTCGATGTGGGCGGCGCCGGCGATCTGGATCGACCACTGGTCGTTCTGGAGGAACGCGTCGTGGCACTGGGCCGTCTTCGCGAGGCAGACCAGGACGAGGGCCGGGTCGAGTGAGAGCGAGCAGAAGGAGCTCGCCGCGAAGCCGCGGGGCTCGCCGTCCGGCCCGGTCGTCGTCATGAGGGTGACGCCGCTCGGGAAGGCCGACATCGCCTCACGGAACTTCTCGGGGATGTTGCTGACAGGGGTGGCGGTGCTGGTCACGATGCGCTCCGTTCGTGGGCGGGCAGGGCCTGCTCGTCATGGGGGATGGCGTTGAGTGGCTCGTCGGCCAGCTCGTGATCGAGTCGTGCGGCCTTGGCACGCAGGTAGCCGAGGTTGTGCTCGTTGGGCGCGACCTGGAGGGGCACTCGCTCGGAGATGGTCACGCCGTAGTCGGAGAGCCCGTAGAACTTGGCCGGGTTGTTGGTCATGAGGCGCACCGACGTGATGCCCAGGTCGCGGAGGATCTGGGCGCCGACGCCGTATTCCCTGCTGTCGACCGGCAGTCCGAGCGCCAGGTTCGCGTCGAGGGTGTCGAGGCCCTCCTCGTCCTGCAGCTGGTAGGCCTGCAGCTTGTGGCTCAGGCCGATGCCGCGGCCCTCGTGCCCTCGCAGGTAGACCACGACGCCGGTGCCGTGCTGTCCGATCCGCTCCAACGCCAGGTTCAGCTGCTCACCGCAGTCGCACCGGCGGGCGCCGAACACGTCGCCGGTCAGGCATTCCGAGTGCACCCGGACCAGCACGTCGCGCATCCCGTCGGGGTTGCCGTGGACGAATGCGACATGCTCGGTCCCGTCCACGTCCGAGCGGTACGTGCTGGCCCGGAAGACGCCGTACGGCGTGGGCACGGCGGCGGTGGCCGTGCGCTTGACGAGGGTCTCCCGGCGCATCCGGTGGCGGACCAGGTCCGCCACCGAGAGCAACACCATCTGGTGCTCGCGGGCGAACTCCAGGAGGTCCGGCATCCGTGCCATGGTGCCGTCGGGGTTCGTGATCTCGGCGAGCACGCCGGCCGCCTGCAGCCCGGCCAGCCGGCAGAGGTCAACTGCGGCCTCGGTGTGTCCCGAACGCTGCAGGACGCCGCCGGGGCGGGCACGGAGAGGAAAGACGTGTCCGGGCCTGCTGAACTGCTCGGCGCCGACTCCCGGGGTGGCCAGGGCCCGCGACGTGATCGCGCGATCCGCAGCCGAGATGCCCGTGGTGGTCACGCCCTTGAGGTCCACCGAGACGCTGAACGCAGTCCCCCGGGGATCGCTGGCCGCCTCGACCATGGGAGGCAGGTCCAGCTCGTCGAGACGATCGCCGGCCATCCCCACACAGACGAGCCCACTGGTGTGGCGGATCACGAAGGCCATCGACTCGGCCGTCATGTGCTCGGCCGCATAGATGAGGTCGCCTTCGTTCTCACGGTCGCTGTCGTCGAAGACGACCACGCCGCGTCCGAGCCGCAGCTCTTCCAGTGCAGCCTCGACGCGCACCTGGCCGTCGTACTGCTCGTCGGTGTGGGGATCCATGGTTCTTCGCCTCGTTCGCTCTCCTGGTGGAAGGGACGGTCAGGCCGGCGTGCTGAGCACGATCGCGTAGGCCTTGTTCTCCACGCCGCCGGAGCGGTCGACGGAGATGTACTTCTGCTCGGTGTACTCGTCGAGTGCGTCGGGGCCGCCCTCGCGACCAAGGCCGCTCTGCTTGTAGCCGCCGAAGGGGTACGCCGGGTGCAGCACGTGCCAGTCGTTGACGAAGACCATTCCGGCCTCGAGCTGGCGGGCCACATCGAGCGTCCGGGCCTCATCGGTGCCCCACACTCCGGCCGACAAGCCGTAGTCGGTGTCGTTGGCGATGGCGACGGCCTCTTCGACGGTGTCGTAGGTGAGCACCGTCAGGACCGGACCGAAGACCTCCTCGCGGGCGATCTTCATGTCGTTGGTGACATCGACGATCACGGTCGGCTCGACGAAGTTGCCGTTCGCGAACTCCGCTCCACTGGGCGCGCCACCGCCGACGGCCACCTTGGCGCCCTGGGACTCAGCGGCCTCGATGTGGGCGAGCACGCGGTCCCGCTGGTCCCCGGTGATCAGCGGCCCGATGTCGGTGGCCGGGTCCAGCGGGTCGCCGATGGTCATCGTGCTGACCCTGGCGACCAACCGCTCGATGATCTCGTCACGCTTCGACGAGGGCACCAGCAGGCGGGTGCCCGCCTCGCAGGCCTGGCCGTTGTTGGCCATGCAGGCGTAGATGGAACCGTCGATGGCGACCGAGAGGTCGGCATCGTCGAGGATGATGTTCGGGCCCTTGCCGCCGAGCTCGAGGGTCACCTGCTTCACCGTGTCGGCCGATGCGGCCAGGATGCTCTGGCCCACGGACGTCGAGCCGGTGAAGGCGACCTTGCGTACGTCGGGGTGGGCGCTCAGCCGGGCACCGGCGTCCTCGCCGTCGCCGACGACCACGTTCAGTACACCCTTGGGCAGACCGGCCGCCTCGAACTCCTTCATCAGCTCGAGCGCGATGAGCGGTGCGTGCTCGTCGGGCTTGAGTACGACGGTGTTGCCGGCCAGGAGCGCGGGTGCGACCTTCCAGACAATGGTGAGCATCGGGATGTTCCACGGCACGATCGCGCCGACGACGCCGAGCGGCTCGCGCCGCAAGATGCCCTCCGCAGGGACCGGGCCGATCGCCGGGCCGGCCTTCTCGAACTCGTAGTCAGCCGCCTGGGCCGCGATGTACTGCATCTGCGCCACGGAGAGGCCGATGTGCAGGGCACCGGTGATGCGGATGGTGGCCCCGTTCTCACGGGTCTGCAGCGCGGCCAGCTCCTCCAGCCGGGCACCCATGCGCAGCGCCGTGTCGTTGATCAGCGCGGCCCGCTCTGCCGGCGGGGTGTTGCGCCAGGTGCCCTCGGCGTGCGCTGCCTTGGCTGCTGCGACCGCGGCGTCGACCTCGGCCACCCCGCCCTTGGCGACCGTGGCCACCAGCTCGCCGGTGGCGGGGCTGCGGATCTCGTACTTGTCGGCGGTGTCGACCCACTCGCCGTTGATGTGGAGGTTGTAGTGCGGAGTGCTCATGGGACTGCTCCTGTTTTCGAAGTTGCGGGGTTTGTCGTGCGGGTCAGCCGACCTGGCGGTCGCGGCCTTCCCAGAACGGGAGGCGCAGCGTCTTCTTGTCGACCTTGCCGGCCGGGTTCACCGGCAGCTGGTCGATGAAGTCGACCGTCTTGGGCGACGGGATCGATCCGAGCTCGGCCTTCACGTGGGCCTGGATCTCCTCGGTCGTGACGGTCTGACCGGGCTTGGTCACGACGAAGGCGTGGACGGCCTCGCCCCACTTGGGATGGGGCACGCCGATGACCGCCGAGCCGGCCACCGCCGGGTGGGCGAGGATGACATCCTCGACCTGCCGCGGGAAGACGTTGAACCCGCCGCTGACGACCAGGTCCTTCTTGCGGTCGACGATGTAGAGGAAGCCGTCCTCGTCGAGCCGCCCGATGTCGCCGGTGTGGACCCAGCCGTCGCGCAGTGCCTCGGCGTTGCGCGAGGAGTCGACGTACCCGAGCATCTGTCCGAGCTGGCGCGAGCAGACCTCGCCGACCTCGCCGATGGGCAGCTGGTTGTCGTCATCGTCCTGGATGCTCACGTCGACGAACGGGATCGGGCGTCCACCGGAGGCGAGCCGGCGCACGTCTTCCTCGGTGTCGACGCGGTGGTCGACCTTGCGCATGCACGACACGTAGCCGGGCTCCGTGCCGGCGTACGTCTGGATGAAGATCTGCCCGAAGACCTCCAGCGCATCCTTGAGCCGCTCGGGTGCGATCGGGGAGCCCGCGTAGATCATCGTGTTCAGCGACGACAGGTCGTAGTCGTCCCGGTTCGGGTGGTCGACCAGCAGGTAGATGATCGTGGGCACCACTGCGGTGGCGGTGACCCGGTGGGTGGAGATCGCCTTCAGCAGTCCGTCCACCTCGAGGCCCGGCAGCATCACGTTGGTGCCACCTCGGATGAACGTCGGCATCACGAAGATCTGGGTGAAGTGGGTCAGCGGCGCACCGTGCGCGAACACCTCGCCGTAGCGGGTGTCGCCGATGTCGAGGCTGGAGGTGATGCTGTAGTGGGCCCAGGTGAAGTGCGACTGCACGACACCCTTGGGCTCACCGGTGCTGCCCGAGGTGAAGAGCACGTAGCACTCGTCGTGCTCGTCGATCTCGACGTCGGGGCGGCCCGCGGGCTGCTTCTCGACGAGCGTGCCGAAGTCGTGGTCGGCGGAGTCGGAGGGGTCTCCGCCGACCCGGACGTAGGTGGTCAGTTGCGGCAGGTCGTCCCGCAGCTGCGCCACCACGTCGTCGAAGGAGGCGTGGTAGATGAGCGTGGTCGCCTCGGTCTGGTCCAGGTTGGCCTGCTGCACCGATGCCGAGGCTCTGGTCGGCATCTGCACCAGCACGGCGCCTGCCTTCCAGATGCCGTGCTGCGACGGGATGAACTCCAGGCTGTTGGGCAGCAGGAGTCCGACCCGGTCGCCCTTCTCGACGCCGAGCGAGACGAGCGCCGAGCCGATCCTGTCGGAGAGGTCGCGCAACTCGGTGTAGGTGACGGAGCGGTCACCGTCGACGACGGCGGTGCGGTCCTGGTAGTTCGTGCACGCCCTGTCAAGGACGTCCGGCATTGTGCCCCACATGACTCCTGCTTTCCTGCGATTCGCGGGCGGTCGACGCGCATCCGGTGTCGGCAATCTCCGCGGTTCTGTGATGTGTGCCACGAACCTAAAACGGGGGTGAGGACGGTCACGACCTTCCCGAGGATGAAGCCCCTGCCCCCTTGGGGTGAGGCCCCTCTCCTCCCCGGAACGGGCTACCGAACTGCCCCGGGAGAGGTGGTCGTCTCGGCCTCCTTGGGCGCGCCCATGCGCGGCTGCTGGGTCAGCAGGAGCTGAGAGGCCCACCACAGGGCAGTGGCCGCCAGCCCGACGCTTGCGAATGCGCTGAGGAAGAGCAGCCAGTCGCTCGGGTTCGCCGAGGAGTTCTGCAGGATCACCGTCGGGAACCCCGCACCCAGGACGTCGAATGCGAAGTTGCACGGGAAGAGCGCGAACAGCGCAAGGTGGTGCACCTGGCGGGTGGCCTTGAGGCTCAGCACCGCGGCCAGCACCGCGAACCCGGTGATCTGGGTTCCCTCCATGAAGGCGATGAAGAGTGGGTAGTCCAGCACTCGCCACGGCGACTCGCCGTAGTAGACGTAGAGGTCGAGGTTGATTGCGGTGATCTCGAAAGCGGCGGTCGTGCACGTGGTCAGTGCCGCGATCCTGAAGATCCGCGCCCTGGTCGTTCCCCTGCTCAGCGAGCGGTAGAGGACGAGGGCCGGAAGGCCGAACACCATGACGTACGCCGGCATGACCCAGACCGGTTGTGGCAGGCCGAAGCTGGTGAAGAGCGTCCACTGGTCGCCGTTGTCCAGCCAGTGCAGGTGGTAGGCGATGTCGTACATCGGCTCGATGAGGCTGCCCGTGGCAACGGCCAGGACCAGGACGACCGGCAGGATGGAGCGTTCGTCACGCGCGATCCTGACCGCGTAGGCCAGGAGGATCGCAGTGCCGGCCCAGAGCACCAGCGTCGCGACCGTCTGCATGGTCGTGTTCAGGGGCAGGTCGTACGGCGGCGAGGGGGGTTGGGGAACGCTGACGGAGAGGAGCATGGGCTTTCCTTCTGACAGGTCGGGGGATGCCGAACGGCCGAAGACAGAGATGTCTCCGGCCGTCGGCTGGCGGCGGTGTCAGCCGAGGGAAGCCGGGTCGAAGCCCTCTTCCCAGTAGTGCGGGGTGATCAACGGAAGGCCCAGCTGCTGGAAGACCGGGTTCTCGTTCACGAACGACGAGTCCAGGATGATCTTGCCGTCCTCGTTGAACTCCAGGAACGTGGAGCCCTTGCTGGTCAGCGTCTTTCCCTCGACGGGGAACCCTCGGTAGGTGTCGGCGCCCTCGACCTTCCAGTCCCAGTGGAAGAACAGGTGACCGTTGCCCTCGAAGGCGTCGGTCACGGTGACGGACTGGACGCCCAGACCGTTGTCGAGGTCCTTGTTGGTGAAGATCGCCAACTGCTCGGTGAACTCCGAGTCCTGGGAGATCGTGTCGCCCAGATGGTCGACGACCATCCGGGTCTCGATGCAGAACTCCTCGGAACCGGCGTACAGCTCGCGGTGGGCGCTCAGGTCGTTGTGGCGGGTCTCGGCCCACTTCTTGGCGAATTCAAGGTTCGTCATGTCAGCGCCTCTCAGACGTTCGCGGGGGTCTTGGCGGCGAATGCGACCTTGCTCGCACCCGGTACGCCGACGTCGGCCAGGATCGAACCGGAGTCCCACCACGACGACTCACGGACGATGCGTCCGTCGTCGTCGTACTGGTGGAAGGTGTGGCCCTGGGCGAAGAAGGGCTTGTCCTCGACATCGAAGCCGATGAAGTTGGTGCAGTCCTCCGGGGACCACTCCCAACGGATCAGGCCGCTCTTGTGGTCACCGATGTAGCCGCGGATGCGGAAGTTGTGCACACCGAGACCGTTCGTGCGGTCCTTGTTGGCGTACAGCGTGAAGATCCGGCCGAGGTCGCCCTTGTCACGGATCTGGTACTGGTCGAGGATCGGGTCCTCGAACACGAAGTCGTCGGCGTACATCGCACAGATCGCCTCCGAGCTGTCACGGAACGCCTTCAACCACTTGACGGCAAATGCGTAGTTCATGGTTTCTCCTTGTCTGGTCCAGCTGCTGGGTCCGTCGGTCCATGTGAGACGAACCACACGACATCGACCGTAGGAGCGACCGCGCTGGCGGACTTCCCCCCGCGGGAGGATCCCTACTGCTCTTCGGAGGGGCGCCCGGTCCGGCAGAGCGACGAGACAGCGCGGTTGCACCCCTTGGGAGATGCAAGACCCCACTTGGGGGTGACGCGCCCGCCACTCGTGCCGTCCTACCGTCGATCCGGGTCGTGACCAGACCCACCGGCACCGCCCGAGCAGCACCGCTGGGGCCCACACCTGGAGGTACGACGTTGAGCACGTTCAAGGACGCTGACGAGGTCTATGCCTACATCGGCAAGGCCATGGAGGCCTGTGTCTCCGACCCGAAGTTCGTCGAGGCAACCAAGGACGGCACGCTCGTCGTCCTGATCAAGCAGACCGACCCGGAGTCCTACATCCTGGTCGACTTCCCCGGCCAGAAGGTGCTCGTGGGGGATGCGGCAGCAGCCGCGTCCTCGACCGTGCAGCTGCGGATGAGCTCGGACAACGCGAACCGGTTCTGGCAGGGGAAGCTCAACTTCACCCTTGCCATGGCGCAGCGCAAGGTCAAGCTCGACGGCAAGCGCACCACCGCCATGGGCCTGCTGCCCCTGACCGGGCCGATCTTCGAGACCTACAAGGCCATCCTCACCGAGGCCGGCCGCGAGGACCTGCTCGTCGGCTGACGGCCGTTCCTCTCCCTCTGCCACACGGCAACGACACGACTGGAGCCACCATGACTGAATCAATCACCGAAGCCGAGTTCGACAAGGTCTTCGCAGAGGCCGAGAAGCTCTCGGAGTTCTTCCGAGAGATCGGCCCGAAGTACGACACCGAGAACACGTTCGCCTACCCGTCCATCGAGGCGTTCAAGAAGAGCGGCCTCGGGGCCCTCCCCGTGCCCAAGCAGTACGGCGGCCTGGGCGGCGACCTGCTCGCCACGTCGAAGGTGGTCAGCGAGCTGTCCAAGGGCGACTCCGCGATCACCCTCGCCTACAACATGCACTACATCATGGTCGGCATGACGATGGGCCTGATGAGCGAGACCCAGAACAAGTACTGGCTGGGCCGGGTCGCCGACGGCGACATCATGTTCGGTCCGTTCTCCGAGCAGCGCGCCGGCTTCAGCGGCCTGGCCGACATGAAGGCCATCCCCCAGGAGGGCGGCGGCTGGAGGCTCTACGGCAAGAAGGTCTGGGGCACGCTGTGCGAGGCCGCCGACATCATCACCACCAACGCGACCATCACCGACGCCGACGGCAACCTCCCGGAGAACTTCGAGGACCGGGTCAACGCCGAGTCCTTCTTCATCGGTGAGTTCCAGGTAGACGAGAACGGCCAGGGCGACGGCATCAGCATCGTGAAGACCTGGGACGCCCTGGGCATGCACGCCACGGGCACCCAGACCATCGTCTTCGACGGCTACTACGTGCCCGAGGACGGCTTCATCTGCGAGTGGCGCTCCGGCGCGTTCGGCGTACTCGAGTGGGCGTCGCTCATGTTCGCCAGCATCTACCTCGGCATGCAGTCGCGCATCCTCGAGGAGTCCCGCGCGGTCCTGTCCAAGAAGACCCTGGGTGCCGTCTTCGGCGCCACGGTTGCCGCGGACGTCAAGGTGTCCAACGTCGGGCACATCATCGACGGCGTCGGTGACATGGCCTCGCGCTACGAGCTGTCCCGCCGAGTGCTCTACCGCACCTGCACCGAGGTCACCGAGGGGTACGACGACAACTGGCCCATGGAGCTCAGGTTCCCCTACATCGGGCTGGCCAAGACCTTCATCGCGGACAACGTCATGCACATGAGCCGGCACGCCATGAGCATGGTCGGTGGCTCGTCCTTCAAGAAGGGCGCCATCTTCGAGCGCCTCTACCGCGACTCGGCCGCCTCCATGTTCCAGCCGCTGAACGCGGACCAGTCGCGCACGTTCATCGGTGAGCAGCTGCTCGCCCCGGAGGAGCTCGAGGACTGATCCGCCCCCCGATCCGCCCGGCCGTCGCAACCGCTCCCGACTCTGCGACGGCCGGGCGTTCTCCATTTCCGGCCCCGTCCCAAGCCGGCTCAACCCCAAGGGAGGACACACCCACCTCCCCGGGACGATGTGGCCGGTCCCCCGGATCCGTAGCGTCATAAGCCCAAACATCCTCAACAGGTGGTGATCAAGATGGAGACAGAAACCGCTCCGGAGGTCCTGCTCGATCGGCTCCGTCGTGAGCTGCTTCGTCTGGCCAAGGCCGAGGAGGAGATCGCTCTCTCCGAGTCCGCGAACGTGCACTACTGGGAGCCCTCGCCGCTCTCCGCAATCGCGCACCGCGCCGCGGCGACCCTGCTTCGCGAGAACGCGAGCCGGATCGGCGGGACCGCCGCATGAGTGCGACCGCTACCGTGCGTGGGACGAGGTCTGTCTGGCACACGGTCACGCTGCCCGTCGAGGGGCTCTCCCGCGAGGTCGAACGCCTGCGCCGGAACGGCGCGGTCATCACCGGCAGTCGCCGTACGGCAGACGGCTACGTCCTCACGTACGTGGTGTGACGCGATGTGGTGGTGGTTGGCCCTGGCCATTGCGAGCGAGGTCGCCGCGACTCTGTCGCTGCGGGCCTCGGAGTCCTTCACCCGTTTGGTGCCGTCGGTCTTCGTGACGATCGGTTACGCAATCGCCTTCTACGCGCTCTCGAAGGCCCTCACGAACGGCATGACCGTCGCGACGGCGTACGCCGTCTGGTCGGGGATGGGCATGTTCGTGATCGCCGCACTCGGCACCCTGCTCTTCAAGGAGCAGCTCAGCCTCACCCAGGTGGCCGGGCTCGCCCTGATCGTGGTCGGCATCATCGCGTTGCAGTTGGGCGCCACCACGGCCCAGGCCTGAGTCCGGACCGGGCGCCCGTCACGGCGTGCGTGCGAGGCTGAACGCATGGACGTCCTGAGCAGTCGGATCCTGCTGCACCCCACGAACCCGCCACGGAGCCACGCGTTCTATCGCGACACGCTCGGCCTGGCCATCCACCGGGAGTTCGGGACTCCGGGCAACCCCGGCGTGGTGTTCTTCCTGGGCAACGGCCTGCTCGAGGTCAGTGGCCAGGCAAACGAGCCGCCGCAGGGCATCGCCGTCTGGATCCAGGTCCGCGACCTCGAGGCCGAGCAGCGGCGGTTGCGGGACGCCGGAGTTCGCATCGTTCGTGAATCCCGTCGGGAGCCTTGGGGACTGCAGGAGATGTGGATCGAGGACCCCGACGGCGTCCGCCTCGTGCTGGTCGAGGTTCCGGCGGACCATCCTCTTCGCAAGGACACCCGGTAGCCGACGACCGGTCAGGTCGTGGTGCCCGCGGACGCCGCCGGGACGCGGGCGGTGAACTCGAGGATCGTCCGGCTCACCAGCCGGGGATCGTCGTACATCGGCACGTGACCGACCCCGCGAAGTGGCACCAGCTCGGCGTGCGGGATGAGGTCCCTGTAGACGCGCCCGTAAGGTTCGTAGGGAATGGTCCGGTCGGCCACCGGCCAGACCAGTCGCACCGGACAGGCGCTGTCGATGTCGAACCTGTCGATCGATCCGTGCTGGTCGATCCACCTGAGCAGCCCCTCGAGCAGCAGACAGGCGCGCGTCTCCTCCACCATCTGCAACGCGACGTCGTTCGGGATCAGGTCCCCTCGCTCGAGTGCCAGGCCGAGGGCGGCACGTCGCAGTCCGGGCCGTGACATGAGGTTCCGGGTCGACGACCACTGCGCACTCCGCCGGGTCAACCGCATCAGCCGGACGATCCGCTGCTGGGCGGCCCGGGTGTCCCAGGCTCCCGCCGGCGAGAACGCGACCACCGACATGGCCCGGCCTCGCTGGGCCAGCTCACAGGCGACCCAGCCGCCCAGGGAGTTCCCGACCAGGTGGGCACGGTCGATCCCCTGCCGGTCGAGCATCTCCTCCACCGCGTCCGCGACGGGTCCGATCCCATGGGCTCCCGCGACGAGGCCGGGGCCTCCGAGGTGACCGGCCAGGGTTGGCGCGAGGACGGTGTGCTGCTCCTCCAGGGCGGGCACCACCGGTCGCCAGATCTTCCAGGTCATGTTGATGCCGTGGAGCAGGACCAACGGGCTTCCGCCCCCGCCCCGGTGCATCTCGAGCCCAGGTGACTCGGGCATCGCGGTCACCGCAGCCACCTGGCGGCTCCGGCATCCGGTCCGGCGAGGGCCAACACCTCGGTGAAGCCGTCCTCGAGGGAGGACAGGAACAAGTCACCGTCGGTGAACGCGGCCGCGTCGTAGTTGACCCCGATGCAGCAGGTCGCCAAGTGCGACACGAGAGTGATCATCGCGGGGCAGCCCGGCAGCGGCGCGAAGGGATAGAGGCGTTCGACCCTGGTGCCTGCGAAGTGGACCTCCTCGCGGGCACCGGGAACGTTGCTCGCCTGGAGGTCGCTGCTCCTGGCCATGTCACCGGCGATCTGCGCGATCACCGAGGCCGGCAGCCGGGCCAGCAGCGGGGCCAGCACCCTGATGTTGTCGAGCGCTGGCTCCTGCCGTGCGGTCCGGACCAGCTCACCGATCGCCTCGATCCGCTCCCGGGGGTCAGTCACGCCCACCGGCCCGGCGAGGCGCGCGGTGGCGAAGCGGTTGCCGCCACCGCCGTCGCCGTCGCGGCGTACCGAGATCGGGATCGCCATCGGGATCGCGTCGACCGGTGCGCCGAACCCCTCGTGGTAACGGCGGTAGCCGCCGAGGAGGGCGGCGATGTAGGCATCGTTCAGCGAGCCACCTGCCGCCTTGGCCGCGGCCCGGAGGGAGGCCAGGTCGACGTCCAGGGCGGCATAGCGCCAGTTCACGCTTCGCCCGGCCAGCAGGGGCGAGGGGGCGGCGGGTGGCGGCGAGAGGACCCGCTGCAGGGAGAGCCCGTAGCGGACGCCGTCGAGCAGGGACTTCCCCGGATCGGCGACGACCCGTCGTGCCGCGGCACCGGCCCGGCGTACGACCGAGGGTGCGGAGCGGGCCGAGTCGAGGGCCTGTGCACCGAGAACGCCCCATGCGGTCATCCCGCCCCGTTCCGGGCGGGGACCTGCGCGCTTGGTAGTCGGCAGAGAGGAGTGCAGCATCTTCATCAGCTGCAGCGTTCCGACCCCGTCGGTCGAGGCGTGGTGCAGCTTCAGAACGTACGCCGCCCGACCGTCGGGCAGGCCTTCGAACAGCGTTGCCTCCCACGGCGGACGACTGCGGTCGAACGGGCTCATCGCGATCTGCTCGGCCGCGGAGAACAGGTCCTTCCAGGTGGCACCCGAGCGGAGGGTCGAGCGTCGCAGGTGGAAGTGCAGGTCGAACTGGGGATCCGGCGACCAGCGCGGTGCGGCCAGGCCGAACGGCGGTTCGACCACGCGGTGCCGCAGTCGCGGCACCCCCACGAGCGCGTGCTGGTGCGTGGCCACGAAGTCGGCCCAGTCGGGGGCCCGGTCGAGCACCTCGAGCGCGATCATGGTGGACTTCAATGCGGGATCCGCCTCGGCCCGCCACATGACTGTCTCGATGGGGTTCATCGCAGGGTCCTGGCCCCATCCGTCCTGGGCGATGGCCGTGGCGTTCACGAGGTCTCTCCTTGTGCACGGCCCGACGGAAGGGCCGGCAGGTCCGGTCGACCCGGCCAATGGGCGAGGGTCTGGACGAACTGGTCGCGTACGTCGCTGACGTGTCGCTCGATCGACTCGACTCTCCAGTCGGTCGTCTGCACCGGCGGGAGTACGACGACTTCGACGACCCCGGGGCGCAGCGTCTGGGCTCCGCGCCACATGACGTCGCCGGCACCACGCAACACGATCGGCACCATCGGCACCCCTGCCTGCATGGCGATGTGGAAGGCGCCCTTCTTGAATGGACCGAGGCGCGGTGTCGGCGACCGCGTGCCCTCGGGGGAGAGCGCCAACGAGACCCCCTCGTCGCGGATCTTCGCAATCGCCGGGGCGAGCGCCCGCTTGGCCTTCTCGACGTCGCCCGTGCGCTCGACGAACGCGACGCCGGCGATCTGGAACAGCTGGCCGAAGCCGGGGATCTTCCTCGCCTCCGCCTTGGCGACCCCGGTCCAGCGCTGGCGGAGCAGCTTCATCACGATGACCGGGTCGAGCTTGCTCTGGTGATTGAAGACGAACACGCAGGGCCGTGCGCCCCAGAGGTGCTCGTGTCCCTCGATCACGTCGACGGTCACGCCGGCCAGCGCGAGGCCGACGTCGGACCCGACGCTGCCGGTGATGTCGAAGACCTGCGAGCGGGACCGGTTCAGCAAGCCCAGCCCGATGCCGGCCCCGAACGCGGTGGCGAAGGCGCCGTAGAAGCCAGCGGTCCGTGCGATGTCCTTCACGCTCGGGCGACCAGTGCGGGGCACGCAGTCCAGGACCGCCCAGCCGCGCTCGCCGGCCTCGGCGCGCAGGCCCGGCTCGGGAGAGACCGCGACGGCGTTGCCGACGGCGGAGAGGAAGGGGATGTCCTCGGTTCCGTTGCTGTAGGCGTGGGAGCGGGCCAGATCGAGGTTCTCGACGGCGGCCAGTTCCGTGACGGCGTCCGACTTGCCCCTGCCCCACAACGGAGCGCCCAGGACCCGCCCGGTCATCACCCCGTCGTCGACCTCGAGTCGGGTGCAGAGGGTGTGCTGGGCGTCGAGTGCGTCGGCCATCGGCTGCACCTGGAACCTCGTCGCCGAGGAAGCAAGGACGACGGTGTGGCCCATGTCGTGGTGCGCCTTCACCAGCTCCCACACCTCGAGGTGCAGTCGACCCGCAATGCTCTCCTTGAACAGGGTCTCGCCCAGCTCGATCAGCTCGACCTCGGTCTTGCCGGCCCAGGCCCGGCAGCTGAGCTCGAGCAGGCTGAGGAACTCGGCAGCGGTGTTGACGCCACGGAAGCCGGCCCACACGGTCTGGGCGAGTTCGCTGAGGCCGATCTCGCGGCCACGGACCCGGTGTCCGTAGAACGCCGACGCCGAGAATCCAGTGATCACGGTGCCGTCGTAGTCGAAGAACGCGCCGATCTCGGGGCCTCCAGGGCCCGCGTAGATCTTCCGGAGGAGGGTGTCGAGGCTCATCACGTCTCGCGCTCCTTCAGGATCTCTTCCTCGAGATCGGCGATCCGGCTCATCCGGGCGAGGACGTCCGTCACTGTGGCGGCGAACTCGACCCGCGCCCGGCGTACGGTCTCGGCGTCGCCCTCGACGAGGCCACGGTGCCTGGCCAGTTTCAGCGCGGTGGCGTAGAGCTCTCGGGAGACGGAGTCGGCGCGGTGCAGACGCCCCTGCAGCCACATCTGGTGACCGAGACCGAGGCACTCGACCAGCAGTGCCTCCTCGTCCAGGGGGATGCCGGGCTCCTTGCTGAGCAGCGCCTCCGCGACCACGAGCTGGGCGTCGAAGAACGAACGGAACGCGCGGTGGGCGACCAGCACCTTCGAGGAGGCTAGGAGGTTCGCCAGCCCACTCTCGGTGCCGGCCCTCTCGAACCAGTCGGGATCGAACAGCTCGCACTCCGCGACGACGTCAGCCCGGAACTGCCTGGTGGTCGGGAAGAAGAACTCGAACTTCAGCAGGTCGCGCAGCCGCACCGCCTCGGCGTACGCCTCGTCACGCGGGTTCGTGCCTTCCTCGCCGTCGCCCACGTGGAGCAGCGCGAGCTCGACGATGGCCCGCGTCACGAGATGGTGGATCGCCCCGTTCCGGTAGAACGCGGCGACCCGGTGCTGACCCGGCGAGACCGACCAGACCGGCTCGGGGCCCCCCGAGTAGAGCGTGGTGACCCCCGACTCCACGAGCTTGTCCAGCGTCTCGAGGACGGCGTCGTCCGAGCGGAGCACGTCGGCCGGCCCGGCGAGACCGCGCGAGTCCAGGTAGTCGAGGAGCGGGAGTGCCACCCGACGGATCTCGGCCAGCGTCAAGGCCCGGTGATGCGTACCCAGAAGTGCGAACGTGACCAGGGCCGTGGGAGTCATCAGGGTCGCGCGGTTGATGCCGTCGCAGATCCGGAACGCCACCTTCTCCAGCTGCGCATTTCCCTCGCCGGCGTCGGCGAGTGCCTCTCTCAGTGAGAACGGCTCCCCGAACTGCACCCATGCATTGCCGCTGTTCCTCAGCTGACCACGGACGTAGCGGGCCAGCCAACGACTGCCCTCGGCGGCCTTCTTGGCGCCACCCTGCTCATCGGAGAGCGCGCCCACCTCGGACATGTGGTCGTAGACGATCGACACCGGGACCAGCTGGACGTCGTCGGTCCGGTTCTCCCGGAGCGCGCGGGTCAGGTAGGAGAGCAGCCCGAACTTCGGCGGCCGCAGCTTCCCGGTGCGGGTCCGCCCGCCCTCGATGTACCACTCGAGGTTGAACCGCTTGGCCGCCAGATGGGCCAGATACTCACGCAGCGCCAGCTTGTAGGCGCCGTCGTTGGCGTTGGCCCGGCGGATGAAGACCATTCCGGCGCGTTTGCCCAGCGGACCGATCGGCCAGATCGCCATGTTCGCGCCCCCCAGCGTGTGGTTGCGCGGGAAGTCGTGGGTGTGCAGCACCTCGCCGAGCACCAGCGGGTCGGCGTACGAACGATGGGCGGGCAGGAAGATCAGGGCACTCTTCTTGTTCAGCGCCCGGAGCGGCTCGAGGCTGTCCTGGTCGACGTGGACCTTCCACGCACGGGAGTGCATCGGGGAGAGCACCGTTCGGTAGGCGTCGATGGCGGCCGGGCTCTGGACGGCGACCAACTCGGTCAGGCAGTCCTGCACCTCGTCGAAGACCGCGTCGTACGTCGTGCCCGTCTCGGCCGCGAAGGCGCGCACCTTGTCGCGCAGTCGCGCCGAGGAGGCGATCTGCTCCGCGACGCGACGCGGCACCTTGTAGCGGTCGCCGATCAGGCGTCGTTCGGCCCGATCGCTGGACAGGATCGCCGCGTGCCTGATGAATTCCTCCATCGAGTCGCCGCCCTGGTGTTCCTCCGCGAAGCGCCTGCGCAGGTCGGCCAGGGTGGCCGCCTCCCCGACGACGATGGTCACCGCTCCGGGGACACGTCGCGCCAGCAACGGCTGGGCGACGGGCCAGGGTCGCAACGGTGTGAGATGGCCGAGCACGTCGGTGGCCCGGCGGGTGCTGCTGCCCGGCGCGGCGACCCAGGCCACCCGCGCCGGCACCAGCAGGGCCTCTTCGTCGAACTGCTCCGCCAGCCACCCGTCGTCGACTCCCCGGACGCACGAGCCGGGATGCGTCTCCCGTGCCCACTCGGTGACGAGTCGTCGCTCGGTGCGTGAGCGCACGTCGTGGAGCACGACGACCGGCCGCGTCGTGACGGTCATCCCTTGGCCGCCTTCACGTACGCATCGCGCAGGATCCCCTTGACGAGCTTGCCTGTTGGCGTTCTCGGGAGGCTCTCGGAGAAGTCGATGCTCCTCGGCACCTTGAAGTGCGCCATCCGGTCACGCACGAACGCGAGAAGCTCCTGCTCGAGTGCGGGCCCGGTCTCGACACCCGGAGCCGGTTGGACGACGGCCTTGACCTGCTCCCCCATCTCGTCGTCGGGAATGCCGAAGACCGCGAGGTCGAGCACCTTCGGGTGCAGGGCCAGGCAGTCCTCGACCTCTTGCGGGTAGATGTTCACACCACCCGAGATGATCATGAACGCCTTGCGATCGGTGAGGAACAGGTAGCCGTCCTCGTCGACGTAGCCGATGTCACCGATGGTCGTCCACGTCTCGTGGTCAGGGTGCTGGGAGGCCCGGGTCTTGTCGGGGTCGTTGTGATAGGCGAACGGCATCGTGTCGCGCTCGAAGTAGACGGAGCCGACCCGGCCGGCGTCCAGCACCTCGCCGTCCTCACCGCAGATCCGCAGGGTTCCCAGGCCCGCCTTGCCGACCGAACCGGGCCTCTCGAGCCACTGCTCGGAGTTGATCAGCGTCAGGCCGTTGCCCTCGGTGCCGCCGTAGTACTCGTGCAGGACCGGACCCCACCAGTCGATCATCTGCTGCTTCACGTCCACCGGGCAGGGCGCGGCCGCGTGGATCGCGCAGGCCAGCGTCGAGACGTCGTACGACGCACGCACGTCGGGGTCGAGCTTCAACATGCGCACGAACATGGTGGGCACCCATTGGCTGTGGGTGACGCCGTACTTCTCGACGGCCTCCAGGGACCGCACCGCGTCGAACTTCTTGCCGAGCACCAGGGTGCCGCCGAAGTAGTGGACGATGCCGCCGAAGCGAAGCGGCGCCGCGTGGTAGCCGGGTGCCGGTGAGTAGTAGACGGTGTCGGGGCCGAAGCCGTACATCGGACCGAAGACCCCGGCGAAGGGGTCGCCGGGCTCGCTGACGAGGTGCTCCGGCAGCGGTGGCTTGACGCCCTTCGGCTGGCCGGTCGTGCCCGAGGAGTAGAGCATGTCGGCGCCGCGGCGCTGATCGGCGAGCGGCTCGGCAGACACCTTGGCCAGCGCGTCCTCGAAGGAGTCGTGTCCGCGGATGGCGCCGCCGAACGCGAGCCGCAGCTCGATGCCCGGGCTCTGCGCGACCAACGCCTCGGCCAGGTCGGACACCTCAGCCGATGCGACGAGGGCACGGGCACCGCAGTCCCGCACGATGTAGCCGGCCTCGTCGGCCGACAGGTTGTAGTTGACCCCGGTCACGTACAGCCCGGAGCGCAGTGCGGCCCAGTAGGTCACGAAGAGCTCGAGGGAGTTCGGCGTCAGGAAGGCGACGTGGTCTCCTCGTCGCAGGCCTGAGTCGTGGAAGACCCGGGCCAACCGCGCAGTGGCCTCGTCGAGCTCGGCGTAGGTGAGTGAGGCACCCGTGTCGGCGACGACGATGGCGGTCTTGTCCGGGGTGGACGTGGCGAAGGTTCCTGGGTACACGCTCTCTCCTGCCTGGGTGACAAGGCTGCCGGGAGGTCCTCGGCCGGCGCTCGCGGACCTCCCGGCAGGTGCAGCGAGACCAACGATGGAGCACCGACTGGGGCGGGCGGATCACCCCCAGGAAGCAAATGCCTCCTCCCGCCGGGCCGGGCGAGGAACGGCTGGGACAGGGTCGGCTTCACCGGAATCGCGGCGGTCGGTCGCGTCAGCCGGGAATGCGTCAGTAGGACCTCGGCAGCCCCAGCGAGTGCTGCGCGACGTAGTTGAGAATCATCTCCCGGTTCACCGGGGCAATGCGCAACACGCGAGCCAGGCCCCACAGCGGGATGAGTCCGTATTCGGTCGCCACCCCGTTGCCCCCGTGGCACTGGATTGCCGCGTCGAGCGCGGCCAGCGCCGCCTCGGCCGCGAGGTACTTCGCCATGTTGGACGCCTCACCGGCGGGCAGCTTCTGGTCATGGAGCCAGGCTGCCCGTGCCGTCATCAGGGCAGCAGCGTCGATGTCGATCCGGGCGGCGGCCAGCGCGTGCGCCACTGCCTGGTGGGAGCCGATGGGCACCCCCCAGACGGACCGGCTGTTCGCATACTCGGCGGCGCGGGCGAGCGCATACCGACCGATGCCGACCAGGAGTGCCGCACCGGTCACCCGTTCGGGATTGAGGCCGTGGAACACCTGCTTGAATCCGGCGCCCTCGACGCCGATGAGGCGATCGGCCGGGACGCGCACGTCGTCGAAGAACAGGGTGAACTGACGCTCGGGCAGGCTGACCGCGACCGGCAACGGTTGCGCCACCAGACCCGGAGCATCCGTGTCGACCACGAAGAGGGAGAGCTCCGCGGCACCGGTCTCCGGATCGGTACCGGTGCTTGCCACGACCAGCACGGCGTCGGCGACGTCGATGCCGGAGATGTAGTGCTTCGTTCCGCTGAGGACGTACTCGTCGCCGTCGCGTCGGGCCGTGGTGGCGAGGTCATGCGCGTTCGAACCGGCCTCGGGCTCGGTGATCGCGAAGACGACACGGCCCTGGCCGCTGGCGAGCCGCGGCAACCATTGACGACGTTGCTGTGGTGTGCCGAACTCGGCGATCACCTCCCCGCTGATGGCACTGGCCACGAGCAGCAGGAGCAGTGGACACCCCGCCGCAGCGGTCTCCTCCACCACGACGGACAACTCGGCGAGACCGGCCCCGCCCCCGCCGTACTCCTCCGGGATGTTGATGCCGATGAACCCGCGCTCACCCAGCGCGAGCCACAGCTCCTCGGTGAACTCCCTTGCCTCTGCCTTCTTCGTGTAGTAGTCGTTGCCGAAGCTGCCACTGATTCCCGCCACTGCTGCCCGCAGTGCACGGTGCTCTTCGCTGGTCTGGAAGTCCATCGAGTGCTCCTGGGGTTCAGCCGGCAGCGATGCCGGCCACGACGGTCGCGCGGGCGGCCGCGCTGAGCGGGTACGGCGTGTAGAGGGTGAAGCGGTCGATGACCTCTCCGAAGCGACGGCTGATCTCGGCAGCGACCTCACTGGGACCACCGACGACGGCGAAGGCGTTCAGCACGTCGTCGTCGACCAGATCGTCCATCTCGGCCCACCTGCCCGCGACGGAAAGTTGGTGCAGCTCCTCGTGGAGCCCCTCCCAGCCGTGCAGCTGGAGGACCGATCGGTACGCCGGGGTCGCACCGTAGAACGCGATCTGGTGCCGCACCGCCGCGATCCCCGCGAGCAGCTCCTCCTCGGATGCGCCGGTTGCCACCATGCCCGGGTAGGCGATCACGAAGGAGGCCCGGTCACGCCGGTTGGCATCGAGCGTGCCCTCGATCAGGGGCAGCGTGGTCTCACGCAGGTAGCGCTCTGTCGTGAAGCCGTGGATGAAGATCCCGTCGGCGACGGAAGCAGCGACCTCAGTCATCCGCGGGCCCACGGCTGCCAGGAACACCGGCGGTCTCCCCCACGGGTGGTGTGCCGGAGTGAACATCGGGGTCATCAACGTGTGGTTGTAGAAGTCGCCGCGGAAGTCGAGGCGGTCACCCGACTCCCAGCTGTCCCAGATCGCATGCAGTGCGCCGATGAATTCGGCCATTCGCGCGGTCGGCCTCGACCAAGGCATTCCGTAGCGCCGCTCGATGTGTGCCTTGACCTGTGTGCCGAGCCCGAGGACGAATCGCCCACCGCTGAAACCCTGAAGGTCGTGGGCGGACGAGGCAACCGTCATCGGGCTGCGTCCGAACGCGACCGCCACCGCGGTCCCCACCGTCATCTCCCGGGTGTGCTCGGCAGCGATCAACGGCGGAAAGAACGGGTCCCGTCCGACCTCGGTGCTCCAGACACCGTTGAAACCGCACGCCTCCGCAGTGGACAGTTGGTCGATGAGAGTCGGCAGGTCGCCACCCTCGGAGCCGTCGATCTGGCCGCCGATGTTGGCGTCGACCTTCATGCTCCCGATGCCTCGGAGACGGTCTCGGCCAGGGAGGCCGGCGGGCGGAAGCGGGAGCCGTACTGCTCGGCCAACTGCTCAGCGCGCGCCACGAACCCGGGACGTCCGCCGTCGAACTGGTCGAGGAACCGGAGGACCCCACCCGTCCACGCAGGGAAGCCGATGCCGAGAAGGGAACCGACGTTGGCATCCGACGGCGCCTCGATCACGCCCTCGGAGTGGGCGGCCCACGCCTCGAGAACCTCGGCGAAGAGAAGCCTGTCGGCCAGGTCCCCCACCGTCGGAATGTCGTCACCCGGGGGGAAGGCCTCCGTGAGGCCGGGCCAGAACCCGGTACGTCGTCCCTTCTCGTCGTAGTCGTAGAAACCACCACCGCCCGCGCGCCCCACGCGTCCGAGGTCGATGAGCCGGTCGAAGGTCGTGTGGCCGGGATGGGCCTCCCATTCCTGACCGGCGACCGTCGCAGCAGACCGCGCCTCCTCGCGTACGTCCCGCGGCAGCGTCAGGGTCAGCTCGTCGAGGAGCTGGAGCGCCCCCGCGGGGTAGCCCGCCTGCAGGGAGGCCTGCTCGATGCTGGCCGGGGCGACCCCCTCACCCACCATGGCAACGGCCTCGTTGAGTCGAGAGATGATCACGCGGCTGGTGAAGAAGCCACGGCTGTCATTGACCACGATCGGCGTCTTCCCCAGCTGCAGCACCAGGTCAAAGGCCTTGGCGAGAGTGGCGTCGGAGGTGGCTTCCCCGCGAATGATCTCCACCAGCGGCATGCGATCCACGGGAGAGAAGAAGTGCACGCCTACGAAGTCCTCCGGGCGCCGCACCGAGGCGGCGAGTGAGGTGATCGGGAGGGTGGACGTGTTCGAACCGAGAACCGTGTCCTGCCCGACCACGCCCTCGACCCTGCCGAAGACCTCGGCCTTCAGCTCCGCGTTCTCGAAGACTGCCTCGATGACGAAGTCCACGTCAGCGAGATCCTCCACGCGGTCAGAGACGGTGATCCGGTTCAGCAGCGCGTCCTGGTCAGCCTGGGTGCGCTGTCCACGACTCACGGCCTTGGCCTCGACCTTCTCCGCATGGGCGCGCCCCTTCTGCGCGCCGGCCAGTGTCGTGTCGACCAGGACCACGTCGATGCCGATCTTCGCCGATGCGTAGGCGATTCCGGCGCCCATCATTCCGGCGCCGACCACGCCGATCCGCCTCGCCCGGTACGACGGCTGATCGTTCGGCCGGCTGGCACCCCCCTTGATCGCCTGGAGGTCGAAGAAGTTCAGGTTGATCAGGTTCTTCGAGATCTGGGCCGTGGCGAGCTCCACGAAGTAGCGGGTCTCGATCAGGCCTGCCGTGTCGATGTCGACCTGGGCACCCTCGACCGCCGCGGCCAGGATGGCGCGCTGGGCGGGGGCCGGAGCACCTCCGGTCCTGGCCCGGAGCGTGGAGGCGAGGAAGGGAAGATCCGCACTCAGGGCGCCCCTGGTCGGAGTGCCGCCCGGGATGGCGAAACCCTTGGCGTCCCACGGTTGCGCGGCGTCGGGGTTCTCGACGATCCATTGCCTGGCTCTCGACAGCAGCTCGTCCGCCGACTTCACCAGCTCGTCAACCAGGCCGAGCTCCTGCGCCTGCTGCGGACGGAACCGCCTGCCCGACAGCAGGACGTCGTCGAGCGCCTTGCGCACTCCGAGGAGCCGCACAGTTCGAATGATGCCGCCGCTGGCGGGCAGGAGGCCCAGACCCACCTCCGGCAGACCCAGTTGCACCCTCGGCGAGTCCAGCACCACCCGGTGGTGGGTCGCGAGTGCCAGCTCGAGGCCTCCGCCGAGCGCGGATCCGTTGATCGCAGCGACGACCGGGCGGCCGAGACCTTCGAGCAATCTCAGCTGGCCCTTGAGGTGGTTGAGGTGCTGGGTGAATCGGGTGGCGTCCTCGGGTCCGAGGGCCACGATCTCCTCGAGGTCACCTCCCGCCACGAAGGTGGACTTGCCTGAGGTGATGACGACTCCGGAGATCGAGTCCCGTTCCGCCCGCAGGCGCTCCACCGTCTCCGCCAGCTCCGCGACGAAGCGCGCGTGGACGGTGTTCACGCCCTGGGTGGGGTCGTCGATGGTGAGGACGACAATGCCGTCGTCCTCCTTGCGCCAGGTGAAGATCGGCTGATCGCCGGATGTCGGAACGCTGGTCACGTGCTTCTCCTCAGTGGTTTCTGGAGTGGGGTCCGGCCGGGTCACAGGCGCTCGATGATGGTGGCGATCCCCATGCCGCCGCCCACGCACAGGGTCACCAGGGCACGTCGCTCCTGCCGAAGCTCGAGCTCGTCGAGGACGGTCGAGACGAGCATCGCTCCGGTCGCCCCTAGGGGGTGCCCCATCGCGATGGCACCGCCATTGACGTTGACCTTCTCGGCCGGGATCTTGAGGTCCTTCATCCACTTCAGCACCACCGACGCGAAGGCCTCGTTGAGCTCGAAGAGATCGATGTCGGCCAGCGTGAGGCCCGCGGTCGCCAGGACCTTCTCGGTGGCCGGCTTCGGGCCGGTCAGCATGATCGTCGGGTCGGCGGCAGTGATCGCCGTGGCCACCACACGACCCCGCGGCTCCAGGCCGAGGTCCCGACCGACCTGCTCGCTGCCCAGGAGCACCAGCGCGGCCCCGTCGACGATCCCTGACGAGTTGGCGCCTGTGTGCACGTGGTTGATCCGATCCACCGTGTGGTACTTCTGCAGGGCGACCGCGTCGAACCCCAGTTTGGTCCCCGGGACCTCGAAGGACGGCGCCAGTTCACCGAGCGAGGCGACCGTCGACTCCGGGCGCCGGTGCTCGTCGTGATCGAGAACGAGCACACCGTTCTGATCCACGACGGGTACGACGGAGCGCTTGAACCGGCCTTGGGACCACGCCGCCTCGGCGCGCTGCTGGGACGTCACCGCAAAACCGTCGACGTCTTCCCTGCTGAAGCCCTCAAGGGTCGCGATCAGGTCGGCGCCGATGCCCTGGGGCACGAAGTGGTGGTCGTAGGTCGTGGTCGGGTCGGTGAAGAGCGCCCCGCCGTCCGACATCATCGGCACGCGCGACATGGACTCCACTCCACCTGCCAGGACCATGCGGTCCCAGCCGGAACGAACCTTCGCTGCGGCGATGTTCGTGGCCTCCAGGCCCGAGGCGCAGTAGCGGTTGATCTGGACGCCGGCAACGGTCTCCGGAAGCCCCGAGACCTGCGCGACCGCCTTGGCGATGTCACCGCCCTGCTCGCCGATCGGGGTGACGACACCGAGAACAATGTCGTCGATCACGGAGGGATCCAGCTCGGGCAGACGGCCCCGCAGCTCATCGACCAGGCCTGCCACCAGGTCGACCGGCTTCGTTCCGTGAAGTGCGCCCTTCTTGCCACGCCCACGGGGCGTCCGGATCGCCTCGTAGATCATCGCCTCGTGCGTCATGCGTGCTCCTTCGTCGGTCGGCCCGAACGACGCTAGAAGGCGGCCTGCGCGACGGCATCACCCTCCGGGGGGAGGTTGCGGCACCCGCCGGGTGGGAGCTTGCCGGAAAGGAGGGCCCAGAGCGACCGAGCTCGGGTCAGTCGGGCCGCGGCGCGGGGAGCACGACCTCCCACGGCTCGACCGGACCCGGGTGCACGACGAACAGCGAGTGCACCCGGGCCTCGGTGGCAAGGAGGGACAGGTGCCTCTCCGGATCGCGCAGCGCCACCTTGGCCAGCAGATGCCGCCACTCGTGGGCGACCTGGCCCTCGGTGACCGGCATCCGCAGGGCCGGGTCGGCCTCGGTGACGACGCGGGCCCGGTCGAAGTTGTAGCCCCTAGCGTCGGCCTCGTCGGCGATGCCGTGCAGGTACGTCGCCACGGCGGCGACCGGATCGTCCGTAGCCCGGAACCGGGTGAGCTGCGGGTGGTTGCGATAGCCCTCGGTCAGGCCTCGCAGCACCTTCTGGGCCAGCAGGGTCTCGCGCCAGCAAGCGACCAGGCCCTTCACGTCGAGCTGCTCCGGGTGCAGCGACCAGACCCGCATCAGTCGGCCCTCGCCAGCCGGTAGCGCATGAACGCGGGTGCGGCGATCGCCGCTGCGATGGTCAGCACCACGACGAGTACGCCCCCACCTGCCGCCGCGGTCGCCGTACCGGCCATGGCCGCGGCGCCCCCGTGGGCGACGTCCGCGATGCGCGGGCCGCCGGCGACCACCACGATGAAGACGCCCTGGAGCCGTCCGCGCACCTCGTCGGAGGCGGCGCTCTGCAGCATGCTCTGCCGGAACGCCGCCGAGACCATGTCGGCCGCACCTCCGACCATCAGCATCGCGATCGCGGCGCCGAGCATCACGCCGCCGCTCCCGTTGGCGAACCCGACGAAGAGGCCGAAGAACGCAATCGCCAGCCCCCACACGAGAATCGCGATGATCACTGCCCTCCCCTGCCGCTCGACGCGGGAGACCCAGCCGGAAAAGACGCCGCCGATCACCGCGCCGGCGGGGATGGCCGCGAAGAGCAGTGCGAAGGCGATGCCACCGTTGCTCGGGCCGCCGAAGTCGCTGTCCGCCATCTCGGGGAAGAGGGCGCGCGGCATGCCGAAGACCATCGCGATGATGTCGACGACGAACGACATCATCAGCACCGGGTGGCCGCGCAGGTAGGCCAGCCCGTCGATGACCGAGCGCAGGCCCGGGGTGCTGGTCACTCCCTCGATCGGCAGCGCCGGCAGGGCGACCACCGCCGAGAGGGTGGCGAAGAGGGTCACCGTGTCTGCCAGGTAGAGCCAGGCGTAGCCGAGCACCGGGATCAGCGCGCCGCCGATCATCGGGCCGGCGATCGCGCCGGCCATCATCACGGTCATGTTCAGGGAGTTGGCCGCCGGGAGCAGCCGCATCGGCAGGATCTTGGGCAGCACGGCGCTGCGAGTCGGCTGGTTGATCGCGAAGAAGGCCTGCTGCACGGCGAAGAGGCCGAGCAGGAGCCACACGTTCTCGTTGCCGAGGGCGGCCTGCACGCAGAAGAGCCCACTGGTGACGATCAGCCCGATCGTCGTGCAGAGCAGGAGCGTCCGCCGGTCCATCGCGTCGGCGAGCGCGCCACCCCAGAGCCCGAAGACGACCAGGGGCACGAGGCCGAAGACTCCGGTTAGGCCGACGTACGCCGAGGAACCGGTGATCGCGTAGATCTGGGCCGGTACGACGACCACGGTGAGCTGGGCACCGATGACGGTGATGATGTTGGCGATCCAGAGCCGACGGAAGTGGTCGTTGCGCAGTGGCGCGGTGTCGGCCATCAGTCCCCTCAGCACGAGTGACGACGCTACCCGCCGACCTGTCGCCAGTTCTTGCCGACCTGTCGCCAGTTTTGAGCGACCCGTCGCCAGTTCTTGTCGACCCGTCGCCAGTTTTGAGCGACCCGTCGCCAGTCTTGAGCGACCGTCGCCAGTTCTGCGCCAGAGCCGAAACTGGCGACAGGTCGATCGAAAGTAGCGACAGGTCGATCAGGGCCTAGAATCTGCCGGTGACCAAGCCGCCCGCCCCTTCCGACCCCACCCTCGACCGGATCGACCCGGACGAGCTGGCGACCGCGGTGAAGGTGCTCGGCCAGCTGCACGAGCTGCCCACGGACCACCCCGACGTGACAACGGTCAAGCACGCCGCCTCCCACATGTACAAGGCGCTCAAGCAGGCCCGTCGGCTCCGCAAGCGCGAGGCCGAGGCCGCCGCCGACCGGGCCGTCATCGAGGCCACCGCCACCGGGTCGAGGATGCGGATCGACGACGAGACCCAGGGCATCCCGCTGGTCTCGAACGCCGCCGGCGCCTTCGCGGGCGAGCTGCTCAAGCCGCGCGGCTGCTACATCTGCAAGACCGACTACACGCTGGTCGACGCCTTCTACCACTGGCTGTGCCCCGCCTGCGCCGCCATGTCGCACGCCAAGCGCGACCAGCGCACGGACCTGACTGGCAAGCGCGCGCTGCTCACCGGCGGCCGCGCCAAGATCGGCATGTACATCGCCTTGCGGCTGCTGCGCGACGGCGCGCACACCACGATCACGACCCGCTTCCCGAAGGACGCCGTACGCCGCTTCGCCTCGCTCGAGGACAGTGGCGACTGGCTGCACCGGCTCAAGGTCGTCGGCATCGACCTGCGCGACCCCACCCAGGTGATCTCGCTGGCCGACGACGTCGCCGCCGACGGTCCGCTCGACATCATCATCAACAACGCCTGCCAGACCGTACGCCGATCGCCCGGCGCCTACAGCCAACTCGTCGAGATGGAGTCCGCACCACTCCCGACCGACCTCGAGCTGCCCGAGATGGTCAGGTTCGACCACATCTCCGAGGCGCACCCGGCAGCCATCGCCGGCGCGTTGAGCAGCGACGCGGTCGCGCACCACGAAGGCGAGACCCTCGAGCACGCGAGGGCCGCCCACACCGCGGCCAGCCTCACGTCGCTCGCCCTCTCCGCCGGGAACGCCTCCCTCGAGGCGCACCTTGCCGGCACCGCCGTCGACGCCGGTGGGCTGCTGCCCGACACCCAGACCAACAACTCCTGGACCCAGGTCGTCGACGAGGTCGACCCGCTGGAGCTGCTCGAGGTGCAGTTCTGCAACTCGATCGCGCCGTTCCTGCTGGTCTCACGGCTGCGGCCGGCGATGCGTGCCGCCGTACAGGCCGGTGCCCGGAGGGCGTACGTCGTCAACGTGTCGGCGATGGAGGGGCAGTTCTCCCGCCGCTACAAGGGCGCCGGTCACCCGCACACCAACATGGCCAAGGCGGCGCTGAACATGATGACCCGCACCAGCGCGGGCGAGATGTTCGAGACGGACAAGATCCTGATGACCGCGGTCGACACTGGCTGGATCACCGACGAGCGGCCGCACCAGGAGAAGCTGCGCATCGCCGCCGAAGGATGGCACGCACCGCTCGACCTGGTCGACGGCGCGGCCCGGGTCTACGACCCGATCGTGCTGGGCGAGTCCGGCGAGGACCTCTACGGCTGCTTCGTGAAGGACTTCAAGCCCAGCCCCTGGTGAGGCTTCCGCTCGATCGCCTGACGATCGAGTCCGACTCCCGTACGGTTCGGGAGTGCTCCGTTCGTACGTCGTCCTCGCCCTGGCCGTGGCCCTCTCAGGCGCCGGCCCATTGTTGCCCGGCGGCCACGCGGCACCGGCCTCAGCAGTCGCAACGACGCCTGCCGCGGCACCCGTCCACTCGGTGTCCGTCGACGGCACGGGCGTGGCGATGTATCCCGCGTTCGATCCGTCGGTCGAGCGCTACGGCGTGACCACGACCGCCGGCACCGAGGGACGGGTCACGGTCACCGCGACCACCTCCGACCCGCGCGGAACGGTGCTGGTGAACGGCCGTCCGACCACGGGCAGCCGCACCATCACCGGCCTGGCCGAGGGCGACGAGATCTCGGTGATCATCGACGACTCCGCCGGCCACGCCGTCCACTCGCTCATCCACCTCCCCGCGGGCTTCCCGACGCTGGAGCGGACCACACCGGTCAGCGACCAGGTGACTCCCGGGCACGTGCTGCTGACGCTCTCCCGGTTCACCAGCGGACCGTTCTTCGAGACCGCGGTCGACCGCAACGGCGTCCCGGTGCACGTGCACACCGAGACCACCTCCTCGATCGACTTCAAGCGGCAGCCCAACGGCAGCCTGTCGTCGTCGCGGGCCTCGGCGGTCTCCCCCGGCCGCAACGGGCAGGCGCTGGTCGAGCTCGACGAGGCGCTGCAGCCGCTGCGCACCCACGAGACCGAGGGCCTGGTCAACACCGACCCGCACGACTCGATCCTGGCCGCCGACGGCAGCACCTACCTGCTCGCCTACGAGCGGAACCCGGCCACCCAGATGACCGACGCCGTGATCCAGGGCTTCGCCCCCGACGGCGAGCTGATGTTCGACTGGAACTCCGCCGACCACGTCGACATCGACGCCGAGACCGTCGAGCACGACGCCGGCGAGAAGGCCGACTACGCCCACATCAACTCGATCGTGCTCACCGCGGACGGCAACCTGCTGGCGTCGTTCCGGCACTTCAGCTCGGTCTTCAAGATCGCGCTCGAGACCGAGGACGGCCACGCGCAGGGCGACGTGCTGTGGCGGCTCGGCGGCCACCGCAGCGACCTCGACTTCGTCGATGACCCCTACTACGGGCCCTGCGCCCAGCACACGGCGAGCGAGCTGCCGAACGGGAACATCCTGATCTTCGACAACGGCTCGTACGGCGGCGGCTTCGACGAGTTCTGCATCAACCCCGACGACCCCGCAGGCCCGGAGGTCGCGCGGCCCTTCACCCGGATCACCGAGTACGAGATCGACGAGACCGCCGGGACGGCCCGGTTGATCTCCTCCTTCACCGAGCCCGATCGCGGGGCGCTCTTCGCCGGCGGCGTCGCCCAGCTTCCCAACGGGAACAGGCTGATCGGCTGGGCGTCGTCGCGCGCGGTGACCGCCACCGAGCTGTCCGCGACCGGCCAGAAGATCTGGGAGCTGCGCGACACCAACCCCCTGGTGAACGACCGGCTCTTCACCTACCGCGCGCACCTGGCCGCGATCGCCGACACCGAGGCACCCGTGGCGACCCTGCGTGGTCCGGTCGAGGGGTCGACGTACGTGCAGGGGCAGCGGGTCCCGGTCACGACCGACTGCACCGACCGCGGCGGCTCGTCGCTGGTCACCTGCCGGGTCACCGGGGCCTCGGACGGACTGCTCGCGACCTCCACGGCCGGCCACCACACCGTGCGGCTCACCGCGGTCGACGGCGCCGGGCACACCGTCGTCCGCACCATCGGGTACGACGTGCAGGCCGCCCAGCCGGACACCCAGGTGAAGAAGAGCACCGCCGCCCGCTACACCGGCATCGACGTGTACGGCGGCGCGGAGCGGCAGTCGATCACCCACCGACTGCTCAAGGCGGGACGGACCGGCATCAGCCAGGTGCGCCTGGTCAACGACGGCGCCAAGGCCTACCGGTTCCGGCTGCGCGGAACCGCGGGCAGCAAGCGGTTCGCCGTGGACTACTACGTGGGTTCGCGCCGGGTCACCCCCGCGGCAGTGGCCGGCACGTTGACGACGCCCTGGCTGCGGCCGAGCCAGGGGTTCGTGGTGAAGGTCCGGATCACGCGGACGGCGTACGCCCGACCCGGCGACCACCGCACGTTCACGGTGCGCGGCACCTCGGTGGCGCCGTACCCGCGAAGCGACACGATCGGAGTCATCGCGACCACTCGCTGAGGGTGACACGCGCGGCTCGACCTGGTTGACGGCGCGGGTCTACAACCCGATCGTGCTCGGCGGGGTCGGGCGAGGACCTCTTCGACTACTTCGTGAAGGACTTCAAGCCCCCGCCCCTGGTGAGAATGATGAATCACCTGGCGACGAGGACATCCGTCTGCGGCAGTCATAATGCTTTCGAAGAGGAGCGACTCGCCCGAGATTGCTGCGAGGGCCTCACTGAAGCAGTCGACCAGGTTGTGACCTGCTGCCTGGGCGCGCCTCTTCCCGAGGCGCGCCAGGCATCATTAGGCGCGCGTGCCTGTGTTCGTGAAGCGGCGCGATGACCGCATTCTTGTGCTCCATGAGCAGATCGAAGTCCGGTGACGAGTCGGCCCTGGTGTGCCTCGATGACGTTGGCGGCCCCGACCAAGGTGGCCGCCGAGATCGACGACTCGCCCGCGCGTTGCGCCAGGACATTGGCGAGATCGGCCGCATCGCTCTCACCATGCACAATTGCGACCAGAGCCGAGGAGTCGATGATCACGCGGAAGCCCATGCTCGTCGTCCCAGAGAGTCTCCGCCCCGGGACGATCATCGATCACCTGCCGGGATCGGCCACGTTCGATGATGCGGTCGATCTCATCACGCTTCGTGGCGCCGCGGGCGGCCGCCTTCAGTCTGGCCGGCCTCTCCCGTGCCGGGCGGTCTGTCTCAGGGTCCTTGATGTCGAGTGCGATGCAGCGCAAAAAGCAAGTGCCTACGTTATGGTCAGCGCACCCTACTCGGAGGTTCTGCCCAATGCGTAAACCCAAATTTTCTCGCGGCTTCGCGTTGCGGTGGACAGCGGCAGCCGCCGTCTTGGCCTTGGTGATCGGCGGCGCTCAGGCGGCCGGAGCCGACCAAACTCAAGAGGCAGACGGCAGTTCCAACCAGACAATCGTTATATCGGGCGAACTTCCCGCCGGCGTGAAAGCGCAAGACGTTGAGGTGTATCTCCTGCCCAAGGACAAGGATCTGCGGGACGCGGCGGTGGGAACGACTCTGCGCGCGCTACCGTTCTCCGCGGCGACTGTGAGCATGAAGGGTCGCTCGTTCACGGTGTCGGCTGGGCCCGATCAGGCGCCGCGCGCAGCGTTGGACGACCAAGGGGTGGCGTTCCTCAACGTCATGGTGTTCACAGACCGTGGCACCTACCAGTCGAACTCCAGTGTTCGCGCAGTGGTCGATCACCGTGGTCAGGCTAAATGGGTCGACACCGCGGAGGAATTGGTACGAGTCCGGGGCGTGGCGGCGCGGCAAGCTACTCCGGGTGGTCTGCTCTTACAACGGCTCAACGACGACACCGGCAAGTCTGTAATGCTCACAAAGTTCTCACTCCTTCCGGGGAGTTCGGCCCGGGCCCGTTCCGGCGACCCCACGCCCTACCCTGGGTGCTCATATCGCAAGAAGGGCGAACGCGTACGGTCGGCGACGATCGGCACCACGTACCCGGTCGGCAACGACACGGCAACGATGGTCGTGAACTCCTCCACCGGGGCCTCCTATGGGGTCGCGTCATCCTTCCACGACCCCGGAGAGGCATGGGGGGCCTTCAAGGCCGGCAGTTCCAAGCACACCAGTTCGGGATGGGGGTTCCAGTGGGCAGGGTCAAACCGGGGTAGGAGCTATCGCAAGGGCGTCGAGTACGGATTGTTCGAAACCTGGTGCGCCCGGGGTTGTGCAGGGTGCCTTCGTCAGTGGTTTCCGACGGGGGAGACTGGGGGCACAAGTGCTAACCGACTGACGACCCGGCCGAATTGGACGAAGTGCGCCCGGGTCGCGCGGGGCAAGTGGTGGCGAGACAAGTCGGGCGAGTCGGCATACAGCTACGGTGCGGCAGTTAAGTTCGCCAGCGTGATCGGCATCGATCTGTCAATCAGTCGGCAGTACAACAGTAGCCAGAAGATCTTGTACACCCTTCGAGCGAAGCGGCGCATGTGCGGGTCGAACACCTGGCCATCAAACGCCGGGAAGGTGATGTCGCGCAGGTGACCAGCCGCGCGGCCGCGGGCACCATGCGCCGCACCGCACGCGCGACAACTACGGGTCCCGGTCTGGGGATGGCACAGGTGTTCTCAGCCCGGGACGGCGGGCCGGCACCACGCCGACCCCCACCCCTTGACAGTGAGGTATGCACGATGTTCGCGCGTGAGACCCGCTCCGCCGCCAAGCGCCGAGGAGCCTTGACTGTGGCAGTGCTGTGCGTCACCGCGGTGTTGGCGGGATGCGGCCCGAAGGAGGTCCCGACGGACGGCCCCAGCGTTGGCGCCGGTCCCTTGGTAACAGCGTTCCAAGACGGTGGCACCTCGGTCCTACCGCCACGCGAAGTACATGGGGTGTGGCGTGCAACCTTCGGCAGTTTGCTCATCTGTGCCCCCGTGCAGGTCACAATCACGGGGGTGAAGCCTCACTACAAGGTTGGGAAACCTGTGAATGCGGAGTTTTGGGTGCGCACTGTGCCCGGCACACAGGATCGACCAGACCCGCAAGGAATGTGGTCTCCACTGGGGTCGGACACCCGGACGCCCGCAGACTTGGCGAGACGGGGGCAATTGGCCTCGAAGTCGCTGGTGGCAGCGCAGGGTGCCCGAGTGGATCAGAGGTGCGATGAGTCCCCGGATGCCCCCTTCACCGAGATTTTGACCGTGCTATCGGCGGATGATGCCGGCGTGTGGGTCGACCGAATGGACGTGGAGTACGAGGCCGACGGGCAGGATCGCGCCATGCGCGTGAACTGGTCCTATGTTGCTTGCGGTTATCTCATCGACGATCCCGAGGTCTGTTGAGCCTCACTCGGAACGCGCGAGGCTAGTTGCACCCAGCCGCCACGTTGACGACGCCCTGGCTAGGTCCGGGTCCGGCGCACCGCACGTTCACGGTCCGGGGCACTTCGGTGGCGCCGTACCCGCGAAGCGACACGGTGGGAGTCGTCGCGACGACCCGGTGAGTGGCCATGACCCTTGCCGTGATCGAGCGTAAGCGGTAACTTACCGTTCGTGACTACTTACGCAGTTGATGCCTGGGCGGCGCTGGCCGATCCGAGCAGGCGCGAGATCTTCGCCCGCCTCTCGACCCGACCCCGTTCGGTCACCGACCTGGCCGGCGAGCTGCCGATCAGTCGACCGGCGGTCTCCCAGCACTTGCGAGTGCTCAAGGAGGCCGCCCTGGTGCGAGTCCGCGCCGAGGGCACCCGCCGGATCTACTCCGCAGACCCGAACGGGCTGCAGGCGATGCGCGCGGAGCTCGAGTCCTTCTGGGGCGCGGCACTGACCAATTTCAAGCAGCTCGCCGAGGCCCCCACGAACGAAACGCAGGAACCATGAGCAGCGAGGAGAGGAAGAAGATGGCGCACGCACAACAGGAAGAGACCGTCCGGCTCGGGATCACCGTCGCGGTGTCCGCAGAGCGGGCCTTCCAGGTGTTCACCGAACAGTTCGACCAGATCAAGCCCCGAGAGCACAATCTGCTCGCCCCGGAGGCGATCGCGGAGACGGTCTTCGAGACCCGGGTCGGCGGCTTCGTCTATGACCGTGGCGAGAACGGCTCGGTGTGCCGATGGGCACGCGTGCTGGCCTTCGACCCTCCCCACCGGTTCGTGATCAGCTGGGACATCTCACCAACCTGGCAACTGGTCACTGACCCCGCCCACGCCAGCGAGGTCGAAGTGACCTTCACCCCGGAGGGCCCCACCCAGACCCGGGTCGAGTTGGAGCACCGGCACTTCGAGCGTCACGGCGAGGGCTGGGAGTCGGTGCGCGACGGTGTCCTCGGAGACGGTGGCTGGCCGCTCTACCTCCAGAGGTACGTCGACGCACTCGGGGACTGATCGCTGCCTCGTCGCTGCTTGATCGGGAGATGTACAAGAACTCTTGTGCAATCCGGAGGTCGTGCCTAGCGTCCTGCGCATGACCTCCATCGAGACCCTTCGCGCGGTGCACCACCCGACCCGCCGACGCATCATGGAATACCTCGGAGTGCACGGCCCGAGCCAGGTCACCACCCTGGCCGGCGCGCTCGACGAGCAGGTCGGCAGCATCAGCCACCACCTGCGCATGCTCGAGCGCGTCGAGATCGTCGAGCGGGCGCCCGAGCTCTCCACCGACGGCCGCACCAGCTGGTGGCGCACCCCGCCGGACAACACGATCACCTGGTCGGTCGACGACTTCGCCGACAACCCGGCCGACCGCATGCAGGCCAAGGCCGCGGAGAAGCTCAACGTCGAGTTCCAGATCGGCAAGCTCGCGGCGTGGAAACGCAGCAAGGACCGGGCCGACGCCGTGTGGCGCGAGGCCGCCTTCAGCTCCGACACCTCCACCCTGGCCAGTGCCGACGAGCTCGCCGAGCTGTCGGGACTGCTGCAGGAGACGGTGCGCGCCTGGGTCGCCTCGATCGACAGGACCGACGGCCGCGAACGCCAGCCGGTCTTCGTCTTCGCCCACGGCTTCCCGACCAGGCCATGAGCACCCCCGCCGCTCCCACGACCACCCCTCCGGTCGCGGCACCGCCCTTCGCGCGTGACCGCCTCGTCCACGCCTGGGTCCTGGTGAAGTCGCTCTCCGACGCAGGCGACGCGCTCTGGACGATCGCCCTGGCCTGGACCGCCGTACAGGTCGCCAGCCCGGCCATGGCCGGCATCGTGGTCGCCGCCGGCACGATCCCGCGGGCCGTCGTCCTGCTGGTCGGCGGAGTCGTCGCCGACCGGTACGACTCCCGCATGGTGATGGTGCTCGCCAACGCCGTGCGCGTCGTCGTGCTGGTCGCGACCGCGGTCTGGGTGACCGCCACCGGACCCTCGATCGAGGTGCTGCTGGTCGCCGCGATCGCGTTCGGCATCTCCGACGCGGTCTACGAGCCGGCCGGCTCCACGATCAGCCGCCAGATGGTCCGGCCCGCAGACCTGCCTGCGTACGGCGGGCTGGCCCAGACCGGCAGTCGTCTCGGCACCATGGGCGGCTCCGCGGTGGGCGGCTTCCTCGTCGCGCACCACGGCATCGAGGGCAGTGCTTCCGTCGACGCGCTCACCTTCGTGGGAGTGGTGGCCTTCCTCGTCATCTGGTTGCGCCCGCGCTATCCGCTCGACCGCGCCGAGGCCGAGCCGGTGCTGCGCAGCATCCGCAGCGGATTCGGACACCTGGGTCGTACGCCGGTCACCCGGACGCTCGTGCTGGCGCTCTCCGGCCTCAACCTCGCGGTCACGCCGGCCCTCGGCCTGGGCATTCCGCTGCGCGCCTCGGCCGACGGGTGGGGCGCCCAGGCTGTGGGGCTGCTCGAGGCGCTGGTCGGGCTCGGCGCCGCCGTGGGGGCCCTCACGATGCTGCGCTGGCGCGTGCGGTTCCCCGCCCGGATCGGGTTCATCTGCCTGGTCGTGCAGGGGCTCTCGATACCGCTCCTGGGAGTCGGCCCGTTGTGGCTGGCCGGTGCCGCCTGCTTCGTGATCGGGGTGACCGCGGGTGTCGCCTCGGCGCTGCTCGGATCGGTCTTCGTGGCCACCGTGGACGGCGCCTACTTCGGCCGGATGGTCTCGATCCAGAAGCTCGGCGACGACGTGTTGATGCCCGTCGCGATGGTCGCGTTCGGCGCGCTGGCCGGACTCACGTCGGTCGCGACGGCGCTGTGCGTCTTCGGCATCTCGATGGGGCTGCTGATGCTGTGGCCGCTGAGCAGCCGGGTGCTGATGTCGCTGCGCCTCGGCGACTGAGCGGCCCGTTGCGTCGCCGTACGACGGCACTTGTGCGGTGGTGCTGACGGTTCGCCCGTGTCATGCCGCGTGTGGAGCGACCGTAACCCCGCGTTACTCGTGGTCGGGGAGGTCGGCGCGCAGCTTGTCGAGCCGGGCTCTGAGCAGGTCGGTGCGGTGGGCGTTGCCGTGCAGGCCGACGTAGCGCGAGCCGAACACGGCAAGCAAGGCGTCGTCGAGGCGGCGTACGGCGCCGGCGGGGTACTTGTAGCCCATGCGTGCGTCGATCGAGTCGGTGTCGATCGAGGTGAGCAGCCCGGCCAGCTCGTCGAGCGACGTGATGCCGAGCTCGAGCAACAGGCCCGAGACCCACGCGTAGTGGTCGCCGCGCGACCAGCCGACGTCGGCGTACTGCGTGTTGAGGAAGGTGGCCAGCTCCTTCGCGTCGATGCGCGGGTCCTCCTCGTCCGCCTCGTCGCGCTCCTCCGTCACGGTCGCACGCAGCACGTCGCGGATCCGGGAGAACTCCTTGTCGGCAAGCTCGAGGAGACCGGCGGCCAGCGTGAAGCGACGGTCGAGGTCGGGCGCGTGCTCCTCGGGGATCTTGCCCTTGTAGCGGATGTCGTGCTCGAACTCGGCCCATGCGTGCTGCAGCACCGTGCGGATCTGCACGGACGCGTTGTGGCCGAGCAGCTCGCTGGCGTCGTCGTCGCGCACGGTCACCAGCACGTGCCGGCTGGAGTAGCCGAAACGTCCTTCGCTGGCAGTCTCCTGGCCCAGGTCGCGGTCGTCGAGGATGACCAGCTCGTCACCGAGCACGTCGGCCACCGCGGCCACGTCGGCGTGGACGTAGGTGATCACGCGGACCCCGACCACGTCGGTGATCTCCGTGGCCGGATCGACACCCTCGGCCAGGCGCTCGACCTTCGCGGCATAGGAGGCCACCGACTTGGTGCGCCCGGTGACGCTCAGGTAGTTGATGCCCGCGTCGTCGAGCTGGGTGGTGATCAGGTCGACGTACCGTTCGGTGATCGGCACGAGCGAGGGCTGCACGTCGGCGTACTGCTGCACGGCAGCGGCGGCCGCTGACGTGGCGCGACGACGCCGGGGCTTCCTGGACATGCCCCCCAGACTGCCAGAGACCCCGGCCCGGCGCGCGGTCGACGCGTGCCCGTGCGCGACCGGACGGCCTATCGGCGCGGCCTCCTGGCCAGCTGTGAAGCGCCGCCGTGCAACGCGGTCAGCAGCGTGGCGAACGCCGTCTCCTCCTTCTCCCCGCGCTGGAAGGACGTGAGGTTGAGCAGGGGCTTCATCCGCTGCCGCGTCGTGGAGTGGGCGTAGGTGAACTCCTTGAGTCCGTCCTCGCCGTGGATCCGCCCGAAGCCCGAGTCGCCGACGCCGCCGAACGGCAGGGAGGGCACCCCGGCGAAGGCGATGACCGAGTTGACCGAGGTCATGCCCGAGCGCAGTCTCTGGGCGAGCTCCGCCCCGCGGGCCTTGCTGAACACGGCGCCGCCGAGGCCGTACTTGCCGCCGTTGGCCAGCTCGACGGCCTCGTCCATGTCCTTGACCCGGGTCACCGTCACCGTCGGCCCGAAGGTCTCCTCGGTGATCGCGAGGGAGTCCTCGGGCACGTCGACCAGGATCGTGGGCTGGATGAAACGGTCACCGACGGCGTCCGCGCCGCCGATCACCGCACGCCCTCCGCGGGACAGGGCGTCGTCGATGTGGCTGCGCACCACCCCGATCTGGCTCTCCATCGTCATCGGGCCGAGCTGGGCTCCGACGTCGGCGCGTACGCCGTCCGCGGCCTTGGTCAATGCCGTGAGGAACACGTCGTAGACCTTGTCGTGCACGTAGATCCGCTCGACGCCGACACAGGTCTGGCCGGCGTTGGAGAACGCACCCCACGCGGCAGCATCGGCCGCGGCAGCAAGGTCGGCGTCCTCGTCGACGAGCAGCGCGTCCTTGCCGCCGGCCTCGATCACCACGGGCGTGAGGTTCTCCGCACAGGTGGCCATCACCTTCTTGCCCGTGGCCGCGGAGCCGGTGAAGGCGAGCTTGTCGATGTCGGCGCGGCACAAGGCTGCGCCGGTCGGACCGACCCCGTGCACGCAGGTGAGCAGCGACTGCTCGGGCAGCACCTCGCTGAGGCTGTCGGCCAGCCACTGACCGACGCCCGGCGTGTGCTCGCTGGGCTTGAAGACGACCGCGTTGCCGGCCGCGAGGGCGTAGACGATCGACCCCATCGGGGTGAAGACCGGGTAGTTCCACGGACCGATCACGCCGACGACACCGAGGGGCTTGTACTCCAGCTCGGCGAGCTGGTTGGCCATCAGCAGCCCGGCGTTCACCTTGCGACGACCGAGCACCTTCTTCGCGTGGCCGGCGGCCCAGGCCAGGTGGTCGATGGCCAGCCCGATCTCGAGGATCGCGTCGGCGTGCGGCTTGCCGGTCTCCTCGTGCACGACCTGGGCGAGCTGGGCCATGCGTCGGGTGATCACCCCACGCCACTGGGCCAGGACCTCCTTGCGGCCGTCGTACCCGATGGAGACCCACCAGGGAGTGAGCGCACGAGCCCGCTGTACGGCGACCGCGATCGAGTCGGCGTCGTCGACCGCGTAGGTGCCGACCACGTCTCCCGTGATCGGGTTGAGGGATTCGAGCTTGTCGGTCATCACTGCTCCTTCGAGGTGGCCCGGCCGCGGATCAGGTCCGCGGCCTTCTCGCCGATCATGATCGTGGGGGCGTTCGTGTTGCCGCGCGGCACCATCGGCATCACGCTGGCGTCGACCACGCGCAGGCCCTCGATGCCCCGCACCTTGAGCTCGGGGTCGACCACGGAGCGCTCGTCGTCACCCATCGCACAGGTGCCGACCGGGTGGAAGAGGGTCTGCGAGTTGCCGCGGATGTGCTCGATCAACTGCGACTCGTCGGGGTCGGACATGGCCGGCAGGGCGGGCCCGGCGATGAGTCTGGCCAGCGGTCCGGTGCGTGCGGTCTCCAGCAGCCGCTGGGCCCCGGCGACCATGGCGTCGAGGTCAGCCTGGTCGTCGAAGTAGGCCGGGTCGATCTCGGGATGCCAGCGTGGGTTGGCCGAACGCAGCCGGATCTGGCCGCGGCTCGCGACATTCACCAGGGTCGGGGCCAGCGTCACCTTGCGTGTGGTGACCTCGTGCAGGCCGTTGTCCCAGAAGCCGGTCGGCGCGATGTGCGCCTGCAGGTCGGGCGCCACGAGATCGTCGCGGGTGCGCCAGAAGCCGCCGCCCTCGCCGACGTTGGAGACCAGCGGCCCGGTGCCGCGGGCCTTAGCGCGGGCGAAGTTGCCCAGGGTGTTGTGGTCGGCCAGGTCGGTGGTGTCGCGGGTGTGGAACATCAACGGCGTGACCGGGTGGTCGTGCAGGTTCTGCCCGACGTTCGCCAGGTCGGTGAGCACGTCGATGCCGGTCTCGCGCAGGTGTGAGGCCGGACCGATTCCGGAGAGCATCAGCAGCTGGGGCGAGTTGACCGCCCCGCCACACAGCAGCACCTCCCCGTCGGCGTACGCCTTCTGCGGGCCGTCGGGTGTCACGTAGGCGACGCCCTTCGCGCGGCCGCCCTCGACGATGATCCGCTCCGCGAAGGCACCGGTGCGGATCGTGAGGTTCGGCCGGTCGGCGGCCGGGTCGAGGTAGGCGCGGGCCGTCGACCACCGACGCCCGTTGCGGCAGGTCACCTGGTAGAGGCCGACGCCCTCCTGCTCCGGGCCGTTGAAGTCGTCGGTGGGCTTGAAGCCCGACGCCACGGCCGACTCGACCCAGGCCTCGGTGAGCGGGTGGGTGTAGCGACGGTCCTCGACGTGCAGCGGCCCGTCCTGCCCGTGGAACTTCCCACCCAGGCGGGTGTTTCCCTCCGCCTTGCGGAAGTAGGGCAGCACGTCGTCGTAGCCCCAGCCGGTGGCGCCGTAGTCGTCGCGCCACGTGTCGTAGTCGGCGCGGTTGCCGCGGATGTAGATCATCGCGTTCATCGACGAGCAGCCGCCGAGCGCCTTCATCCGCGGCCAGTCACCGCGTCGGTTGTGCAGCTGCTTCTGTTCGCTGGTGCGGTAGTTCCAGTCCCACCTGGTCTTGATCAGCGTCGCGAAGGCGGCCGGGATCGAGATCTCGTCGGCGTCCGCCGGTGGTCCGGCCTCGAGCAGCAACACTGTCGTGTCGACATCCTCCGACAACCGGTTGGCGAGCACTGCGCCGGCGCTGCCGGCACCGACGATGACGTAGTCGAAGGTCTCCACACCTTGGAGACTAGGGGCGTGCTCGGATGGTCACAATGGCCTGTCCGCGGGGTCACCGGCGTCCGACCACCACCGTGGCGCCGAGCTCATCGTCGTGGGCGACCTCGGGGGCCAGCCCGCAGGCAGCGAAGTGAGCGCTCAACCGTGCGGCCTGTCGCTCACTGGTCTCGACCAGGACGACGCCACCGGGTGCCAACCAGTCGCCGGCCTCCTCGGCGACTCGGCGGGCCGGGACCAGGCCGTCTCCCCCGCCGTCGAGAGTCACGGCGGGCTCGTGGTCGCGCGCCTCGGGAGGCAGGAAGGCCAGGTCGTGGGTCGGCACGTACGGCGTGTTGGCGAGGAGTACGTCGACCCGGCCGCGGAGCTCCTCTGGGAGGGCGTCGAAGAGATCGCCTTGATGCACCTGGGCGTCGGGGAGGTTGCGCCGAGCGCAGGCCACCGCACGCGGTTCGATGTCGGCGGCGTGCAGCTCCACCCCGGGCACCCGGTCGGCGAAGGCGAGGCCGAGCGCCCCCGAGCCACAGCAGAGATCCACCACCAGCTTCGCTCCCGGAGCCGCGGCGACCGCGGTCTCGACCAGGAACTCGGTGCGCCGACGCGGCACGAACACCCCGGGCTCGACGGCGACCCGGAGTCCGCAGAACTCCGCCCAGCCCACGACGTACTCGAGCGGTTCACCGGCGACCCGGCGCGCGACCAGGGACTCGAGGTCGGCGCCCGACTCGAGCAGGATCGCGGCCTCCTCCTCGGCGTACACGCAGCCGGCCGCGCGCAGCCGTGCCACCAGGTTCGCGACGCCCTCCGTGGTCGCCGGCAGCCGGACCATCCAGAGGTCGATCGGATCCTCCGACTCGAGGGTGAATCCGTGGCGCTCGTAGAGGCGACGGGCTGCGCTGCCGTGCAGGACGTTGACCCGGACCTGCTGGCCGTCGGCGTCGGCCCGCTCCAGCAGGGAGTGGAGGACGGCGGATCCGAGCCCACGGCCCTGGACCGACGGGTCGAGGTAGAAGTGCTCCAGCCACGGCCCGTCCTCGGCCGGCCGGAGCGCGACGCACCCCACGAACGCACCGTCGGCCTCGATGACCCACGTGTGCTGCGGGACCAAGGAGTCCCGCAGGCGCTGGCGGACCCGCTGCTCGTCGAACCGCCCCAACCGCTCCAGGTCCGGGCGCATCACCACGGCCCGCAGCTCGGCGATCGGCTCGACGTCCTCCGGTCGCGCGGGGCGCAGGGCCCACTCCGTCGGCTGTGTGCTCGCGTCCATGCCTCGATCATCTCAGGCACGGCGCGGCGAGTCGTAGGCTCGAGTGCATGCGAGGGCGAGCGCTGGGGATGGCGGTGGTCTCGGCCGTGCTGCTGGTCGCCGGCGGGTGCGCCGACGACGGCGCGGACACTCCCACGGCCAGGCCGACCGCGTCGATCTCGTCACCGTCGCCCACGAGCTCCCACACCAGCGCCCCTTCGGGGCCATCACCGAGCCCGTCGAAGCCTCCGGCCCTCGGCACCGTGCCTCCTCCCTGGCTCGGCACGCGGGTGCTGCCCACCACCGGCGACGGGTACGGCGAGCAACGGCCGACCCCTCCCGCATTGCGCAACCGGCGGTTCACGCTCCCCGACACGCTGCCGATGCTGCCCGGCACAGGATTCAAGGCCGTGGTCACGGATCCCGCACCAGCACAGGTGATTGCGCGTTCCACCTGGGCTCCGGGGTGCCCGGTCGGAGCGAGCCGGCTGTCGTGGATCCGGTTGACCTTCCGCGGCTTCGACGGCGAGCGCCACACCGGCGAGCTGTTGGTCAACAGCTCGGTCGACGACCAGCTGGTGGAGGCGTTCCGCGCCCTGTGGGACGCCGACTTCCCGATGGAGCAGCTGGCGATCACGACCGTCGCCGAACGGGACGCCGACCCGACCGGGGACGGCAACGGCACCGGCGCGTTCAACTGCCGTCCGACCACCGGCGGGTCGTCGTACAGCCAGCACGCCTACGGCCTGGCCGTCGACGTCAATCCCTTCCAGAATCCGTATGTGCGGAGTCAGAATCCCTATGAGAAAGGGGATCTCGTGCTCCCCGAGCTCGCCACGTCGTACCTTGACCGGGCCGCCGTACGCCGCGGCATGATCACGCCGGATGGTCCGGTGGTGAAGGCGTTCGCCGCGATCGGCTGGGGCTGGGGCGGCGCCTGGAACTCGCTGAAGGACTACCAGCACTTCAGCCAGAACGATCGCTGACCGACGCAACTTCCGGTATCCCTTCCGCGTCTTCCCTTGTGAGAGGACAGTTGGGTGGAGGGAAATGCCATGGGTCGCAGGGTCGGGAGGGCAGCCGTCGGGCTGATCGCCCTTGCCCTGCTTGCGACGGCCGGGTGCGAGACCGAGCCGCAGATCGGCGGTCCGGACCGGCCGATAGAACTCGTCGACGCACCCAGCGTCGTGACCCTCGCCTTCGCCGGCGACGTGCACTTCCCCGGACACCTCGCCGGGCTCCCGGGCAGTGACGACTCCACGCTGGGGCCGATGAGTGAGCAGCTGGCGGCGGCCGACGTGGCGATGGTCAACCTCGAGAGCGCGGTGCTCAGCGGCCCGGGTCAGCGCGACACCAAGGAGCTCGAACGTCGCGACTCCCGCTACTGGTTCCGTACCTCACCGGCGGCGTTCGACCTGCTCGACCGATCGGGAGTCGACGTGGTGACCATGGCCAACAACCACGGTGCCGACTACGGCCGCGCCGGGTTGCTGCAGACCCTGCGCACTGCGGCGCGGGCGCCGGTCGCCGTGGTCGGGGTGGGCCGCGACAGCCGCGCCGCCTTCACGCCCCACCGGGTGACCGTGAACGGCACGACCTTCGCCTTCTTCGGCGCCGACGGCACCACCCGCGAGGGAGCGAACCCGGTGTGGGAGGCCGGAGCGGCCACCCCCGGCATCGCCGCCGCGCGTTCCGACCGACCCGCGCAGCTCCTTGCCGCCGTACGCCGGGCCAGCGTCCGCGGCGACGTCGTCGTGGTCTACCTGCACTGGGGCACGGAGTACGCCACCTGTCCCGACGGTCGCCAACAGGCCCTCGCGACCGCGCTCTCCGAGGCCGGCGCCGACATCGTGGTCGGCAGTCACACCCACCAGCTGCAGGGGTCAGGCACCCTCGGCGGCACCTACGTGGCCTACGGGCTCGGCAACTTCCACTGGTACAACTCGGGCCAGCCGCTGACCGGCGTACTCACCCTGCGGGTCGAGGACGGCGTCGTGGCCGGCGACGACTGGGGTCCGGCCAGCATCCCGGCGGAGGGCGGCCAACCGGCCCCGCTCGGCGGTGGCCGGGCCAGCACCGCCGTCTCGACCTGGCGGACACTGCGCTCCTGCACCGGTCTGTCACCTCTGCCGGGCGTCGACGCCGGGCTGCCGCAGTACGCCGCCACCGTGCAGCCGATCGGCCCTGAGCTGCGCGCCCGCCTGCGCAGCAGCCACCGCGCCGGTTGCCCTGTCCCGTTGCGGGATCTGCGCCACCTCCGCATCCCGTACGTCGGGTTCGACGGCCGGGTGCACCGTGGCGAGATGGTGGTGCGCGCGGACCTGGCCGACGACGTCGTCGGCGTCTTCCGTGAGGTGTACGCCGCGCGCTGGCCGATCGCCCGGATGCGCCTGATCGACGACTACGCAGGCGACGACGCCCGCTCGATGGCGGCGAACAACACGTCGGCGTTCAACTGCCGGCTGGTGGCCGGGCAGGGCACGTGGTCGGAACACGCGTACGGCGCGGCGATCGACCTGAACCCAGTGCAGAACCCCTACGTGCGCCGTCAGGGCATCGAGCCGGCGAGCGGTCGCCCGTTCGCGGCGATCGACCGCTCGCGCGGCGCGACGGTGCCGGCCGGAGCGATCCGGTCGGGCGACCCGGTGCACCGGGCGTTCACCCGGATCGGCTGGGTGTGGGGCGGCGTCTGGCCCGAGCCCGACTACCAGCACTTCTCCGCCCCCTGACCGCCTCGTACGCCGCCCGCCCGGCCAGCGCGCTGGCGCTCCGCTCCGGCTTGCACCCTCGAACCGCGTGCTTCTGATGCGCGAACCGTGTGTTTTTGATGCGCGAACACCGGGTCCTTGGTGGCTCGGTGGTTGAGGAAGTCGCGCCCCGTGCCTGTCTCGGAACCACCCCTAGAAAATAGTTCGAGGAATCTTCTCCGGGACCTGTGGACAACCGGTTTTGGGGGTGTCGGCTGTCGGTGGTGCCTGAT
>NZ_LMSQ01000020.1:302630-302745 GCF_001429525.1 Nocardioides sp. Soil796
CAACACGTTGGACCTGCACCACCGCCTCCCGAAGACCTGGGCTGCGGTCGATGCGTTGGAGTTGGAGGCGTGGCGGGGCTGCAAGATCGCCGAAGACACCCACGACCTCTCCGCC
>NZ_LMSQ01000020.1:302755-302981 GCF_001429525.1 Nocardioides sp. Soil796
CAGGTACGGGATCCCGACCATCGAGAAGACCATCCGGTCGGCGATCGCGAAGTTCCACCCCGACAAACTCGACAACGACCCGTCCCCGGTGCCCGGGAAGGACCAGTGGGACGTCACCATCGACCACAACGCGGGTGCAGGCAACGGCACGTCACGGCTCGATGCGATGGGTGACTCGCTGGACCTGGCGAAGTTCCACGACCTCATCAGTGATGAGGCCACCACC
>NZ_LMSQ01000020.1:303049-364794 GCF_001429525.1 Nocardioides sp. Soil796
TCCGCAGGCACCGGTGGCCACGAGCCGGCGCCGGGGATGGCGGAGACGAACCTGTTCGGCGCCGTCACCGCGGAGAAGATTCTCGACTGGATCCGAGACCTCGGACCCGACGCCACCCTCACCCCAGTCATCGACACCAACCAGACCTGGGCCGTCGACCAGCACGACCCACCCGAAGCCATGCGCGAACAAGTCCTCACCCGCGACCGAAACTGCGTCTTCCCACACTGTTCGGTTGACTCGAGGCGTTGCGACCTCGACCACATCACCGCCTACGACGACACCGGGCCACCGGGCCAGACCAGCCCCGACAGACTTGCCCCGTTGTGTCGACGACATCACCTCGCCAAAACCCACGGCAGATGGTCCTACGTCCGCAACAAGGACGGCACCTATACCTGGACCAACCAATACCGCCGGACCTGGCTGGTCACCACCCACGGGACCATCGAACTCCCCACCAACTGAACCCGACACCTGCAGCCTCATCCGCGGGCAATGTCGGGAACAGCACAAGCAGCACCGGCCCCACAGCACCACCAGCGCAAGCCCCGCCACCACAACACGGTGGCCGGGGCTACCGCCACGCCCACACCCGGCCCCACCCGCCGTCCTCACCGCCCGCCTGGCCCTGTTGCCCTGACCGGGCCTGGTTTCGGGACGGTCGCCAGAGCGACCTCCTCAACCACCGATCCATGCATGGTTCGAGACGGCGCTGGCGCGCCTTCTCAACCACCGAGAAGCGCACGGCGTCGCAAGCACGGCCTTCCGAGGTGGCTGACGACTCCCGATCGTCGTCTGGACGACAAGCACCCACCACGGAAACAACAGCCCCGACGCCCGCGCGAATACGAGACCGCAGACCCTTGAGCGACCGAGGCAAGCCTGACTATCGAGCTTGGAGGAAGGCGGTCAGCAGGGGGCCGGCGGTCGCCGAGCCGGACTCGCCGGTCTCCACGAACACCGCCAGGGCGAGGTCCTTCGTCGACGCGATCATCCAGGTGTGCGTGGGAAGCGGGTCGCCGGTGCCGTACTCCGCGGTGCCGGTCTTGGCCATCACCTCGCCTGGCAGCCCGGCGAGGAACGAACCCGAACCGTCGGTGACCACGCCCCGCATCAGCTCGCGCAACTGGTCCGCCTCGCGGGCGGTCAGCGGCACCTCGGGCTCGATCTGGGTGACCTTGTGGCCGGTGATCAACCGCGGAAGAACCGTGCGTCCGGCGCGCACCGACGCAGCCACCGTCGCCATCGCCATCGGGGAGGCGAGCACCGTGCCCTGGCCGATCTGGTCCGCCGCCTTGCCAGTCTCGCTGGTCGGATCCGGCACCTGCCCGAAGTAGGCCGGGAAGCCGAGGTCGTGGTCGACGCCGAGGCCGAGGGCTGCGGCGGCCTGCGCCAGGTCGCCCTTCTTCAACCGGTCGCGCTCGGCGATGAAGGCGGTGTTGCAGGACTGGGCGAAGGCCTCACGGAACGGGATGTCGCCGATGTGTCCGGCCGGGTAGTCGTCGTAGTTCTTGAACGTCTTGCCGTCGACGACCAGCGTCGAGGTGCACGGCACGGTCGTGTCCGGGGTCAGGCCGGCACGCAGCAGTGCCAGCGCGGTGACCACCTTGAACGTCGAGCCGGGTGCGTACTGCCCGAACGTCGCGGTGTTGATGCCCTTCGAGCCGGGGCCACTCGCGGCGGCGAGGATGTCGCCGTTCTTCGGGTCGATCGCGACGATCGCGCTGGCCGGCCTGGTCTGTGCGAGGACCTGCTCGGCCCTCATCTGCAGGCCCGAGTCGAGGGTCAGCACCAGCGGCTCACCGTTGACCGGCTTCGTCGTGAAGAGCTCCCGCTCGCTGCCCTTGCCGGCCACCGCCTCGATCTGCACGCCGGCCTTGCCCGACAGCTGTTCGTCGTACCTCGCCTGCAGTCCGGAGAGCCCGGTGAGGTCACCGGCCGAGAGGCGTCCCTCGGACTTCTCGATCGCCTCGGCGGTGGCCTCGCCGACGGTGCCGAGGATCGGGGCGGCGAACTCCTTGGTCGGGGCCAGCGGGCGCTGTGAGCCGATCGCCACGGCGCCCTTGATCTCACCGTACGTCGGGGGCAGGTCTGCCGCGGCCGACTTGCGCAGCACCAACGCCTCGACGAACGCCTTGTCCCCGCTGGCCTTGGTGCGTGCCACGAAGGACTTCACGTCGAGGTCGAGGACCTGGGCAATGGCCCGGGCGCTGGCCAGCTCCTCGGCCTTCGTCAGGGTGGACTTGTCGAGGCCGAGCTTGACGACGTCGCGCTCGACGACGATCGGGGCTTCCTGCGGCCCGAGGATCGCGCCACGGGAGGGCAGCAGCGTGTCGACCTCGAGCACCTCCTTGTCGGTCAGCGAGGGCTCCACGATGGCGCGGTCCCAGGCCACCTGCCAGTCGTCGCCGCTCTTCTCCAGCGCGGCCGTTGACCGGTAAGACCATTCGTTGCCCTTGACGTCCCACGTCCAGGTCAGTGCGACCGAGCCCGTGTCACCGTCGAGGTCCGGCTCGGCAGCCTTCACCTCGAGCGGGGCATCGCCCAGTCCGCCGATCACCTCGGCGTACTCCTCGGTCGGGTCGGCGCCGGTGAACGCCACGTCGGAAAGTTTCTTCTGGGTCAACCCCGCGGCCAGGTCGTCGGCGACTCCCTGGGCGTCGTCGTCCCCGTCGGACGAACACGCGGTCGGCAACAACAACAGCAACGAGATCCCGAGAGCAGCGGTGCGCATGCGCAGATCATGTCAGCCGGGTCCTGACGGCGTCGCCGGGAATTTCGCTTGCGCAGGTTCGGCATGATGTCTCCATGGCCCGCACCTTCGACCGCATCGACTGGCCCGTGCGCACCGATCGCCTGACGTTGCGCCCCGCCACGTTCGCGGACGCCGACGCGACCTGGGAGTTCCGGCACCTGCCGGAGGTGAGCCTCTGGATCACCCGTGCAGCCACCGACTACGACGACTACGTGCGCCGCTTCGTCGAGCCGGACTCCATCGACCTCACCCTCGTCATCGAGCTGGACGGCGAGATCATCGGCGACCTGATGCTGCGGGTCAACGACCCGTGGAGCCAGGTCGAGGTCCGTGAGCTCGCCGCGGGCACCCAGGCCGAGCTCGGGTGGTCCCTCCATCCCGACCACGGCGGCAAGGGCTACGCCACCGAGGCGGTCGCCGCCGCCATGGGAGTCTGCTTCGACCAGCTCGGGCTGCGCCGGGTCACTGCCGAGTGCTTCGCCGAGAACGAGGCGTCCTGGCGGCTGATGGAGCGTCTCGGCATGCGAAGGGAGTCACACACCGTGAAGGATTCGTTGCATCGCGACGGCGAGTGGCGCGACGGGCTGCTCTACGCGATCCTCGACGAGGAATGGAGGGCCCGATGAAGTTCACCGAACGAGAGATGACCGAGGCCGTCGACGCAGTCGGTCAGAAGGTCTTCGCCGCCTCGCGGCCCCTGAAGCGCAACCACGACGAGGCTTGGCAGGCGCTGTCGAAGATCGAGAAGTACCACCACCGCGCGGCCGCCGGCGAGATGATCCTGACCGCGTTGATCGCGCTCCCGGAGCGGCCGACGGTCGGCTCGCCGCCGCAGTTCACCCCCGAGGAGTACGCCGAGGCAGCCACTGCCGGCACCCGTCAGCTGATGGACCACCGCCGCCCCGGCGCGTGGGACGGGCTCTCCTCACGCAAGCAGAAGGCGTTGGTGAAGGCCACCGCGATGATGGTCGAGATCGGCGTGCTGGCGATGCCGATCCGTCAGGACCCCGACGCGTTCATCGTGCCGGACCACCTCTGACTCATTCGCTCCGGGCGCTGATGTTGAAGCCCCAGGGAGTGCCGAACCTGTCGACCAGGTCGCCGTACTCGTCGCCCCACACCTGCGTGGCCAGCTCGGTGCCGACCGTGCCGCCGTCGGCGAGCCTGGCCCACTGGGTGCGGAGTGACTCATCGTCGCCGCTGAGCATCACGGTGATGCCTGCCGGCGCCTCGTAGGTCATGCCGGGCGGGGTGTCTGCGCCCATCATCGTGAAGCCGGCCGCAGTCTCGAGCTGACCGTGCATGACCAGGTCGGCCTCGGGTGCATCGGGGTGGCCGAGCGAGCCGAACGTGTTGATGTCGAGCTCGCCGCCGAACACGTCGCGGTAGAACTCCAATGCCTCGCGGGCGTTGCCGTCGAAACTGAGATACGGGGTGAGCAGGGAAGCCATGTCTCCTCCAGGGAAGTCGGGTTGCTCCCGACGTTAGACCCCGGGACCGACACGTGGAATCGCTCGAGCGCACGATTTCTGTCGCAGGCCGCGAAGACCGCGACAGAGATCGTGCGCTCGGCGCTCAGGCCCCGATCGTGGCGGTGTCGATGACGAACCGGTAGCGCACGTCACCGGCGACGACCCGCTCGTACGCCGCGTCGACCTCAGCGGCGGCAACGGTCTCGACGCTGGCCCCGATTCCCTTCTCGGCGCAGAAGTCGAGCATGTCCTGGGTGGCCTGGATGCCGCCGATGTTGGACCCCGCGACGACGCGGGATCCGCCGATGACCGAGCCCGGAGGGATCGACCACGCCGACGGCGGCATGCCCACGTTGACCAGGGCGCCGAGCGGCTTGAGCAGCGCGATGTAGTGCTTGAGGTCGAGGTCGGCGCTGACCGTGTTGAGCACGACGTCGAAGCTGCCGCGCAGCTTCTTGAGCTTGAGTGGGTCGGCGGTCGCGACGTGTGCGGTCGCGCCCAGGGCCGCGCTGTCATCGGCCTTGGCGTCGCTGCGGGAGAGCACCGTGACCTCGGCGCCGAGGGCGGCCGCGAACTTCACGCCCATGTGGCCGAGCCCGCCGAGTCCGATGACGGCGACCTTGCTGCCCGGGCCGACGCCCCAGCGCTTGAGCGGTGCCCAGGTCGTGATGCCGGCGCACAGCAGGGGCGCAGCCTCGTCGAGGCCGATGCCGTCGGGGATCGAGCAGACGAACCGCTCGGAGACAGCGACCTGCTTGGCGTAGCCGCCCTTGGTCTCCTCGCCGTCGTAGCCGGTGCCGTTGTAGGTCATCACCGCACCCTTGAGGCAGTACTGCTCCTCGCCGTCCTTGCAGTACTCGCACTCGCCGCACGAGTCGACCATGCAGCCGACGCCGACCCGGTCGCCGATCTTGTGCTTGGTGACACCCGAGCCGACCGCCGACACGACGCCGGCGATCTCGTGTCCGGGAGTCATCGGGAAGATCGCCTTGCCCCACTCCTCGCGCACCTGGTGGATGTCGGAGTGGCAGATGCCGGCGTACGCGATGTCGATGAGGATGTCGTCGTCGCGCAGGTCGCGGACGGGGACCTCGGCGACCTCGAACGGGGCGCCGGCGCTGGCGGCCTGGAGTGCAGTGGTGGTGGTAGGCATGCTCCCCACACTAACCACGCATTCAACGCCTCAGGAGTGGTGGATCACGACCATCACCACCGTGGCTACGTTGACCGCGACACCGGCCAGGACCAGGCGCTCACGGTGGAGCGTTTCGAGGAGATTGCCGTCCCGAGAAATTCTGCACATGTCGAGGAGACGGCCCCGCGGCCGTCCCATGACGCGACTCTCCGCCCGATCAGCGCCCGGGGTCGGTCACGGCGGGGTCGGTCAGGGCCGGATCCACGACCGTGGGAGGCACCGGTGGCACGTCGTCTCCCCCGCCACCGCCGACGCCGTTCACCTCGGGCGAGATCTGTCGCTCGAGGCGTACGGCGACCACGGCCAGCACCGCACACCCGGCCAGGAGTACGCCGATGAACGCGCTGCCCAGGTGGTGGCGCAGCAGGAACCCGGCGACCAGCGGTCCGACCACCGCGCCCAGCTGGAACGCACCCGACGTGAGGGCGTTGTAGCGGCCGCGCAGGTGCGCAGGAGCGAGGTCGTTGGTGATCGCCGGCAGGGTCGGCTGGAGCAGGGTCTCTCCACTGGCGAACAGTGCGTGGAAGACCAGCACCATCGTGGCCGCGGTGAGGGTGCCGGCGAACGGGGCGGTGGCACCGAGCACCAGCCAGGACACGGCCCAGATCGCGGCCATGAGTACGACGACCCGCGTGCGCCGGTGCCCCTCGATGCGGCGCAGCACGAAGAACTGGAACGCCACGATCACGACGGTGTTGACCGCGAACGCCCAGCCGATCACCTGGGTGGAGACCTCACTGACCTGACGGGCGAACGCCGGGAACCCCGCCTCCATCTGGCCGTAGCCGACGAACGAGAAGACCAACCCGATCAGCACCAGGTGGAGCACGCCGGGCCGACGCAGCAGGGTGAGGTAGGAGACCTTGGTGTCGACCTCGTCCTCCGGCGTCTCGCTGCGGCCGTGCACGTGGCGCAGCGGCCCCAGCATCAGGCCGATCGGGATCAGCATGCAGACCGCGTCGACCAGGAAGATCGTGGTGAACGTCTCCGGGCGGTGTACGTCGACGAACACTCCACCCACCACGCCTCCGAGCCCGATGCCGAGGTTGATCAGGGCGAAGTTGATGCCGAAGTACTGCACCCTGACCGGGCCGTCGACGAGCGAGGAGATCAGCACGTTGAACGCCGACCAGCCGCCGGCGTTGCAGATGCCGACGAACACCATGGCCAGCGCCACGGTCGGGATGTCGTCGGCGAAGGCGAGGATCGCGACGCCCACGCTCTGCGCGGCGCTGCCGATCATCACCATGATCCGTGCACCGAGCCGGTCGGTGAGGCTGCCGGCCAGCGGGGTGAGCACCAGCGCCACCGCGAAGGCCAGGCCCATCATCGTGCCGGCCACGTCGAGGGTGAGGTCGCGCACCTCGTGGAGGTAGATGATCGTGAACGGCAGGGTGAGGCCACGCCCCAGCACCTGGAAGACCGTCGAGGCGAGCAGCCAGCGCGCGGGGGTGGGAAGTGCTGCCCAGAAGGACCGCAGGGTCATCTGGTCCGGGGAGGTCACCGGTCCATCATCGGTGGTGGCGGGGCCGGTGATCCACTTGTTATCGGCGCATCACGTCCACGTCTACCGGCGTGTCCACGCCGTCGACGGATCCGTGGTCGTCGCGCTGCCAGATGACCCAGTCACCGGGTGGTGCCTTCGTGCCCACTCGTCGTACCCACAGGCGGCGGTCCAGGTCGGCGACCAGCGCGTAGTGCGCCTCGAAGTCGGGGTGGAAGTAGACGACGATCTTCGTGCCGGTGGCGGCCTCCACGCGCTCGATGAAGGTCACCACGTCGGCCCGGAGCCCTGCCTTCACCGGCGGCGGGTCACAGTTGCCGATCAGCTCCAGGTCGACGACGGGCGGGAGGTTCGTGCGGGCCGGTTGCAGCGTGGCCACGAAGTGGTCGGCCTGGGCCTCGGGCCGGGCGCACAGCGTGTAGTAGTGGTAGGCGCCGACCCTCAGCCCGGCCGCCCTGGCCTCGCGGGCGTTGGTCGCGAAGCGGTCGTCGGTGAACCCGCTGCCCTCGGTGGCCTTCAGGTAGGCGAAGTCGATGCCGTCGGCGGCCACGCGCGGCCAGTCGATGGCGCCCTGGTGGTGGGAGACGTCGATGCCGCGCAGGTTGGTGGCCCGTTTCTCTGACCCTTCCTTCGACCCGTCCTCCGACCGAGTCGACGCGCTCGGCGATTCCGTCGACGTCTCCGTTGTCTGCGAAGCGGTCGCGCTAGGCGGCGAGGTGTCGGGCGCATCCGACGCATCTCCCGAAGCGCTGCCGCCACCGCACCCGGCCAACGCCGCGCAGAGTGCGAGCGGCGCCACCAGTCGCCTCACGTCCTTCGTCATGGGTCATAGATTGACACCCATGGCCGCCGAAGACACGCCACTGCTGCGCCCCGCCACCCACGCCGACGTGCCGGTCGTCGCCGCGATCTGGGAGCCGGGCTGGGCCGAGGCCCATGCCGGCCGGGTGCCCGACGCACTCGTCGCCGCCCGACCGTCGGAGTACTTCCTGCACTGCACCGCCGATCGAGTGGCCGACACGGCCGTCGCCGAGATCGACGGCCGGGTGGTCGGGTTCGTCATGGTCGCCGACGACGCCGTCGACCACATCTTCGTCCACCCCGGCGAGCGCGGTGGTGGCGTCGCCGCGGCCCTGTTGACGCACGCAGAGAACCGGATCGCGGCGGCCGGGCACGACCGGGCCTGGCTGGCCGTGGTGCCCGGCAACGACCGCGCGCAGGCGTTCTACAGGCGCCAGGGTTGGCGCGACGAGGGCGTCTTCGACCACGCCGCCAAGGGCCCGGACGGTCCGATCCCCACGCCGTGCCACCGGTTCGTCAAACCGTTGCGCTGAGCCTCGTCGGCGTCCGCGTCTGCACGATGCGGTTGTCACCAGCGACATCCGCAACCATTTCGTGCAGACGTGCAGGGTCACACCCGCGCCAGTCCGAGGAACGCGGCCAAGGTGTCGATCTGCTCCTGGACGTCGGCGCGCATGCCCGGCGTCCAGGAGCCGTCCTCGTGCACGGCGTCCACGCGCAGCACGCCGGCCTCACGGTCTGCGGTGGCGTCCAGCTTCCCGACCAGGCGGTCGTCGTACAGGATCGGCATCGCCCAGTAGCCCCAGCGCCGCTTGGCGGCCGGCTTGAACATCTCGAGCTGGTAGTCGAAGTCGAAGATCTCGGTCATCCGCTTCCGGTCGATCACCAGCCGGTCGATCGGCGAGAGCAGCACCGTGCGGCCGGTGAAGCCACCGTCGGCGCCGACCAGGTCGAGGTACGCCGGGTCGAGGCGCCACTTCCCGCGCACTCCCTCGATGACGGCCGGTACGCCGACCTGCCCCACGTCGTTGGTCTCGTTGGGGATCTGTTGCCCCTTCGCACGGCTGACGCCCAGGGCCCGCAGGCGCCGCTCGCCGAGGGTGCGGGCTGCCTCGTCGAAGGGCACGACCGGGCCGTCGGGGTAGATGCGCTCGGCCAGGTCCCACACGCGTTCGCGGCCCTCGGTGCCGGCGGCGGCGATCTCGCCGCGGGCCACCATCATGTCGAGCAGTCGCCGCACGTTGCGGTCGTTGTTCCACCCGCTCGACTGCCACGGCACGACGGTGGTGTCGGGCAGCTGGCTCGCGGGCAGGGGTCCGTCGCCGCGCAGGCTCTCGAGGATGTCGCGCCGGCACTCGTCGTTGGCCTCGACCCAGTCGCGCACGTCCTCCTGCCACGGCTTGAGCGGCCCGCGCCCGGGCCAGGCCCCCATCTCGGCCCGGAAGAGCCCGATGTCCTCGGCCGGACGCAGCATGTTGTGCAGCTCGATGACCACTCCGGTGGTCGTCAGCCGCTCCAGGTCGCCCAGCTCGTACGCCGATCCGAGACGGCTCCACGCCACGATCTCCGCGCTCGGGGCGACCGGCCTGGCCGGGTCGTTCTGCACGACGGTCAGGTGGCGCACCACCTCGAGGAGGTCGACCCGCTGTGGTGCGTCGAGCAGCTGTGCGCGCACGGCGATCCGGCGGGCGTCGCGGGCACTGAGCTCGACGGGCGCCTGTTCGGCGCTCATGGCACCAGCCGCATCAGCACCCGAGGGAAGCCGCCCGAGACCGAGTCGGTCGGCGAGGCCACGGTGAAGCCCGCGGCCTCGAACAGCCTGCGGGTGCCGACGTAGGCCATGGTCAGGTCGACCTTCTCGTCCCCGTTGTCGACCGGGTAGCCCTCGAGGGCCGGCGCCCCCTGAGCCACCGCGTAGTCGACCGCACCGGGAATGAGGTGGCGGGCCACGCCGCGTCCGCGGTGCCCCGGCCGGACGCGGATGCACCAGATCGACCAGACCGGCAGGTCGTCGAGCTGCGGGATCTTGCGGGACGTCGCGAACGGCAGGTCCGCCTTCGGCGCCACCGCCGCCCATCCGACGACCTCGTCGCCGTCGTAGGCCAGCACGCCGGGGGCCACCTTCTTCGCGCACAGCTCGCGGACGAACTCTCCACGCTCAGGGCCGACCAGCGACCGGTTGACCCTGGCCGGGATGCGGTGGCTCAGGCAGAAGCAGACGGACGACGTCGGGTTCTTCGGCCCGAGCATGGTCGCGGTGTCGTCGAAGTCGTGCGCCGGGCGGATCGTGATCGTCACACGGCGACACTAGAGTCGGTAGCGGACGTTCTCCTTCCTGAACCGGAGCGGCTCATGCAGACCGATGTCAGTCCCACCGCGCGCGCCCTCCTGACCCTCGAGCTGCTCCAGAGCCAGCCGGGAATCACCGCACGCCGACTGGCCGAACGCCTCGGCGTCTCCGACCGGGCCGTGCGCCGCTACGTCGACATCCTGCGCGAGGCCGGCATCCCGGTGGAGTCCGAGCGCGGGCCCTACGGCGGCTACCGCGTGGGCCGCGGGCTGCGCCTGCCGCCCCTCACCTTCACCGCCACCGAGGCGCTCGGAGTCGTGATGGCCGTGCTCGACGGGCACCACCGCGCGGGCGACCCGACCGAGCCGGTCGGCAGTGCACTGGGCAAGATCGTGCGGGCCCTGCCCGAACCGGTCGCTGCCCAGGCCGAGTCCGTACGCCGGGCCGCGGCTCCGGTGCCCGACCGCTCCGCCGCCCGCCCCGACCCCGGTACGACGACCGCACTGGTCGAGGCGGTCTCCGACCACCACGTGGTGCGGCTCGACTATCGCAGCGAGGCCGGCACGGAGTGGACCTGTGAGGCCGAGCCGTGGGCGGTCGTCGTACGCCACGGGCGGTGGTACCTCCTCTGCCGCCTGGTCGACCGCGACAGCATCCGCACGCTGCGCGTCGACCGGGTCCGCGCTGTCGAGCAGCTCGAGGCGACGTTCACGCCGCGCCCCGACCTCGACCCGGTGGCCGAGCTCGAGAAGCACCTCTCGGTCGGGTGGGAGTTCGAGGTCGACGTGGTGATCGACGCACCGCTGGCGTCGATCTGGTTCCCGCGGGCGCTCGGCAGTCTCGAGGCGATCGACGAGGCGACCACCCGGCTCACCGGCACCACCAGCAACCCGTGGATGTACGCCGAGGCGCTGGCCGGTCTCTCCGTGCCCTACCGCATCGTGGGCGGCGACGAGGTGCGGGCCGCCGCCCGCAAGGTCGCCGAGCGGATGCTGGCCGCGACGCAGGGCTAGCCGGCCTCGGGCAGGCGTCGCTCCGCGTAGCCGTCGACGTACTCCTGCCCCGTGAGCGCGCGGATCTCGCCCATCAGGTGGTCGGTCGCGGCACGCCACGCGGTGGGGTCGTCAGGAGTGAGACGCCAGCGGTCGAGATCGAGCGGCGCGCCGAAGGTGACTCGCACCCGCCCCCTCCGCCAGCCGCGGCGTCCGGGTGCGTCCACGGCGGCGGTTCCGTGGAGGCCGACCGGGATCACGACCACCTCCGGCACGCTGAGCGCCACCCGCATCACCCCCGTGTGGCCCCGGTGAAGTCGGCCGTCCGGGGAACGCCTGCCCTCGGGGTAGATCGCCCAGACACCGCCGTTCGACAGCAGTTCGCGAGCGGCGTCCAGTGCGCGCAGTGCCGCGTCCCCGCCGTTGCGGTCGAGGGCGATCTGGCCGGTGACGGTGCACAGCCAGCGGTCGGCTCGACCACGCAGGGTCGCGGCGTCGAAGTACTCCCGCTTGGCGACGAAGGTCGGGCGTCGCGGGCTGACCAGCGAGAGCACCAGCGAATCGATCTCGGCGTGGTGGCTGGGCGCCAGGATGACGGGGCCGTCGGCGGGCAGGTGCTGCCGGCCGATCACCACCGGCCGGGCGAAGAGCCGCACCACCGGACCGAGCAGCACCCATTTGAGCAACCAGAAGATCACGGGCCCTCCAGAAGTAGACAGTGTCTACTGGACAGTGTGCCGCATTCTTGTTGACACTGTCTACATGGCCACCAAGGACGATCTCGTCGATGCCGGCGTACGCCTGCTCGAGCGCGACGGCCTCGCGGAGCTGACACTGCGCACCATCGCCCGTGAGGCCGGCGTCTCGCACGGCGCGCCACGTCGCCACTTCCCGACGTACGCCGCACTGCTGGGTGCCGTGGCAAGACGCGGTGTCGACGACCTCGACGCACTGCTCGCCCCCGCGTTGAAGCGGGCCCGCGGCGCCACCGGGGTGCGCAACGCGGCGCAGGCGTACGTCGACTTCGCGATGCAGCGGCCGGACATGTTCGAGCTGATCACCAGGCACGACCTTCTCGAAGGAGCCGGAGGCGAGCTGCGAGGCGTCACCGCCAGCTGGTTCGACTCGTTGCGCGCCGCCATGTCGCGCGTGAGTGGTCGAGAGGTCGAACCGGTCGACGCCCTGTCCCTGTGGGCCGGCGTGCACGGGGTGGCAGTGCTCTTCTCCCGACGGGCTGTCGAGGCCGCCGCTCCGGGGGCCACTTCGGGCGCCGACGATCCGGCCCCCGCCCTGGCCCGTCTGGTCGACGCGCTCGTCCCTGCCGCTGGGGCCCGATAGTCTCGACGGCATGGCTGAGTTTCCGCAGCTCCTGCACACGGTGCTCGACACCACGGACGTGCGCGGACTGGCCGAGTTCTACCGCGAGCTGCTCGGCCTGAGCTACCGCCCCGGGGACGAGCCACCGACCGATGGCTCTCCGGATGAAGAGGACTGGCTGGTGCTGGTCGATGACGACGGCGCCCGCAAGCTGGCGTTCCAGGAGGTCGAGCGGCTGGAGCCGACCACGTGGCCCGCGCACGACGTGCCGATGCAGCTGCACGTCGACTTCACCGTGCCGACTCGCGAGGAGCTCGAGCACCACGTGGAGCGGGCGGTGGCACTCGGCGCACGGGTCCTGCTCGATCGCACGGACGAGGAGGGCGAGCCGTTGTACGTGCTGGCCGACCCCGCGGGGCACCCGTTCTGCGTCTTCGTCGGCTGAGCCGACCGGCCGGACCGGGTCGTCGGTGGCGGGCACTAGAGTCGACCTCGTGAGCCAACGATGAGCAAGATGGATGACCTGCGCAAGATGCGCGAAGCCCGCTATGAAGCGGCCGCCGCCCGCGCCAAGCAGTCCGCGGCCGGCAAGGCGGCCGCGCGCCCCGCTGTGGCGCCGAACGCCGCGCCCGAACGCGCCGCGGTCAAGAAGGTCGAGAGCCCGGCCGACGAACCCGTGGCGACCGAAGCCCCCCAGGAAGAGGCCCTCTGCGGGCACCGCAACATGAGCGGTCGCACCTGCACCCGCGAGCAGGGCCACTCGGCCAAGAGCCACCGCTACTCCTGACGCAACCGGGTCGGCGCGTCAGGCTCCGGGCAGCAGCCTGGTCCGGAACAGCTTGAGGACGTCGTCGAGTGCGGCGCGCGTGCGGGTGCCCGGCTCGTCGATGAGGTGCTCGGTCAACACCGAGTGCGGCGGCAGCAGCCCCTCGGGGTTGGCGTCCTCGTCGTCGAGCTCGACCGCGACGAACGCGTCACCGAGCTGCGCGCGCAACCAGTCGAAGCGCTCGTCGGAGACCAGCTTGTCACTGCGGAAGCGCAGGCCCATCACCGTGAGGTCACCGGCCACGCAGCGCTGCCTGACCACGGCCAGGTCGTCGGCCGAGATGTCGGTGCCACGCTTGCGGCCCGGGATCACGGTCAGCGGAAGGGACGGTTGCGACAGCACGGGAGCGAGCATGCGTTCGTCGGTCGCCATCGCCAGCGCGAAGCCGCCGGTCAGGCACATCCCGACCGCGCCGACACCCGGGCCTCCACAGCGCTCGTGCTCGTGGGCGGCCAGCGCACGCAGCCAGGTCACCACCGGCGAGGTCCGGCCCGTCGCGAAGAGGCTGAACTCGCGGCTGACGCAGACCCGGCCGAAGGCACGGGCGCCGGTCGCCACGGTGCCGGCCCAGCCGTGCGCCGGCGGGTTCGGGTCGCGGCCCGGCACTCCGAACAGGTGCGGCAGGACGACGGTGAAGCCCTCCTCGCGCACCGTGCGGGCGAACTCGACCACCTTCGGGGTGATGCCGGGGATCTCGGCGATCACGATCACCGCCGGTCCGCTGCCCGAGCGATAGACCCGGTGCTCGGTGCCTCCGTGGCCGAAGGTCTCCTTGTCGAAGTCGGCCAAAGCGTCGTCGCTCATCTGCGCCCCATTCGGTCGGCTGAAGTGTCGGCTGCCGCTGCCTGCCATGTCTGCGCCCGCACTCTAACCGGCTCGGGCCACGTGGGACCGTTGCACCATGAGCGGTCACCACCACGATCACGAGACGCCCGACTGGGACGTGCACTACGCAGGCGCCGCCCCGGTGTGGAGCGGCAATCCGAACGAGGCGCTGGTGCGTGAGGCCTCCGACCTCCCCGCCGGTACGGCGCTCGACGTCGGCTGCGGCGAGGGCGCCGACGCCATCTGGCTGGCCTCCCGGGGCTGGCAGGTGACCGCGCTCGACGTCTCGGGCACGGCCCTCGACCGCGCCCGCGCCGCAGCGGAGTCGGACGGGGCGCAGGTGGCCTGGCTGCACACCGGGCTGGCCGATGCTCCCACCGCGTCCTACGACCTGGTCATCTCGTTCTACCCGGCGCTCGAGCGTGCGGACGGCGCCAACGTCGACCGGTTGCTCTCACTGGTGACTCCCGGCGGCACCCTGCTCGTCGTACACCACGCCGACGTGGACCGGGAGCGGGCGCTGGAGCACGGCTTCGACCCCGAGGCGTACGTCGGCCACGAGCACCTCGTGGACGCCGTCACCGACGCCGGCTGGGTCGTCGAGCAGCAGGGCCGGCGCGCGCGTACGGCGCCGGAAGGGCCCGGCGCGCACCATCACACCGACCTCGTGCTCAGGGCCCGGCGACCGGGCTGACCCGTTCGGCGGCGGCGTCGAGGATCACCCGCGCGAGCGCTTCGGGCTGGGTGAGCTGCGGCCAGTGCCCGCCGGGCAGGTCGACGTAGTCCACCTCGGCGGCGCCCGACAGCTCGGGCAGGTCGCCCGAGTCGACCCAGGCGCGCAGGTCGGCGGCGGTGTACTCGGGGCAGACCGCGGTGACCGGCACCGCGAGGCGGCGCTCGTCGACGAGGTGCACCGGGTCCTTCAGGACCCGGGCCGGTGCGGGGATCGCGTCGGCGTAGAAGCGCGCCAGGGCCGCTCCGTCGAAGTCGACGATGTTGGCGTCCTCGCCCACCTCGGCCCAGTCGGGCATCAGCACCTCGCCGTCCACCGCGGGCAGGCTGCCCAGCAGCGCCTCGCCCTCGGCACTGGGGAACCCGCCAACGTGCACCACTCGCGCCACCCGGTCGGGTCGGGCGTCGATCGCGCAGTGACCGATGCCGCAGCCGGCCGAGTGGCAGACCAGCAGCACCGGCTCGTCGGCGGCGTCGAGGGCGGCGACCACGGCGGCCACGTGGTCGGCCAACGTGATGCCCGAGCGGTCGGCGTCCTTGCTCTCCATGCCGGGCAGCGTCAGTGCCTGCACGGAGTGGCCGGCGGCCTCGAGGTGCGGGGTCACGGCGTCCCACGTGTGGGCGTTGAGCCAGAGCCCGGGAACCAGGACGATCTTCATGACGCTCTCCATCCGTTGGGCGGGTCTTCGCCGACCACGCCGTCGACCGCCTCGCGCAGCAGGTCGGCATGGCCGGTGTGGCGGCCGTACTCCTCGATCAGGTCGCACAGCATGCGGCGCAGGTTGGCGTGTTGCCCGTCGGAGTCGGCTGCCGCGACGGGTTGGTCGAGCCCGCCCCGGGCCAGCACCTTCGCAACGCGTTCGCGGGAGCGTTCGACGGCTCCCTCCCACAACGCGTAGAGCTCCTGCGGGCTGTCGGCGGCGGCCGAGTCGAACTCCCAGTCGTTCATGCCGTCCCAGTCGGAGCTCTCCCACGGCTCCCCGATGGCGTCGCCGGTCATCTTGACGGTGAAGTAGTAGTCCTCGACCGCGGCGAGGTGCTTGAGCAGCCCGCCGAGCGACATCGAGGACGACGGGATCCGGTGGTCGAGCCCGGCGGCGTCGAGGCCGTCCGCCTTCCAGCGGAACGTGGCACGCAACCGGTCGAGCGCACCGATCACGGCCTCGGCTTCGGTGCCCGCGAGGGGCGGTTCCCAGGGTCGGTCGTCTGTCATGTCGGCCAACCTAGGGCTGGTTCCGGACGGTCGGGTTCCGCAATCAGCGCCAGCGGGTGCGGCTGCTCGGCGCCGGGCCCTTCGGCTCGTCGCCCACCTGCAGCTCCCCGCCGTACGACCAACCCTCGCGCAGCGGCAGGTAGGCGCCGCTCCAGAACGTTCCAGGGTCGTACCAGATCGCCTTGCGGTCGTCCTCGAGCACGCCCATCTCCTGGAGAGTCAGGGCCACGGTCTCGGCACAGAAGGCCGCCTCGGGGCGCACGCGCTGGCCGCGCTTCCTGCGTGGTTGGTAGCCGTCACGGCCACGCAGCCACCGCTTCGCGAGCATCGCCGTGCTCGGGAACGAGACGCCGTCGAGCCGGGCGATCGTGCGCAGCACCGAGTCCTCCTCGGCGCGGCCGACCTCGGGGCTGAGCTGGCGCAACCACGAGGCCTGGCCGTAGACGTCGCGCCAGCGGCGGACCGCGTCACCGAGGTCGTGCAGCTGTACGCCGCGGTGGTGGCCGCCGCTCCAGTGGTCGAGGAGGTGCTTGCTCAGCTCGGCGTGCCACATCAGCGGTGGCAGGTCGTCGATCACCACCGCCATGCCGACGTGGTTGACCGGCGCGTTGGTCAACGTGCGGATCGCGCGGTCGGCCGCCGTACGACCGCGGAAGAGCCACAGGTCGCCGGTGCGGGTCAGCTTGACTGCCTCGTCGATGTCGAGCACGGGGCCAGTCTGCCCGGTTAGGGTTCAGGACATGGCGAAGCGTTGGTGGAAGTGGCTCGGACTCGCAGGTGTCGCCGGCGTCGCGGCGACCGGTGCCGCGATCGCGCGGCACGAGCGCGTGCGCCGCGCCTACACGCCCGAGCAGGTGCGCTCGCGGCTCCATGAGCGGTACGCCGAGGCGCGCGACGCCTGAGCCCTGGGCCGGGTCGGCACGTGCCTGTGGATGACGCGAGCGGCGACCCGTCGATCTGTTGCAGCCTTGTCGGCATGACCTTCACAGACCTGCCAGCGTCCTGGGGCGACCACCCCCTCACTCCGGACCTGCTCCCCGACGTCGTCGACCTGTTCGTCTCCGAGCACGACCGCGTGTGCGGCTGCCTGGTGCTGCTCCTGCTCGACGCCGACCATCGACTGCTGCAGCCGATCGTGGTCGGTGACGTGCCGTTGCACACCGGGCCGACCGGCGGCGAGGAGTTCTTCGAGCATCTGGCCCAGATGGTGAAGGACGACGACGGCCACGTCGTGGTCGCACGCGGCCGACGGGGTGGCGAAGACCTCACGGTCGACGACGAAGACTGGCGCGCGGCCTGCTCCCGCGCGTTCGGCGAGCGCCTGGTGGCCATGTTCGTCGCCGCGCCCGGCGTCGTACGCCGCATGCCACCGGCCGCACGCGCCGCCTGACGCAACCCTGCTACTGCCCGGTGCGACCGTCGATGCACTCGCGCAACAGATCAGCGTGGCCGGCATGGCGCGCGTACTCCTCGACCATGTGCACGAGCACGTCGCGGATGCTGACCTTGTCGTCCTTGCCCAGTGGCACCTCGCGCCCGAGGTCGGCCTCGGCGACGGCCTCCACCCAGGCCTCGGCCTTTGCGATCTCGGCCTTCCAGGTGGCGAACGCGTCATCAACGACGGCCTGGTCGGCCACGGCACCGTTGAAGTCCAGGTCACGGTCGTCCTCACTCCGGTAGAGGCGCGGGTCGTCGCGGTGTCCCTCGAGCACGCGGTGGAACCAGTTGTTCTCGACACTCGCCATGTGCCGCACCAGGCCGAGCAGGCTCATCGTGCTGGGCGGCACGGAGCGGGCCGCGAGCTGCTCCGGGGTGAGGCCCTGGCACTTGAGCTCGAGGGTGAGGCGGTAGTTGGCGAGGTATTCCTGCAGGGTCGCCTTCTCGCCGACCGGGTTGCCGTAGGTGCGGGGGTCCTCGGCGGGGTCGGTCCACATGTCGCTCATGGTCAGGAGCCTGCCCCCATGCGGGTTCTGCGTGCAAGGACATTTCGCCCGCTCACAGTTGCTGCTTGAACCCCACGTGGGTCGCCGCGAAGCCGAGGCGCTCGTAGAAGGTGTGCGCCTCGGGCCGCGCGCTGTCCGAGGTGAGCTGCGCGAGCGCTGCTCCACGACGTCGACCTTCGTCGAGAGCCCAGCGGATCATCGCCGACCCGAGTCCGCTCCCCCGTTGGGATTCGGCCACCCGCACGGCCTCGATCTGCAGGCGGGTGGCGCCTTGTCGGGACAGGCCGGGAATGAACGAGAGCTGCATGGTGGCGACGACCTGCTCGCCGGCGCGGCCGACGACGAGAAGCTGCGCCCGGTCCCGGTCGATGGCCGCGAACGCGTCGGCGTACGCCGCGCCAAGGCCCGCGTCGGCGGAGTCGCCGCGACTCCGGGCGATGGCGTCGTCGGCGATCAGGGCGACGAGCGCGTCGAGGTCGGCGGCAGTAGCCCGGGCCAGTTCGACCGGCCCGTTCGGAAGATCGAGGAGGGCGAGGGTCACACGCCCATCCTGCATCACGGTAGCGCGGCGGCGTACACCCGGAACCGCTGGTCGCCGAACTCCTGCTCCAGCACCAACCCGCACTTCTCGGCGACCCGTTGCGAGGCCCGGTTGTCGGGATGCACGATCGCGATCAACCGCTCGATGCCACGTCGGCGCGCCAGTTCGCGGCAGGCCCGGGCACCCTCGCTGGCCAGTCCGCGACCCTGCATCGCGGGCACGACGTGGTAGCCGATCTCGAGGTCCTCCCGGCCCTCGACGCGCTGCCAGGTCAGGCCGCAGTCCCCGACGAAGCGCCCCTCGAGGTCTTCGATGATCCAGAGCCCGAAGCCGTCGCGCGCATAGTTGGCCAGATTCCATTCGACCCACGCCTGCGCCTCGGCCCGGGTCTTCGGGCGTGGGTAGTGGGCCATCACCTCGGGGTCGCCGAGCAGGTCGCTCATCGCGTCGAGGTCGTCGATGGTCATCTCGCGGAACCGGAGCCGTTCGGACGACGGCCGCTCGGACGACGACGGCTCCCGCTCAACCACGCGACTGGAGGACGTCGAGGTCGCGCTCGGCGTACAACCGGTGCTGCCACTCCTCGTTGAGCACGATCCGCAGCGGTTCGGCGAACGGGAACGCACGCGCGGGCGGCCAGCCCGGCCCGTCCACGGGCGTGGTCTCGGCGGCCAGCTGTTCGTCGGTCAGCTCGTCGAGCACCCGGCGCACCGTCGCCTGGCGTTCGGCCCGCACCGCGAGCACCTCGTCGAGCGAGGGCCGGACGTTGAGGTCCCACGGCACCTCGGGATGCGGCGTCGCGCCATCCCACGGCAGGTCGAGCGGGTGGAACGGCCTCGGGTCGCCGAGCAGCACCCGGTTGACCCAGCAGTCGGTGGCATAGACGAGGTGGCGCAGGGTCTGGATGAACGACCACTCGCCGTCGACCGACTCGTGCAGCAGGTCGGGATCCAGGCCGCGCGCGCGGTCGACGGTGCCCGCCCACATCCGTTGGACGACGTCCCAGCCGTCGCGGAACCCGGCGGCATCGGTCGGCCGCATCTTGACCCGGTTGGGATGACGGCGGTCGAGCTCGGCCTCGACCAGCGGGACGACGTCGACGCCGTTGATGCGCAGATCCGAGATCTCCCCGTCGATGTCCACGTCCACCAGCTCGACGCCGCGCATGACGGTGCCGGTGAGATCGACGTCGCGCAGCCTCGACCGGCTCAGGTCGACGTTGTGGAAGGTGGCACCACTGAGGTCCTGGTTCTCGAAGCTGGTCATGTCGCCCACGCTAGAACCCAAGCAGGACGAATCGCGTCCGGTACCGCTCCTCGTGGTCGTACTCCCTCCGGGCTGGAAGAAGCAGGACCTCCACTGCGCCTGCTGGGCCGATTGGCTCGCTCTGCGATGGGTAGAAGGGGCCAATCGACTCAGCAGACCGAGTGGTCACCGGACTGCCCGTCCCGGTCACCGACGAGGTGACGGGCGTGCAGGGCGGCGGATGGACGCCGGAGCACAGCTCGGCTGACGCCCCGACTCAGCCACCCTGTCCATCGGGCTCGGTCGCGGCGCGCTCGGCAAGGCGGCAGGCGGCGTGCGCCACCAGGTCAGCCTCTTCAGGGTCGACCGCGGCCTGCTCCGGCACCGCCCCGCCGAGCAGTCCCGCCGGTTGGGTCAGCCAGGCCCACGCGTTCCACGGATCCATTCCCGCAGCGAGGAGTGGCCCGATGACGGGAGCCAGCTCGGCACGCAGTGCGCCGTCCGTGTCGAGCTGGAAGGCCGGGACCAGCGTCTGGCCCTCGTCGGCGATGACGAGGAGCGCGTGGTCGGCGGCGGCCTTGTGCACGGCGAAGCGGGTGGCGTTCACCGTCGTCCCGCGCAGGGTCGCCAACGTCTCGTAGGTGTGGGTGGGGCTGGCGACCAGCTCCGCCCGGACGCGGGCCTTGCGGGCCAGCATCACCAGCGCGACGGGTACGGCGTGGGCCGGGTCGGTGCCGTCGTTGTGGAGCAGGGCGTCGAGCCCCTCGAGCTGCTCGGAGGTCATCGGCTCACCCGTGGCCGGGTCGGTCCAGGTCGCCGTACCGTCGGCGTCGCGGGTGAAAGTGGGCAGCCCCGCCTCTGCCAGCTGATCGGCCAGGCCGAGGCCCTCGAGCCAGGCAGCCAGCCGCTCGCCGACCTCGCCGGCATCGTTCGCAGTCATGGCACCAGCCTGCCGCACGCGTCGTACGGCGGCTCAGGCAGGCGTCAGCGGAGGACCCGGTAGCGCACGTGCATGACCCGGTGCTCGGGGTCGAGGTCGGGCGTGGTCAGCGTGCGCATCAGCTCGAGCTCGATGTGCTCGGCGGGGAGGTGGTCGAAGAGCCGGCGGCCCTGGCCGAGGAGCACTGGTACGACGTGCAGCTCGAGCTCGTCGACGTGTCCGGCGCGCAGCAGGGCCTGGGCCGCCCCCGCGCCGTGCACCATCACGTCTCCGTCGCCGGCCGCCTCGCGAGCCAGCGCTGCGCACTCGTCGACGTCGGTCACGTAGCGGACGCTGCCCGGCGGTGGCTCGTCCGGCACGTCGTGGGTGAGCACGAGGACCGGGACCCCGTCGTGGTGGTCGCCCTGCCACCGGTTGGCCAGCTCATAGGTGCGTCGCCCGGCGATGAGGGCGCGGGTGGCCAGGGCCTCGGCGTACACCTGCCCGCTCGGGCCCGGGGCCTCGCGATGGTCGAGCCAGTTGAACAGCCGGAAGCCACCGGCGCCCAGCGGCGATTCCGCACTGTCGTCGGGGCCGGCGACGAAACCGTCCACCGACACGGTCATGTAGAGCCTGATCGTGCTCATGGGTCACCTGGGCTTTCGTGGGTTCGGGCGTCCTGGTCGTGCTGACCCGGCCGCGAGCCCGGAATCATCGCGGCAGACCCCATTGCCACTGCATCACTATGTGCTTATCATTGGTTATGGCTTATGAAGCGCTGGACTGCATCGGCGATCCCACACGCAGGGAGATCCTGACCCTGCTGCGCGGCGGCGAGCGATCGGTGCGCGAGCTGACCGACGAGCTCCCCGTCTCGCAGCCCGCGGTGTCCCAACACCTCAAGGTGCTGCGCGGCGCCGGGCTGGTGAGCTCGCGCACCGAAGGGACCCGCAACCTCTACCGCGTCGACCTCGACGGACTCGCCGGGGTGCGCGCCTGGGTCGACCAGTTCTGGGACGACGCACTCGACTCGTTCGTCCGCTACACCGAGGAGAAGTCATGACCACTCCCGTGCTCCGTGCCGCCGACGTGGCCCACGGGCCCGAACGCACTTTCGCGATGTTCACCGACCACATCGGGGCCTGGTGGCCGCTCGCCACGCATGGGCTGTTCGGCACGCAGGGCACCGTCGGCTTCGAGGACGGTCGCCTCGTCGAGCGATCGCTGCGCGGCGACGAGTGCGTCTGGGCCGAGGCGACCACCTGGGAGCCACCGCACCGACTCGTCCTGCAGTGGCACCCGGGCCGCGGCACCGACGAGGCCAGTGAGGTCGAGGTGCGGTTCATCGCCACGGAAACCGGCACCCGCGTCGAGATCGAGCACCGCAGCTGGGAGCGGTTCGGGGTCGACGCCGCCCAGCGCCGGTCGTCGTACGCCGGGCCGAGCGCGTGGGGCTTCGTGCTCGACCACTTCGCCCATCTGGCCGAGCCGTCGCCCGGCGCGCGGGAAGGCCTCGCCGACCTCGCCACGGCCTACGACGCGTTCTTCGCCGAGGCGGAGGCCGGCGGCTTCTTCGCGCCGAGCGACGGAGGGTGGGACGCCGCACAGACCATCGCCCACGTGGCGCTCAACGACATCGCGATGGCGGCGGTCGCCCGCGACCTGATCAACCGCGGTGAGCCGGCGTTCGAGAACCAGACCTGCCAGGACCACGCCGTGCTCGACGCCCTGGTCGCGCGGTGCGGCACCTTCGAGGAGCTGGTGGCGTTTGCCCGCGCGCAGTCGCGCAACGCCCTGGACCTCTCCGGCCGCTTGAACGAAGAGCAGCTCGCCGCACCGGTGCCGTGTCACCTCACCCACGACGGAGACGTCGTGCTCGACCGGCCGATGCCGTGGGGCCAGATCGCCATCGTCACCCAGGCCGCACGCCACCTGCCCGCCCACGTCGAGCAACTGACCAAGCTGCGGTTCTTCGGCTCGTGGTCCGACGAGCCGGACGACGAGTGGTTGCCGGAGTCGGCGGTCGGCCAGTCGTGCGCGATCTGCCAGGGCCAGGACGTCGCCTGGCTGCATCCGCTCGCGGCCGACAAGGTCGGGTTCCGGGCCTTCGGACAGGGCTACACGCTCCCGACCTTCTGGACGTTGTGCCGTCAGTGCGAAGACCTGTACGACGACCGCGACGACGAGGCGCTCCTCGCACTCATGCAGCAGCCAGATGACGCCGACGACGAGCTGAGTCGGTCGTCTCTCGCCGCATTCCGAGCCGCAGATCTCGGAGCCCGTCCATTCCAGGCCTGAGTCGACGACCCACCCTGGCACTTGTGCGGTGGTGTGGTCGCTCCACACGTGTCACGACACGTGTGGAGCGACCGTAACCCCGCGTTACTGCGAGTGGTGAGGGATCAGTTCTTGACGTCGAACCGGTCGGCGTCCATGACCTTCGCCCAGGCAGCGACGAAGTCGTGCACGAACTTCTCGTTCACGTCGTCACTGGCGTAGACCTCGGCGACGGCGCGCAGCTCGGAGTTGGAGCTGAACACCAGGTCGGCGCGGGTGCCGGTCCAGGACTGGCCCTCCGCACCGGTGCCGACGTACGTGCCCTGACCGTCACCCGGGCGCCACGTGGTGCCCAGGTCGAGCAGGTTGACGAAGAAGTCGTTGGTCAGCACGCCGACGCGGTCGGTGAGCACACCGGCCGTGGAGCCGCCGCTGTTGGCGCCCAGGACGCGTAGTCCACCGACCAGCACGGTCAGCTCGGGAACACCCAGGTTGAGCAGGTTGGCCTTGTCGACGAGGTGGTTCTCGGCCGGCAGCTTGAGGTCGGCCGCGGCGTAGTTGCGGAACCCGTCGGCGCGCGGCTCGAGGTAGGCGAACGACTCGACGTCGGTCTGCTCCTGCGTCGCGTCGCCGCGGCCACCGGTGAACGGCACCTCGACCTTGGCGCCCGCAGCCGCGGCCGCCTGCTCGACGCCGACGTTGCCCGCGAGCACGACGGTGTCGGCGAAGGACACGCCCGTCTCACCGGCGATGGCCTCGAGCTTCTCGAGCACCGGCGCCAGCTCGGCCGGGTCGTTGGCGGCCCAGCTGCGCTGCGGCTCGAGCCGCAGGCGACCGCCGTTGGCACCACCGCGCTTGTCGGACTGGCGGTACGACGAGGCTGCCGCCCATGCCGTCTTGACCAGCTGCGAGACGCTGAGGCCGGCGTCGGCGATCTGCTGCTTCGCGGCGGCGACCGCGTCGGCCGACGGCGCTGCAGCCTCGGGGATCGGGTCCTGCCAGAGCAGCTCCTCGCTGGGCACCTCGGGGCCGAGGTAGCGCGAGACGGGGCCCATGTCGCGGTGGGTCAGCTTGTACCAGGCGCGGGCGAACGCGTCGGCGAACGCCGCCTGGTCGTCCTTGAACCTGCGGCTGATCGCGTCGTACGCCGGGTCGGTGCGCAGGGCGATGTCGGAGGTGAGCATGCGCGGCTCACGCTTTCCGTCACCGAACGCCTCGGGCACCAGGTCGGAGCCCGCGCCGCCCTTGGGCTTCCACTGGTGCGCGCCGGCCGGGGACTTGGTGAGCTCCCAGTCGTAGGCGTAGAGGATGTGGAAGAACTCGTTGTCCCAGCGGGTCGGGTGGTAGGTCCAGGTGACCTCGAGGCCGCTGGTGATCGCGTCGGGACCGGAGCCGGTGCCGTAGCTGTTCTTCCAGCCGAGGCCGTTCTGCTCGATCGGCGCACCCTCGGGCTCGGGGCCGACGTTGGGCTCCGGGTCAGCGGCACCGTGGGTCTTGCCGAAGGTGTGGCCACCGGCGATCAGGGCGACGGTCTCCTCGTCGTTCATCGCCATCCGCGCGAAGGTCTCGCGGATGTCGATCGCCGAGGCGAGCGGGTCGGGGTGGCCGTTGGGACCCTCGGGGTTGACGTAGATGAGGCCCATCTGCACGGCGGCGAGCGGGTTCTCGAGGTCGCGCTCACCGGAGTGGCGCTCGTCGCCGAGCCACTCGGTCTCGGGGCCCCAGTAGACGTCGTCGTCGGGCTCCCAGGCGTCGACGCGACCGCCGGCGAAGCCGAAGGTCTCGAAGCCCATCGACTCCAGCGAGACGTTGCCGGCCAGGACCATCAGGTCGGCCCACGACAGGGCGTTGCCGTACTTCTTCTTCACGGGCCACAACAGGCGGCGGGCCTTGTCGAGGTTGCCGTTGTCGGGCCACGAGTTGATCGGGGCGAAGCGCTGCTGGCCGGTGCCCGCGCCACCGCGGCCGTCCTGGACCCGGTAGGTGCCGGCGCTGTGCCAGGCCATGCGGATCATCAGCGGACCGTAGTGGCCGAAGTCGGCGGGCCACCAGTCCTGCGAGGTGGTCAGCACTGACTCGACGTCGCCCTTGACCGCGGCCAGGTCGAGGCCCTCGAACGCCGCTGCGTAGTCGAAGTCGCCGCCGAGCGGGTTGGCCACCGCCGGGTTCTTGGCGAGGATCTTGAGGTTGAGGCGCTCGGGCCACCAGCCCTGGTTGGCACTGCCCTGCGTCGGGTGCGCCCCGCCGTCGTGCAGCACCGGGCAGCCGCCACTGGCGCCGCTCTCGTTCATCTCTTTCATCTCGGTGCCGGCGTCGTTCGTCATGGGCATCCCTTCGTCGTTTCTGGGTCGGTTGCTGGATGTTCTGGAAAGCTCAGGCGGTGGAGCAGTCGGGGCAGGTGCCCCAGTAGACGACCTCGGCCTCGTCGATCTCGAAGCCGTGGTGCTCGGAAGCAGTGAGGCAGGGGGCGTCGCCGACGCTGCAGTCGACGTCTGCCACCGCACCGCAGGTTCGGCACACCACGTGGTGGTGGTTGTCGCCGACGCGCAGCTCGTAGCGCGCCACCGAGCCGGCGGGCTGGATGCGGCGCAGCATGCCGGCATCGGTCAGCGCGTTCAGGCAGTCGTAGACCGCCTGGTGGCTGACCGCAGGCAGCTCGACGCGCACCGCGGCGAGCACCCCGTTGGTGTCTGCGTGCGGGCGCGAGCCGATGGCGTCGAGCACGGCCAGGCGCGGCTTGGTGACACGGAGCCCGGAGCTCCGCAGCGCCTGGTCGTGGGTGTGCGTCACAGGGCCAACACTTCCGCGTTTTCTTGAATGAGTCAAGTAAGGACGGGCATCGATTTCACGACTTGTCGACGTACGCCGCCAGGTGCTCGCCGGTCAGGGTCCTCGCATCGGCGACGAGCTCGGCCGGCGTACCTTCGAAGACCACGGAGCCGCCGTCGTGACCCGCCCCCGGACCCAGGTCGATGATCCAGTCCGCGTGCGCCATCACGGCCTGATGGTGCTCGATCACGATCACCGACTTGCCGGAGTCGACGAGCCTGTCGAGCAGCCGCAGCAGGTTCTCGACGTCGGCCAGGTGCAGGCCGGTCGTGGGCTCGTCGAGGATGTAGACGCCGCCCTTCTCGCCCATGCGCATGGCCAGCTTGATCCGCTGGCGCTCGCCCCCGGAGAGGGTGTTCAGCGGCTGGCCGAGCTTGAGGTAGCCGAGCCCGACGTCCTCCAGTCGGCCCAGGATCGCGGCCGCGGCCGGAGTCTTCGCATCACCGTCGGCGAAGAACGCGTGGGCCTCGGTGACCGGGAGGTCGAGCACCTCGGCGATGTTGAGGCCGCCGAAGGTCAGCTCGAGCACGGACGCCTGGAAGCGCTTGCCCTGGCACTCCTCGCACAGGGTCGCGACGGTCTCCATGAAGCTGAGCTCGGTGTAGATCATGCCGTTGCCGTTGCAGCTCTCGCAGGCACCCTCGGAGTTGGCGCTGAACAGCGCCGGCTTCACGCCGTTGGCCTTGGCGAACGCCTTGCGGATCGGCTCGAGCAGCCCGGTGTACGTCGCGGGGTTGCTGCGCCGCGACCCCTTGATCGCACCCTGGTCGATCACCACCACGCCGTCACGCCCGGCGATCGACCCGTGGATCAGCGAGCTCTTTCCGGAGCCGGCGACACCCGTGACGACGGTCAGCACTCCGGTGGGTACGTCGACGTCGACGTCGCGGAGGTTGTGGGTCGAGGCGCCCCGGATCTCGAGCGCACCGGTCGGCTGGCGCACCTCGTCCTTCAGGGCCGCGCGATAGCTGAGGTGCCGGCCGGTGAGCGTGTCCGACGTGCGCAGCCCGTCGAGGTCGCCCTCGAAGCAGATCGTGCCGCCGCCCGTGCCGGCGCCGGGCCCGAGGTCGACGACGTGGTCGGCGATCTCGATGGTCTCCGGCTTGTGCTCGACCACGAGCACGGTGTTGCCCTTGTCGCGCAGCTCGAGGAGCAGCTTGTTCATCCTCGCGATGTCGTGCGGGTGGAGGCCGATGCTGGGCTCGTCGAAGACGTAGGTGACGTCGGTGAGCGCCGAGCCGAGGTGCCGGATCATCTTGGTGCGCTGGGCCTCTCCGCCCGACAGGGTGCCAGCGGGACGGTCGAGCGAGAGGTAGCCGAGGCCGATCTCGACGAACGAGTCGAAGAGGTGGAGCAGGTTGGCCAGGAGCGGGGCAACGGACTTGTCATTGATGCCGCGGGCCCATTCGGCAGCGTCGGTGATCTGCATGGAGCAGACCTCGGCAATGCCCTTGCCGTTCACCTTCGACGAGCGGGCGGCCTCGTTGAGCCGGGTGCCGTCGCAGGCGGAGCACGGTGCGAAGACCGCGGCCCTCTCGACGAACGCCTTGATGTGGGGCTGCAGCGAGTCGACGTCCTTGCTGAACATCGACTTGCGGATCTTGGGGATCAGGCCCTCGTAGGTGACGTTGATCTTGTCGACCTTGACCTTGCGCGGCTCGGCGTACAGGAAGTCCTGGAGCTGCTCGTCGGTGAACTTCGAGATCGGCACGTCGGCCGGCACCGCGACCTTGAACGCGGCGACCATCCAGCCGTCGGCGGTGTAGCCCGGCACCAGGATCGCGCCGTCGACCAGCGACTTCGACCCGTCGTAGATCTCGGCGAGGTCGAGGTCGGAGACGGTGCCGCGGCCCTCGCACTCGGCACACATGCCGCCGAGGTAGACGGCGTTCTTGACGACCTTCTTCTCGACCTTGCCGCCGGCCTTCTCGGTGCTCATCACGCCGCCGGCCCTGCGGGTCGGCACGTTGAACGCGAAGGCGGTCGGCGGCCCGATGAACGGGTCACCGATGCGGCTGAACAGCACGCGCAGCATGGCGTTGGCGTCGGTCGCCGTACCGACCGTCGAGCGGGCGTTGGCACCCATGCGCTCCTGGTCGACCAGGATCGCGGTGGTCACGCCCTCGATGTTGTCGACCTCGGGGCGGGCCAGGTTGGGCATGAACCCCTGCACGAAGGTGCTGTAGGTCTCGTTGATCATGCGCTGCGACTCGGCCGCGATCGTGGCGAAGACAAGGGAGCTCTTCCCCGAGCCCGAGACCCCGGTGAAGACGGTCAACCTGCGCTTGGGCAGCTCGATGCTGACGTCCTTGAGGTTGTTCTCCCGAGCCCCGTGGACCCGGATCAGGTCGTGGGTGTCGGCGACGTGCTGGGTCATCGTTCTCCATCTCTCGGGCGGTGCAGTCCAACCAGCCCCAATCCAAGCAGGACACCGGGAACCGCGCTTCTCGATTCGTGATCACCGGGAACTTCGGACAACCCCTTGACCACGTACAACCACCTGGTTGTATGTTTCTTCCATGACGACACGGGACCGGGACGCCGACGAGGACAGGGCAGACGCCATGTTCCATGCGTTGGCCGACCGGACCCGCCGCGACATCCTGCGGCGGGTGCTGGCCGGAGAACACTCGGTCACCGCCCTCGCGTCGTCGTACGACATGAGCTTCGCGGCCGTGCAGAAGCACGTCGCCGTCCTCGAACGAGCCGGCCTGATCAGCAAGCGACGCAATGGTCGCGAGCAGCTGGCGAGCGGCGAGGTCGAGGCGATCCGTTCGGTGGGCTCCATGCTCACCGAGCTGGAAGGCGTCTGGCGCGGCCGCATCGCCCGGATCGACGAACTGCTCAAGACACCCACCACCCCACCCAGTTCTCCACCCGCCACCCCACCCCAGTAATCCCCCGCCACCCCACCCCCGCCACCCAAAGAATCGAAGGAATGAGAACCATGCCCGTCACCGACGTCAGCCACGACCTGGACAACCTGACCCTCACCATCCACGCCGAGTTCGCCGCCCCGGTGGAGCGGGTGTGGAACGTGTACGCCGACCCGCGCCAGCTCGAGCAGGTCTTCGGCCCGCCGTCCTACCCGGCCACCTTCGTCGACCACGAGCTGCGCCCCGGCGCCCGTACGACGTACTTCCTGACCTCGCCGGAGGGCGAGAAGCACGCCGGATTCTGGGAGATCACCGAGGTCGACGAGCCCCACAGCTTCAGCTTCGTCGACGGTTTCGCCGACGAGGACTTCAACGTGATCGAGGGCATGCCGGTCTCGACGAACGTCTACGCCCTCGCGCCGACCGAGGCCGGCACCAAGGCCACCTACGTCGCGACCTACGCGTCGGCCGAGGCGCTGCAGCAGGTGCTCGACATGGGTGTCGTCGAAGGAGCCAGCTCGGCGATCAACCAGATCGACGACCTGCTCGCCAAGGGCTGACTCACCAAGGGCTGATCGACCCGAGCTCCCGCTCTGTTCCTGAGCGCACGATTCCTGTCCGGTTCTCTCCGAAACGCGACAGGAATCGTGCATTCACGAGGTTCTGCGCAGCTCGGCCGATGATTTCTGCCGGCACCCGTGGTCTGATCGCCAAAGGTTCCGGAGGAGGAGTGATCGTGGGAGACGTCTGGCCGATCGTGCACACGGAGCGGGCCGCGCTGGTCGCGGACCTCGAGGGCCTCACTGATGCCCAGTGGGAGCAGTCGTCGCTGTGCACGGGCTGGAGCGTGCACGACGTCGCCGCCCACCTCGTCGACGTCGCGCGCACCACCCGGTTGGGGTTCCTGGCCACCATGGCCCGCGCCCGCTTCGACTTCGACCGGCAGAACGCCGACGGCGTACGACGGCACAGGGGCGCCACTCCGCAGCAGACCCTGTCGGCCCTCCGCGAGGTGATCGGTCGTACGTCGACCCCGCCCGCGCCGCTCGACAGCCGGATCGTCGAGGAGATCGTGCACGGCGAGGACATCCGCCGCCCTCTGGGCATCACCCGCGCCTACCCGGTCGCCGCAGTGGCCGGCGCGCTGTTGCACCAGGTCGGCACGAAGGGCGCGTTCGGTGGAGCCAGGGAGGCGGTGTCCGGCGTACGACTGGTCGCGACCGACGCCGACGTGTCGATCGGCGACGGTCCCGAGGTCACCGGTCCCGCGCTCTCGTTGCTCCTGGCCGTGTCCCGACGAACCGGCGCCCTCGACGAGCTCACCGGCCCCGGCCTCGGCACACTCGCCAGGACACTCTGAACACCCGGCGCTCCACCCACCACCCACCCAGCGCTCCACCCACCACCCACCCAGCGCTCCACCCACCACCCACCCAGCGCTCGACCCACCACCACCCCCAAGGAGCAACACATGGGCCTCGTCCACGCAGACCTCGGCATCACCCTCGACGGCTACTCGTCCGGGCCCAACCAGCGACTCGAGCAGCCGTTCGGCGACTTCCCCGTCGACAAGCTGCACGCCTGGATGTTCGAGCACGGCGACGAGAACGCAGCCGAGGTCGCCGCGATCGTCGACGCCGGTGCCTTCGTCATGGGACGCAACATGTTCACCGCCGGCAGGGGTGAGCACGACCCCGAGTGGAAGGGCTGGTGGGGCGAGGACCCGCCCTACCACGGGCCGGTCTTCGTGGTCAGCCATCACGCGCGGGAGTCGATCCCCATGGAGGGCGGCACCACGTTCCACTTCGTCACCGACGGCGTCGAGTCGGCGATGGCGCAGGCCAAGGCACAGGCGGGCGACCGCAACGTGTCGGTCACCGGCGGCGCCCAGACGGTCAACCAGTGCCTGGCCCTCGGCCTGATCGACGAGCTGCGACTGCACGTGGTGCCGTTCACCGCCGGCGACCCCGTCGCCGAGGGCTCGCGAGTCTTCGCCGGCGTGCCACCGATCGCCCTCGAGATCGCGTCGGTGCGACACACCCGGCACGTCACGCACCTGACCTACCGACGCCCGGGCCTCTGACCCTGGAGGACCCTGGAGACGCCCCCGGCTGAGCTCCCGGCCGAACTTCCGGCCGAGCTCCGGGGGCGACGCGGCGAGGCCGCCCGAACGTGGCGGAAGTTGCTTGGTATGTCCTACCGTCGAGTGATGAGACTCTCGGACCTCACTCGCACCAAGCACGTCGACGACGTCATCCACCAGAACGAGGCAGACCCCGAGGACGAGCACGCAGGCCACCTCAAGCAGGACCTCACGGCCCGTGACCTGATCGGGTTCGGCATCGGCATCGTGATCGGGACCGGCATCTTCACCCTGACCGGCCTGCAGGCCAAGGAGAACGCCGGCCCGGCGGTGGTGATCAGCTTCCTGATCGCCGGCTTCGTCAGCCTGCTGGCCGCCCTCTGCTACGCCGAGCTGGCCGCGGCGGTGCCGACCGCGGGCAGCTCCTACACCTACGCCTACACGACGATCGGCGAGATCTTCGCCTGGATCATCGCGTGGGACCTCATCCTCGAGTTCGCCCTCGGTGCCGCGGTGGTGGCCCGCGGTTGGTCCGGCTACGTCGCCGGGGTCTTCGACCTCCCGCAGAAGTGGTTCGGCGAGGAGGGCTCGGTCATCAACGTCGGCGCGATCGCGATCACCCTCGTGCTCGGGTACGTCGCGATCCGCGGCATCCGCGAGTCCAAGTGGGTGACCAACGGGCTGGTCGCGATCAAGGTCATCGTCTGCCTCTTCGTGATCGCGGCGGGCTTCTTCTACGTCAAGACCGACAACCTGACCCCGTTCATCCCGAAGTCCCGGCCCGGCGACAGCGACTCCGGCTCCCTGACCGCCCCGCTGTGGCAGTTCGTCACCGGCATCGAGCCCTCGACGTACGGCGTCGCCGGCGTGTTCGTCGCCGCGGCCGTGGTCTTCTTCGCCTACAGCGGCTTCGAGGCGGTGGCCAACCTCGGCGAGGAGACCAAGAAGCCCGAGCGCGACATGCCGATGGGCCTGCTCGGCACCCTCGGCATCTGCACCCTGCTGTACGTCGGCGTGTGCCTGGTGCTGACCGGCATGGTCAGCTACAAGAACCTGTCCGAGGGTGACGCCGTCGCCGACGTGTTCGACCAGGTCGGCCTGGCCTGGGCCGGGATTCTCGTCGGCATCGCGGCCGTCGCCGGCCTCTGCTCGGTGATCCTGGTGGACCTCGTCGCGATGGGCCGGATCGGGTTCGCGATCGCCCGCGACGGCCTGCTGCCACCCGTGTTCAGCCGGGTGCACCCGACGTGGGGCACCCCGGTGCTGATGACGTCGCTGACGGTGGGCGCGGTGGCCCTTCTCGGCGGCCTGATCCCGATCTCGGTCCTGGCCGAGATGGTCAGCATCGGCACCCTGTTCGCGTTCGTCGTGGTCTCGGTCGCGGTCGCCGTACTGCGCCGTACCCAGCCGGAGATGAAGCGACCGTTCCGCACGCCGCTGGTGCCGCTCGTGCCGATCGCGTCCGTGGTGTGCTGCGTCGGGCTGATGGCCAGCCTCGCGGTCGAGACCTGGTTGCGCTTCCTGGTCTGGCTGCTCCTCGGCTTCGTGGTCTATGCGTTCTACGGGTTCCGGCACTCCCGGGTCGGCAAGCGAGCCAAGGCCGAGGCCGAGGAGGCGACCGCGTGAGCATCGTCGTCGGCTTCGGTCCCGATGTCCGCAGCACGGCGGGCCTCCGCCTGGCCGGGCAGCTCGCCCGTTCCACCGGCCTGCCGCTCGTGCTGTGCTGCGTGGTGCACGACGCCTTCGACACACCCGGTCTGCGCGACGCCCACCACGTCGACGCGGAGTGGCGCGCGCACCTGCAGAGCTCGGCGAAGGAGGCGATCGCCGCGGCCCGCGAGGTGCTGCCCGCGGAGGTCACCGCCGAGACCGTCGTGCGCACCGGTCGCTCGGTGCCGCAGGTGCTGCGTGACGAGGGCGCCCGCCGCCACGCCGAGCTCCTGGTCGCCGGGTCGGCGACAGTCGGTGGAGTCGGCCGGATCTCGCTGGGCAGCACGACCGACCGCCTCGTGCACAGCTCGGCGGTGCCGGTGGCGCTGGCGCCCCGCGGCTACCAGGACGACGGCGACGTACGCCGGGTGGTGCTCGCGGTCGAGCCGACCCGCGGCGACGTGGCCCTCGCGGACCAGGTCGCCGCCTTCGCCGGACACCTGGGCGTCGAGGTGGAGATCGTGACGTTCCTGGTGCGTCAGCGCTCGGCCAACGCCGCGTTCGTGTCGAGCGGTGTGGTCCGCGCATGGAGGGAGGAGGTCGCCCAGGCGCACCGTGAGATCGCCGACCGACTGCGGGCGCGCGACGTGACAGTGGCCGGAACCCGCATTGCCGAGGCCGAGAGCTGGTCCGACACGGTCCGCGTGCCGGAGTGGCAGCAGGGTGACCTGCTCGTCATCGGCTCCAGCCAGCACGGGCCGATGGCGAGCGTGTTCCTGGGCTCCACCGCCGCGCGCATCCTGCGCCACTCACCGGTGCCCGTGATCGTGCTTCCCCGCCTGCGCGGCCGGGCCGACCAGTAGGCCGGGTCAGCGGGGCCAGACCGGGTCGACGTCCACCGTCGCCGATCGGGGGTCGCGCGGCCGCTGGGCGAAGTAGGTCGTCCCCGCCTCGGCGGCGTCGAGGAACAGCGGGTCCTTGACGACCGCTGCCATCTCGTCGGCGGTGAACGCGATCTGTGCGTTCTCGTCGGGGTGAGCGAACATCCCCCACTCGAGGAAGAAGTTGTCGCCGAGCACGATCACCGCTGCCCCATGACCCACGGGAGCATCCGGGTCGGACTCGTCGTTCGACGAGTGGTTGCCGAGCGCGGAGAATTCGCGGTCGGCCAGGTAGACCAGCTTGCCCCCACCGGTCGTGCCGTCCGCACAGTCGACGATCTCCCACGTGAAGTTGGCCTCGGCGGCGACTTCACGGAGGCCGTCGCAGCCGCCGTACCCGGGTTGGTGTGAGCGCGCGCCTTCGTAGCCCTGGATCCCGATGCCCGAGTCGAAGCGAGGATTGTCGCCGCGCGTGCGGAGAACGGTGATCCCGTCACGCCGGTGCACCTGGTCGACGCCGTCGAAGCGCTTCGGCAGCAGGGCGTCGAAGGTGGCATCGAGGACGTCGTTCCACTCCTTCTCGGTGACCTTGCCGTCGGCGCGGGCATCGGCGATGACCGCCGTCGCGGTGTCACGCAGGTCGGGGGCGGTGGCCGGATCGACGGCCACGCTCTGGTCCCGGTCATCGGAACCAGGTGCCGGGTCGTTCGTGCCGACCACATGGCCACCGACCGCGAGGGCCGCCACACTCAGCACGGCCACGCCGGTGCTCACCCGACGTCGGCGCAGCCGCCGTTCGCCCGCCGACCGGGCCCGGGCCACGACGTCGGTCGGGGCGAGGGTGTCGAGCTCGTGCGCGATCCGCTCGCGCAAGTTTTCAGGTGACGTCATCGGAGGTCCTCTCTCACACGGGTCGGCACGTCCGGCGCGGCTGCCCCGGCGTGCTCCTCGAAGCCCTCACCCAGGAGGTCCCGCAGCCGGGCGAGCCCGCGGCTCGCGGTCGACTTCACGTTCCCGGTGCTGGTGCCCAGCAGCTCGGCGGTGCGCTCCACACTGAGGTCCTCCCAGTAGCGCAGCACCACCACCGCCCGCATCCGGTCCGGCAGCGCGGCCAGCGCGTCGAGCACGGTCAGCGAGCGCGACGGGTCCCTGTCGGGAACCGCGCCGTCACCGAGTCGGTGCAGCTCCCGCTCGCGGTCACCGCGCTTCTTGGTGCGCAGGAACTCGCGCAACAGGGTGCGATAGGCGTACGGCGCGGGGTCCTTGATGCGCGGCCAGGCGACGTACAACGCGGTGAGCGTGCTCTGCACCAGGTCCTCGGCGCCGGCACGGTCACCGGCGAGCAGGTAGGCCTGCCGGAAGAGTCGCTGTTGCGACTCCTGCGCAAAGGCGGTGTAGCCCTCGCGGGCGGCACTCCTCGTGCTCCCGAACATCGGTCTCCTCGTGGGTCGGTCTTCATCATGGTTCGAGACGCGACCCCGGCAAAGGGTTGCTTCAGGACCGCCGATTCGTGGCGAGAAGCTCGTCGAGGTCTTCGGGCCAGTCCAGCGTCCCGAGTCGATCCCGCGCCGCGAGCGCGGTGACGTAGACCTCCACGTCGCGCAGGTCCGGCGTGACTCGAGGGCGCAGCCGGTCGAGGACCGGGACCACCTCGTCGCGCCACCACGCTGCCGCGAGGTCGGAGACCGTGGCCGGCCCGCACCTGCTGCCGCGTGTGCGATGCGCCCACGCCTCGGCCGAGTCCGCCAGCCGGGCCCAGTCGGCGGGGGCGTCGAGCCACAGGTCACGGCGTACGTCGTCGGGCAGCGGCACGCGCTCCAGGAACCTGCGTTCGGCCGCCTTGCTGGGCAGGTGTGACCTGCGCAGGCAGCACATCGCGTAGGCGACCGTGCAGACTCGGGTGACCCTCGCCGGCAGGCTGTCCCAGCCCAGGGTCTTGGCCGCCGAGACGCGGTGGTGCCCGTCGCGCACGAAGTAGAGCTCGCCCAGCTGGACCAGGTCGACCGGCCCCAGGGGCTCACCGGCACGAAGCATCGCGGCCAGCCCGTCCCGCCGGCCGCGCAACGCCGGGTTGGTGAGACCGAAGTCCTCGTCGAAGTCCTGGGCGCGTGCCGCACTGCCGACCACCGCGTCGAGCGGGACGATGCCCTCGTGTCGCCCCATCGTCCCGGCATCGCCCAAGGCGTCCAGGGCGTCGTACAGCGGGATCAGGGTCGTCATCCGCCTGCGCCACCTCAGCTGTCCCATCGCGCTCCCCGTCCGGGCCGGTGGTGCCTGGCCGCGGAGTCGGCGGGCACCCGACGACCGTGCCGGATGGCATGACCGGCGTCCACGCCGGCCGCGAACTCGCGCACCCACCTGTTGAGCAGTCGCATCCTCGGTCCCATCACTCCTCCTTGGTACACTGATCTGTGAAGTTGCTTCCACCCTAAGTACACAGATCTGTGAATGCCAGGAGATTCGGAGAATGCCCGCCACCCCCACGGTCGACCTCGACTCACTGACGCCGGGTGCCCGGAGAATCCTCGACACCGCCTCGACCCTCTTCTACGAGCAGGGCATCCACGCCGTCGGCGTGGACACCATCGCCGCCGAGTCCGGGGTCACGAAGCGGACTCTCTACGACCGGTTCGGCTCCAAGGACGCCCTGGTGGCGGCCTACCTCCAGTCACGGGACCGTCGCTGGCGCTCGATGATCGCCACCCGCCTCGACGAGGGCGGCGCTGACCCCGTCTCCCGCGTCCTGGTGCCGTTCGACGTGCTCCCGCTCTGGCTGGACGAGTGCGCTCGCGGGTGCAGCTTCATCAACGCCTTCGGAGAGCTGCACGACGCCGACCACCCCGGCCGCGACTTGATCGTGGAGGAGAAGACCTGGCTGCTCGACCACTTCCGGACGACCCTCACCCACGCAGGGATCGCGGAACCCGAACCACTCGCCGTCCAGCTGCTGAGCCTGCACGAGGGTGCGATCGTCGCCTACTCCATCGCCGGTGCCGCCGGCGCCGCGGAAGCCGCGCACGCCGCGGCCCGGAGCCTGGTCGAGCTGGCGCTCGTGGGTCAGGGCACGAGGTAGGCACTGTCGCGGGCGTCGGTGATCGCCATGTGGCCGGGCGCGTGCCCGATCGCGAAGGGCGGTCGCGACGCCATGACGGCCGCCTGCGGGGTGACGCCGCAGGCCCAGAAGACCGGCACCTCCCCGGCGCGGATCTCCACCGGGTCGCCGAAGTCGGGCGCGTCGAGGTCGGTGATGCCGAGAGCGGCCGGATCGCCCACGTGGACCGGCGCCCCGTGCACGGAGGGATAGCGCGACGTCACCCGCACCGCGGTCGCCACCTGAGCGGCCGGGACCGGCCGCATCGAGACCACCATCGGCCCCGACAGGCTGCCGGCCGGGCGGCAGTCGACCGAGGTTCGGTACATCGGCACGTTGCGGCCCTGCTCGATGTGCCGCACCGGTACGCCGGCCTCACCGAGGGCCGCCTCGAACGTGAACGAGCAGCCGATCAGGAACGCGACCAGGTCGTCGCGCCAGAACTCGGTGGCGTCGTCGACCTCGGCAACCGGCTCGCCGTGCTCGTAGACGACGTACGCCGGCAGGTCGGTGCGCAGATCGCCGGCGAAGAGCGGGCTGCTGGACGCACCCACCTCCGTCACGTCGAGCACCGGGCAGGGCTTCGGGTTGCGCTGCGCGAAGAGCAGGAAGTCATAGGCCAGGTCGCGCGGCAACGCGATCAGGTTGGCCTGGGTCCAGCCGGCGCTCCAGCCGGAGGTCGGCACCCGGAGCCCGCCGCGGAACAGGGCGCGCGCCGCCTCCGGGGAGAGGGACGCCGGCTGTTCGGGAAGGACCGGGGCGGGCAGATCAGAGGTCATCGAAGTCTCCTCCAGGGACGGTCGTGCGGGTGAACCTGACGCGCTGCCCGGGGCGGGCCTGCGCAGCGAGCGGCAGGTCGGCGGCGACCACCACGGCGATCACCGGGTAGCCGCCGGTGACCGGGTGGTCGGCGAGGAAGAGGGTGGGCTGGCCCGACGGCGGCACCTGGAGGGCGCCGCGCACCATGCCCTCGCTGGAGAGCTCGCCGTCGACAGCACGCTCGAGCGGTTCCCCGGACAGGCGCATGCCGATCCGGTTGCTCTCGGCGGTGACCTCGTAGGAGCCGCCGACCAGGGCGGCGAGGGCCTCGTCGGTGAACCAGTCAGCCCGCGGGCCGGGCACGACGCGGAGCACGACCTCGTCGTCGGACGGCGGGCAGACCGGCGCCAGGTCGACGTCCGGCAGCTCGCCGGTCGGGGTGCCGACGGGCAACGTGACACCCTCGGCCAGCGGGTCCGGACCGACCCCGGCGAGCGCGTCGGTCGAGCGTGAGCCCAGCACCGGTGGCACGTCGAAGCCGCCGCGCACCGCGAGGTAGCTGCGCAGCCCGCTGGTCGGTACGCCGAGGCGCAGCGTGGCGCCGTCGGGCATCCAGATCACGGAGTTCGCGGCCACCTGGCGACCGTCGAGCGTCATCGGGCACGGTGCCCCGGTCAACGCGACGTAGGTGCCGCCGCCGCGGGCCGCCACTTCGAGCCCGCCGAACGTGACCTCGATGGCCGCGGCCTCCGCGGGGTTGCCGAGAAGCCGGTTCGCCAACCCGAAGGCGTGCGTGTCGGCGGCTCCGGACTGCCCGACGCCGAGGGCGGCCAGGCCGGGGCGGCCGAGATCCTGAAGGGTGGCCAACGGACCCGGCGTGATGACTTCGAGGGTGCACATCATTTCACGCTTCCACGAAGCGCACGCGGATGCCCGGGGAGAGCAGGGCCGGCGGGTCACGGTCGAGGTCCCACGCCTGGACCGGTGTGTGCCCGATCAACTGCCAGCCGCCCGGCGACTCGCGCGGGTAGACGCCGGTGAACTCGCCGGCCAGGGCCACGGCGCCGGCCGGCACCTTCGTGCGGGGCGTGCTGCGGCGCGGCACCTCGAGCCTGTCGTCGGTGCCGACGAGGTAGCCGAAGCCGGGAGCGAAGCCGCAGAACGCGACGGTCCACTCCTGGCTGGTGTGGGCCTCGATCACGCCGCGCTCGCCGAGCCCGGTGAGGCGGGCCACCTCGGCCAGGTCCTCGCCGTCGTAGGTGACCGGCACCTCGACGTGGCCGGCGTCGGGCCGGGTGCCGCTGCGCGGGTCGGCGGCGAGGACGGCGCGGGCGACCCGGCGCAGGTCGGTGCGCTGCGGGTCGATGCGCAGCAGGAGGGTGCGGGCCGCGGGCACCAGGTCGACCACTCCCTCGGGTGGTGCGTCCACCAGCTCGGCGTACAACGCGAGCACCTCGTCGAGGTCGGCCAGCTCGACGAGGACGCCCTGGTCGGCACAGGGCAGCAGCTTCACGAGCCCGGCCCGTCGACGAACGGCGCGATACGCACACCGGCCTCGTCGAGGCGGCGGCGTACGTCGGTCGCCATCGCCACCGCACCGGGGCTGTCTCCGTGCACGCACAGGGATCCGGGTCGCACCTCGACGACGGAGCCGTCGACGGCCTCGACCTCGTGGCGGGTGACCATGCGCTCGCAGCGCTGTGCCACCTCGGTCGGGTCGTGCAGCACCGCCCCGGGCTCGCGGCGCGAGACCAGCGTGCCCACGGGGGTGTAGGCGCGGTCCGCGAACGCCTCGGGCACCGTGGTGAGTCCGGCCTCGTCGGCCAGGCGCAGCCACGCCGACCCGGGCAGGCCGAGCACCGGCAGGGACGGGTCGTAGCGGCGTACGGCGTCGACGACCGCGGCCGCCTGCTCCTCGTGGTGCACGATCGCGTTGTAGAGCGCGCCGTGCGGCTTGACGTAGCGCACGCTCGTGCCGGCAACACGGGCGAAGGCCTCCAACGCGCCGATCTGGTAGAGCACGTCGTTGGTCAGCTCGTCGGGCGCCACGTCGATGAAGCGTCGGCCGAACCCGGCCAGGTCGCGGTAGCCGACCTGGGCGCCGATCACGACGCCGCGGTCGGCGGCCGCCTGGCAGGTACGCCGCAGCACGGTCGGGTCTCCGGCGTGGAAGCCGCAGGCCACATTGGCGCTGCTGACCAGGTCGAGCAGCGCGTCGTCGTCGCCGAGGGTCCACTGGCCGAAGCTCTCACCGAGGTCGGCGTTGAGGTCGATCGTCAGGTCAGTCATCTCGGTCACCACAGGTCCTTGATCCCGCCCAGCGACTCCCAGCCGAGGTAGATCGTCAGCATCCAGACGAGCACGCCGGCCGCCAGCAGCCACTTCGGGTAGTGGTAGCCACCCAGCAGGTCCCCGGAACGCCGGAAGGCAACCCACAGGATGACGGCCAGGCCGACCGGCAGGATCAGGCCGTTGAGGGCACCGGCGAGGACGAGGAGCGTGACCGGCGCCTTGCCGAGGGCCAGGAACGCGACCGCGCAGGCCGCGATGAACGCGACGACGGCGTAGTTGCGATTCTTGCTCGAGCCCCTGAAGGCACCGGAGAAGAACGACACGGAGGTGTAGGACGCGCCGACCACCGAGGTGATGCTGGCTGCCCACAGGATCACGCCGAAGACACGGACACCGACGTCGCCCATCACGTGCTCGAACGCGGACGCCGTCGGGTTGGCGTCGGACAGTGCCACGCCACCGGAGACCACGCCGAGGATGGCCAGGAAGAGCAGCGCCCGCATGACGCCGGTGACCAGGATGCCGGTGACCGATCCGCGGCTGATCATCCGGATGCTGTCGGTCCCGGTGATCCCGGAGTCGACCAGGCGGTGCGCCCCGGCGTACGTGATGTAGCCGCCGACGGTGCCGCCGATGAGCGTGGTGATGATCAGGAAGTCGACGTCGTCGGGGAGGACGGTCTGCTTGAGTGCCTCACCCGCGGGCGGGTCGGAGGCGATCGCGGCGTAGAGCACCATGCCGATCATCAGCACGCCGAGCACCACGACGATGCGGTCCATGGCGACGCCGGCGCGGCGGCTGAGGAAGATGCCGATCGCGATGATCGCGGAGATGGTGCCGCCGATCTTCACGTCGAGGCCGAACATCGCGTTCATGCCCAGAGCGGTGCCGCCGATGTTGCCGATGTTGAAGATCAGGCCGCCGAGGAACACGAGGACGGCCAGGAACCAGCCGGCGCCGGGGATGACCTTGTTGGCGAGGTCCTGGGCGTGCATCCCGGCGATGCCGATGACGCGCCACACGTTCAGCTGGACCGCGATGTCGACGACGATGGACAGCAGGATCGCAAACGCGAACGCCGCGCCGAGCTGCTGGGTGAAGACCGTGGTCTGCGTGATGAAGCCGGGGCCGATCGCGCTGGTGGCCATCAGGAACATGGCGCCGAGGAGGGCACCGCGTCCCGCCCGTGCGGCCACCGGGTTCGGTGGGGTGGTCGTCGTGCCGTTGTCCATGGAACTCGCCTTGCTGTCGGGGTCCGGTCTGACCTGTTCGCTGCCCTCGGGCTGTGCTCGTGGAGATGGGGGTCACACCAGAATGAGGGATTGTTGAACAATTCGTCAATACCCCCATCTGTCTAGACTGTCCGCGTGACGACGAACGAGCGGGGAATCGGGTGGGTCGAGGAGCTCGGTGCCGAGCGCGCCTCACTGGGGCGGGCCAGCACCGCGCGCCGGGTCGCCGACGTGCTGCGGACCCGGATCACCGAGGGTCGACTGCCCCCCGGAACCCGTCTCTCCGAGGAGGACATCGGCGCAGCGCTCGGGGTCTCGCGCAACACCCTGCGTGAGTCGTTCCGGCTGCTCGCCCACGAGCGCCTGCTGGTCCACGAGTTCAACCGCGGCGTCTTCGTCCGCAAGCTCGACGCCGACGACGTGCGCGACCTCTACGCGTTCCGGCGGATCCTCGAGTGCGGCGCGCTGCGTCACGCGACCCGCACCGAGGAGGCCGTACGCCGTACCGCCGTCGAGGCCGTGCGCCGAGCGGTCGAAGACGGAGAATCCTCAGCCACACAAGGGAACTGGGTCGACGTCGGCACCGCCAACATGGCCTTCCACCAGGCGATCGCACTGTTCGCGCAGAGCCCGCGGGTGGACGAGGCGATGCGCCACGTGCTCGCCGAGCTGCGCCTGGTCTTCCACGTCATGGCGGCGCCGCAGACCTTCCACGAGCCCTACCTCACCGACAACCGCCGCATCCTGGGCCACCTCGCCGACGGCGAGTTCGAGGCCGCGGCGCAGGCCCTGGCCGCCTACCTCGACGCGGCCGAGTCCCAGCTGGTCGCCGTCTTCGACTGATCACTCCTCACTCGACGTGAGTGAGTTGCGGGCAGCCCGAGATGAGCAAGCTGTTCATTTCAACCTGCAGTTCGCCCGGGTCCAGGGCACGGCACCGCTCAGCGGCCGCCCCAGAGGCGTGAACTGACTGTTGAAATGAACAGGAGGCTCGCGCTGAGCGAGCTGGACGACCTGACCCGGACGCGAGTGCGGCATCGGTCAGGAATCGAGAAGCACCGCCCGCGGGGCGCGCCTAGCGTTGCGGGCATGACTTCCATCGACACCTTCACCCTCGAGGTCGACGACCTCGCCACCGCCACCGACTTCTACGACGCCGCGTTCGGACTCTCCGGACCCGGCAGCCTGCTGCAGCTGCGCGCCACCGACGCCGCGACCTCCGGGTTCCGCGGCTTCACGCTGTCCCTCATCACCTCCCAGCCCGCCGACGTGGACGCCCTGGCCGAGACCGCGATCGAGGCCGGCGCCGAGGTGCTCAAGCCGGTCGCCAAGTCGTTCTGGGGGTACGGCGGCGTGCTCCGCGCCCCCGACGGGACGATCTGGCAGATCGCCTCCTCGTCGAAGAAGAACCACGGCCCTGCGACCCGCAGGATCGACTCCGTCGTGCTGCTGATCGGCGCCGACGACGTGCTGGCGAGCAAGAGATTCTACGAGGAGCAGGGCCTGGAGGTGGCGAAGAGCTTCGGCCGCAAGTACGTCGAGTTCGAGGCCGGTGCCGGGCGCGTGACGCTGGCCCTCAACGGCCGCAAGGCGCTGGCCAAGGTGGCAGGTGTGCCACTCGAGGGCGAGGGCTCGCACCGCGTCGTGATCGGCACTGCTGCGGGTGCGTTCACCGACCCCGACGGCTTCACGTGGGAGTCGGTGCCCGTCGACGTACCGCGCCGGCCCGTCAACGGCTGACCGTGTGCCACCCCGCGTGGCAGCGTGCCCTCGCCGACGCCCACGCGCTCACGACCGTGGGCAGCTCAGGCGTGCTGGTCGAGCCAGGCGATCACGTCGGCGGTGACCTCGTCGCGGTTGGTCTCGTTGAAGATCTCGTGGCGCGCGTCGTCGTACACCCGGACGGTCACGTCGCCCAGCCCGGCGTCGCGGTAGCGCTGCCCGAGCAGCTGGACCAGGTCGCCTCCGCCGGCCAACGGGTCCGCGCTGCCGGAGGCGATCAGGATCGGCAGGTCGCCGCGCACGGCTGACGGGTCGGCGAGCCGCGCGGCCGGACCGAACAGGGCGGGAACCGTCTCCTCGGGCAGGTCGAAGCCGGACAGCGGGTCGGCCACGTAGGCGTCGACCTCGGCCTCGTCGCGGGAGAGCCACTCGTACCCGGTGCGGTTCTCGAAGGCGGCGTTGAACGCCTCCAGGCCGACCGGTCCCTCCGACTGGGCCAGCCCGGCCGCGAGCACGTCGAGCGCGGTCGAGCCCGACAGCACCACGCCGGCGTACTGCGCACCGTGCTCGAGGATCGCGGCCTGGGCGGCGAACGACCCCATCGAGTGGGCGACCAGGAAGAGAGGCAGGTCCGGGTGGTCCTCGCGCAGCCGGGCGCCGTACGCCGCCAGGTCGGTGATCAGGCCGTCGAAGCCGGCCGCACCGAAGTCGCCCGGCACGTCGGTGACCGACTTGCCATGGCCCCGGTGGTCGAGGCCGCGCACAAGGTAGCCGGCGGAGTTGAGCGCGGTGGCGAGCCGGTCGTAGCGGGCCAGGTGCTCGGCGACACCGTGCGCGAGCTGGACCACGCCGCGGGGTTGCGCCGCGTCGTTCCAGGCGTAGGTCGCCAGCGCGATCCCGTCGACGGGCGATGTGAAGGTGGAGCGCTCGAAGGTCATGGCTGATCCGTTCTCTGCAGGGGTGGGACGGGACGGGTCACTGGGACCTCAGCGCGGCTTGGGGCCCTCGAGCTCCACGACGTCGAGCTCACCGGCTGCGTGCTGAGCGCGGATCACCTTCTTGTCGAACTTGCCCACGCTGGTCTTGGGCACCTCGGCGATGAAGGCCCAGTGCTCGGGCAGCTGCCACTTGGCGAACCGGTCGGCGAGCGAGGCGCGCAGGGCCTCGGCGTCGGCGCCAGCACCCTCCTTCAGCACCACGGCGACCAACGGGCGCTCGTCCCAGGCGGTGTCGGGCACCCCGATGACCGCGGCCTCGAGCACGTCCTCGTGTGACATCACCGCGTTCTCGAGGTCGACCGACGAGATCCACTCGCCGCCCGACTTGATCACGTCCTTCGAGCGGTCGACGAGGGTGAGGTAGCCGTCGGGGGTGATCCTGCCGACGTCACCAGTGCGCAACCAGCCGTCGTGGAACTTCTCCGGGTCGACGGTCCGGCCGTCGGGTGAGTAGTAGGAGCCGGCGATCCACGGCCCCTTCACCTCGAGCTCGCCGAGGCTCTCGCCGTCGTGCGGCACGATGTTGCCGGCGTCGTCGATCAGCCGCGCCTGCACCGACGCGGCGAACTGGCCCTGACTGATCCGGTAGGGCCAGGCTTCCTCGGCGGTCGCCTTCGCGGGCGGGTGGGCCACCGAGCCCAGCGGCGAGGTCTCGGTCATCCCCCACGCGTGGAGGATCGGGACGCCGTGCTTCTCGTCGAATTCCTTCATCATCGCCGGCGGCACCGCGGAGCCACCGACGATCACCTCGCGCAGGTGGGTGATGTCCTGCGGGTGGACGGCGAGCTGGCCGAGCACGCCGGTCCAGATGGTCGGTACGGCGGCGGCGAAGGTCGGCTTCTCGACCGCCATCATCTCGAGCAGCGGCTCGGGCTGGAGGAACCGGTCGGGCATCAGCAACGAGGCGCCGCACATCAGGGCGGCGTACGGGATGCCCCAGGCGTTGGCGTGGAACATCGGCACGATCGCCAGCACGTTGTCGCGCTGCGAGAGGGCCATCCCGTCGGTGGTGCAGACGTGCATCGAGTGGAGCACGCTCGAGCGGTGGGAGTAGGCCACGCCCTTGGGTTCGCCCGTGGTGCCCGAGGTGTAGCACATGGCCGCGGCCAGGCGTTCGTCGACGACCGGGAAGTCGAACTCCTCGGAGTGCGCCGCCAGCAGGTCGTCGTACGCATGGACCGTGACGCCGGCGGGAGCCTCGAGGGCACTCGCGTCGCCGTTGGCCACGATCACGTGCTGCACCGACCTCAGGCCCGGCAACAGGGGTCCGAAGAGCGGCAGCAGCGAGCCGTCGACGATGACCACCTTGTCCTCGGCATGGTTGGCCACGAAGGTGAGCTGCTCGGGGAACAGGCGGATGTTGAGGGCGTGCAGCACCGAGCCCATCGCCGGAATCGCGTTGTAGGCAACGAAGTGCTCGTTGTTGTTCCACATGAACGTGCCGACCCGGTCGGTCTGCTCGACCCCGAGTCCGCGCAGCGCGTTCGCCAGCCGACCGGCCTGGCGGCCGACTTCCCCGAAGGTCATCCGGCGCACCTCGGACCCGGTCCAGGTGGCGACCTCGGCGTCCGCCTTCGACGTCATCGCGTGGCGGAGGATGGTGGCCAGGGACAGGGGCTCGTCCTGCATCGTGCTCAACATGGGCCATCATGGCCACACTTCCCGCTCGAGCGCACCACCCTCCGGGAGGAAATGTGCAGCCTTCGGGGAGCTGGTCAGCCCGCAGGGCTCGACGAGGGTCGCTTCGGCAGGCGCACGCGGAACACCGTCCGGCCCGGTTCCGACTCGATCGTGATCTCGCCGCCGTGGCGTTCGACGACGATCCGGCGCGAGAGGTCCAGGCCCAGGCCGGTCCCCTGCCCGACGTCCTTGGTGGTGAAGAACGGCTCGAACGCGTGCGCCTGCACGTCGTCGGGCATCCCCGGGCCGGAGTCGACGATCTCGACGACCACTCCCTCACCCTGTGCGCGCGTCGACACCCGCAACGTGCCGACGCCCTCCATCGCGTCCACCGCGTTGTCGATCAGGTTGGTCCACACCTGGTTCAGCTCCGCCGCGGTCGCCTCGATCTGGGGTACGTCGGAGCCGTAGTCGCGCACGACGGTGATGCCACCCAGCTTGTGGCCCAGCATCACCAGGGTGCTCTCCAGTCCCTCGGTCAGGTCCATCCGCTGGACCGAGGCCCGGTCGAGCTGGGAGTAGGTGCGCACCGCGGCCACCAGCTCCGAGATGCGCCGCGTCGACTCCTTCACCTCCGAGAGGAGTGCCGAGGTGGAGAGCGAGCTGGCCACCCACCCGAGTCCCGCGGCCAGCGGGCCACCCTCGAGCACGACAGCCACCCGGTCGCACCACGCCACGTCGACGCCGGCGGCGGCGAGGTGGGAGGCGACCTCCCACTCCCGTTCGACGCCGTGCGCGGCGAGCCAGTCGGAGAGCGCGTCCTCGCGATCGGCCACGGCCAGGGGATCGGCGACGGCCGGCGGCGGTTCGATCTCGCGGCGCAACGTGTCGAGCTCCACGAACTGGCCGGCGGTGATCGGTCCCTCCGCGAGCCGGGTCAGCGAGGACAACAGCTCCTCGCAGGTCTCCGCGAGGGCGTCGACCGCGCGGGTGGCGGCGGAGGCCGGGTTGTTGATCTCGTGCGCCAACCCGGCCGCGAGCGTGCCGAGGGCGACCAGCGCCTCACGCTGGCGGGTGCGCGACTCGATGCTGCGCACGGTGTTCATCAGTCCGCTGATCATGTGGACCCCGAACGGGAACCAGGCGTCGGCGAGCCCACGGAGCCGGTCCGCCGGCACCCGGAGCAACCGTCCCGCGGTGTCCCCGCGACCCGTGGCGGTGTAGATGCCGTGCGGGTCCCAGGCCTGGAACCCGCCGGCCCATTGGCCGGGGGTCGCCATCCTGCCCATCAGGGTCTCCTCGTGGCCGACGTGACGGGTCAGCGTGAGGGAGCCCTCGAGGAGCACCCACCAGTCGGCGGCCGGGCGGGCCTCGCGGAACAGCTCCTCCCCGACCCCGAAGCCGACCTCGTCTCCGGCATCCAGCAGCTGACGGAGCTGGTCGTCATCCAGCCCGTCGAAAAGTGCGATGGCCCGCACGGCGTCGAAGCTCATGTCGTCGCCAGGTAGCGGTGGACCAGGTAGACCGACATGGCGCCCTCACCCACGGCGGAGGCGACCCGCTTCATCGAGTCCAGGCGCACGTCACCGGCGGCGAACACTCCGGGCACGCTCGTCTCCAGGGCGTACGGCGACCGCAGCAACGGCCACTGCCCGGCGTGGGCAGAGGCGAGCAGCTCCTGCCCGGTCAGCACGAATCCCTTGTCGTCACGTGCCACGGAGTCGCCGAGCCACGCGGTGTGCGGCACCGCGCCGATGAAGACGAAGAGCCACGACGTCGACACCTCCGTCGTCGTCCCACGGGCCCGGTCGGCCAGGGTGATCGCCTCGAGGTGGCCGTCGCCACGGGCCGCCACCACCTCGGTGCCCAGCTGCACCTCGACGTTCTCCGCGCCACGGATCCGGGCGACGAGATACTGCGACATCGTGTGCTCCAGAGCATCACCGCGCACCACGAGCACGACCCGCTTGGCGTAGCGGGCCAGGTTGAGCACCGCCTGACCGGCGGAGTTGGCCGCGCCCACGACGTACACCTCCTCGCCGGCGCACTCGACCGCCTCGCTCGCGGTCGCCCCGTAGCGGGCACCGTGCAGGCCGAGCCCGTCGAGGCCCTCCGCCTCGAGCCGGCGGTAGGAGACGCCCGTGGCGACCAGCAGCGACCGCGCCTCGATCTCGCCGGAGTCGAACAGCACCGCCCGGACCGGGCCGCGTGTCTCGAAGCCCACCACGTCACGCGCCAGCACCATCTCCGCACCGAACCGCGACGCCTGGGCCACCGCCCGGTGGGTGAGGTCGGCACCGGTCAGGCCCTTCGGGAAGCCGAGGTAGTTCTCGATCGCCGCGCTCTGGCCGGCCTGCCCACCCGGGGCGTCCCGCTCGACCACGACGGTGCTCAGGCCCTCCGAGGCCGCGTAGACCGCCGCCGCCAGGCCGGCGGGCCCGCCGCCGACGATGCACAGGTCGTAGAGCGGCTGCTCGGCCCTCGTGCGCAGGCCGAGCGCTTCGGCCAGGTCCAGGGTGGTCGGCGTGCGCAGGGTGTCGTGGTCGGGAACCAGCACGAGGGGCAGGTCGGCGGCTCCGCCACCAGCGAGGGCGAGGAGCTTGCGGGCCTCGTCCTCGCGCTCGATGTCCAGCCACCGGTAGGGAACATGGTTGCGGGCCAGGAAGGTCTTGAGCTCGTGGCTGCGGTCGGACCACCGGTGCCCCACGACCCGCACGGTCGCGGCGTCGTCGGGGTGGTCGCTGCTCCAGTCGTCGAGCAGGTCGTCGACCACCGGGTAGAGGTGCTCCGCTGGCGGGTCCCACGGCTTGAGCAGGTAGTAGTCCAGCCCGATGTCGTTGATCGCCTTGATCGCCACGTCCGTGTCGGCGTACGCCGTGAGCAGGAGCAGCTTGGTGTCGGGCGTGAGGAGCCGCACCTGCTCGAGGAGCTCGATGCCGGTCATGCCGGGCATCCGCTGGTCGGAGGCGACCAGCGCCACCGGCCGGGCCCGCAGGGCCAGCTCGGTCATGGTGGTCAGCGCCTCGGAGCCGGACGTGGCCCGGATGATCGTGTAGTCGCCGCCGTAGCGCGTGCGCATGTCCCGCGCGATGGCGCGGGAGACCCCCGGGTCGTCGTCAACCGCAAGGATTGCGGGTTTCGCCATCGCAGCACCCCTCCAGGACCACCATCGAAGGTATCGGCGCCGACGGCGATCGCGTGGGTTTCGCTCCCGACCTACCCGATTCTGGGGATGCGGGTCATTGTCAGCGGCTGAGCTCGACCTCCTGGAGGATCCGGGACAGCTTCTCCGGGTTGCGCAACGCGTAGATGCCGCTGACCAGGCCCTCCTCGACGCGCAGGGAGACGACGCTGTCGAGCTCGTCGTCGATCCACACGACCAGGGCCGGCCATCCGTTGACCGTCACCGTCTCGGTCCTCGTGGCGCTCGCGGCAAGGACGGCGAGCCCGGCCCTGAGCAGGCGGCCCACCTTGTCGGCGCCGCACACCGCGTTCGGCACGGCCTGCTTGATGCCGCCGCCGTCGCCGAGCACGACCACGTCAGGGGCGAGGATGTCGAGCAGGTCCTCGATCTCGCCGGTGGCCACCGCCCGTTGGAACGCCTCCAGCGCTCCCTGGGTGTCGGCCCGCGAGACCGCGCCGCGCGGCTTCCGCTCGGCGACGTGTGCCCTTGCCCGACTGGCGATCTGGCGTACGGCGGCCTCGGACTTGCCGACCGCCTCGGCCAGCTCGTCGTAGCCGAAGTCGAACACGTCGTGCAGCACGAACACCGCGCGCTGGGTGGGGGTGAGCGTCTCGAGCACCAGCAGCATCGCCATCGACAGGCTGTCGGCCAGCTCGACGTCCTCGGCGATGTCGGGGCTGGTCAACAACGGCTCGGGCAGCCACTGCCCGACGTACTCCTCACGGCGGCGGGACGCCGTACGCAGCTGGTCGAGCGCCGCACGGGTGACGATGCGGACCAGGAACGCACGCGGGTCACGCACCTCGGCCCGGTCGACCCGCGTCCACTTCAGCCACGTCTCCTGGACGACGTCCTCGGCGTCGGCCGCCGTCCCGAGCATCTCGTAGGCGACCGTGAAGAGCAGGCCCCGGTGGGTGACGAACGGGTCTGTGGTCACGACGCCGACACTACGGGTCGCGACGATGCGGCGAGGGGCGCCAGCCCGCAGGCCTCGGCGAACTCGGCGGACCTGATGCCGAGGGCCACGTTGCCGCGTGCGGTCATGTTCATCATGCCGACCCGCGAGGTCAGCTCGAGCAGCCCGGCGGCACCGAGATCCTCGAGCAGGGCGGCCGCCAGCTCGTCGGTGACGGCCACGGGGAGCTGGCACATCGCGACGGCGTACTCCATCACCCGGCGCTCCACCGGCGTGAACGCGTCGGACTCGCGCCAGCGCGGCACCTCGCGCGCCTTCGACTCGTCCAGTCCCTTGTCGTGGGCCAGGAAGTAGTGGAAGTCGAGGCAGAAGCTGCACCCGATCTCGGCCGCCGCGGCCATCGCGGCGAGGGTGGCCAGGGTGCGGTCGAGCTTGTCCCACTTCTCCACCTTGGCGCCGAACTTCATGCTGTCCTTGAAGATCGCGGGGTGGTGCCACATCACCTCGGCACCCTCGGGCACGCTGCCCATCTTCTTCTTCATCGCGAACTTGAGGATCCCGCCGTAGATGCCGTCGAGGGGCTTGCGGGGGATGCGGGTCGTGCCGTTCATCGTGGTCTCCTGTCGTCGGTCACGACATGAAGACGCCGGCCATCGTCGATCTGTGACAGTTCGTGCTGACCGGTTCCGCGGATCAGTGCACGGACTCGTAGTCGGCCGGGTCGAACCTGGCCTGCCGGCGGTACTGCACGCCGAGCCACGGCCAGTTGGTCGTGATCCGTCCGTCGGCCTGGCGGTACCACGAGGCGCACTGGCTCCAGACGCTTCCGCGCAGCTCCTGCTGCACGCGGTCGTCGTACGCCGCCTCGACGTCGGCGCGCACCTGGAGGGGAGCTCCCGTCGTGGCGAGGTGCTCGACGTAGTCACCGAGGTGGTCTGCCTGGGCCTCCAGGAAGTAGATGATCGAACCACCTCCGGTGTTGGTGTTCGGGCCGTACATCACGCACAGGTTGGGGAAACCGGGCACCGTCATGCCGTAGTAGGCGTGCGCGCCCGTCGCCCAGGCGTCGGCCAGGCTGACGCCGTCCGGACCCTCGATCCTCATCGGCGCGAGGAACTCGGTGGCCTTGAACCCGGTCCCCCAGACCAGGACGTCGGTCTCGTGCTCGCGTCCGTCCGCGGTCGTGACACCAGTGGGGGTGATCGCGGTGATCGCCTCGGTCACCACGTCGACGTTCGGCTGGGCCAGCGCCGGCAGGTAGTCGTTGGAGAAGAGGATCCGCTTGCAGCCGATCGGGTAGTCGGGCCACACCTTCTCGAAGAGCCCCGGCCGCGACTTGGTCTGACGGCGCATGTGGAACTTCGAGACTCGCTTCAGCACGCGGGACAGCGGCTTGGAGTAGACCCACGCGACGCTGAGTCCCTCGACGACGCCGTACCACGTGCCGCGTTCGGCCAGCTCGGTCGCGGGCACCTTCTCGAAGACCTTGTGGTGGGTCGCGCTGAACTCCCGGTCCATCCGCGGGATGATGTACGGCGCACTGCGTTGGAACAGCGTCACGTGCGCGGCGTCCTCTCGGATGTGCGGCACGAACTGGATCGCGCTGGCGCCCGTGCCGACCACCGACACACGCTTGCCGGTCAGGTCGACGTCGTGGTTCCACTCCGCCGAGTGGAAGCTCTCGCCGGCGAAGGTCTCGCGGCCGGGGATGTCGGCGTACGCCGGCCGCGACAGCTGGCCGACCGCGGAGACGAGCACGTCGACCTCGATCGGTTCGCCGCCGTCGATCTCGACGGTCCACCGTCCGGTCGTGGCGTCGTACGACGACCCGAGCACCTCGGTGCCGAGCCGGAGGTGCCGGCGCAGGTCGTACTTGTCGACGACGTGGTGGATGTAGTCGAGGATCGCCGGCTGCCGCGAGAAGCGGTGCGGCCAGCGCGGGTTCGGCTCGAACGAGTAGGAGTAGAACGGCGAGGGCACGTCACAGGCCGCGCCGGGGTAGGTGTTCTCGCGCCAGACGCCGCCGACGTCGTCGGCCTTCTCGAGGAGCACGAGGTCGTGGAAGCCACGCTTCTTCAGCTCGATGGCCGCGGCGAGACCGCCGAAGCCGGTCCCGATGATGGCGATGGACGGGTTCGCAGGCATTGGCTGATCGTGGCACGCCCGCCGACCCGTCGCCAGTTCCAGTTGACCTGTCGCCAGTTGTGGGTGTCCAGCGCATACTCGAAGACCAGTTGACCCCAACGAGAGGAAGCGTCGTGGCCCAGGAGCTCGCCAGCCAGTTCGTGGAACAACTGCAGTCCGCGGGAGTGCAGCGCATCTACGGGATCGTCGGTGACAGCCTCAACCCGATCGTCGATGCCGTGCGCCGCACCGGTGGCTCGGCCAAGGGCGGCATCGACTGGGTGCACGTGCGGCACGAGGAGGCCGCGGCCTTCGCGGCGTCGGCCGAAGCACAGCTCACCGGGAAGCTCGCCGTGTGCGCCGGATCGTGCGGCCCGGGCAACCTGCACCTGATCAACGGCCTCTACGACGCCAACCGATCGGGGGCACCCGTCCTCGCCCTGGCCTCCCACATCCCGAGCCGCCAGATCGGCAGCGGCTACTTCCAGGAGACCCACCCGGACCGGATCTTCACCGAGTGCTCGGTCTACTCCGAGCTGGTCAGCACCACCGACCAGGCGCCCCGCGTCGTCCGCGACGCGATCCAGCACGCAGTCGCCAGGCGCGGCGTCGCGGTGGTGACGCTCCCCGGAGACGTCGCCGATCTGGAGGCGTCGGCCCCGACGCCGTCCTGCCGTCCCGTCGAGCCGGGAGCGCTGCACCCCGCGCCGGAGAGCGTGCGGCGGCTCGCGGACGCGATCAACAAGGCCGACAAGGTGGCGATCTTCGCCGGCGCCGGCGTGCAGGGCGCCCACGACGAGGTGATCGAGCTGGCCGCGAGGATCAACGCACCGATCGGCCACTCGCTGCGCGGCAAGGACTTCATCCAGTTCGACAACCCCTTCGACATCGGGATGACCGGGCTGCTCGGCTACGGCGCCGCGGCCGAAGGCATCGAGGACGCCGACCTGCTGCTCCTGCTGGGCACCGACTTCCCCTACGACCAGTTCCTCCCGGACACCCCCACCGCCCAGGTCGACCGGGCCGCCGAGCACATCGGGCGCCGTACCGAGGTCGCCGTACCCGTCCACGGCGACGTCCTGCCCACCCTCGCCGCGCTGCTGCCGCTGGTCGAGGCGAAGAAGAGCGACCGGTTCCTCACCCGGATGCTCAAGAAGCACGACAAGCTGATGAACAAGGCCGTCAGCGCGTACACCCGCAAGGTCGACAAGCTCGTGCCGATCCACCCGGAGTACGCCGCGTCCGTGCTCGACGACGTGGCCGACGAGGACGCGATCTTCACCGCCGACACCGGCATGTGCAACGTGTGGACCGCGCGCTACATCCGGCCCCTGGGCACTCGCCGGCTGATCGGCTCCTACCTCCACGGATCCATGGCGAACGCGCTGCCCCACGCGATCGGCGCCCAGATGAGCCATCCCGACCGGCAGGTCATCTCCGTGTCCGGCGACGGCGGACTGTCCATGCTGCTGGGCGAGCTGGTCACCGCGGCGGCGTTGAAGATCCCGATCAAGGTCGTGCTGTTCAACAACTCGACGCTCGGCATGGTGAAGCTGGAGATGCTGGTCGACGGGCTGCCCGACTTCGGGGTCGACGTCCCCGACACCAACTACGCGGCGGTCGCGCAGGCGATGGGCTTCCACGCCCAGCGGGTCGTGCAGCCGACCGACCTCGAGGAGGCCTACCGGGCCGCGTTCGCGCACGACGGGCCGGCGCTCGTCGAGATCATCACCGACCCGCAAGCCCTGTCCCTGCCGCCCAAGATCACCAGCGAGCAGGTCTTCGGCTTCGCCACGGCGATGTCGAAGATCGTGCTCAACAAGGGTGCGGGCGAAGCGGTCAGCATGGCGCGCAGCAACATGCGCAACCTGCCCCGCCGCTGATCCTGGTCAGCGTCCGCCCAGCCCGGTGTAACGCGGGGTTATGGTCGCTCCACACGCGTTCTGACACGGGCGAACCGTCAACAGCACCGCGCCAGTGCCGCCGTACAGGCTCTGGACAGACGTGGTCACGCGCGGCAAGGTGCCAAGCATGCGCATCCTCCTCGGAACCCTCGCCCTGGTCGTCAGCTCGCTTCCGTTCGGTACGCCGGCCGTGGCCGCCGCCCCGCACGATCGCGGGCACTCGGAGCCCACGTGGAGCGAGTCAGTCGTCGACGCCGACCAGAGCTTCCGTGGCCTCGACGCGGTCGACGACCGGACGGCGTGGGTCAGTGGCGGCAGCCTGACCGACGGCGGGCCGGGCAAGGTCTTCCGCACGACCGACGCCGGCGAGTCCTGGCAGGACGTCAGCCCGCCCGGCACCGAGGGACTGGGCTTCCGCGACGTCGAGGCGAGCAGCGCCAGGACCGCTTCCGTGCTGGCGATCGGGCCCGGCGAGGCGTCCCGGATCTACCGCACCACCGACGGTGGGACGACCTGGACCGAGACCTTCCGCAACACCGAGGAGACCGCGTTCTACAACTGCATGGACTTCTATCCCGGCGGCAAGCGTGGCCTCGCGGTAAGCGACCCGGTCGACGGCAAGTTCCGCATCATCGGCACGCACGACGGCGGCCGGTCATGGCAGGTGATGTCCGACCGTGGCATGCCCGACTCGACCGGTGAGTTCAACTTCTCCGCCAGCGGTGACTGCCTGGTGATCAACGGCCGCCACGCCTGGTTCGGCTCGGGCGGCAGCATCTCCCGGGTCTTCCACTCGACCGACTTCGGGCGCACCTGGGAGGCCACCGACTCCACGATCCCGGCCGGCGAGGCGGCAGGCGTCTTCGGCCTGGCCTTCCGTACGCCGGGCGAGGGCCTGGCCGTCGGCGGCGACTTCTCCGCAACCGACAACGGTGTCGACGCCACGGCGGTCACCACGCGACGCGGCGACTGGCGCGGTGCCGGCGATCTGGCCCACCTCGGCGAGGACGCCGCGTGGATCCAGGGCCGTCACCACACCGTCGTGGTGGTGGGTGAGTCCGGTGACGTCGCGGGCAGCAGCATCAGCCTGGACGGTGGCCTCAACTGGGAGCGCTTCTCCGAAACCGGTTTCCACACCCTCGACTGCGTGCGTCGTACGTGCTGGGCGGCCGGAGGCAACGGCCGGGCCGCCACCCTGCACCTGCGCTGACTCCCCGGAACTCAGACCGTGCGAGCGGTCAGCGTCGGCTGAACCAGCGCCGGCGGCGCGGGGCTTCCGGCACGGGGTGCAACAGGGCGGAGCCCAGCACGCGGGCGACTTCCGGCACCCCGGAGACGGTGACCGCCTCGTTGGCCAGGTCGTGACCGTGCAGCCACCAGTGGACGTCGACGGCAGGGCCCTCGACCACGACGGCGGGCGCCTCAGGGGACACGAGCCGCATCTCGGCTGGCATGCCGTTCTCGGGCCAGCTCAGACCGACGTGCCACGCCTCCCCCGTGTCGCTGGTCCGGATCTCGACGATCTCGGGCAGCCACTGGACCTCGGCCTCCGGAGCTGACCAGTGCCCGAGCGCCCGGTCGATGCCGTCGGCGGCCACCTCTGCGGTCAGCGGCGGCGTCGACCGACCCGCGGTCAGGCTCGCCGCGTGCGCGACGGTGATCGCCTCGTGGGCGAGCAGCCTGGCCACCTCGGCCGTCGTACCCGGTCGCCCGAAGTAGTCCAGCGTCGTGTCCGGTCCGGCGGCCCTCAGGGCGGTCTCGAGCCTGCCGAGCTCGGCGGCGATCCCGGCCACCAGCTCCGCATGAACCGAGGGTGCGTCGACGTCGTCGCGGCGGCTCCAGTGGTCGTCCGGGTTCTCCAACGACCATGCCCAGATCTCCAGCGTTGCCCAGTGGTCGGCAACCGCCTGACGCACCGTCGTGGACGCCGGCGGCAGCCTGTCGTCGGGCTGGAGCAGCCCGAGGCTGGCCGCGCCCGCGCGCCCGTGGAGGTCGAGCAGGTCGAGGTGCTCGGAGAAGGAGACGGTCACGTCACGAGCCTAGAGGGCAGCTCAGGCCACGAGCAGGCGCACCAGGATCAGCGTCCCGGCGGCGAGGCACGCGCAGGCCACCACCTTGCGCAGCGCCTCGCCCGGCACCCGCGTCGCCAGGAGGGCTCCGCCGACCGTGCCGAGAGCGGCCACCACTCCGAGCAGGGTCCCGAGGCGTACGTCGACCAGGCCGGTCTGCAGGAAGCCGATCGAACCGGCGACCACCACGGGCAGCTGGACGGCCTGACTGACCGCGACCGCCTTCAGCGGCGCGACTCCCAGCAGGAGCAGGATCGGCACGAGCAGCACCGGCCCACCCGTGCCGGTGAGCGCCGAGCCGAGGCCGACGAACGCCCCGATGCCGACCAGGGGCACCGTGCCGAGCTCGCCGACGTCCAGGTGTCGAGCGCCGGGGAGGAGCTGGTTCACGCCGACGAGCAGGGTCAGCGCGGCCAGGCCGAGCATGAGGGCTGTCGCGGGCAGGCTGGCGCTGACCAACGCACCGAGGAACGCAGCAGGCACGACGCCCACCCCGAGTCGGCGCAGCATCGGCCAGGGCACGACGCCCTGCCGGGCGTAGGCGATGGTGCCGACCACACCCGTGAAGAGGAACGCCCAGGTGCTGGTGGCGGTCGCCTCGTGGACCGACAGATCACCCAGTGCCACCAGGCCCGGCGGCAGCAGGACCCCGCCGACGCCGACCATGCCGATGAGGGCGCCGATGACGAGGGCGAGCAGGCCCAGGGCGACTGCCACGGTCGGTTCTCCTTCTCCAGGTCAGACAGCACACGGAACATGCGACATTACGACGCGATGAGTTCTCGGCTGACTGGAGGTCTGTTCATCCAGGAGCCTCCACCGCACCGGTGTGGCAGGCGAGCCTTGACCCAGGAGGAAACGACATGTCCGAGCTGCTGGTCGACTACATCACCTCACTCGACGGGTACGGCGCGGCCGAGGGATGGCCGGGCTTCTGGGGCATGGAGAGCCCCGAATACCTTGCCTGGCTGGGCGAACAGCCCGAGCACATCCACCTGATGGGCGCCAACACCTACCGCCTGATGCACGGCTTCGCCGCCCAGGGCGAGCCCGGCACCGACGTGATGGCCGACTTCCGGAAGGTGGTGTTCTCCTCGACCCTGAGCGAGCCGCTGGAGTGGGCGAACAGCACGCTCGTCTCGACCGATCCCGTGGAGGCCGTGCGCGAGATGAAGGCCCACGAGACCATGCCGATCGCCACCCTCGGCAGCCTCACCCTGTGCCGCTCGCTGCTCGCCGCTGGCCTGGTCGACAGGTTCCGGGTCGTGGTCTTCCCGGTGATCACCGGCGCCACCGGCCAGGAGCGCATCTACGACGGCTACCCCGACGTCGCGCTCGACCTGGTCGAGAGCCGCACCTTCGAGGGCGGGCTCCAGCTCCTGACCTACCAGCCCCGAGTGTTGGACGGACCTCCCAGCACAGGCGCATGATGCATGGAGGGAGGTCCAGGGATGAGTGAGCTGACGCCGTACCTCTGCGTGGGCGACGCCCGCGCCGCGATCGACTGGTACGTCGACGCGCTCGGCGCACAAGTCGTCTACGACCCGATCGTCATGGAGGACGGGCGCATCGGCCATGTCGAGCTGGCGATCGGTTCAGCCCGCTGGATGATGGCCGACGAGTTCCCCGAGTCCGGCGTCGCGCCACCGGACCCCGCTCGCGGGTCGGCGGTCAGCCTGCACCTGGTCGTCGACGACGTGGACGCGGTGGTGGGCCGCCTGCTCGCGGCAGGGGTGACCATGGACCGCGGCCCCGAGGACTCGCCGCCTGCCGGCCGGGTCGCGGTCTTCCGGGACCCGTGGCACCACCGCTGGTTCCTGAACCAGTCCACGCCCTGAGGCCTGGGCTGATCTCTCCTGCACCCGGGTCGGCCTAGGTGCGTCTGGTGAAGCGGATGGATCCGTCGGGGTGTCGTTCGTGGTGGTAGGCAGGGTCGTGGACCCGGTGGTGATGGTGGCAGCAGAGCAGCACGCCGTCCTTGACGGTCGTCTTGCCACCCTTGGACCAGGCCTCCAGATGGTGCACGTCGCACCACTCGGCGGCCACGTCGCACCCGGCGGCACGGCACCTCTTGTCGCGGAGCCTGATCACCTTGCGTTGAATCGGGTTGTGGAAGCGGGAGCCACGCCCGGCGTCGAGGACCTGCCCAGCGCCACCGAGCACCATCGGATAGATGGTTCCGTTGCACGCCAACCGGCGGGCGGTGGCCGCGGTGATCGGGGTGTCGTCGTCGTAGCCGAGTCCGGCGGAGGAAAGCTCGGTGCGCAGCTGGTCGAGGGTGATCGTCACGATCACCGTGGTCGCATCACCCCCGTGGTCGGGCAACCGGTGCGGATCGACACGCTCCAACAGGTCTCCCATCGCCCGGGCCAACAGCGTGTTGTAGGGCACCCGGCGACCATCAGCCTCCGCCGCCTGCTTGCGTGGCTGGGCGAACGCCTCGAGGTAGCGCTTGAGTCGCTTGGCCACCGCGTCGGGCAGGCGCGCGCTGATGCGGGTGGTGCCATCGCCCTGGGGACGCAGTGACAGCTTCGCCTTCTCCGCGGCGAGCTTGTCCTCCTCGGCCAACCGCTTCGCCTCACGCTCCTCGGCGGAGTCGGGGTCGACCACGTCGGCCAGGTGTCGACCCAGCCGGCGCAATCCGGTGGGATCGAGTCGCTTGGCCTCGGCCAGCAAGGTCCGCTCCGCCTCGACGAGCTGGGCGCCCGAGAGCTCATCGCGGACCTCGTCGAGGGCGTGCGCGATGGCACGGGCCTGCTCCAGGTTCACCTCACCGGCCCCCAAGGCAGCAGCAACCAGGAACCACCGTTGCGCGAGCACCGCGGCCAACGACTGGTCGGCATGGACGGCGCGCTTGTCCAGGTTCTGATCGTGGCTCAACCACGACGCCGCACTCTTCGCGCCCGCATCATCGGCCACATCGCCGGCGACGGCCAACACGCCCAACCGCACCGCAGCCAACTGAGCCTCCGCCGCCACCAGACCCCGCATCAGCTCACGCTTCTGCGGCATCGGCACATACAACGGATCGAACCCCGCCAACTCCTCGATCGCGGAACGCACTGCCGCCAGACTGTCGGTCATCGGGTGCACACTCACGGTCGTCCTCCACAGCGCAGGTTGGTCTTCACTGCGACGCCGGAGGCCCCGAACCGGGACTATCACTCACCGTGGTGCATCTGACCCATCACCCTTCGCCCACGAAGGCCCAGAAACCCGGGCCCGGCCATTTCGGATGATGAAGTGCCCTCATCGTACGCCCGTTCGGAAACAGGCACAAGCCATTCTTCCAGATTCTTCGATGACAAGTGTTTCGGTCACCGACACCCAGCATGCCCGCCGCCACCGACACCTCAGGCGCCAGTGGTTTGATGGAGTGATGGTGATCCATGACGAGATCTTCATAGCCGCACCTCCCGAGCGGGTGTGGGAGCTGACCGAGGACGTCGAGGGCTGGCCGGCACTCACTCCGACCATGACCTCGGTGGGGCTGACCTCTGACGGCCCCCTCGGCCCGGGCTCGACCGCACGCGTCAAGCAGCCGCGACTTCCGTCAGCCACCTGGACGGTCACGGACCTCGACCCACCCAGGCGATTCGCGTGGCAGACCCGCCGCAATGGCGTCCTCATGACCGGGAGCCACGAAATCGAGCCGACAGGGGGCGGCTGCCGCAACCGTCTCTCCCTCGAGCTCGAGGGACCCGGCGCAGGCGCGCTCGCGACAGTGGCCAGACCTGTGCTGCACAAGGCGATCGCCACGGAGAACGACGGATTCCGTCGGGCCGCCGAGGGCCTGAACAGACCGACGTACGTCGACGAGCACCGGGTGGACCTCGACGTGCAGGCCACGCAGGCCTGGCCGGCGGTCGTGGGCTTCGCCGAGCACCTGACCGGGCAGGAGCACGCCCTCCTGTCCCGCGCCCTGGGACTCGAGCCGTCCGCCGGGTTCTCCGTGACCCAGCGGGAGGCACCACGAATCCTGGGCCTGACCGGTCGGCACCGCTTCTCGCGCTACGCGCTCGACTTCCGGCTGGTCGACGTGCCCGGCGGCAGCGAGCTGTCGGCGGTCACGTACGCCGACTTCCCCGGCCCACTGGGATTCGCCTATCGCAGTGCGGTCATCGGCACCCGCGGCCACGTGCTCGCCGTACGCCGGATGCTGCGCAAGATCGCGGCGACTGCGAACGGCGATGTCAAGCACCCTTGACTGACCTACCGCGACACCTGGGCGTGCTCGTCGAGCACGGCCCGCAACGAGGCCAGTCCGCGCGACGCGTGGCTCTTCACCGTGCCCTCGCGGATCCCGAGCTCCTCGGCGGTCTCGGCCACGGAGAGTCCGAGCCAGTGCCGGAGCACCACGACGCGTCGTTGCATGGCCGGCAGCCGCCGCACCGCCGCGAGCAGGTCGGAGCGATCCTCCACCGGCAGCCCGGGCGCCGCCGCCGCGCGTTCCAGGTGATCGACACCGGTGGTCGCTCGCCGCCTCAGCCAGGGCCTGCGTCGGTCGTCGAGATCGGCGTTGACGATGATGCGGCGCGCGTAGGCCTCCTCGCGGCCCGCCTCGCGCACCTTCGACCACGACAGGTAGAGCTTGACGAATGCGTCCTGCAGCACGTCTTCGGCGCGGTTGTCGTCGCCGCAGACGGCGTAGGCGATGCGCCGGAGCCGATCCTGGTGCGCGGCGACGAAGTCGACGTAGGAGGCGTCGCGCTCATTCACGAAAGGTCACCGCGTGCCCATTCGATGAAGGCTGCGAAATCGGGAGCCGAGTCGGCCGGCTCGTAGGCCTCGATCCAGTCGGTTCCGGCGACCACGAACCAGGTCTTCCCGGCCCAGCGCACCTCTGCCGCGGCGGAGCGCTTGGTGGTCCCGGCAAGGACATCCCCGCGCTGGCGCACGATCTCCACGCCCTGCCTCGGCTCCAGAACGTCGGAGCGGTCGCTCGCATACCCGACCAGGCGCGCGGCGAAGTCGGGTCGGCCCTGGTCGTGGGCCGTCACGTCGTCGACCCACAGCTCGAAGTCGTCGGTCCAACGACCGGGCTCGTCCATCTCCCCCACCGTGGCAGTTTCGGCGGTCCGGCTGACGATCACCCACACGACATCGCCCTTGAACGCCTCGGGTTCCATGGGCACCTCGGGCACGTCGAACTCGGCCTCGACGGCGTACGACACGGAGGTCGGGTCGGCGTCGACACCACCAGGGCCCAACGGGTCGATGACGGTGCGCCGTATGACCGCGTCGGGCGCGACCCACAGGCGTCCGTCGGGCGCGATGGCGACCGGTCCGTGGTCTCCGTACTCCTCGGCCCAGCTCGGGATCTCGTCCGTGGTGTAGGCATCGACCCCCCTGACACCGTCCACGGCCTCGACCGGATTGGCCGGCGCCGGTGCCACGTAGTCGGGATCGGGCCCGAGGGTGCCCGGATCGGCGACCGCCGGCGCCCGCTCCCGCCCGACGCCGGACGCCGCAGGCTCCGCGTCCCTTTCATCGTCACCGCCGACCACTGCCGCGGCAGCGCCGCCGAGAGCGACCACCGAGGTGGACACCACGAGAGCGACTGCGATGCGGCGGCGCCGGCGTACGCGTTGCGCGGTGTGCAGGTAGTCGAGGGCTGGGGCCGTCGGCAGGTTGCGCAGCGAGCGCTCCAGCTGGTGGGCGAGCTCGGTCTCTGTGGTCATGCACCCTCGACGGATCCGGGAGCCGTGGCGTTGTCACGGTGGGCCAGATTCTTTTCGTGCGGTTCGACGACCGGCCTGGACATCGCGACCCGCGGCCACCGGTCGAGACCGAGCTCGGCCTCGTGCACACGCACGCGCCGCAACTCGTCGCCCAGTTGGTCGGGGGCGAGCACGCGGAAGCCCAGTCGACGGTAGTAGGGAGCATTCCACGCCACCTCGGCGAAGGTGGTCAGGGTCAGCGCAGTGAAACCGTTGCGCCACGCCCATGTCGCCGCTTCCTCGATGAGCGCGCTGCCCAGCCGCCGGCCGGCATGGTCGGGGTGGACCGACACCTGCTCCACATGGCCCGCACCGTCGACGACATCGACGATCAGATAGGCCACGGGCCGGTCCATCTCGTCGGTGGCCACCCACGCCCGCGCCCCGTCGACGTACCCACGCAGGACGTCGACGGAGAGCGGCTCGTCGTCGGCGACGGCGGCCATCCCCACGGCACGGAACGCCTCGCCCGCGGCGCGTTCGATGGCGCGCAGGAGCGGCACGTCGTCAACGCGGGCCGGCCGGAGCACGCTCACCCTCCTCCACCTTGGTCTGCGACCAATGATGACGTGCCACCAGTGCTGTCGCGGCGACGTAGACGATCTGCAGGATCGTCCGGGGCACCAGGTGGTCCGTCCACTCGGCGATCAGACCATGCGTCGCGGCGTACACGTTGGCCGGGAACATCGCGACCATCAGCAGCCCGAGCGCTGCCGCGGCGGCGCCCGTCGTACGCCGCCACACCAGGCCGACGGCCCCGAGGAGCTCGAGCACGCCGGTCAGGGTGACCAGGGTTCCCGGGGACGGGAGCGACGGCGGCACCATGGCGATCATGTCGTCGCGCATCCCGACGAAGTGAGCGCATCCGGTGACCGTGAACATGGCTAGGTCAATCGGTCTAAGCAACGGTCATGCTGCTGCCGGTTTGGCGAGCAGCGCAGCCAG
>NZ_LMSQ01000021.1:0-66374 GCF_001429525.1 Nocardioides sp. Soil796
CATACCTCGGCATCCACAACACCACCCAACAGGGTTGAGTTGCTTAGACCGATTGATTCCGCCGGGGGCAAAGTGTCAAGAAGGGCGCACAAGTGCGGCCGTCTCGAACGCCGTACCGAGCCGGGCGACCGTCAGGAGCAGGCGGCGCAGGTGCCGAAGATCTCCAGCGTGTGGCTGATGTCGCGGTAGCCGTGCTCGGCGGCGATCGCCTTGGTCCACCGCTCGACCGTCGGGCCCTCGACCTCCACCGTGGCGCCGCACGACCGGCAGACCAGGTGATGGTGGTGTGAGTCGGAGCAGCGCCGGTAGGCGGCCTCGCCGTCCTCGGTGCGGAGCACGTCGACCTCGCCGCTGTCGGCGAGCAGCTGCAGAGTGCGGTAGACGGTGGCCAGCCCGACCTTCTCGCCCGAGTCGGTCAGCAGCGAGTGGATCTCCTGGGCGCTGCGGAAGTCGCCGAACGTGGAGAGCACGTTGGCCACGGCCAGGCGCTGCTTGGTCGGGCGCCCGCCGGCCACCGGGGTGGTGCGGGGCTCGGTGGTGGGCTCGGTCTTCGGCTCAGTGTTCGTCATAGTGCACTCCGTGGGGGGCGTGGCGGTGACCGTCGTGGACGTAGTCGACGTGGTCACCGTGGGGTACGGCGGTGTGCCCGCAGTTCTCACCGTGTTCGTGGGGGTGTTCGTCGATCGCGTCATGGGCCAGCGGCGCGAGCTCGTCGAACGGCTGCCGCTGGCGGCGACGTCGACGCAGCCACATGCCCACCGGCCAGGTCAGCACGAAGCAGGCCAGCGCGAGCAGCACGATGGTGGGTCCGGGCGCCACGTCGAAGGCGACTGCCGAGACCATGAGTCCGCCGAAGGACGCGCCGACGCCGAGGCACATCGCGGCCAGCAGGGTGGCCCGGAAGCTGCGGGTCAGCTGCTGGGCGGTGGCCACCGGCACGATCATCAGCGCCGAGACCAGCAGCAGGCCGACAGTGCGCATCGCCACGGTCACCGTGACCGCGGCCAGCACGGCGACCAGCACGTTGTAGACGCGGATGTTGAGCCCGGCGACCCGAGCGAACTCCTGGTCCTGGGCGACCGCGAACAGCTGGGGTGCGAGTCCGACCCCGAGCAGGATCACGATGGCACTGAGCGCCATCGTCACCCATACGTCCTGTGGCGAGATCGTGGTGATCGACCCGAACAGGAACTCCTGGAGGCGGGCCGCACTCTGTCCGGCCAGGCCGGTGATCATCACACCACCGGCGATGCCGCCGTAGAACAGCAACGCCAGCGCGACGTCGCCGTTCGCGTGACCCTTCTCGCGGATCACCTCGATGAGTACGGCGCCCAGGATGGCCACCACGACCGCCGTCCAGGTCGGTGAGGTGTTGGTCAGCAGGCCGAGTGCCACACCTGTGACGGCGACGTGGCCGATGCCGTCACCCATCAGGGCGAGGCGGCGCTGCACCAGGTAGGTGCCGACGACCGGCGCGGCGAGTCCGGTGAAGACCGCGGCGATCATCGCGCGGATCATGAAGTCGTAGCCCAGGATGTCCATCAGTGGTGCTCCCGGTGGCGGTTGAGGCCGAGTTGAGGCGTGTGGTCATCGACGACGGGCACCACGTGGTGGTGGCTGTGGCCGGCGCCGAACAGTGGCCCGTGCACCTCGTGGTCGGCCAGCGGCGGGCCGTCGTACGCAATGCGGCCGTCGCGCATGACGATCGCGCGGTCGACCAGCGGAGTCATCGGGCCGAGCTCGTGGGCGACCAGCACGACGGTCGCGCCGCGGGACTTGAGCGTCTCGAGGGCGAGGGCCAGGGCCTGCTGGTTGGGCAGGTCGACGCCGGCGGTGGGCTCGTCGAGGAAGAACAGCTCGGGCTCGCCGGCCAGGGCGCGCGCGATCAGCACTCGCTGCTGCTGGCCGCCGGAGAGGGTGTTGATGCCGTCGTGGCTGCGATCGCGTAGCCCGACCACGTCGAGGGCGTCCTTGATGGCCTGGCGGTCCTTGCGCAGGAGCGGTCGCAGGAGGCGACGTCGGGTGAGCCGGCCCGAGGCCACGACCTCCCAGACCGAGACAGGGATGCCGCTCGCGGCGGTCGCGCGTTGCGGCACGAAGCCGATGCGATGCCAGTCGTGGAAGTCGGAGAGCTGCGCGCCGAACAGCGTCACCGATCCTCCGCCGATCCGCAGCAGGCCGGTCATGGCACGGACCAGGGTCGACTTGCCGGAGCCGTTGGCGCCCATCAGTGCCACGAACTCGCCACGCTCGATGCGCACGTCGATGTGACGGAGGATGGGACGCCCGGAAATGGCGACGGAACCGTCCTCGATCTCGAGGACGGTCCGGTCGCGGTCGGTGGGGTCGGTCAGCAACCGTTGGCCTTCTTGAGTGCGGTGAGGTTGTTCTCCATGAGTGAAAGGTAGTTCTCATCGGAGGTCTGGTCACTCAGGCCCTCGATCGGGTCGAGCACGGCCGTCTCGACGCCGAGGTCGTCTGCCAGCGAGTCGGCCGACTTCTTGCTGCCGAGGGCCTCGGAGAAGACGGTGGTCAGGTGCTCGTCGCGGATCAGCTTCTCCAGCTTCGCCCGCTCACCCGGGATCGGCTCGGCGCCGGGGGAGAGGCCCGTGATCGCCTCGAAGTGGAGGCCGTAGCGGCTGAGGTAGCCGAACGCCTCGTGGTTGACCACCACGGTGTCGACCTTGCAGTCGGCCAGCCCGTCGGCGTACGCCTTGTCGAGGGTCTCGAGCTCGGCGCGGAACGCCGCCGCGTTGGCGGTGAACTCGTCCTCGTGGTCGGGGTCGATGCCGCTGAGCTTGTCGGCGATCGCGTCGGCGAGGTCGGCCATCAGCAGGGGGTCGAGCCAGAAGTGCGGGTCGTGGTCACCGTGCTCGTGGTCGTGGCCCTCTTCCTCGTGCGCGTGGGCGTCCTCGCCGTTCTCGTGCAGGTCGATCACCTTGGCCGCGTCGAGGGTCTCGCCCTCCGCGTTCTGCTCGACGGCGTCGTCGACGGCGGGCTGGAAGCCGGTCTCGAAGATCACCAGTCCCGCATCGGCGACGTCGCCGGTCTGGCGCACGCTCAGCTCGACGTCGTGGGGCTCGCGGCCGGCCTGGACCAGGTTCTCGACCTCGAAGTGGTCGCCTGCCACGCGCTCGGCGGCGTAGGCCAGCGGGTAGAAGGCCGCGGAGACCTTCTGCTCGTCGACGTCCCCGTCGCCCGAGAGTGCACCGCATCCGGCAAGGAAGAGCGAAGCACTGACAACGAGGGGTACGGCGAAGCGCGCGGCAGGCAAGTTCATGAGAACGATTCTCAGCAAGATGAGAATGGTTGTCAAATCGAGTTCTCCGGGCAGGGCGGAACCTGTGCGGCCTTCTTGACGGCTCGCCCGTGGCAGGACGCGTGTGGAGCGACCGTAACCCCGCGTTGCATGGGAGATTGGGGGACGTGTTGGTCGTGAACAGGTTCCGGGTGTCCGAGCATGACGAGGCGAGCTTCCGGGCGCGGGTCGAGGAAGCGCACGCGCTGCTCGCGGCCTGCGCGGGCTACGTCGAGGGCACGGTCGGACGCAACGTCGACCAGCCCGACCTCTGGCTGCTCACCACGCGCTGGGCCAACGTCGGGTCCTACCGCCGCGCCCTGTCGTCGTACGACGTGAAGGTGGGGGCCTGGGAGCTGCTGGGCACGGCACTCGACGAGCCCAGCGCCTACGAGGTCGTCGAACCGGGTGGCGAGCTCAACGAGCCACTCGCCCGAGAGACCTGACCGCCGCGGCCCGACACACAAGTCGGGTGACACGCTCGTTAGGCTTGATCCTTCAAGACCGACAGCCAGTCGGCCGACCTTCCCAGGAGTTCCCGTGGCCAAGCCGCCCCCCTCGCCCGTCGACAACGTCGTCTCCCTCGCCAAGCGCCGAGGCTTCGTCTACCCGTGCGGTGAGATCTACGGCGGCACCCGCTCCGCGTGGGACTACGGCCCGCTCGGTGTCGAGCTCAAGGAGAACATCAAGCGCCAGTGGTGGAAGGCGATGGTCCAGGGCCGCGAAGACGTCGTCGGCCTCGACTCCAGCATCATCCTGCCGCGCGAGACCTGGGTCGCCTCCGGCCACGTCGACACGTTCAACGACCCGCTGACCGAGTGCCAGTCGTGCCACAAGCGGTACCGCGCCGACCACCTGCAGGAGGCGTACGCCGAGAAGAAGGGCATCGACAACCCCGACGACGTCGACCTCAAGGACGTCGCCTGCGCCAACTGCGGCACCCGTGGTGCGTGGACCGAGCCGCGCGAGTTCTCCGGCATGCTCAAGACGCACGTCGGTGTCCTCGAGGACGAGTCCGGCCTGGTCTACCTGCGCCCCGAGACCGCGCAGGGCATCTTCCTCAACTTCGCCAACGTGGTGACCAGCAGCCGGCGCAAGCCGCCGTTCGGCATCGCCCAGATCGGCAAGAGCTTCCGCAACGAGATCACGCCGGGCAACTTCATCTTCCGCACCCGTGAGTTCGAGCAGATGGAGATGGAGTTCTTCGTCAAGCCCGGCGAGGACGACGAGTGGCACAAGTACTGGATCGCCGAGCGCACCAGGTGGTACGTCGACCTGGGCATCAACCCCGACAACCTGCGCCACTTCGAGCACCCGCTGGAGAAGCTGAGCCACTACTCCAAGGGCACCACTGACATCGAGTACCGCTTCCGCTTCGCGGGCTCCGAGTGGGGTGAGCTCGAGGGCATCGCCAACCGCACCGACTTCGACCTGACCACGCACTCCAAGCACTCCGGCCAGGACCTCTCCTACTTCGACCAGGCCAACAACGAGCGCTACACGCCCTACGTCATCGAGCCGGCCGCCGGACTGAGCCGCAGCCTGATGACCTTCCTGGTCGACGCCTACCAGGAGGACGAGGCGCCCAACACGAAGGGCGGTGTCGACAAGCGCACCGTGCTGCGTCTCGACCCGCGCCTCGCGCCGGTCAAGGTCGCGGTGCTCCCGCTGAGCCGCAACGCCGACCTCTCGCCCAAGGCCAAGGACCTCGCCGCCGAGCTGCGCCGCAACTGGAACGTCGAGTTCGACGACTCGGGTGCGATCGGTCGCCGCTACCGCCGCCAGGACGAGATCGGCACGCCGTACTGCGTCACCGTCGACTTCGACACCCTCGACGACAACGCGGTCACGGTGCGCGAGCGCGACTCGATGTCGCAGGAGCGGATCAGCCTCGACGGCATCTCGACGTACTTCGCCGAGCGTTTGCTGGGCTCCTGACCAGTGTTTCGTCGTACGACGACCGCACCGTCGGTGCACAATGACGCCATGAAATCCGGAGTTCTTCGTCTTGCCGCGTTGTCCCTCGTCGCCGTCCTGGCCCTCGCGGGCTGTGGAGGCGGGGACGACGACAAGGACAACAAGGACTCCAAGGACGACTCGTCGCAGAGCAGTGACGGCTCGAGCACGCCCGAGGACGACGGCCTGACCGACCCCGGGTCGGCACTCGAGCTCGGCGAGCCGGCGACCTTCAAGTGGCAGGCCACCGCCAAGGTGTCCGGCCAGGCCGAGGTCACCGTCACCCGCATCGACAAGGCGCCGATCAAGGCGTTCAGCGGTTTCAAGCTGAGCGACGCGATGAAGAAGTCGACGCCCTACTACGTGCACCTGCGGGTGAAGAACGCCGGCACGTCCAACCTCGGCGGCTTCGAACCGCCGGTGTTCCTCGACAACGGCTCCTCGATCCTCTACCCGGCCGCGCACATCAGCGGATTCGCCCCGTGCGCCGACCGGTTGCTGCCGAAGAAGTTCGGGCCCAACGCCAAGCCCGCCTCGCTGTGCATGGTCTTCCTGGCCCCGGCGAAGACCGAGCTGCGCACCGTCGCGCTGCGCCCCGACGAGGCCCAGGAGCAGATCGACTGGACCGGTGACGTGACCGCGCCGGGCGCGAAGGCCAAGAAGGGCGCCAAGAAGAAGCGCTGACCCAACCGCGAACCGTGCCTTTTTGATGCGCCAACCGTGCGTCATTGATGCGCGAACCGTGGAAGATTGCGCCTCGAACTGTGGATCCTTGACGGGCACCGCAAGGACCCCCGGCTCGGCAATCACGATCCACGGTTCGCGCATCGAAAGCCCACGGTTCGCGCATTCGAGGGGTGGCAGTTCACAATGGAGCCCATGCAGCTGGGCAACCTGACCGTCGAGACGCCCGTCGTCCTGGCTCCGATGGCCGGCATCACCAACGCGGCGTACCGCCGGTTGTGCCTCGAGAGCATGCGCGAGCAGGGCGCGGACGGGCTCTTCGTCTGCGAGATGATCACCTCACGCGGCCTGGTCGAGGGCGACGCGATGACCAGGTCGATGCTGGTCTTCGACGAGCTCGAGAACACCCGCTCGGTGCAGCTCTACGGCACCGACCCGGTCTACGTCGGCAAGGCCGCGGAGATCCTCTGCGCCGAGTACGGCGTCGCGCACATCGACCTCAACTTCGGCTGCCCGGTTCCGAAGGTGACCCGCAAGGGCGGCGGGGGAGCGCTCCCGTGGAAGCGCGGGCTCCTCGGCGAGATCCTCGAGCACGCGGTCCGCGCCGCCGAGCCGTACGGCGTGCCGGTCACCATGAAGACCCGCAAGGGCATCGATGACGACCACCTGACCTACCTCGATGCCGGACGCATCGCCCAGGAGGCGGGGTGTGCGGCCATTGCGCTGCACGGCCGCACCGTCGAGCAGGCCTACTCCGGCCAGGCAGACTGGGAGGCGATCGCCGAGCTCGTGGCGCACGTCGACATCCCGGTGCTCGGCAACGGCGACATCTGGGAGGCCGCCGACGCGCTGAGGATGGTCGAGCAGACCGGTGTCGCGGGCGTCGTGGTCGGCCGCGGCTGCCTGGGCCGTCCGTGGCTGTTCCGCGACCTGGCCGCGGCCTTCGCCGGCGAGACCGTGGCTACGCTCCCCGTGTTGGGTGAGGTGGCCGCGATGATGCGTCGCCACGCCGAGCTGCTCAGCTCGCACATGGGGGAGGAGCGGGGCTGCAAGGAGTTCCGCAAGCACGTCTCGTGGTACCTCAAGGGCTTCCCGGCCGGTGGTGCACTGCGTCACTCCCTGGCCCTGATCGACAGCCTCGCCACCCTCGACGTCCTGCTTGCCGAGCTCGACCCCGACGCCGTCTTCCCGGTCGCCGAGCTGGGTGCTCCACGGGGGCGCCAAGGCACGCCACGCAAGCGGGTCGTGCTGCCCGAGGGGTGGCTGGACGACGCCGACGGGGCCGGCTGCGGCATGGAGGAGGACCTGTCCGCGGCCTCGGGCGGGTGAGGATCGGGTGAGGATCGGGTGACTCGGAACACCCTGTGAACAGTGTCCCCAAATGGGACATTTCCGGTTCGTTTATGTTTCACTCGATCTTCGTGCCCAGACGGACACCCCGTTCGGACACAGACCCTGTCAGCTATCGCAAAGGATCAGCGCTGTGGCAAATCATGGCCACAAGCGGGACACCAATGCCCGCAGCAAGCCCCGCCTGGTGACCATCGCAGCATCGGTCTCCACGCTCGCCACCCTCGCCGTCGTCGGCGTCGGAGTCCTCGGATCCGACCCCGAGATCAAGGAGGTCGTGAGCGCCAACCAGGCATCCATCGGCGGTGCTGCCCCCGAGCGCAAGCAGGAAGTCTCCCGTTCGAGCGGTCGGGCCAGCCTCGACCTCGACCAGCTGAGCGCCTCCGCGACGTACTCCCGCAGCGCGAACCGCCTCGCCACCCAGCGCGCGGTGAAGTCCGCCGACTCCAAGCTGTGGACCACCGAGGAACTGAACCTCTGGGACGCGCCCACCGACGGTGCGACCCAGGTCGGCAGCATTGACGCCGGCAAGCAGGTGCTGGTCACCGGGCGCGAGCAGAACGGCCGTACCGAGATCGTCGTCGGCGGCCGGTCGCGCTGGGTGACCGCCGACTACCTCGACGACGAGAAGCCCGTCGAGGGCATCGGCGGCGAGTGCACCAACGGCACCTCCGTGCCCAGCGGCGTGAGCCCCAACATCGTCAAGGTGCACGCGGCCGTGTGCGCGGCGTTCCCCGACATCACGACCTACGGCACGTTCCGCGGCGACGGTGAGCACTCGCAGGGCCTCGCCGTCGACATCATGGTCAGCGGCGACCGCGGCTACCAGGTTCGCGACTTCGTGCGCGAGCACTACGCCGAGCTGGGCGTGAACTACATCATCTACTCCCAGCAGATCTGGTCGGTCGACCGGTCGGGCGAGGGCTGGCGTGGCATGGAGGACCGTGGCTCGACCACGGCCAACCACTACGACCACGTGCACGTCACGACGTACTGATCTCTGACCCCGCCGAATGGCCGCAGCCCTCGTGGGCCGCGGCCATTCGTCATTCTTCGGGCGGCGCGAGCCCGGCCGCGGACCATCCGACGGGTAAGTCGGGGTCCGGATGTCCTCTCCTGAGCGTGCGAGGACATGAGAGATGCAGAGGTCACCTGTTCGACGGTCCGTTCGACCGGTCTGTGGTCCGGGGTGCACGACTTCCGCACCGGCGCCCCCGACCGTGGGCGGGTGGCACTACTCTCGGGCCGTGATGGAGACCAACGAGTACGACGAGCGCGACCGCGAGCGCCTCGTCCCGGAGCCGCCGAAGCGGGTCGACGCACCCGTGCGCACGCCGTTCGAGCGTGACCGGGCCCGCGTGGTCCACGCGGCGGCGTCCCGGCGCCTGGCCGCCAAGACCCAGGTCGTCGGCCCCCAGAGCGACGACTTCGTCCGCAACCGGCTGACCCACTCTCTCGAGGTTGCCCAGATCGCCCGCGACCTGGCTCGGGCGCTGGGCTGTCACCCTGACATCACCGAGACCGCTGCCCTGGCCCACGACCTGGGCCATCCGCCGTTCGGCCACAACGGCGAGCAGGTGCTCGACGCGCTCAGTGAGCCGTGCGGAGGCTTTGAGGGCAACGCCCAGACGCTGCGACTGCTGACCCGCCTGGAGTCCAAGACGTTCGACGCCGACGGCCACTCGGTGGGGCTCAACCTGACCCGCGCCACGCTCGACGCCTGCACGAAGTACCCCTGGCTGCGCGAGCGCCCGGGCACCAAGTTCGGGGCGTACGCCGACGACCTCCCTGTCTTCACGTGGATGCGCGACGGTCGCACCGACCGGCGGCGCTGCGTCGAGGCGCAGGTGATGGACCTGGCCGACGACGTGGCCTACTCCGTGCACGACGTCGAGGACGGCATCGTCGCCGACCGCATCGACCTGACCGCACTCGCCGACCCGGGCGCGCGACGCGAGGTGTGGCAGACCACCCGCGAGTGGTACCTCCCCGATGTCTCCGACGACGCCCTCGGCAGGGCGCTGGCCCGCATGCAGACGCAGGGCAGCTGGCCGCAGGCGCCGTACGACGGCTCGCGTCGGTCGCTGGCCGCCCTGAAGAACCTGACCAGCGACCTGATCGGCCGGTTCTGCGGCAGTGTGCAGACCGCGATGGTGGCGGCCTACGGCACCGAGTCGTTCGTGCGCTACCGCGCCGACCTGGTGATCCCCGACGAGACCCTCCTCGAGATCGCCGTGCTCAAGGGCATCGCCGCGCACTACGTGATGCGGTCCGACGAGCGCCTCGAGGTGATGGCTCGCCAGCGTGAGCTGCTGGCCGAGCTGGTGGCCGCGCTCGTCGACCGGCCCGACCGGCTGGACGCCGCGTTCGCCCACGACCACGCCGAGGCGCCCGACGACGCCGCCCGGCTGCGGGTGGTGATCGACCAGGTCGCCTCGCTCACGGACTCCTCGGCGCTGACCTGGCACCGCCGCTACGCCATCGGCGACTGAGACCCTCGAAGCAGGCCGTCGGGACCCTTGACGGTCCGCTGGGCCGGGCCCTCGATTCTCCACAGCTCCCGTCGCCCGGCCAGTGCGTCCAACGGTCCCCGACGTAGACTCCGCGACGTGGCAGGACGGATCAGGGACGACGACATCGCGGAGGTCCGCGAGAAGGCTCGCATCGACGAGGTCGTGTCCTCCTACGTCACGCTCCGCAACGCCGGCGGCGGCTCGATGAAGGGCCTGTGCCCCTTCCATGACGAGAAGTCCCCGTCGTTCAACGTGAACCCGGCGCGCGCGTTCTTCCACTGCTTCGGGTGCCAGGAAGGCGGCGACGTCTTCAGCTTCCTGATGAAGATCGACGGCATCACCTTCAGCGAGGCCGTCGAGCGCCTGGCCGACAAGTACGGCGTACAGCTGCGGCGCGAGGACGGCGGCGCACCCACCCCGCCGCGTGGCCCGCAGCGCAGCCGCCTGATCGACGCCCACAAGCAGGCGCAGCTCTTCTACGCCGAGCAGTTGGCCACCCCCGACGCCGTGGTGGCCCGTCAGTTCCTCGACGGCCGCGGCTTCGACCAGGACGCCGCGGCCACCTTCGGCGTCGGGTTCGCCCCCAACGGCGGCGAGGTGCTGTTCAAGCACCTGCGGCAGAAGGGCTTCAGCGAGGAGGAGCTCGTCACCGGGGGCCTGGTCGGTCGTGGGCGTGGACTCTACGACCGGTTCCGCGGACGCCTGCTGTGGCCGATCCGCGACGCGTCCGGCGACGTGATCGGCTTCGGTGCCCGCCGCATCTTTGACGACGACCGCATCGAGGCTAAATACCTCAACACCTCTGACTCACCGATCTACAAGAAGTCCCAGGTGCTCTACGGCATCGACCTGGCGCGCCGTGAGATCGGCCGCACCTCGCAGGCCGTCGTGGTCGAGGGCTACACCGACGTGATGGCCTGCCACCTCGCCGGCGTCGGTACGGCGGTGGCCACCTGCGGCACCTCGTTCGGCGACGACCACGCGCGCGTGCTGCGCCGGTTCCTCCACGACCACGACGAGTTCCGCGGTGAGGTCATCTTCACCTTCGACGGTGACTCCGCCGGCCAGAAGGCGGCCCTTCGCGCCTTCGGCGGCGACCAGAACTTCGTCTCCCAGACCTACGTCGCGATCGAGCCCGACGGCCTCGACCCCTGTGACCTGCGCATCAAGAAGGGCGACGAGGCGGTCCGGGATCTCGTCTCCGGTCGCGTACCCCTCTATCGCTTCGTGCTCGGCAACGTGCTCTCGCGCTACGACCTCGACCGCGCCGACGGCCGCATCGATGCGTTGCGCGAGGCTGCCGTCCTGGTGAGCAGCGTGCGCGACAAGTCGAAGATCGACGCGTTCGCCCGCGAGATCGCCTCGTCCATCGGCGTCGACGTCGACGAGGCCCGCACAGAGGTACGCCGGGCAGCCGCGCGGCAGGGGAGGGTCCAGAAGCAGGCACCGGGCGGCGCCATGGGCCGGGCCTCGGGTGCTCCCCAGCGCACCGCGGCGCCGGTCAACGACCCGTCGAAGCCGCAGCAGCCCGCCGCGCCGCCGCTGCCGAACCTGCGCGACCCGCGCTTCGCGATCGAGCGCGAGACCCTCAAGCTCGTCCTGCACCACCCCGAGGTCGTGGTGCGCTCGGCGCGCGACGTCACACCTGCCGACTTCACGCACCCGACGTACCGCGGGGTGTGGGAGGCGATCCAGGCCGGTGGGGGACCCGAGAGTGCGAAGGACGGCTGGGCGGCCGGGCTGCGTGACCACGTGAAGGAGCCGGCCGTCGCCGCGGCCCTGACCGAGCTGAGCGTCGAGCCGCTGCTGTCCAAGAAGGAACCCGACCTCGCCTACGTGCACGCGCACGTCTACCGGCTGCGCGAGCTGACCGTGCTGCGCAGCATCGCCGACGTGAAGAGCAAGCTGCAGCGCACCAACCCGGATGACGCGGAGAACCACAACGCACTGTTCGGCGAGCTGATGACCCTCGAGGCGCAGCGTCGCACCCTTCGTGATGCGGGGATGGGCACATGAGGCTGTTCGGCAACGCGCTGCCCGACGAGGTGCGCGCGGCGGACCTGCCGACGGGGGAGAAGGCCCTGGCCGGCGCGGTCGGCACGGACGGCGTCGTGCTGGTCGGCACCCGCGACGCGTTGTACGTCGGGGAGCGGCGCATCCCGTGGGAGACGGTCGAGAAGGCCGACTGGTCCCAGGATGCCTCCACCCTGACCGTGACCGAGGTCGGCTCCTGGGGTGAGGTGCGGCCGGTGCACGTGGTCCCTCTGGACGAGCCCGGGCGCCTGCTCGAGCTGGTGCGTGAGCGGGTCACGGCGAGCGTCGTACTCCAGCGGCACGTGCCGATCCGCGGCCGCCGCGGCGTCTTCGTGATTGCGCGCAGGGCCCCCCGGGGCGACCAGCCCGTGCAGTGGGTCTACGAGTTCGAGGAGGGCGTCGACCCCGACGATCCCGAGGTGCGGCGCCGTGCCGCCGCTGCCCTCGAGGTGGTGCGGGGCGAGGTCGGCCACGACCTGTAGTCGCTCGCAGGCGCGAAGGGAGGGGCTGATTTCGCACCTCCGCTGCGTCCTTGCTATTCTTCCCGGGCTGCCTAGCGGTCCCCTGTAGCTCAACTGGCAGAGCATTCGACTGTTAATCGGAGGGTTGTTGGTTCGAGTCCAACCGGGGGAGCCAACGAAGGGCCTCTGACTTGCGGAAACGCGGGCAGGGGCCCTTCGACATTTGACCCTGGTGCCAAGATCGTGGCGCCCCATCCCGCGGCAGGGTGGCGATAGTCCTTCCGGGACCAGTCCTTGTCCGCGGGCCGGCTGTTGATTGCGTTCCCATCACGTTTCCGATGCCGAGGGGCCGTCCTCCAGGAAGTCCGCGGGCGGCACGAAGAAGAGGCAGCCGGTGACCGCCGTGGAGAAGTCGAGGATCCGGTCGTGGTTGCCGGGCGGCTTGCCGACGAACATGTTGCGGAGCATCTGTTCCACGACGTCGGGACTGGCGGCGTAGCCGATGAAATAGGTGCCGAACTCACCCGATCCCACGTTGCCGAACGGCATGTTGTCGCGCATGATCTGCCGTTCGACACCGTTCTCGTCGACGATGGTGTTGAGGGCGACGTGTGAGTTGGACGGCTTCACGTCGTCCGGCATCTCGATGTCGCTGAGCTTGTGACGTCCGATCGCGCGTTCCTGCGCCTCGACGGGCAACGCATTCCAGGCCACCAGGTCGTGGAGGTACTTCTGCACGACCACGTAGCTCCCGCCGGCGAAGGCCGCGTCCTCGTCACCGATGTGGACGGCCGCCTCGGCCGCCGTGCCCTCGGGGTTCTCGGTGCCGTCGACGAAGCCGAGCAGGTCACGCTCGTCGAAGTAGCGGAACCCGTGCACCTCGTCTTCGACGTCGACCGCACCGTCCAGACGCGCCATGAGCTGCTGGGCGAGCTCGAAGCAGAGATCCATGTGCCGGGCGCGGAGGTGGAACAGGATGTCGCCCGGGGTCGCGACGGCCGTGTGCACGGCGCCCTGGACTGCCTCGAACGGGTGGAGGTGCGCCGGCGGTGCGACGTCGTACAGCCGGGGCCACAGCTCGGCACCGAGGCCGACCACGCAGCGCAGCTCGCCGTCCTTCGAGCGGAAGCCGACCGCGCGGGTGAGTCCCGCCACGTCCGCAAGGAGATCGCGTACGACGTCCTCGTGCCCCGCGCGCACGGTGACCACCAGGAAGATGGCCGCCTCCGCGGGAGGTGCGATCACGGCCTGTGAGACCGGCTGCTGCGTCATCGGACCATCCTCGCCGCACCCGCCATCTCGTCGCCTCCGGTTCTCTTGGTCAGAACGGTTCGAAGTTGAGCCCTTCCTGCACGTTAGCGCCAGGACGGCTCAGGTCGCACCCGTGAGTACGGCGCGGTGCCGGTGCTCCCACGGGGAGTCAGCCGGTGGCCACCCCGGCAACGAGATTGATGGTGGTGGCCAGGACGACGGCTCCGAACAGGTAGGAGAGGAGCGAGTGTCGCAACACCACCGACCGGATCGTCGAGCTCGACACGTCCGTGTCGGAGACCTGGTAGGTCATCCCGAGGTTGTAGCTGAAGTAGAAGAAGTCGCGATAGGCCGGTGACTCGTCGGAGTTGAAGTCGATCCCACCGCCCTTTGCTCCCGCGGCCCCGTAGTAGAGGTGTGCGTAGCGAGTGGCGTACATCAGGTGCAGGTCGGCCCAGGCCATGAAGACCCCGCACAGGGCCGTCGCAGCGGCCGCGTCGCCAGTGTCGGAGCGTCCTAGGACGAGCACGGCCACGATGCCGAACAGCCCGCCCAGTGAGATCAGCAGGACGAGCAGCTCCTCGAGTACCGGGCGGAAGTCCTCACGTCGAGCATTGGCAGCCGTGGCACGCGCGTCGAGCGGCCACAGCACCATCCACCCGCACACGGCGAACGCGACGTGCGTGACCGTGACTCCGATCAGGATGCCGAGCGGGATGTTGAGTGCGAGCACGCAGGCCACGCCCGCGACGGCACCCAGCAGCACCGACCCGATGACCCGCGGGATCGCCGCCACGGGCAGCCTGCCGCCACTGCTGGACCCGCTGTGCCGTTCGTCCCCGCTCATGACGGTTCAATATGCGCCAGCGCTTCATTGCCCGCAAGTGGGGAGAGGTTCGGATGGGGTGGCTGCGGAGCGCATCGGGGCACAATGTCCAAGAACAGTGCAGGTCAACGAGCCGTGCATTCGACGTGTGTTCCGAGAGAGGCGATCTCCATGAATGAGTCGGCGAGCTTCGACCAGGCTGCCAAGCAGCGAGTCAGACAAGCTCTCGAGGCCAGGGCTGCGGATCACCTGCGGTCCTTCGAGAACACCGTCAGGCAGGAGCGGTCCGCAGCCGAGCTGGACCAGGAGGCGACGCACTCGGTCGACGACCTGTCGCAGTCGGACGAACAGGGGGAGCTCTCAGGGCTCCTCGGCGCTGCGGAAGACCATCAGCAGGCGGGACTGGCCCGGATCGACGATCTCGACTTCGGCCCCAAGGACACTGTCGGACCGGGCGCGATCGTCGGTTTCGGAGGCGACCGCTACGTGGTCGGTGTCGTCGCGAGCGCCTTCGAGTGCGACGGAGTGACCTACGAGGGAATCTCGACGGACTCCCCGATCTACGCGTCGGTCGAGGGTCTGCGGGTGGGTGACACCTTCAACTTCGGCGGCCGCGAGCACCGCATCGACCTCGTGTCGTGAACGAGCCGTCATAGCGCGACGCCGGTGAGCCGCGCCAGTTCGAGTCCACCCGAGCCTTTGCATTTCGGCTTTCCACGGCCCACCCATCAGCAGTTCTTCGCAAGCGCCTGCGGCTTCGGTGGACGGAAACTACGATGAAGGATCATTCATCGGGAGGCGCTTTCATGTCACGTTTCACTGCTGCGCTCTGCGCCCTGCTCTGCGCCCTGGCTGGCATATCGACGGCAGACACTGCCTCGGCGTACGCCGAAGGAGGCCCCAGCATTGGTGACACACGTGTGGAGCGCGCGCCGATCGGTCAGAAGGGCGGCTTGATGAATCCCGTCGTCTGGTGCCCGAGTGGTGCCGAGCCGGCAGTCCGCACCGTCGTCGAGGGGGTCGACAACAACTTCCGCGCGGTGTGGCGCTACCGCGGCTCGCTTCCGGGGCTGTACTTCCCTCGAGTGGCAGTCGGTCGCTACGAGCTCTCGACCGAGGCGCGTTGCGGAACCCGGAGTGCGCAACGCGTCGAGGTGGTGAGAGTGCACGAGAAGACGGCCAGGACGACGATGTCCTGGAAGGAGTTCCGTCGGATCAAGCGCGGCATGACACCAACGAGGGTCAGCCGGATCGTGGGGTACAGCGGCCACGGTGGTCGCTACGGTAACCAGATGTGGCGCACCTTTGACCTGATGGCCTTCTGGCAGTACGGATCGGTTGAGTTCCGGAATGGTCGCGTGGTGCGCAAGGACTGGAAGTTCGACCACGACTGATCAGCGGGTCTCTGAGTCTGCTTCAGCGCGAGAGTTGCAGTTCGTACGTGCAGCCTGCGTGAAGTCGTACGAACTGCAACCCTCGAAGGGTGTCGGAGGCGTTGAGCGTGCGGTCCATCCGTGACAGGTTGAAGGTCCAGCAGCCGAACCTCTCGGGAGGACCCACATGCTCGTCAGACTCGCCCTGGCCTCGCTCGTCAGCCTCGCCGTGACCGCGCCGGCCAGTGCCGTACCGGTCCAGCAGACGTCGTCCGACGATCCGGAGTTCTCGGCGTCGGTGCACACGATCTCCGAGGAGTACCGCGACCGGATGATCGGTGTCTCCTGGGAGGAGGGCTGCCCAGTGCCGATCGACGACCTGCGGATCATCGAGATGAACTACCGCGGCTTCGACGGCACGGTCCATGACGGCGGGCAGCTGATGGTGCACAAGGACGTCGCCGACACGGTGGTCACGGTGTTCGGGGAGATGTTCGACGCGCAGTTCCCGATCAGGCGGATGGAGCTCATCGAGGAGTACGACGGCTCCGACGACGCGTCCATGGCCGCCGACAACACGTCGTCGTTCAACTGCCGTCCGATCACCGGCAGCCCGGGCAGGTTCTCGATCCACTCCTACGGCAAGGCGATCGACATCAACACCATCGAGAACCCTTATGTGAAGGGTGACCTGGTGCTGCCGCCTGCCGGTGAGGAGTTCCTCGACCGCGACGACGTACGCCCCGGCATGATCACCAAGAACGACCCGGTCGTGAAGGCGTTCAAGAAGCGCGGGTTCGACTGGGGCGGCGACTGGCACTCGCTCAAGGACTACCAGCACTTCGAGGCCAAGAAGTCCTGAGCACGCGCCCGAGGGTCTTCCCTCAGGTGTTCCTGACCGGATCCTGTCACATTTGTGGCGTCGGTCACACCCCACGCCTAGAGTCGCCTGAAACGTTGCAATTCAGGAGACTCCCTTGCTTGTGTCACGCTCCCACGTCCGCAGCATCACCTCCGGTGTCAGCCGACGCTCGCGGCGACGACAACTCGTCGTCACGGGTTGCGCGTTCGTACTCCTGACCGGCGGGGTCCTGGCAGGCATGTCCGGGCCAGCCATCTCCGGGCCTGCCACGGCGGCTCTGTCCCCGAGCGTGACTGGCGAAAACGACCACCTGGTCGTGGCCGGAACGAGCGTCGAGTACCTCGACGAGCCCCTCGGGCTCGACGCTCGCCGCCCGCGGTTCAGCTGGACGCTCGAGGCGGACCGGCGAGACGCCACGCAGGCGGCGTACCAAGTGCAGGTGGCCACCGGCGAGAACACCCTGGAGGCCGGTGAGGCCCTTGTGTGGGACACCGGCCGGGTGCCGACGAACGACTCGGTCAACGTCCAGTACGGCGGGGAAGCACTGACCAGCGCGACGCGGTACTACTGGCGTGTCCGTGCTTGGTCGGCGGAGGACACTGGTCCATCTGCCTGGAGCGAGATCAGCACGTTCGAGACGGGGTTGTTCGAGGCTGAGGACTGGGTCGCCCAGTGGGTCGCGCCGGCGATCTCCCGCGAAGGTGGCTCCTACCTGCGCTCGGAGATCAACCTCCCAACCGATGTGGAGCAGGTCCGGCTCTACGTCTCGGGCCGAGGCAACTACGAGCGGGGGCCGGACGGGCAGGGGATCTGCTGCGAGCAGCAGTTCGGCCTGGCCCGCGGCGTCTACGAGGCCCACATCAACGGCCAGCGGGTCTCCGACTCGCAGGTGGAGTCGACCATGGTCGACACCCGGGTGCGCGCGCTCTACCGCACCTACGACGTCACCGACCTACTCACGGCCGGCGACAACGTTCTCGGCATCCTGATCGGCGAGGACTCCGATGTGCTGGCCCAACTGCGGGTGACCACGACTGACGGTGAGGTGCTCGACTTCGGCACCGACGGGTCATGGACGTCCGCCCCCGGTCCGGTGATCCGCGCGCACCGCTATCACGGCGAGACCTACGACGCCCGCAAGGAGATCACCGGCTGGTCGACCGTCGACATGGCGCCGTCAACGACGTGGCAGCCGGTGCGTGTGAGCAGCACGGTCACGGGAAGGCTCGAGGCCGCGACGTTCGAACCGATGCGAGTGGTCCGCACCCATGAGCCGGTCGCCGTCACGTCGCCGGCCCCCGGTGTCCACGTCCTCGACTTCGGGACCAACCTGACCGGCTGGACCCAGATGTCCCTGGATCTGCCGGCGGGCGCGACGGTGACACTCAAGCATGGCGAGCGACTCTCCAACGGCCGCGTCGACAACAGCATCATCGGTGCCCAGCAGACCAGCCGCTACACCGCTGCCGGCGGCCAGGTGACCTGGGAACCGTCGTTCGTGTACGCCGGCTTCCGTTGGGTTGAGGTGACCGGGCTGCCCGGTGCCCCGGCACCCGGGACGATCGTGGCCCGCGAGGTCCACAACGACGTTGAGCCCACCGGCACGTTCTCCTCGAGCAACGACCTGCTCAACCGCCTGCACAAGGCCAACGTCCAAACAGAGTCGAACGGCCTGCACGCAGTGCCCGAGGACACCCCCACCCGTGAGAAGCGGGGCTGGATGGCCGACGCCCACATCGCCGCCGAAGCGGTCATCAACAACTTCGGTGTGGCTGCCTTCTACTCCAACTGGGTCGAGGAGATGCGCTCCGCACAACAGGGGGACGGCCGCGTGCCGGACATCGTCCCGACCGAGCCCGCCGGCGCGTGGGAGACCCGGTCCGACCCCGCCTGGGCGGTTGCCCACGTGCTGATCCCCGCCTACGTGAACGAGCGGTACGCCGACACGCGGGTCCTGGCCGAGCACTACGACTCACTACGCGACTACCTCGCCTACCTCGAGACCACCACCAGCGGCGATCTGCTGACCTCGCCCGTGAACACCTGGGGCAACGACTGGCTGGCGCTGGAGAACACTGACTCGGTGCTGTTCCGCAGCGGCTTCTACCTCTGGGCCCTGCGTGAGGGCGCCGACGCGGCACGTCAGCTGGACAAGGGCGACGACGCGGAGCAGATGGACGACCGAGCCGATCGAGTCGCGTCCGCGATCAACGAGCGGTACTTCGACGAGGAGGCTGAGTCCTACGGCTCGAGCCAGTTCGCCAACGCCTTCCCCCTGGTCCTCGACATCGTGCCCGACGGGCACGTGGAGGGGGTGGTCGACAATCTCGTTCGGGACGTCGTCGACGAACGTGGCGGTCACTTCACCGGCGGCCTGCCCGGGATCAAGTACATCCCGGAGGCGCTGGCCCTGCACGGCCACTCCGACGTGGTCCTCGACGTGGTCACGAACACCGCGTATCCCGGCTGGGGCTACATGCTGGAGAACGGCCCGGGGACGATCTGGGAGGACTGGGGCGGGGCCTCGTCCCTCAACCACCCGATGTTCACCTCGATCGACAACTGGCTCTACGACTCGGTCGCCGGGATCGACCAGGCGCCGGGGTCGACGGGCTACCAGCACTCCGTCGTGGCTCCCCAGGTCACGGACCGGCTCGGCCAGGGCAACGGCAGTGTCACCACGCCGTACGGCACCCTCTCGAGCGCCTGGAAGCACGTCGGCGGGCGTCTGGTCCAGACCGTCACCGTGCCGGTCAACACCACTTCGGAGGTGACCGTCCCGGCCGACTCGGCGCGGTCGGTGCTCGAAGGAACGGGGTATGCCCAGGACGCCGTCGGCGTGCACAGCCTGCGTGAGACCTCTGACGGGGTCGTGGTCACCGTCGGATCGGGCACCTACGAGTTCAGGTCGGACGCCGTGCTCGGGATGCTCGGCAGCGCCGACGACGCCCTGAGGGCGCTCGACACTCGGCTGGACGGGCCGGGCGTGACAGCTGCGGCAACCCGCAAGCTCTCTCGCGACGTGGGCCTGGCACGCCGGGACGTCCAGGGCGCCATCGATGCCCGGATGGGCGGTGCGTCCCTCGACCGGGTGCGAGAGCTCGCCGCCGAGGCGCTCGGTCGCTTGCACGTGCTGGCGGTCCATGTCGACGACCTCGAGGCGGACGGCCAGCTCACCGGCGCGGCCGCGGCGGAGGTACGCCGGCACCTCGAGCAGGCTCGCGGCGAGCTGTCCACGCTCGTCACCCGCTCCGACGGCATCACCGTCGAGTTGGAGCCGGTCGACGACGCGGTCGCCGGGAGCGCCCTCGACGCTCGCCTGGTGGTGACGAACGGTTCGACCAAGCCGCTCACCCGGGCCGCAGCGCTGCTGTTGGCCCCTGACGGCTGGGCCGTCCGGACGGACTCAACGCTGCCCAGCGCGATCTCTCCAGGTCAGTCCGCCACGGCTGTCTTCAGGGTGACGGTGCCGCTCGCGCAGCCGCTCGGAGAGGTGGTGCTGGAGGGCAGTTTCTCCGCGGCCCGCAACGGCACTCGGCTGCGGGTGCCCGTCAGGCTCCCGGTATCGGTGCGGAGTCCGGTGTCGATCGACACTGTCCGTGCCCTGCCGCGCGTGCTCGAGACCGAGGACACCGACACCGTGGTGAGCGCAACGATGTCCAACCGGTCGCAGCAGTCGGTCCAGGTCACCTTGGCCGTCGAGAACGCGCCCGAGGGGTGGACGGCGCCAGGAACGACGGCGGTGGAGATCCCGGCCGGGGCGACTCGTAGCGCGTCGCTGACCCTCCAGCGCACCGCGGAGTCCGCGTCTGGTGGCGACATCGTGGTGTCCGCCTCTTCCGGCGGGCAGGAGTGGGCGCAGGCGCGCACGTCAGCCTTCGTTCGCGGCGCGGGCTGCGACCTCGACCCCCGCGGTGAGGCCTGTCTGACAACGGACTTCACCCTCCTCCACAACTTCGAGGAGGGTGCTGAGGGGTGGATCGCGGGGGAGTACGTCACCTCGGCAAGTTCGGTGCCGAGCATGGCGAACAGCCCCGGTGCCGCCCGGCTCGGCAGGCGACTGCTCGAGGCGACCGCCGCCGCCAACACCCCGGCCGACGCGTGGCGCACGGTCTCGGTGCGCGAGCCGGTGCCGGTCCCGCTCGGACGGGCGAACGCGCTCGTGGTCCACGTCAATGCGTACGGAGGTGCGCCCAGCGGGCCGTACCAGGCCCGCGTGGTGCTCCGGGACAGCACCGGGTCGACCCTCGAGAAGACCCAGGCCATCAGCCCTGATGCCTGGACCGAGGTCCGCGTGCCCTTCGGGGACTGGGCCGGTGTGGACCTGGTGTCGATCGAGGTGTCCTTCCGGGCTGCCGGTGACCGGGTGTGGCCGGGCAACTTCCAGATCGACCAGGTGGGCCTCGATGCCGCAGAGCCGCCGCCCAGCCAGTCGCTGAACCTGGCAGCTGGACGGCCGGTCGTGGCGCGCGCCACGCTCAACTGCTGCGCGTGGGGGAACGCGAACCTCGTCGACGGTGTCCGCGCCAGCACCCCGTCGAGCCGCGGCTACACCAGTGACCCGCCGCGCGGCGATCCGGACAACGTGGAGTGGGTGCAGGTCGACCTCGGGCAGGTGCGGCAGCTGAGCAGCGTGTGGCTCTGGCCGCGGACCGCGACGGCCGGTGAGCCGGTCGGCAACGGTGGCGCCGGCTATCCCGACACCTTCGCGGTGGAGGTCTCCGACGACGGGGTCACGTGGTCGACGCTGCGCAGCCTCACTGGAGAGACCTCGGACGGCAGCCGGGGGATGGGCTATGACGTCGAGGGCGAGGGCCGCTTCGTGCGCGTACACGTGACCAAGCTCGGGCGGAGCGCCCCGGACGAGTCATCGCAAGGCTTCTACCGGCTGCAGTTGGCCGAGCTGGAGGTCTACGGCCCCTGAGGACAGGGGTCGGCGGGGCGATCAAGGATCGGTCGCCGGCGCCCACGGCACCGCTGACGTCTGGACACGGGTCGGGCACACTGCAGGCGTGCCGTCTCCGTCCACTCCGTCGATCGTTCGACTGCTTGCCGACCCGCCCGACTTGCCGGTCGTGGCTGGGCTGCCCGCGATCACCGAGGCACTGAGGGCGCGCGGGCTGGTGGTCGTCCATGCCCCACCGGGCACCGGCAAGACCACTCTCGTCCCGCCGTGCGTCGCCGCAGACCTCGGCGGACGCGTCGTGGTCACCCAACCGAGTCGGATCGCGGCCCGTGCCGCGGCCCGACGCCTGGCCGGGCTGCTCGGAGAGCGGGTGGGCGAGACCGTCGGCTACGCCGTCCGCGGCGACCGCCGGGTCGGTGCATCCACCCGGATCGAGGTCGTCACCACCGGACTGCTGTTGCGGCGCATCCAGCACGACCCGGCGCTTCCGGGCGTCGATGCGGTGATTCTGGACGAGGTGCACGAGCGCCATCTCGACGCCGACGTCGCGCTCGCCCTGTTGATCGATCTTCGACAGAACCTGCGCGAGGACCTCCGCCTGGTGGCGATGTCGGCGACGATCGAGGCCGAGCGTACGGCGAACCTGCTCGGCGGCGATGCGCCTGCGCCGGTGGTGAGCGTGCCGGGCGCGCTGCACCCCGTGGAGCAGGTCTGGTGCCCGCTGCCGGCCGGCCGGAGGCGCACGGACGACCGTGGCATCACCCCGGCCTTCCACGACCATGTGGCCGCCACCGTACGGCGGGCGTTGGCCGAGCACCACGGTGACGTTCTCGTCTTCGTGCCCGGTGTCGCCGAAGTCGACCAGACCGTACGCCGACTCGCCGGCACCGGTGTCGACGTACATTCCCTGCACGGTCGGCTGCCGACGGCGCAGCAGGACCGCGCGCTCACTGAGGGGCCCGGACGAAGGGTGGTGGTCTCGACCGCGGTCGCGGAGTCGTCGCTGACCGTCCCTGGTGTGCGGGTCGTCGTGGACGCCGGGTTCTCCCGCGAGCCACGGACCGATCACCGGCGCGGGCTGGCCGGGCTTGTCACGGTGGCGGTGAGTCGGGCGTCCGCCGAACAACGCGCGGGGCGAGCCGGTCGCCTGGGGCCTGGTGCCGTGCTGCGTTGTTGGTCGGAGGCAGACCACGCCCATCTGGCGGCGCATCCCGAGCCCGAGATCGCCACCGCGGACCTCACCGCGTTCGCCCTCGAGGTGGCGCGCTGGGGGAGTCCCGACGTCTCGGGGCTCGCCCTGCTCGACCCGCCGCCGGTGCATGCCATGGCGGCCGCGCGGTCCACGCTGCTCGAGCTGGGGGCGGTCGACGACGAGGGACGGGTCACAGCGCGTGGCCAACGGATCGCGGACGTCCCGGCCGACCCCAGACTGGCACGAGCCCTGATCGACGGTGCGCCGTTGGTCGGCGCACGCCGGAGTGCCGAGATCGTCGCCATGCTCGCGGAGGACGTCCGCGCCCCCGGAGGCGACCTGGTCGCAGCCCTTCGCGGCCTACGCGGTGGGCACCATGCCGGCGCCTGGAAGACACAGGTCGGACGACTCCAGGCGATCGCCGGTCCGGACGAGCCGGGTCGAGTTCTCCAGACGCCCGCTGCGCAGCTCACCGACGACGTCGCCGCGGGGCTCGTCGTGGCCCTCGCCCACCCCGACCGGATCGCCCGCAAGCGCAAGGGATCGGCCGGCTACCTGATGGCGTCCGGCACCGGCGCGGAACTCGACCCGCGGAGCCCCGGACCCCTGGCCGGGCTCGAGTGGCTGGCGATCGCCGATGCCGACCGGCGGCCCGGAAGGCCTGAGGCCACGATCCGTTCGGCTGCGCCGTTGACCGAGGACCTCGCCCTCGAGGCGGCAGCGTCGTTGTGGACCGAGGACGACGAGGTCTCCTGGACCGACGGCCGTGTGGTCGCCCGTGGACGCACGAGCCTGGGCGCCATCGAGTTGAGCTCCGTGCCGATCAGCGACCCGCCCGTCGAACTCGTGACGGCGGCAATCCGCGACGGCCTGGCCACGGACGGACTCGGTGTCCTTCGCTGGTCGGACTCGGCGGTCTCGCTGCGTGCGCGTCTCGCCTTCCTGCACAGATCGTTGGGCGAGCCGTGGCCCGACGTCAGTGACGGCGCACTGACGGAGAATCTCCAGTCCTGGTTGGGATCTGACCTCGCACGCGTCCGCGGCGCTAAGGACCTGCACCGCATCGACGTGACGAGCGCGCTGCGACGCATGCTGCCCTGGCCCGAGGCCGGGAGACTCGACGAGCTCGCGCCCGAGCGGGTCGCCGTACCCAGCGGATCGAACGTGCGGATCGACTACGAAGGCGAGCAGCCGGTGCTCGCCGTGAAGCTGCAGGAGGTGTTCGGCTGGACCTCGGCTCCCGCACTGGCCGACGACCGCGTGCCGATCCTCCTGCACCTTCTCTCGCCGGCCCGCCGCCCGGCCGCGGTGACCGCCGACCTCGACTCCTTCTGGGACAACGGCTACCCGCAGGTGCGGGCCGAGCTGCGTGGCCGCTATCCGAAGCACCCGTGGCCCGACGACCCTCGCGCCGCGCAGGCCACCCGACGCACCAAGAAGGCCGGCAGCTGAGGACCTTGGTCCCGTGGTGAGTCGACAAGGCAGGCGTATGTTCGAAGAGTGGCTGCTCGACGTCATCGGGGGCCGGAATCAGCGGCCACGTACGTCGCACTGGCCTGATCGCCGGAAAGGTCCATCCATGTCCACGTCCACCACGATGATCTGGTTCCTCAGCACGACCATTGGCGTCATGTTGCTGCTCGCTCTCGGCATGCTGGTCGCCGTCCACACCTATGACAAGCACAAGTAGGTGGGACCACTCGGTACCGACGACCACGGTCCGGCCGCGCACCCAGTAGGCTCACCCGCCGAGGGGCGGTAGCTCAGTCGGTTAGAGCAGAGGACTCATAATCCTTGGGTCGTGGGTTCGAGCCCCACCCGCCCTACTCGAGCACGACTGAAGACCGCGTGGTGGATCGCCGGCACCGGGTGCGTGCGATCCATCACGTCGTCTCTCTCTGGGTCCGGGTCGAGGCCCTACCGCCCCAGCGTCTCGGCCAGTGCCGCGAGCAGCAGCGCGACCGCGTCTGGCCGGGCGTTGGGGCCCATCAGGCCGATCCGCCACACCGACGCGGCGAACTCGCCCGCCCCGCCGCCGATCTCGATGTCGTAGCGCTCGAGCAGGGTGCGCCGTACGGCGGCGGAGTCGATGCCGTCCGGGACGCGCACCGTGGTCAGGTCAGGCAGCCGCGAGCCCTTCTCCGCGAACAGCTCGAGGCCCATCGCCTCGAGCCCGTCCTGGAGTGCCTGGCCTGCGGCCGCGTGGCGCGCCCACACGTTCTCCAGGCCCTCGTCGAGGATCCGGCCCAGTCCGGCGTGCAGGGAGCTGATCATCGCCACGGGCGCGGTGTGGTGGTACGTGCGGCCGCCACCCTTGGCGCCGGCCTCGCCGACGTACCCACCGAGCAGGCCCAGGTCGAGGTACCACGACTGTGGCCGTTCGACCCGCCGGGCGAACGCGCGGTCGTTGATGGTGAAGGGGGCCAGGCCGGGTGCGACGCCCAGGCACTTCTGGGTGCCGGCGTAGCCGACGTCGATGCCCCAGTCGTCGGCCCGCAGCTCGATGCCTCCGATCGAGGTGACCGCGTCGACGACGAGGAGGGCGTCGGTGGAGGCATGGACCGCGTCGCCCAGCGTGGCGATGTCGGAGCGGACACCGGTCGACGTCTCCGCGTGAACGGCAGCCACGATCTTCGGGGAGGGGTGGGCGGCCAGCACCCGCTCGGGGTCGATCGCCGTGCCCCACGTGTGCTCGACCGGGACCACCTCCGCGCCACAGCGGCTGGCCACCTCGCACATCCGCTGGCCGAACAGCCCGTTGACGGCGACCACGACGACGTCGCCGGGGTGCACCGTGTTGACGAAGGCGGCCTCCATGCCGGCCGAACCGGTCGCGGAGAGGGGGAGGGTCCGCGCGTTGTCGGTGCCCCACGCCACGCGCAGCCGGTCGCAGGTCTCGTCCATGATCGTGAGGAACGCCGGGTCGAGGTGGCCGAGCAGCGGTCGAGCCAGGCCCTCGGTGGCCTCGGGGTAGGGGTTGCTCGGGCCGGGGCCGAACAGGTGGCGTTGGACGATCGATGTCATGTGTTCTCCTCTGTGGGACTGCGGCTACAGCACGGCGCCCGGGTTCAGGATGCCATCGGGGTCGAGGGCATCCTTCACGCGCCTGGTCAGGGCCATCACGTCGGCGCCGAGCTGGTCGGGGAGCGCGCCCTTCTTCGCGCGCCCCACTCCGTGCTCGCCGGTGATGGTGCCGCCGAGCGCGATGGCGAGCGCCATGACCTGGTCGAAGGCCTTGCGCGCGCCTGCCACGGCGGCAGGGTCGGCGGCGTCGTACACGACGATCGGGTGGGTGTTGCCGTCGCCGGCGTGCGCGACCACGGCGATCTCGACACCGCACTGCTCGGCGATGACGGCCATGCCGTCGATCAGGTCGGGCAGCAACGGGACCGGGACGCCGACGTCCTCGAAGAGCACGCTTCCGCGGTGCTCGAGGGCCAGGAAGGCGTTGCGTCGCGCCGAGACGAACAGGTCGGCCTCGTCCGCGTCGGTGGTGGTGAAGACCTCGGTCGCAGCCTCCTCCTCGCAGCACTGGCGGATCACGTCGATCTCGGCCTCGCAGGACGCACCGTGGGCGTCGGACTGGGCGATCAGCAGCGCGCCGGTCGACCGGTCGAGTCCGTGGGAGCGCCAGTCCTCGACGGCGTTGATCGTCGCGTTGTCCATCAGCTCCAGCATCGAGGACCGCACGCGGTTGCGGATCGCGACCACGGCCCGCGACGCGTCCGTCATCGTGGGGAAGGAGCTGACCAGGGTGGCCCCCGCCCGTTGTGCGGGGATCAGCCGCAGGATCGCGCGAGTGATGATCCCGAGGGTGCCCTCACTGCCCACGAAGAGCTTGAGCAGGGACAGCCCGGCAACGTCCTTGATCTGCTTGCCGCCCAGGGTCACGAGGGTGCCGTCGGCGAGCACCACATCCATCCCGAGGACGTAGTCGGTCGTGACGCCGTACTTCACGCAGCACAGGCCGCCGGCGTTGGTGGCGAGGTTGCCGCCGATCGAGCAGATCTCGTACGACGACGGGTCGGGCGGGTACCAGAGGCCGTGCTCGGCCGCGGCCCGCTTCACCTCGACGTTCAGCGCGCCCGGCTCGACCACGGCGACCTGGCAGGCAGAGTCGATCTCGATCGCGCGCATCCGGTCCAGCGAGATCGTGATCCCTCCGTCGACGGCGGAGGAGCCGCCCGACAGCCCGGTCCCGGCACCGCGGGGAACCACGGGTATTCGATGGGCGGCCGCCCACCGGACCGCCTGCTGCACCTGGGCGGCCGTCTCGGCGCGGACCACGGCGGCGGGCAGCCCGGCCGAGCCGTCGCGCGCGAAGTCCTCGCGGTACTTCTCGACCTCGGCCGCGCCGGTCACCACCACCCCTTCGGGCAGCTCGGCCACCAGCTCGGCGACGGCGTCGATCTCCATGTAGCCGAGTGTGCCAGCGATTCAGCGGGCCAGGGGATCTGGTCTCAGCAGGTGCGCCAGTTGCCCAGCCGGGCGTTCTTCGCGGCCGCCTGGGCCAGTCGGTAGTTGCGGGTCAGCTGGAACGGCTTGTTGTTGTAGACGTAGACCCGGGCCAGTCCCCGTCGCACCTGCATGCGGTTGACGTCCTTGCCGGTCGACCGCTTCACGACGTACCGCAGGTCGCGGCCGTAGCGGTCGGCGTACGCCTGGGTCGGGTCCGAACGCAGCAGCACCCGGGTGCCGACCGGCAGGATGCGCTTGAGTGCCCGTGACGCCGCGGGGCCGCCGCACTGGACGGTGCCGTAGACCTCGGGGGTGTTGATCCCGATCATCCGGACCGTACGCCGACGGCCGTTGCCGAGGCGCACGTTCACGGTGTCACCGTCGACCACCTTGGTGATCCGGGCGAGCTGGCGCAACGTGGCCTTGGGCTTGGGCTCCGTCGTCCCGGTCTGGCCGGAGCCGGTGCTGCCGCAGGGACAGGGGAGCGACTCGCAGGCCCGGCCGTCGTTGTCGGAGCCGTCGAGACGGTGCGGGTCCGAGGCGGGGTCGTTGTTCTCGAAGAACGTCTGCGCGGCCTGCTGGGTCGAGAAGTCGGAGCAGTCGCGGTCGACGAACGCATACGCCGGCGCGGAGAGGGCCATCACGCCGCTGACCAGGGCGAGCGCGAGAAGGCATGGAGCAAGGACGGAGCGTTGCACGAGGATCCCCCAGGAAAGAACGGAATGAAGTCCCGAGGTTAGGCAGCGGTGCTACCCGTCCGCAGCGCAATGACGCCAAATGGCCCAAGGGGACTATCCGGCATGGTCCGCTCAGGAAGTTGATGTCCTGTCAGCAGCCCGTCGAACGCTCGAGGCGTCAACGCTCACGGCGCGGGGAGCTGTTGCGCCCAGCCGTCGTTCGCGGGGTTGGGGTCGTCGTTGCCGGGACTGCTCGAGGTGACCGTGACGGTCGCCTGCCCCGCGAGAAGCAGGTCGAACGCGAGCGTGCTCTGCGTGCCGGGAGTGCTGCTGGTGCGGCACGACATCACGACCTCGGACCCACGGGTCGGCGGGTTGCACGCCCACACGGCGTACCTGCCGGCGGCATGCACCTCGACGTTCGCCGGCGTGTCGACGTGGACGGTGACCTCGGTTGTCGGTGCGGCCACCACGTCGAGCTCGACGTGGTACCAGGACTGGCCGTCCTGGACGAACGTGCTGCTCCTCAGCGGCTGCACGGCCACATCGACGGTGGTCGTGGGAGGGCCGAGTGGCGCGGTCGGTTCAGAGGGCAGGGCGGGCGCTGAAGGGAGTGCCGTGAGCAGTTGCTCGGCTGCCGGGACTTTGTCGGCCCGGCTGCTCGGCGCCACCGGGGCACGCGGCGGACGCCGGCGCGCACTGGAGGTGCCGGTCTCCCCGGAGCCTGCTTCAGTGCGCGCCTCCTGTGCGGGCGCGGCGGGGATCCTCGTCCACGGAGGCCGTTCGCCGGGTCGCTCGGGGCGTAGGAAGGTGGGCGGCGCCGTCCTCGGGCCGGCCTCTGCCCGAGGAAGTGGCGCATCGGGCCGATTCGACAGCCACCGCTCGGTGGAGGCTCCCGCCTCGTCCACGACGGAATCGACGACGGTGAGCACCCCGGTGGTCCCGATCATCAGGCCGGCCGCCACGATGCCGACCAACGGTACGACGCGGGCAACCGTGCCGGTGAACCCACCTGTCGAGTCCCACGCCCGCGGGGACACGGCGACGGTCGCGCCGCCCAGCACCATCGGTGCCAGCAGGGCCGCGAGGTTGTCGTTGATCTGCTGCAGCTCCAGGAAGACGGCAGTGCATGCCCGGCAGCCGGGGAGGTGTCGCTCGACGAGGCCGGCCCTGGTGCCGCGCGCGACGCCTCGGACGTACGCCGGGAGAACGGAGACGACGTCATGGCAGTGTGCATCGGCAGTGTCTGCCGCGTGATCGGCGAGGTAGGACTGTCGCAGGCCTTCGCGAGCGCGGAAGCTGAGCGCGGCCACCCCGTTCTGCGTCAGCCCCAGGTGGCGACCTGCCTCGGCCAGGGGGAGCCCCTCGACGACCGTGTACCAGAGGACCGCCTGCCAGCGTTGGGGGAGCGAGCGGAAGGCGCGCTCGACGGCCGCGTTCTCGAGCCGACTGCTCAGGTCATCGGGGATCACGGTGTGCTCGCCGAACACCTCGAAGTCGTCGGTGAGGAGTTGTCGGGCGTCCTGTTGGCTGCGACGGGAGTGCAGGCGGCGGATCGTGGTGTAGAGGTAGGGCCGGAAGGCTATGTCGGGCCCCTTGCCGTTCTGCAGGGCGCGCAGGATCTGCGCGAAGGCCTCCGACACCAGGTCGTCGGCGTGGGACCTGCCGCCGACGTACGACGCGACCCGGCGGGCCGCCTCACCGTGCCTGGCGAACAGCTCACCGAAGTGTTCCAGCTTGCCGCCCCGCACCAGCGTGATGAGTTCCTGGTCGCTGAGGACTGCGGCGCTGGGCCTCGTGGCGACTGTCATGACGTCCTTGGGACGGTCGGGACGATGCTTCATGACGTCATTCCGTGCTCGAGGCGGCCAGGCAGCCCAGCAGGGACTGGGCTGCCTCGTGTCGAGCCGGAAGTGGTTCGAGCCAGACCCGGCACAGGCCGACTCTCAGTCGCTGGCGGGGTGCGGCCAGCAGTTCGGCGACCTGGACACAGGCGCGGGCGAGCCTCGCGGTCCGTTCGGCGATGACGACAGCCCGGTGCGGGCCGATGCCGGCAATGACCTCGTCGCCGTCGAAGACCATGCGCAGCGACTCCCCGACCGCGGCCAGCTGCAGACCAGCAACGCACGCCGTGGCCGGTGCAGGACGCCGGAGCTCGACGACAACCAGCTCGTGCGACTGCTTCACCGGCACTCCGGTCGCGGCGGTGCGGGCCGACGCCTGGTACAACGCCGAGAGTTGGGTCTGGGCGTGCTGGAGCGTCGCCAGGCCGGTGGCAGGGTCCTCGCAGCGTGAGGCGTGGGTGCGCTCGAGCACCGAGTCGGACCAGGCCAGTGCCGCGGCACGGAGAACCGCGACTCCGGCCCGCCGTCGGTTTGCCTGGGTGCAGGCCAGATCCAGGTCCTCGAGGAAGACCGCGAAGGGCTCGCCCTGGACGGCGTACTCCCGCGCGATCTCGGCTATCACCCCCTGGCTTCGACGGCCGCTGGCCAGCGCGGTCGTCAGCTCGTCGAGGCGGGAGTGTTCGGGGAGCGTGGTCATGATCGCGGGGCCACACCCGCCGGCAGCAGGTTCCGCACCGCCAGCCCGAGGTAGCCGATGGTGAACAGCGCGACGGCCAGGCCGGTAGCGCCCCACCCACTGCCGGTCCGTCCGTCGACCACGGCCGAGGTGACCAGGAGACCCATGACCGCCAGGGTGGCGCCGGCGAGGACCAGGGCCCCGACGGGGCGGCGGCGGCGGTGGCGCGGTTCGTGCTTCCGGCGCATCAGCGTGACACCGACGGTGATGAGGGTGACTGCCGCAAGGAGCGCCAACAGGGTGGTGGTGGGTGCGCCGGTGTTGGGCAGGACGCCGGAGGTCGGTGCGGCACCACCTTCGAGGGTGCCGGAGAGGACACCGGCGCCAACGGCTCCGGGCATGGCGATGTGCGTTGTGCCGTACATGATTTCCTTCTGTGGATTCGGTCAGGTCTGTGGTGCGCCCGAGAGGTGGTGCCAGTGCGCCGGACGGCGCAGGAGAACGTCGGCTGCCGACCGCACGAGGACGGCCTGGAGGAAGAGGTCGTACACCCATTCCACGAGGAACGCGGCGGCAAGGAGCCTGGCCCGGGGGCCGGCATGCCACACGGTGACGATGCGCTCGAGCACGAAGAGGAGGCCGAGAGGGGTCCACCAGGGGTGCCACCCGAACTCTCCCGAGACGACCAGGTAACCGGTGTAGACGATGTAGAGCCACATGGCGACGAAGCCCAGGGTCATCCCGGCCTGTTGCAGGACATAGGGAAACGTGACCCGGGTCAGGCCGTAGGCGGACAGGTTCTCGAGGGCACCGCGCTGCCACCGCAGTCGCTGCCGCCAGAGGTCGCCCCAGGTGGGCATCACCTCCGTCTCCACGATGCACTCTCGCGGTGACACACACCGCAGGCCGAGGTGCTTGATGGCCAACGTGATCTCGTTGTCCTCGGTGAGGGCAGAGGTGTCATAGACCTGCCCACGGTCGCGCTCAAGACCGCGCAGCACGTCGACCCGGTGCAGCGTCGCGGTGCCGGTGAGCACGAGGGCGTCGTCGTGACGGCGACGGATCTGGCGCTGGTAGCGCGCGTACTCGTTGCGTTGCAGTGCCCCCAGGAGACCGGCCCCCGGCTCGCCGAGGAAGATCCCGCCGACCGCGCCGACCTCGGGTCGTCCTGCGAGCGTGCCCACCGCGACCTCCAGGAAGTCGGGCGCGAGGGTGGAGTCCGCGTCAGCGACCAGGACCAGGTCGCGGTCGTCGAGAGTGGGGAGCAGGCGGTGCAGCGCCTGGTTCAGTGCGCCCGCCTTCTTGTGCGTGTTGCCCGTCGACTCGACGACCTCTGCCCCTTGGTTGCGCGCGACCTGGACGGTGTCGTCCGTGCAGTTGTCGGCCACGACGAGGATGCGGCTGGGCCGACGGGACTGCTCCGACAACGACGACAGTGTTGCCGCGATGCGGTCGCCCTCGTTGTGCGCGGGGACCAGCGCGACCACGCGCTGGCTTCCTCGGATGTGCTCGACCAACTGTTCCCACACCCCCCGGTGTCCTTCCCCCTGGCCGGACCCGATCGGGCCCGGCACATGGAGAGAGCACCGGAAGGGCGGACCTGTTACGCGGGGATGAGTGTGAGGTGGGTCACGTGGCTCAGAACTCGTCGTCGATGAGGTAGGTGCCGTCCTGGTAGGCAAGCTGCAGTTGCACGTCGTCGCTGCGGTTCTTGCCGGCCTTCATCGTGTAGTCGACGTGATAGCTGATCACCAGGGAGTCGGGGTCCGCGACGATGTCGGAGACGCTTGCCTTCGCGACCGTCCCCCAGAAGCCGGTGTAGGAGCCGAATCCGTTGCTGGCGTCCTGGAACCTCGGGGTGAGCATCTCCCAGCTGCTGGCCGGGTCGGAGGTGACCGTGTCGAGATACGTGGTGATGAACTGCGACATCCCGTCGGCGGTCGGTTCGTCGGCCGGCGACTCGGATCCGGTGTCGGTCGACGTACTGCCGTCGGAGGCGTTGCCCGACGGAGAGTCGTTGTCGCGGGTCGCCAGCCAGCCGCCGACACCGGCCAGTGCCAGCACGATGGCCACCACGGCGACGATCGCACCCCACGAGCGCTTGCGGCGGTGTGGGGTCGGCGGGAGCGCGCTGGGCGGCGGCGCGGCATGCTGGTTGGCCGGCGCCGGTGCGGCCGGGATGACGGCCGTCTGCGGACTCGCGGGAGAGGGGCGGGCCGGTGCGGCGACCGGGATCGGCGGTGCGGACGCCGACGGCCCCGCGCTGAGGAACTGCGCCACCTGCTGGGCGTTCCATCGGCCCGCCGGATCGGTGTGCATCGTGGCCAGCAGCAGTGGCGCCAACCACCCGGCGCGGTCGGTGCGCGGCGGCTCGTCGTGCACCAGGCGGTAGAGGGCCCCGATCAGGTTCTCGCTCGCGTCGTACGGCGGGGAACCGGTCACCGCATGGAAGACGGTGGCGCCCAGGGACCACATGTCACTGGCCGGGCTGGCGCTCGACCCCGACGCGACCTCGGGGGAGAGGTAGGCGGGGGAGCCTGTGACCATGCCGGTCTGGGTCAGGGTCGGGTCGTTCTTCGTGCGGGCGATGCCGAAGTCACCGAGCTTGAGCCTGCCGTCGTCGGTGACCAGCATGTTGCCCGGCTTGATGTCGCGGTGCACGATGCCGGCCCGGTGGGCGGCGGCGAGGGCCTTGGCCGCCTGGCCGATGAGGTGCGCCGTCTCGTCAGGGGAGAGCGGGCCGCGTTGCCTGATGATCTCGCCGAGATCACGTGAGGGGACGTGCTCCATGACCAGCCAGTGGTCGTGTCCTTCGGTGACCAGGTCGTAGACCGCCACCACGTGCGCATGGTTGAGCATCGCCGAGACGCGGGCCTCACGGCGGACCCGTTCGACGTCGGCGCTGTCGGTGCCGGGCAGCAGCCCCACACGTTTCAGCGCCACGTCTCGACCGAGCACGACGTCGCGCGCGAGCCAGACCGCGCCCATGCCACCGCGTCCGATCTCCCGATCGAGCTGGTAGCGCCCTGCGATCAATGTGCTCACGAAACCCCTTCCTCGACTCCGCGAATCCTAGACGCCGGGTGGGGAAAGTCGGTCCTCAGCCGATGACGACGACCTCGAACTCCGAGCCGATCCGGTCCGTGCCCCACTGCAGGCCGTCGCGGTAGGCCACTTCGACAGGGTCGAGGACCAGTGCCACGGGGGTGGGCGACTCGACGCTGAGCATCAGCTGGTCCCCGCCGCCGAGATGCAGCGTGTTGCCCTCCGCGGGCAGCACGTCGGCGCAGAACCGGCTCGGGTCCGTGGTCTGCGAGATCGCCCCGTCGCGACAGATCCACGCCTCCACCTCGAGCCCGTCGACGTCGAGCCCGTCGGTCGAGCTGTCCGCGGTGCGGAACGACGTACTGCTGATGGCGAGGTCGCGTGCCTCGAGGTCGCTCCGAGTGGCACCGAGGTAGACGCGCTGCCCGACCTTCGGCGAGGCGGTCACCGTGGAGTCGGTCAGCGGGAGCGGTGCCGGGTGCCGGGCCCACCAGACAGCGACGGCGACCAGTGCGACCACGGCCGGCAGCCAGAGCCAGGGGAGCCACCGGCGGCGTGAGACCTCGAGGCCGGAGCCGGTCTCCGGGACGGATTGCATGGGGCTCAGGGTAAGCGGACGCAGTCGGAAAACACCCGGTTTGGCACACGGGGAGAAGATTGTCACGGCGAATGTCGGTCTTGACGACTTCACTCGTCACCCGCTCTACTTCCTCCTAGCCAAGGAGAGGGGTGCCTCCCATGTTGCGATTCTCGGGTGCCGGTGTGACAGACGTGGGTCTCGTGCGCGACCACAACGAGGATTCCGCCTTCGTCGGTCCCTATGTCGCCCTCGTCGCTGACGGTGTCGGTGGTGCTGCCGCGGGCGAAATCGCCTCGGCCACCACGACGTACGCCGTGTCTGCGCAGGCGATCGCACGCCCCGACGACGATCCGGTCGAGGTGCTCGGCGAGGCGGTCACGTTCGCCCGGAACCAGCTGCTCCAGGGCGTCGCCCACGACGTACGCCGCACCGGCATGGCCACCACGCTCACCGCGGTCGCCACCGACGGCACCCGCGTGGTGATGGCGCACGTCGGGGACTCGCGGGCCTACCTGCTGCACCAGGGCCGGCTGGCGCAGCTCTCGACCGACCACACCTACGTCCATCAGCTGGTGATGCAGGGCCACCTGACTGCGGCGCAGGCGCGGATCCACCCGTGGAAGAACGTCGTGCTGCGCGCGCTGCCCGGCGCTGAGATCGGCCAGGTCGAGGACGCCGACGTGCTCGAGCTGGAGGTCGAGCTGGGTGACCGGCTGCTGCTGTGCAGTGACGGCCTGAGCGACCTGGTCACCGACGACGAGATCGCCGAAGGGCTCAGGGTCGCCGATCCCCAGTCCGCCGCGGCCACCCTCGTCGAGCGTGCCCTCGAGGCCGGCGGCGTCGACAACATCACCTGCGTGGTGCTCGACGTCATCGACGGTCCGCGCGTCGTGGGCGACGGGGTGTTGCTGGGGGCCGTGCGCGACCTCGCGAACGTCGTCGACCCGGCTGCGGTCCGCACCTCCTGAACAATCTTCGGGTGATCTGCTGATCCGCTGGTATTCAGCGGCAACATGGGTCACAATGGCTCCATAACTACACATGTGTCACTTGTGTGACTTCATCTCGATTTGTCGTAGACCGCTGGGGAAGGCGTATCTCGACGCCTGAGATGGAGGAGGTCACAGTGACCACGACTGCAACGCGCACCAACACCAAGACGACGAGGGGAATCCTCTTCGTCCATTCCGCGCCGTCCGCACTGTGCCCGCACATCGAGTGGGCCGTGGGCGGCGTACTCGGTGTTGCCGTGAGCCTGGAGTGGACCCCGCAGCCTGCCCAGGCCGGGACCTACCGGGCCGAGCTCTCCTGGACCGGAGACGCCGGCTCGGCTGCTGCCGTCGCCTCCGCCCTGCGCGGCTGGAACCACCTCCGCTTCGAGATCACCGAGGAGCCGACCTCGAGCACCGAGGGTGGCCGCTACTCGTTCACGCCCGAGCTGGGTGTCTTCCACGCCGTCACCGGCCTGCACGGCGACATCATGATCCCCGAGGACCGGCTCAAGGCTGCCGTGGTCAAGGCCGCGCTGGGCGACACGACGGTGCTCAACGAGATCGACAAGCTGCTCGGCAAGCCGTGGGACGACGAGCTCGAGACGTTCCGGCACGCCGGTGACGGTGCTCCGGTCCGCTGGCTGCACCAAGTCGTCTAGCGCACACTGGAGATGTGAGCGTCGCTCCCGCACAGGGTTCGAGAACCACGTCGGCCGGTTGGCTGGCGTCGGTGCTCTGCGCCGGGCTGCTCACGGCGTGCTCCGACACGTCAGGTTCCAAGGACTCCGACGACTCGGCCGACGACGGGCCGACCTCCAGCTCGTCGACGTCCACGGGTCCCGAACCCGGCGCCGCTCCGACGATTCCGGCCAGGCCTCCGCACCCGGTCTCGTTGCCGGCCCTCATGCAGAAGTCGTACGACGGGCGCGCCCTCACGTTGGGCGCCGAGGCGGCCAGCACCTCGGCGTACACCCAGCACACCGTGAGCTACCTCAGCGGCACGATGAAGGTGTCCGGGCTGATGAACGTGCCGACCGGCAAGGGCCCGTTCCCGGCGCTGGTGCTGGCCCATGGCTACATCGACCCGGCCTACTACGACAACGGCCAAGGGATGCGGCGCGAGCAGGACTACCTGGCCCGGGCCGGCTACCTCACCCTGCACGTGGACTACCGCGGCCACGCGTTCTCCGACCCGGCGCCGCGCGCGGAGGAGTCGCTCCGGCTCGGCTACACCGAGGACGTCATCAACGCGGTGCTCGCCCTGCGCAGGTGGCGCGGACCCGTCGACGACGACCGGATCGGGCTGGTCGGTCGTTCGATGGGCGGCGGCGTCATCTACAACGCGTTGACGGTGCAGCCCGGTCTGGTCGACGCGGCCGTCGTCTTCGCACCGGTCAGCTCCGACACGGTCGACAACTTCGAGCGCTGGACCCGTCCGGAGCGCGGCGACGTGGCGACCCGCATCCTGACGAGGTACGGCGAGCCGCGGACCCACCGCAGGTTCTGGCGCAACGTCAGTCCGCGCACGTTCTTCGGCCGGGTGACCGAACCCCTGATGATCCACCACGGCACGTCGGACGACTCGTGCCCGCTGCCGTGGAGTCGTCGTACGGTGCGGGCGTTCCAGGCCCACGGCGAGCGGGTGACCTTCCACGTCTATCCCGGCGAGGAGCACGCCTTCGGCCCCCAGTGGACGCTTTCGATGGAACGCACCGTCAATTTCCTGCGCCGCACCCTCAGCTGAGAGGGCCTGAGGTCCGTCCCGAGACCGGCGCTGTCACCATGGGTGGAACGGCGGCATCTCCGAGGCCTTGCTGGTGAACTCGGGGTCGCGCTTGTCGAGGAACGCCGCGACGCCCTCCTTGCCGTCGCCGATGCTCGTGTAGAACATCGACAGCGAGTCGACCCGGTGCGCCTCGAGCGGGTGCGCGGCCGCGCTGTTGCGGTACATCATCTGCCGGGCCAGCGCGGTGCCCACCGGCGAACGGTTCGTCGTGAACTTGCGGGCCAGGGCGTACGCCGCGTCGAGCAGCTCGTCGGCCGGGTGCACCGACTTCACGAAGCGCCCGTCGCGGGCCTCCTCGGCGGTCAGGATGTCGGCGGAGTAGACCCACTCCAGGGCCTGGGAGATACCGACGATGCGGGGCAGGAACCAGGTGGAGGCGGCTTCGGGCGTGATCCCGATCCGGCCGAAGACGAAGCCGATGCGCGCCTTCTCCGAGGCCAGGCGCACGTCCATCGCGCACAGCATGGTCGCGCCGATGCCGACCGCCGCACCGTTGATCGCGCCGATGACCGGCTTGGTGCAGTTGAAGATCGCCAGCGTGACCCGGCCACCGGTGTCGCGCACACCGGTGGCGATCTCGGGGTCCTCGAGCCGGTCCTGCATGTCCGCCATGGTGGGCGTCTGGCTCTCGTCGAGTCCGAACACGTTGCCCTCGACCGAGAGGTCCATCCCGGCGCAGAACGCCTTGCCCGCGCCGGTCACCACGATCGCGCGGACGTCATCGTCCTGGCTGGCCCGGTTGAACGCCGCCTCGAGCTCGTCGGCCATCGTCACCGTGAACGCGTTCATCTGCTCGGGCCGGTCCAGGGTCAGCGTCAGGATGCCGTCGGCGACGTCATAGCGCAGCGTTTCGTAGGTCATGCCCGCAGGCTATCCGCCGGCGTACGACGGCTCTTGTGCGCCCATGTTGACACTTTGCACCCTGCCGAGGGGGTGCAAAGTGTCGTGGACAGGGCGTTACACGGGGAAGGGGGAGGGTCAGAGGGGGATGTTGCCGTGGTCGCCGCGGATCTCGGCGGCACCGGCGATCGCCCGGGCCAGGGCACTGCGGGTCACGTCGGGTTCGATGATCTCGTCGACCACGCCGATCTCGACGGCCTTCTGCACGCCACCGGAGATGCGCTCGTGCTCGACGGCCAGCTCGGCCTCGACCTGCGGACGGATGTCGGGGGCGACCTCGGCCAGCTTGCGGCGGTGGAGGATGCGGACCGCGGCGACGGCGCCCATCACGGCCACCTCGGCGCCGGGCCACGCGAACACGCGGGTGGCGCCCAGGGAGCGGGAGTTCATCGCGATGTAGGCCCCGCCGTACGTCTTGCGGGTCACCAGCGTCACGCGCGGCACGACGGCCTCGCCGAACGCGTGCAGCAGCTTCGCGCCGCGGCGTACGACGCCGTCCCACTCCTGGCCGACGCCGGGCAGGTAGCCGGGTACGTCGACCAGCACCACGAGCGGCACGCCGAACGCGTCGCACATGCGCACGAACCGGGCGGCCTTCTCGGCCGAGGCCGAGTCGAGGCAGCCACCCAGGCGCATCGGGTTGTTGGCGACGACACCGACCGTGCGACCGCCCATGCGGCCGAGTGCGGTGACGATGTTGGGTGCCCAGCGGGCGTGCAGCTCCTGGATCGTGCCAGTGTCGAGGACCTCCTCGACCAGCGGGTGCACGTCGTAGGCGCGCTTCTTCGACTCGGGGAGGCAGGCGGCGAGGTCGCGGTCCTCGATCGTGTCGAGGTCCATCGACCCCTGTGCGCCGAGCAGGGTGGCCACGCGTCGTCCGCGGTCGAGCGCCTCGGCCTCGGTCTCGGTGAGGATGTGGACGACACCGGAACGTCGTCCGTGCGGCTCGGGACCGCCCAGGCGCGCCATGTCGACGTCCTCGCCGGTCACCGAGCGCACCACGTCGGGCCCGGTCACGAAGATCCGGCCGTCGGGGCCGAGGATCACGACGTCGGTCAGCGCGGGGCCGTAGGCGGCGCCACCGGCGGCGGCGCCGAGCACGATCGAGATCTGGGGGATCCTGCCGGAGGCCTGGGTCATGATGTGGAAGATCTCGCCGACCGCGTGCAGCGAGAGCACGCCCTCGGCGAGTCGGGCGCCACCGGAGTGCCACAGGCCGACCACGGGCACGTCGTCCTGGAGGGCCCGACGGTAGGCGACCAGCACGGCCTTGCAGCCCTCGTCGCCCATCGCGCCGCCCATGACCGTGGGGTCGGAGCAGAACGCGACCACGGGGGAGCCGTTGACCAGGCCGCGGGCGGCTAGCATGCCGGACCCGTCGTCCTCGGTCAGCGTCTCGAGCGTGCCCTCGTCGAAGAACGCGCCCATCCGGTTGAGCGGGTGACGCGAGTCGTCGACCCGGCTCGGCTTGGTCCCCGTGGTGGCGACCGCGGTCATCAGATGCTGCCGAAGGCGACGGCCACGTTGGCGCCACCGAACCCGAAGGAGTTGTTCAGCGCCACGATGTCGCCCTGGGGCAGGTCGCGGGCCTTGGTCGGGATGTCGAGGTCGACCCGTGGGTCCTTGTTGTCCAGGTTGATCGTCGGCGGGCTCACCCGGTCGCGGATGGCCAGGACGCAGGCGACGGCCTCGAGGGCGCCTGCGCCACCGAGCAGGTGGCCGGTCATCGACTTCGTCGAGGTGACCACGCAGTTGTCGACCTGGTCGCCCAGCGTGGCGTGCAGCATCAGGCCCTCGGCCACGTCGCCCTGCGGCGTCGAGGTCGCGTGGGCGTTGACGTGTACGACGTCGCGCGGGCTGAAGTCGCCGGAGTCGATCGCGAGCTGGATGGCGCGGGTGCCACCACGGCCCTCGGGGTCGGGCTGGGCGATGTCGTGGGCGTCGTTGCTGATGCCCGAGCCCATGACCTGGGCGTAGATGCGGGCGCCGCGGGCCAGGGCGTGCTCCTCGGACTCGAGCACCAGGATGCCGGCGCCCTCACCGAGGACGAACCCGTCGCGGGCGGTGTCCCAGGGACGGGAGACCGTGGTGGGGTCGCCGCCCTCTTCGCTGCCGGTCTTCGACAGCGCCATCATCTGGGCGAACGCGGCCATCGGCAGCGGGTGGATCGCGGCCTCGGTGCCACCGGCGACCACGACGTCGGCCCGGCCGAGCCGGATCTGGTCGAGGGCCATCGAGATGGCCTCGTTGCCGGAGGCGCAGGCCGAGGTCGGTGCGTTGACCGCGCCGCGGGCGCCGACGTACAGGCCGACGTTGGCGGCCGGTGCGTTGGGCATCAGCATCGGGACGGAGAGGGGGGAGACCCGGCGGGCGCCCTTCTCCTTGAGTGTGTCGTAGTTGGCCAGCAGGGTGGTGACCCCGCCGATGCCGGACGCGACGGCGACACCCGTGCGGGTGCCGTCCAGTTCGACACCCTCGAGGCCCGCGTCCCGCCAGGCTTCCATGGCAGCGATCATGGCGAACTGCGCCGACCGGTCGAGGCGACGTGCCTTGACCCGGTCGAGCACTTCGCCGGGCTCCACGGCAATCCGGCCGGCAATCTTCACCGGGATGTCCTGTGCCCACTCGTCATCGAGGTGGCGAACGCCGGAGGTGCCGGCCAGGAGCGCCGACCAGGTGCTGGCGACGTCGCCGCCGACAGGGTTGGTGGTGCCGAGTCCGGTGACGACCACGCGCTTGAGAGACATGCGGTTCCTTCGCGGTTTGGGAAGCGGGCCCTCGAGGGGGCTGGCCCCAGAGGGGCCGGGATGAACGGGGGAGGGTCAGCTGGCGGCGTTCTCGATGAACGAGACCGCGTCGCCGACCGTCTTGAGGTTCTTGACCTGGTCGTCCGGGATCGAGACGCCGAACTTCTCCTCGCAGGCCACGACGACCTCGACCATGGACAGCGAGTCGACGTCGAGGTCGTCCACGAAGGACTTGTCGAGCTGTACGTCGTCGGCGGGGATGCCGGCAACCTCGTTGACGATCTCGGCGAGGTCGGAGCGGATCTCTTCAGTGGTGGCCATGCCGGGTTCTCCTTGGGTTGGGTTATTTCTGGTGGTGCAGTCTGATTGTGCAGTCTGACGTGCAGGTCAGGGAACGGTGACGACCTGGGCGGCGTACGCCAGGCCGGCACCGAAGGCGATCAGCAGTGCGGTGTCGCCGCTGCGCGCCTCTCCCTCGGTGATCATGCGTTCGAGGGCAAGGGGGACCGAGGCGGCAGAGGTGTTGCCCTGCTCGGCGATGTCACGGGCGATGCGCACCGTGTCGGGCAGCTTCATCGCCCGCGCCATCGCGTCGGTGATGCGCATGTTGGCCTGGTGCGGCACGAAGACGTCGAGCTCGGCGGCGGTGACCCCGGCCCGGTCGAGCGCCTCCTGGGCGACCTTGGCCATCTCGAAGGCGGCCCAGCGGAACACCGAGCGTCCCTCCATGATCAGGTGCGGCATCTGCGGATCGTCGGAGGCGATCACGTCGCGCCAGTCGACGTTCTGCCGGATGTAGTCGTAGTGCTCGCCGTCGGAGCCCCACACCACCGGGCCGATGCCGGCCACCTCGGACGGGCCCACCACGACCGCACCGGCGCCGTCGGCGAAGATGAACGCCGTGCCGCGGTCGGTCGGGCTGGTGATGTCGGAGAGGCGCTCGACGCCGACGACCAGCACGTGGCCGGCCGAGCCGCCGCGCACCATGTCGGCGGCCAGCGAGACGCCGTGGCAGAAGCCGGCGCAGGCGGCGGAGATGTCGAAGGCCGCGGCACCGTTGGTGCCGAGCTCGTGGGCGATCAGCGACGCCGCGGACGGCGTCTGCATCAGGTGGCTGACCGTGGCGACGATGACGCAGTCGATCTGCTCCGCGGCGACGCCGGCCTGCTCGAGGGCCTGCTTCGAGGCGGCAACCGACATCATCGGCACGGTCTCGTCGTCCTCGGCGAAGCCACGGGTCTTGATGCCGGAGCGCTGCTGGATCCACTCGTCACTGGAGTCGATCGCCTCGACCACCTCGGAGTTGGGGACGACGCGGCGCGGGCGGTAGGCGCCCACGCCCAGGATCGTCGCCTCGGCTGAGCCGGTGGAACTGCGGAGTGCGGTCATGAGGCGGCGCCCGTCGGGTGGAGTCGGAGGAGAGGTTGGCCGGGAGAGACGATGTCGCCGTCCTCGACGAGCCATTCCACGACCGTACCGCCGTGGGCGGCGGTGACGTCTATGCGGTCACGCAGACTGGCGACGGCACCGATCAGGGCGCGCTCGCCGAGCTCGACGGCGTCGGCCGCTGCGGCGTCGCGGTGGAACGTGCCCTTCGCGGGGCTGACCACCATCCGCCAGGTCGGGTTGGTGTCGATCTGGGAGGCCTCGCCGTGCTTCTCGCAGAAGGCGCGGGCGTCGTCGAGCTGGTCGGGGGTCTTGAGCGCGAACGTCTCGACGCCCTTCATCGCCCGCCTGGCGATACCGGTGAGAGTGCCGGCCGGCGGCATCTCCAGGATCCCGGTGACGCCGAGGTCGAGCATCGTGTCCATGCAGAGGTCCCAGCGCACCGGCTGGCTGATCTGCTTGACGATGCGGGCCAGCACCTCGCGGCCGTCGTGGACGACCTGGCCGTCGGCGTTCGAGATGATCACCGTGCGTGGGTCGTGGGTGGAGACCGAGCGGGCCAGGCTGCCCATGCGCTCGACGGCCGGAGCCATGTGGTCGGTGTGGAACGCGCCGGCCACCGAGAGCGGGATCAGGCGGGCCTTGGCGGGCGGGTCCTCGGCCAGCGCGGCGAGCTGCTCGACGGTGCCGGCGGCGACGATCTGGCCGGGGCCGTTGTCGTTGGCCGGGGTCAGGCCGTGCTTGGCGAGCGATGCGAGGACCTCCTCACGGTCGCCACCGAGGACAGCGGTCATGCTGGTCGGGCGCTGCGCGGCGGCGTCGGCCATCAGACGGCCGCGTTCGCGGACCAGCACCATGGCCTGCTCGGCGGTGATCGCACGGGCACCGGCGGCGGCGGTCAGCTCGCCGACACTGTGGCCGGCGACGGCACCGATCTTGCCGAACGCGTCGGCCGGGCTCGGGAAGAGCTCGAGGGCAGCGACCAGGCCGGCGGCCACGAGCAGCGGCTGCGCGATCTGTGTCTCGCGGATCGTCTCCGCGTCGGCCTCGGTGCCGTAGTGCACCAGGTCGAGGCCGGCGACTGTCGACAGCCACTCGAAGCGACCCCTGAACACGGGGTCCTCGAGCCAGGGGGAGAGGAATCCGGGGGACTGGGCACCTTGGCCTGGAGCGACAATGACGAGCACGTCGTCAACTGTGCCGTGTCCGGGCCGTGGACCGAGGGGTGCCACGCACGAAATACATGGGCGGTTCCTTGTCGGGTTCCCACAATTTCCTGTTACCCGCCAGTGAGTTGTCGGCGCCAGGTTAACGTCATGTTTCGGAGAGACGTCCGCACGTCAACGCGACGGCCAGGGTGTAGCCGTCGCGCGGCTGGCTGGCGGTGAGCCCGGTGAGCTCCGCGGCCTGGCGCAGGCGATAGCGAATCGTGTTCGGGTGGACGAACAGCGACCGGGCCGTGCCCTCCACCGAGCCACCGTGCCCGAAGTAGGCGTCGAGGGTCTCGATCAGGGTGCCGCGGCCCTCCTTCAGCGGCAGGTACACCTCCTCGATCAGTTGGCGCCTGGCGTCTTCGTGGCCGGCCAGGACGCGTTCGGGGAGCAGGTCGCGCGCGGCGACCGGACGTGGTGCCTGCGGCCACGCCGCAGCCACCCGGAAGCCGGCCAGGGCCGCCGTCGCCGAGTGGTGGGCACTGCCCAGGTCGGGTGCCACCGGTCCGAACACGATCGGCCCTTCGGCGAAGTGCTTGCTGAGCGCTCGCACCGCGGACTCCGGCTCCTCGACGCCGCCGAGGATCACCACCATGCGATCGCCCTGTACGGCGCACAGGGCGTCCATGTGGTGCGCCCGGGCGGACCGGCGTACGTCGTCGAAGATGTTGACCGTCGAGCCGGGTGCGGCTCGCCCCAGCACCACGACCACCTCGCCCGAGCCGCCCCAGCCCAGCGCGCTGGCGCGGGAGAGCACGGTCTCGTCGCTCTCGGAGCGCAGCACCGAGTCGACCACCAGCGCCTCGAGCCGGGCGTCCCACGCGCCGCGCGACTCGGCGGCCCTGGCGTAGACCTCGGCGGTGGCGAAGGCGAGCTCCCGGCCGTAGCGCAGCAGGCCCTCGTGGACGACGGGTGCCAGCTCGGCGCCGAGCAGGTCGTCGAGGTTGGCCTCCACGACGTCGATCGTGAGGCGGACCAGGTCGACGGTCTGCTGCAGGGTGATCACACCGGCCAGGGCACGGGGAGCAGCCCCGAAGACCTGCGCGGCGATGGGGGAGTCGGCCTCGGTGGAGAGATCCCACGAATCGGCGTGGTCGCGGAACCAGGAGATGAAGCCACGGATACCGGCCTGCACGATCATGCCGACCCAGGACCGATTCTCCGCGGAGAGGTCGCGGAACCAGGCCTTCTCGGTGTCCATGCCGGCCATCGCTGCCGTGCTCAGCGGACCCACCGCACGCTGCAGCAGTGCGGAGGCGTCCTCGCGTGGAGTGGTCGGCCGGGTCACGCTCGCAGGCTAGTGGACGACGTCGAAGTTCGCCGGGTGGCCCGACGAACCTCGGCGACGGCCACTGCGTGTGCCGATCGTGACCACGGCGTCACATGACTGCAATGGACAGGAAGGAGAGTTCTGTCAAGACCCGGTCCAGTGGGCAAGAGGTCGGGCGGGTGGTCTCCGAAATCGGCCGGACGTCTGGTTCACTTGACGACTGTCAAGACGAAGGGCGCCGTGACCAGACGGCGTGGCCAGACGGGCGTGACCAGACAGGAGCGGTGATGACGGCGCAGAAGCTCGACGTCCAGTACGTCACCCTGCACGGCCACCGGCGGGCGTTCGTCCGCACGGGGTCCGGTCCGGCGCTGCTGCTCCTCCACGGCCTGGGCTGCGACCACACCACGTGGGAGCCGGTGATCCGGCAGCTGGCCCGCAACCACACCGTGATCGCCCCCGACCTGCTCGGCCACGGACGCTCGGCCAAGCCCCGGGCCGACTACTCGCTGGGCGGCTACGCCAACGGCATGCGCGACCTGCTGACCCTGCTCGGCATCGACCGGGCCACCGTGGTCGGCCACAGCTTCGGTGGCGGGGTGGCCATGCAGTTCGCCTACCAGTTCCCTGAGCGGACCGAGCGGATGATCCTGGTCGCCTCGGGCGGCTTCGGCCCCGAGGTCACCCCGGCGATCCGCGCGCTGACGACGCCCGGCGCCGACCCGGCCCTGGGCGTGCTGACCCTGCCCGGCGTACGCCACCTGGCCACCGCGGCCCTGCGCGCACTCGCCGGGACCGGCCAGACCTGGGCCCGGGACCTCGACGAGGTCGCCGACATCGTCGACACGTTCAAGGATCCGGCAGCCCGGGCCGCAATCAGGCACGTCACCCGCGCCGTGGTCGACTGGCGCGGTCAGGTCGTCACGATGAGCGACCGCGCCTACCTCACCGAGGCCGTCCCGGTCTGCGTGATCTGGGGACGCAACGACATGGTGATCCCGGTGCGGCACGCCAACACCGCCGCCGCCCTGGCGCCCGGGTCCCGTGTCGAGGTGCTGGCCAACTGCGGGCACTTCCCGCACAAGGACCACCCCGAACGGTTCGTCAGGATCGTGCAGGGCTTCATGGGCAGCACCCAGCCGGCCGTCTACGACCGGGCCGTCTTCCGGGACCTGCTCGCCCGCGGTGGCGAGATCGACGTACAGAGCTCGCTGGCCGGCAAGGCACCGATCGCCCCGCTCCGCGCGCTCGAGACCGACCCGCAGGTCGGCCAGGCCCTCGCCTGACCGACCCCGCGCGGACGAAGCAGGTCAGGCGTCGCCGCCCTCCTGGAGCACGCCGGCCACGGCCGTCGGGTCGTCGATGCGGTAGCGATCGAGCGCCTCGGTGACCCGCGCCGGATCGATCTCCCCGGCATCGGCCAGCGCGCCGAGGGCCTGGACGACCACCGACTCCGCGTCGATGTGGAAGAACCGTCGTGCCGCGGGCCGGGTGTCGGCGAAGCCGAAGCCGTCGGCGCCCAGCACCCGGTAGTCCTCGGGCACCCAGCGGGCGATCTGCAGCGGCACGGCCGTCATGTAGTCGGACACCGCGACGACCGGACCCTGGCCGTCGGCCAGCACCTCGGTGACGTACGCCGACCGGTGCTTCTCCTGCGGGTGCCGCAGGTTCCACTTGTCGACCTCGATGGCCTCACGGGCCAGCTCGTTCCACGACGTGACCGACCACGTCTCCGCCTGCACACCCCAGTCCTCGGCGAGCATCCGCTGGGCGTCCACGATCCAGGGGAAGCCGACGCCGGAGGCGAGCAGACGCACGCGCGGGCCCTCGGCGTCCGTGGTCGAGACCTGGTACATGCCCTTGAGCAGGCCGGCGACGTCGAGTCCCTCGGGCTCCGCCGGCTGGGCGACCGGCTCGTTGTAGACGGTCATGTAGAAGATGACGTTCTCGCCCTGCGGGTGCTGCTCGCTGGTGCCGTACATGCGTTCCAGGCCGGAGCGCATGATGTGGCCGACCTCGTAGGCGAACGCGGGGTCGTAGTGCACCACGGCCGGGTTGGTCGCGGCGAGCAGTGGTGAGTGTCCGTCGGCGTGCTGGAGGCCCTCGCCGGTGAGCGTCGTACGCCCCGCGGTGGCGCCGATCAGGAACCCACGCGCCATCTGGTCGGCCATCGCCCAGATCGAGTCGCCGGTGCGCTGGAACCCGAACATCGAGTAGAAGATGTAGAACGGGATCATCGGCTCGCCGTGCGTCGTGTACGACGACCCGGCGGCTGTGGCCGACGCCATTGCGCCGGCCTCGGAGATGCCCTCGTGCAGCATCTGGCCCGTCGTCGACATCTTGTACTGGAGCAGCATGTTGCGGTCGACCGACTCGTAGGTCTGGCCGGCCGGGTCGTAGACCTTCGCCGACGGGAACATCGCGTCCATGCCGAACGTGCGGTACTCGTCGGGTGCGATCGGCACGATCCGGTCGCCGATGCCGGGGTCGCGCATCCAGTCCTTGAGCAACCGGACCGCGGCCATCGTGGTGGCGACCTTGTTCTTGCCGGCGCCCTTCTTGAGCTCGGCGTACGTGCCGTCGCCGGGCAGGGTCAGCATCTTGGCGCGGTTGACCCGCTGCGGGATGGAGCCACCCAGCTGGTTGCGCCGCTCCATCATGTACTCGATCTCGGGGGAGTTCTCGCCCGGGTGGAAGAACGGCGCGGTGCCGGTGGCTTCGTACGCCGACTCGAGGTCGCGGTCGCTGATCGGCAGGTAGAGCCGGTCGCGGAACTTCTTCAGGTCGTCCTGGGTGAGCTTCTTCATCTGGTGGGTGGCGTTCTTGCCCTCCAGTGCGTCGATCGTCCAGCCCTTGACGGTGTGGGCGAGGATCACCGTCGGCTGGCCGACGTGCTTCGTCGCGGCGTCGAAGGCGGCGTACACCTTGCGGTAGTCGTGGCCACCGCGCGGCAGCTTCTCGATCTGCCGGTCTGTCATGTGCTCGACCATCGCCCGCAACCGGGGGTCGGGCCCGAAGAAGTGCTCGCGGTTGTAGGCGCCGCTCTCGACGGAGAAGGTCTGGAACGCGCCGTCCGGGGTGGTGTTCATCTGGTTGACCAGGACGCCGTCGACGTCGCGGGCCAGCAGGTCGTCCCACTCGCGGCCCCAGACCACCTTGATGACGTTCCAGCCGGCACCGCGGAAGTTGGCCTCGAGCTCCTGGATGATCTTGCCGTTGCCGGTGACCGGGCCGTCGAGCTGCTGCAGGTTGCAGTTGATCACCCAGGTCAGGTTGTCGAGCTCTTCGCGGGCCGCGATGCGGATCGCGCCCAGGGACTCGGGCTCGGCCATCTCGCCGTCGCCGAGGAAGGCCCAGACGTGCTGCTCGCTGGTGTCCTTGATGCCGCGGTTGGCGAGGTAGCGGTTGAACCGTGCCTGGTAGATGGAGCCGATGCCGGTCAGGCCCATCGACACCGTGGGGAACTCCCAGAAGTCGGGCATCAGCCGGGGGTGCGGGTAGGAAGGCAGCCCAGCGCCCTTGCCGTGCTGCACCTCCTGACGGAACCGGAACAGCTGCTGCTCGGTCAGCCGGCCCTCGAGGAACGCGCGGGCGTAGATGCCGGGGGAGGCGTGGCCCTGGATGAAGAGCTGGTCACCGCCGCCGGGGTGGTCCTTGCCGCGGAAGAAGTGGTTGAAGCCGACCTCGTAGAGGCTCGCGCTGGACTGGTAGGTCGCGATGTGGCCGCCGACCTCGAGCCCCTTGCGGTTGGCGCTGGAGACCATGACCGCGGCGTTCCAGCGGATGAACGCACGGATCCTGCGTTCGACCTCCTCGTCGCCGGGGAACCACGGTTCACGCTCCGGCGGGATGGTGTTGATGTAGTCGGTGCTGCGCAGGGCAGGTACGCCGACCTGCTTCTCGCGGGCACGTTCGAGGAGGCGGAGCATCAGGTAACGGGCGCGTTCCCGGCCTCGCTCATCGATCATGGCGTCGAAGGACGCGAGCCAGTCGCCTGTTTCCTCGGGGTCGATGTCAGGCAGCTGTGTCGGGAGGCCCTCATGAATTACGGGTGGATTCAAGGGCTTGGTGGTGTCGGTCACTCCGCCATCTTGGCACGCGCCCACAGGGGAGGAAATCTACCGAGGGGTAGACCCCGGGTGCCCACCTCCGGGGGCGCAGGGTTGCGCAGCGGGGCGATGTCCGGTGGACTACGGGCACCTGTTTTCCGTGACGCGTGACTGGAGGAGTCTCTTGAGCTCGACCGCGGGTGGCCCGGCCGCCCAGAATGCCGTACTTGCCGAACGCCTTGGGCTCAAGCCCGGGCTCGTGATCCAGGAACTCGGCTGGGACAACGACACCGACGACGACCTGCGTGTTCAGATCGAGGACTGCATCGACGCGGACATGGTCGATGGGGACTACGGCAACGTCGTGGACTCGGTCCTCCTGTGGTGGCGTGACGACGACGGCGACCTGGTCGATGCGCTCGTCGACTCACTGACCGACCTCGTCGGAGGCGGTGTCATCTGGCTGCTCACCCCGAAGGTGGGACGCCCCGGTGCCGTGGACCCGTCCGACATCGCAGAGGCGGCCCCGATCGCCGGACTGTCGCAGACCACGACCGCGACCGTGAGCAAGGACTGGGCCGCGACGCGGCTGGTGGCGCCGAAGTCCGCCCACTGAGCACCTTCCCATTGTTACCGGCGAGTTGGCAGGCTGGGTCCCTCAGACCAGCTGCTGCCGTGCGGGCGGCCGAAAGGAACATCCATGGGACAGGGTCGTGAACGCCTCAAGTCGGGCGCAACCTCCGTCAAGGTGCTTGCCGGATCCGGGGTCGTTCGCCCCTACTCGCCACTGAAGCTGGCCCGGCTGGCCCGCACCGTGGTCACCTGGGGGACCGGCGTGGCCGGCGGGTTCGCGTCACTGGCCGTGCGCCATCCCGACCGCCCGGGGCTGATCGACGAGCTCGGCACGCTCACCTTCGGCGACATCCACCGCCGCAGCAACGCCCTCGCGTCGAGCCTGCGCGCCCGCGGCGTCAAGGAGGGTGACGGCGTCGCCATCATGTGCCGCAACCACCGCGGCTTCGTCGACGCCAGCCTGGCCGTGGCCAAGCTCGGTGCCGACGTGCTCTACCTCAACACCGCCTTCGCCGGCCCCCAGCTGGTGGACGTCCTGGCCCGTGAGAAGCCGATCGCGGTGATCCACGACGAGGAGTTCACCGGGCTCCTCGACGGCGCCCACGTCGAGAACCGCATCCTGGCGTGGACAGACGCCGACACCGACCTCGACACCGTCGAGAAGCTGATCGCCGCGGGTTCCTCCGCAGACCTCCAGCCGCCGGACCGCCACTCGCGCACGATCATCCTGACCTCCGGCACCACCGGTACGCCGAAGGGCGCCCCCCGCAACGAGGCCGGTATCGACGCGGCGGTCTCCCTGCTCTCGCGGATGCCGTTGCGGGCCCAGTGGCGCTCGCACATCGCCGCACCCCTGTTCCACACGTGGGGCTTCGCACACCTGGCGCTCGGCATGCTGCTGGGCTCGACCGCCGTACTCACCCGGCGCTTCGACCCGGAGACCGCGCTCAAGGTGGTCTCCGAGAACAAGTGCGACTCGTTCGTGGTGATCCCGGTGATGCTGCAGCGCATCCTCCAGCTGCCCGAGGAGACCCGGTCGCGCTACGACTTCTCCACCGTCAAGGTGGTCGCCGCCTCCGGCTCCGCACTGCCGGGCGACCTGGCCCTCAACTGGATGGACACCTTCGGCGACACCCTCTACAACATCTACGGCTCGACCGAGATCGCCTATGCCTCGATCGCCACACCCGAAGACCTGCGCGCTGCTCCCGACAGTGCCGGCAAGCCGCCGCACGCGACCGTCGTACGCATCCTCGACCCGGAGGGCAAGGAGGTCCCGCAGGGGCAGTCCGGCCGCATCTTCGTCGGCAACGGGCTGCTCTTCGAGGGCTACACCGGCGGTGGCGGCAAGGAGGTCATCGACGGGCTGATGTCGAGCGGTGACGTCGGGCGGTACGACGCCAACGGCCGCCTGTACGTCGAGGGCCGCGACGACGAGATGATCGTGTCGGGAGGCGAGAACGTCTTCCCGAAGGAGGTCGAGGACTGCCTCTGTCGCCACGAGGCCGTCGTCGAGGCCGCCGCGATCGGCATCGACGACCCCGACTTCGGCAAGCGGCTGCGCGCGTTCGTCGTGATCACGGGTGACGTCGACGAGGACCAGCTCAAGGACTGGGTCAAGGCGAACCTCGCGCGCTTCAAGGTGCCTCGCGAGATCCACGTCCTCGACGAGCTGCCACGCAACGCCACCGGCAAGGTGCTCAAGCGCGAGCTGTTCGACTGGCAGCCCTGAGCGCGGGCGCCCCCGTCAGGACGACGTGAACTTGTAGCAGGACAGCCGGCGCTCGCCGTCGCGCCACCAGGCCTCGAGGGGCCAGGTCACCCACCAGCTGTCGGTGCCGGCGATGCGGCCGCAGTTGGCGTTCGCGAACTTCTCGAACTGTGCGTCGGTGGGGTACTTCGCGCTCTTGCCGACCGGTGCCTCGAACCACCCGGCCCAGCGGTAGCCGTGCGGCTTGTCGCAGGTCACGTAGATCGCGTCGTCCTCACCGTCGTCGTTGGTGTCGGGGCCCCGCCGGATGCAGCGGGCGTAGGGGTCCTCGAGCCCGTCGGCGAAGAGGTCGGTCGTCCTCGAGGTCTCGGGGAGCAGCTTGAGCTTGTCTCCCGACTCGGCGACCAGGTCGCAGCGGAACCAGCGGGCGCCGGCCGACCACTGTGCGGTGGTCGGCTCGAACCAGATCCAGTCCAGCACCGAGCCGAGCAGCCTGCCCTTGCTCAGACCGGTCGCCTCCGGGAGGTGCTTCTTGCACTGCTTGGTGACCACGGCGTAGTCCGAGCTCGTGGTGCCGGCCTTGAAGAGGCCGACGTGGTAGGTCAGCGTGTTGTGCTTCTCGTAGCAGTCGGAGACCGGCTTCCTGGTGTTGGTCGTCGACACGGACTGGGTGCGGCTCATGCTGTAGCAGGAGCCGACCACGGGGGCTCCGGCCATCGGGTCGAGCTCGGGTTCGGGTGACTGGGCGGGCTCTCCCATCGCCGCATTCAGCTCGGTCGTCCCCGTGTTGGTACCGCATGCCTGGGCAAGCAGCAGCAGGCCGGCTGCCAGCGCCAGGGCGCTGGTGCGAAGATGACGGTCAGACATGAAACACCCCTTGGTCGCTAACACGATGAATCCTAGGACAGGCACTCGGTGACACCCCTCCAGCTCGGCGACACGGCACCTGACTTCACCCTGCGGGACCAGTTCGGTCAGGACGTGTCCCTCTCCGACTTCCGTGGCCGCAAGGCAGTTGCGCTCTTCTTCTACCCATTTGCGTTCTCGGGAATCTGCACCGGAGAACTGACCGGCATCCGGGACCGGCTCGACGAGTTCCTGACCTTCGACACCGAGGTGCTGGCGGTCTCGTGCGACCCGATCTACTCGATCCGGGCCTTCGCCGATCGCGACGGGCTCAACTTCCCGCTGCTGGCCGACTTCTGGCCGCACGGCGAGGTGACGCGCCGGTACGACGTGTTCGACGACGTGAAGGGATGCCCCCGGCGGTCGTCGTACATCATCGACAAGGAGGGCCGCATCTCGTGGGCGGTGCACAACGCCATGCCCGAGGGCCGCGACCTCGACGAGCACCTGCGCGAGCTGCACGCACTGGTCTGAACGCACTGCCCGGACCTGTTCCGCAGGGGCTGGTCTGGACCGCCGTCTCCAATTTTGTGGATATTTCTCAAACCCCTGACGCACAGTCCGGAGACGCCGCAGAATTGTCCTTGTTGCGACCGCTGGTGACCCGAGACGCCGGCGGTCGCAGCTCATTTCGGGGAGTCCTCCTGGTGTCCGCGAGTTAGGGGCCGACTGCGCGATCGCGTAGTCTTTCCCGCGCCTCAATGCGTCGGTAGCTCAGCGGTAGAGCACTCGGTTTACACCCGAGCGGTCGGCGGTTCGAAACCGTCCCGACGCACCAGCCTGTCCTCCTGCTCCCCGGCGGCCGCTTTGGCCGCCCGTCGGCGTGCGATCGCCTTTCGTCGCAGCACCGCTGCCGTCCGTCTCAAGTCGAGGGCCGGGCACTCCCGCGGGCCAACCGTTGCTGGCTAGGGTGAGATCACCGTCACCAGTGAGGGAGCATTCATGCACGTCAATTTCCAGGTTGCAGACTTCATCGATCGTGCCGCTGTCGTGTACGGCGATCGGGTGGGGGTGGTCGATGAGCCTGATCAGCCGGCGCCGTCGCAGGGTTCGTTGACCTATGCGCAGATCGCGGCGAACGCGCGTCGTCAGGCGGCGAAGCTCGATGAGCTGGGTGTCGGGTTCGGTGACCGGGTGGCGGTGGTCTCGCACAACAGTGCGCGGTTGTTGACGTCGTTCTTCGGGGTGGCGGGGTTCGGGCGGGTGTTGGTGCCGGTGAACTTCCGGCTGCGCCCTGATGAGGTGTCCTACATCGTGGAGCATTCGGGGGCCCGGGTGTTGTTGGTCGACCCGGAGCTGGAGGAGTCGCTGGCCGGGGTGGAGGCGGAGTTCAAGTTCGTGATCGGCGACGATGACGAGATCTATGCTGCTGAGGGTGTGGAGCCGGTGGTGTGGGAGCCGGATGAGGCTGCCACGGCGTGCATCAACTACACCTCGGGTACGACGGCGCGTCCGAAGGGCGTGCAGATCACGCACCGCAACATCTGGGTGAATGCGGTGACGTTCGGGTTGCATGCCGGGGTCTCGGATCGGGACGTGTACTTGCACACGTTGCCGATGTTCCATGCGAACGGGTGGGGGATGCCGTTCGCGATGGCGGGGATGGGGGTGCCGCAGGTGGTGATCCGCAAGATCGATGGTGCGGAGATCCTGCGCCGTGTCGAGCAGCATGGGGTGACGGTGATGTGTGCGGCGCCGGCGGTGGTGGCCGCGGTGCTGGAGGCCGCGGCCGAGTGGGAGGGGGAGATCCCGGGTCGTGACCGGGTGCGGATCATCGTGGCTGGTGCGCCGCCGCCGACCAAGACGGTGGCGCGGGTGGAGGCCGAGCTGGGGTGGGAGTTCATCCAGATCTACGGGTTGACCGAGACGTCGCCGCTGCTGACCATCAACCGGTCGCGTGCGGAGTGGGATGACCTGGACCCGTTGGAGCGGGCGTCGAACCTGGTGCGTGCGGGGGCGCCGGCGATCGGCGTACGCCTGTCCACTGATGCGGAGGGTGAGGTGTTGGCCCGGTCGAACGTGGTGTTGGAGGGGTACTGGCAGAACCCGGAGGAGACGCAGCGGTGCCTGGCTGGTGGGTGGTTCCACACCGGTGACGGTGGGGTGATCGGTGAGGACGGGTATCTCACGATCAGTGACCGCAAGAAGGACGTCATCATCACTGGTGGTGAGAACGTCTCGAGCATCGAGGTGGAGGACGTGTTGTTCTCGCATCCGGCGGTGGCTGAGGTTGCGGTGATCGGCGTGCCGAGTGAGAAGTGGGGCGAGACGATCAAGGCGTTGGTGGTGCTGGCGCCGGACGCCGAGGTCACCGAGGCCGAGCTGATCGCGTGGTGCAAGGACAAGGCGGCCGGTTACAAGGCGCCGACCTCGATCGAGTTCCGCGAGGAGCTGGCGCGTACGGCGACCGGCAAGCTGCAGAAGTTCAAGCTGCGTGAGCCCTACTGGGCAGACCAGGCCAAACAGGTCAACTAGCTGGTGACGGATCCCGGCGCGTTGCCCGAGCGGGTGCCGCCCGAGATCGCCGAGGCGCTGCAGCCCGTCCTCGAGCGGCAGCCCCGCGGTCACCTTGCCGGCTTCAAGGTCCGCCGCTGACCCGTCGCTAGTTCGGATCGACCCGTCGCTAGTTCGGATCGACCCGTCGTGAGTTCGAGAACTGGCGACGGGTCAACCGGTATTCGCGACGGGTCGGCAGGAACTGGCGACAGGTCGATGGTGGGACGATCAGGGGACGAGGCGGTAGCCCATACCGCGCACGGTGGCGATCCGGTCGGCGCCGAGCTTCCTGCGCAGGTAGCCGACGTAGACGTCCACCACGTTGGATCCCGGGTCGAAGTCGAAGCCCCACACGTGGTCGAGCAGCTGCTCCCGCGACAGCACCTGTCCGGGGTTGAGCAGGAAGATCTCGAGCAGGGTGAACTCGCGCGCGGAGAGGTCCACCTCGGTCCCGTCGACGGTGGCCCGCCGGGTGCGGACGTCGAGGCTGACCGCGCCGGCCCGGAGTACGTCGTCACGCGCCGCGCCCTGGTCGTCGTACTGCCGCAGGCGGAGCCGGACCCGGGCCAGCAGCTCGGCGAACCGGAACGGCTTGGGCATGTAGTCGTCGGCACCGCCCTCGAGGGCGTTGACCGTGTCGGTCACGGAGTCGCGCGCGGTCAGCACGATGACCGGGACACGGGAGCCCTGCGAGCGCAGCTGGTCGAGCACCTCGAAGCCGTCGATGCCGGGCAGGCCGATGTCGAGGACGACGAGGTCGAAGCCGTTGCCCAGCGCCAGGTCGAGGCCGGTCGGCCCGTCGTCGGCGATGGTGGTCTGGTGGCCCTCAGCGGTGAGTCCCTTGGCGACGAACGAGGCGATGCGGGCCTCGTCCTCGATGATCAGGATGCTGGCCATGGGCGCTCCTCGACGTCGGGTCGGACTGCTTCGAACCTGATCGTGTCGGCATGGCCGGTGTCGGGAGGCAGGTCCGTCGAGGAGCTGCTGCCGGACGCCGAGCCCGTCGTCGCCGCGGGCAGCGCGACGACGAACCGGGCGCCCGGCGGATCGGCGTCCTCGACGTGGACCGTGCCACCGTGCGCCTCGACCAACGCACGCACGATGGACAGTCCGAGGCCGAAGCCGTCGTCGCCCCGGAGCACGGTGCTGCGGGTGAACCGCTCGAAGATCCGCTCCCGGTCCTCGGGTCGTACGCCGTGCCCGGTGTCGCGCACCCACAGCAGCACCCGCTCGCCCTCGTCGGACGAGCCGATGGCGATCGTGTCGCCGGGCACGGTGTGCTTGACCGCGTTGTCGGCCAGCTGCAGCAGCACCTGCGTGATGCGTTGCTCGTCGAGGTGCACGGTGCGGGTCGCCGTACCGTCGTCGACCCACGCGCGATCGCCCAGTGCGCGGGCCTTGGTCAGCACCAGGTCGGTGAGCGCGCCGAGGTCGACCGGTCCTGTCGTGACGAAGTCGGGCCGGGCGCTCTTGGTGAGGAGGATCAGGTCGTTGACCAGTCGCGACATGCGGTCGATCTCGTCGAGCAGCAGCGCCCGGGTTTCGCCGACCTCCTCAGGATTGTGAGCGTCCAGCAGCTCGAGGTGTCCGCGCAGCACAGTCAGCGGAGTCCTGAGCTCGTGGCCGGCCGCGTCGAGGAACTCGCGCTGGTTGGTGAACGACGCCTCGAGCCGGGCCAGCATGTCGTTGACCGTGCGGGTCAGTGAGGTGATGTCGTCGTTGCCGGTCTCGGTGAGCCGCAACGAGAGGTCGGTCTCGCTGATCTCGCGGGCGGTCTCGCTCATCTCACGCAGGGGAGAGAGAAGCCGGCCGGCCTGCCACGCGGCCAGTGCGGTGATCAGGCCGAGCGAGAGCAGGGAGACGATCGTGTAGGTCTCGATGAGCTCCTTGAGCTCGCCCCGGGAGTCGTCGAGGAAGGTGACCACCACCAGGGCGCCCCCGGTGCGGGTTCCCTGCACCGGCTGCACGGTCACCAGCACCTCACCGACCTCGGACTCGAAGAGCTCCTCCCCGCCCTTGCGCAGGTGCTGGCGGACGACCGACTCGAACTCGGGGGACCTGCTGAACCCGGAGTGGTCGGAGGTCGACTCGAACTTGGACTCGTCATCGATCCACGCGGAGAACAACTCGTTGTCGCTGGGCACGTTGCGCTGCAGGAACACGACCAGGAGGTCTTCGACGCTGGCGAAGGGCCTCGCGGTGTTGGGGTCCTTGCCCTTCTCCTGGAGCTGGCGGAACTCGGCGATCTCCTGGTCGGCCTGGGCCGACGCTGCGTTCTCGAGCCGGGCCGACTCCAGGGCGTAGATGATCGCACCGGCGCCGGCCAGGGCGAGGGCGACGAGTACGGCGACCGTGGCGGTGATCCGCACGCGCACGGAGATGCCCGGGCGTCGCCGGGCATCTCGGGTGGTGGGGTCGGCGGCAGTCATCGACGTCCGCCACGGGAGTCAGTCGTCATCGCCACCGTCGTCGCCGTCGTCATCCAGCCCGTCGTCGTCGCGACCGTCGTGCCGGTCATCGTCACGACCGTCGTCGTCGGTGGCGTCGTCGAGGTCATCGGGCACGGCGGTCACAGTCCGCGGGCCGTCGGACCTCTTCGGCGGCTTCGGCGTGCGGCTGGGCCGGTCGGTCGGCGTACCGCTCGTTCCGGTCGGCTCGTCGATCCGGATCGGGCTGCGGTCGCCGGGCGCGTCACCGGCGGCAGCGAGAGAGCCGGCGACGTAGGCCAGCATCGGCAGCACCAGCGCTGCCGCGAGGATCAGTTTCCACTTGCCCATGACCTGGATGATCCTGCCTCATCGTGGGGTCCTCGTGAGACCCGGATGAGAAGACCCTCATCGAGACTTCTGCTCGTCCTGCCAGCGCGCGTAGAGACTCGGCAGCTCGTTGCCGATGAAGACGAAGAAGTCACGGGTGTCGGTGATGCGGGTCTCGGCATCGGGGGAGAGGTCGCCCGAGGACAGGGCGGTGTCCATCAGCTTGACCAGGGCGTCGTACGCCTTGATCTCGAGCATCATGGCGTCGGCCCAGAGGTCCGCCTCGGTGGAGAACCGGTCGGCGCGCTCGCCGGGATCGCGGCGCCGGCGCACGAGATGGACGCGCAGCAGGTAGTTGACCGCGCCGCTGATCGCGGCGGGGCTGACCTGAAGGGACTCGGCGAGCTCACGCGAGGTCATGCCCGCGCCCGGCGCACCGAGGAGGGCGGCGAAGACGCGTGAAGGCATGCGGGGGAAGCCCATGCCGCTGAGCATGGAGGCGAGGTCCTCCACGAACTGTCGCGGATGCGTATCACTCGCGGGATCAGGGGCGTCGGCCATGGCCTCAGACTATCCGAAATTCAAGTAGTTCGGAAGTTTCACAAATTCGTGAATTAGGAGTAGCGTGACGGGCATGAGTGATGTCATCGAGATCTCGGGGCTGGTCAAGAAGTTCGGCGCCACCACGGCTCTCGACCACCTCGACCTGTCCGTCGCGACCGGCGAGGTCCACGGCTTCCTGGGTCCCAACGGCGCCGGCAAGTCCACGACCATCCGCGTGCTGCTCGGCCTGCTGCGGCCCGACGAGGGCACCACCCGGCTCCTGGGCGGCGACCCGTGGCGCGACGCGGCCCAGCTGCACCGCCGCCTGGCCTACGTGCCGGGCGACGTGAACCTGTGGCCGAACCTGTCCGGCGGTGAGGTCATCGACCTGCTCGGCCGGCTGCGCGGCGGCCTCGACGAGAAGCGTCGCGCCGACCTGCTCGACCGGTTCGAGCTCGACCCGACCAAGAAGGGCCGCACCTACTCCAAGGGCAACCGGCAGAAGGTGGCCCTGGTCGCCGCACTGTCCTCCGACGTGGAGCTGCTGGTGCTCGACGAGCCGACGTCGGGCCTAGACCCGATCATGGAGTCGGTCTTCCAGTCGTGCATCGACGAGTTCCGCACCGACGGGCGCAGCGTCCTGCTCTCCAGCCACATCCTGGCGGAGGTCGAGCGGCTGTGCGACCGGGTCAGCATCATCCGCTCCGGCCGCACCGTCGAGACTGGAACCCTCGCCGACCTTCGCCACCTCACGCGCACGGCGGTCTCCGCCCAGCTGGCCTCCGACCCGATCGGACTCGACCAGCTCACCGGCCTGCACGGCCTGGTCGTCGAGGGCAAGCGCGTGGAGTTCGAGATCGACACGGCGCAGCTCGGCGCCGCGGTGGCCAGGCTCGGAGACTTCGGGATCCTCACCCTGACCAGCCAGCCGCCCACCCTCGAAGAGCTGTTCCTGCGCCACTACGGCGACGAGGTCGAGCCCCAGCCGGAGGCCGAACGATGAGGGCCGTCACCGGAGCCGGCATCCTGTTCCGCACCTTCGTACGACGCGACCTGCTCGCGATCTTCTGGTGGACGATCGGCATCACGATCCTCTACTGGTCGCAGGCGGTCAGCGTCGACGGGCTCTACTCCACCCAGGCCGAGTTCGACAAGGCCGCGGCCAGCATGGAGAACAATGCCGCGTTCATCGCGATGGCCGGACCGGCGCGGGCCCTGAACACCGTCGGTGGCCAGGTCGCCTGGCAGGCCACCGCCTTCGGCGCGGTCATGGTCGGGCTGATGAGCATGTTCCTCGTCGGCCGGCACACCCGCGTCGAGGAGGAGACCGGGCGCGACGAGCTCGTCCGCTCGGGGGCGATCGGCCGACATGCTCCGATGACCGCTGCCCTCATGGTCACCGCCCTGGCCAACGCCGTGGTCGGCCTGGCGGTCTCGGCCAGCCTGCTGGCCTACGGACTGCCCGCGGCCGGGTCTTGGGCGCTCGGGATCGGGCTGATCCTCACCGGTCTCTGCTTCACCGGCATCTCCCTGGTCGCCGCGCAGCTGACCCAGGGCGCCCGCGCCATGTACGGCATCGTCGGAGCCGCGCTCGGTGCCGCCTACGGCCTGCGCGCGATCGGTGACGTCGGCGACAACGGACTGTCGTGGCTCTCGCCGATCGGGTGGTACCAGGGCCTGCGGGCGTACGCCGACGAACGCTGGTGGCCCCTCGTCCTCCTCCTCGGTGTCGCACTGGTGACCCTGGCCGCGGCCTACGCCGTCTTCGGTCGGCGTGACATCGGGTCCGGTGTCTGGGCAGCTCGGCCGGGTCCGGCGCGGGCCGGCGCCGGACTGCACAGTGACCTCGGCCTGGCCTGGCGGCTGCACCGCGGCAGCCTCATCGGCTGGACCCTCGGCCTGTTCGTGACCGGCCTGGCCTACGGCACCATGGGCAACGACATCGGTGACCTGATCGGCGACTCCGAGGCCACCCGTGAGGTGTTGGCGGCGGGCAGCGCCGACCTCGTCGACGGGTTCTACGGCGCCGCCGGGCTGATGCTGGCCCTGCTCGCCGGAGGGTACGCCGTCTCCGCCTCGCTTCGCGCCCGCGGCGAGGAGGACTCCGGCCGTGTCGAGCCGTTGCTCTCGACCGCCCTGCCCCGGGTGCGTTGGTTCCTGGGCCACACGCTGATCGCCGTGCTCGGCTCCGTCGCCGTGCTGCTCGCCTCCGCGGTCGGGCTCGGCACCGGCTACGCCATGACCACCGGGGAGTGGGACTCCTTCGGTCGGTTGATGATGGCTCCCGTCTCGGCCGGTGCCGGGGTGATGGTGCTGGTCGGACTCGCCGTGCTGCTCACCGGCTTCGTGCTGCGTCTCGCTTCCGCGGCCTGGCTCGGACTCGCGTTCTGCGTGGTCGTGATGATGTTCGGGCCACTGCTGAAGTTCCCCGACTGGCTGATCGACGTCTCACCGTTCAGCCATCTCGCCCTGGTGCCGGCCGAGTCCTTCGCCGCCGGCCCCTACCTCGTGGTGCTCGCGGTCAGTGTCGCGCTCGGGGCGGTCGGCGTACTCGGCCTGCGGCGGCGTGACATGCACTGAGACCTGCCCATTAACCTGTCGCCATGACGACCCTTGGTGACGTGGTTGAGCTCCTGCACGGTTGGTACCCACCCGGGACCGCCGAGGACTGGGACGCCGTCGGTCTCGTGTACGGCGATCCGGCGGCGACCGTCAAGAAGGTCATGTTCGCGGTCGACCCGACGCCCGAGGTCGCGAAGGAGGCCGTGGCGTGGGGCGCCGACCTGCTCGTCGTACACCACCCTCTGTTCCTCAAGCCGGTGCACGGCTTCGCGGCGACCACCGCGAAGGGCCGCACCCTGGCCACGCTGGCGGCCGGCGGCTGCGCGCTGCTGACCGCCCACACGAACGCAGACCAGGCCGACTCGGGAGTCTCGGAGGTGCTGGCCACCGCACTGGGCCTGAAGGAACTCGCCCCGATCCTCGGCGCCGAGGGGGAGTCGCTCGACAAGCTCGTGGTCTACGTTCCGCACGACGCTGCAGCACCGGTGCGGGCCGCGATCGCCGACGCCGGTGCCGGGTTCATCGGCAACTACGACCACTGCTCCTTCACCACCGAGGGCCAGGGCAGGTTCCGCCCGCTCGAGGGCTCCGACCCGACCATCGGCACCATCGGGGACATCGCGGTCGTCGACGAGCACCGCATCGAGGCAGTGCTGCCACGCCGCCGACGCGGTGAGGTCGTCAACGCGATGCTGGCCAACCACCCCTACGAGTCACCGGCGTACGACGTCACCGAGCTCACCGACCCCGGCCTGGCCACGACCGGCACCGGGCGGGTCGGCGTCATCGAGGAGACCACGCTGCGCGACTTCGCCCAAGTGGTCGCCGAGGCCCTCCCCGAGACCGAGCAGGGCGTGCGCGTCGGCGGTGACCCCGACCGCGTCGTACGACGGGTGGCGGTGTGCGGCGGGGCCGGCGACTTCCTGCTCGATCGACTGGCCGGGAGCGACGTCGACGTCTACGTGACCAGCGACCTGAGGCACCACCCCGCCGCCGAGTTCCTCGAGAAGGACGGGCCGGCGCTGATCGACGTGGCGCACTGGGCCGCGGAGTCCACGTGGCTGCCGGTGGTCCGGGCGCGGCTGGCCGAGGCGCTGGGGGATACGGTGGACTCCCGGGTGAGCGAGGTCCGCACGGACCCCTGGACCTTCCGCATCTGAACCAACGCCCTCTGATACGCACGCATTTCACACGCCAAGCGCCGACGACGTCGTACCGCCCGCACCTAGGAGCCTCCGCTGAAAGCCGATCCGTCCTCCCAACTGAAGCTGCTCGACGTAGCCGCACTCGATGCGCGGGTGGCCCAGCTGCGCCACCAGGTGTCTTCCATGCCGGAGATCAAGGAGATCGCGGCCATCGAGTCCACCCAGCGTGCGCTCAACAACCGGGTCCGCGACGCCCGCATCCTGGTAGACGACCTCACCCGTGAGCAGAAGAAGGCCGACCTCGACGTCGAGCAGGTCAAGACCCGGCGCGAGCGCGACCGCTCCCGTGTGGAGCAGGGGTTGATCACCAACCCCAAGGACCTGCAGCGGATGAACCACGAGCTCGAGTCCCTCGAACGCCGCATCTCCACCCTGGAGGACGAAGAGCTCGAGGTGATGGAGAAGCTCGAGGAGGCGCAGGCCGAGCTGGTCCGGGCCGAGCGCGAGGAGACCGACGTGGTGGCCAAGCTGGTCACCCTGTCCGAGGCTCGCGACACCAAGTCCACCGAGGTCAACGCATCGCTCGAGGTGCTCGTGGCCGACCGTGCCGCAGCCATCGACGGGCTCCCCGACGACCTGCTCGCCCTCTACGAGCGGATCCGCGAGAAGCAGGGCGTCGGTGCCGCTGAGCTCCGCGCCCGCCAGTGCGGCGGCTGCAACATGAAGCTCAATGCCGCGGACCTCGGCGTGATCGCCAAGGCCCCCGCCGACGAGGTCGTGCGCTGCGAGGAGTGCTCGCGGATCCTGGTGCGCACCGCCGAGTCCGGTCTGTGAGGCGCCGGTCCGTGGGGTCTGGCCGGTGAGTGACCAGCTTCCGGGGACCGGGCCTGCCGACTCCCTGATCGAGGAGATCGAGGACCCGGCCTCCGATGCGCCCGCCTCCGACGATGCCGGACACCGCGGCTGGTCGCACCCGGGTGGTCCGCCGACGACGGTGATCCTGGTGCGCCACGGCGTCACCCCGCACACGGTCGACAAGCGCTTCTCCGGCGGCCTGGCCAGCTCCAACCCGGGCCTCAGCGACCTGGGCCGCGAGCAGGTCCGGGCGACGGCCGAGTGGCTGGAACCGCTGGCCGGTGACATCGCCGCCGTGGTCGCCTCGCCGGTACGACGCACGCGTGAGTCGGCGGAGATCGTCGCCGAGGTGCTGGGGCGTGACATCGAGGAGGAGCACGGTTTTGCCGAGATGGAGTTCGGCACCTGGGACGGCCTGACCTTCGCCGAGGTGGCCGAGAGGCACAAGGACGAGATGGACGCCTGGCTGGGTTCGCTCGACGTCGCCCCCGGTGGCGGGGAGTCGTTCCGCCAGGTGGAGGAGCGGGTGCTCGCCGCCCTCGACCGGCTGATCGCGAACCACGGAGGCAAGACCGTCGTCGTGGTCAGCCACGTGACGCCGATCAAGACCCTGGTCGCCCACGTGGTCGGCGCGCCTCTCGAGGCGGTCTACCGCATGGAGCTGACCCCGGCCTCGGTGACGGTGCTGTCGTTCTTCGACGGCGGCCCCGACGGCGCCGAGCGGATGGCATCCATGCGGCTCTACAACGCGCGTCCCGGCGCCGAGGTGCTCCCGCCCTCACGCCTCTGACCGGCGCTCGGACGAGCGCGTCAGATCTCGTCGACGACCACGTCGAGCTGCACACCCTTGGCGCCGGGTGCGGACTCCTCGACCTTCCAACCGAGGTCCGCAGCAGATCGGCGAAGGCCCCCGGAGTCCGCGGGTTGCCGCCGTCCTCCAGCACCGCGCGGACGATGCGGCCCTTGGTCGCCTTGTTGAAGTGGCTGACCACCTTGCGGGTGCCGTTGTGCTCGTGGAGCACGCGGACGGTCGCCACGCGCTTCGCGAGGTCGCGGGACGGCCTCCAGAACGCGGCGTACATGCCGGACCGCAGGTCGACCAGCAGGCCTGACCCGAGGGCGTCGAGCACCGTCGGCTCGAGGTTCTCGCGCCAGAACCCTGCCACAGAGCCAAGTTGGGGGAGTACGGCGTCGCCCGAGAGGCGGTACGCCGGGATCGCGTCGCCCGGCCGGACCAGTCCGAAGAGGGACGACATGATGCCCACCCGTGACGTTGCGCGACGCCTGGCCGCGGTCGAGAGGCTGGCGAAGTCGAGGGCGTCGTAGAGCACGCCGGTGTAGATGCGGTCGGCGCGGGCAGTGTGCGCCGTACGCAGGCCGGCGTTGAGCGCGACCAGGTCGAGCTGCGTGGCGCCGAGGCCGAGGGTGGCGGCGGCCCGCTCGACGAGCAGGCCGTTCTGCACCGGGGTGGCCGGATCCTGTCCGTCGGCACACAGGGAGACCAGGGCGTCGAGGACCTGCTCGCGTGCGGAGGTGAGCGACGGGGAGCCGAGGGAGGCGAGGTCAAGGGCCTTGCCGCGTCGCGGCGCGGTCTTGCCCTCACTGGGCGGAAGCAGGATCAGCACCCGCACAGCGTAGGGAATCACGCCCGATTGCGCCGTAACGCCGGTCACCGGGGCTCTCGCGACCGCGTCACGTCCCTTTCCAGACTCTTCGGATGGCTAGGGTGGCCACATGCCGAGCAGAGTTGTGAGAGTCCGGTCCACCCACGACGGCGTCGCCGCCCAGAGCCTCCGTGAGGGCATCGCGGCGATCCAGGCGGAGATGCATGTCTCTGCGGAGTTCCCGCCCGAGGTCGAGAAGGCGGCGGCCGAGGCCGCGGCCAACCCGCGCCTGCCCGAGCTGGACAAGACGGCGATCCCGTTCATCACCATCGACCCCGAGAGCGCGATGGACCTCGACCAGGCCCTCCACATCGAGCGTGACGGCGACGGCTACCGCGTGTTCTACGCGATCGCCGACCTGGCCGCGTTCATCACGCCCGGCGACCCGGTCGACGTCGAGGCCAACCGACGCGGCGAGACGTTGTACGGCGCGGACTCCAAGATCCCGTTGCACCCGAAGGTGATCTCCGAGGACGCCGGGTCCCTGCTGCCCGACCAGGTGCGGCCCGCCCTGCTCTGGACGATCGACGTCGACAAGACCGGCGAGGGCACCAAGGTCGAGGTGGTCCGGGCCACGGTGAAGTCGCGCGCGAAGCTCAACTACGCCGACGTCCAGAAGTCGATCGACGACGGGAGCGCCGACGAGGTCTTCGGCCTGCTCAAGGAGGTGGGCGAGCTCCGGCTCGAGCGTGAAGCCGCGCGTGGCGGCGTGTCCCTTCCCCTGCCTGAGCAGGAGATCGACATCGACGGCGACCAGTGGCGGCTCGAGTTCCGCGCCCAGCACCCGGTCGAGCAGTGGAACGCGCAGATCTCGCTGCTCACCGGCATGGCCGCCGCGTCGTTGATGGTCTACGCCCGGGTCGGCCTGCTGCGCACGCTGCCTCCCGCGGACCCGCGCGACGTCAAGCGGCTGCACCGCACCGCCAAGGCCCTCAAGATCGAGTGGCCCGCCGAGCTCGAGTACCCCGAGTTCATCCGCAGCCTCGACCCGACCAAGCCCAACCACGCGGCCATGGTGGTGGCCTGCACCTCCCTGCTGCGCGGCAGCGGGTACGTCGGCTTCAACGGCGAGCTGCCCGCCCAGCCGCGGCACTCGGCGATCGCGTCGGAGTACGCCCACGTCACCGCGCCGCTGCGCCGGCTCGTCGACCGGTACGCCGGCGAGATCTGTGTCGCGCTGTGCGCCGACGAGGAGGTGCCGGCCTGGGTGATCGAGAAGCTGACCGAGGTGCCCGAGACGATGCGTGACTCGGGCCGGATCGCCAACCAGTACGAGAATGCCGTGTTGAACCTCGTGGAGGCCGCCGTACTCCAGCCACGCGTGGGGGAGTCCTTCGACGCCGTAGTGGTCGAGATCGACGACAAGGACGACCACAAGGGCGACATCACCGTGCAGGATCCGGCGATCGAGGCGAGCGTCACCTCGTCGTCCGGCGCGCTGCCGCTCGGCGAGCAGGTGTCGGTCAAGCTCGAGTCCGTGGACCTGAAGTCCCGGTCGATCCGGTTCGTCACCGGCTGAGCCGCCACAGGGTGGTGCCTGGTGGGCGGACGGGCTGGCTCATAGGCCGGGTTGTAGCCCCGCAGGGGTGGCTACCGTTGGCTATGTGTGACAGATGGCCTCTGACCTGCGGAAACGCCATGAAGCACCGTTGGCAATAGTTGGGCGCTTGTGGCTGTCTTGCGGATTTTTTGCGGACCCGCGCCGGACACTGAATGGCGTCGCAACGGCCCCCGCACACAGGGCAGGTGCAGGGGCCGTCGCAATTCGCGGCACGCTCGAACGNCCCGTACCGCGAAACCGTGGGCTACGCAGCAGTGAGCGTCAGCCGTGCGATCCCAGCAGGCCGCTTGACCGCCAGCGCCGCGCGCGTCTCACACCGCGCAATCACTGTGTTCCTAGAAAATCCCGAAGCCGAGTTGTACTCCACCCGAGTCTCACCATCGGTGGCAAGCACCACGGCGCTGGGGTCCACCAGCCAGCCAGTGCCCGCTGCGACGGACGGTGCGAGCACGACAGGCTGCCCCCACAGCCGCCGTGCTGCGGCATCCACGGGCGCACCCTGCCGGGACAGCACGTACTCACCGGAGTCCAACGAGGCCGTCTCAATGGCCTCCCAGTCGGCCAAGCCGAGGACGTAGAACGGTTCGCCGTCCGCGTTGGTCGCGCCCAGTGCCATCAGGGCACTGATCGCCGACCGGGCGGTGCGGATCGGGTCGGTGTTGAACGGCTGCACCACGATCCCACTGGTGTTGGCGAGGCCGGTCAGGTTGGGGTCCACGCCGTTGCCGTTGATGATCTGGTCCTCCAGCGCCACCCCGAGGCCGTACCGCAGTTCGGCGTCCAGGAACGCCTGCAGTTTCTGGTCGTCCTCAAGCCAATACCGGGGCACTTCCTCTGAGACGTGAGCAACCACGGACAGTTCGTCGTGCACGTCGATCAGGCCGTACTGGCTGACAGGCTTCTCCGTACCAGGTGTGACGGGGGCGGCATTGTTGTCCCGGCTGGTCTGGCGAAGATACGAGAAGCCGGGGCCGTCGCTGATCGTCATGGCCGGGATCGCGGCCAGCAGCGACGCCAGCGGCATACCCATCGCCACCGGGTCAGCCAGAGTGGTGGTGGCACCCACGACGGTGCCAGAGGGCAGCAGCGCCTTGGANGGGCGGCGAGGCCGTTGAAGGAGAGGTGCCCGAGGCTGCCAGGGGCAGGGCCTTCGCGGAGCACGTTGGCAAGGCGCTTGCGGAGGTGGTCGCTGGCATCGGCGTCGGTGGCGGCGTCGGCTGCCTTCACCTTGTCGAGGGCGTCGCGGACGGCTGCCCGCTCGTCGTTGGTCATGGA
>NZ_LMSQ01000021.1:66456-187401 GCF_001429525.1 Nocardioides sp. Soil796
CGGTGACGGACGCCCGTGGCTGCGACCCCCTACCCCTCCGGGGAGGCCTGACCTCGTGCGGCGTCCTTGAGGAACTGTCGAGTGTCGGTGAGCAGTGTTGGTACGTCGCCGTCCAACGTCAGCCGGTGGCCCCCGTAGACGATGGTGTCGTCGTGCAGTAGTGCGGTGTTGTCGAAGATAGTGAGGGCTGCCGGATCGGGCTTGCCCCACACGTTGCCGAGTGCCCGGTCTTCGATGTGTTCATAGGCGTTCCTGATCGCCGACAGTGCAGCCCACAACCGCGTGATGGACTCGGGGAGTGCAATTGTCGTACCGATGCTGGAACTGGCCTTCTTTGCCATGTCGATGGCGCGGTGCAGAGTGACTACCGTGGTCTCCACACCGCCAAGCACGGCGAAGACATGACGGCGGAAGGTGGGGCCGTGGCTCGCTGTCTCCTTGGCCTCGGCGGTGTGGCGCTCGATCTGGATGAGGAGTTCATTGGCTTGGTCCAGCCGACGTGCCGCAGCCAGCAGGTACCGGAACTGCTCCTCATCGCGTACGCCGATGGACAGCCATGACCACAGCACTGGGGTGAGTGGCACGTAGCCGGATTCGGTTGCCTCCTGCTCGGCGTCGAGGTGGTCCAGCGCTACCGCGCATTCCTCCAGCGTGACCGCTTCACCGGGTTCGAAATGGACGCGTCGCCCGTCGTCTTCCTCGCCGTACCGCAGCGTTCGGGCGTAGACGTGGCCGGGTTCGCGGCGGGTGGGGACGATGCGAATCGAGGTGATTAGGCCCGATGCGTCGCCGTTCCCTGAGGGACCCATGAGCGCGGTGTGGGAGACAGCGGTCATGCACTTCACCTCGTCACCTTCATAGCAGGGGATGCGGGGCGGGTCGGGGTCGCACGGGTCCTTCTTGCGCACGATGACGCTAGTGCCCTCACGGCGGACGAAGACGGGTGCGTCGACCTCGGGCTGCGCAACCAGCCATGCCTTGAATGGCCTGCCGTCGAGTTCCGGTGCTGGCACTTGCTCTTCCTCCATGCGCAGCATCTTGCCTTGCCTTGTGGACATGCGCAGGCGATCAGCGGTGTGCCCACCGCAGCAGCCGCCGCAGGCTGGCGGTAAGGCCGTCACGGTCGTGGTGGTCGGGCACCTGCTCAGGGCTGGCCGGTGCGCTGGTGCTAGCGCTCCACTGGCTGTCGTCCCACTGCCAGCGGTTGTCGGGGCTGGGCTCCTGGTCGCTCATGCCGTGCCACCACCCTCGGGGTGGTCCTGGGCAATGCGCATCAGTGCCCTTTCGATCTGCTGTTCGGCGTCGTCGGGGGCGACCAGGTTGGTGAGTTCGGCGGCCAGGGTGGTCATGGCGAACAGGATGCCGGGGGTGCCGCCGTGGGGGTCGGTTGCGGCGTCGTTGACGGCTGCGTCGATGGCGAGTTTGTCGCTGCGCAGCCAGCCGAGCAGGAGGCGTCCGGCGCGTTGCTGGTCGATGGTGCGGAGGTTGGCGGTGGTCATGGTTTCTTCCTTTCGAGGGGTGGTGCCCGTGGGGCCGGGCACCACGGGGGCACCGGGCACCAGCGGGGGTCTACGACGCCTGCTTGGCCTTGCGGCAGTCGCGGGTGTGGCCCTGGGATGCGATGTGCTGGTGGCAGGAGGGGCAGCGACCCGGCAGGCTGCCCAGGGTCGCCAGGGGGTCCGTGTGCATGCTGTGCAGGGTGGTTTGGTCAGTTTCAAAAGAGCTCTCTTTACGAGAACCGACCAACTGCCCCTGCACAGGCTGCACACAGTTCTCTTTTCCCAGGTCAGCGTCGGCATCTGTGCCGGACTCGTTTGGGGCCGGGTCATCGGGTCGCCGCATCCTCACGCCCTCCCAGGCGGTGTATTGCTGCCCCAGGTGGCTCACCACTCCATGGGGCCGGTCCAGCCCCTCGGAGCGGCGCAAGCGGCGCTTGGTCACGCTGTGCTGGGTCACGGTGGTGTGCTCCCCGAACCTGGACGCGAAGACGACCTCGGAGACTTCGCGGTTGCCCCGGCTGTGCAGCCACTGGTTGAAGTCCTCGTGCAGGTCGCGGGACGGCACGTGCCGGGTGGCTTCGAAGACCAGGCGGTCATGGACGTAGCCCAGGATCAGGTCAGCCTCCGTACGCCATGCCCAGGTGTCGCTGGCGACAATGGTGGGTGCCGGGGGCATTACCTGGTCGGCGTCGTACCAGCGGCGTGCACCTGCCACGACCCAGGCGAGGATCGCCTCATGCTCGCCGTGGCGTCCATCGCGCAGTCGTTCCCGCAGCCCGGCGACGGCCTTGCGGTCGCATGGTCCGGTGGGCTGGTCGGTGACGTAGCGGTAGGGGAAGCGGACCAGGGCCAGGCGACGCCAGGTGCCGTGGTCGGTCTCGTCTACGCGCGGCACGTAGTTGGTGGTGATGAAGAGGCTGTGGCTGGTCTCCCACGTCACGTTGTCCCGGCTGATCTTGCGCGCCGTCATGGTGGGGGTGCCCACGGTGTCCTTGAGCCGCTTAACGTTGAGGTGCCGTGCCTCGGGTGTTTCCTCGATCAGCGCAAGGCGTGCACCGCGCAATGTCATCAGTTCGGTGGGGTGGTCCGACTTGTTCGCCAGCAGCACACGTTCCGGCACCATGATCGCGTGGTCGCCCAGGGCGCGGCTGATGGAGCCGGTGATGGTGGTCTTCCCGTTGGCACCACCACCCTGGAGGATGGGCAGCACGTCGTCCGGCGTGGGGTGGCCGGTGGCGGCCTGCCCGACCCGCACCTGCACCCAGTCCCGCACGCTGGCGGGCAGGGCCTCCAGGGCGTGCTGCCAGTCCTCGGCGTGGGCGTCGGGGCGGTAGTGGACGCGGGTGATTTTGGTGAGCAGCAGGTTGGGGTCGTGGGGGTGCAGGGTGCCGGTGCGCAGGTCCACTACGCCGTTGCCGACGTTGAGCAGGTCGGGGTGCTGATCGAAGTCGGCGGGGTCGCGTTCGGTGATGCCTTCGCACAACTTGGTGATGCCGACGATGCGGGGCCGGAACAGCAGTCCGGTGACCCGCTTGAGGCGGTCGGTGTCGGCCCCGTCGGTTGCCTCCTTGCCGTACTGGGCGATGACGTCTTGGCGTACCTGCTCAACGACCTTGGCCTCTGTGACCTCGGTCCACCGGCCCTTGCTGTAGTGCATCCACCCCAGGCCACGGCCAGCCCAGCAGAAGTCGCGTAGGGCGCGGCGTGCCACTGTTTCGGCGATGTGGGCGTCTTCCAGTCGGGAGGGGTCGTGCATCGGTGACCCGGCCTCGTCGGTGTCCTCGCGCTCGTTGTCTTCCTGCTCGGCGGGCTCGTCTTCGGGGTGCCAGGCGGTGGTCATTCGGCACCTTCGCCCATGCCGGTGCGCAGCCCTGAGCCGATGGTGCCCCAGGTGGAGTCGCCGACTTCGTTGGGCGTGAGCCCTGCGGCGATTCCGGCATCGTGCAGGATGCCGACCACGGTGGCCTCGTCCACTTCACCAGCCGCGACCATCTCCCCGGCACGGCAGGCAGCCCAGTGGAGCACGGTGTTGCGCTCTCCCGTGGGTGCGTTGCGGACCTTCAACGACAGGCCACGCAGGCGACCGATCTTGCTCCCAGCCTTGCGGGGGCGCGGCGGTCCAGCCTTGGCGGCACGCTCGGCGTCACGCATCCCAAACAGGAGGACGCCAGGATGCCTAGGCGGGCCGTCGCTGGGGCACCCCGTAGCCGCCTTCGCGCGCCTGGCCTCGCGTGCCGCGAACAGAATGTCGCGGGGATGCCTCGGCGGGTCGTCGCTGGCGGCGCGCTCAGGCGGTGCCGGTGTGGGTACGCCCGTGGTGCCGCAGGTGCAGGTGGTGGTGCGGAACCAGATCGCGTCCCACTGCCGACCGCAGCCGGGGCACCCGTGTACGCCGTGGTGCAGGTCGTCGGTGGGTACGATGGTGGGTGAGTTGTTGCTCTCCAGCAGCGTCCCGCCCTCGGCCTTCGGGTCGGGGGCGGTGCTGTTTCCGATGAGCGACATCACGCCTCGCTCTCGGCCATGGCTGCCGCGATAAACGCGTCAATGTCCTCCTTCGCGTACAGCACTCGGCGACCGACCTTGAACGAACGCGGCCCCTTGCCGGTGTGTCGCCAGTACCGGATCGTCTCGGGGGAGGTGCGCAGCGTCGCCGCCACCTCCTGCGTGGTCATGTACTCACTCATTGCTGCTCCTTCCGGTAGTAACGTTGACTACAGTGGCATAGAAATGGCACAGTATGGAGTGACAGCAGTGTGCAGTTGATCGGCGCAAAGGAGAGCACCATGAAATACCGAGTTGATCTGTGGTCGGGCTGGGCCGAGGCCGACCTCACCGACATGGTGCAGATTGGCGACCAGTGGGTGAGTCGCGTCATCGACGTCAACTTCCCCAGCAGCGAGGGCCAGCCAGCCCTGTCCATGACCATCGACGCCAGCACCGGCGTGCCCAGATGCACCCGGTTGGCGATCGCCGCAGTGGATGGGGGGCGTGAGGTGCGCACGACAGATATTCGTGCGGTGCAGGTGCAGGACTGGATCGAGGCAATCGTGCCTGCCTTCCTGCACGAGGCCACGCCAGGGGGCTTCACGATCAACGCCAAGGATGAGGCGAAGGTGGCGGAGGAAGTGAAAAGGCTCCGCGAAGTTCGCCGTGCTGACCGTCGGAGCATCAACGACGATCTCCTGCGCAGGGTTGCCGAGACCTACAAGTCGGACCCGGCGAGGCCCGCAAATGCGGTCAAGCGTGCGTTCCAGGTCAGCCCACGGACGGCGTTTCGCTACATCCAACTTGCCCGTGATGAGGGCCACCTCCCGAAGAAGGACAAGTAACGGTCATGGCGAGCATCGCGAAGTTCAGCAAGACCCGCGCAGACAAGCGCACGGGCAAGACGATCACCACCGAGCGGTGGCGCGCCCGCTACCGGGACGCGAACGGGCGCGAGCACGCAAGGCACTTCGTCAAGAAGGCCGACGCCCGACGCTGGCTGGACGAGGTGACCGCCTCCGTCGTCACCGGGAGGTACGTGGACCCCCGCGCTGGCCGTGAGACGTTCAAGGAGTACGCCGAACGTTGGCGGCAGCGGCAGGTGCACACCGAGAACACGGGGGAGTCCTTCGAGTCGATCCTGCGACTGCACGTGTACCCCACGATTGGGGGCACGCGGCTCGCACGCATCTCCCAGGCCGATGTGCAGTCGCTGGTGAGGCACTGGGTGGACACGAAAGCCGCGCCCACGACCGTGGAAGGCCGCTACACGGTCCTGTCGATCGTCCTCAAGGCAGCAGTCAAAGAGCGGGCGCTGCCGGAGTCGCCCTGCGTGGACATCAAACTCCCGGCCTTGCCACCGAGGTCCACCCTTGTGCCCATCAGCACCGAGACCGTGGTGGCACTGCGCGAGGCCCTGCCGGGGCGCTACAAGGCGCTCGTCACGGTTGCCGCTGGGACGGGCATGCGTCGCGGCGAGTTGCTCGGACTCACGACCGACCGAATCGCGCTGGACTTCGGCGTGATTCGGGTGGACCGGCAGGCCGCAAGGCGTTCCACCAGCGAGCAGGTGGCGTTCGCAGACACGAAGACCCCCGCGTCGGTGCGCAACATTGCGGTTGCCCAGGTCGTGCTCGACGCCATCGAGGAACACATCGCGTCGTACGGAGTGCACGACACCGGGCTGCTGTTCACGTCCACGCTCGGATCGGCGCTGCGCCCCTCCACCTTGCAGCGGGCTTGGTCGCTCGCAGCCCGGCAGGTGGGGACGGACGCCACCATGCACGATCTGCGGCACTACTTTGCGTCGGTGCAGATCGCGGGAGGGACGTCGATCAAGGCGTTGCAAGCGTTGCTCGGCCACAAGTCCGCGACGGAGACGTGGGACACCTACGGGCACCTGATGGGTGACGAGGACGATCGCTCACGGGCCGTGATCCAGTCGGCGCTTGGCGGTCTTGCGGACTCTTTGCGGACTGTGGCCCCCAGTTGATTGCGTTTTCGCAGGCCAGAGGGGGTGGGGCGGACGGGCTGGCTCATAGGCCGGGTTCTGTTCGCCGGGGTTCCTTGCGTGGCCCCGGTTGGCGACCATCCATCTAGGGCTGCCGTTGCCGACAGCCTCGGGCGATCTACCCGCACACTCGGGCGAGCAGCCCTCGAACGTGTGCGCACCATTCCTCCGAAGGGGAGTGGCTTCTTGATCTTGCTCCAGGTGGGGTTTACCTAGCCGCACCGGTCACCCGGCACGCTGGTGGTCTCTTACACCACCGTTTCACCCTTACCCGCTCGTGAGAGCGGGCGGTCTGTTTTCTGTGGCACTTTCCCGCGGGTCACCCCGGGTGGGTGTTGCCCACCACCTTGCTCTGTGGAGCCCGGACCTTCCTCGGCCGCCTCCGTGAGGAGACGAACGCGGTCGCCCGGCCAGCCCATCCGCGCCTCAAGGGTAGAGGAATGCGGGCCGGATGGGCGATGTTGGGTGGGTGAGCCACAGCGACGACGAAGGAGCAGCAGTGGACGACCAGGAGATCCCCATCCCGCTGATCATGTTCCCGGGACAGGCCTCGCATCCCTCCGACGCCTACCACCGGGCCTGGGAGCTGCTCGAGCAGCGCGCTCCCCGCGAGGCCCTCGAGATCCTCGAGCCCGCCATCGAGGCCGAGCCGGAGGCCAACTCGCTGCTGACGCTGCGGGCCTGGGCCTACTACATGCGGGTCCAGCTGCAGAAGGCCGAGGCCGACCTGCGAGTCCTCGTCGAGCGAGACCCCTCCGACGTCTGGGCGCGGCACACGCTCGGGCGTGCGCTCGAGCGACAGTCACGACCTGCCGACGCGCTGCCACACCTGCGCCTCGCCGCCGCGATGAGCGCCGACCCCGAGCACGAGACCGCCGTACTCCGGGTGGAGCGGGAGCTCGCCGAGGCGGGCGTCATCTCGTACGACGACCTCACCTGAGGGTCAGGGGTTGGTCAGCACCTCGGCGCCGTCGGCGGTGACCAGCAGGGTGTGCTCGAACTGGGCGCTGCGACGCAGGTCCTTGGTGACGACCGTCCAGTCGTCCTCCCACATGTCCCACTCGTGGGTGCCGAGGTTGAGCATCGGCTCGATCGTGAAGGTCATGCCGACGCGGATCTCGTCGTCGTAGTTGGGGTCGTCGTAGTGCGGCACCACCAGCCCGCTGTGGAAGTGGGTGCCGATGCCGTGGCCGGTGAACTCGCGGACCACGCCGTACCCGAACCGGTTCGCGTAGGCCTCGATGACGCGACCGATGATGTTGATCCGCCGGCCGGGCTTCACCGCCTTGATGCCGCGGTCGAGGGCGGTCTTCGTGCGCTCGACCAGGAGCCGGGTCTCCTCGTCCGGCTCGCCGGCGAAGAAGGTGGCGTTGGTGTCGCCGTGCACGCCGTCGAGGAACGCGGTGATGTCGATGTTGACGATGTCGCCGTCCTGCACGACGGTGCTGTCGGGGATGCCGTGGCAGATGACCTCGTTGACGCTCGAGCAGAGTGACTTCGGGAAGCCGCGGTAGCCCAGGGTCGAGGGGTAGGCACCGTGGTCGCAGAGGAACTCGTGCCCGATGCGGTCGAGCTCGTCGGTGGTGACTCCTGGAGCCACCGCCGCGCCGACCAGCTCGCGGGCCTGCGCGGCCAGCTTTCCGGCGACGCGCATCTTCTCGATGGTCTCGGCGTCCTTCACCTCCTCGCCGGTGAACGGGGACGGCGAGGGGCGGTCGACGTACTCGGGCCGCGGGATCGAGGCAGGGACGGGACGACGGGGAGAAATCACTCCGGGGGTTACTGCGGCCATGGCGGCGAGTGTAGTTTCAGGGACATGAGCGACGAGTACTGGTTCTGCCTGAAGCACCACACCGTCGAGGGTGAGGACGGTTGCCGCAACGCCGACCGCCTCGGTCCCTATGCGACTTCGGCCGAGGCCTCGCGGGCCCTGGAGAAGGTCGAGGAGCGCAACGAGTCGTGGGACAACGACCCGAAGTGGAACGACGACGCCGTGGAGGACTGACCTCGTCACCACTGGTCGCGAGCTCGCCGGGCCGGGTGCTGATCGACCGACGGCAGGCCATGGTGGTCACGTCGACCGCCCGGGCAGCACGGTAGGTTCGGCGCCGTGAGTCGCAACGTTCCCGCATCGCCCTGGCCCTTCGTCGGCATGGGCGGACTCGCGTGCGCCCTGTTCCTGTACGGCGCCAGCGGGTTGGTCGCGCCGTGGTGGGCCGTGGTCGTGCTGCTCCTGGTCTGGGTCGGGTTCCTGGTCACCGCCTGCGTGTGGTGGACCCCGCACCCCAAGCGCCTGCCGGCACTGGCCGTGGTGGCGATCGCCTTCTGGTTCGTGGCCCTCCTCGGCGGCAGCATCCTCTTCGACTGGTCCTGACGCCTCAGTGGCGGAAGTCGATCACCAGTCGTTGAGGGCTGTGCAGGGCGAAGATGCGGTACGACGCCCGGTGCCGCAGGGCGAACCCGAAGTTGACGTAGCCCTCGAAGTCACCGGTGAGGGCGAGTGCCTTGAGGGTGACGAAGCCTGGTCGGGCGATCCGGGGACCGGTGTAGACGTTGCGGCCCGAGTAGGTGTGGCCGGCCGCCATCATGGTCAGGTTCAGGCCCGACGCGCCCCTGATCGGCACCAGTGCGCCACTGCCCTCGTAGCGGAAGATGCGCTGGTAGTTGGTGCTCCAGTCCGGGATGATGCCGCGGAGGTCGATCACGACACGGTCGAAGTGGGGATGTGTGGCGTAGCGCAGGCCGACGACCCTCGTCGTACCGTCCACCGGGTTGTTCCACGACGCGCCCGTGTCGCGCCAGGCCGGCAGTGCGGTGGCGGAGGGCGTGCTCACGGTGGTGAACACCAGGGCCAGCATCGAGGCGAGGACGGCGATCAGTCGGGCGCCGCGTCGGGTCGAGCGGCGGGCTGGGCGGCCCGAGGCGGGTCGGGTACGGCGGATGGCGTTCATGGTGGGCTCCCGTGGGTGAGGTGACACTCGTTGGACGCCCGAGTGCTGCGCCCGGTTGTCCGCTCACCCGTCAGGAGCACGCACCTGACCACCACGTACCTGTCGCGAACCGTGGATTCTTGCGCGCCGAACCGTGGATCCTTGTCGTGCTCGGATCAAGGATCCACGGTTCGCGCGTCAATCACGCGCGGTTCGCGCAGCAGGAACCCACGGTTCGCGCAGGAGGGGTGGGTCAGAAGGTGTGGTCGGGGCCGGGGAAGGTCGTGGCGCGGACGTCGGCGACGTACTCCTCGGCAGCCGAGAGCAGCACGCCGTGCAGGTCGGCGTACTGCTTGACGAACTTCGCCATGCGGCCGGTGCGCAGGCCGAACGCGTCCTGCCAGACCAGGACCTGGCCGTCGCACTGGTTGCCGGCGCCGATGCCGATCGTCGGGATCACCAGCTCCTTGCTGATCTGGCCGGCCACGTCACCAGGCACCATCTCCATGACGACGGCGAACGCGCCGGCCTCCTGCACGGCGTGCGCGTCGGCGATCACCCGGTCGGAGCTCTCGCCGCGGCCCTGCACGCGGTAGCCGCCCAGCGTGTGCTCACTCTGCGGGGTGAAGCCGATGTGCGCCATCACCGGGATGCCGCCATGGGTGAGCTTCTCGATGACCGGCGCCATCTCGGCACCGCCCTCGAGCTTCACGGCGTGCGCGCCGGCCTCCTTCATGAAACGTACGGCGGTCAGGTAACCCTGCTCGGGCGAGGCCTGGTAGGAGCCGAACGGCAGGTCGCCGACCACCAGTGCGCGCTTGACCGAGCGGCTGACCGCACGAGTCAGGGGGAGGAGCTCGTCGACCGTGATCGGCAGCGAGGTCTCGTTGCCGAGGACGTTGTTGGAGGCCGAGTCGCCGACCAGCAGCAGCTCGCAGCCGGCCTCGTCGAAGGTCTGCGCGGTGTACATGTCGTAGGCGGTGAGCATCGAGATCTTCTCGCCCCGTTCCTTCATCTCGCGCAGGTGATGGGTGCGGATCCGCTTGACCGGCGCGGCCGCCTTGGCGTCTGCTGCGCCTCCGCCGTACGGCGCGGCCACTTCTACGTTCTGCTCGCTCATGAGGTGAGACTCCTTGTGCTCTCGAGGCTCCCGATTGAGTCCCCGGACCACGACAAGGCTAGACCTCCGCGGGCACTTCGCACTGTGGCCGTGGTCACCCTCGGGCCCGCACTCGATGCGACGTACGCGGTGGTGGCGATCCGTGCCCGACCGCGCCAGACTGGGCGTCGTGAATCGACTCCTTGCCCTCGGCACTGCAAGCTACGCGGCGATCGGCGTCGTGGCGCTCGCCCGCCCGTCCATGGTTCCCGAGCTCTTCGGCGGTACGGCGCCCACGGCCGACTCCCGCAACGAGATCCGGGCGGTGTACGGCGGCCTCACGCTGGCCATCGCTGCGGTCGGGTTGAAGTCGCCGGCCGCGATCGGCGTACTCAGCGCCGGGATGGCCTCGGGCCGGGCGGTGTCGGCCGTGATCGAACCGGAGACCGGGCCGCTGACCAGGGTCTTCGTCGGGCTCGAGCTCGGCCTGGCCGCGGCCTACCTGCTGGCTGCCCGGCAACGCGGCCGCGCGACCAGCTGACCGGCGTGCGACCGGCGTACGACCGCAAGAACCCACGGTTCGAAGCGCAAGAACCCACGGTTCGCGCATCAACAATTGCAGGCTCGCGACAGGCCCGCCCACGCTGGCGCGTGCACGGGCCTGTCGAACTGTCCAACTGTCTACTGATGGATGACTAGCAGCCCGCCTTCTTCAGGGTGAAGTCGGCGGCGGTGGTCTGCCCGCCCCGGATCCTCACCTTGCGGACCTGCGGCTGGTAGCCGTCCTTGGCGGCGATCAGCTGCAGCGGGCTGTAGATCGAGTTGAACCAGTAGGCGTACGTGCCGTCGCTGGCGCTCTCGAACGTCCACGCGGACTCACCCGAGTTCACCTGCACGGTGGCTCCGGCCAGTGGTGCGCCTTCACCTGCACAGGAGCTGCCCGTCACGCGACCGGCCAGCTTGCCCCACGAGCGGGGCGGGCTGACGACCATGGTCACGTCGACCGGCTCCACCTTGAAGGGGGTGTCCTCCTTGATCGCCACACCCGCGGTGTACGTGCCCGGCTGGGCGACGTTCGGGTCCATGGTGACCTTCAGGTTGACCGACTGGCCGGGAGCCAGGATCGCGACGGCCGGGGAGACGGACAGCCACTCGACGTCCGCGGCACTGGCGCCACAGTCCTCCATGCCGGGCAGCATCTCGCTGTCCACCTCGGCGTTGAAGCTGCCCGAGGAGCCACCGATCTTGTAGACGCCGCACGACGCGCCACCGCGGTAGCGCGGGGTGTTGGAGTTCGGCAGGTCCACCCAGGCCTCGCCGGCGACGTCGTACGCGAACGTGCGGTTGCTGATCGCGCCCGCCTGCACTCCGCCGTTGACGACCAGCATCCCGTTCGCGACGGTGTACTGGCTGGCCCACGTGTCGACGGGGGCATCCGCGAGCTCGGTCCACGCGTCCGCGGCCGGGTCGTAGACGTAGCTGTCGGCCGTGCCGGCAGCCCCGCCGTTGCCACCGGTGCAGTAGACCTTGCCGTCCACACCACCGCAGGACGCGAACGCCACTGCCGAGGGGTAGTCGGCCAGGGTCTGCCACGTGTCGCTGGCCAGGTCGTACGCCGCCACGTCGTTCGACATCGGCGTACAGCTGTCGGTGGTGCAGCCACCGACGACGTACAGCTTGCCGTCGACGACCGCCTGACCGGAGGCAGACAGCTCGACCGGGGCATCGGCCTTCGCGGTCCACGAGTCGGCACCCGGGTCGTAGGCCCACGTCGAGGCCGAAGGACCGCCGTCCGCCCACCCGCCGGTGACCACGATCTGGCCGTCGACCACGCCGGCGGACACCGCGTTGCGGGCCCCCGGCAGGTCGGCCTTGGCGGTCCATGCCAGGGCAGCCGGGTCGTAGGCGTACGTCGACGAGGACGACGCAGACCCGTCGCCACCGGCGATCGAGTAGGCGATGCCGTCGACGTGGACCACCCGGTTGTCCATCACGTTGGACGGGTAGTCGGCGATGTCGGTCCACGGGTCGTCGTGCGGAGCGACGGCCTGCGGTGCCACCGAGTTCGTGGACATCTTCTTCGACGCCGTCCTGCCGAAGGAGACCGGAGCCTTGATCCGCTGGAGCGGGGCGCCGTCCGCCTTCATCAGGTCGGCAGCCTTGGTGCGACTGCCGTCGGCGCCGAGCATCACGAAGCCGCCCTTGAGCTCGTTGAACTCCAGGTGCACCGGGATGGATCCGTCGTTGGTCACCTCGACCTGCTTGGTGACCGCCGGCTTGCCCAGCTGCTTCTCGATCTGGACCTTGCCCGGGGTGACGGTCAGGTGACCGGAGCCGAGCTCGAAGTCCTGGCGTACGGCGCCGTCCGCGGCCACGTCGACCGTCTTGGTGACGACCTCGTAGCCACTCGACGTGGCGTCGAACTTGTGGCTGCCGGTCTCGGGGGAGAACAACCAGTAGAAGCCGTCGGCGAGGCTCTCGTCGTCCGGCGTCGGCCTGGTGGTCGCCTTGACGTCGGCGTTGTCCTGGCTCGTGACCGATGCGCCGTTGATGGCCGCGCCGTCGTTGGAGTTGGAGACGTTGCCGACCACGAGCCCACCCTCGACCGGGTCACAGGTGCGGCTGCCGACGAACACGTCGTCAACCTGCCACCACCAGTCGTAGCTGCCCTCGTAGTAGTGGAACCGGACCTGGACCGCGGACTGTCCGGCGGCCGTCGGCAGCTGGATCACGTCCTCACGCGGTCCCCGGGCGGAGTCGGACTGGCTGAGCACGTTCGTCCAGCTCTCGCCACCGTCGATGCTGACGTCGACGTCGGCGGTGTCACCCAGGTTGTAGTAGTCCTGCTTGAAGCCGACCACCGGTGAGGTCACGTCGCTCATGTCGACGACCGGGCTGACCAGCGACGTGTCCTGCGTGCCGCCGCTGCCGTAGTTGTCGCTGTCGATGATCGCGAACGCGCCGTCACCACCGGTGAGGTTGCCGTGGCCGCCCGGGTCGTCGAACTCCCAGACCTGACCCGTGCCGGCGGCGTCCTCGACGGTCCAGCCGTCGGGGAGCTCTCCGGTGTTGAAGTCCTGGGTCACACCGTCGGTGTTGAACGCGTAGCCCTTGGCGGCACACGTGGAGGAGTCGACCTCGACCGCGATGTCGGCGGTGGTGTCATCGCCACCGACCTCGACGGTCTGCGTGGCCGCCACATAGCCCGGGTACTGCGCGGCGACCGACACGTCGTACGACGCGTTGCCGGGCACCTCGATCGAGTACTCGCCGGTCGCCGGGTCGGTGAAGACCGGGTCGGCCCCGGGAACGGTGACCTTGGCGTAGAGCGGCCAACCGTGGCCGCTGCCGTCGGTGACGGTTCCGCTCAGGGTCACTGCTGCCGCCGAGACCAGCGCGAAGTCCTGCGTGGTCGTGGTGTCTGGAGTGACGGTGAGGTCGGCGGTGGCCGTCTGGTAGCCGAACTTGGCCACCGTCGCGGTGTAGTCGCCCGCGGTGAGGCGGGCCGAGTAGGTGCCGTCGGCGCCGGTCGTGAGCGACCTGCTGGTCGCCCCCTCGAGCGTGACGTCGGCACCCTGGATCGGGTCGCCGGTGGCCTCGTCGGTCACGGTGCCGGTCGCCGTTCCGGTCTCGCCGACCGGAGCGCCCTGCACCAGGGCCAGGGCGTCGAGACGACCCTCGCCGTAGACGTTGTTGTCGTCGTCGGTGCCGCCGCACTGGGAGTCGGCCTTGTCGACGGCGGAACCGTCGAGCAGGGCGCGGGTGGCGTCGATGTCACCGACCAGTGAGGGAGCCGCCGACCACAACAGTGCGATGGAACCCGCGAGGTGCGGTGCCGCCATCGACGTACCGTTGAAGGCGCCGTAGTTGCCGCCCGGCAGGCTCGAGCGCACGTTCACGCCCGGGGCCGAGATGTTCGGCTTGATCTCGCCGTCCTGGCCGACGCCGCGGCTGGAGAAGCCCGCGATGGTGTTGTTCACGTCGTAGGCGCCGACGGAGTAGTTCAAGGTGCGACTTCCCGGCGAACCGCTGGTCTGGCACCCGTTCCCGTTGTTGCCGTTGGACCACGTCCCGAAGATGCCGGACGCCGCCCAGGCCTCGAGCACGTCCTCCATGAAGGGGTCGTTGCTCGGCACCTGCGTGCCCCACGAGTTGTTGACGATGTTGGGACGCTTGGTGACGTCGGCGTTCTCGCCCTCGAGGTTGGTCGGTGCGAGCATCCACTGGCCGGACTCGATGAGCGCCGCGTCGGACGGGCAGCAGCCGTTGGCCGCGATCCACTTCGCACCGGGTGCGACACCGATCTGGTTGTCGGCCCCGTCGCTGCCGATCATCGTGCCCATCGTGTGGGTGCCGTGCTGGTCGACGTCACAGGGTGCGCCGTCGCAGGTGCCCTGCGCGTCGAACCAGTTGTAGTTGTGGTCGAACGTGCCGTCGCCGTTGTTGCCGCGGTACTGGTTGACCAGCGCCGGGTGGTCGAACTGGACGCCGGTGTCGATGTTGGCGATGACCATGCCCTCGCCGTGCACGCCGTACTCGTTCCAGACGTCGTCGGCGTTGATGTTGGCCACGCCCCACTCGACCGCCTGGGCCGCGTGGATCCGCTCACCCTTCGTGGGCTTCTCGAGGCGGTAGTCGAAGGTCGGGTAGAGGCCGTCGACCTGCTTGATCGCGGCGAGCTCGGCGGCAAGGTCCTCGCTGCCGGCCTGCACGCGGATCGCGTTGGTGGCCCAGAAGGACTTGTAGTCGGCGCCGTCCTTGTCGAGGATCGCGCGGGCGTCCTTCTGGCTGGACTCGGCCGCGGCGGTCAGGGTGTCGTAGACCGCCTGCCCGCGCTTGTCCCAGCCCTTGATCTTCTGGGCAGCGCTGAGGTCGGGCATCTCGAAGCGCACCCAGAAGGTGGCCTCGCCCTTCTCGTCCAGCTGCTTGCTCAGCTTGGGCTTGATCTTGTCCGAGTCAGGAGCCGCCGGTGTGGCCGAGGCGGCCGTGCCGATCAGGCTCAGTGACGCGGCCACCACTGCGATGGTCGCCAGCCCTGTGGCCAGGGCACGTGCCGGTCCGCTCCGAATCCGGAGCAGGGACCGACGTCTTGTCGATGACATGGTGCGTCCCTCCGAGAAGTTGGCCGGGGGCGCGAGCACGTCCCCGGATGAGCTCGTGTGCACCGGCCAGACGGAACCCCGAAAAATGGGACCCGTGAGAAGTTGGCCGGTGCAATCAGACGCTAGGGACGCACCGGGACGGCCACAACGCGTGGATCCGGGCAGGTCAGGGTCGGATGTGGGCAGCACGTGGGCATTTCCGGAACAGCGCCCGTTTATCGGAAGAACCTCGTGCTTCCTTGACTTTCAGCGAGACGTTCGGTGAAGGTGAAGCAGCAGCGTCATGCAACTGACGAAAGGCTGGGGATGCCTCTCTCTCGGGGAGAAGGGCCGATCCGGGTGGTGGGTCAGGACGACCCGTCGCCAGTTGATGCTGCGCCCGTCGTGCTCGCGATCGCCGCATCCGCCCAGGACCGCCTCCGCATCGCCGAGGCGATCGGCACCAGCGCCGCCGTCGTCATGGTCGCCACCCGGGCCGAGGCCCTCGAGATCCTCGGTGGCCTCCCGGCGGTCGAGCCGGCCCTGCGGTCGGTGCCGCCGGTTCCTCCGCAGGCCCTGCCCATGCGCCCGGCGCGTCCGGCACCGGCCCTGTTCGGGCTCGAGGTCGACTCGGACTGGAGGGTCGCGTCCTGGCAGGACCGCGAGGTCGGTCTCTCACCCCTCGAGCACGACCTCCTGCTCTGCCTGCTCGAGGAGGTCGGGCACGTGCAGCCGTTCGCCGACCTGCAGCGACGGGTCTGGGGGAACGACCACCTGGGCGACCGGTCACACGTGCAGTCGGTGGTCAAGCGGTTGCGCCGCAAGCTGCACGAGCTCGACAGTCCGCTCCAGATCGACGCGGTGCGCGGCGTGGGGCTGCGGCTGATCGACGTACGCCAGCACCGGACGCCGGAGGCGGCCGTGGTGCCGGGCCCGCGGGCGCCCACCGGTACGTCGCTTTCCTGAGGGCGCGGTCGTCAGGCGTAGGGGGCGAGCACGGCCTCCAGCACTGACCGGTCGTGCAAGCCGTCCGTCGGCGGGGACGGCCTCCCGGGCGAGGGAGGGAGCGCGTCGAGGACCGCCCGGGTGCGGGCCGCCACCCTCTCCGAGGCGATGACGCGCTCGTCATCGAGCAACATGGTCGCCCGGAACGTGGCTCTCAGCAGGTCCGGATCGGCGTCCGCCGCGCGGTCAAGGTCCTCCGAGGTCACCGGATGTCCCTCGGGCAGCTCGATCCCCGGAGCGTTGCGGGGGATCGCCTGACCGGCCAGCCCGGCCCGCAGCTGACGGTCGAGGGTGACGTCACTCGCGGCGGTCTCCCGGTAGTAGATCGCCAGCACGCGCTGCTGCCACGCGTCGTACGCCAGGGCCAGGTCGTCGGGGTCGAGTGATTCGTCGCCGAGCAGGTCGCAGAGCGCACCGGCTGCCGCCAGCCCCATCGAGAGACCTCGGCCACGGGTGGGGTTGGTCATGCACAGCGCGTCGCCGACCTGGTGCAGCCCCCGGACCACGGGCCGACCGTCGCGGACCAGGAAGCGCATCCGGTTGTCGAGTGCGCCCAGGCAGAACACCGAGCCGATCGGGTCGAGGGCGACGGCCCACTCCTCGAAGCCGGGCATCGCCGCCATCACCGCGGAGAACGCGGCATCGTGGCGCAGCCGTTTGAGCAGTGGGTCCTTGCCGTGTGTCGACATCGCCAGCATGCCGGTGTCGTTGTCGCCCAGGAACAGCAGCGAGATGAAGCTGGGGAACTGGTGGATCTGGGCGAAGCCTGCGTTGAGCCTCGGTGCATCGCCGACGACGCGGTGGTGACGCGTGTAGTAGATGACCTCGCACGGGTCGACCCGCTGGGGCTGGACGATGCCGGCATCGGCCAGCCACCGGCTGATCGGCGAGCGGCGTCCGCCGGCGTCGATGACGAGGCCGGCGGTGACAGAGCTCCCGTCCTCCAGCCCGAGGCCGGTCGCGGTGGGCACCGGTCCGGACTCGTCGAGCAGAAGGCCGGTGGCCCGGCTGTCGACCCGCCTGATCCCGGACTGACCGGCCACGGCTTCACCGAGCACCCGGTCCAGCGTGAGTCGGCGTACCCGCAGGCAGTCCAGCTGCTCGTCACCCGGCCGCCCGCCGTCGACCCAGTGCGGCGGCACCATCGAGGCGAAGGTGATCAGCGGGGCGCCGGCATCCAGCAGGGCCTGTCGTACGTCGGGCAGCCGGGTGGTCAGCTCGTGGAGGGTGCGGGCCATGAACCCGTGTGCCTGCACGGTGTGAGGTGCTCCCGGACGTGCCCGAAGTTGCGGTGACGGCGTGGAGAACAGGTCGAACTCGTCGTCGACCAGGGTGACCTGCCAGCCGGTGCGCGCCAACAGCAGTGCCGTCACGGAGCCGACGGCGGACCCTCCGAGTACGGCGACCGTTCGCATGTCCCGACGCTAGGACCGCTGATGCTCGGTGGCGACACCGAAATGCGGGAACTTCGGGCCCGTCTGAGGTGTCGCCGGGAAGCGGCAGCCACCCCATAGACTCACGGACGTGGACTTCTACTCTGCCTATGCCCAGGGTTTCGCCCGCGTCGCCGCCTGCGCCGTGCCCGTCTCGATCGCGGACCCGGCGGCCAACGCGGCGACCGTCATCGCGCAGGCCACGGAGTGCCACGAGGAGGGTGTCGCGGTCGCGCTGTTCCCCGAGCTGTGCCTGACCGGCTACGCCATCGACGACCTGCTGCTGCAGGACACGTTGCTCGCCTCGACGCTGTCCGCGATCGACGACATCGTCGAGGCCTCGCAGGACCTGCTGCCGGTGATCGTGGTCGGCGCCCCGCTCGTGCAGGGCACGCGGGTGCTCAACTGTGCCGTGGTGATCCACCGTGGATCGGTGCTCGGGGTCAGCCCGAAGTCCTACCTGCCGACCTACCGGGAGTTCTACGAGCGCCGCCACTTCGCGCCGGGTGACGACCGCCGCGACGAGTGGATCACGCTCGGTGGCGACGAGGTGCCGTTCGGTCCCGACCTGATCTTCAGCGCTGCCGACCTGCCTGACCTCAAGCTGCACGTCGAGGTCTGTGAGGACATGTGGGTGCCGGTCCCGCCCAGTGCCGAGGCCGCGTTGGCCGGCGCGACGGTGCTGGCCAACCTGTCGGGTTCGCCGATCACCGTTGCCCGGGCCGAGGACCGCCGGCTGCTGGTGCGCTCGGCGAGCGCGCGCTGCCTGGCGGCGTACCTCTATGCGGCGGCGGGTGAGGGGGAGTCGACCACGGACCTCAGCTGGGACGGCCAGACGATGGTCTACGAGCTCGGCGAGCTGCTCGAGGAGACCGAGCGGTTCCCCGAGGGCGCGCGGCGCAGCGTCGCGGACGTCGACCTCGGCCGGATCCGCCAGGACCGGCTGCGGCAGGGCACGTTCGACGACAACCGGCGCACGCACGAGGACCGGCTCTCGTCGTTCCGCACCGTCGAGTTCACCCTCGAGCCGCCGACCGGTGACATCGGCCTGCGGCGCAAGGTCGACCGGTTCCCGTTCGTGCCCGACGACGCAGAACGGCTCGCCCAGGACTGCTACGAGGCCTACAACATCCAGGTCTCCGGCCTCGAGCAACGGTTGCGCGCGATCGGCGGCGACTCGTGGCAGCCGAAGGTCGTCATTGGCGTGTCCGGCGGGCTCGACTCCACGCACGCGCTGATCGTGGCGGCCAAGGCGATGGACCGGCTGGGCCGGCCGCGCACCGACATCCACGCGTTCACCATGCCGGGCTTCGCGACCGGCGACACCACGAAGTCCTACGCCACGCGGCTCTCCACCTCGCTCGGCGTCACCTTCGAGGTGCTCGACATCAAGCCCGCGGCCACGCAGATGCTCGACGACCTCGACCATCCGTACTCCGACGGCGAGTCGGTCTACGACGTCACGTTCGAGAACGTGCAGGCCGGCCTCCGCACCGACTACCTCTTCCGGCTGGCCAACCACCGTGGCGGCATCGTGCTCGGCACCGGCGACCTCTCCGAGCTCGCGCTGGGCTGGTGCACGTACGGCGTGGGCGACCAGATGTCCCACTACACGGTGAACTCCGGGGTCCCGAAGACCCTGATCCAGCACCTGATCCGCTGGGTGATCGACAGCGGCCAGTTCGCCGCCGACGACTCCAGCGGCGAGATCAACGACGTGCTCCGCGAGATCCTCGAGCAGGAGATCACTCCCGAGCTGATCCCGACCGAGGAGGGCGAGAAGCCCCAGGCCACCGAGGACTCCGTGGGCCCCTATGCGCTGCAGGACTTCTCGCTGTTCCACACGCTGCGCGGCGGCGCCCGACCGAGCAAGATCGCGTTCCTGGCCTGGCATGCCTGGCAGGACGCCGAGGTCGGCGAGTGGCCGCCGGGATTCCCGCCCGACCGTCGTGCGGCCTACGACCTGCCCGTCGTACGCAAGTGGCTCGAGGTGTTCATCACGCGGTTCTTCGCGTCGCAGTTCAAGCGGTCGGCGCTGCCCAACGGCCCGAAGGTCTCCGCGGGCGGCACGATGTCGCCGCGCGGTGACTGGCGGATGCCGTCGGACGCGTCGCCGACTGCCTGGTTGGCCGAGCTGGAGAACGTTCCGCGCGACGGCTCTTGACCCTGACACCGTGTCAGGCCGTGGAGTGATCCCGTCATGTTGAACATCGGAGACTTCGCCCGCTTCGCCGGGGTGTCAGTGCGGATGCTGCGTCACTACGACGCGGTCGGACTGCTCGCCCCGTCCGAGGTCGACCCCTTCTCGGGCTACCGGCGGTACGACGAGTCGCTGCTGCGGCGCGCGCACCAGCTGGTGGCCCTCAAGGAGCTGGGCTTCAGTCTCGAGGTGGTGGGAGAGATGCTCGACGGCCCGCCCGACCTGCTCCAGCAGCGACTGGAACAGCGCCGGACCGAGCTGGCCGACGAGATCACCGCCAACCGGACCCGCCTCGACGAGGTGGAGCGGCGTCTCCGACTGATGGAAGGACACATCATGGAGATGAACTACACGGAGAAGAACCTGCCCGAGCTGGAGGTCACCCAGCTGACCGCCTCGGTGGCGGAGCAGCCCCAGATCGGACCGGTCATCGGACCGCTCTTCGCGCGACTCGCGTCGGCGGCTGCAGGGCAGGGGACCGGCTTCGACCCGAGCGTCGCCTGGTACGACGTGGGCGACGAGGGCATCCGGTTCGCGGCCTGCGGCCCGGCGGGCCTCGACGTCGAGGGTGCCGAGCCGGCCACGCTGCCTGCGGTGCCGCGTGCCGTCGTGGCGACGTACACGGGGCCGATCGACCGCATCGCCGAAGGCTGGCAGGCCCTGGGCGCGCACCTGACCGAGCAGGGCCTGCACGCCTCCGGCACCTGCCGGGAGCTCTACCTCTCGTCGCCGGCCGATCCCTCCGCCGACTGGGTGATCGAGCTCCAGCAGCCCGTGCGCTGACGCTGACCCCCGCGCCCGACCTCTACGCGGAACATCCCAGTCATCAGGTGACGGGGATGTTCCGCGTGCACCAACTGGTGGCGTGTCACACGCGTGTAACAGGCGATGGTCCATAGTTGGGTCCATGGGTAAGCAGGAAGACTTCGTGCTGCGCGCACTCGAAGAACGCGACGTCCGGTTCGTCCGCCTCTGGTTCACCGACGTCCTCGGTTTCCTCAAGTCCGTGGCGGTGGCTCCGGCCGAGCTCGAGGGCGCCTTCAGCGAGGGCATCGGGTTCGACGGCTCGGCCATCGAGGGATTCGCCCGCGTCTACGAGGCAGACATGCTGCTGCTGCCCGACCCGTCGACGTTCCAGATCCTGCCGTGGCGTGGCGGCGAGGGGCCCGCGACGGCGCGCATGTTCTGCGACATCATGATGCCCGACGGCAGCCCGTCGTACGCCGACCCGCGCTACGTGCTCAAGCGCACCCTGAGCGCCGCGGCCGAGAAGGGGTTCACGTTCTACACCCACCCCGAGATCGAGTTCTACCTCTTCAAGGACACCCCCAACTCCGGTGACGACCCGATCCCGGTCGACCGCAGCGGGTTCTTCGACCACACCGCGCAGTCGCACGGCTCCGACTTCCGTCGCGAGGCGATCACGATGCTCGAGTCGATGGGCATCTCCGTCGAGTTCAGCCACCACGAGGGTGGGCCCGGCCAGCAGGAGATCGACCTGCGGTACGCCGACGCGCTGAGCACCGCCGACAACATCCTGACCTTCCGCACGGTGATCCGTGAGGTGGCACTGAGCCAGGGCATCTGGGCCAGCTTCATGCCGAAGCCGTTCACCACGCACCCGGGCTCGGGCATGCACACGCACGTGTCGCTGTTCGAGGGTGACCGCAACGCGTTCTTCGAGGCCGGCTCCGAATACCAGCTCAGCAAGACCGGCCGGCAGTTCATCGCCGGGATGCTCCGCCATGCCAGCGAGATCACCTGTGTCACCAACCAGTGGGTCAACAGCTACAAGCGGCTGATCGGCGGCGGCGAGGCGCCGTCGTACATCACCTGGGGACACAACAACCGTTCGGCGATGGTCCGGGTGCCGATGTACAAGCCCAACAAGGGCCAGTCCACCCGCATCGAGCTGCGCACCATCGACCCCGCCTGCAACCCCTACCTGGCGTTCGCGGTGATCCTGGCCGCCGGCATGAAGGGGATCGAGGAGGGCTACGAGCTGCCTCGCGAGACCGAGGACGACGTGTGGTCGCTCAACGAGCGCGAGCGCAACAGCCTCGGCATCGAGCCGCTGCCGAAGACGCTGGCCGAGGCGATCAAGGTCGCGGAGAACTCCGAGCTGCTGGCCGAGACGCTGGGCGAGCACGTCTACGACTACTTCCTGCGCAACAAGCGATCCGAGTGGGAGGCCTACCGCGGCCAGGTCTCGGCCTGGGAGCGGGACCAGATGCTGCCGGTGATCTGAGCCCGTGACGCAGCCGCTGGTCCTCGTCGTCGAGCACGAGGCGAAGTGCCCGCCTGGCCACCTCGGCGACTGGCTGGAGGAGGCCGGTGCCCGGGTCGAGGTGTGGCGGCCGTACGTCGGTGACGCACTGCCCGACCTCGCGGCGTACGACGCACTCGTGGTGCTCGGCGGCACGATGGGAGCCGACGACGATGCGGCGTACTGGTGGCTCCCGCCGCTCAAGCACCTGGTGCGCGACGCAGCCGACACGGGGGTGCCGACCCTCGGCATCTGCCTGGGCCATCAGCTGGTCGCGGTCGCCCTCGGCGGAGGCGTCGAGGTGAACCCGCGTGGACAGCAGGTCGGCGTGCTGCCGGTCGGATGGCTGCCTGCCGCGGCGCAGGACCGGGTCTTCGGCCGACCCCACGGGCTGCGCGGCATCCAGTGGAACAACGACATCGTCTCGGAGCTGCCCGACGGCGCCGTGCTGCTGGCGGCGACCCCGGACGACGAGGTGCAGGTCGTGCGGTTCGCCGACTCCGTCTGGGGCGTGCAACTGCACCCCGAGGCCGACGAGCAGATCGTGGCGGCCTGGGCGGACGGCGACCGTGAGGCGCATCTGGCGCGTGGCCTCGACCAGACGGCACTGATCGGCTCCATCGCCGATGCCCGGGCCGAGCTGGACGCGGCCTGGCGCCCGATGGCCGAGCACTTCACGCAGCTGGCGCGCGAGCGGATGGATCGACGCCAAACTGGCGACGGGTCGGCAAGAACTGGCGACGGGTCGGCGGGATGACGCCGCGGGCAGTCGGACGCGGCGAGCTGATCCGGCAGGGATTCAGCGACCCCGAGACCTCAGCGGCGCGACTGGCCGAGCTGGGGGAGCAGGGCCCGCCGCTGCTGGCGATCCTGAACCGCACCGCCGATCCCGACGCGGCACTCGACGCCCTGGTCGACCTGGCCGACGCCGTCGAGCGCGACGCGGGCGAGAGCCGCCAGGACTTCCTGGAGGAGCTGGTGGACGACGAGGGAACCGCGATGCGGTTGCTCAGCGTGCTCGGCGCGAGCAGCGCACTGGCCGACCACTTGGTGACCCATCCCCACCACTGGCGTGAGCTGACCGACCCGACCCTGGGCAACACCCGCCCGGCGGCGTACGCCGTGAGGGAGGCCCTGCTGCGCGCCGTGGGTGCCGACCCTGCCGACGCGGAACCGGTCTCGGCGATGGACGACACCGAGGCGGTCGACGCACTGCGGGTGGAGTACCGCCGGGTGCTGTTGCGAATGGCCGCCCGCGACCTCGCCCACGGCGTCGGCGTCGACGACATCGCCGCCGAGCTGTCCGACCTGGCCGCCGGCACCCTCGACGCCGGACTGTCCATCGCCCGCGCCCGGGTCGGCGAGACCGCGGCCACCGCCCGGCTCTCGGTCATCGCCATGGGCAAGTGCGGGGGCCACGAGCTCAACTACGTCTCCGACGTCGACGTGATCTTCGTCTTCGAGCCGGCCGAGGGAGCCGACGAGGGCGTGGCCAACCGGGCGGCCACCCAGCTCGCCGCCCAGCTGATCCAGGTCTGCTCCGACCACACCGCCGAGGGCACCATCTGGCCGGTGGACGCGAACCTCCGCCCCGAGGGCAAGTCGGGTCCGCTCGTGCGCACCCTGGCCAGCCACCGCGGCTATTACGAGCGCTGGGCCAAGACGTGGGAGTTCCAGGCCCTGCTCAAGGCGCGACCGGTCGCCGGTGACCTCGCGCTGGGTCGCGAGTACATGCAGATGATCGCCCCGATGGTGTGGTCCGCTGCCAGCCGAGACGGCTTCGTCACGGACGTCCAGTCGATGCGTCGCCGGGTGCTCGACCACATTCCGAGCCACGAGGCCGAACGCCAGCTCAAGCTCGGCTCCGGGGGTCTGCGCGACGTCGAGTTCGCCGTCCAGCTGCTGCAGATGGTGCACGGCCGCACCAACGAGGGTGTCCGCGCGCCGACCACGCTGAGCGCGCTGGCGCAGCTGACCCGCGGCGGGTACGTGGGGCGCGAGGACGGCCAGTCGATGCACGAGGCCTATGCGTTCCTGCGCAAGCTCGAGCACCGCATCCAGCTGCACCAGCTGCGGCGTACCCACGTGCTGCCCGACGACGAACCCTCGCTGCGACGGCTGGGACGTTCGATCGGCTACCTGCGGGACCCGGTCGTGGAGCTCGACAAGGAGTGGCGCCACCACCGCCGAGAGGTGCGGCGCCTGCACGAGAAGCTCTTCTACCGGCCGTTGCTCAGCGCGGTGGCCCGGATCCCCGGCGAGGAGATCCGGCTCTCTGCCGACGCGGCCGAGCAACGCCTGTCTGCACTGGGATATCTCGACCCGAAGGCTGCGCTGCGGCACCTGGAGTACCTCACCAACGGTGTCTCCCGGACGGCCGCGATCCAGCGCACCCTGCTGCCGGCGATGCTCGAGTGGTTCGCCGACGCCCCCGACCCGGACGCCGGGCTGTTCGGCTTCCGGCGGATCAGCGAGACCCTGGGCGCGACGCACTGGTTCCTCGCCACGCTGCGCGACGAGGGTGAGGTCGCCCAGCGGCTGGCGCAGCTGCTGGCCACCTCGCGCTTCGCCACCGACCTGCTCGAACGCGAGCCCACCGGCGTCAAGCTGCTGGGCACGGACCTCACCCCGCTCAGCGCCGAGGCGCTGACCACCGAGATGCTGGCCTCGGCCGGACGCAAGGACAGCCCCGACCAGGCCGCGTTGGCGATCCGGGCGATCCGGCGCCGTGAGCTGCTGCGCATCGCCGCCGGTGAGCTCGTCGGCAACCTCGACGTGGTCGCGGTCGGCGCGGGCCTCTCCAACCTCACCGACGCCACCCTCGAGGCGACCCTCTCCGCAGCACATCGCGCGGTCGTGGCGCAGCGTGGCCTCGACGCGCCGGCCAGCGCCATCGCGGTCATCGGCATGGGGCGGTACGGCGGCTTCGAGCTGTCCTACGGCAGCGACGCCGACGTCATGTTCGTGCACGAGGCGGCGCCGGGCGTCGAGCCCCAGGTCGCGGCGTCGTACGCCCAGGCGGTGGTCATCGAGCTGACCCGCATGCTCGCCGTCCCGGCCTCCGACCCGCCGCTCGAGGTCGACGCCGGCCTGCGACCCGAGGGCAAGCAGGGGCCGCTGGTGCGCACCCTGGAGTCCTACCGGGGCTACTACGCCAAGTGGTCGCGGGTGTGGGAGTTCCAGGCCCTGCTGCGTGCGGACGCGGTCGTCGGCGACGAGGACCTGCGCCGGCGCTTCACCGAGCTGATCAACCCGCTGCGCTTCCCGGTCGACGGGATCACCGAGGACGACGTCATCGAGGTGCGCCGCATCAAGGCCCGCGTCGACGACGAACGCCTGCCCCGCGGGGCCGACCCGAACACGCACCTCAAGCTGGGCCGCGGGGGACTGGCCGACATCGAGTGGACCGTCCAGCTGCTGCAGATGCTGCATGCCGGACGGCACGAGGGCCTGCAGACCCCGCGCACCCTGGACGCGTTGCGGGCCGCCACCGAGGCCGAGCTCCTCGACGCCGACGACTCCGAGGCGCTCAACGCGGCCTGGCGCCTGGTCAGCTCGATGCGCAACGCGGTCACCCTGGTGCGGGGCAAGGCCTCCGACCAGATCCCGCGCGACCCGCGGGAGCGTGCGGCGGTGGCTTCGGTCCTCGGCTACTCTGCGGGTGAATCCGACGCCATGGTGAACGACTACCTGCGCACCACACGCCGTGCACGGAGTGTGGTCGAGCGGATCTTCTGGGGCTGACCTCACCGCTGACGAGGCCTGCACCGGGACCAAGACGGGGGACACGTGTTGACATCGAGTGTGGGTGCGCTGCGCTGCCACTGGCCGCTGTGGCTTGCCCTGCTGGTGGTCGTCGCGGGCCGCATCGTGTTGTGGGACTGGCCGATCACCCCCGACGAGTCCGGCTTCTACCTCGTCGCCGACGACCTGCTGCACCGCGGCGGTGACGGCCTCTACGGCCACTACTGGGTCGACCGGCCACCGATGCTGATCTGGCTGTTCATGGTGGCGGCCGCGATCGGGACGGTGGAGGCGATCCGCTGGATGGTGGCCGCGTTCTTCATGGCTTTCGTGGTGCTCACCTATTGCGCCGTACGCCGACTCGGCGGTGCCGCAGGCTGGGCCGCCCTGGTCGCCGCGGCGTTCTCGATCACGCCCGCCGTCGGGGCCCCGGTCGCCAACGGCGAGGCGTTCGCGATCCCGTTCGTGATGGGCTGCGTGCTCTGCGCGGCGATCGCCGCACGCCACGAGGGCGGTCGGGCGCTGGCCTGGTCGGCCGCCGCCGGGCTGGTCGGCCTGCTCGCGATGGCGGTCAAGCAGAACTTCGCCGAGGGCCTCGTCTTCGCGTTCGTGGTGCTGGTCGTCGCCGGTCTCCGCAAGGAACGCACCTGGCCCGACGTCGCACGCCGACTGCTGGCCGGCCTGGCCGGGATCGCGGGCGGCGTGGGGATGATGGTCGGCTGGGCGTTCAGCGCCCCCACGGGCGTGAACGGGCTGTGGGTGGCCGCGATCAGCTTCCGCGGTGACGCGTCGTCGCTGATCCGCGCGGGCCACCGCACCGGCATCGAGAACCGCACCGCGGCGATCGTGGAGGACGCCTGGCTCTCCGGCATCATCCCGATGCTGATCGTGCTCGTCGTCGTGGCGCTGGTCGGTCGGTTCCGGGGCAGTGCGCTCGGGTGGGCGGTCGCCGCGATGATCGCGGTGGAGGCTGTCGGGATCCTGGTCGGCGGCAACTTCTGGACGCACTACCTGCTCGGCCTCGCGCCCGGTCTCGCGCTGGCGGTCGGGTTGACGATGCCGCTCGCGCGCAGGCGCTGGCTGGTGCTCCCGGTGGTCGTCTACGTGATCGGCTCGGCGCTCTGGGTGACGCCGACCGAGGCCAGGGAGATGGCCGACTACGGCACGCCGCGGCTGACCGTGCTCGGCGAGTTCGTGGCGGCTTCGGCCGAGCCCGGTGACACCGCGACGACGCTCTACGGTCGCGCCGATGCCCAACGTGCCAGCGGGCTGCGCTCGCCGTACGAACACCTGTGGAGCCTGCCGATCCGGGTGCTCGACCCCGACCTCGACGAGCTGATCGGGGTGCTGCAGGGCGACCACCCGCCGACCTGGCTGATGCAGGTCTTCCCGTTGCACGCCTGGGGCCTGGACCCCGCCGAACGCATCGGGGGTGTGATCCTCGACCGCTACGACCTGGTCTACGACGACTGCCACGTGCGGGTCTTCCTGCTCAAGTCGGTCGACCGTGACCTCGCCTCGCCGCCCACCTGCTGACACCCGCGGACACGTCAGGGACTTTCGGGCTGTGGGAGGATACGCGACGTGAACGGGACCGCGGGGCCGCTGCTGCGGCGGGTGCGTGGCGCCGTGCTGGCCTTCGTCGCCCTCAGCACCGGCGTCGTGGCGCACGTGGCTGCGAACGGCCTGCTGCCCTCGGTGCCGACCCTGGTCGCGTTCTATCTCTTGGCAGCCGTGGGGCTCGGTTGGTTCCTGCGTCGACCCGCCACCACGCTGCGCATCGTCGCGCTGACCGTCGGCGGCCAGACCGTCGTGCACGCGATGCTGACGATGACCTCCGGTCACGCCGGCGACGCTGCGCACACCGTCGGCACGGCCCCGGTCGCGCCGGCCCGGCCCGAGTCGCTGGTCGGCTCCGGGTCGCCGATGGAGCAGTACGCCGCCGCTCGCCCGCAGGTGCAGTCCGACTTCGCCCTGCCCCACGCCATGCACCACCTGATCGCCGACATGACCGGCGCGCACGCCCCGATGATGGTGCTCCACCTGTGCGCCGCGGCCCTCGTCGGCCTGTGGCTGGCCGTCGGTGAACGTGCGATCTGGACCCTTCTCGCACTTGCCGCGGCGGTCGTCGTACCGTCCCTGCGCCAGCTGCTGGCCGGGCTGGCCCTGCCGGCACCGCTCGCTGCCGCTCCGGCCGCGTTCGAGCGGTCGGCTCCTCCTCACCTGACGACGCTGGCGCGCAGCGTCGTACGCCGCGGTCCGCCGGCTCTCCTCCCGGCCTGACCCGACCCTGCGCATCCAACGGATGCGCCTTTCCTGCGCACCCGCGCGCCCGCGCACCGCCATGTCGTCGTACGACGACCCGGTGCCGCCGCGGCGTACGCACGTGTCCCTGAGGAGAGACATGACCCTGCAGATCGATCCACCTGCAGCGCGCCCCGACGGCGACCCCCCACGGGGGCGACCCGCGCGCGCTGCCTCGCCCGGATGGTTCCGGGCGTTCTGGAGGTGGCACCTCTACGCCAGCCTCCTGGTCGCGCCGATCCTGCTGGTGCTGGCCAGCACCGGACTGATCTACCTGTTCCGCTTCCAGCTCGAACCGTTGTTGCACGCCGATGTGATGACGGTCGAGCAGCCGGCCGACATGGACTTCACCCAGCCGTACTCCGCGCAGGAGGCGGCCGTCGAACGCGCCTACCCGGACGCCACGATCATCTCGATGACCGAGCCCGACGACGAGGGCAGCAGCACGCGGTTCTCCATCGTCACCGGCTCCGGCGAGGCGCGCGACCTCTACGTGAACCCATGGGGTGCGGAGGTGCTCGGCGCGATCAACCCCGACACCACGCTGAGCGGCTACGCCGTCCGCATCCACCGTGACCTGATGGTCGGCAAGTGGGGCGACCACCTGATCGAGCTCGCCGCGAGCTGGGCGTTCGTGATGGCCCTGACCGGCTACTACCTCTACTCGAAGGGCCGGGCCGCGCGGCGCCGACGACCCCGCTCGTTGCGCTCCCGGCACGGCCGGATCGGCCTGGTCGCCGGGGTGGGACTGCTGCTCCTGCTGGCCTCCGGGCTGCCCTGGACCGGCATCTTCGGCGCCAAGGTGCAGGAGCTGGCCACCGACCGGGGCACCTCCATGTGGAGCACCGACCCCGGCGCGGTCTCGGACCCCACCTCGACGCTCGACGAGTCGCTGCCGCACTCGCACGCACAGGAGGTGCCGTGGGGCAGCGGCAAGACCGAGGTCCCGAGGTCGAGTGGCCACGAGGGCTCGAGCCGGGCCAACCTCGACACCGCCGTCGAGATCGCCTCGGAGCAGGGTCTGCGGCACCCCATGACCGTGGCGCTCCCTGCCTCCGAGGACGGTGTCTACTCGGTGATCGGCTACGCCTTCGACGCCCCGTCGGACGAGAGGACCGTGCACGTCGGGCGCTTCGGGGGAGAGGTCGAGTCGACCTACGGCTACGACGACTACCCGGCGCTGGCCAAGGTCGTCGCCCAGGGCATCGGCCTGCACGAGGGCCGCAGCCTTGGCCTCTGGTCGTTCTGGGGCTCGGCCCTGATGTGCCTGGCGATCATCGCGTCCTGCATCACCGGACCCCTGATGTGGTGGCGACGTCGTCCGGGCGGATCGGTCGGAGCCCCGCGCGGCCGGATGCCACTACGGGCCTCGCCGTTCCTGCTGGTCGCGGTCGTCGTACTCGGCCTGTTGCTGCCGCTGTTCGGCCTGTCCCTGCTGGTGGTGCTCGCCTTCGACCACCTGCTCGTACGCCGGGTGCCCGCGCTGTCCCGCTTCTTCGACACGGCGCCCACCCCCACCCCCTCTTCAACTCCCCGATAGGAAGCACATGAACCTCTCACGCACGATTGCCCGACTCGCCCTGCTGCCCGCCGTGGGGGCGACCCTCCTGCTCGGGGCCGGCGCGGCCTCGGCGCACGTCAGCGTCACCGCCTCGGAGACTGCCGCCGGCGCCTACACGGTGCTCACCTTCAGCGTTCCGCACGGCTGCGACGGATCACCGACGAAGAAGGTCGCGATCCAGCTGCCCGAGGAGATCGTGGCCGCCACCCCGACCCGCCAACCGTTCTACGACGTGGAGAAGGTGATGGAGAACCTGGACGCCCCGATCAAGGACGCGCACGGCAACGAGATCACCGAGCGGGTCGGCCAGATCGTCTACACCGCCAAGACGCCACTGCCCGACGGCCAGCGCGACACCTTCGAGGTCTCGGTGCAGCTGCCCGACGCCGCAGGCGCGACCCTGGACTTCCCGACCATCCAGACCTGCGTGAAGGGCGAGACCGCCTGGACCGAGGTCCCCGCGGACGGCCAGGACGCCGAGGAGCTCGAGGCGCCGGCACCCAACGTCGTGATCACCGACGCGGAGTCGCACGCCGACTCCGGCAACGCGTCGGACCGGGAATCCGACGACGGGGTCAGCCGACTGGCCATCGCCGGACTGGTGGTCGGGCTGCTCGGCCTGCTCGCCGGTGGCACCGCCCTGTCCCGCAGCCGCAAGGCGTGAACACACGACTCGACCGGTCCACGCCCGCCGGCCGCGGTGGGCGTGGCCGGGTGGTCCGGCTACTGCTGACCGCAGCGTTCGCGCTGGCCACCGTGGCGCTCGGGGCCGGGCCGGCCTCGGCCCATGCCCAGCTGGTCGCCAGCACGCCCGGGTCCGGCGCGGTCGTGGCGCAGGCCCCCGCGAGGATCACCCTCGAGTTCAACGAGCGCGTGGTGGCGCGTGCCGCCGAGACGCACGTCTTCACCGGCACCGGCGAGGAGGTCGCGGTCGACGTGGACACGGTCGACCGCGACGTCGAGATCACTCCCACCGGTCAGCTTCCCGAAGGCACGGTGGTGGTGGCCTGGGCGGTCACCTCGGCCGACGGCCACGAGGTCAACGGCTCGCTCACCTTCGCGGTGGGCGCGCCGACCCCGGGGAGCACGGCGAACGACGCGTTCGCCGCACCGGTGACGACCGGGCTGTCGTTCGCCCACGGCCTGACCCTCGCAGCCGGTGCGCTCGCGGTGCTCGGGTTGGTCGCGCTCCTCCTGCTGGGTCGCGCCGGCCGGTGGCTCGAGGCCTGCTGGCTGGTCGCACTGGCCGCCGCGGTGCTCGTCGTACCCCTCGCTGCCGTGCGTGAGGGTGCCGGTTGGGTCGGCCTGCGTGACTGGACGCACTGGGTCGACGGCTGGCTCACCTGGCGCGGACTGCTGGTGGCCCTGGCGGTGGTGGCGGCCGCCGGTGCGGTCTCGGCGGTACGCCGCCCGAACCGGTGGCCCGCACTCGTCGCCGCACTGGTGCTGGCCCTGGCGACGCCGGCCGCGTTCGCCGTGCCGGGCCCGGCGGCGTCCGAGGCGACCGGTCAACCGGGCGGCAGTCCGGTGGCCGAGGCGTCGGCGTCGGAGCACACGCTGCGGATGACGCTGGACAGCGTGGTCACCGGCACGACCGGATTCCGGCTGGAGGTCCTCGACGAGGCCGGCACGCCGGTCACGCCGTACGCCGACCCGCGGGTGCGCGCCACGACGGACGGGCTGGACCTGGTCCTCGACCTGACACCGGACGGCCCCGGCCGGTGGAGAGGCACCGTCACCCTGCCGAAGCCGGGGGAGTGGAAGGTCGAGGTGAGCGTGCGGTTGTCGGAGTTCGAGAACCCGGTGCTGGTGTTGCCGTTCCGGATCGGCACGCCCGCGACAGGAGGTGGTGGAACCCACTGAGCCGCGAGCCAAGCTTGGGTGCGTCGGAGTAGCGTCGGCGCCATGGCTGACCAAACCACAATTGACCGGGGCGCCGAGCTGCTGCGCCTCCACCAGGACACCAAGCTGCTCACCGTCGTGAACGTCTGGGACGTGATCAGTGCGAAGGCCGTCGCCGGCGTGGAGGGCACCACCGCGCTCGCCACCGCGAGCCACTCGATCGCGGCCTCCCGCGGCTACGAGGACGGCGAGAACATTCCCGTCGACGAGATGGTCGAGGAGTGCCGCCGCATCGTCGCGGCGACGTCCTTGCCGGTCTCGGCCGACCTCGAGGGTGGGTACGGCGACCCGGCGGAGACGGTCCGCAAGGCGATCGGTGTCGGTGTCGTGGGCGCCAACATCGAGGACCAGATGCGACCGCTCGCGGAGGCCGTGGCCAACGTCGAGGCGATCATGAAGGTGGCCTCCGACGAGGGTGTCGACTTCGTGCTCAATGCCCGCACCGACGCGTTCGTCAAGGCCGGTGACCGCGACAAGGGTGAGGTGCTGGCCGACGCGATCGAACGGGGCCGCGCCTACCTCGACGCCGGTGCGCCGGTGGTGTTCGTGCCCGGCAAGCTCGACGAGGAGCAGGTCTCGGCACTGGTCGACGCGTTCGGCCCGCAGCGCCTCACCCTGATCGGCATCCCGGGCGGTCCGGCGCTGGCGCGACTCGAGCAGCTGGGCGTGGCCCGGGTGTCCTACGGCCCGATGTCGCAGCGGGTGGCGTTGACGGCTCTCCAGGAGCTGGTCGAGGCGGTCCACGCCGGAGGCGGCGTACCGCCGACGATGCGCACCCTCAACTGAGTCCCGGGCGCCCCACCTCGACAGTGAAGCAATATGCTGCATTCCATGAAAAAGAAGGTATCTTCTTCATATGGCCGGAATGAAGCAGGACGCCACCGTCACGCTGATCGGGGACGTGGTCGGTTCGCGGGTCCCCGACGACCGGGCGGTCGTGCACGCCCGGCTCGAGGAGGCCCTGGCCGACGTCAACACGGAACTGTCGCCCGCCGTGCCGCTGTGGATCACGGCCGGCGACGAGTACCAGGCGACCTTCGCCCGCCTGGGTGACGCGCTCGCCGCCACGCTGCGGCTGCGCCTGGCCCTGCTGCCCGACCTCGACGTGCGCCACGGACTCGGCTGGGGTGCGGTCACGGTGCTCGGCACGTCCCCGCGGATCGAGGACGGCCCGGGCTGGTGGGCGGCACGCAAGGCGATCGTGCGGGTGTCGACCGACGCGGGCCGGGCCTCGCTGGGTCGCGTGCGTACGGCGTTCGAGGTGGCCGACGACGCCGCCCGTCCTGACGCGGCGGCGATCAACGCAGCCCTGCTGGGGCGCGACGGCCTGGTCGGTGCGATGTCGGCCAGGTCGTTGTCGGTGCTGCGTGGTCTGCTGTCCGGACAGACCCAACGAGAGGTCGCCGAGACGGAGGGCGTCTCCGCCTCGGCAGTCTCCCAGCGGGTGCGCCACGACGGCATCGCACTGGTGGTGGCCATCGACGAACAGTTGAGAGGAATCGAGTGAGCTGGTTGGGACTGCTGCTCATCGGAGTGGCGCTCACGGACCTGTCCTTCTCGATCCGCCCGCGGGCCTGGCTGCCCGAAGGCCTCGGCGCCCTCGCGGTGGTCGTCCTCGGACTCGTCGCCGGGCTCACCTCAGCACTCGACCTGGTCGCGCTGGTGGTCATCGCGGGAGTCGTGCTGGCCTGGGGCCGCACGGTCACCCTCGGCTTCGGTCGCGGCCGACCAGCGGTGCCGCTGCTCGTGCTCGGTGGTGCGCTGGCCGCCGCGATCCTCTTCTCCGGCCTGGCCGGTGAGGCCGGCGGGCTGCTGCAGCGCTGGCTGGACGACGTACGCCTGCCGTTGCTGGCCGGCATGGACGCCGACCGGGCGCTGCTGCTGCTCGGCGCCCTGGGCGTGCAGCTGAGCACCGGCAACGTGCTGGTCCGCCTCGTCCTCGCGGTGACCGGCACCCTGAACCCGGCCAAGCACGGCACCGCGTCCGACCCGGAGGTGCAGCTCAAGGGTGGCCGCCTGCTCGGCCCGATGGAGAGGGTGTTCATCCTCTCCCTCGGTCTGGCCGGGCAGGTCACCGCGGCCAGCATCGTGGTGGCCGCGAAGGGGCTGCTGCGCTTCCCCGAGCTCTCCTCCCGCAAGGACCAGGTGCGCATCCACCAGCTCACCGAGTACTTCCTGGTCGGCAGCTTCGCGAGCTGGCTGGTGGCGCTGGCCGCTCTGGTGCTGCTGGCCCGGTGACCCGCCGACGGTGCACCGGTGACGGCTCAGCTCGCGCGCAGCTCCGGCTGGCGGTCGACCGGCCGTCGACGCGTGAGCAGGCCGTCGACCGACAGGCGTCCGGCTCCCATTCCGGCCAGCAGGAGCCCCAGCACGCCGAGCACCAGCACCAGCTCGTAGCCGCCCTCGGCCGCGAAGAAGGCGTCCCGGTGCACGAACCACCAGGCGCCGGCCATGTGAAGCGCCCACAGCGCGCCGATCACCGGGGTGAGTGCCCCCAGGGCAATCAGGACACCGCCGCCGATCTCGAGGGCGATGGCGAAGGCTGCCGCCGCACTCGCGAAGGGAATCCCCATCGCCGCGAAGCCGTCGGCCGTGCCGGCGAGCCCTTGCTGGTCGAGCTTCTGCCAGCCGTGCGCGACCATCACCGTCCCCAGGACGAATCTCACGAGCAGCAGGACGGCGTCCTGGCCGGGAGTGGTGGAACGGGTCCCGAGTGGGAACTTCATGCGGTCTACCTCCGAGGTGATTGACAATTGAACGATCACCGTACGGAGCCGAATTGAGAGGTTCCTGAGAGCCCGGTCAGGACCAGTGCGACGGTCGGGTGAGCGCTTCGCTGAATCGCGTGGCGGCGTCGCCGCGTGCGGCGTTGACCTGCATCTGCGTGAGGAACAGGGCGTCTCTCAGGTCGGCACCGGCCACGTCGGTGCCACGCAGGTCGGCGCCGAGCAGGTCGGCTCCACGTAGGTCGGACCCGCGCAGGTCGGCTCCGATCATCAGCTTGCCGCGCAGGTCTGTGGCCCGGAGGTCGAGGCCGGCCAGGTCCTGACCGGCCAGGTCGTCCCGACGCACCCGGGCGTGGTCGGCACCCCGGGCATGCTGCCCGCGGGCCGAGTCGCTGGCCTCCCGGAGCAGGGGAGCGACCTCGAGCCGGTGCGCGTCGACGTCCACCCCGAGGACGTCGTACGGCGTGCCGTGGGTGAGCGCCTCGGTGGTCGCCACCATCGCGGTCAGTCGTGCGCGCAGGTCGGTGGTGGCGGTGTCGTCGGACAGTGCGCCGAGCGCATCGCCCAGGTAGAACAACATCTCGTGCAGCCGGCGCATGCTGCCGAACACCTCGAACATGTCGCGGGACTGCTCGGGGTGGGACCGCCAGGTCTGCCCGTCGTACAGGCGCTGGGTGACGGCCTGGCCCGCGCCGAAGCAGTCGTACGTCGTGCAGCCGACCATGCCCAGCGGCCGCAACCGGTCATGGACCGAGCAGCCGAAGCCGGAGTCGAGGTTACGGCAGGGCTCGCCGCCCTCCTTGCTGAAAGCGAAGTCCGCCGAGCGGGTGAATGGCAGGGCCACGCAGCACAGCCCCGCGCAGCTGCCGCAGTCCGCGACGAGTTCGACCATGCGGACCATTCAACAGGGGGAGTGATCAGCGGCGCGGCCAGGGCCGACCGTCGCGCGCCTCGATCTCCCCGTTGAAGCGGCGCAGCAGGTCGGCCAACGTGGCGACGTCCTCCTCCGGCCAGTCCTCGAGCACCCGGCGCAGGCCGCGGATGTTGGCGCGCCGGTCGGCGAGGAGCTGGTCGCGCCCCGCCTTGGTGACCAGGAACTTGCGGGCCAGGCCGCCGTCGGGGTCGGGGATCCGCTCGACGAGGCCGTTGCGCATCATCGCGGCGGTCTGCCGGTTCAGGGTGGAGGCGTCGAGGCTGAACGCCTCGGTGAGCTGGCCGATCGACATCGGTCCCTGGGCGTGCAGCCGGGTCAGCAACGTGTAGGCGCTGCGGTCGAGCCGCTTGCGGCCGGTCTCGTCGTGACGCACGGGGGAGAGGTACCTGCCGAGCAGCAGTGCCTCGCGCTCGATGTCCTTGAGCCGATCGCCCACGTGTCCTCCTTGGCGGAACTGATCCTCCGAGACGTCCGGTCCACCCAAGGGGCAGTGGAGCCTCCGTCGAAAGTGTAACGCACACAACATGTGCATCATGCACATCGTGTGTAGGATACAAGTCATGTCCACGACCCTTGCTGCCGACGAGCAGACCTCCACACCACCGGTCCACTCCGGCGCCATCGTCTTCGTGCTGTCGGTGGCTGGCATCACCGCCGCCCTCATGCAGACCCTCGTCGTGCCACTGATCGGTGACCTGCCCAGGTTGCTGGACACGTCGGCTTCCAACGCGTCCTGGGTGATCACCGCGACGCTGCTGACCGCGTCCGTGCTGACGCCGGTCAGCGGCCGACTGGGCGACCTCTTCGGCAAGCGGCGGATGATGCTGCTCTGCTCCTTCGCCCTGATCGTCGGTTCGGTCGTGTGTGCGCTCGCCTCCTCGGTGGCGCCGATGATCATCGGCCGCTGCCTGCAAGGGGCCGGCATGGGACTGATCCCGCTCGGCATCAGCGCGATGCGCGACGTCCTGCCGCCCGAGCGCCTCGGCACCGCGATCGCCCTGATGAGCGCCTCCCTCGGTGTCGGCGGCGCCCTCGGCCTGCCGATCGCCGCCGGCGTCGCGGAGCACACCAGCTGGCGGGTCCTCTTCTGGGGTTCGGCCGCCCTCGCCGCGCTGATCTCGGTGCTGATCGTCACGCTCGTGCCGCACACCCCGATCACCGCGATCGGTGCCCGCTTCGACTACGTCGGCGCCGTCGGGCTCGGCATCGGCCTGGTCTGCCTGCTGCTCGGCGTCTCCAAGGGCGCCGACTGGGGCTGGGGCAGCGGCCTCACCGTCGGCCTGCTCGTGGTCTCGGTGGTGGCCTTCCTGGCCTGGGGCTGGTTCGAGCTGCGCACCACCGACCCGCTGGTCGACCTCCGGGTCACCGCGCGCCCGGTCGTGCTGCTCACCAACGCGGCGTCGCTGGTCATCGGCTTCGCGATGTACTCGCAGATGCTGATCCTGCCGCAGCTGCTGCAGATTCCGACCGAGACCGGCTACGGCCTCGGCCAGTCGATGTTCGAGATGGGCCTCTGGATGATGCCCGGCGGACTGGTGATGATGCTGGTCTCGCCGATGGGCGCCAAGCTCTCCCATCTGCGCGGTCCGAAGGTGACTCTCGCGCTGGGTGCGTTCATCGTCTCGGTCGGCTACTTCTCCGCCGTACTCCTGATGGGGTCGACGTGGGGCGTGATGGTCGCGGTCTGCATCTGCAGCACCGGCGTCGGCCTGGCGTACGGCGCGATGCCCGCCCTGATCATGGGCTCGGTCCCGTTGTCGGAGACGGGCTCGGCGAACAGCTTCAACACGCTGATGCGCTCGGTCGGTACGTCGGTGAGCGCGGCCGTCGTCGGCGTCGTGCTCGCCCAGATGAGCACGGACTTCGGACCCGTGTCGCTGCCCACCGAGAACGGCCTCCGGGTTGGGTTGCTGATGGGTGCCGGTGTGGCGCTCGTGGCCGCGCTGATCGCCCTGTCCATCCCCACTGGCGCCAGCCGCCGGGCTGAGGAGAGCATCGAGCACGCCGCGGCCTGACCGAGCTGGTGTCGAACGGCGAGAGTTCCCCAGAACTGGCGAGGCCTGATTTCCTCCGGCCCCTAAGGTGTAAGGGGCGGCGCGAGCCGGGACCGGAGGGGGCATCGTGATGCTGATCCAGACCCACGACCTGACCATGCAGTTCGGACAGGTCACGGCGGTCAGCGCCCTGAGCATCGACGTGTCGACCGGCGTGACCGGGCTGGTCGGGGCCAACGGTGCCGGAAAGTCCACGCTGCTCAAGATCCTGCTCGGACTGCTGCCAGCGACCAAGGGTTCGGCGCACGTGCTCGGTCTCGACGTGACGACGGACGGGCCCGCGATCCGCGAGCTGGTCGGCTACATGCCCGAGCACGACTGCCTGCCACCCGACGTGTCGGCCACGGAGTTCGTCGTGCACATGGGCCGCATGTCGGGCCTGCCCACCACGGCAGCGCGTGAGAGGGCTGCCGACATCCTGCGCCACGTCGGGCTCTACGAGGAGCGCTACCGGCCGATGGGCGGCTACTCCACCGGCATGCGGCAGCGGGTCAAGCTCGCACAGGCACTGGTGCACGACCCGAGTCTGGTGTTGCTCGACGAACCGACCAACGGCCTCGACCCGGCCGGACGCGACGACATGCTCGCGCTGATCCAGCGCATCGGCACCGAGTTCGGCATCTCCGTGATCGTCACCTCCCACCTGCTCGGTGAGCTCGAACGGGTCTGTGACGGGCTGGTCGTGATCGACGGCGGCCGCCTGCTGCGGCACTCGACCACCGCGTCGGTCACCGCCCAGACACCGATGGTGACCGTCGAGGTCGACGGCGAGCCGACCGCCCTGCAGGCCCGGCTGGCCGACGCGGGAGTGGCCGCCCGGGTCGACGGGAAGCTGCTCACCGTGGACGTCGGCGACGACACCGCCTACGACCTGGTGCGCGACGTCGTGGCCGAGCTCGACCTGGGCCTGGTCCGGCTCGAGCGCCAGCGCCATCACATGACCGAGATCTTTTCGAGCCCCGGCCCGCGCGATGACTGACCAGCAGAGGGGCCCGGCCGGCGCGATCCACGACATCGGCTACCGGCACTACGACGGCCCGCGGCTCGGCCCGGCGTACATCCGTCGCGCGCTCTTCCTCGAGACCCTGCGCGGCGCCTTCGGCCTGGGCCGGTCCGCGCGCTCGAAGGTGATGCCGCTGCTGCTGCTTGCCGTGATGGTGCTGCCGGCGCTGGTGGTCACGGTGGTGACCAGCTACATCGGCTTCGACACCCTGCCGCTCGGCTACACCGAGTACGTCGTCACGCTGCAGGTCGTCGTCACGGTGTTCCTCGGCGCCCAGTCGCCGGTGGTGATGTCGCGCGACCTGCGGTTCCGGGTGGCGCCGCTCTACTTCTCGCGCCCGCTGAGCCGCAGCCAGTACGTCCAGGCGAAGTACGCCGGCATGGTCGCCGCGCTGGTCGTGCTGATGGGCCTGCCCCTCACGTTGCTGCTGGCCGGTGCGTTGCTCTCCAAGCTGCCCCTCGACGAGCAGCTGCCCGACTACCTGCGGGCGATGGCCGGCGTGCTGGTCTTCGCGTTCGTGCTGGCCGGCATCGGCCTCGTGATCGCCGCGCTGACGCCACGACGCGGGGTCGGGGTCGCCGCGGTGGTCGGCGTACTCCTGGTCCTGTCCGGCATCCAGGCCACCGTCCGTGCCCTGGCGGGCGAGCTGGGCAACGACACGTTCACCGGGTACGCCGGGCTGCTGTCGCCGTACCCGCTGGTCGACGGCGTGACCGCGGGCGTCTTCGGTGCGGACTCGTCGTTCGGGGAGGGCCCGCCCGGCGCTCTCGGTGCGCTGGTCTTCACCGCGGTCGCCGTGCTCTTGGTCGTGGTCTGCTACGTCGTGCTGCTGGCCCGCTACCGGAAGGCCCTGTCATGAGAGGGGTTGGGTCGTGAGTGTCGTCGAGCTCGACAAGGTCTCCCGCTGGTTCGGCAACGTGGTCGCGGTCAACGACGTCACGATGCGGCTCGACACCGGCGTGACCGGACTGCTGGGCCCCAACGGGGCAGGCAAGTCGACGCTGATCAACATGATGGCCGGCTTCCTGGCGCCCTCGGCCGGCACGGTCACCCTCGACGGGCGCCCGCTCTACCGTGACCCGGAGATCTACCGCGAGGTCGGCCTCGTGCCCGAGCGCGAGGAGATGTACGACGCGGTGAGCGGCTGGAACTTCGTGCTGGCCAACGCCAAGCTGCACCAGCTGCCCGACCCCGAGTCCGCCGCGCGGCAGGCGATCGCGACCGTGGAGATGGCCGACGCACAGGACCGTGACATCCGCACCTACTCCAAGGGCATGAAGCAGCGGATCAAGATGGCGACCGCGATCGTGCACGAGCCCACGGTGCTGCTGCTCGACGAGCCGTTCAACGGCATGGACCCGCGCCAGCGCATGCACCTGATGGAGCTGCTGCACGAGCTGGGCGACCAGGGCCGCACCATCCTCTTCAGCTCGCACATCCTCGAGGAGGTCGAGCAGATCGCGGCCCGGATCGAGGTGATGGTGTCGGGGAGGCATGCCGCGTCGGGTGACTTCCGTGAGATCAGGCGGCTGATGACCCAGCGGCCGCATCAATACACGATCCGCTCCAGCGACGACCGCGCCCTGGCGTCGGCGATGATCGCCGAACCGTGCACGTCGGGGGTCGAGCTGTCCGTCGACCCGCACGGCGTCAGCGCCGTACAGGTGCAGGCCACCGACTACTCGGCCTTCGTGCACGCGCTGCCGCGGCTCGCCTCTCGCCACGGCATCCGGCTGCTCGAGGTGCACCCGGCCGACGAGTCCCTGGAGAGCGTCTTCTCCTACCTGGTGTCGCGATGAGCGGGCTCGCGTTCAACGGCACCGTCGCCTCCCTGACCCGGCGAAGCCTGCTCGGCCGCAAGCGGACCCTCGTGCTCGCCCTGCTGCCGCTGGCGCTCCTGGCGCTGTGCATCTTCGCGCGTGTGCTGGGCGGGATCGACTCCGGCATCGAGCGTGAGCTCTCCGGACGCCTGGCGCCGGACCTGCTGGCCGCGTTCGGGATCGCCATCCTGATGCCGCTGCTCGGCCTGATCGCCGGCACCGGCGCGATCGGTCCCGAGATCGACGAGGGCTCGATCGTCTACCTCCTGGCCAAGCCGCTGAACCGCTACTCGATCATCGTGACCAAGCTGGTCGTGGCCGTCGGGGTGGTGGTCGGCTTCGGCGTGCTGCCGGTGGCGGTGGCCGGGGTCGTCCTGACCGGTGAGGTCGGCGCGGTCACAGTGGCCTTCACCGTGGGCGCGCTCGCCGCGGGTGTGGCCTATGCGGCGGTGTTCCTGCTGCTCGCGGTGGCCAGCCGGAACGCGGTCGTGCTCGGCCTCATCTACGCCTTGATCTGGGAGTCACTGGTCGGTGGGTTGGTGCCCGGCGCGCAGGCGCTGAGCATCCAGCAGTGGTCCCTCGCGGTGGTGGAGCGCCTTCTCGGCGACGACGCGTCCCGGCTGGGCGTCGACGCTGCCGTCGGCCTCGGCACCGGCCTGACCCTGCTCGTGGTCGTCACCGTCGCCGCGACGGTGTACGCCGGGCGTCGGCTGCAGACCCTGCGGCTCAACGACGAGACCTGAGGGTCTGCGACGACGTTTTCCCGACAGCGCCGTGCGCCAGCGTTGACAGGTCGCAGCGTGCCGGAGGAAGATTCATATTCGGACGCAAACGTCCGAATATCGACCATTCGGAGTTCAGCATGGCCTACTACCGGAGCCTCGGCGAGATCCCCTCGAAGCGGCACACCCAGCATCGTGACGCTGCCGGGAACCTCTTCTACGAGGAGCTGATGGGGGAGGAAGGCTTCAGCTCCGACTCGTCGTTGCTCTACCACCGCGGTGTGCCGTCGGCGCTCGTCGACTCCCAGATCTGGGAGCTGCCCGACCTCTCCACCACTCCGAACCACCCGCTCAAGGCGCGGCACCTGCGCCTGCACACGCTGTTCGTGGCCGGTGAGAACGGCGACGCGGTGACCGGGCGACGCCTGGTGCTGGGCAACAGTGACGTCCGCATCTCCTACGTGGTCACCGGGGAGGATGCGTCGCCGTACTACCGCAACGCGATCGGCGACGAATGCGTCTACGTCGAGTCGGGCGGGGGCGTCGTCGAGACCGTCTTCGGGAGCCTGCGCTACCGATCGGGTGACTACGTCGTCATCCCGCGGGCGACCACGCACCGGTGGGTGCCCAACCAGAGCAGCCGGCTCTACGCGATCGAGGCGAACAGCCACATCCACCCGCCCAAGCGCTACCTGTCCCGGTTCGGCCAGCTGCTCGAGCACGCGCCGTACTGCGAGCGCGACCTGCACGGCCCGACCTCCCTCACCGAGCTCGTGGGGGCACATCGCGACGAGGTGGAGGTCGACGTGCTCGTGAAACATCGCGTCAGTGGACGGGTCGTCGGTACCCGCATGCGCTACGCGACGCACCCGTTCGACGTGGTCGGCTGGGATGGCTGCCTCTATCCCTACACGTTCAACATCGACGACTTCATGCCGATCACCGGCAAGATCCACCAGCCGCCGCCGGTGCACCAGGTCTTCGAGGGGCACAACTTCGTGATCTGCAACTTCCTGCCGCGCAAGGTCGACTACCACGAGCTGTCCGTGCCGGTGCCGTACTACCATTCCAACGTGGATTCCGACGAGGTCATGTTCTACGTCGGCGGTGACTACGAGGCCCGCAAGGGCTCCGGCATCAACCTGGGCTCGATCTCGCTGCACCCGGGCGGCTACGCCCACGGTCCGCAGCCCTCGGCGATCGAGGCCTCCCTCGGTGCGGAGTTCTTCGACGAGTCCGCGGTCATGGTCGACACCTTCGCCCCGCTCGAGCTCGGTGAGGGTGGGGTCGCCGTCGAGGACGACGCCTACGCCTGGACCTGGGCACAGCGCGGGCCCGATGCCGACGGCTCGGCGATCTTCAGCAACTCCTGATGGCCCGCTTCCCCTCCCGCGTCTTCGGTGTCGGCGACGAGCCGGACCCGCGGTTCACCCTGGCCAACGAACGCACGTTCCTCGCATGGATCCGGACGGCGCTCGCGCTGCTGGCCGGCGCTGGTGCGATCAACGCGATCGACCTCGACTGGCCGCAGTGGCTCTCCGGAATGGCCGCGGCGATCCTCGCTCTCACCGGGCTGGCCTGCGTGCTCTTCGCCTGGCTGGGCTGGGCCAACGTCGAACGCGCCCTGCGGCTGCGCGCCCCGTTGCCGGGCGGTCGGGCCCACCTCGTGCTGATGCTCGGGGTCGGCATCGTCGCCGTGCTGGTCGGGGTGGGCTCGGTGTTCGCGGAGCTCACCCGGTGAGTCGCGACTCCGGCCTCCAGCAGGAGCGCACCCAGCTCGCCTGGTCACGCACCGGCCTCAGCGTCGCCGTGGCTGGCATCTTCGTCACCGTCCATGCGTCGTACGACGGCCTGTGGTCGGGCGCAACGGTGGCGTTGGCCGGTGGGCTGGTCGTCGGCTTCGCTGTCGTGCGCGAATGGCGGCACACCTCGGCCGTGGCGCATGCGGACGAGCCGGCGTACGACCGGATGATCGCGCACGGCGGGCTCCTCGCCGTGCTGGCCGCGGTCACGGCCGCGCTGCTGGTCGTCGAGCTGCTGATCGCGCTGCCGGGCTGACGGGTCGTGCGGGTCGCACCCGGGCCTGGTCGTCTCGAATCAGGACTCGCTGACCTGGCGGGCCAGGTTCCTTGTCGTCGTACGGCGCTCGCCGTCGGACAGTCCGGACACAGCCTTGCCCGCGACCATCAGCGCGGCGTCGCCGGTGCCGGTGACATCCATGCGGAGCACCGTGACGTCCTCGCCCGCCAGCTCGACCTCGCCGACGGACGGGCCCGACTCGGCGTAGTCCATGAGGGCTTCCTCGTCCAGCTCGGCGGCCCGGCCGAGACCTGGGAGCATCACGTTGAACGCTGCCTGTTCGCCGGCCTTCGTGGCGATCAGCGTCACCACGAGGTCCTCGTCGCCCACGGTGAACGCGCACTCGATGAAGACTCCGGCCGCGGCGTCGAGCGGGCTCAGCCCGTCCTCGAGCTGCGCCGCCATCGGGTCCTCAGCGGGCTCCTCGGTGCTCGAGTGGTTGACGTCGACCCTCGTCGTGGTGATCTCGCCCTCGGCGCCCGCACCGTCGAGCGCCTCGGACAGGTTGAGGTCGAGAGGACAGGTCTTCGCACTGTCGCCCGCTGTCTCGGCGATCCGGCGGATGTCAGCGACCGCGATGCTCGGCTGGTCTCCGGCGGCCTCGGAGTCGCAGGCGACCAGGCCGGCGAGTGCGATCGGTAGCAGCGCGATCAGCGTTGCGGGGCGTCTCATGTGCCCAAGCATGGCCTGTGGGGTCTGGTTCAAACAGTCGGCTCGTCCGGGCGCCGCCGCGATGCTCATTTGAACAGGCAGTTCGTCGTACGCCGGCTCTCCTTGAGCGTGGCGTGCCCCTTCCGCCCGCGAACTGCATGTCCAAGTGAACAGGTCGTCCGGTCGAGCCACGATGCCGCGCACGGTCAGCGGTCCGGTGCGACGTGCTCCGCGGGTGCAGTCAGTTGTCGACGAGGGTGGGGCGGCCTTCGACGATGCGCAGGTCGACGCCGTTGCCGGGCATGGTCACGGTGCCGGTGACGGTCAGCCAGGGCCCGCGGTCGACGCGGTAGCGGGCCGAGTAGTCGACGTCCACGCTGGGCTGCACGGTGACGTGGGCGTCGACGTACTGGTGGGAGATGTAGGAATCCATCGGGATGCTGGGTTGGTACTTCAGGCCGGGGGAAGTGCTGGTCTGGGTGGTGCCGTCGCCGTGGTGCCAGGTGAAGGAGGACGGCGTGATCACGAGCTCGACGCGGCGGCCGAGGAGTCCGATGGTGCGGTGGATCGGCTCGGCCTCGGTGCGGAACAGGGTGTCGAAGTTGACCAGCGTCCTGCCGCCCGGCGGCTGCACGATCATCCTGGGCTTGGGCAGCTGGATCCGCTTCATCGCCCGCAGGATGAGTGTCTGGGTGATCGGCTCTGTGACCGTCCCATCGCCAAGGCACTTCAACCCGATCTCTTGTTCAGTTCCGCCCGATGGCGTGTAGAACTCCCGCACGACGGTTCCGTCTTCGCCACATTGTGAGGCCGTCTCGCAAACACCGCCAGTCTGAGCCGGCCCGCACAGCGGCTCATATCGGTACGTGCCAGTTGGGCAGTTGGAGGAAACCGGTGCGAGAGTTTCGGCTTTGGTGCCCAACGCGGTGAACCCGGAGCCGGAGGCCTTCGCATCAGTGTGCTGAGACACCGATCGTGTCCCCGCATTGGTGCAGTCCTGAGCGAAACCGATGCCATCGGTCTGGAGAACGACGGCGACGGAGAGCATTCCGAGAAGCATGAGACCGATCATGAATTTCATGATTCGGCCTCGACTTCCCACAAGTCGATCTTGAAACTCCCGTCACTTCCGCCGCTCACGATGAACGCGATTTGTTCGGTTCGGCTCGGGACCTTGTCCAGCTTGGCGCCTGAGGCTTGTCGACTGCGCTGGCGGGAACTGTGCAGCCCGATCTCAACGCGATAGGCGGCAGGTTCGCTAGTTCCGATCCGGGCAACGTGCAGGCTGCGCAGTGTGTGCTGCCCCCCGCGGATGAAGCCACCGTTCTCGTGGATGGTCCTCAGCGCTGTTACGCCGTCGTTGCACGGCCCGCAGTTGGGTCGAGCGAGTGTCTCGAGCTTCTTGACGTCACCGGTGAGCTGGGCGTAGTCGACGAGCTGCCAGTAGTAGCGGACCAGCAACTCGGCGCCGCGCTTGCTGTCCTCGCCCATTCCGTCTGGCTCGGGAGGCTCGGTGGGCTCGGCATCGGCCGTCGTACTCGTGGTGGGGGAAGGCGTCGTCGTGTCGCTCGGCGTCGACGTGGGGTCCGCGTTGGAGTCGGGGTCGTCGTCCGAGCAACTTGCGGCGAACAGGACCAGCGCAAGCGCCAGGACCAGCGCGAGCACCCGCCGAGCAGAAGAAGCGAGCGAAACGGTCATGTGGCGTCCTTCCCGAGAGAACCACCGGCAGCCTATGCACTGCTGTCGCTCTCCGGAAGCCCATGGCCGCGGCCTGTGGAGAACCCGCCGAGGCGAGCGTGCCCCGTCCCGCAGAGCCGCGGCGTCCCGTCCGACAGGTAAGTGGACGCGGACGATGCGGTGACGAGCGTGACCGGTGGGCGTGGAGCTGCTGGTTGCCTGTCGCACGGGACGCCGGCCCCGGGAACCGCAGGTGAAACGGCCGGTCAGGTCCAGTGCGCGGCGGACGATGCAGGCGCGCCGGTCAGCACGCGCATCGCCATCGTCGTGGTCGCCGGAACGTTCAGGTGCCCCAGCACCCGCGCCACCCGTTCGACGTCGAGGGGCAGCAACCCCGGAGTGCCGGGTACTTCGGGAGTGAGCCCGAGGTCGAGGTCGTCCTGGCCGCCCATGATCTTCACGTTGAAGTCGTAGCGCTCCCGGGCACCGGGCGCGGTCAGCCGCTTGAGCAACGTGGCGCCGAGACGCCGTACGCCGTGCTCCTCGGCCCACGAGTCCAGTGCTGCGACCATCGTGGCTCCCTCGCAGTGGTCGATGTCGGCCCACACCGCGTCCATCGACCCCATCGCGTCGAGCAGGATCGGGGCGGTCTTCTCCCCGATGCCTGGTACCCCGGGCAGGTTGTCGCTGGCGTCTCCGCGCAGGGCGGCGAAGTCGAGGTAGTTCGAGGCGTCGACACCGTAGAGCGCGCGCAGGCGGGTCGGGTTCAGCAGGGGCGAGTTGGCCATGCCGCCGTTGATCAACCGGAGCACCTGCGTGTGGTCGCTGATGTGCGCGAACGAGTCGCGGTCACTGGTGACGATCACGCAGTTCCAGTCGTTGTCGCGCGCCCAGGTGGCGGCCGACGCGTTGACGTCGTCAGCCTCGAGGCCCGGCGGAGTGAGGGTGGCCAGTCCGAGGGCGTCGAGCAGGGCGCCGGCCCGCTCGAGCTGGTCGACGAGCGCAGCGTCCTTCGGTGCGCGGCCCGCTTTGTACTCCGGGTAGAACGACTCACGCACCGACGAGACCCGGTCGTCGATGCCGAAGATCACGGCATCGGGGGCGAACTGCTCGATCGCCTCGATGATCTGGCGCAGCATGCCGTGCAGCGCCCACGCCGGCCGCCCGCCGCGGTCGACCAGGCCGGTCTCGGCGCGGGCGTGGTGGTTGCGGTGCAGCAACGACGGCGCGTCGACGGCCAGCAACAGCCGGCGGCCGCCCGGCTCAGTGGGGATCTTGGAAGGGCTCATGGTGTGGTCCGCATCCTACGGTCGGACTCCTCAGGGACCCTCGGGTGTGCAGCGGCAACGCACGGGGTGGAAGGATGGGGTCGTGCACCAGGTAACCGGAGGATCAGATGTCTGACAGGGAAGACGACTACTGCGAACTCTGCGACCTGAAGTTCAGCAACTGCGTCCACGGAATGCCGAAGCCGGTGGCGCCTGCGGAGCCGCCGAAGGCGGTGCGCAAGCCCCGGGTCGCCAAGCCTGAGAAGCCCGAAGCGGACAAGGTTTCTCCGGCGCGGGTCACCACGAGTACGCCGCGCGCAGCGCGACGCTGGACCGCACCCGCCGACTTCATGCCGCACATCGTGGCCGTGCTCGACGAGGCCGGCCAGGCGCTGTCCACCGAGGACGCGTTGGCCAGGATCGAGGAGCGGATGGCCGACCAGCTTCGTCCCGGCGACCTCGAGAGGTCTCCTCAGGGCGAGCTGCGGTGGCGTACGGCGGCCCGCAAGGCCCGCCTCGAGCTGGTGAACACTGGCCTGCTGAGCGCTGACCAGCCGGGAGTCTGGCAGCTCAACGACTGAGCCCCAGCTCGGCCTCGACGTCGTCGTACGCACCCTTGTCGAACGCGACCAGGTGCACGACCTGCACGGACGTGGGGGTCGACTCGAACACCTCGAGCGCGGCGGCGATCGAGTCGCGCCGCGGCCAGCCGTAGACCCCGGCGCTGATCAGGGGGAACGCCACGCTGCGCGCACCCAGCTCGTCGGCGACCTCGAGGGATCGCCGGTAGCACGACGTGAGCAGACTCCGGTCGCTCTGGCCGGCGGTGAGGTTGGGCCCGACGGTGTGGATGACCCAGCGCGCCGGCAGGTCGCCCCCGGTCGTCCATCCCGCGTCGCCCGTGGCCAGGCCGTCCGGGAACCTGGCGACACAGTCCGCGAGGACCCGTGGCCCGCCGGCCCGGTGGATCGCACCGTCGACGCCGCCGCCACCGCGCATGCGGTTGTTCGCCGCGTTGACCACGGCATCGACGTCGAGCGTGGTGATGTCGCCCCGGACCGGAGTGATCTGCGGTGTGCCCATGTCGTCGATTGTGCCGGGTGACATCGGCGGCGTCATCGGGGACGGACTGCTGCACGCCACCTGCCCACACCACCGGCAGGACGGCGCCGTATGTTCTGCCCGTGACCACCAATGAATCCGGGCCGGCCGAGCTCGCCGGGAAGCTCCTCGACGCGCAGGTCCGCTTCCACCTCGACCAGCTGACCGGTGACCGGCTCGCGGAGACGGTCTCGGGGCTTGCCGACGACCTCTTCACCGCGGCGGGCCAGCACCAGCTGGCCGACCTCGTCGACCGCGAGGCGGTCAAGGCCATCGTGGCGCGCGCCCTGGTCACGGTTCCGGGCAGCGCCGCCGTCAGTGGCATCGTCGAGCTGGCCGTCTCCGTGGCGTACGACGGCCCGGCCGAGCCGTTCCCCGTCGGAGACGTGGTCGCCCGTGAGCGCGTGGAGGCGCTGCTCGACGAGGTGCTCGGGCTGACCCCGGTCCTCGAGCGGGCACTGGAGCGCCTGACCGACAGCCCGCAGGTGGGCACGGTCGCGTCACGGTTCATGGGACGCATCGTCGGCGAGGTGCTGCAGGCCAACAAGGCGGTCGCCGACAAGGTGCCCGGGCTCGGGTCGCTGATGTCGTTCGGCACCAGCGCCGCCTCGAAGGTGATGGGCGCTGCCGACAAGCAGTTCGAGGGGCTGATCGGGGACGCGGTGGGCAAGAGCGGCACGTTCGCCGTACGCCGCCTCAACCGGATCATCATCGAGACCCTGCAGGACCCGACGACCCGCGAGGCCGTGCTTCAGGTCTGGGACCTCGTGGCCGCCGAACCCGTCGCCGGCGTGGAGCGGCACGCGACCCGCGAGGAGATCTCGGGGATCGTGGACGCCGCCCATGACCTGGTCATCACGACGGTCGGCGACGCGCACGTCGTACGCCTCGGTGAGGTCGTCGTCGACGCGTTCTTCGACCGGTTCGGCGGGTTCACGCCGACCGAGCTGCTCGACGAGCTCGACCTGACCCGCGACGACCTGGTCGCGGACCTGGTCCGCATCGCGCCCGCCGTCGTCGACGCGATGCAGGAGTCCGGCGAGCTCGAGCGGATCATCCGGGCGCGGCTCGAACCGTTCTACGCCTCCGACGAGGTCCGGTCACTGCTGGGATAGAGGGTGGGGCGCCCGCCGTCGACCGGCCGTTGCCGACCGGTCGACGGGCCCCACGGGTTGGACTGCTCAGGTTGGATCGCTCAGGCTGACTCGAACCAGGGGTGGTGCAGGTCGTAGAACGTGGCTCCCTGCATGACGGAGTCGAGCGCCTCGCGTACGTCGGCCGGCGGTTCGATCTTCTCTCCCTCGCGGGCGCTGGCCTCGTCGGTGAACGCGATCGTCTCCGTGAACGTGCCGTCGTCCTCGAGGGCGAGGGTGGCGCCGAGGATGTCCGGCCGCATCTGGTGCAGCATCTCGGTGTCGGCCATCATCGCCTTGAGTCGGCTCGGGTCCTCGACCTTGCCGCGGATCACCTGGACGAAGCCGGCGGTGTCGGATCCGCCGTCCATCATCAGGGTCACGTCGTCGCAGTCGTGGAACTCCACGGGCCCGTCCATCAGCTCCATCATCCGACCGGCCCACGCGTCCTGCTCGGGCCTGGCCGAGTTCTCCATCGCGGCCTCTCTCGACTCGAACCGGACGACGCCGATGAACATGTCGTCGTCGGTGAAGCCGTAGGTGCCGCCGAGGAACCCACGGGCCGTCGGGCCGAGCTCCTCGCGCCACGAGTCCGCCATGGCGTGCAGCTCGTCCTGTCTCGTGCACTTGCCCTGGATGATCTGGATGAACATGTGATGCCTCCTTGCAGTGGTGGGGATGTGGGTGTTGTTGATCAGGGGCGCAGCTCGAGGATGAGATTGACCGGCGTCTCGGTGGCCCTGCGGAACCGGGTGAACCCGGCGGCGGTGGCGATCTCGTGCAGCCTGGCTTCACCGGCCTGGGCGCCCAAGCCGGTGGCCACCTCCTGGGAGAGGCTCGAGGGGGTGCAGATCACGGTCGAGGCGGCGTAGAAGACCCGGCCGATCGGGTTCATGTTCTCGGCCAGACGGTCCTTCGCGAACGGCTCGACCAGCAGCACTGCGCCATCGTCGGCGAGTGCCGCGCGCGCGTGCTCGAGTGCGCCGAGCGGGTCGCCCATGTCGTGCAGGCAGTCGAAGAAGCAGATCAGGTCGTAGTCGGTGCCCGGGAAGTCCTTCGCCCTGGCAACCGCGAACTCGGTGTTGCCGCTGACTCCCTCCTCCTCGGCGGCCTGGACCGCGCGGATGATCGAGCTCTCGTGGTAGTCGAAACCGTGGAACGTCGACGCCGGGTAGGCGCTGGCCATCAGGGTGCTCGACGCGCCGTGCCCGCAGCCGACGTCGGCCACCTTCGCGCCGTGGCGCAGCTTCTCCTCCATGCCGTCCATGGCCGGGATCCACTCCGTGGTGAGGCTGGTGCGGTAGCCCGGTCGGAAGAACTGCTCCGTGCCCAGGAAGAGCTCCGGGTCGTGCTCGTGCCAGCCGAAGCCGTGGCCCTCCTTCATGGCTGTGGCGATCCGCGGGTAGTCGCGGTAGACCGACGACACGATGTGGTAGCCGCCGACCATGTACGCCGGGCTGTTGGCGTCGGCGAACACCATCGCCTGCTCGGGGGAGAGGGTGAACATGTCGGATGCCTCGTCGTACTCCAGGTAGCCGCTGGCGGCCTGGGCGGCCATCCACTCGTGCAGGTACGCCGAGGGGACGCCGGTTCGCTCGGCGAGCATCGTGGGGTTGGTCGGCGTACCGTCCGTCATCGCCTGCCACAGGCCGAGGTGGTCGCCGATCATCACCAGCGCGCCGTTCAGGGCGGCGCCGATGTCGGTGATCGCCTGGCCCGCCAGTGCTTCAAGCAGTTGTTCGTCGAGCGCACGTGTCGTGGTGCTCATCGCGGGTCCTTCTTCCGCATCGGGGCATGACCCCCGCCCCTCCAACGTAGATCGGCAAAGGCGCCGGTGGCATCACCGAAACGGGTGGTTTCGGCGCACGTGCGGCGCATGGTCTAGATTCCGCTGGGTGAGTGCCCAAGCCCCTTCCGCAGTGATCCTGATCCGAGCCAAGCGCTTCACGCCGAACCCGGCGACCGCGGCCGACAACGCCTTCCAGTCCGATGCACCCGCAGGGCAGTCCGAAGACGCCACCGCCACCCGCGCGCTGGCCGAGATGGACGCCCTGGCGAATGCACTCAAGGATGCCGGCGTGCGGGTGCACGTCTTCGAGGACGAGGACCACACCCGCCCCGACAGCGTCTTCCCGAACAACTGGCTCTCGACCCACGCCGGCGGCAACATCGCGGTCTATCCGATGTACGCCTCCAACCGCCGCCACGAGCGACGGGCCGACGTGCTCGAGATGCTGAAGTCGTCGTACCGGGTGCAGACGATCATCGACTACTCCGGCCTCGAGCCCGACGGCATCTTCCTCGAGGGCACCGGTGCGATGGTGCTCGACCACGTCTCGCGGGTCGCCTACACCGCGCGCAGCCACCGTGCCGACACCCATGTCCTCGAGCGGTTCTGCACCGACTTCGGCTACGAGCCGATGGCCTTCGACGCGGTCGACTCCGACGGCGTGCCGGTCTACCACACCAACGTGATCGGCTGTGTGGGCACGGACGTGGCGCTCTTCGCCCTCGGGATGATCCCCGACCTCCGCCGCCGCGAAGAGGTTCGTGAACGGCTCTCCGTCAACGGTCGCAGGGTCGTCGAGATCACCGAGCACCAGGTGCGTGAGTTCGCCGGCAACGCCGTCGAGCTGTGCGGTCGTACGCCGGAGGGCAAGCGCCGCTACATCATGGCGATGTCCGCGCGGGCCCGGCGCAGCCTGACCCCCGAGCAGGTCGAGGCGATCGAGGAGTCGTGCGAGATCGTCGACGTCGAGATCCCGACGATCGAGCTCGCCGGCGGATCGGTGCGCTGCATGATCGCCGGCGTGCACCTCGACCGTCGTCCGCTCGAGGCCCCGCCCGAGCTCACCGAGGCGGTCGAGGCGATCAACGAGGACCACCCGGTCACGCCCGACGGCCGCTTCGTCGCCATCGCCGACTGACGGCGTACGTCGCCGAACCGCTGGCGCTGGGGTTCTCCGGGGTAGCGGGTTAACGTCGGGACATGAGCGATCAACTGCAGCCAGAGGACACGCTCGACGACAGGGGCGTGGACGACATCCTCGACGAGGGCATCTCGCCCCCCGAGCGACCACGTGGCGTGACGGCCAAGGGCGTCACCGCCCGCGAGGAGCTCGAGGGCGAGTCCATCGACGAGCGACTCGCCCAGGAGGAACCCGAGGTCTGGGACGGCGTGCAGGCCGAGGTCGACGCGGACATCCTCGACGGCCCGGTCACCGGTGAGGTGGGTGAGGAGCGCGCCGGACGGCTGACCAGTCCCGACGAGGGCATGGGCGAGGACGACGAGTCGACGTTGGTCGGCCACGACGAGGGTATCGACGGAGCCGGTGCCTCCGCCGAGGAGGCTGCGATGCACGTCTTCGAGGAGTAGGTCGGCCGGGGTCTGGCCCTCGCCACGGTGGGTACCGCGTGGGTGACCCGGCACGTCCTCACGCAATCCTCGGGAGGCTCCGATGACTGATCCTGATCCGGCGGCGACGCCGTCGACCGCCGAACTCCTGCGCCAGCTCTCCGACGACACCCGTCGCCTTGTGCGCGACGAGATCGGCCTGGCCAAGGCGGAGATGACCGGCAAGGCGAGGAGTGCCGGCATCGGCGCCGGGCTCTTCGGGGCCGCCGGAATTCTCGGCCTGTTCGGTCTCGGCACCCTGATCACCACCGTGATCCTCGCCCTGGCGCTGGCCATGGACGCCTGGTTGGCCGCCCTGGTGGTGACGCTCGTGCTGTTCGCGGCCACCGGCGTGGCCGCGGTCGTGGGCAAGAAGCAGGTCGCCGAGGGGACGCCGCCGACGCCGGACAAGGCGGTGGCCAGCGTCAAGCAGGACATCAACGAGCTGAAGGGAGCCGGCCATGGCAACTGACGAGACCCGTGGACCCGTCGGAGAAGCTGAGTTCGAGCGCGACATCGAGGAGACCCGAGAGCGCCTCGGCCAGACCCTGGAGCAGCTGGGCGAGAAGTTCGACGTGAAGAAGCAGGCGCGCTCGCACGTCCCGCAGCTGGCAGTGGCCGCGGCCGTGGCCGCCACCCTCACCGCACTGGTCATCTGGCGCCGTAGGCGCTGAGGGTCGAGCGATGGTGGAGTTCGGCTACACGCTGATGACCGAGCAGGCCGGCCCCGTGGACCTGGTGCGCCACGCGGTGGCGGCAGAGGAGGCCGGCTTCGACTTCCTGGTGATGAGCGACCACTACTCGCCGTGGCTCGTGGAGCAGGGCCACGCGCCGTACGCCTGGAGCGTGCTGGGCGCGGTCGCCCAGGCGACCACCCGGATCCCGTTGATGACCTACGTGACCTGCCCGACGATGCGCTACCACCCGGCCGTGGTGGCCCAGAAGGCAGCGACGATGCAGCTGCTCTCGGGTGGGCGGTTCACGCTGGGGGTCGGCAGCGGGGAGAACCTCAACGAACACGTCGTCGGCGCAGGGTGGCCTGCGGTCGACACGCGTCACGAGATGCTGGCCGAGGCGATGGAGATCATCTCCGACCTGTTCGACGGCGGCCTCGTGGACTACCGCGGCATGCACTTCCAGGTGGATGCGGCACGGCTCTGGGACCTGCCCGACCAGCGGGTGCCGATCGGGCTGGCGGTCGGTGGTGCGCAGGTCACGGAGCGTTGCGCACCCCTGGCCGACCACCTGATCGGCGTCGAGCCCGACGCGGAGCTGGTCGCGGCGTGGAACCGTACGAAAGGAGCCGCGCAGATCGGCACCGACGGCACCCGCGGCATCGGGCAGCTCCCGATCAGCTGGGACCCCACCGACGCGGACGCCGCGACGGCACGGGCGCACGCGCAGTTCCGCTGGTTCGGCGGTGGGTGGGCGGTCAACAGCGACCTGCCGACGACGTCCGGGTTCGCGGGGGCCTCGAAGTTCGTGCGGCCGGAGGACGTCGCCTCCTCGATCGTGTGCGGCCCCGACCTCGACGCGATCGTCGACTCGGTCCGACCGTTCTGGGAGGCCGGCTTCACCGACGTGGCCGTCGTACAGGTCGACGGGTCCACGAACGACCGCTTCCTCGACGAGGCGGCCCGGCCGTTGCTGGACGCGCTGCGCGAGGCGGCGGGCTGACCAGCAGGGTCAGCCCTCGATGCCGGTGGCGGTGTGCGCCGAGCCCACCGGCTTGCTCTCCGGTGACCCCCGCTGCCGCAGGTAGATCGCCAGGACGGCCATCGAACCGACCGCCAGGAACTCCGACTGCCAGTTCTGCAGGGTGCGTGCCCAGAAGTCCGCATTCGCCAGGTAGGCGTGCCAGGAGATCGGGTCACGGCGTTGGCCGAGCCGGGTCTCGTTGTACGCCGCCCAGCCGCCGATCGACTGGCCCAACCAGGACAGGAAGAAGATCGCGGACATGACGAGGGCCAGCGACCACGAGTAGATCGTCGTGCGCAGGCCGCCGACCCGCGCCCACAGTGGCGAGTCCTCCGTGGCGTACGGGCCGACCTTCTGGTCCTCGTCGGACTCGAGCCCCGCCTTGTGCAGCACCTTCGACTCGGGCGACCCCTTCTGCAGGAACCAGACCGTGGCCAGGATGTAGAGCAGGAACTGGAGGTACTCGCTCTGCCAGTTCTCCATCACGTCCACCGCGAAGTCGGCCGACGTCAGGTACGTGCCGATCGGGATCCGGTCCGCGCCCTCGCCCAGCTGCTGGTCGTTGACCTGGTGCCAGCCGGCGAACGCCTGGCCGACCAACGCCGCCAGGAACAGGACGGCGAAGAAGATGCTGAGTGAGTTCTCCCTGACGAAACGACGCATCGTCATCTCACCTCACTGGTGCCGCAGGGCGATGGCAAGGCTGTAGGCGAGCCCTGCGGCGATCATGGCCAGGTATGCCACGAAGACGACACGCATCTCAGCCTCCCTGGAGTTGGCAGTCGTAGGGCTTGGAGTGCCGGACCGTGCAGCCGGCAGCGTCGACCCGCCAGTCGCCGTCGTGGCGCGAGAGGAACAGGGTGTCGTGGTCGTAGCGCACCTGGCCGGTGGTCCCGAACACGGCGACCTCTCCTGCGCTGCCCGGTGGTGGCAGCCGCTCGTCGGCCAGTGCCTCGTCACACGGCGCACCGGCAGACTGCACGAGGTCGTCGCGGGTGGTCGGCGCGAGCTGGGCGCAGGCCCGCGCCCAGTCACCGGCCTCGACCGCCTGCTCGAACTCGCGGGCCGTTCGTCGTACGTCGTCCTCGTGGCCGGAGCTGCACGCGCTGCACAGGAGCAGCCCGGACAGCGTCAGCGAGACAAGACGGAGCATGTCCTTCCGTACCCCGCCCGCCGAAGTCCATGCCGTCAGCCGGTGGTGTCACGCGACCGAGGGGGCGGTCCGTGTCACGAACTTGTGGGTGCCGTCGCACCACGGCAGGCGCTGCGACCTCTCGCAGCGGCACACCGCCACCACCGGCCTGGTGACCGGATGCTCGATCCCGTCGCTGTCGACCCAGGTGGCTGCTCCCCGCACCAGGAGGGGCCCACCAGGGCATGCCTGCGTGCGCACGTCCTGCGCGTCGGCCGTGGGGACTTCGCTCATGCCGGCGCCTCGACGAGCTGGTGCGACTCCCAGGTCTCCACCAGCGTCTCGGAGGCGATCGCCTCGACCCGGAGACAGGTCGCGGCGCCGAAGAGGACGTCGTCGGCGAGGCCGGGTTCACCCTCGACCATGGCCGCGCAGATCGAGCGGATCGCGAGCTGCTCGTGCACGGCGTCGGCCTCGACGTGCTCGTCGAAGTAGCGCGCCGTCGCGGCAGGCAGGCCGAGGCGCTCGATGCCGGAGAGGATACGTCGACACGGTGCCGAGCTGGTTGCCTCGAAGGCCGCGAGATGACCGAGGGAGGCACCGCGGAGCCGACGGCGCAGCGCGAACAACGACATCACGTTGTTGACCGCGAGCGTGGTGGCATCCGCCTCCTCGATGTAGGCGCCGTACGTGCTGTCGAGACCCAGCGCGTCGAGCGCGTCGGCGAAGAGCCCGGCGTGCAGTCGGTCGGCACGGCCGGCCCCGTACTCGTCGTACTGGAGCTCGGCCAGGGCGACCTTGGCAGGGCCGTCGATGCGGGGGAGCACGAAGCTCTGCGGATCCGACTCCTTGAGGTGGTAGATGCTGCGCCGGCGCATGAAGTCGGCGAACTGCTCCGAGGTGGCGCGCCGCTGCAGGAACGTGGCCAGCGAGCCGCCGTCGAGCTCGTCGATGAGGCCGCTCAGTCGGTTCGTGAAGCAGCCACCGGCGCGGTTGGCCCGTCGTACGTCGTCCGCGGTGAGGTCGCGGAGCAGGCTCTCCAGGGAGGCCTCGAGCATGCCGCGCGAGTGGATCAGCAGCGGGTCCCACTCGAGATCGGGGTCGACCGAGTCGAAACCGCGGTAGTGCAGCTCGAAGAGCATCCACAACGCCAGCTGGAAGTCCTCGTCGTGGAGGATCCGGTCGGCAGGGCGCGGCAGTGAGGTCACCGAAGACCAGTCCATGGAGCCTTGCGTGGCCCGTCCGGACAGGACCAGCCTCACCTGCTGGCTCAGTGGACCGCGCGGTGCGGGCAGCTGCATGGGTGACCTCCATGGGATGAGCGGGCCGCTGCGGTACCCGCCGGGACCGGTTTCAGACGTTCGTCGCGGGCTTCCGCTTCGCACGGTGACCGGGTCGACGGAGCAGCACCAGGACACCGCGCTTCCCGAAGGCGCGGACCTCCGATGCGACGAGGTCGACCTCGCCGACCATCCAGTCCCCGAGGTCGTCGGCCTGGGCGACGCTTCCCAGCTGGAGCACCGCGAGACCATCGCTGTGGAGGCAACGGTCGATGGTGAGCAGGCAGGCCCGGGCCAGTGCCAGCCCGTCATCCCCACCGTCGATCGCGACCAGCGGGTCTTCCGGGAAGCGATCGGTGTGGGCTGCCGGGACCCAGGGCGGGTCGGCGATCACCAGCGGGAAGACCTCGTCCGCGTCGAGGCAGTCGTCCACCGGCCGTCGGCGAACCTCCACCCGCTCGGCCAGGCCGGCCACGGCCGCGTTGCCGGCCGCGAAGTCGCAGGCCACGGCGTCGATGTCGACCAGCACGCCGTCGCGTCCGGTGCTCGCGATCGCCAACAGGCCGATGTGACCGGCACCTGTGCAGAGCTCGAGCAGTCTCCCCGGCGGTACGGCGAGGGCCAGCTCCGCGGCCCACGCCGACTGCGCCGCGGTCCACGGACGTGGCTCGAGCACGCGCTCGTCGTACACGATCGTGAGATCGCCGAAGGTGAGCTGCCGGGCGGCCGGGGCCTGGGAGGTGCGCATGTGCCGCGCGGTACCCGCCGCGTGGCCCCGTATGCCCTGTGGTCGAGGTCAGCCAGTGCGTGAGATCAGGCTGTCCGGACCGTTGAGCAGGTCGGAGGTGCAGAGCCTTCGGAACCTGAACTCGTCGCACAGCATCTCCAGCGTCGGCTCATGCAGCTCCGGTCGGTGCGAGGCGATTGCGTCCTCGACCAGCACGACGTGGAAGTCGTGGGCGTAGGCGTCCGCTGCAGTGGCCGCCACACAGGTGTGCGTCGACACCCCGGCGACGATGAGCAGGTCGATGCCGCGTGCGCGCAGCTGGTTCTCGAAGTCGGTCCCGTGAAACGCACTGTCGCGTGTCTTCACGACCTCGATCGCGCCGTCGGAGGCCAGCCCGGGGAGCGCCTGTGCGTCACTGTCCCCGGCGATGAGGAAGCCCATGTCGTCCTCCAGCATGTTGAGGGTCCAGGTCGACCGGTCAGGGAGGTGCTCGGTGCGCACCTGGAAGACCGGGACACCTCTGCGTCCGGCCCAGTGGTGCAGCTCGCTGCACCGTGCGGCGAGATCGCGTGCCCGGGGTGCGAGCGGGCCGGAGGAGAAGAAGGCGTCCTGCATGTCGATGACGACGACGGCGGGCGTGGATCCGTTCACGGCGCCAAACTACCGTTGCCGGGGGTCCCTTTCCCGCGAACGGGTACCGGAGTGCAGGTTCCCCTACGAATCGAGGACACCCATGGACGACGACCTGCTGCTCGGACAGCTCCAGCACCACTGGGCCGGCTCGAGCGCCGGCGTCGCCTTGTTCGAGCGCGTCGGACGCACGCACGGCGATCCGGAGGTGGCCGCGGAGATCCGGCTCATGGCGGCCGCGGTCAACGACGATCGTGAAGCGCTGCGACAGATCATCCTCAAGGTCGGCGGGAAACCGTCATCCGTCGCGGCCACCGGTGCTCGTGTCGCCGAGCTGCTGGGTCGCCTCAAGCCGAACGGGCGGATCGTCCGGCGCTCCCCGCTCACCGACGTGCTCGAGCTGGAGATGTTGCGTACGGCGGTCTCCGGCAAGCGGAGCGGCTGGCAGCTGCTGCGTGCACTGGCACCGCATGACTCCCGGCTCGACGAACGTGCACTGGACGAGCTCCTGCGCCGCGCGGAGGACGAGCTGACCCGCCTGGAGAAGATGCACGTGAGGGTCGGGCTCGAGCGGTTGCTGGAGCCTGAACCCGGTGGCGACTAGGGCTCGTTCGGCAAGCGGGCGGGTGAAACCGTCGGTTCGGGGTACCGGGACGGCCACGCGACCCGGCATCCGGCCGGTCGCAGACTTGGGAGGGTCACATGGCACTCGTCTTGTGGATCTTGGCCGTCATTCTGGTGGTCAGCGGAATCGTCTCGCTGGTGCGAGGACAGATCCTCTGGGGGGCAGTCCTGATCATCGTCGGACTGCTCGTCGGACCCGGCGGCGTCAGCCTCTTCACGTAGAGATGGCCGCGGAACGCAGGGGCAGCACCTCCGCGAAGGTGCTCTACCGCCCAGTGGGGCTGGTCACGTCCGTCGTGGCCGGCCTCCTGGCGAGCTCGGTCTTCCGGTGGGTGTGGAAGCGCGCCGCCCATGGCGATCGTGCAGATCCCCCGAAGCCCCTCGAGAGCGAGTACGCGCTCAAGGAGATCCTCGCTGCCGCCGTGGTCCAGGGCGCGATCTACGCAGTGGTGCGTGCCCTGACCGAGCGCGGGGGAGCGCGGGCCTTCGAGAGGGTCACCGGGGACTGGCCGGGGAGCTGACCTCCATGACTTCCCTCAGCTGCCTCATCCTCAACTGCACGCTCAAGTCCTCGCCGGCCGAGTCCAGTTCCGAGCTCCTCGGATCACAGGTCCTCGCTGCGCTGCTGGACCACGGGGTGACCGGCGAGATGCAGCGCGTCGTGGACCACGACGTGCGTTTCGGGGTGAGCACCGACGAGGGTGACGGAGACGAATGGCCGGTGCTGCGCGAGAAGGTGCTGGCCGCCGACATCCTCGTGCTGGTCACCCCGATCTGGCTGGGACAGCCGTCGTCGGTGTGCAAGATGGTGCTCGAACGCCTCGATGCCGAGCTCTCGGAGACGGACGACGACGGCCGCATGCTGACCTATGACAAGGTCGCCGGCATCGGCGTGGTCGGCAACGAGGACGGCGCCCACCACGTGACCGCCGAGCTGTGCCAGGCGCTCAGCGATGTCGGGTTCAGCCTGCCCGCCAATGCGGTGACCTACTGGGTGGGGGAAGCGATGCAGGGCGTCGACTACAAGGACAAGCAGCCCACCCCGGAGAAGACCGTCGAGACCACCAGGACGCTGGCACTCAATGCGTCTCACCTTGCCGGGCTGCTGGCGAAGTCGCCGTACCCGGCCACGAGTTGACCGGGTAGCACCATGAACGGCAGGCCGTCGTACGACGGGGGCTCAGGAGCCGTCGACGTCGAGGCCATCCACATCGAGAATGGCGATCGGATCCAGGCGGGTGACCTCCCGGGTGGCGAGGTCGACCATGACGGCGGTGTCCGCCGGCACCGGTGTCCATCCGGCCTGGCCCAGGCCGCTGGAGACGATCTCGAGCCGGCCGTCGTGCTCGCGGTAGTCCATCGCGAAGTACTCCGTCGTGTGCCGCGGCGGGATCTCGCCCTCGTCGTCGAAGAGCTCGCGCAGTGCCCGCAGTGGCGAGTCGGCGCGCGAGTTGATGTGGATGGCGAACATGTGGGTCGGTGTCAGCATCAGCGCGTTCAGGCTGCACCGGGGGAACTTCTTGATCAGCGTGCTGAGGGCAGTGGTCACGCCCACCGCCTCGTCGTCGTGCTCCTCGACGCTCTGGTGGACGAAGCGGAAGTAGCGCTCACTGTCGGTGTCGCCACGCAGCATCGACCGCGTCCTGGGGGTCAACAGGGCCTCGAGCTCGGCGATCGGGTGGATGTGGCCGTTGTGCGCGAACGCGGCGTCGTGGGCGAAGAACGGATGTGTGTTCTCGGGCCGGACCTCGAGGCCTCCGGTCGCCCAGCGCAGGTGCACCAGACCCGCACCGGAGAGAGGCTCGCGCACGAGAATTCCGTAGGTCTCGTCGATGTCGGCCGAGCGCGGCGAGCTGGACGTGCGGGTGGTGCCGTCCTTTGCGTGCCACGCCATGCCCCAACCGTCGGAGTGGACCGAGGTCAACGACGTGAACGCGGCGAGGCCCTCCTGGCCGAGCAGGTCGGCGACCGAGCACGGGGACTGGGTGACGTATCCGAAGAGGCGACACATGGCGGTGGGAGACCTTCCGGCCGACGAAGGGCAGGTGCGAAGCGCGATGAACGAACGCTCCAGGACAGGTACCCCGGATCTGTTCAGGACAGTCGGGGTCGAGGAGGAGCTCCTGCTCGTGGACGCCGAGACCGGCGCACCACGGTCGACGGCCAGCCACGTGCTGCGCGTGGCGGCCCGGCACGGCGACGGTGAGGCCGACGCGGACGACGTCGGTGGTTCCGTCGGACCGGAGCTCCAGGAGCAGCAGGTCGAGACGGACACGCCTCCCGAGGAGGACCTCGGCCTGCTCGAGATCCAGCTGGGCACGTGGCGTGAGAAGGCACGTGCGGCCGCGGCCGAGTCCGGGACGCTGGTGCTGGCCAGTGGCACCACCCCGCTGCCGGTGCGACCCCAGACCTTCGACGACGAGCGTTACTCCGAGATGGCGGACCGCTTCGGACTGACCGCGAGCGAGCAGCTCACCTGCGGCTGCCACGTGCATGTCTCGGTCTCCTCCGACGACGAGGCGGTCGGCGCACTGGACCGGATCAGGGTGTGGCTGCCGGTGCTGCTCGCGGTGAGCGCCAACTCGCCGTACTGGCAGGGAACCGACTCCGGCTACGACAGCTACCGGTCGCAGGCATTGACCCGGTGGCCGACCAACGGGCCGACCGAGGTCTTCGGCAGCGGTCGGGCGTACGACGAGCACCTGCGCAGGCTCACCGACACCGGAGTGCCGCTCGACGAGGGAATGGCCTACTTCGACGCCCGGCCGTCACGCAGGTACCCCACGCTCGAGGTGCGGGTGGCCGACGTGTGCCTGGACCCGCGCGACGCCGTGCTCGTCGCAGCGCTGGCCCGGGGGCTGGTCTCGACGGCGGCCGCCGACTGGCGCCGGGGTGTCGAGCCGGACTCCGCCTCCGTCGCCCTGTTGCGGCTGGCCATGTGGCAGGCAGGCAAGCGCGGCACCTCCGGTGACCTCCTCGACCCGGTCACCCACCGGCCGAAGCCGGCCCGTGAGGTGGTGGAGTCACTGGTCGCCCATGTGGCGTCGGCGCTGGAGGCGACGGGTGACACCGCACGGGTCCAGGAAGGCGTCGACCGGGTGTTCTCCCGGGGCACCGGCGCCGCCCGGCAGCGCGCGATCGTCGCGGAGGAGGGACGCCTCGACCGCGCAGTGGTGCGGCTGGCCCGGCTCACCTGACTCCACTGATGCCGACCCGAAGGTGGACGCGGGTGGATCGGCGCAGCATGATCGGTGATGACCGGACGAGGAGGCATTGATGAACCACCACCTTCGGGTGCATGCGCTCAACATCGTCGACGCGACGCGCTATCTGGTGCTCGGCACGGTCGACGACGCGGGCCATCCGTGGACGTCGCCGGTCTACTTCTCGTCGCGCGGGGTGCGTGAGTTCTTCTGGCAGTCGGCCACCGACTCCGTCCACTCGCGCAATCTCGAGCGACATCCGCGGGTCAGCCTGACCGTCTTCGACTCGACGGTCGCGCCGTACCACGGCCGGGCGGTGTACGCCGTCGGCCAGGCCGCTCCGCTCTCCGGGCCCGACCTCGACGAGGCGTTGGAGGCCTACCCGCGGGCGGCCGAGCGCCTGCACGCTGCCTCGTCGCGCGACGAGATGACCGAGCCCTCGCTGTACCGGCTCTATCGCGTGGTCGCCGACGAGGTGTGGGTGCTGTGCCCGCGCCCGCCCGGCCAGCCGTGCCCGTTGCACGGCGTCGCGGCGGACCACCGGGCGCTCGTCGACCTCGATGACTGAGATCGGAATTGCGGTCAACACCTGGCCTGATGCGGTCATAGCCTGAAGTCTGTCGCCTCGGGAGAGCTCGGGGCTGGATCCCGAGGAGAGTCATGGACTTCAAAATCGAACTCATTCCGCTCGCGGTGGCCGACGTCGACCGCTCGATCGAGTTCTACGGCAAGGGCCTGGGCTGGAGCATCGACCACGACCAGACCGTCTCGCCCGAGCTGCGCTTCGTGCAGGTGACACCGCCCGGTTCGGCCTGCTCGTTCTGCTTCGGGGTCGGACTCCAGATGATGCCGGAGGGTTCCTCGCAGTTCATCCAGGTCGTCGTCTCGGATGCGGACGAGGCGTTGGCCTACCTGCGCGAGCGTGGCATCGAGTGCGAGGGCGTCGACGACCAGCCGTGGGGCCGCTTCGTCTACCTCACCGACCCGGACGGCAACCGCTGGGCGTTCCAGCAGATCGTGATCCCGTCCTGACGGCGGGGCATCTGGTCGTCGTACGAACTCATCGACGTGGAAGCTCGGGCTGGCGCCTCATCGACCACCAGGTCGCCACGGCAAGCGAGGCGAGCACGATCGTGTCGCCGGCCACCGCGTCGAGGAAGTAGTGGTTGCCGGTCAGCACGACGGCGACCACCATCAGCAGCGGAAGCACTCTGCCGGCCATCCGAACCCAGGCATGTCCGGACTCGCGGACCAGGGCGATGCCGACCAGCAGGTCCCAGCCGACGTGGAAGCTCGGCATCGCGGCGTACGGGTTGGTGAACGCCGGTGGTTGCAACACGCGGTAGGCGTTGGTCTGGGTGGTCACCGTGTCGAGGAAGCCGAGGTCCATCAGGCGCGGCGGGGCGACCGGGTAGAAGGCGACGATCGCCATCCCCACCAGGCCCGAGATCAGCAGTGCGTTGCGGTAGACCGGGTAGGCGTCGGGGCGGCGCCACGCCAGCCAGACGAAGACCGTCCCGATCACCGGCCAGTGGCCGTAGATGTAGATGGCGTTGACCACGGTCATCAGGCCGGGCAGGTCCATCGCGAAGGACTGGGCCTGCTGCTCGACGAAGATGCCGAGGCTGCGCTCGAGCGCGACGAGGTCGTGCGCGTTCGACGTCGCCGTGGCGGCGTCGCCCACCGTGAGACTGCGTACGCCGAAGTACGTGGCCGCCGCGACCGCCAGCAGCACGAGCTGCCGGAGCACGAAACCGACGAGGGTGCGCGGTGGCGGCGTGGTGGCCTGGTCCGGAACGGCAGTGGGTCGGTCGAGAAGTGTCACCTGTCCACCGGACCACGCGTGGTGGGCCGGCCACATCGGGGCGAGCCCCGGACTGCACCCCGAGGCCGGGGTCGGGGTTCGGTCAGGGCCGGTGGCGCGTGTGTGCCCGGCCTGCCCGGCCACCACGCCCTAGAGTCGCTCTATGCCGACGCAGCAGGTGGAGAGCATCCGGGGCCGGTTCGAGCGGCTGCCCACGCGCGAGCACGCGGCCGGTGCGACCGCCGGTTCGATCGCGATCTCGCACCGGTGGGTGGCGGAGAAGAAGGGGCGGCGCAGGTCGACCGGCCGGTGGTACCGCATCTCGGCGGAGGAGTCCGGCGGCTCGATCTTCCGGGTGCTCACCTTCGACCCGACGCTGTCCTACGGCGGCGCACAGGGCGACCTCGTCATCGACTGGGCGGGCTGGCTGGTGCTGACGGACTACGCCGAGGACACCGGAGCCGGCCTCGCGCTCGAGTTCCGGCGGGCCCGGTGGTGGCACTACCCGCGGATCGCGGTCACGCACCCGGACCCGGTGTCGCGCGTCGCGTTGCGGGTCTCCGCAGTCGCCTTCGTGCTCGGGGTGATCCCTTTCCTGGTCTCGCTGATCGGGTGGCTGGCTGACCTCGGCTGAGTGGCCCGAGTCAGCGCTGGATCACGTTGAGCTGCGGCTCTCCGGCGACGTACCGCGCCAGCTGGGCCTCGACCAGCCGGTCGACCCGCGACAGCATCGCGGTGGTCCCTCCGGCCGAGTGCGGAGTGATCAGCACCGACGGGGCGGCCCACAGCGGGTGGTCGGCCGGGAGCGGTTCGGGGTCGGTGACGTCGAGGGCCGCCGAGATGCGGCCCGCCTCGGCGAGCAGTGCGTCGGTGTCGACGACCGGACCGCGCGAGAGGTTCACCAGCAGCGCGCCGTCGTGCATCCGGGCGAGGAACGCGGCATCGACGAGGTGGTGGGTCTCGTCGTTCAGCGGAGTCAGCAGGACGACCACGTCGGCGCTGGGGAGCAGCTGCGGGAGCTCGGTCATCGGCGCGGAGCCGTCGCGTCCGCTGCGCGTCACCCCGGTCACCGTGCACTCGAAGCCCTCGAGTCGACGCGCCAGTGCCTGGCCGATGCTGCCGAAACCGACGATCACCACATGCCTGTCGGCCAGCGACGGGCCGGCGTTGTCGCTGTCCCACACGCGCTCCGTCTGGGCCTTCACGAAGCGCGGGAGCTGGCGGATCGACGCGAGGATCAGCGCCACGCCCATCTCTGCCGTCGCCGGGTCGTGCACCCCTCGGGCATTGCAGAGCGTCGTACCCGCCGGCACCCACGGGGCGATGTCGTCGACGCCGGCGCTCTGCGACTGGATGACCTGGAGGTGCTCCATGCGCGGGATCAGGTGCTGGTAGTCGAGCTTCGCCGTGTACGGCGTGACCCAGAACGTGGTGGTCCTCAGCACCTCGGGATCCATGCCCTCACGGAACTCGTTGTAGGTCAGTCCGGCCGGCGGATCCTGCAGCCGGCTGACCGGGAACGGCAGGGTCACGACGGCGGTGGTGGTGGTGGGTGGTGACGGCAAGGAGTCCTCCAGTACGACGGCGGTCGGTCCAGCCTAGGTGTCCTACAGGGCGAGCGCCTCGCGCATCGACGGACGCCGCAGCTGCGCCGCCAGGTAGGCCGCCGCGACCAGCGTCAGGGCGCCCATCAACGCCCAGATCACCTGATAGCTCAGCAGCGTCACCAGCGCGGCACCGACGATGAGCGAGAGGGCCTGCGGCGTGCCGAGCAGCACCTCGATGGCGGTAGACACCCGGCCCATCAGGCGTTGCGGCGTACGTCGTTGGACCAGCGTGGTGAACGCGACGAAGGTGAGCGGCAGCGTGAAGCCCATCAGCATGATCGGCGCGAACAACAGGGTCAGCGTGGGGGCGAGGGAGACGCCGAGGAACGACGTGCCCATCAGGAAGAGGCCGAGCGCGATCGAGGCCGGCTCGCCGAGCGAGCGCACCAGCCGGCTGGCGCAGAGCCCTCCGACGATCGCGCCGAGGCCCTGCACGCTGACCAGCACCCCGACGTACTCGGCCGGCTTGTGGAACGCGTCGGTGATCGCATAGATCGACGCCTCCGCGTAGCCGAGCACCAGCAGCAGGATGGCGAACGAGATCACCACCTGGCGCAGCACCGGCTCATGGGCGAGGTGGCGGGCGCCGGCCGTCATCTCCGACCAGAAGTCGGCATCCTCGCGCTCGGGCAGGTCCTCGGTGAGCTTGATCCGCGCGATGCAGACCGCCGCGACCAGGAACGAGACCATGTCGACCACCACGACGCCCCACCCGTGGGTGAGTGCGAAGAGGGCGGCGCCGACCAGGGGGCCGAAGAGCCGGTAGCCCTCCTTGACCGTCTGCAACGAGGCGTTGGCGTCGACCAGGAGTTCGTCGGGGAGCAGCTCCTTGAGGAGCCCGTTGAGGCCGGCCGGCAGCACCACCATCGAGACTCCGTAGAGGAACGCGACGCTCCAGATGATCCAGACGTGGCTCGCGTCGTGCACGAAGAGCAGGGGAGTTAGCATGACCGCGGAGGCGACGTTTCCCCAGACCAGCAAGGGCTTTCGCCGCATCCGGTCGATCGTCGCGCCGAGCAGGGGAGCGATCAGCGTCGGCAGGAGCATGAAGAGGAAGGTCAGTCCGGCAAGGCCGTTGGAGTCAGTCAGCGTCTTCACCCAGAGGCTGAAGACGAGCAGCATGATCGAGTCGCCGAGCATCGAGGTCGTCGTGCCGGCGAACAGCCAGCCGAAGCCGGGGGAGCGGAACGCTGCGCGCATGGCTAGTCCGCGTGAGGTGCGTCGCCGTCGGGCGTCGGCTCGATCACGTCGTACGTCGGCACGGCCCAGGCCAGGAACGCGCACAGCCGTGAACCGGGTGGCCGCAGCGAGGGGTCGTCGTGCCGGTCGAGGGAGCGGGTGGCGATCTCCTTGAGCGTCTCGTTGATCTCGGCGAGCTCGTCGGCGGTCAGCCACAGCAGCGACTGGTTGACGTTCGCCGCCTCGTCCCAGACGGGGTCGTCCGTGCGGAGGCGTTCGAGGGCGTGGTCGAGGCGGGTGCGTTCGCGGTCGACCATCATGCGGGTCATCGCGGTGCCGGTACGTCGGGTCTCGTCGTCGTCCTCCGCCCCGCCCCAGCTGAGTCCGCGCGAGGTGGCCTGCCACGGGCGCTGCCGTCCCTTGCCGCCCTCGGCCGGCTCGACGAACCCGTGCTCGGCGAGCTTGCGCAGGTGCCAGGAGCAGTTCGCCGGCGTCTCGTCGAGGAGGTCGCCCAGCTCGGTGGCGGTGAGCGCACCACGCAGCACGATGTGCTCGTAGATCTCCTGGCGCACCGGGTGGGCCAGCGCCCGCAGCGCCCCGGCGTCGGTCAGTCGCCTCGTCTCCTGTCGCATGCGTCGAAACTACTCTTTCGAAACACTTCTTGCAATACATCGCGAACCGTGGATTCTTGCGCCCCGAACCGTGGATTCTTGCGGTGCGAACCGTGATAGGAACAGGGCTCATGGACCGGCCTGACGTTCACCGTGATTGCCGGGCTCTTCGTCACGCTCGGCCTGCTGTTGATGATCGGAGACCTCGAGGCGGTCGGCCTGGTGGTTGTCGGCGCGTTGCGCTAGTTGCCGTCGACCGGCCGCAGCGGCAGGCGGGCCCGGACCGACAAGGTGCCTGCCCCCTCCGCCAGCGTGAAGACCTGTCGGAAGGCGAGCTCGCGTGGCGCGGCGTCGACGTCCACGCGGAACACCACCCGCCCGGACGTGGTGCTCCGCCCGCCGTTCAGCCTCTGCCGGTGCACGGCCCGACGCCCATCCAGAGTGAAGAGTGGGCCGCTCTGGCGAGTGATGTAGAAGGAGTTGCCGGCCCGGTCCTCGGCATAGCCGCCGAACATCTGCAGGAGTACGCCGGCCCACAGGCTTCCCTCGTCGGCCCAACCGAGATCGCTGTCGTAGGGGTAGAGGGTGAGGTAGCTCGCGGTGAACCCGGCGCCGGCGGGGAGCAGGGCCTGACCGGGCCTCGCCGCGACGACGTTGCAGTCGTCCTCGACCTCGGCGCAACCGGCGTCATAGTGCCGTTGCGGTTCGTAGAGTGCCTGTGCCGCTCCGGCATCGATGGTGCCGGAGGCCACGTCGACGACCTGCGTGAGGCCGTCGTACTCGACCTCGATGCGCAGGTCGTCGGGCGCCAGCTTGCCGCGGAGCGCGATCACCACGAACTGGGGGTCGAGGGCGTCGAGGGTGTCACTGGGATCCTCGAGCTTCACCGAGTCCACGGTCACGCGCTGGTCACCGGCGGCGAGACGGATCTCGATCGGGTTCGGGTCGTTCTCGCGACCGAAGCCGCCGATCGCGCGGATCCTCCACGTCACCGGCACGAGGCTGCCGCCCTTCGGGGCGTGCAGGTCCCGGTACCTGCTGCTGCGTGGATCGTCGAAGTCGTAGCTGACCAGGTCGTGGTCCAGCGCATCGGTGGGGTCCGCGACGCTGACCGTGACCTCGCTTCCCGGCAGCAGCACGGTCTGCTCGGTGCCGTACGGCGACGCATCCAACGGGAGGGTCTTCCCGACTTCGAGCACGTCCACCGGGTCGTCGCGGAGCTCGCCCGCCAGTCGCACGGACAGTACGACGGCCTCGACCATCAGGGCCGCCGTCACGATCACGAGGGCCGTGCGCAGGTGGTTGGGGCGGGTCCGGATCTCCGTCTCGCTCATGCCAGTTTCCTTCCCGGGACGGTCCAGGCGATCACGGTGCGCTTGCGCTCGGTCACGATCGCGTCGCCCACGTGGGCCCGGACATGGGCGGAGAGGGCGAGGTCTCCGGCAGGTTCGCCGGCGGCCACGTCGAAGACGAACTGGTCTCCGTCGGGACTGCTCAGGTAGCCGTTGTCGAATGAGCTCAGGTCACTGCTCCTGACGCTGGGTCGTCCCTCGAGACTCGCCGACAGGGTGAAGCTGGAACGCCACAAGGCAATGGCCTCGGTGCGCACGCTCACGTCGTGCGGCGGCTCGACCTGGACGACCATGAACTCGCGACCGGGTTCGGCCCACCCGATCCCGTCGACGTACGGCGTGCGCAGGCTCACCGTCACCGTGCACGTCACGTACTCCGGATAGCTGATCCGCAAGGGGGAGTCGTCACCGCGAAGCGCGGGTCGTTGGCGGAAGCGCCCGCAGCCGAAGTCGTCGAGGTCCGCGAGCTCCTCTGCGCTGGGGATGTCCGCCAGTGCGGCGGCCCTCCCGTTGTCGACCGAGCCGTCGGAGGCGTCGACCACCTGGGTCTCGTCGTCGACGGTGATGCGGACCTCGATGTCCTTCGGGTGGCCCTCGACTGCGACCCACCTCTCGCCGCCCTGATCGAGGGGGCCGTTGGGATCGAGGCCGAGGCCGCCGGGGCCACTCAACGGATAGTCCTTCCCGTCCGCACGCAGCACGACCTCGATCTCCATCACGAAGGGCGTGGCGATCGTGGCCACCGGGATCCTGTCCTCGATGGTGGCCTGGACGCGGACGAAACTGCCGCCGTCGGGTGCCTGCAGGTTGGCCGGTGCGCCGGACAGGTCGGGCAACGTGTCCTTCGGCTCTCCTGCGGCCACGTGCAGCCGGGCCCACGGGATCCACACGGTCGCCTGGTCGGGCAGGTCCTTCGCGGGCGACGGCGCCCGGAACACGTCGCCGACCTCGGCACGCGGACGGCGGTCGTCCTTCTTGACCACGACCAGGGTGAGGGCCAGCGCCGCGACGACGACTGCCATCACTGCGGCCAGCAGGGGCAGGAGGCGCCGCCGCACAGGAGGGCGGTCCGCGCCGGATTCGTCGTCGTTCACGGACTGTTCTTTCCCGAGCGCGCACCACCGCAAACGGGGGGTACGGCAGACTCGGGTCCATGACTGATCCAGCCACGTTCACCCTGCACAGAGGCGGCGCCGACGGTTCCCTCGACGAGCGGCTCGACGCGGGCCTGACCGAGTTCAACCGCGCGGCCACCCCGGGAGTCCCCGACGCGGAGGAGTTCACGGTGGCCGTCAAGGACGCGGACGGCGAGCTGGCTGCGGGTGTCAGTGGCTGGACCTGGGGCACCGCCGCCGGCATCGGCATGACGTGGGTCCGTGACGACGTACGTCGCGACGGGTGGGGTGGTCGTCTCCTCGACGAGGCCGAGCAGGTCGCCCGTGACCGCGGCTGCGTGCAGATGCTGGTCTCGTCGTTCACCTTCCAGGCGCCGGGCTTCTACGAGAGCCGCGGGTACGTCGAGTTCGCCCGCACCGAGGGCATTCCGACGGCCGGATCGGCCGACGTGCACTTCCGGAAGTCGCTCGACTGATCGCCCCACTCGGCCGGTCGGAAACGCGGCGTGAAACTCGTCGTGAATGCGCCTGAGTGGCGGTCGGTGTTGCGTCGTACCCGCTCCTAGAATTGGAGCATGACGACAATGGGGGCAGCACCTGGGGAGGACGGGCTGAACGGCCTGTTCGATGCATCACCGGACCGAGGGGTCCGCACGTCCGCGGCCGCGGAGCTGGCGTTCCTTGCCGGCCTGGTCGCGATCTTCACCGCACCTTTCACGGCGGTTCGCGCGGTCTCGGTCATCGCCGGTGTGGTGGCGCTGGTCTTCGTCCTGTTCGGCATGGCCGCGACCAGTCGGGCGAACGTCGCCGGCCGGGCACTCGTGCCGGCCGGCCTGTTCCTCGCCCTGGCCTCGCTGGTCATGGTCGGCATGGGGTACGCCGGCTACGACACCGCGTTCGGTGACGGTGTCGTGCCGACGCTGGCCGAGTGGCTCGACACCCTCGACTCCTGGTTGCGACTGCCCTAGGCTCGGCCGGCCAGGACGGTCGACGTACGCCGGTGCCGCAGGACGACACCGAGCCGCACGAGGCCGAACCCGACGGCGAAGATCGCGAGCGCGACGAGGCCGTAGCTGAGCGGGAACTCGTCGGTGGTGAAGGCCGGGTCCGCACCACCGTCCAGTGAGTCCAGCATCAGGTACAGCGTCTGGAACGTGAACGCCCACAGGTACGCGACGGCGTACGTCGTGTTGGCGGCCAGCGTGGAGCGCAGGAAGTAGCCCGCCGGGAAGGCGACGAGGATGGCGACTGCGGCGATCATGAGGGCACCTCGACGTCCACGTGGGCGACGGGACGCCGCACGCCGGAGAGCATCAGGACGATTGCGGCGGTGGTCACCAGCACGTTGAGCGCGACCAGCAGCTTCAACCACGACGGGACGTCGACGAAGAACGCGGGAAGTGACGTGAGGGCGTTGACGATCAGCGCGCCCGAAGCGACGCGAAGCGCCGCCGGGCTGTCCGAGCGCCAGGCGACGATCACCGCGACGAGTCCGATGATGCCGAGCACGGTGCCGAGCAGGAGCACGACGTACGGCGGACCGGTCTCGCCGTCGGGCGTAGGGGTGAACGCGCTGGGAATGCTGACGACGCTGAGGAGTCCGGCGAGCACGAGGCCGACTCTCTGGCGGGTGGATTTGATGGACATCTGCTGGCTCCTGGGGAGGCTGGCCGGCGGGTTGCCGGCTGGTTGGCACCACGCTCGTCCCACCGGGCTTCCCGGCGACAGGGCGTCCCTTCCCGACATCTTCCACCTTCTCGGGCCCGCCTGGTGCGAAGGAGGGAAGGATTACCCATGCGCCCGGTCCCCGGTGCGTCCATCATGGGGTGGTGGACACGCTGCGCGTGGTGATCGCCGACGACCACCCCGTGGTGCGGGGCGGGTTGCGTGCGCTGCTGGAGACCAGCCCCGGGTTCGAGGTGGTCGCCGAGGCCGCCGACGGGGAGGCCGCCGTGCGAGAGGTGCAGCTGCTGCGGCCCGACGTCGTGCTCATGGACGTGCGGATGCCGGGGCTCGACGGCGTCGCGGCCACCGCCCGGCTGCACGAGACGGTTCCCGGGACGGCGGTCCTGGTGCTGACGATGTACGACGACGACGCGACCGTGCTCACCGCGATGCGTGCCGGTGCCCGTGGCTACCTGCTCAAGGGTGCGGAGCAGGAGGAGATCCTTGCCGCGATCCGCGCCGTCGTCGGGGGTCAGGTCATCTTCGGGCCCGGGGTGGCCGGAAGGGTGCTCGACTTCTTCGCGGCACCGTCGCCCGGGTCGATGGCGGGGGCATCCGGGGAGGCGGCGTTCCCCGAGCTGACCGCCCGGGAGCGCGAGATCCTCGACCGGCTCGCCGCGGGGCGCCGTACGGCGGTGATCGCCCGGGAGCTGTTCCTCTCGCCCAAGACGGTCAGCAACCACCTGACCACCATCTTCGCCAAGCTCCAGGTGGCCGACCGTGCCGCGGCGATCATCCGCGCCCGGGAGGAAGGCATGGGCCGCACGTGACGGTGTACCCCGTCCTGGTCGCGCTGGTCGTGACGGCAGTCAGCTGCGTGGGCAGTGGTCTGGCGCTCCTCGCCACCCGGCGCAGCAGACTCGCCGCGGGCCTCCTCGTGCTCGGTGGCGTGACGTTGGCCGCGGCCACGCTCGTCTCCGGCACCGGAGACGCCCGTCCCGCAGAGCAGCTGGCCGAGCTCCTTTTCGCGGCGGCCGCAGGGCTGTTGCTGCCCTTGGCGATCATCACCTATCCCCGGGTCGAGTGGCGTCACCCGGTCGACTTCGCCGCACTCGTGGGAGTGGCGGGCGCAGGGCTCCTGATCACGGTCCAGCCCGGGGCGTCCGACGCGCAGGGCGTCCTGGAGTTCACCGCCGGCTGCATCCTGATCGCGCACACGTGGTGGCGCATCGAGCGTGCGGACGCGGCCGCGCGACGCCCCCTGGTGTGGATGGCGCTCGCGCTGGGCGTCGCGGGTCTCGGGTGCGGCGTCCTCGTCTTCACCGCCGACGGCGGCCAAGGCTCCGCGAGCGACGTCGTGGTGGCCGTCGGCGTGGCTCTGTGGGCCATCGTCGCGCCGGCGATGTACGTCGGTGTCGCCCGGCCGGAGTTCATGGACGTGCGTGCCCTCGTGGTCCGGGTGGCCGTCGTCGCGGTCGCGGTGGTCTGCTACCTGTGCGTGTTCGTCGGCACGGTGTCGTTCCTCGACCTCCTCGGTGGCCCGGGCCTGCCTTCGTCCCCGTCCCCGGGAGTGCTCGGTGTCATCGGCGCCCTCGCTGCGTTGACCGTCCATCCACTGCAGGTGGTCCTGCGCGGCGTCGTGGACGAGCTGCTCTTCGGTCGCCGGCCGGACCCGTTGGACGCCGCGTCGCAGGTCGCCGGCCGTCTGGGCGACGATCCGGTGGTGGCGCTGCAGGCCGTGCGCGAGGCGATGGTGTTGCCGTACGCCGCGATCCGGGTGGACGGCGTCGACGTCGCGGTCTCGGGTACGCCGGTCACCCACGTGCACGCCTTGCCCCTCGCGTTCAGTGGGAGCACTGCGGTGCTGGCCGTCGGTCTGCGCCCCGGGGACCTGGCCCTGGGTCGCGGTGACGCGCACGTCCTCGAGCTGGTTGCGGCACTGCTGTCGCAGACGTTGCACGTGCGGGCGCTGGCCGACGAGCTGCGGCTCTCGCGGGAGGGCACGGTCACCGCCCTCGCAGAGGAGCGACGGAGGCTGCGCCGTGACCTCCACGACGGCCTGGGCCCGCGGCTCTCCGGGATCGCGTTCACCTCGGACGCCGTGCGCAACACGTTGCGGTCCCAACCCGACCGGGCCGAGGAGCTGCTCACCACCCTGCGGACCGAGACGGTCGCGGCGATCACGGAGATCCGTCAATTGGTGTACGCCATGCGGCCTCCCGCGCTCGACGAGCTCGGCCTGGTCGGTGCCCTGCGGCAGGCGGCCACCGCAATGCGCACTCCCGAGGGCGGACCGGTCCAGGTGAGGATCGAGGCGGCCGGGCTCCCTCCGCTGTCGGCTGCCGTCGAGGTGGCGGCGTACCGCATCGTCGCGGAAGCCCTGACCAACGTGGCCCGCCACAGCGGCCACCACCGCGCCCACGTGCGTCTGGCCTCGGACGGTCGGCAGCTGGAGATCGACGTCCTCGGCGAAGGCCTTGCCGCAGACCGGGCCTGCGCCTGGACACCGGGGGTGGGCATGGCGTCCATGCGCGAGCGGGCCGCCGAGCTGGGCGGCACGGTCACGGCCGGTCCGGGGCCCTCGGGAGGCAGGGTTCACGCGGTCCTGCCCCTGCCCGGCGGCGGGTAGGGCGAAGCCCGGGCAGGAGGCCCTTCTGCGAGGCTGTGCCCATGGAGCTACGTCATCTCGAGGGGTTCGTCGCGGTCGCCGAGGAACTCCACTTCGGTCGGGCCGCGGCACGACTGCACATGGCGCAGCCACCGCTGAGCCAGCAGATCCGCCTGCTCGAGCGCGACCTCGGCGCGACCCTGTTCGAACGCAGCACGCGCACCGTCCGGCTCACCCCGGCGGGGGAGTCACTGCTGGGCCCCGCTCGCGACGTCCTGGCCGCCGCGGCGGTCGCGCGTCGCGCCGTGCGGGCGTCGTCACTCGGCGAGGTCGGACGCGTGAGCATCGGCTTCGCCGGCGCCAGCAGCTATGACGCGTTGCCGCGCCTCGCGCAGGAGGTGAACGCCCAGCTGCCCGGCATCCAGCTGGTGCTGAGAAGCCAGATCTACTCCGGGGAGGCGCTCGGCCAGATCGCGTCGGGCGACCTCGACCTCGGCTTCGTCGCCCTGACGACCAGGCCCGACCTGGAGATGCGGGTGATCAGCAACGAGGAGATCGTCGTCGCGCTCCCGAAGGCGCATCCGCTCGCCCGCCGCAAGACCGTCGACCTCAACGCCCTCGCCACCGAGCCGTTCGTGACCTTCCCGGCTTCGCACGGCTCGGCGATCCATGACGCCACGACGCGGCTGTGCCTTGACGCCGGCTTCACGCCGATGGTGGCCCAGGAGGCGCCCGACGCCTACAACCTGCTGACCTTGGTCGGCGCCGGTGTTGGCGTGGCGTTGGTGGTGGGCTCCTCGCAGCACATCCAGCTCGAGCACGTGGCCTTCCGGCCGTTGCGCAAGAAGTCGGCCGCCCTGCCGATCGCGTTGGCCTGGCGGGCCAGCAACAACTCCGGTGCCCTGCGGGAGGTGCTGCGGGTGGCGGAAGAGGTTCTGCCTACCGTTGGGTAAGACGGAATCCGTCATACCAAGTGTCCAATTTAGTGTTGGACGCGTATCAATTTCATCGCCATCGTAGGTAGCCCCACGTGACCGCCCCCGCAACGAGGAGCTCCTCATGGCATCGAGCACGACAGCGAGCGTCGACCACGACGACCGCGCCCAGCGAGCCGGCGCTCGCAAGGCCGGCATCGCCGCCTTCGTCGGCACCACCGTCGAATGGTTCGACTTCTACATCTACGGCTCGGCCGCTGCGCTCGTGCTCGGTGACGTGTTCTTCCCGAACACCTCGTCGGCCGTCGGCACGCTCGCGGCCTTCGGCACCTTCTGGGTGGGCTTCCTGGCCCGCCCGCTCGGTGGCGTCGTCTTCGGCCACTTCGGGGACAGGTACGGCCGCAAGAAGTCGCTGATCGCGACCCTGATGATCATGGGCTTCGCCACCCTGGCGATCGGTTTCCTGCCCAGCTACGGCGCCATCGGCGTGGCCGCCCCGATCCTGCTTGTCCTGCTGCGCATGCTCCAGGGCGTCGCGGTCGGTGGCGAGTGGGGCGGAGCGGTCCTGATCGCCACGGAGTACGCACCGCCCGGCAAGAAGATCCTGTACGGCGCCTTCGCGCAGCAGGGCTCGCCGGTCGGCAACCTGTTGGCCACCCTGGCCTTCCTGGCCGTCACCCAGCTCTCCGACGAGGCCTTCGGCTCGTGGGGCTGGCGCCTGCCGTTCCTGTTCTCGGCACTGCTCGTCTTCGTGGGCCTGTTCATCCGGCTCAGGCTCAGCGAGACGCCCGAGATGACCAAGCTCCTCGACAGCAAGCGCACGGCCCGTATGCCCATCATGGAGCTGCTCCGCAACCACATGGGGATCGTCCTCCTCGGCGTCGGCGCCGTCACCGCGGGTGTGGCCGTCACCTACGTCAAGACCACCTTCGCGCTGTCGTGGGCCACCACCGAGCTGGACTTCAACCGCTCCGACTTCCTGGTCGTCGTGGCCATCTCGCTGGTCGTGCAGGTGCTCGTGCAGCCCTTCGGCGCCGTACTCGCCACGAGGATCGACCTCAAGCGAGCCATCCTGCTGATGCTGGTGCCCGAGCTGGTCCTGCTGCCGCTGATGTTCGTGCTGATCAACACCGGGTCGATGATGTGGGCCATCGTCGGCATGGCCCTCGCCACGGCCCCGCACGCGATGTACTACTCGGCGCTGGCCGGCATCCTGTCCGAGGTCTTCCCGGCCGAGATCCGCTACACCGGCATCTCGGTGAGCTACCAGCTCTGCACGACGATCTTCGCCGGTACGGCGCCCCTGGTCTCGCAGTTCCTCCTCAACGAGACCGGCTCCATCATCAGCGTGATCGTCCTCGGCCTCGGCTACGTGCTCATCTCCGTGGTCTGCGTGCTCGCCCTGATCGCCCGCACCTCCTGGCGTCGTACGCCGGTGCCGGTGACCGCCGGCGCGCACACCGCCTGACCGCCGACCACCCTTTCCCAGAAGAAGGCATCCCGATGAACCTCGCTGACCGCGACCCCGCCCTCCGCCCGCTGCTCGACGCGCTCATGCCCGCCGACGACCGCGCCCGCCTCGAGACCGTCCTCGACGACCTCGGCGAGCTGGCCGGCACCGAGCTCGACGCGCTGGCCGCCACCGCCGACCGCAACCCGCCGACCCTGCGCCAGTTCGCCGCCGACGGCACCCGCGTCGACGAGGTGGAGTACCACCCGGCGTACCGGCGGATGAGCGAGATCGCCTTCGAGACCTTCGGCCTGGCTGCGATGTCACACCGCTCCGGGGTCTTCGGGTGGCCCACGAGGACCCCGCACCTTGTGAAGTACGCCGTGTCCTACCTGTTCGTGCAGTCGGAGTTCGGCCTGGCCTGCCCGGTCTCGATGACCGACTCCGCGGCCCGGGTGCTGCGGCTCTTCGACCCGGAGAGCTTCGCCGACGAGATCGACGCGCTGAGCTCGACCGACATGGACACGCTCGCCACCGGCGCCATGTTCATGACCGAGAAGCAGGCCGGCACCGACATCGGCCAGACCGAGACCGTGGCCACCGACCACGGCGACCACTGGACCCTGACCGGCCACAAGTGGTTCTGCTCGAACGTCTCCGCCGACGTCATCCTGACCCTCGCCCAGGTCCCGGGGCAGGGGACCGGCACGCGCGGGGTCGGCATGTTCATGGTGCCGAAGTTCCGTCCCGACGGCACCCGCAACACCTTCCGCATCGAGCGGCTCAAGGACAAGCTCGGCACCAGGTCGATGGCCAGCGGCGAGGTCTCTCTCGAAAGTGCCTACGCCCGCCCGGTCGGTGACCTGACCCGTGGCTTCCTCCAGATGGCCGAGATGCTCAACGTCTCCAGGCTCTCGAACGCGATGCGCGCCAGCGCCCTGATGCGCCGCGCGGTCCGCGAGTCGATCGACCACACCCGCCAGCGGGTCGTCTTCGGCAGGACCCTCTTCGACCAGCCGCTGATGCGGGCCACCCTGCTGCCGCTGATGCTCGACGCCGAGGCCTCGCTGGGCCTGGTGCTCGAGGCCTCCGAGCGACTCGACGCCGCGGACGCGGGCGACGAGCGGGCCGCCGCACTCATCCGCATCCTCACCCCGCTGGCCAAGCACACCGTGTGCAAGCGGGCCCGCACCGTGACCGGTGAGGCGATGGAGATCCGCGGCGGCAACGGCTACATCGAGGACTGGGTCAACCCCCGCCTCGTGCGCGACGCCCACCTCGGCTCGATCTGGGAGGGCTCCTCCAACGTCATCGCCCTCGACGTGCTCCGCTGCATGCGCAAGGAGCAGGGCCACCAGGTCGTCACCGGCACCTACCTCGACCGCCTCGCCGCGCTCGACGAGCCGGCCGTCAAGCCGATGGCTGACGACCTGACGCTGCGGTTCCGGGCCTTGCAGGCCCGTGGTGACGCGCTGCTCGCGGCCGACGCCGACAGCCAGCAGGTCGGCATCGCGGCGTACGTCGACGACCTGTGCCACACCGTGGTGGCCACCCTGCTGCTCGAGCAGGCGCAGCGCGAGATCGTGGTCGGGCTGGGCCACCGCAAGCTGCTGCTGGCCCACACCGCCCTGCACCGCATCGTCGCCGGACGCCTTGTCGAGACCCCCGCCCTCACCGCGCTCGAGCAGATCGCGGACGGCGGCGAGGTCGCCGCCGACCTGGCCCGCGCGGCGTACGACGCCATCCCGTCGACCACCGAGGTGAGCACCCGTGCCTGAGTCCACCGGACCGCTCTCCGGCGTACGCGTCGTCGACCTCTCCAAGATCCTGGCCGGTCCCTACGTGACGATGTCCCTGGCCGACATGGGCGCCGACGTGATCAAGGTCGAGCACCCCGACGGTGGTGACCCGACCCGCAAGTGGGGCCCTCCGTTCAACGGCCCCGACGCCACCTACTACCTGGCCGCGAACCGCAACAAGCGGTCGGTGACGCTCGACCTGAAGTCGCCGGAGGGCCAGGCGGCCGTGCACCGGCTCATCGAGGACGCCGACGTGGTGGTCGAGAACTTCCGTCCCGGCAGCTCGCTGGCCGACGACTTCAGCTTCGAGCGCCTCTCCGAGCAGTACCCGAAGCTCGTGGTGCTGAACATCTCGGCCTTCGGCGAGACCGGCCCGATGAAGCTCGAGCCCGGCTACGACATGGTCGCCCAGGCCTCGGCCGGACTGATGTCGCTGACCGGTGAGCCCGACGGCCCGCCGCTCAAGGCCGGCTTCGCGATGGCCGACCTCAGCGCCGCGCTGTTCGGAACGATCGGCCTCCTCGCGGCCCTGGTCGAGCGGGGTCGCACGGGTCGTGGGCAGTACGTGACCACGTCGCTGTTCGAGACCCAGCTGGCGCTGCACATCAACTGGTCGACCGGCTACTTCGCCACCGGCGAACGGCCCAAGCGACTGGGCTCGGGCCACCCCAACCTCGTGCCCTACCAGGCCTACCCGGCCTCCGACGGCTACTTCGTGATCGCGGTCGGCAACGAGAGCATGTGGCAGAAGCTGTGCCACAACATCGACCGCCCCGACCTGCTCGAGGACCCCCGCTTCGCGCGGAACGCCGACCGGGTGACCAACCGCAAGGCGCTCAACGTCGAGATCGAGGCCGCCCTCGCCGGTCGCACGGTGGACGAGTGGTGCGAGCTGCTCGGCAAGGTCGGGGTGCCGGTCACCCCGATCCGTTCCCTCGACGAGATCTACGAGTCCGAGCAGACGAAGGTGCTCGGCATGATCGACACCGTCGACCACCCGGTCGTCGGACCGCTCGAGCAGATCCGCTTCCCGGTCAACTTCCGCGGCGAGCGCCCGGCCCTGCGCAGCGCTCCTCCCACGCTGGGCCAGCACAGCCGCGAAATCCTGTCCGAGATCGGGTACGACGACGCCGAGATCGACAAGCTCATCGGGGGTGCTTCATGACCGTGGCACTCCTCGATGACGGAGTATGTACCCGTTCGAAGGTACGACGGCGAGAGCGGCGACGAGCCCACGACGTACCCCTGGCCACTCACAGTCGACCCTCCTCACCGTCGTCCCTCTCACGTTAGGAACCACACCATGTCCAGCCCGACGCCCAAGACGCCCCTGGCCCTCTTCGACACCGACGCCCTGATCGGCGAGGAGGACCGCGCGATCCGCGACACCGTCCGCAAGTACGTCGAGGAGAAGGTCAAGCCGCAGCTGGCCGACTGGTACGAGTCCGCGACCATCCCCGCCCGTGAGCTGGCGCGTGAGCTCGGCTCGCTGGGCGTGCTCGGCATGCACCTCGAGGGCTACGGCTGCGCCGGTACGTCGGCGACGGCGTACGGCCTGGCCTGCATGGAGCTGGAGGCCGGCGACTCCGGCCTGCGCTCGCTGGTGTCCGTGCAGGGCTCCCTCGCGATGTTTGCGATCTGGAAGCACGGCTCCGAGGCGCAGAAGCAGGAATGGCTGCCCCGGATGGCCGCCGGCGAGGCGATCGGGTGCTTCGGCCTGACCGAGCCGGGCTTCGGCTCCAACCCGGCCGGGATGGTCACCCGCGCGAAGCAGGACGGCACCGACTGGATCCTGAACGGCAACAAGATGTGGATCACGAACGGCTCGGTCGCCGACGTCGCCGTGGTGTGGGCGCAGACCGACGAGGGCGTCCGCGGGTTCGTCGTACCGACGGACACCCCCGGCTTCTCCGCGCCGGAGATCAAGAAGAAGATGTCGCTGCGCGCCTCGGTCACCTCCGAGCTCGTGCTCGACAACGTGCGCCTCCCCGCCGACGCGGTGCTGCCCGAGGTCGTCGGCCTCAAGGGTCCGCTGTCGTGCCTCAACGAGGCCCGCTACGGCATCGTGTTCGGTGCCCTGGGTGCGGCGCGCGACTGCCTCGAGACGGCCATCGCCTACTCGCAGGAGCGCGACATCTTCGACAAGCCGCTGGCCGCCTACCAGCTCACCCAGGCCAAGCTCGCCGACATGTCGCTCGAGCTGGGCAAGGGCATGCTGCTCGCCCTGCACCTGGGCAGGCTCAAGGACGAGGGCAGGCTCGCCCCCGAGCAGGTCTCGCTCGGCAAGCTCAACAACGTCCGCGAGGCGATCGCGATCGCCCGTGAGTCGCGCACCATCCTCGGTGCCGCCGGCATCACGCTGGAGTACCCGATCATGCGGCACGCCAACAACCTCGAGTCGGTGCTGACCTACGAGGGCACCTCCGAGGTGCACCAGCTGGTCATCGGCCGCTCGCTCACCGGTGAGGCCGCCTTCCGCTGACGGGTCGCGAAGTAACCCGTGCGAAGGCTGGTCGTTGTGACGCGCGTGAAGAGAATCGCGCACGTCCTGATGCCCGCGCTGGTCAGTCTGGGTCTCGTCGGCCTGGATCTGGGTCTGGTCGGTCTGGCGCCGGTCGGTCCTGTCCAGGCTGCAACCTCGGTGCCGTCGTACGCCCCTCTCGACCGACCGGGACCGAAGCTCTCGGTGCCGGCGGCGAGGCTGCGTGAGTCCCTGGAGTGCCACGGATCGCCTGCGTCGACGAAGCGGCCAGTGCTGCTCAGCCCGGCCACCAGCGTGACGCCGCGGGAGAACTACGCCTGGAACTACATGAAGGCGTTCACCGCCCAGGGCCGCTACTGGTGCGCGGTGACCATGCCGCACCACACGTTCGGTGACATCCAGGTGGCGGGGGAGTACCACGTCCACGCGATCCGCACGATGTTCCGACGCACCGGTAAACGGATTTCGATCGTCGGGCACAGCCAAGGGGGCATGAACCCCCGCTGGGCACTCCGCTTCTGGCCCGACACCCGTGCGATGGTCGACGACATGATCGGGATGGCGCCCTCGAACCACGGCACCGAGTCGATCCCGTCCTGCATCCCCGGGGTGACCACGTGCACGCCGGCGGTCTGGCAGCAGCAGGCCGGAGCCCGCTTCATCCGGGCGCTGAACAGTCGCGCCGAGACCTTCCGCGGGATCAGCTACACCAACATCACCAGCCGCACGGACGAGGTCGTCACGCCGATGTCATCGTCCTTCCTGCACACCGGCGCAGGCCGGATCACGAACGTTCCGGTCCAGGACATCTGCCCGCTCGACGTCTACGAGCACAACCTGGTCGGCACGATCGACCCGACGGCGTACGCCCTGGTGATGGACGCGCTCAACCACAGGGGCCCGGCTGATCCGGCGCGCATCGACCGCGTGGTCTGCGGCCAGCTCCACATGCCGTACGTCGACCCCGCCGAGCTCGACTACGTGCCCATGCTGGTGGCACTGCCGAACCTGGCCAGCACGCTGTTGCCCTACGTCAACACGGCAGGTGCGCCGATGGTGAAGGCCGAGCCGCGGCTGCGCTGTTACGTGTTCACCGGTCGCTGCTGAAGCCCTGGACGACCACCGGTGGCTACGCTCGGGAATGACTCGTCGAGAGGACATTCCATGCAGAGCGTGACCCTGAACAACGGCGTCGAGATGCCGATCCTCGGCTTCGGCGTCTACCAGATCCCGCCGGAGGAGACCGAGCAGGCAGTCGCCACCGCCCTCGAGGTCGGCTACCGCCACCTCGACACCGCAGCGGCGTACGGCAACGAGGAAGCCGTCGGCCGGGCCATCGCCTCCAGTGGCATCGCGCGGGACGAGCTCTTCGTCACCACCAAGATGTGGGTCAACGACCAGGGCGAGGAGAACGCGACGGCGCTCTTCGAGGAGTCCCGGGCCAAGCTCGGCCTGGAGTACGTCGACCTCTACCTCATCCACCAGCCGTTCGGCGACTACTACAGTTCGTGGCGGGCCATGGAGCAGCTGAACAAGGACGGCGCCGCGCGGGCGATCGGTGTCTCGAACTTCCACTCCGACCGGCTGCTCGACCTGCTGAACCACAACGAGATCACCCCGGCGGTCAACCAGATCGAGACGCACCCGTTCTTCCAGCGCAGGGCCGACCAGGACCTGATGCGGGCCAACGGCGTGCAGATCGAGTCGTGGGGCCCGTTCGCCGAGGGCCGCCACAACCTGTTCACCGACCCGCTGTTGAGCGAGATCGGCGCCGCGCACGGCAAGTCCGTCGCGCAGGTCGTGCTGCGCTGGCTGATCCAGCGCGAGGTCGTGGTGATCCCCAAGTCCGTACGCCGCGAGCGGATGGCCGAGAACTTCGACGTCTTCGGCTTCGAGCTCACCCCCGAGCAGCAGGAGCAGATCAGCACGCTCGACCGGGGCGAGTCCGCGTTCTTCGACCACCGCGACCCCGCATGGGTCGAGCGCCTCGGCGGCCGCAGGTCCTGACCAGGCTGGTTCAGGAGAAGGGCGGCGGCCCCAGGATCTCGATCGCGTGGGTCTGCGCGGCCGCAGCACCCACCCGCGCCATGTCGAGACCGGTCGGGTCGGCTCCCTCCACGACCGGGTCGCTGGCGAGCCGGTAGAACGCCTCCCCACTTCCCGGGGTCTGCAGGCACAGCATCCTGGCCCGCGGTGAGGTGACCATGAACGCGTGCGGAACACCGCGCGGAACGACGGCGATCCCGCCGGCTCCCAGCGGGTGCAGCTCTCCGTCGATGTGGACGGAGATCTCGCCGTCGAGCACGTAGAACGTCTCGTCGGCATCAGGGTGCCGGTGCAGGGGAGTGACCTTGCCCAGGTCGAGGCTGTCCTCGAAGAGCAGGAAGCTGCCGTCGGTCTCGGCGGAGGTCGCCAACCAGGTGTGCATGCCGCCGCCGCAGAACCAGCGGCGTTCGCCGGTGCCCGGTGCGCGAACGGTGGAGGTGGAGGTCTTCATGGGTGCCCCCTCGGGCTACATGGGACAAGAGTCCCATAACGAAACTAAGGTACCGTGTCCGTCATGTCAACGGGCTACGTCGGTTCCGGGAGGACCAACCAGAAGCAGCGCACGCGCGACGCGCTGGTGCGGGCCGCCAGGGACCTGATCGCCCGCGGGGGCGATGCGCCCACCATCGAGGAGGCTGCCAACGAAGCCTCGATCTCCCGCACGACGGCCTACCGCTACTTCCCGACCCAGCGGGACCTCCTCGTGGCGGCGCACCCCGAGGTCGCCGCGAGCTCCCTGCTGCCCGACGGCATTGGGAACGACCCGGTCGAGCGTCTCGACGCGGCCGTCGCCGAGTTCACGGAGATGATCGCCGAGACCGAGACGCAGCAGCGCACCATGCTCCGGCTCTCACTGGAGTCGGCCACCGACACCTCCGAGCTGCCGCTGCGCCAGGGGCGTGCGGTCGGGTGGTTCGCCGAGGCGCTGTCGGTGCTCGTCGACGATCTCGGTGAGGACGGCGTACGACGGCTCGCGGTGGCGATTCGCAGTGCCGTCGGCATCGAGGCGAGGGTCTGGTTGATCGACGTCGCCGGGCTCGCGCCGGCCGAGGCGACCGACGTGCTCCGGTCGAACGCCCGCGCGATCCTGCAGCAGGCAATGGTGACGACGAGAGGTGGAGCGAATGGGTGAGCGCATTTCCTGTGCGATGCAGGGAGAGACGGCCGAGGCCTACGCGACGGGCGACCACGGCCCGGGAGTGCTTCTCTACATGGACGCCATCGGCCTGCGCCCGCAGATCGAACGGATGGCGGACCGCATCGCTTCCTGGGGGTACGTCGTCCTCGCGCCGCACGTCTTCTGGCGCGACGGACTGGCCGTCGACCTCGCCCCGGCCGGTGACCTGACGGCGCCGGGCAGTCGCGAGGCGTTCTTCGCGACCGGCGTGATGGACCGGGTGCGTTCGTTGACGCCCGAGTTGATCCGCGCCGATGCCGACGTCTGGATCGAGACCCTGCGCTCCCGTCCCGGTGTCGCCGAAGGTCCGATCGCTGCCACCGGCTACTGCTTCGGTGGGCGGCTGGCCCTTGTCACCGCCGCGCACCGACCCGACGACGTCGCGGTGGTCGGCATGTTCCACACCGGCGGCATCGTGACGGACGCTCCGGACAGCCCGCATCTCCTCGTGCCCGACATCGCGGCCAGGGTCGTCGCCGGGCACGCCGACGGTGACGCGTCCAACACGCCCGAGCAGATCGCCGCCTTCGACCAGGCCCTGCGTGCCCACGGCGTACGACACCAGACGGCCGTCTATCCCGGTGCCGCGCACGGCTACACGATGGCCGACACCTCGATGTACCAAGAGGCCGGAGCCGAACGACACTTCGCCGAGCTCAAGAAAGCCCTGGACGGAACGCTCGCCCGCTGAGGAAGGCATGCCGGTGCACCGCGACGCTTGGAGGCGTGGCGGTCGCGGCTTCTTGGTGGCGGAGGCGGGCGGCTAGTGCGCCTGGATTCGTCGGAACCTGACCGAGTTGTCGCCGCCGACGGAGTGGTCGTAGTCGGGGTGGTGGATCAGCCGGTGGTGGTGCGGACACAGGAGCCGGCCCTTGGCCAGGTCGGTGGGTCCGCCCTGCGACCAGGGGTCGTCGTGGTGGGCATGGCAGACCGAGGCGGGCATGCCGCAGCCCAGGGCGGTGCAGCCCTTGTCGCGAATGACCAGCGCCCGGTACTGCCCCGCGGAGTAGAAGCGGCGGAGTCGGCCGAGGTCGAGGACTTCGCTGGGGCCGTCGAGCATGGCCGGCAGGAAACCGGTGCGGCACGAGAGGCGTCGGAACTCGCCGGCGGTGATCTTGCCGCCGTTGACCAGGGTGGCGTAGCCGTGCTTCTTGAGCAGGTCGTTGATGTCGATCGTGATGACCAGCGCGACGCTGCTGGCGGCGTGGGTGGGCAGCTTGTCGGCGGGGAACATCTCGATGAGCTCCATGAACGCCTGCCCCATGCGTTCGGGGGTGATTGACGCGCCACCAGTGTCGGGGTCGCCGGGAAGCTGACGGCGCGGGTCGGCCAGGGCGAGGAGCTGGTTGCGCAGGAGCTGGCCCTGGACGACGGGGAGGCTGAAGCGGCCGTGGATGCGGCCGTGTCCGTCGTTGCTGAAGGTGATCCGGGCCTTGGCGTTGGCCTCGTCTTCTTCCTTCTGGAGACGCTTGGCCTCGTCGTCCTCGAAACGTTGGGGGTCGAGCTTCTCCAGGATCCCTTTGCCGAGTTCGGCGAGGTCCGAGGCGTCGAACTGGCGGGCGAAGCCGAGGAGCATGTCGCGGGCCTTGTCGTAGAGGGCCGACTCGAGGTCCTTGGGAAGGTCATGGAGGCTTTCGAGGATGACGCGGGCCTGATCGGTGTGCAGGTCGCCGTCGGCCAGTGCGGTGGCGATGGGTTCGTGCTCGGGCTTGTCGAGGCCGAGGGCCAGGTTGACCCTTTTCATCGCGTCAGACTTGGTGAGCAGGTCGCGCTTGGCCCACCAGTTGGCGGTGTGGCGAGCGCCGGTCTTGTCGGCCAGGCTTCGCTGGTGGGCTTCGACGATGACCCGGGAGGTGGCGTGGGTGAGCCGGTCGCCGAAGGCGGTCAGGGTCTCCAGCAGCTGGGCGATCTGCGCGTCGTCCAAGGGGGAGAGCGCCATGGTGGCGAGATCGGTGAGGTCGTCGTGGAGGCGCGCCACCAACTCGTCCGCGAAGGAGGAGCTGGTCGTCATGGCCTCGGGGCTCCGATCAGGACGCACCACCCGACAAGGGCTGTGCACGGTGAATGGATGCCGCCGAGTCCTCGCCGCTGACGGCGTACCCCCGGAGGGAACTGCGCTCCGCCCTGGCAACTGACGAGCCCGGCACACGCAGACCCGTGAAGGGCGACCCGCCTGGGCGGGTCGAGCTCATCGTCCTCAGTGCCGGACTATTGACTCGAGCTCAAGATTCATCGTACGCCTGTTCGAAGCGACATGCAACAGATTCAGCGGAGAATCTGCGCTAATCTGCATGCATGGCCACCGTGCAGATCCGCAACCTCGACGACGACGCCTATGCCGTGCTCAAGCGGCGGGCAGCCGCCTCCGGACGCTCCCTCCAGGAGTTCCTGCGGCTCACCCTCGAGCGACAGGCCGCGGAACCGACCGTCGAGGAGGCACTGGCCGCGGCCCGCGCCGACCTCGCGTGGACCGACGTCCCACCGATGGCCGACATCGTCGAGGCGCAGCGCGCTGACCGCCGCCGATGATCGTCATCGACAACTCCGTGCTGGTGGCCGCGCTGGTTGGACCCGACCCACTCAGTTCCGCCATCCGGCAGCGCCTCGCTGTCGAGCAGGTGGTCGCTCCCGACCTGATCGACGTGGAGGCAGCGAGTCTGCTCCGCGGCTTCGTCCGCTCCGGCAGGCTGACGGACCAGCAGGCCGATCGGGCCGTCGCCGCACTCGCTGCATTCCCCCTCGAGCGGGTTCCGCATGCCCGACTGCTCCCCGGCATCTGGAGCCTGCGCGAGACCCTGACGGCGTACGACGCCACCTATGTCGCGTTGGCCGTCTCCCTGGGCGCAACCCTGGTCACCGGCGACCGACGGCTCGCCAAGGGTGCGGGTGCCCGCTGCGTCGTCGAGGTGATCGGCGGCCGGTGAGCGTTCAGCCTGCGGTGACCGGCTGCAGGGGGAGTCGCGCCTCGATCGGCATCTTGACGCCGTTGCCCAAGGTGATGACCGTCTGGATGCGCAGGACCTTCGGCTCGTCGTCCGCCTCCACGCGCAGGATCGCTCGACCGGAGGTGCTGCCCTCGCCGCCCTTGAGCCCCTCACGGCCAACCGGCGGCCGGCCGTCGAGGGTGACTCGCGGGGGTGCCTGACGTCGGTCGATCACCACGTTGCCTGCGGCGTCCGTGCCGAGCGCGCTGAACGAGGAGATCCGCACTCCGGCCCACAGGGTGCCCTCGTCGGCCCAGCCCAGCTCGGCGTCCCAGGGGTAGAGCGTCACCTGGCTGGCGGTGAAGCGCCCCTGCATCGGGTGAAACTGCTGGTCGGCGCTGGCCGGGACGTATTGGCAGTTGTCCTCCACCGCGTGGCAGCCGGCATCGAAGTTGGGCTCCGGTTCATAGAGCGCCTGCGCCACCCCGGCGTCGATCTCGCCGGACGCCACGTCGAGCACCTGGGTCTGGCCGCCGAACTCCACCTCGACCTTGAGGTCGTCGGTGTCCAGGTCTCCGGGCAGTGCGACCACCACGTCGTGCTGCTCGTAGGACGTCTGGCCGGTCGACGGGTCGCCGAGCCTGACGGAGCCGATGGTCACCTTCTCCCCCTCGGCGACCAGCCGGATCTCTGTCGCAATGGCGAGCCCGGAGGCCAGCCCGCCCGTGGGACGAATGCTCCATGACACCGGAACGAGACGGCCGCCCTCGGGGGCGTGCAGTGCGCGCTGCGAGTTGCGCCTCGAGTCGTCCTTGTCGTAGGCGACGAACTCGTGGTCGAGCGAGTCGAGTGGCCGACCGACCGCGACGTCGACCTTGTTGAGGGGCACGATCACCGTGTGGGTCTCGGCGTACGGCGGTGAGTCCAGGCGCAGCGTCTCGCCCGCGGACAGGACGTCGACGGGGTCGTCGCGCAGCTCGCCGGCCAGGCGCGTGCCGAGCCTGACTGCCGCGATGACGAGTGCGACGCTGAGCACCAGCAAGACCACAGGCACCCAGGTGGGACGCGTCCGGGCGCTCATGCGAGATTCCTTCCCGGGACGGTCCACTCGATACGTGCGTGCTCGGTCCGGAACGCGAAGCCGCGCTGGCCCCGGGCGCGGATGCGCGTGGTGATGGTCAGGTCGCCGGCCGGCTTGTCCTTGGCGACGTCGAAGACGAACTGGACGGCGGTCGGCCCGAGGACGTACTGCCCGAGTGCCTTCGTGTCAGCAGGCTCGGAGAGGCTTGCGCTGCCACCGAGCTCGGCGGAGTGCCGGAGCGTGTCCTGGAAGCTCGTGGCCGTCGGCGCACCGTCGGGAACCGACACGTCCACGTAGTCCGGCGGATCGATCTGGACGACCAGGAACTCGTGCCCCGGTTCGGCCCAGCCGATGCCGTCGACGTACGGCGTGCGCAGGGTCTGCTGCACCTTGCACTCCACGGACTTCGGGTAGTCGATCTGGACGGGGGAGTCGTCCGTACGACGGAACCTGCCGCACCCGATGTCCTTGCGGTCCTGGAAGTGCTCCTGGACGCTGGGCAGGGCCGCCAGCTCGGCGGCGCGGCCCAGCTCGACAGACCCGTCGGATGCGTCGACGACCTGCTCCTCGTCGCCGATGCGTACGACGACCGCGAGGTCCTTCGGGTGCCCCTTGACGGCGACCCATCGCTCCTCGCTCGTGCTGTTGGGATCGGCGGCCGTGTAGTTGAGCCCGCCCGGCCCCGACAAGGAGTAGTCCGTGCCGTCGGCCCGGAGCAGCAGCTCGACGTCGGCCGTGTAGGGCCAGGTGACGGTGGAGAGCAGGACGCCTCCTGTGTTCCTCGCCTGGACCTGCACGAAGCTTCCACCCTTCGGGGCTCGCACGTTGGCGTCGGCACCGAGCAGGTCGGGCAGTTCGTCCCGTGGCTCGCCGGCCCCGACCTCCAGCCGGATCCAGGGCAGGAAGACCTCTCCCCGGTGCTTCACCGCACCGCCGCCGGGGTTGGCGAACACATCGCCGACCTCCGCGCGCGGTCGGTCGTCGGACTTCTTCACGACCACCACCGCGACGGCGAGTGCGAGGACGACGAGCCCGAGGACCAGAGGAACAAATGGGAGCGTGCGGCCCAGCCGCTGCTTGATGGCATCCTGCACGGACGCTCTATTCCCCGGGCAGCGACGCGCAAACGGAATCCGGGACGACCTGGTTCAACGGCTGAGCTTGCGCCACCCGCCGGCCCGGTTGTTGGACACGATGGCCCGCAGGTACGTGATCAGCGCCGGCCGGTTGATCGGGTCGCCCTCATAGATCTGGATCGCCCGCGCGGTCGCGTTGTCGTGCCCCTGGTTGATGATGCCGTCGGGGTCGGGAATCGTCGGGTCGTAGACGAAGAGGTTGATGTGGTCCTTGGTGGCCAGCAGGGCGCAGACGTTGCCGTCGAGCACGAAGTAGGGCTGCACCGTGCGCTTGATCGTTTCCTCGATCGCGGGCTCGGCCTCGTGGATGATCGCGCGCAGGCTCCTGCAGATCTCCTGCTGCCATGCAGGCAGACCATCGATGTAGCTGTCGACTCCGGGATGAGCAGTGGCCGCCATGTTGGCCAGACTAACGGGCTGCTAGCCGAGGGCCAGTCGCGCGGCCACGAGCAGCATCGTCGCGGCGATCAGCACCTCGAGGACCTGCCACGCCCGCGGGCGCTCGAGGACCGGTGCGACCAGGCGAGCGCCGAACCCGAGGCCGCTGAACCACACGACGCTCGCGACCACCGCCCCCAGTGCGAACCACCAGCGGCCATCGACGACACCTGAGCCGTGGGTGCTGTGGGTGGCCGCGATCGAGCCGATCAGGAGCACCGTGTCGAGGTAGACGTGCGGGTTGAGCCAGGTCAGTGCGACGGCACGGCCGACGACGGTACGGCGGGCCTCGCCGCGGGCCTGGGCGAGTCCGTCGGTGTGCAGGGACTCGGTGTGGAAGGCGCGGCGCAACGAGCCTGCGGCGTACCAGAGGAGGAAGGCCACGCCGAGCCAGCGGACGACGTCGATGAGCCACTCGGCGCGGTCGACGATGGTTCCGATGCCGCTGACTCCGGCGATGATGAGGACGGCGTCCGAGACCGCGCAGATCGCCACCACGGCAGTGATGTGGTGGCGGATCAGCCCCTGTCGCAGCACGTAGGCGTTCTGGGCGCCGATGGCGACGATGAGGGATCCACCGGTGATGAAGCCGGCGAGGGCGGAAGCAGACATGCCCTCGACCGTAGGCGCCGAACGCAATGTAGAACAGCGAATGTTTCTTCACCTGATGAAGAAGTGCTTCACTGGTCAGATGCACTTCGACCCCGCCCAGCTCGAGACGCTCCTCGCCATCGCCGAGGAGGGATCGTTCGACGCCGCGGCCCGGCGGCTGCACGTGACGCCCAGTGCGGTCAGTCAGCGGGTGCGCGCGGCGGAGCGGGCTGCCGGGCAGGTGTTGGTGCGGCGTACGTCGCCGGCGGAGATCACCGACGCGGGGGCACCCCTGATGCGACTCGGTCGGCAGATGCGCCTCCTCGCCGCCGAGGCCGCCGCGTCGATGGGCAACGACGCCGTCGTGGACCTCGCGGTCGCGGTGAACGCCGACTCCCTGGCGACCTGGTTCCGGCCGGTGCTCGCGACCGTGGCCGAGCTGCCGACGACGGCCCTGCGACTCTTCGTGGAGGACGAGTCGTTGTCGCACGACCTGCTCCGTCGGGGCGAGGTGCTGGCGGCCGTCACCGGCGAACCCCAACCGGTCCAGGGCTGCTCGGTCGAGCCGCTCGGCACGCTTCGATACGTCCCCGCCGCGGCGCCCGCGTTCGTGGAGCGGCACCGGCGGGGGAGGAGCTTCGACTGGTCGAGGGCTCCGGTCGTGGTCTTCAACGCCAAGGACCGGCTCCAGGACGGTGTGCTCGCCGCCCACGGGGCGACTCGTCCGGCCGTGGTGCACCGGGTGCCGAGCTCGGCGGACTTCCACGAGGCCGTGCTCTGCGGTCTGGGATGGGGAGCGGTCCCCGAGCCACAGCTCGAGCCGGCGCTGGCGGCGGGCGACCTGGTCCGCCTGCCCGGTGCGAAGGCGGTCGGCGTGCCACTCCACTGGCAGCGCTGGCGACTCGACAGCCCCGCCCTCGACGCGCTCACCGACGCCGTACGACGAGCCGCGGCCGGCGCACTGCACCGCCTGCGCTGACGGGAGTACGTCACACTCTGTGGTTTCGGGCCCGGTGGCGGAGTTACCTTCGAAGGGACGGGGATCACACCACGGGTTGGACCAACGCAGTTTCGCCCGGCTTTGTGCTGGAAGGCGAGCTCGAAGAGATTTGAAGCATCTGCGCACCATTGTCCACTCCAAGACGGTCCTGCTCCTCGGCGTCGCTGTCGCGCTCGCCGTGCCGGCCGTCACGCTGCCGCGCCTGCCGTCGGTCTCGCCCTGGCCGATCCTGCTCGGCCTGCTGCCTTGGATGATCGGCAAGTACGTCCTGTGTCCGCTGAGGTGGCGCGCCCTGACGAACGCCGACTTCGGTCGCCGCTGGTTCCTCCGTGCGTACGCCGAGTCCGAGCTGCTCGGACTTCTCACACCCGGCCACGTCGGGGCGGACCTCTGGCGGATCCGCAGGCTCACCCACGCCGACGTCCCACGCGGTGACGCGGTGGCCAGTGTCGCGGTCGACCGGACCGTGGGGGCGGTGGGGCTGGCGATGTTCGTGGTGTTCGCCGGGTCGGCACTCCCGTGGCGCATGATGCTCACCGCGTTGGGCATCGGGCTGGCGTTCGTCGTGGGCTTCCTCGTGGTCAGGCGCGTCCGCCCGAAGCTGCTCCCGCTCGGGCCGCTGCCGCCGCCGAAGAAGTTCGCGCACGCGCTGGCCCTCTCGGCCGCCTACCAGGCGTCGATCGCCATGCTGCTGCTCGGCACCCTGGGCGCGACTGGCTACACGCTCTCGCCGCTGGAGCTGCTCGGTGCGTTCGGCGCCAGCCAGGTCGCGGGCGCCGTACCGGGTCCCAACGGTGCGAGTCCCCGGGACGGCGCGCTCGTGGTCGGTCTGGTCGCCCTCGGCGTCCCGTGGACCGCGGCCGCGGCTGCGGTCACCCTCAAGGCGGCCGTCGCCTGGCTGCCCGCCCTGGCCCTCGGCGGCGCCAGCCTGATCGCGACCCGACGGATGATCCGCCACACGGCAGCTGCCTGACCTGCAGTCCTCCCTCTTATTCGGGAGGAAACCTGGCGCGCCTTCGCGCACACTGGGGGCAGGGAGGGTCAGTGGTTCGCTGGTTGTGGATCTTCAAACAGGCCATCCTCGTCGTCAGTGGCGTCGGGGCCTACTTCGGTGTCCGGGGAGCCACCGAGGGCTCGGTCGACGCCGCGATCCAGCACGCCCACCTGATCGTCGAGTGGGAGCAGGCCCTCGGCATCTACGTCGAGAAGACCCTCCAGGCGCCGTTCACCGAGTCCGCCCTCCTGGCCACCCTGGCCAACTGGGTCTACATCTGGGGGCACTGGCCGGTCATCGGTGCGACGATGCTCTGGACCGGCATCTGGCACCGCGCCGTGTTCCTCCGGCTCCGTGACGCCATGCTGGTCTCCGGGCTGCTGGGCATGACCATCTTCGTGTTCTACCCGGTGGCGCCGCCCCGGCTGGCCGGCCTCGGGTTCATGGACAGTGTGAGCGAGCGGTCGCTGTCCTACCGCGTGCTCCAGCCGCCTGCCTTCGTCGACCAGTACGCCGCCATGCCGAGCCTGCACGCCGGATGGGACCTGCTGATCGGCATCGCGATCATCAGCGCCTCCTCCTCGGTGGCGCTCCGAGCCTTCGGCCTCGCCATGCCGGTGCTGATGGCGGTGGCAGTGGTGGTGACCGGCAACCACTTCATCCTCGACGTCGCGGCCGGGCTGCTCCTGGCGCTCATCGGCCACGCGGCGAGCGTCGCGCTCGAGCATCGACGGGTACGTCGGTCGCCCGGCCGCGTCCTCCGGGTGGCGTCGTGAGCCTGCTCGCGATCGCGCACCGGGCCGGCAACTCGCTCACCGGGCTGCACGAGGCAAACCGGCTCGGCGTCGACGTGATCGAGTGCGACATCCACCGGCACCGCAACCGCCTCGAGGCAACCCACCTCAAGAGCGCCGGCCCGTTCCCGTTCCTCTGGGACCGCTGGGAGCTGGTCCCGGTGACGGCGCCGCGGCTCGGCCTTCGCGAGCTGCTCGAGGCCGATCGGCACGGCACCACGTTCATGCTCGACCTCAAGGGCATCGGCACCGGTGTCGGTGCCGCCGTGGCCCGGTTGCTGGGCACCCGCGGACACCGCCGGCCGGTCCTCGTCTGCGGTCGCAACTGGCGCGCGGTCGAGGAGGTGGCCGTGCTCGAGCACGTGCAGCCGGTGCTCTCCGCCCGCAATGCACGGGAGCTCGGCGGCTTGTGGGAGAAGGTGGGCGGCGGCCGCATCCATGGCGTCTCGGTCCACAACTCGCTGCTCGACGGGGCGGTCGTGGCCGAGCTCCGGCGTCATGTCGAGGTCGTGATGACCTGGCCGATCAACGACCTGACGATGTTGGACCTGATGGTCGACATCGGGGTCAACGGCATCATCAGCGACGAGCTGGAGGTGCTGGCCGAGGTGGTCAGGCGCCGGGACTGACCTGCCGCGCACCGGGACCGGGAGCACTCCGCGACTCCCGCGCCGACTCGAGCCGATGCCCGGCGGCGCACTCCACCGCAACCGAGACGGGTTCGCCGCAGTCGCGGTGCGTGACCACCACAGCAGGCCCCGCGTCGTCCGCGCGGTGGCGGTCGCCCCAGTTCAGCAGCGAGATCAGCACCGGATAGAGGTCGAGACCCTTCTCGGTCAGCTTGTACTCGTGGCGCGTGCGGCGTCCGGGCTCCCGGTAGGGGAGCGCCTCGAGCACGCCCGCGGCGACCAGCTTGCGCAGGCGGTCGGCGAGCACCGGGTCCGAGACGCCCATGTGGTCGCGCATCTGGTCGAAGCGCCGTACGCCGTTGACGGCCTCGCGCAGCACGAGGATCGTCCACTTCTCGCCGATCACGTCGAGGGTGCGCTGGATCGAGCAGTTGTCGGTGTCGTAGTCGAGCCACTGCACGGCGTCACCTGTCTCTCGTTGTGTCGGCGCGGCCAGTGTAGTCTAACTTCGAGAAACACAGTCAGCCTACGAACGGAGTCGCCCATGACCACCCACACGCAGGGCCCCGACGTCTCGCTGCCGGCCGCCAGCGCGTTCGTCGCGGCGTCCGGTTTCGTCGTCGACGAGGTCACGCCCACGCACGTGCGGGGTCACGTCGACCTCGACGAGTCGCACCACACGCCCTGGGGAGTCGTCCACGGGGGCGTCTACGCGACGATCGTCGAGAGTGCCGGCAGCATCGGCGCCAGCCATGCCGTGGGTGAGCGCGGACAGTTCGCGGTCGGCGTGCACAACGGCACCGACTTCCTCCGCTCGACCACCGGCGGCCGCGCCACCGTCGTCGCCGACGCCCTCCACCAGGGCCGCAGCCAGCAGCTGTGGGACGTCGTCATCACCGACGACTCGACCGGCAAGGTGCTGGCGCGCGGACAGCTGAGACTGCAGAACCTGCCGCTGCCGTCGTACGACGAGAAGGGCGGCAACTGACATGTCCGAGCGTTCGACTGTCGTCACCTGGAGCGACAACTCAGAGGCCCTTGCTGCCCTGCCGAAGCTCGACGGGCTCGACTTCCTCAAGCGGATGATGGCCGGCGAGCTGCCGCCGGCACCGATCGCCGGGCACATGCGCATGGAGCTGGTCGAGGCCGAGCCCGGGACGGTGACGTTCCGCTGCCACCCCGACGAGTCGCACTACAACCCGATCGGCATGGTGCACGGCGGGCTGGTCTGCACGCTGCTCGACTCGGCGCTCGGTTGCGCGGCCCAGACCACCCTGCCCGCGGGCACGGGCTACACGTCCATCGAGCTCAAGGTGAGCTACCTGCGCCCGGTGACCTCCGACAGTGGACCGCTCACCTGCACCGGCCGTGTCACCAAGCCCGGTCGCCGGGTCACGTTCGCAGAGGGAGAGGTCGTCGACAAGGACGGCCGCACCGTCGCCACCGCCTCCGGCACCTTGCTGGTGTTTCCCCTGAGTGGCCCGGACTAGAGTCGAACGTATGGAGGTCGGGCAACATTTCGTGGGCATCGACCTGGCGTGGAAGCCGGCCAACCGCACGGGCATCGCGGTAGTCGACGAGTCCGGTCGGCTGCGTACGTCGGGAGTCGTGCGGAGCGATGACGAGATCGCCGACTGGCTGGCCATGCATGCGGCGAAGCCTGTCGTCGTGGCGGTGGACGCGCCGCTGGTCGTGCCCAACGCGACCGGTCAGCGCGTCGGGGAGAACCTCGTGGCCAGGGCGTTCGCGAGCTACCACGCGTCGCCGTACCCCTCGAACCGGGCGAACCCGATGTTCGATCCGCCGCGCGCCGAGTCCCTGGCGCACCGGTTCGGCTGGTCGGTGGATCCCGACGAGCGGGGCAGCGCGGAGAGCCCGGTGTGCATCGAGGTGTATCCGCACCCGGCGATGGTGAGCCTGTTCGGCCTGAGCAAGGTGCTGCCCTACAAGTCGGGTCGGGGTCGTACGTCGGACGCGCGGCGCGAGACCTTCGGCGAGCTGATGGATCACCTCGAGGCGGTCCATGAGCTGCAGCTGTCGAGCGTGCGCCGGTGGCAGGAGATCCGCACGGCCGTGGACCAGGCGACCCGGCACGTGCACCTGGAAGTGATCGAGGACGAGATCGACGCGATCCTGTGCGCTCACCTCGCGTGGCTGTGGCACCACCGGCCGGGTGAGCTCAGGGTCTACGGGAGTCTCGCCGAGGGCTACATCGTGGCGCCGCCACCACCCGAGAGAGACGGCTCGCCGGCCACTCACGACCACCGGCTCGTCGCCACCTTCGGGCGCACCGTCATCGGCCGCCCCGCGGGGTACGGCGGCGAGGAACGCGAGCGCGCGTGGAAGCAGGCCGTCCGCACCGCGTTCAGGGGTTGCGCGCTGCCGAAGGACTGTCGGGTGGCGATCGAGCTCGCGTTCATGCTCGCGCCACACCAGACCGGACTCAACGAACCCGATCTCGACAACCTCGTCACACCCACGATCGACGCACTCGACGAGGTGCTCGGGCGCCTGCCGGGCACCGGCTCGCGCATCGCCGCGGACGACGTACGGGTGGACCGGATCATGGCCTCCAAGCAGCCCGCCACCGGTGAGCCCGGCGCACACATCGTCGTCCGCGAGCTGCCGCCCAGATAGCCGCCGCTGCTACCGCCTCAGGCAGGTCAGCACGAACGAGTTCGGACCGAGCCCGCGGCCGAGCCACATGTAGGAGCCCGTGCCGACGTACCTCGGGCAGAAGCTGGAGGAGATCCGGCTGGCGCGCGTGTAGCTGTACGCCGAGTAGACGAGCTTGCTCTTGGCCACGTGGAACATGTGCGGCTGCGCGCAGTTCACGCGCTGCGCGTAGTGCGTGCCACACATGCGGAGGCGCTGCGGAAGGGTGGTGGTCACCTTCGTGAGGCGCCCGGTGGTCGACGTCGCGAGGGTGGTCACGCCGCCCTGGACACCGAGGGTGCAGATCACCCAGTGCGAGCCCGCGGCGCGCTGGGCGGCGGTCGGGATGAAGATCCAGTTGTCGTACGCCGACTCGGCGTACCTGATCGTGTTGTTGCCGAGGACCAGCTTGATCGCCGGCCGGCACTTCGAGCTGACGAAGTTGCGGAACCGGGCGTTGGAGCCGTCCAGCGGGATGTCCGATGGCACCGCGGCGCGGGCGACGACCTTCAGGGTGTGCTTGGTGGCGCACGAGACCGGGCCCCTCGGCAGTGACGCCGAGCTGTTCGCGGCCGACAGCTGCACGTTGAAGCACTGGTTCACCCGCGGCGCACCGGCCAGCGGGTCGGCGGCTGCCGTGGCCGGGAGCGCGGCGAGCACCATCAGGGTGACGGTGACGGCAACGTTGCGCACGGATCGAAGCATGGGCTTCCCTTCACTGAAGACTGCGAGCAATCTAGAGGTCGGATGCCGACTTCGTCCGCGAATCGCCGAATTGGAAGCCGTCTTCAGTGCGCGAGGTAGTCGTTCTGCCCGAGCCGGTGCAGCACGAGGGCGAGAGTCACCCGGGTCAACCCCGGGGCAGTCGTGATCGAGTAGCCCAGCTCGGCCTCGGCGCGGGCGACCCGCGTCGCGACGGAGTTGTGGTGGATGTGCAGCTGTCGAGCCGCTTCGCGCAACGAGCCGACGCACAGCAGCACCTCCACCGTGCGCAGGACGTCCTGGCCGGACGAGGTCTTGCCCAGCCGCTCCAGCGCCTGGACGTCGGCCACGCCTGCGACGTCCTCGGGGCGGAGCTTGGCGGCGAGGAGCTCGTAGGGCCCGAGGTCCGCCTGGAACATCAGGTTGCGACTCGCGGGTCCGTCCGACGCGTAGCGCAGCGCGTTGATCGCGCCCTGCCAGGCTTCCTGCACCTCGGTCGCCCGGAACGGACGGCTCACGCCCACGTGGGTTCCCGGAGGCGCCGCCGCGTCGCGCTCCGGCGGAGCCGCGGTCGCGATCGCCGTGATGCCGTCCAGCTGGGCGATCCGACGCCAGGCATGGGTCGGCAGGTGCGCGACGACGTGCGCCGCGGCCGCGCGGTCGCCGTGCACCGCCAGCATCGTGACCGGGGTCGAGGGGGTGATCCCGAGGAGCTGGATCGCACGGGAGCGGTCGGCGCTCGAGGCCACTCGCCCGAGGATCAGCTCGAGGAGCGCGGGGTCGTCCATGCGCAGGGTGGACGACCCCGGGTTGCCCAGCGCCGCGATGCAGGCCAGGCCGAACCTCTCGAGCAGCACGTCGTCGAGGGGGAAGGCCTCCTGCGGGCTGCGCGAGATCCACACCGTGTGCCCGGTGACGAGCAGGCGGGTCGAGGCGTGCTCGGGGCAGCGTTCGCCGGGCTCGGCGATTCCGACCGAGCCCTCGGCGAACCGGCCGGCCTGGGAGAGCACGGTCTGGATGTCAGAGCGTTGCTCGATCAGGGCGTCGAAGAAGCCCACCACACGCATGGCGTTCTCGGCCCTGGCGTCCAGGGACGAAAACCTCAGCAACAACCCTTGCATACGGGCACCGCGCTCTCTCACGAGTCCAGGGTGCCCAGTAGACACCGTGTCTACTGAGTTCGCAAGGGGTGTCCATCAGGGACTGAGGACGAATCCCTCGTAGTCGGCTTCGACCTGCTCCCGGCAACGGCGTGAGTAGTTGTCGTACCCGCCGACGTACACCATGAAGGACTTCGGCTTCCCCTCGATGTTGGCGCCCTTGTACCAGGAGTCGGTGCCGCCGAACAGCGTGTACGACGCGGCGGTCTGCACCTCGGCGTCCCACTTGTTCTCCCACTCCGCGGTGGTGTCGATCCGCTGGACGCGTCGCGTGTCCAGGTCGTGGATGACGTCGAGCACGTACTGCACCTGCCACTCGGCCCCGGCGATCATCTGCGCCAGGACGCCGGGGCTGCCGGGCCCGTGGATCATGAAGAGGTTCGGGAATCCGGCGACGAACATGCCGAGGTAGTTGGTCGCCCCGTCCTTCCACTTGTCGCGCAGGTCCAGGCCGTCGACGCCGGTGACGTTGAGCCGGGTCAGCGAGCCACTCACCGCGTCGAAACCCGTCGCCAGGACGAGGATGTCGAGCTCGTACTCGCCGTCGGCGGTGCGGACGCCACGCGGGGTGATCTCCTCGATCGGCGACTCGCGTACGTCGACGAGCGTCACGTTCTCGCGGTTGTACGTCGCGTGGTAGCCGCTGTCGAGACACACCCGCTTGGTGCCGATCGCGTAGCGAGGGCAGAGCTTCTCGGCGACCACGGGGTCGGTGACGATCGAGCGGATCTTGTTGCGCATGAACTCCGCCAGGAGCTCGTTCGCCTCCGCGTTCACCATGGTGTCGTTGAAGGCCACGAGCAGGTTGAACCCCGATCGGGACGCGTACAGGTCCTCCATGATCGCCTCGCGGACAGCGGGCTCCATGTCGAGGATGGCGCCGTACTTCGGAGGAAACATGCTGAGGCCCTGGTCGGTGCGCATCGCCTCGCGCCGTTCCGCGTAGGTGTCCTTCCATTCGCGCTCGTAGTCCGGATCCAGCGGCTGGTTGTTGTTGGGCATCGTGAACGCCGGGGTCCGCTGGAAGACGTGGAGGTGGCTGGCCGTCTTGGCGATCTCGGGGATGGCCTGGACCCCGGAGGAGCCGGTGCCGATCACGCCGACCCGCAGGCCGTCGAACGACACGCCCTCCTTCGGCCACTGCGACGTGTGGTGCCAGTCGCCCTCGAACGAGTCCAGTCCCGGGAAGCCAGGGACGTTGGTGGCGTCGAGGCTGCCGGTCGCGGAGATGACGTAGTGCGCCGTCACCTCGTCACCGCGCTCCGTGGTCAGGTGCCAGATGTTTGCCCCTTCGTCGAACCGCATCGAGTTGACCCGGGCGTCGAAGACGATGTCCTCCCGCAGACCGAAGCGGTCGGCCACGTGGTTGGCGTACCTCTCGATGTCGGGCTGGGCGGAGAAGTTCTCCGGCCAGCTCCACTCCTGCTGGAGCTCCTCGTCGAAGCTGTAGGAGTACTGCATGCTCTCGATGTCGACGCGGGCACCCGGGTAGCGGTTCCAGTACCAGGTGCCGCCGACGCCACCGCCGGCCTCGAAGCAGATCGTCTCGGTGCCCTCGCTGCGCAGCCGGTGCAGGGCGTACATCCCGCCGAAGCCGGCGCCGATCACGACCACCTTGTAGTGCCCGGTGACGAGTTCATTCACGACTGGAGGCCCTTCTTCAGTGCGGTCAGTGCCTCGGCACGCATCCGCTGGGAGACGGCGGCGGCCGGAATCGCGCCACCCGAGCCGTGGAAGGTCCCCGGGAACAGGTGGAGCTCGGTGGGCACGCCGGCTCCCAGGAGCCGTCGTGCGTAGTCGATGCCCTCGTCGCGCAGTGGGTCGTACTCCGAGACCACGACGTACGCCGGCGGCAGGCCGGTGAGGTCGTGCGCCCGGGCGGGGGCGGCGTACGCCGGAACGTCACCGCTGGCGTCGGGGCCGAGGTAGTGCCGCCAGCTGTCGCGAGCGCTCTTCACGGTCCAGATCGGGGCGTCCGGGTAGGCGAGCATCGACGGCGTGCTGCAGCGGTCGTCGAGGACCGGGATGTCGAGCATCTGGAAGCAGATCTCAGGACCGTTGCGGTCCCGTGCCATCAGGGTCATCGCGGCCGCGAAGCACGCACCGGCGCTGACCCCGGCCACGGCGATCCGCGCGGGGTCGATGCCCAGGGACTCGCTGTTCTTCTCCACCCAGAGCAGGACGGCGTAGCAGTCCTCCACCGGACCGGGGAACGGAGTCTCGGGGGCCAGCCGGTAGTTGACCGAAATCACGACCGCGCCCGCCTCCGCTGCCATCTGCGCAGGAAGGGCAAGGTCGCCGTCGGCGCTGCCGGTGACGAAGCCGCCGCCGTGCGCGTAGACCACCACCGGCCGGTCCGTCTCCTGGTCGTTGGGGGAGAAGATCAACACCGGCACGTCGGGCTCCCCGTCGGGGCCGGGAGCCTCTCCGCTCGTGATGGTGATCCCCTCGGGAGCCTCGAACGGCGGGATGCTGGCACTCATCTGCACGAGCATCGCCCGCGCGGCGACCGGGTCCGAGACGTCCAGGGTGGGGAGCATCGAGACCCAGGGCTGCAGCTCGATGTCGAAGTTGTAGGTCATGCGTCCCAGCCTCGCGGCGCAACGTGACCCGGGTCACCCTCCACGTGGCGTCGATCCGACGCGCCACCTAGCCAACTGGCTCGCTCAGGTCAGCAGGGCGACCCAGGCATCGAGAAGGGCCTCGTGCACGGTCGCTCGCCCGTGCGCCCACCCCTCGGCCGCATAGTGGTCGAATAGGTCGTGGAGCAGCCCCCACGCCGCCCGGGCTCGCACCTGCTGTTCGCACTCGCTCAGGCGTGACCGGGACCCGAGCCCTTGGACGATGCTGCGCACGGCATCGCCTCGAAGCGTCGCGAGATCTGCGGGAAGGTTCGCCTCGATCTGATCGGCCTGCTGGATGGCCGAGAACGCCGGGGCGAAGGTCTCCCAGTGGTCCAGCGCCACGTCCAACCAGTCCGACATCCCGGTCCGGCCGCGGGCCACGGCGCCCGGAAGCAACTCCCACAGCTCGCTGGTGTCCTGCAGGATGGGCTCCCTGATCGCGTCGACCAGATCCAGCTTCGAGGCGAAGTGCAGGTAGAACGTCGCCCGGGAGACGCCAGCCTTCGTGACGATGTCATCGATGGTCGTGGTGGCGTACCCCTTGGCGAGGAAGACCGCGACGGCCGCGTCGATGAGCCGTGCCCGGGTGAGCGCCTTCTGCTCCTCCCGCTGGCTCGGGACGGATGTCTGCGTTGCTTCAAGCCGTCTGCTGCGCCCCATTCCGCGCATGCTACGCGGGCCGGCATCAACGAGGGAGCAGCACGCCTCGGTCGCGCAGGATGTCGGCGTCGGCTCCGGTCTGGTCGCTGAACACGATGGCCTCCTCGATGCTCGAGAATCCACGCGACAGCAGCTCGCGCTGGGCGACGATGCGTCCGGCGGCCTCGTCGGTGATGCCGAGGAACGAGGTCAGGGTTCCCCGGGGAGCGTTGTTCAGGTCGATCAGTCCGCCGTCGTGGTAGGTCCGCTTGTAGTCGGGGCGACCGATGATCAGCTCCCGGGCCAGCGACGGATCGGAGGCGACCAGCCGGCGCGCCTCGTCGCGGCGGTTGCGCGCCGCCAGGGCGTTGCCCACCGCCGGATCCACGAAGCCCTGGTGTGGGTGGTAGGGGGCGGGGTAGACGGCTTGTCGCGGTGCCCGCAGCTGCAGGCAGGCCATCACGATCATCACGATCGCCAGGATGGCCATCACGGTCGAGAGGACTCCGCCGAAGGTGCCCTGCGGGTCACCGTTGGCGTCGGTCGGGGTCACCGCGCTCAGGCCCAGGAGCACGAGTGCGCCCGCGCCGTACGCCACGGCATTGCGGCGCAGCCCGGGCTCGTTCAGTCGTGACGATGCATGCACGAAGGGGATCCAGGCTCCGATCCCAGCGGTCGCGACGGTGACGGTGTAGTACCACCTGCCTTGCGCGATCAGGCTGCTGTGAAGGCTCATCGGCTCCCCCTTCCACGTTCTTCGCCGAGTGAGCCGAATGCTCGCAGAATCCGGCCCCTGCCGCCGGGTTTTGGGTCGATTCGCCACCGGCGCGGACGTACGGCGGGCATCCTTGGGCGTGGGGTTGAACCGAGGGGGAGTCACGTGCGGTGTGTAGGGGGAGTGCTCGTCGCTGCCCTGGTGCTGTCGGCGTGTGCACCCAGCGGCGCCGAAGGTCCTGACACCAGCACGCTGGCCACCCCGGCCGAGCCCGCGATGAGCGAATCGTCGTCGTCAGACACGGTCACGGCCACCGACGCTGAACGGACCTCGGCCAACGACACGGCCGTCGCTGCTCTGCCCCTGCTCGCAGTGAAGGGGCGGGCGCCGATGACCGGCTACGACCGCGCGCGGTACGGACAGGCGTGGCTCGATGCCGATCGAAACGGCTGCGACACCCGCAACGACGTGCTCGCCGAGCAGCTCGCGGCCGTCGTCCGGGAGTCCAACGGGTGCGTGGTCGCCACGGGCGAGTACGACGACCCGTACACCGGCAGCACCATCGACTACCGACATGGCGACGGCACCCTGATCGACATCGACCACGTGGTCGCCCTCGGCAACTCGTGGGCCACCGGCGCCTTCCGGTGGGACATCAAGAAGCGCGCGGCCTTCGCCAACGACCCGCTCAACCTGCTGCCGGCCGACGCGAGTGCCAACCGGCAGAAGGGTGACGGCGACGCCGCGACCTGGCTGCCGCCGAACAAGCCGTTCCGGTGTGAGTACGTCGCCCGGCAGGTCGCGGTGAAGACGAAGTACCGGTTGTGGGTGACCGCGCCCGAGAAGGCCGCGGTGGTCAGGATCCTCGCGACCTGCCCTGACCAAGCGCTGCCGGAGGACCGTTGGGCGGCATCCACCCGCGTCGACCACGACATCACCGACCCCGGCGTGTTGCCAGCGGTGAAGAGCTTCACGAGCACCTACTTCAAGAACTGTGACGCGGCTCGGGCTGCTGGTGTGGCACCGGTGCGCAGGGGAGACTCCGGCTACGGCTCGCACCTCGACCGCGACGGAGACGGAGTCGGGTGCGAGTAGCCCACTCCACGTTCAGGCGGCCCGCGGTGGTGGCATGGGGGCTCCGGGCTCTCGACTGACGTGTCGATGGCCGGTGGGAGTGGTGACGGTGACCTCGTGTGGTCGGTCGGGTGGCCCCGGTTGATGCTCCCAACCGGGCTGCTCCTTGGTGTAGTTGCACCACTCGCACAGCCCTTGACCGTTGTCGACGCTCGTCTCGCCACCTCGGGAGACCGGGACGGGATGGTCGATGTGGCGCACGGGCGCATTGCAGTAGGGATTGCGGCAGATGTCGTCGCGCAGCTTGATGAAGTCGCGCAGGTCGGGCGGGAAGAGCCGTTGGGCGGACTCGAGCGACATCAACGACCCGTCGGGCATCGCGAACACGCGCCGCAGGGTTGAGCGCTGCTCATCGGACGCGGCCACCATCTGGCGCGCGACGGAGGCCGGGACGGGGCCGTGACCGGGCAGGTGCCCGGGGGTGCTGTCGCCACCGAGCAGCGTCTCGGCCGAGACCAGGAGCTGGACCGCGACCGGTGGCTGCTTGGTGTCGGAGTCCAAGCCGGCCAGTCGGGCGGCAGCGAGATCGGCGGTGATCTGCGAGCACGTGCGCTCGTCGCCTGCCGCGCGAACGGACGCGGCGGCCTTGTCGAGGGAGCCCATGATGGCCGGGAGCATCGTGTCCGCGACAATCGCGGTGACGCGGGCGGTGCCGTCGCCCAGGTCGCGACCGACGATGCGGCGATTGCCCCAGGCCTTGGCGCGGCGCTTCAGGGCTGCGCTCTCGTCGAGCTTCAGCACGATGCGGCGGATGTCCATGGTCAGCGCCTTGTCGCCCTTGCCCTCGAGATCGAGCGTGATCTCGGCGTCGGCCTTCAACCGGTCTTCGCGGGTCAGGTGGGCGGTCTCTTCGGCGATGATCATCGCGCGTCGCTCGTTGAGGTCGCCGCAGGCCAGGGCCAGGTGGGTGCAGGGCAGGTCGTGGGCGAGTGCGAGCCCCAGCTTGGTCAGGCGCTGGCCGACATGGGGCGACTCGCGGCGGGCCGCGGCGACCTCGTTGGGCACCGACGCCGAGGGTCGGCCCGTCTTGGTCGTGCGCGCCTTGGCGAGCTCGGCGGTGAGAGTGGCCTGCAGGGCTGCGGCCGCCGACTTCGTGCGCTCGAGTGCGTCGATCTGGTCGATCAGCTCGACGTCGGTTGCAGGGGGCTTGGTGCGGGCGATCCGTTCGACGAGGTCGCGCAGCCCATCGGTGTCGGGCCGAGCGTCATCGGCGTGGGACGGCGTGCTGGTCATGGCCTCGGCTCCTCTCGACCGGCAGACCCCAGGGGAGGGTCGACAGTTCAACGGATGCCTTCGAGTCCCCGCCGCGATCGGCGTACTCCAGAAGGGAGAAGCGCTGCCAGCTCGAGGAAGCGAGCGGAGCCCGGCACACAGGTCCCGGAGAGTCCGGGGACTCCTCGGTGAGGAGTCGGGCCCGACCGGTCAGTGTCGGTGTATTCGATCGAGCTTGAGATCAGTGTACGCCTGCTCGAAAAGAGGCACAAGCCCCAATTCACAGGTCTTCTGCAGAACATTCTGGCCGGAGGCACCGACAGTCGTCCGTGGGCCGGCGTCTGATTTCGCCGAAGCCCGTACGGCGACTCGGCGCAAGCCTCACACTTGCCGCAGACCTGGGTGCGTGCCGGTCTGCGAATGGCGGGGGGAGTGGCGATGGGTGAGCAGCGCAGGTCGACCGTGCTGTCCCTGGCGATGTTGGTCGCCAGCCTGGCTGTGCTGGCCTTGGGCGGGTTCGTCCAGCTCGACGACGTGTCCGGGTTCGGCTCCGAGCGGTGGATCATGCCGCTGGGCGCAGTGGCCGCGGTCCTCGCCGTCGTCGCACTCTGGGTGGCCTGCAGGCACACCGCGTCACGTCGTACGTTCGGTGCGGCCCTGGCCGTCATCGATGCGGCCCTCGTCGTACTCACCTTCACCCTCGAAGGGTTCCGATTCATCTGGCACGGCACCGAGGGCGAGCTGTTCCTGTTCGAGGTGGCACTCGGTCTCGTCGCCCTGTGGGTGCTCACCCCGACCTTCGAGGTCCGGCGCCCTGATCCGATGCGCGACGGCCGATCGCCCGCCCCGCAGGTGACGACGCAGGTGTCGCCATGGGTGCGCGTGTCGGCCTATGCGACGGGACTCCTGCTCGCGATCTGTCTGGCATTCATGATGGGGGCCGCGCACTTCGAGGCGACCCAGTGCAGCGACCCCGGCTTCGACGGGGAGTGCGATCTCGCCGGGCTGGAGGGCCTGGCCTGGTCGGCCCTCACCTTGATCGTGGTGTCGTCAGGCATCGTCGTGGCCGAAGTCCTGCGGGCACGAAGGCGTCGGCTCGCTCGGCATCCGGACTCGTGATTCGAGGCCAACTGATCGATGAGGCCCTGCCCGAGCCCAGCAGCGACCTCAACGACGAGCAAGCACCAAGGCGAAGTCGCCGGCAGGATCGCTCCACCAGCGCTCGGGGTGCAGCCCGGCGGCGGTGAGCTCGGGCTCGAGCAGCGACCGGCGGAACTTCGCCGAGATCTCGGTGCGGATCTCTTCCCCGGCGTCGAAGGTCACCTTCAGGTCGAGGGCTGCGAGCTGCGCGACGATCGGACGGCGCGCCCGCAGGCGCATCTCGATCCACTCGTTCTGCGGGTCCCACAGCGCGACGTGCTCGAAGTCGTCCGGGTCGAGGTCGCCATCGAGCTCGCGGTTGAGCACGGCGATCACGTTGCGGTTGAACTCCGCGGTGACGCCCGCCGAGTCGTCGTACGCCGCCACCAGCCGGTCGGCGTCCTTGACCAGGTCGACCCCGAGCAGGAACGCCTCGCCCGGGCGCATCGCCGCGGCGAGTGACGAGAGGAAGGTCTGGCGCTGACCGGGCGGGTAGTTGCCGAGGGTCCCGCCGAGCAGGGCGACCAGACGGCGTCCGGGGGCGGGCAGCTGGTCGAGGTGGTGGTCGAAGTCGGCGACCGCGCCGTGCAGCACCAGGTCGGGGTAGTCGCGGCGCAGCCCGTCCATGGCGTCGCGCAGTGCGCCGGCACTGACATCCACCGGCACGTACGCCGACAACCGTCCGCCACGCGCCATCGCATCGAGCAGCATCCGGGTCTTCTCGCTCGACCCCGAGCCCAGCTCGAGGAGCGCCTCCGCATCAGCCACCGAGGCGATCTCTTCGGCGTGCTCGACCAGGATCGAGTGTTCGGTGCGGGTCGGGTAGTACTCAGGGAGCCGGGTGATCTCCTCGAAGAGCCGGCTGCCGCGGTCGTCGTAGAAGTACTTCGGCGGTAGCCACTTCGGTGTCGCGGTCAGGCCGGTGCGGGCGTCGGCCTCGAGCGCGGCGCGCAGGTCGGCCGGGGTGAGCAGCTCGTCGAGGGTCACGGTGCCTCCTCAGGTGTTCGCATGTGGACAGGGGAGTGTGAAGCGGGTGGGGCCGCACTGGTCGAGGTCGACGACGGTGCCGACCGACAAGGGCGACCAGGCCTGGTCGTCGTCGGCCGGCGAGCCCACGGCGTACTCCCAGTTACCCAGCTCGAGCAGTGCCAGCCCCCGGCCCCAGGCGAGCGCGGCGAGTTGCTCGCCGTCGGCGAGCAGCACCGAGCAGGGCGGCACGTCGTTGCGGGTGACCAGGCGCACCAGTGCGCTGGACAGTGGAAGTCCTGCCTTGCGGATGGGGGCCAACGCCTCGATGACCGCCGTACGCTCGTCGGCCGTGGCCGCGTCGATGCCCACCTGCCAGCCGTCGAGCTGGGCGGCTCCCTCACAGTCGGGGTGTGCGGCCCAGGTCGCGACGGTCTGGGCATGACCGAGGGCGCCGCGGTGCCGACAGGCCACCGCGCTGGTCCAGGTCACCGTCGCGGCTCCCGCGGCGCGCCGCCGTCGGCGAGGCGTACGCCGGTCAGCGGCCAGCGCGCACCTGGTGGGAAGAAGTTGCGGTACGACGCTCGCGCGTGACCGGGTGGCGTCAGCGCGCAGCCGCCGCGCAGCACCATCTGGCCGGACATGAACTTGCCGTTGTATTCGCCGAGGGCGCCGGCCGTGGGGTGGAAGCCGGGGAAGGGCAGGTACGCCGACGAGGTCCACTCCCAGCAGTCGCCGAAGAGCTGGCGCAGCCCGTCGACCGGTTCTCCAGCGGCACGGGGATGCCACGACTGGGTGTCGGCGAGGTTGGCAGTTTTGTCGGCACCGGCCAGCTCCTGCAGTCGGGCGGCGTGCTCCCACTCCGCCTCGGTGGGCAGCCGCTTGCCGGCCCAGGTCGCGTAGGCGTCGGCCTCGTAGTGGCTCACGTGGCAGGCCGGCAGCTCGGGGTCGACCGGCCGGGTGCCGGTGAGCGTGTGCTCGAACCACACGCCGTCGCGCTCGGACCAGTACGCCGGAGCCGCCCACTCCTCGGCCTGCACCCGAGCCCAGCCGTCGCTGAGCCACAGCTCGGGCCGTCGGTAGCCACCGTCGGCCATGAAGGCCAGCCACTCGTCGTTGGTGACGAGCCGGTCGGCGAGGCGGTAGGGCTCGAGCCACTGCTGGTGGCGGGGGAGCTCGTTGTCGAAGCAGAAGCCTCCGTCCAGGCCCGTCTCATGGCCGATCTCGACCAACCCACCGTCGAAGTCGCGCCACCCGAGCGTGCCCGAGACGCCGCCGCTGCTCGGGTTGCCGGCGTACGACGGATCGAGCGGGTTGAGCGAGAGGACGTGCTTGATGTCCATCAGCAACAGCTCCTGGTGCTGCTGCTCGTGGTGGAAGCCGAGCTCGATCGTCGGCGCCAGCTTGGTCAGCGTGCCCTCGTCGAGGGTGGCCATCAGGTCGCGCATCCGGTCGTCGACGTTGCCGCGATAGAGGCCGACGTCGTGGGCACCCGGCCGGCTGATCACACCACGCATCGGCCGGGACCAGCGCGGTCCGACGGCTTCGTAGTAGCTGTTGAAGAGGAACCAGTAGGTGTCCTGGTACGACGCGAAACGCGGCTCGTTGTCGGCGAGCACGAAGGTCTCGAAGAACCAGGTTACGTGGGCCCGGTGCCACTTGGTCGGCGAGGTGTCGGGCATCGACTGGACCGTCTGGTCCTCCGGCGAGAGTGGGGCCGCGAGTCTTTCGGTGTGGGCCCGGACGTCGTCGTACCGGGCGGGCAGTGAGGTCACGTCGATGCTCGCGGCGTCGCTCATGGCCCCAACTCTTGCAGGCCGCCCCAAGCCAAGTCACGCACTTTTGCCACCTTCGGTGGTCGAGCAGCCCGAGGCGATGTCCTGAGTGCCCGCGAGGGACGAGCGGGTGTATCNCCCGTCGAGACCACTCCGCCACGCAGGGTCACCGCTTGGGCTGGTAGGTCCGACCGAAGCTGCGTCGGTTCGCTTCGTCGATCTCCACGAGCTCCCAGTCGACGCGGCGTCCGCCAGGCACGTCGAAGATCCTGACCCCGTCGCCGAGGAAGACGGGCGCGACATAGACCTGCAGTTCGTCGATGAGATCGTGCTCGAGCGCCTGCCTGGCGATGTCGGCGCTGATGATCTGGACGTCCCTGTTGCCGGCTATCTCCTGGGCACGTGCGATCGCCTCGGTGATGGAGCAGTTCAGTGCGATGACGGACGGGTCGTCCGCGAGTTCTTCCGGTCGGTGGGTGAGGATGAACTCGGTCCCGGACCACGCACCGCCGTACGCCTCGGCGGTCATCTCGTCACGTTCGTCGGCCTGTGCCTTCGCCGCGTCGTACCCCTCACGGCCGGCGATGATGACGGCCACCTTCGAGGCCATCGCCTGGGTGGTTCCCTCCGCATGGGGCTCAGAGGCGGACAGCCAAGACATGTCGTGGCCCGGCCCCGCGATGAACCCGTCGATCGAGCAGGTGAATCCCCATGCAACCTTGCCCATCACTCCTCCTTGAGTGTCTGATGACACCCGTACAGACCAGCCGTAGGCGCGGAAGTCATCGGCCCGGGTACTCGAGCAGCGGGCTTTCTTTGGTGGTCGAGCAGACCTTCTTCGGTGGTCGAGCAGCCCGAGGCGATGTCCTGAGTGCCCGCGAGGGACGAGCGGGTGTATCNTCCGTCGAGACCACCTGCAACCATCAAGACATGCATACCCAGACCCGGACCTACGTCACCGGCGACCGTGAGGTCGTGCTCGACCTGACCGGCGACTGCGCCGACTTCGTCGCTGGGCGCGGTGACGGGCTGCTGAACCTGTTCGTGCCTCATGCCACAGCAGGGTTGGCGATCCTCGAGACCGGTGCCGGCAGTGACGAGGACCTGCTGGCCGCACTGGCCGACCTGCTCCCTGCCGACGACCGGTGGAAGCACCGGCACGGCAGCCGCGGCCACGGCCGCTCGCACGTGATGCCGGCGCTGATCCCGCCATACGCGACGGTGCCGGTGCTGGGCGGGCAGCTGGCGCTCGGGACGTGGCAGAGCATCTGTCTGGTCGACCTCAACGTCGACAACACCGAGCGAGACGTGCGGTTCAGTTTCCTCGCGTGACCACGCTGGCGACGTGCGACCCACCTGGTGGTCGAGCACCCCGAGGCATGAGTAACCCGGTGGTCGAGCAGCCCGAGGCGATGTCCTGAGTGCCCGCGAGGGAGGAGCGGGTGTATCGAAGGGAACGAGGGCGTCCGTCGAGACCACACCCGTGATGGCAGGCTGACCGCATGAACCTGACGAATGAGCAGTTGGACCGCGCGTGCGGCGTGCTGCTGGGGACAGCGACCGGTGACGCCCTGGGTGCCGGTTACGAGTTCGGCAGCGCGCCGTACGACGGGTGGCCGGCGATGATCGGCGGTGGGCTGGGCAACTTCGCGCCGGGGGAGTGGACCGACGACACGGCGCAGGCAATGGCGATCGCACTTGCGGCGGCAACCGGCGTCGACTTGACCTCGACCGAAGGCCTCGGCCTCGTCGCCTCCGGCTTCGCGCGGTGGTACGCCGAGGGGCCGCCCGACGTCGGCATTCAGACCTCGGCGGTCCTGCGCCAGGCCGGACGCGACGCGACCGCGGAGCAGATGACCGCAGCAGCCCATGCGGTCCACGATCAGACGGGCAAGTCGGCCGGCAACGGTTCGCTGATGCGAACCGCGCCGGTGGCGTTGGCCTACTTGGACAAGCCGGCGGCCGAGCTGGTCGATGCTGCGATGAAGGTCTCGGCCCTGACCCATCACGACCCGCTTGCCGGTGAGGGTGCAGCTTTGTGGTGCCTGATGATCCGGCACTCGGTCCTGACGGGTGAGTTCCCCAAGGCCGACGACGTGCTGCCGCACCTGCCGAACGCTGCCTACTGGGCCGACGTGCTCGCCGTGGCTGAGACCTCCGAGCCCGGCACGTTTGTGACCAACGGCTGGGTGGTCGGTGCGATGCAGGCGGCGTGGTCTTCCATCACACGGACGCCCGTGGCTGACGAGATGCCCAACCGGCATCTGCAGGACGCACTGGCCACGGCGATCGGCATCGGGAACGACACCGACACGGTCGCCGCCATCGCCGGCGGGCTGTTGGGAGCGCGCTGGGGATCGAGTGCCATCCCTCAGGAGTGGACCGCGCTCCTGCACGGCTGGGGCGTCTACGGCGCGGGTGCTCCCGAGCTGATTCGGCTGGCTACGAGCATCGTTGAGAGCGGCGCATCCATGTGACTGTTGCGGAATCTCCCGTCAGTTGATGGTGACGCTCTTGTCGTCAGCGACGAGCCACTGCGACCCGTCCCACGTGAGCGAGTACAACGTGTCTTCGAACGGTTCCTCGTTGAGTTCCAGGACCGTTGCTCTGTCACCCTTGATCTTGATCTCTGTGATCTTCGCGGAAGTGGGGTCATATCCGAAGCTCTTCGCGAACTCGGCCCCGATCTTCATCGCCGCCTCGCAGTCCTCCGGCGGCTTGTCGCTGAATTCCTCTGCATCCTTGATCGTGGCCTTCTGGTACGCAGGTGTCAGAAGCGCACACGTGGCCGTGAAATCACCGCTGTAGAAGGTCTCCTCGTAGCTCTCGACGACCTCGCGCGCCGCACGCTTGGTTTTGCCCGAGTTCGCCGAGTCCGAGTCCATCTTGCCTGGATCGGTTGCGCCAGAGCTCTCGGTGTTTGTCGGGTCATCGTCCGATTTGTTCGACGAGTCGTCTCCGCATGAGGTCAGGGCCAGGCAGGTCGTCGCCAGCACTGCAATTGTGCGGATCATGGTGTCTCCTTGCTCGCTTCGATGCAGACTTGACTGTTGCACGTCCGAGTCCGCTGCGCGGGAGAACCCGCGCCTATACAGTGCACGCATGAGTGACAGCCGTGTTCGAGAAGCGCTACGAGAGTTCGTCGCCGAACGAGACTGGGACCAGTTTCACTCGCCTGAGAACCTTGCCAAGAGCGTCGTCATCGAGGCTGCGGAACTCTTGGAGTGCTTCCAGTGGAGCAGCGAACATGAAGGCGATCGAGTCCGAGATGAACTCGCCGACGTACTGACCTATTGCCATCTGCTCGCGACCAAGCTCGATCTCGACGTAGACCAGATCGTGCTCGACAAGTTGGACAAGACGCGGTCGAAGTATCCAGTCGAGACGGCTCGGGGGAGCAGCGAGAAGTATGACCGCCTTCCGGATTGAGGAGTTCGCGTTCGACGCGAAGTCCTTGGCGACGCAGGCTGCACTCGAGCCCAAACTCAACAACTGGCCGGTCGTCTACACCCTGGACGCGCAGGGAAAGATCTACGTCGGGGAGTCGATCAATGCGGCCGGGCGGCTGCGCAATCACCTTGATTCGCCAGCCAAGAGGGTGCACCGGCTCCAAGGCGCTCGCGTTGTGATCGGGGAGAGGTTCAACAAGTCGGCCTGTCTGGACTTGGAGTCGTATCTCATCCGCCTTCTCGCAGGCGACGGACAGTACGAGGTGTTGAACCGCAACGAGGGGATCACTCGCGCCGACTACTTTGACCGTGACACCTATCAGCGGACGTTCGCCGAGATCTTCGAGGAGTTGCGGAGAAGAGGTGTCTTCACTCGGAGCATCTCCGAGATCGAGAACTCGGACCTCTTCAAGCTGTCTCCCTTCAAGGCTCTGTCTGTTGACCAGACGGCCGTGGTGGAAGGGATCCTCGACGGACTCTTCGATGATCTGTCGAACGACACGTCCAGTCGCATTGTCATTCAGGGGGATCCGGGGACTGGCAAGACTGTGGTCGCGATCTACCTGATGAAGTTGCTCGCAGACATCCAGGCGGCAGATCCGGACACCGTTCCCGAAGGTGACTCCGTGTTGTCAGAGTTCTTCGTCAAGGGCTACCGAGAGCTGCTCCAGGACTTCAAGGTGGGCTTGGTCGTGCCGCAGCAGTCACTGCGGCTGTCGGTCAAGAGGGTGTTTCGCAAGACGCCGGGGTTGAGTCCGAAGCAGGTACTCAGTCCATTCCAGGTGGTGTCGGGTGGTTCGGAGTTCGACTTGCTGATCGTTGACGAAGCGCACCGACTGAACCAGCGAGCTGCTCAAGCCGCAGGCCCACTAAACCGCATGTTCAGCGACCACAACCGGGCCCTCTTCGGTGACGATGACCCCAAGTACACCCAGGTCGACTGGATCAATCGGGTCAGCCGCCATCAGATCTACCTGGTCGATGGTGCGCAGGCCATCAGGCCGGCCGACCTCTCGGAAGAGACCTTGGGAGCCCTTGTGGCGACGGCGAGACACGAGGATCGGCACTACCGGTTGCATTCTCAGATGCGTGTGCAGGCAGGTCAGGACTATGTGCGCTATGTCCGCGGTGTTCTCAGCGGGAGCGTCTTCCAACGCGAGACCTTCCCGGGCTATGACCTGCGGTTCTTCGATCACCTCGGGGATATGCGAGATGCCTTGGATCTGCGCGAGCAGGAGGCGGGCTTGGCCAGGCTGGTCGCCGGGTTCGCGTGGTCCTGGGCAACGAAGCGGAACCCGGAGGCATATGACATCGAGCTGGACGGCCAGCGGCTCCGTTGGAACTCCACGGATGTTGACTGGGTCAGTTCGTCGAACTCCGTCAATGAGGTCGGCTCGATCCACACCATTCAGGGCTATGACCTCAACTACGCCGGGGTGATCATTGGACCTGACCTGCGGTACGACGCCGCACGCAGTCGCACCACCTTCGACCGAGCCAACTACAAGGATCCACGCGGTACGACGAACAACCGACTTCTGGGTGTGACATACAGCGACGAGGACATACTCAAGTTCGTGCGCAACATCTACGCGGTGCTCCTGACCCGCGGGATGTTGGGCACCTACGTCTACGTCTGCGACCCTGCGCTCCGTGAGCACCTGCGCAGGTTCTTCTGACGCACTGGCTCGTGCACGCGGCACGCGCCGAGTGCTGCACATTCGCGGCAGAAAGACGCACCGCCGTCGAGGCAGACCTGATTCAAATGGAGGCGGACTCGTCCGCGACAGCGTCGCCACGGAGCACTTGTGACTCGCGCTGGGCAGCCTGAAGAGTCGGCGCGGTATACAACTGGTCCAGAAGCACCCACAAGCGATTGGCTCGGTAGTTGATGCCAGTTGGAAGCGGATCCATTCGAAGCGCCGGTCCGAGACGGCACAAAACATGCGGTCGGTCGGTCACGTCGCTTCGAGCCCTGTCACCCGAGGATTCCGAAAGTACCGGGATGTCAGGCCAACGATCCTGGAGTGACGGAATGACCTCGTAGTCCAGAACGCGATGCACGCGTTGTACGTAGCCTTCCCACCGGAATGCTAGGAAGTTCGGCGGAATTGCCGGCCAGCCGCGTCCCCACCCGTACGGGTAGTAGTAGTAGCCCTGCTCGACGATCTCCCGGTAGGTGTGCGGTCCGCCTCCGCCCGGTCGGTCGTTGCTGATCACCACGCAATACGCCTCGGCATTGTTGACCTCGACCACACGCAGCGCCTCCTTCAAGTAGATGTCCAGCTGATCGAGCCACAGACGTTCGTGTCCCGCAGATGTCCGGCGCGCACTGGCCAAACGCTCCCCAACGACACTCCACGGTAGGTGCGTCACCTTGACCTCGCCAACGATGGCGGGCAGGTGCATCTGCGCCCAGTCCGGCGAGCAGTCCGAGAGAGTTACGAGGTGCGCAATCGGCGCGCTACCGCAGCGCGAGGCGTATGTCTCAAGTTGGGTGACGGTCGGGAGCAACCACCCTCGTTTGGCCTCGATGACTATCGCGTGGTCGGCTCCATGTAGTTCAAGGTCGGTTCGGCCCAATTGATCGGAAACCTCGAGGTCGATCCTGGTGGTTCTGGCTTGCGGTGCAGGGCTTAGAGCGCCGGTCAGCGCAGCGAGGAATTTGGGACTACTGCGCAAGGTCCACCCGAGCGCCGCGGTCAGGTCATTCTCGTTTCGTCCGAGGAGCGAAAACACCGAGGTCATCGTCTTGCCGTGATTTGTCAGCGGAGGCGGTTCAGGCACCGAGTCAGCGTGACACATGCAGTCCACGGACGTCCGGCGAGGCCAGTGACCGGGCGCCGCTCACACACCGACCAAGCCATCCAGATGCGAAGTACGCGGTGGTAAGACGCGTTTGTCGGCGTTGATCAAGACCCGCGATGCTGGTAACAGCTGAGGACGGCCTGCGTCCCGTTTGTGCGGCGTCCTTGCACCATGGTCGCCGACACGCTGGCGGGCCTAGATCGGTTTCAGCAAGCGATGATGCCCAAGTACTTCTGCTGGCATCCCTGGCAGTACGAGCCGGCAGTTCCACCCATGCGCGCGACGGGCAGGTAGCCGCGGCATCCGAGGGAGATGTCCTAATGCGCGAGTTCTGCCGAGATCGCGCTTGCGATGGCTTGGCCCCCCGCGTGCACGACATCTTCGCCGCGGGGGATCGAGTCCATTGAAATGACTTCGAGCGTCGGGGGACGATGTGGCCGGTTTCAGTTATGAAACAGGGTGCTACTTCGTTCCAGATTCTGCCTGGTCGGGCTGCGCCGTACTACCCTCGAAGTCGCGCACGGCCTGCTTCTTGAGTTCATCCAGATCTAGTTTCTCGCCGTACGGCCTCAGCCGGAGTTCGTAGATCGCAGCGCTAACCAGTTCGAAGATTGCGTCGTCCAACTCTTCGAAGTTGACTTCCTCATCGAAGTAGCCCAGTTCCGCTGCTTCAAGCCGGAACACGAGGGCCATACCGGATGCGTGAGCCTTCGTGGCTGCCTGGCTCATGGCGGAGCCACAGACGACTGTTATGCGTGCGTGAAGTTCGGTCAGACGACGGACAACCGGAACAGCCTCCACAGCAGGAGGTAGGTGTTTGTCCCACCCATCCCGTCGGGCGATTCGATCAGCGAGACCGGGATCGCGCTCGATGGCTTCGGCGAATCGCCCAAGTTCCGCGCGCTCTTCCCCAGGTCTGCCTGCGTCTTCGGCTCCCTCGCGCATGTCAGCTACCAGCGGCGCGGCCTTCTGCATTCGCAGGTAACTCGAAGCAAGCGTGGCACGCATCCTGCCTGTTACCGAAAGGGTTCTGAGTTCCGATACATAGTCTGCGTACAACTGGATCCGGACTTCGTGCTCGGCGAATCGGTATCGGGAGCGGCGCTCGTTTGCAGTGCGTGTCGATTCTGCCCTGCTCTGGGCGCGAGCCAACAGATGCGTGCTCAGGATGCCAGCCACCCCAACGGCTGCTGTGAGGCCGATGTTGACTGTCGAAGCGTCCATGCAAGCGAGACTATTCGGGAGCTGCCTTTACATGGGCGGGAATCGGGTTCATGACAGCCAGAAATCACTGGTCGGGCCCAAAGCGACCGGAACTGGCCCCAGTATCCAGCAGTCATGAGCCTGGCCTCGGGCGAGGTCGGGAATGCTCAACGTCCTGCGGTTGTCGGAGGTCCTAGTCATACTGACCCGTATGGGGAAGGACCGCAGGCATCGCGAGCCGCGCCGAGAGCGCAAGCGCACGCTGGACACTTTGAGTGAATCGCCGATCAAGGTCGCGATCGCGACGTCGCCGCAGAGCAGTGCGACCGATCGCCGCCCGCTCGATCAAGACACCGAGTTGACGAAAGCGGCGCTGCTGTACGCCGACGAGGTCGAGTTGGTGAGCCTCGGGGTGTCCATGTTCGACGAACTGCGTCAGGTCATCGACGCGGGGGAATTGGGCGAGTACGGGCTGCTCGCCTCACTGGACGACGACACGATCAACTACCTGGCCACTCGGGGCGGGTCGGGGAACACGCTGCCGCCCAACTGGCGCGAGACGCTGGCGGCCGGTCTCGCGATGCCGCCGGAGGCCTTGGAAGCCATGGGCATCGAGGGTGCAGACACGTTGCGCGAACTGCGCGAGGCAGCCACCGAGCACGGGCACCGCATGCAGCAGGACATGGCAAACGTGTTGGACGAACAAGGCGCAACCGAACTGGTGACGGCCATCAAGAGCGGCGCGATCAAGGTTGCCGAACTCGGCGTCTCACCCACTTCGACGTTGCGACCGACCGACCTTGACCCCACCGATGGCGGCGACGTGCAGATATGGAACTGGATCGACGCGCTCGTGACGCGGCTAACCGACAAGAAGACCCGCTTACTGTTCGACAAGCAGGCGGGCGGGCTTATTCAGTCGATGCTGGAAGAGGGACTGATCGCTTCCAACCCCCAGGGGTTGCGCCTCGCGGCGCAGGCAGCCCTCGGCGCGGGGTTTGCCGAGCGGCTACCAGCTTTCCCTACTGCGAAAATGGACGAACTGCTCGATATGCGGAGGGAGTTGGCGCTGCCGTTGGCCCGGTATCGAGGCGCGGTCTCGCGGTTCTCTAAGGAGATGCCGCAGGTCGTAGGTGAAGACCTCGACTTCGAGGTCGAGCAACTGTGGATCGAGACTGTGAAGCCCGTGCTGCTGGGCCTTGAGGACGAACTGGCAGACCACGGGCTGGTTCGGGAGATAGCCCGTTCGCTGGATGTGCAGAACATTCGCGACTTCGGCGCGTGGACGACGGGCACCTACCTCGCGGTGGGAAGTTCGACCTCGCTCGACGCTCTCGCTGCCGGGCTCATCGCCAGCACTGCTGGTGGTGCAGCGACCGTGGCGCTGGAAGCATTGCGGGCCAAGCGGGAAGGACAGGCGGGTCCCAAGGCGAACGAGTTCTACCTTCTGTACGAAGCGAATCGGCGGCTCTCCTGAGCGGTCGCTACAGCGGATCTTCTGTTGCCTGCTTCGGTAGCCGCGGGGGTGTTCTATGGCGGCGAATTGACGCAGGTCTTGAAGCCTGCGGTCGGAGAGAATCGATCGGGGCCTCGACCCGCGCAGGAATGCCCGAAGCGCTTCAGCTCGATGTTCCGCTCGCCAAGTACACACAGGCCCTAACCTGCTGTCATGAACGACGACGCGATTGTGGTCGAACCGGTCGTGACGGCCGAGAAGCTGGCATCCGTTCTGGCTGCGGGTTGTGAGATGCCGAGTCTCGACTTCAAGCAAGTCGTCGACTTGGACGAACACTCTGCACTGGTGGAGTTCGCCAAAGATGTAGCGGCCCTTCGGTCGTGCGGCGGGTACTTGGTGGTCGGTGTGAATGACGAGGGTGAGGTAATCGGTCTCGACGAGGCACTCGCGGCCAAGTTCGACGAAGCGAACCTCCGACAGAAGCTCGAGAAGTTCCTCCACCCGACAAGTTTGATCGCCGCCCGGCACACGATCGATGGCAAGCACGTCGTGCTGGTCTTCATCCCAAGTCACCCCTTGGGCTTCACCGTTGTTAAGGCGCTCGGCGAGTACACGAAGCCAGGCGGTCGTCAGAAGGTCCTCCTGCGGCCTGGTGACGTCTTCGTTCGCCACGGCACGTCGAGTGAGCGATGGGCAGAGGTTGACGTCCAGGCGCTCCTCGGTCCTCGTGACAATGCCCTCCGCGAGTCACATCGCGCTGAGTTCGCTGCCATGGTGGCCGCAATCCAATCGGGTGCTCAGGGACAGTCGATCGCCTCAGGTCCTGTCCAGTCGCTGGTCTGGCAACTCGACCAAGCCTCATTCGACGGAGCGGTCGTCGAACTGCTTCGCCGCGACGACCTGGTGCCAATCCGACTCTTCCTGGTTCGAACGCCGGCCGAGCTGCGTTCCGGAGTGAACCGAGGAGACCGCGACGAATTCAACACCATTCTCGATCGGCTCGTCTCGCTCGGCGCGATCGCTCTGACGCTCGGACACACCAACCTTGCAGTCGAAGTGACCGAGGCGCTCGCCAACATCTACGAGGCTTCGGCCATCGTTTCGTATCCAGTGAGTGACGCGAAGCCAGTGCGGCCGCAGTTCGTGTGGCTTGACGTCTTGGCGCACGTCGTCGCACTTGGAGGACTCGCCGTCGTCATGAAGGAATGGAGTGCGGTGCGTGCACTCGCCCTCCAGCCGGCACCGGACACTTGGTACGCGTCCTGGCTCCGTCACGGCCTCACCGAGGCGGCACGCGCGAACATCTTCCCGACAACGGCGAGCGGGCAGCCGGAGCAGGGCGCGCTCATTCCACTCGCTCGCCGCGTCGCGCACCGGCTGCCCGGTCTACGTCCCTACGCTCCTGACGATGAGAGGTACGACGCAACTCCGGGCGCCGACATCGCCCCGATCGACCCGGTCCTGGACTCCCTATGTGCGTTCGACGCTCTTGCGGCGCTCGTGGTCATGTCCGACCTGCCGTCCGAGCGTTTCGATGACCACCACTATTACCCTTCGTTCGGCCACTACTACTCGACGCGCTCCGAGCCCACTTGGGCCCGCGTGCTGAAAGACCCAACGATGCGAGAAGTCCTCCTCCCAGGCGTGGATGACGAGACGCTTGGCCGCGCGATGTCCACTGCCGCTCAGGTGGCACACACCGTCGTGCAGGGGCGATGGGGGCTCTGGGACGTCAACGACAACGCTGTCGGCAAGTTCATCCAAGATTGGCGACGTGAAGACGCCGAGCGCCGGGCTTCCGAGTAGCCGGGCTGGCGTCGCGGATAATGATCCCACGTCACAAGCGAGTGGAGGTCCGGGAATTGAAGCTCTACACCCTGTATCCGAGCCTCACGGGGTTCTCCGTCAAGAGCGTCGACTATGACGGCCGGACCTCCAAGATCGCCGCAGAGTCGGTCAAACAGGCCTACTTTTACGCACACAAGGTTCAGTGGTCCCAAGGCCCAGATAGTCCGGCCGGCATCGTCGAGATCTATCAGCGAGGTGGACATGACGATGGTTGGCACAGCCTCTGGTGTGGCTGCCGGATCCATTGGGGGATCGGGCTGCAGCACCTCATGAGTAAGACCGCGTTGGTCCGGGCGATGCGCGACCATGAGTGCTCGTGACTAGCCCCGAGCCCTGTTCGTGGTGCGCGTCGATACAAGTCAACTGACGCGTATCCGGTTCGAATGCCGCTAGGGGTGAGGCGGCGGAATGACGCACTCATCGCAACATATCCGGGCGTTTGAAGGCGTCAAGAAAGTCACGAGATGCGATCTCAAGCGGCCATCGCGGCGCCAAGAATCGCGACTGCGATGGTGAAAACGCTGCTGTGATCCGACCCCACGCATCGTGGCGCCCAGCACCCTCGTGGCCACGGCGTGGGTCGTGGCTTTCGACAGAGTCGGCCAATATGCCCAAGGCGTCACCGCGAAGACCGGCTAGCGAAAGGCCCACGACAACAGCGACTACACGGACGCCACGGCCATCAGGCAGGGCGCGGGGAGCGCGGTTCGGGCCCGAGTGGACCACGACGGCTGCATGGGACACGCCGACGTGCATTTAGGACGCAGAGACACGTCCGTCGAGACGTGCTTCGTTCAATCTGAAACGTCGGAGGACCTAAGTACGCTGCGAAGACTCTCAACGTCCGCTGAACGGAAACGCGATGACACCTCAGGCAGAAGGTAGTGGCGACGAGGTCGAGGCGAACAAAGCCCTGATTCCCGTGCGAGATACCGACGACGCCGTCGCGCCCGAGCCCGGAGGCACGGACGACGAAGCGCCTGTCATCCCCGGCCTCCAGGACGCCGGCGGACCGGTCATCGCAATCGACGAGCTCGACGGAAACGAGCTTTGGTGGCTCCAAAGGGGACCGGGTGCCCACCGCGCCAGACCAGAACAGGCCGACCTCGCCCACGAAGCACTCGCAGGCTCATTCGTATTCGCCGCCGAGTCGGAGACGGCAAAGGGTCTGCGGACTCCGCAGCTCGGAGCGCTCCACGCGATCCTTGCCTACCGCTCCACCGAAGACCCTGAGCCCATCACCGTCGTCATGCCGACCGGTACCGGCAAGACCGAGACCATGCTCGCCACTTACGCCCATACGCCAGCCCGCACACTCGTCATCGTCCCGACCGACGCGCTCCGTACGCAGACCGCGAAGAAGTTCGCAACGCTCGGAATCGTCCCCGAAGTAGGGGCACTCGTCGGCGACTTCCTCTGTCCTGTCGTGTTGGTCCTCAAGAGCGCGCCGGCGACGACTGACGCGGCACGAAAGATCCTCGCCGGCGTCGGGGTGGTGATCGCAACTGCGCAGGTCCTGGCCACCTGCACAGCGCCTGTCCGCAAGGTGATCACCGACGTCAGCGACCGGCTGTTCGTCGACGAGGCGCACCACGGAGCGGCGCCCACCTGGCGAAACGTCGTGGAGGCCTTCGCGGGCAAGGAAGTTGTCCAGTTCACAGCCACCCCTTATCGCGAGGACGGGCGGCACATGGGCGGCCGGGTTGCTTACGCCTACCCGCTCCGCCTCGCCCAGCAGCACCAGTACTTCGCGCCCATCCAGTACCACTCAGTCGTGGACTTCGTGGACCCAGACCGAGCCGTCGCGACCGCAGCCACCAAGCGGCTGCGGGCAGACCTCGCCGCTGGCCGCGACCACCTCATGATGGCCCGAGTCAGGAGCGTCGAACGGGCCAAGGAAGTCATCAAGATCTACGAAGAGCTGGCACCAGACCTCAAACCGGTGCGCATCGACACGGGGTTAGCTCCGTCAACGCGTCAGAAGCGACGTGATGCGCTGTTCAGCCGGGACAGCAAGATCGTCGTATGCGTGAACATGCTCGGTGAAGGCTTCGACCTGCCCGCACTCAAGGTCGCAGCGGTCCACGACCCCCAGAAGAGCCTTGCGGTGACGCTGCAGTTCATCGGCCGGTTCACCCGGACCGGAAACGAGACACTCGGCGACGCATCGGCCTTCGTGCCGCTGCAGGTAGCCGGCATCGACGAGCGGCTGCGCAAGCTGTATGGAGAGGACGCGGACTGGAACCAGGTCATCCGTGACCTGACCGAGCACGGCGTTTCCCGGGAGAAGGCACGCACTGACTTCGAGAAGGCGTTTGGATCCCTGCCGTCAGAAGTAGCTATGCGCAGCGTCCACCCCAAGATGAGCACCGTCACCTACCAGGCGAACGGGAACCTTGGCTGGACGCCCGAGAAGATCTACGACCTGTTCGAGGACCGGCTTCTCACCACGCGCATCGGCATCAACAACAAGGACAGGGTGGCCTGGTGGGTCTCCCGAGAAGCCGTCCCGGTGCGCTGGGGGGACTTCTCCAGTTTCAACGAGCTCGTGCACGACCTCTACGTCGTGCACGTCGACGAAGACAATGGCTTCGTCTACGTCAACTGTGATGTCTCAGGACATCGGTGACGATTCTGCATCTGGACATCGGTGACAGTTGATGTCTC
>NZ_LMSQ01000022.1:0-2500 GCF_001429525.1 Nocardioides sp. Soil796
GGTCTTTCCGTCCTGCCGCGCGTAACGAGCATCTTTACTCGTACTGCAATTTCGCCGAGTCCACGGTTGAGACAGCGCCCAAGTCGTTACTCCATTCGTGCAGGTCGGAACTTACCCGACAAGGAATTTCGCTACCTTAGGATGGTTATAGTTACCACCGCCGTTTACTGGGGCTTAAGTTCTCCGCTTCGAACCGAAGTTCTAACAGGTCCCCTTAACCTTCCAGCACCGGGCAGGAGTCAGTCCGTATACATCGTCTTACGACTTCGCACGGACCTGTGTTTTTAGTAAACAGTCGCTTGGGCCTGGTCTCTGCGGCCTTCATCGCTTCCGGGAGCAAGTCCCATCACGAATCCGGCCCCCCTTCTCCCGAAGTTACGGGGGTATTTTGCCGAGTTCCTTAACCGTGGTTCACTCGATCGCCTTGGTATTCTCTACCTGATCACCTGAGTCGGTTTGGGGTACGGGCGGCGCATAGCTCGCTAGAGGTTTTTCTCGACAGCATAGGATCATCCACTTCGTCCATACGGACTCCCCATCAGGTCTCAGGCACATGAACGGCGGATTTGCCTACCGTTCGCCCTACACCCTTAGCCGTGGGCAACCATCGCCACGGTTGGACTACCTTCCTGCGTCACCCCATCGCTTGACTACTACTAGTTCGGGTCGTGCGCTCTGCCACCATCGTCCCGAAGGATCCCGGTGGTTTTGGGCACTTAGCATCACTAGGTTCGTCATGGGCGCTATTTTGCCGGTACGGGAATATCAACCCGTTGTCCATCGACTACGCCTGTCGGCCTCGCCTTAGGTCCCGACTTACCCAGGGCAGATTAGCTTGACCCTGGAACCCTTGATCATTCGGCGGACTGGTTTCTCGCCAGTCATTCGCTACTCATGCCTGCATTCTCACTCGTGTGGCCTCCACGGCTGGATCACTCCGCCGCTTCACTGCCCACACGACGCTCCCCTACCCATCCATGCAACTGGACCACAAAGGCCTGTCTTACGCATGAATGCCATAGCTTCGGTGGATAACTTGAGCCCCGCTACATTGTCGGCGCGGAATCACTTGACCAGTGAGCTATTACGCACTCTTTCAAGGGTGGCTGCTTCCAAGCCAACCTCCTGGTTGTCTGTGCGACTCCACATCCTTTTCCACTTAGTTATCGCTTAGGGACCTTAGCTGATGGTCTGGGCTGTTTCCCTCTCGACTACGGAGCTTATCCCCCGCAGTCTCACTGCCGCGCTCTCACTTACTGGCATTCGGAGTTTGGTTAACGTCAGTAACCTTGTAGGGCCCATCGGCTATCCAGTGCTCTACCTCCAGCAAGAAACACGCGACGCTGCACCTAAATGCATTTCGGGGAGAACCAGCTATCACGAAGTTTGATTGGCCTTTCACCCCTATCCACAGGTCATCCCCTCAGTTTTCAACCTAAGTGGGTTCGGTCCTCCACGCGGTCTTACCCGCGCTTCAACCTGCCCATGGATAGATCACTTCGCTTCGGGTCTTGATCGTGCTACTCAAACGCCCTATTCGGACTCGCTTTCGCTACGGCTTCCCCACACGGGTTAACCTCGCAACACAACGCAAACTCGCAGGCTCATTCTTCAAAAGGCACGCTGTCACAGGGACGAATCCCCGCTCCAACGGTTTGTAGGCACATGGTTTCAGGTACTATTTCACTCCCCGCCAGGGGTACTTTTCACCTTTCCCTCACGGTACTTGTCCGCTATCGGTCACCAAGGAGTATTTAGGCTTAACGGGTGGTCCCGCCAGATTCACACGGAATTTCAGGGGTTCCGTGTTACTTGGGGTGACGTCTCAGAGCCATCGTCTTACGTGTACGGGGGTATCACCCTCTACGCCAGGACTTTCCAATCCATTTCGACTTCAACGATGGTTTCTAACTCTGTGTCGGATCGGCAGATCCGACGTGACGGCCCCACAACCCTCGAACAGCAACGCCTGCCGGCTATCACACTGCACGAGTTTGGCCTCTTCCGATTTCGCTCGCCACTACTCTCGGAATCACTTTTGTTTTCTCTTCCTACCGGTACTGAGATGTTTCACTTCCCGGTGTTCCCTCCAACTGTCCTATGTGTTCAGACAGAGGTAACTGGACATGACTCCAGCTGGGTTTCCCCATTCGGAAATCCCCGGATCACAGCTTGGTTACCAACTTCCCGGGGCTTATCGCAGGTTCCTACGTCCTTCATCGGCTCTTGGTGCCAAGGCATCCACCATGTGCCCTTAGTAGCTTGTCTTGCTACAAAGATGCTCGCGTCCACTGTGTAGTTCTCAAGATACGGGCGGTACCACCACAAACTCCGTGCCTACCCAGTCCAACGACCAAGCGGTTCAGCGGTGTGATGGCCCACGAGAAAACGAGTCAAGACTCGATCCCTCAGGACCCAACAGTGTGTCAAGTGCTCACCCCCACCAAACCCCGCGTTCCACGTCCCGAAGGACAGTACTAACAGACCAGGCGGAAAGCTC
>NZ_LMSQ01000022.1:5000-329088 GCF_001429525.1 Nocardioides sp. Soil796
AGACCCAGACCGCGGCCGCTCCCGCCTCCACGCACGCCACCGCGTCGTCGGGGTGCAGCACGCCCTTGACCACCACCGGCAGCCCGGTCAGCTCACGTACGTGGGCGATGTCGTCGGTGCCGAGATTGCGGGCCTTGGCCGCGGCGGCCGCTTCATCCTGTCCGTCGGAGAAGTTCACCCGGAGCAGGGAGGGATCGAGCTCGTACCAGACCGTGGGTCCGTCGTCGTACTTCGTGCCGACCACCGGGGTGTCCAGGGTGAGCACGACCGCGGAGGCACCGGCGGAGACCGCGCGGGTCAGCAGCGGCTCCGCGAGCGCACGGTCCTCGGGCACGTACGCCTGCAGCCACCAACGCACCCCGGTCGCGCCGATGTCGTCGAACGGTGTACCGGCGTTGCTCGACACGACCATCAGGGAGCCGGCCTCGGCGGCGGCGCGTGCCATCGCCAGCTCACCGTCGGGATGCGCCGCGCGTTGCAGGGTTGTCGGTGCGACGGCGTACGGCACTGCGAGGTCAGCGCCGAGCACCGAGGTCGTCAGGTCGACCTCGCGGACGTCGCGCAGCACCCGTGGGACGAACCGGATCGACCGCCAGGCCTCCCGGGCCTCCGAGGCAGTCAGGCCCTCCCCCGCCCCTTGCTGGAAATAGCGGAAGACCGGAGCGGGCAGCGCCTGCCGTGCCGTCTCCTCGAGTCCGTCCAGCCAGCGCGCGTCCACTCCGGTCTCCATCAGCCGGGCCTCAGTCCCGCGCCTCGACGCCGACCATGGTCTTCTTGCCCCGTCGCAGGACCAGCCACGAGCCCCCGATGAAGTCGGACTCCACAGGGACGTAGTCGGGGTCCTCGATGCGCACGTTGTTGAGGTAGGCACCACCCTCGCCGATCGTGCGGCGCGCGTCCCCGTTGCTCTTGGCCAGCCCCGAGGTGACCATCAACGCCACGACGTCAGGGACACCGTCTGCCCTCGAGAAGGAACCGGCCCCTGCCTCGCGCAACGCCGCGCCCAGCGTGGAAGGGCTCAGTGTCGTCAGGTCGCCGCGCCCGAACAGCGCCTGGGCCGCCGCCTTGGCGTGCTCGGTCTCCTCCGCACCGTGCACCAGGGTGGTGACTGCGTCGGCGAGGGCCTTCTGACCGGCGCGCAGGAACGGCTTCTCGGCCGTCTGCGCCTCGAGGTCCTCGATCTCCTGGCGGCTGAGGAAGGTGAAGATGCGCAGCAGCTCGCCGACCTTCTCGTCCTCGACGTTGAGCCAGAACTGGTGGAAGGCGTAGGGCGACATCATCGCCGGGTCGAGCCATAGGGCCCCACCCTCGGTCTTGCCGTATTTCGTGCCGTCGGCCTTGGTGATCAACGGCGTCGCGAAGGCGTGGGCGGTGGCCCCGTCGGAGCGGCGGATCAGCTCGACGCCGCCGGTGAGGTTGCCCCACTGGTCGGACCCGCCGAACTGGAGGGTGACGCCGTGCTGGCGGTGAAGGGTCAGGAAGTCCATCGACTGCAACAGGATGTAGCTGAACTCGGTGTAGCTGATGCCCGACTCGAGGCGCCGCTTCACCGTCTCACGGGCCAGCATCCGGTTCACCGGGAAGTGCTTGCCGATGTCGCGCAGGAAGTCGATCACCGACATCGACTCGGTCCAGTCGTGGTTGTTCACCATCGTCGCTGCGTTCTCACCGTCGAAGGCGAGGAACGGCTCGATCTGGCGGCGTACCCGCTCGACCCACTCCTTGACGGTGTCGGCCGAGTTGAGTGTGCGCTCCCCCGAGTCGCGCGGGTCACCGATCATGCCGGTCGCGCCACCGACCAGGGCGTACGGCGTGTGGCCGGCGTCCTGGAGTCGCTTGGCAGTGATGATCTGCACCAGGTTGCCCATGTGGAGGCTCGGCGCGGTCGGGTCGAAGCCCACGTAGAACTTCACGCTCCCCGCGGAGAGCGCTTCACGCAGCGCGTCCGGGTCCGTCGAGTGGGCGATCAGTCCGCGCCACTCGAGGTCATCGAGGAGGTTCGGGTCGGTGGGCAACGTGGTTCCTTCCGCAGGAAGTCGAGGAGTGGTCCGGGGCCAAGCCTGCCCCATCACCGGTGTCGTGAGGTAGCCGGTTTCACTCGTCGGTCCCTGCTCACTCATCGGAGGTGGAGCCTGCGCGCAGGTGTGCCACGGCCGCACGGTCGCCGGGCCCGTCGCGCTGCGCCAGCGCGTCGGCGATGCCCTGTCGTTGGGCGGCCGGCTTGTTGCCGCCGTACTTCTGCTTGGCCCGGACGTGGTCGATCCGGATTCGGAGCCCGCGGATTCCGGGCAGCTGCCGGCGGTCGGACTCGATCGTCGGGCTGGGCGTGACCCGCGTCGAGCCCGGCGGCTCGAAGTGCGCCAGCTGTCGGGCGAGGATGTCGGCCTTCGCCTCGGGGTCGTCGATCACCGTCGCGTGCCCGTGCAGCTGGAGAGCCGAGTAGTAGGACGTCGGTACGCCGAGCGCGGGATCGTCGCCCGGGTCGGAGTTCATCGCGGCGTCGACGTAGGTCCAGTCGCCGATCAACGAGAGGACCACACGGTCGTCGGACTCCAACGCCCGCCAGACCGGGTTCGGCCGGGCGAGGTGGAGCAGGACCTCGTCGCCCTCGACGATGAAGTGGGTCGGCACGATGACGGGCCAACCGTCGACATGGCCGGCGGTGACGAGCTGGCCGAAGTCGTTGCCGGGCACGAGTCGGTGCCAGTCGTCGACGGAGTCCCAAGGATGGATCAGCATGGCTCGATCATGCCTTTCGTGCGCGGGGCTTGGCGGGGCGGTAGGCAGAGACGGTCGGATCGTCGGTCAACCAGAAGCGCCAGGGCCAGTCGGGGGCGAGCCGCAGTCCCACCCGAGGACCGGTGCTGATCGCCGAGGTCGGCGCCGCTGCTGACAGGGCCAGCGTGATCGGGCCGGTGGCCAGGTCGTTGCCGTCGTCGTCGAGGCCGATGCCGAGCGCCGTGCACAGGCGGGCCGGTCCCCGGGCCAGGTCGCGGTCGCTGCTCCTCGGACGACGCGACCTCGCCACCTCGACACCACTGACCACCTCGCCGGCCCGCAACAGCACGGCACCGGCGGTGCCCTCCTCACGACACACGACGTTGGCGCACACGTGCATGCCGTAGGTGAAGTAGCAGTAGAGGTGACCGGGTGGGCCGAACATCACCCCGTTGCGACGCGTCGGGCCGCGGTGAGCGTGGGAGCCCGGGTCGTTCGCGCCGTCGTACGCCTCGACCTCGGTGAGCCGCACCGCGACGTCGCCGTGCGAGACCACGGCGCCGAGCAGCAACGGGGCCACCTCGAGCGGTGCCCCCGCGAGTACGTCGAGACCGGTCGGTCGGGACACGTTCCCGCGCTGCCCCTCAGGACTCGCCGAGCCGGCCGCGGTGCGCCGCCGCGGCCGCACCGAGCTCGGTCAGCTGCTCGCGCACCCGGTCGGGTGCGGTGCCGCCGCGGCCGTTGCGCGAGGCCACGGATCCCCCGGCGGTCAGCACGTCGCGGACCGCGGGAGTGAGGTTCGGGTGGATCTCGGCGAACTGCTCGTCGCTGAGCTCGTGCAGCTCGATGCCGAGCTCCTCGCAGCGGCGCACGCAGGCCCCTGCGACCTCGTGGGCGATGCGGAACGCAACGCCCTCCCGCACCAGCCACTCGGCGATGTCGGTGGCCAGCGAGAAGCCCTGCGGGGCCAGCTCGGCCATCCGCTCGGTGTTGAAGGTGAGCGTGGCGACCATGCCGGTGAAGGCCGGCAGCAGCACCTCGAGGGTGTCGACGGAGTCGAAGACAGGCTCCTTGTCCTCCTGCAGGTCGCGGTTGTAGGCCAGGGGCAGCGCCTTCAGCGTGGCCAGGAGCCCGCCCACGTTGCCGATCAGGCGACCGGCCTTGCCGCGCGCCAGCTCGGCGATGTCGGGGTTCTTCTTCTGCGGCATGATGCTCGACCCGGTCGACCACGAGTCGTGGAGCTTGACGAACTCGAACTCGCGCGTCGACCAGAGGATGACCTCCTCGGCCAGGCGGCTGACGTCGACCCCGATCATCGCGGTGACGAAGGCGAACTCGGCCACGAAGTCGCGGGCCGCCGTGCCGTCGATCGAGTTGGCGGTGGAACCGCTGAAGCCCAGCTCCGCGGCCACGCGTTCGGGGTCGAGGCCCAGGCTCTGGCCGGCCAGTGCCCCCGAGCCGTACGGCGAGTCGGCGGCGACCCGGGCGTCCCAGTCGCGGATCCGCTCGACGTCGCGCAGCAGCGGCCAGGCGTGGGCCAGCAGGTGGTGGCTGAGCAGCACCGGCTGGGCGTGCTGGAGGTGCGTGCGGCCGGGCATGATCGCGCCCAGGTGGGCGTCGGCCTGGGCCTGCAGCGCGTCGACCAGGTCGAGCACCTGACCAGCGATCACCTTCGCGTGGTCGCGGAGGAACACCTTGAACAGGGTGGCGATCTGGTCGTTGCGGGAGCGTCCGGCGCGCAGTCGTCCGCCGACGTCCGGCCCGACCTCTTCGAGCAGGAGCCGCTCGAGGGCGCCGTGCACGTCCTCGTCGCCGGGGTCGGGGGCGAGGTCGCCGACGGCGTACTTCTCCCCCAGGGTGTCGAGTCCGCGCAGGAGCTCGGCGTGGTCGGCGTCGGTGAGGAACCCGGCGGCGTGCAGCACGTTGGCGTGGGCGCGCGACCCGGCCAGGTCATAGGGCGTCAGGCGCCAGTCGAAGTGGGTGGAGCGGGACAGGGCGTCGAGCTCGGGGCTCGGACCGCTCCCGAAGCGTCCGCCCCAGAGCTTGCCGGTGTTGGTGGTGCTGTCCTGGGTCACGGGAGTCCTCGGTGTCGGTCGGGGTGGGCGGCGGATGTGCACGCAGTGTCTGTCGGGGTGGGCGGCGGATGTGCACGCAGTGTCTGTGGAGGTGGGCGGCGGTCACGCCGTACGGCTGTTGGCGAAGCCCAGGAAGCGTTGCGCCAGCGCATCGCCCCCCGTGGGGGTGCGGCCGATGACCAGCACGGTGTCGTCGCCGGCGATGGTGCCGAGCACGTCGCCGATCTCGGCCTTGTCGAACGCGGAGGCGAGGAACTGCGCGGCCCCCGGTGGGGTGCGGAGGACGACCAGGTTGGCGCTCGCCTCGGCACTGACCAGGAGCTCGGCGCACAGGCGGGCCAGTCGGGCGTTGGCCGCCGAGCTGTCGCGCGGGCTGGTCGGAGTGCGGTCGCCACCCTCGGCGGGCACGGCATAGACCAGGCCACCGTCGCGAGCGCGGACCTTGACCGCGTCGAGCTCGACGAGGTCGCGCGACAGCGTCGCCTGGGTCGCGTTGACGCCGCGGGCCGCGAGGAACTCGGCCAGCTCGACCTGGGACTTGACCTCCTGGTGCGCGAGCAGCTCGATGATCAGCTGCTGGCGCGCGTTCTTGGTCAACGGAGTGAGCGCCTGCTCGTTCATCGTCGGGCCTCCAACCACATCATCACGGCCTTCTGGGCGTGTCGACGGTTCTCCGCCTCCTGCCACACGACGCTGTCGGGGCCGTCGATCAGCTCGGCCTCGATCTCCTTGCCGCGGTACGCCGGCAGGCAGTGCATGGCGATCGCGTCGGACTTGGCGTGGGCCAGGAGCGCACTGGTCAGGGAGTACGGCGCGAGCGCGGCCAGGCGGTCGGCCGACTCGGCCTCCTTGCCCATCGAGACCCACGTGTCGGTGATGACGATGTCGGCTCCGGCGACCGCGGCGACCGGGTCGCGCTCGAGGCCGACCGATCCCCCGGTCTCGGCGGCGATCTTGGCCGCGTGGCCGACGATCGACTCGCTGGGCTCGTAGCCCTCCGGCGAGCTGACCACCACGTGCATGCCCGCCGTGGCGCCGGCGATCAACCACGAGTTGCCCATGTTGCAGGCCCCGTCGCCGACGAACGTCGCACGCAGCCCGGCCAGCGGCCCCTTGCGCTCGATCACGGTGAGCAGGTCGGCCAGCAGCTGGCAGGGGTGGAAGTCGTCGCTGAGCGCGTTGATCACCGGGATGCCGGCCCACGCGGCCATCGTCTCGAGCCGTGCGTGGTCGTTGGTGCGCCACACGACCTGCGCGACCTGCCCGGCCAGCACGCGGGCGACGTCCTCGACCGACTCGCGGACCCCGATCTGGGCGAGGTCTCCGTTGATCACCATCGCGTTGCCGCCGAGCTCGGCGATGCCGGCGGAGAACGACGTCTGGGTGCGCAGGGTCGGCTTGTCGAAGATCATCGCGACCGTGCGCGGACCGGCCAGCGGCTTGTGGTCGTAGGGCGCCGCCTTGAGCTCGACCGCGAGGGCCAGCACCTCGGCCTGCTCGGCCGGCGTCAGGTCGTCGTCGCGCAGCAGGTGGCGGGTCATGGCACGACTCCGACTCCGGCCGCGTCGAGAATCCCGGGCCAGGCTGCGAGGAACGAGTCGACGTCCGCATCTGTGAGCACCAGCGGAGGGGCGAGGCGGATCCGGTCAGGCGTCGGGTTGTTGATGATGAACCCCTGCTCGAGTGCCTTGGCGGTCACCTCGGCGGAGGACTCCGTGGTCAGCGTGAGGCCGATCAGCAGGCCCGCGCCACGCACCTCCGTCACGCGCGGGTCGGCGGCCAGGCCCTCGGACAGTCGCTTGCCCAGGTCGGTGACCCGGGCGAGGAGGTCCTCGGCCTCGATGGTGTGGAGCACGGCCAGTGCGGCCGCGGTCGCGACCGGGTTGCCGCCGAACGTGGTGCCGTGGTTGCCCGGCTCGAGCAGCGACGCGGCCTTGCCGAGTCCGAGGGTGGCGCCGATCGGGATGCCGCCACCCAGTCCCTTGGCCAGCGTGATGATGTCGGGCGTGACACCGGAGTCGGCGTACGCGAACCAGGCGCCGGTGCGGGCGATGCCGGTCTGGATCTCGTCGAACCAGAGCAGGGCGCCGTGCTCGCTGGTGATGCGGCGGGCGTCGGCGAGGTAGCCCTCGGGGGCCACGTTGACGCCGGCCTCCCCCTGCATGGGCTCCAGGATCACCGCGGCGGTCCGGTCGGTGACCGCGGCGGCCAGCGCATCGGAGTCGCCGTAGGGAACGAACGTGACGTCGCCCGGGAGCGGCTCGAAGGGCTCGCGGTACGCAGCCTTCGCAGTCAGCGCGAGCGCACCCATGGTGCGGCCGTGGAAGGCGTTCTCGGCGGCCACGACGTGGGTGCGGCCGGTGCGGCGGGTCAGCTTGAACGCCGCCTCGTTGGCCTCGGTGCCCGAGTTGGAGAAGAACACCCGGCCGGGCTCGCCGACGAGCTCGAGCAGCTTCTCGGCAAGCTCGATCTGGGGGCCACTGGCGAAGAAGTTGGAGATGTGGCCGAGCGTCTGCAGCTGGTTGGTGACCGCCTCGACGAGGGCCGGGTGGCCGTGGCCGAGCGCGTTCACCGCGATGCCGCCGAGCAGGTCGACGTACTCCTTGCCGTCGGCGTCCCACACGTGGGCGCCCTGCCCGCGGGTGAGCACCAGCTTCGGCGGGCCGAAAGTGTTCATCACCGAGTCGGCGTACCGCTCGGTCCAGGTCGCGGTCATCAGGACTCCTTCACGACGGGAGGGTTCTTCGCCTGCCGGATCACGGTGTCGACGCCGGGCAGCACCTGGGTGCCGATGCCCTCGTCGGTGAAGAGCTCGAGGAGTACGGCGTGCGGCTCGCGGCCGTCGACGACCGTCGCCCGCTTCACGCCGTCACGCACGGCCTGGAGGCAGGCCTGCATCTTCGGCACCATGCCGCTGGCCAGCGAGGGCATCAGGGTCTCGAGGCCCTCGGGACTGATCTGGCCGATCACGTCGGAGCTGTTCGGCCAGTCGCGGTAGAGGCCCTCGACGTCGGTGAGCACGAGCAGCTTCTCGGCACCCAGGGCCGCGGCGAGCGCCGCGGCGGCGGTGTCCGCGTTGACGTTGTGCACCAGTCCGGCCTCGTCGGGTGCCACGCTGGAGATCACCGGCACCCGGCCGGCCTCGACCAGGTCGAGCACGGACTCGGGGCGCACCCTCGCCACCTCACCGACCAGGCCGAGATCGACCTCTTCGCCGTCGACGATGGTGTTGGTGGGCTCGGCGGTGAACAGGCCGGCGTCCTCACCGGAGAGGCCGACCGCGATCGGACCGTGCTGGTTGACCAGCCCGACCAGCTCGCGCTGGACCTGCCCGACGAGCACCATGCGTACGACGTCCATGGCCTCGGGCGTGGTGACCCGCAGGCCACCGCGGAACTCGGACTCGATGCCGAGGCGGTCGAGCATCTTGGAGATCTGGGGGCCGCCGCCGTGCACCACGACCGGCTTGAAGCCGGCGAACCGGAGGAACGCGATGTCTTCTGCGAACGCCTTCTTCAAGGTGTCGTCGGTCATCGCGTTGCCGCCGTACTTGATGACGACGATCTTGCCGTTGTAGGCCTTCAGCCAGGGCAGGGCCCCGGCCAGCGTTGCGGCCTTGGCGGTCTCGGGACTCTGTTCGGTGTCTGTCATGAGGAGTACGCGCTGTTCTCGTGGACGTAGGCGTGGGTCAGGTCGTTGGTCCAGACCGTGGCCCGCTCGTTGCCTGACTTGAGGTCGATGGTGACGGTGACGTCGCGACCGGTGAGGTCGACGCCGGCGGGGTCCTCGGCAGGGGTGCTCTTGCGGCAGACCCACACGCCGTTCATCGCGACGTCGAGGTCGGCCGGGTCGAAGGCGGCCTGCGTGGTGCCGAGGCTGGCCAGCACGCGTCCCCAGTTGGGGTCGTTGCCGAAGACCGCGGCCTTGAACAGGTTGCTGCGCGCCACCGAGCGGCCCGCCTCGACGGCGTCGTCCTCGGAAGCCGCGTTGAGCACGGTGATCGCGATCTCGTGGTCGGCGCCCTCGGCGTCCTTGAGCAGTTGCATGGCGAGGTCGGTGCAGGCCTGGGTGAGCGCGTCGGTGAAGTCAGCGAGGGTCGGCGTGATGCCGGAGGCTCCGCTGGCCATCACCGTGACGGTGTCGTTGGTGCTCATGCAGCCGTCGGAGTCGAGCCGGTCGAAGCTGACCCGGGTCGCGGCGCGCAGTGCCTGGTCGAGGTCCGCGGCGGGGACGACGGCGTCGGTGGTGAGCACCACGAGCATGGTGGCCAGCTGCGGTGCCAGCATGCCCGCGCCCTTGGCCATGCCGCCGATCTTCCAACCGGCGCCCTCGATGACGACCTTCTTGCTCACGCTGTCGGTGGTCATGATCGCCTCGGCCGCGTCGACGCCCCCGTCGACGGAGAGTGCGGCATGGGCCGCGTCGACACCGTCGAGGAGGTTCTGGCGCGGGTTGGCGAGACCGATCAGGCCGGTCGAGCAGACCACGACGTCGATCGCGCCGATGCCCAGCTTGCCGGCCACTTGCTCGGCGACCGCGTGGGTGGTCTGGAAGCCTTCGGTGCCGGTGTAGCAGTTGGCGCCGCCCGAGTTCAGCACGACGGCGCGCACGACGCCGTCCTTGACGACCTCCTGGCTCCACAGGATCGGGTTGGCCTTGCAGCGGTTGGCGGTGAAGACGGAGGCGGAGTCGTAGGTGGGGCCCTGGTTGACGACGAGGGCGAGGTCCTTGGCGCCGGTGGACTTGAGCCCGGCGGCGACGCCTGCGGCAATGAATCCCTGGGGTGCGGTGACGGTCATTTCTTCTTGCTCTTTCGCGGAGGGGTGACGGGGACGGCGGCGGCAACGGTGTGCCCTCGTCGTCGCCATGCCTCGGTCGCGTCGTCGACCAAGCTCTGCGGCACCAGGATCCAGTCGGTGTCGAACGTGGAGATCGTGAAGACGCTGATCTCGGCCTCGGCCAACGGCTGCAGCAGCTCGACCAGGACGCCGTACAGCTCGAAGTCGAGCGGGCCCTGGACGGCGAACGCGGTGAACGGCTTCTGGCTCTGCACCTTGGTCGGGACACTGCGCGTGGCGCAGACCAACGAGGTCTCGGTGGCCGTCGCGGTGATCGAGAGCAACGAGGAGGCCTCGGCCCAGTCTGGGATCTCGGCGCCCGGTGCCAGCCGGACTACGGCCAGCTTCTCGGGGAACTGCTGGAGGTTGAAGGTCCGTGCGTCGGTCATGGGGCGAGTCCGATCGTGGGGAGTCCGGTGGTTTCCTCGAGTCCGAGCGCGAGGTTCATGCACTGTACGGCGGCGCCGGCCGTGCCCTTGGCGAGGTTGTCGACCGCACCGACGGCGATGAGCCGGCCGGCCGCCTCGTCGACGGTCACCTGCACGTGCACCATGTTGGAGCCGATCACCGACTTGGTCTGGGGCCACATGCCCTCGGGCAGCACGTGCACGAACGGCTCGTCGGCGTACGCCTCGGTGTAGAGGGCGTAGGCCTGCTCCGCGGTGAGGTCACCGGAGAGGGGCGCCGAGACGGTGGCCAGGATGCCGCGCGGCATCGGCACCAGCATCGGGGTGAAGCTGACCTTCACCTCGGACTCGGTGAGCAGGTTGAGGTTCTGGATGATCTCGGGCGTGTGGCGGTGGACCCCGCCGACGCCGTACGCACTGGCGTTGCCCATCACCTCGCTGCCGAGCAGGTGCGTCTTGGCGGCCTTGCCGGCGCCGGTGGTGCCGCTGGCGGCGACCACGACGATGTCGTTCTGGATCACGCCGGCGCTGACCGCGGGGGCAATGGTCAGCGTCGAGACCGTCGGGTAGCAGCCGGGCACCGCGATGCGGCGGGCTCCGCGCAGCTCCTCGCGCTGCTGGGCGAGCTCGGGGATGCCGTAGGGCCAGGCCCCGGCGTGCGTGCCGCCGTAGAACTTCTCCCACACGCTTGCGTCGGTCAGCCGGAAGTCGGCCCCGCAGTCGATGACGACGACGTCGTCACCCAACGCGTTGGCCACCTCGGCGGAGGCGCCGTGCGGCAGGCCGAGGAAGACCACGTCGTGGCCGGCCAGCACCTCGGGGGTGGTGGGCTCGAGGGTGCGCCCGGCGAGCGGCACGAGGTGCGGCTGGAGACGGCCGAAGGACTCCCCCGCGTTGGAGCCGCCGGTGAGCGCCCCGATCTCGACGTTGGGATGGGCCAGCAGCAGGCGGAGGACTTCGCCGCCCGCATACCCGCTGGCCCCGGCTACTGCGACGGAGATCTTGTCGGACATGTGCATGACTATACACATGTATGCATGACATCGCATATTGGGTTTCGGGTCTGGCCGCGGACCCCTAGCGTGTGCGCCATGACGCGACTTTCGTACGACGCCTACCTCGACCACCTTCGCACGGATTCGGCGCGCTTCGCAGCGGTGCTCGCCGACGCCGACCCCACCGCACGTGTTCCTGCGTGCCCCGACTGGGACGCCGCCGACCTGCTCTGGCACCTCACCGGTGTCCAGGACTTCTGGGCGTGGATCATCGAGAACCGACCGGCCTCCCCCGACGACTACACCGAGCCCGAGCGGCCCGCGTCGTACGACGACCTGCTCGCGCTCTTCGACAAGCGGTCGGCCGCGCTGGTCACCGCCCTCGAGGCGGCCGACCCGGCGCACCCCGCCTGGACCTGGTCGACCGAGCAGACTGTCGCGTTCACGTTCCGCCGCCAGGCACACGAGGCGCTGATCCACCGGGTTGACGCCGAGCAGGCGGCCGGGCTGCCGAGCGACCTCGACGCGCGGCTGGCCGCCGACGGCGTGCAGGAGGTCCTCGACGTCATGTTCGGCGGCACTCCCCCGTGGGGCACGTTCACCGGGGGCGATCACCACGTGCGGGTCGACTCGATCGACACCGACCACCACGTGTGGGTGCAGCTGGGCCGGTTCACCGGCACCGACCCGGAGGGCACCAGCCACGACGAGGACGACATCAACGTGGTCGCCGATCCCGGGGTCGAGCCCGACGTCGTGGTGGCAGGGAAGGCGGCCGACCTCGATGCCTGGTTGTGGAGGCGCGCCGACGACTCGGCCATCACGGTGGCCGGCGAGCGGTCGACGTACGACCTTTTCCGCAGCTGCGTCAACCACCCGATCAACTGATGCTCGAGATGGTGACGGTTGGTCCCGAGCGGGCCATGTTGGTCAACATGCTCGAGATCAACCGGCAGTCGCTGATCGAGTGCGTGGAGGGGCTGTCCGAGGATGATGCGCGACGCCGGCTGGTCCCATCACTGACCACACCCCTGGCGTTGTTGAAGCACGTTGCCTGCGCCGAGCGCAGCTGGTTCCAGCGTCGGGTCGCGGCGCTGCCGGAGTCGGAGTGGGACGGCTACGGGTACGGCGACGACGCCAGCTTCGCGGTCACCGCCGACGACACGGTGGAGTCGGCGGTCGCCGAGCTGCGCGCGGCGGCCCGGCGGGGTCGCGAGATCGCCGATCCGCTGGACCTCGACTTCACGATCGAGCACGACCACTTCGGGGCGGTGAGCCTGCGCTGGATCTACCTGCACATGATCCGGGAGGTGGCCCGGCACGCAGGTCATGCCGACATCCTGCGCGAGCAGATCGAGGCCGCACCAGCCGGCAGTTCTTGATGCTCGAACCTGCAGTCCTTGCGTCGAGGCATGCAGGTTCGAGGCGCAACAACTGCAGGCTCGTGGGTCAGGCCCCGGAGATGCCGGTGCGGTGCCGTTGGGCCAGCTCGGCGTAGTACGGCGGGTTCGCCTCGACCCAGAACTCCGCCGAGGTGCCGGCGATCGGCTTCTTGACCTGTGCCGGTGATCCCGCCGCCAGTACGCCCTCGGGGATCGCGGTGCCCGGCGTCAGCAACGACCCCGCGGCCACCAGGGATCCGGCGCCGAGTGAGGTGCCGTCGAGCATCGTCGAGCCGTTGCCCAGCAACGCCTTCTCGCCGAGGGTGGCGCTGTGCACGATGCAGCTGTGCGCCACGGTCGCGCCCGCACCGATCTCGACGACCGAGTCGGGAGTGCCGTGCACGACCGAGTTGTCCTGGATGTTGGCACCCTCGCGCACGATGATGCGGCAGTCGTCGGCGCGCAGCACCGCGCCGTACCAGACGCTGGCGCCCTTCTCGATGACCACGTCACCGATCAAGGTGGCGGTCGGCGCGACGAACGCCTCGGGATGGACCTCCGGGCGCTTGCCCTCGAACTCGAACAATGGCATGCGCCGACCCTAAGGCTGGCCGCGTCGCGCGGCACGGTCAGGGCCGGGGCACACGTCAAGAATCCACGGTTCGGCCATCAAGAATCCACGGTTCGCGCATCAAGAGCACGCGGTTCGTGACGTCAGCGCTGGACGGCTCCGAGGCGTTCGGCGGCCAGGGCCACGGCGGCGTCGCGGGCGGCACCGGACTCACCCTCCTTGAGGGTGCGGTCGGGCGCCCGGAAACGCAACGCAAAGGCCAGCGACTTCTTGCCCTCGCCGACCTGCTCGCCGGTGAACACGTCGAAGAGGCGCACCGACTCCAGGAGCTCGCCGGCACCCTCACGCAGCACCGCCTCGACGTCGGCGGACGGCACGGACGCGTCGACCACGAGGGCGACGTCCTCCTTGGCGACCGGGTACGACGCGAAGTGCGGGCTGGGCGTGACGACCTGGGCCAGGCGCAGCAGCGCGTCGAGGTCGATCTCGGCCGCAGCGGACCGCGCCGGGACGCCGTACGCCTTGCAGACCTTGGGGTGCAGCTCGCCGGCGTGGCCGAGCACGGTCTCGCCGACGCGGATCTCGGCACAGCGGCCGGGGTGCCACGGAGCGAGCGCCGCGGCGGTCACCTCGACCTCGACACCCAGCGCACCCGCGGCGTCGCGGACGGCGCCGATCGCGTCGGACCACGAGCCCTGACGCCCCTCGCCCCACCAGCCGGAGCGCTCGCGCTGTCCGGTCAGTGCGAGCGCGAGGTGCTGGGGCTGGTGCGGGACGGCCTTCTCGATCGCGGCCCACTCCTCGTCGGTCGGGCGGCGGTCGACACCGAGGATCGGCGCGGCCTCCTCCCCCGTGGGCAGGAACACGAGTCCGGTCTCGAACAGGGAGGTGTCGGCGTTGCCGCGGGCCACGTTGAGGCCGAGCGACCGGAGCACGCCCGGCAGCAGCGTCGTCGCGAGCTGGGGCTCCTCGGCGTTGAGCGGGTTGGCCATGCGGATCGTGCGGCGCCGCTCGTCGTCGTCGGGCAGGCCCAGGTTGGCCCAGTCGGAGTCGCCGACGAACGGGTAGCTGATCGACTCGGTCCAGCCGGCGCCGGCGAGCACGAGGCCCACGCGTCGGCGCAGCTTCTGGGCGACGGGGAGCCCGCGGCCCGAGGGTGCCGGGGGCAGCACCGAGGGCACCTTGTCGTAGCCGACGATGCGGGCGACCTCCTCGACCAGGTCGAACGGGTCGCTCATGTCGGGGCGCCACGGCGGCACCGTCGCGGTGAGCGTGTCGCCGTCGCCGACGACCTGGCACCCCACCTTCTCGAGGTTGGCCACGGCGGTCTCCGCGCTGATCTCCATGCCGGTGACCCGCGCGGAGAGGTCGGTGGCGGCCGTGACGGTACGACGAGCAGGTGCCTCGCCCACGACCGTCACACCGGGGTCGGCGGTGGCGCCGCCGAGCTCGACCATCAGCTCCACCACACGGTCGGCGGCTGCGGCCGGCAGCTCGGGGTCGACCCCACGCTCGAAGCGCTTGGAGGCCTCGGAGGGCAGCTTGTGCCGACGCTCGGTGCGGAAGATGGACACCGCGTCGAAGTGGGCGGCCTCGATCACCACGTCGGTGGTGCTCCCGGACAGTTCGGTGGTCTCGCCGCCCATGGTGCCTGCGATGCCGATCGGCCCGGAGTCGTCGGTGATCAGCAGGTCTTCGGCGCTGAGCTTGCGCTTCTGGCCGTCGAGCGTGGTGAGCTTCTCGCCCTCGGTGGCACGGCGCACCCGGATCGCGCCGGACAGCTTCGACCGGTCGTAGCCGTGGATCGGCTGGCCGAGCTCGAGCATCACGTAGTTGGTGATGTCGACGCCCAGGGAGATCGGGCGCATGCCGGCCGCAGTGAGTCGCGTGACCATCCAGTCGGGGGTCGGCGCGGCCGGGTCGAAGCCGGTGACGCTGCGGGCCACGAAGACCGGGCAGCCGGCGACGTCGTCGACGACGACCGGGTACCCGTCGCCGTTGGCTGCGGGGACGTCCCGGTCGGCCGGGTCGCGGAACGGGACGTCGAACCCGATGCCGGTCTCACGCGCGATGCCGCGCAGCGACAGGGCGTAGGCCCGGTCGGGGTTGATCTCGAACTCGATGATCGAGTCGTTCATCGCGAGGACCTCGAACGCGTCGTCGCCGGGCCTGCCTGCCTCGGCGGGCAGCACGATGATGCCGTCGTGGTCTTCTCCGAGGCCTAGCTCGCGGGAGGAGCAGATCATGCCCGCGGAGATGTGGCCGTAGGTCTTGCGCGCGGAGATCTCGAAGTTGCCGGGCAGCACGGCGCCGGGCAGGCAGACGACCACCAGGTCGCCCTCGACGAAGTTGTGGGCTCCGCAGATGATGCCCTGCGGCTCACCCGTGCCGTTGGCGTCGGCCACGTCGACGGTGCACCAGTTGATCACCTTGCCGTTCTTCTGCGGCTCCTTCTCGATGGTCAGCACCCGGCCGACCACGAGGGGTCCGGTGATGGCGTCGGCAGGCGTCACCAGTGCTTCGAGCTTGAGGCCGAGCATGGTCAGCGTGGCGGCGAGCTCGCCGGACGTGACCGCGTCGGGCAGGTCGACGTACTCGCGGATCCAGGAAACAGGGGCCTTCATGGGTTCAGATCTCGATTCCGAAGGGCTGGGCGAAGCGGATGTCGCCCTCGAACACGTCGCGGAGGTCCTCGACGCCGTGACGGAACATCAGGGTGCGGTCGATGCCCATGCCGAAGGCGAAGCCGGTGTACTTCTCCGGATCGACGCCACAGGCGATGAGCACGCGTGGGTTCACGACACCGCAGCCGCCCCACTCGATCCAGCCTTCACCGCGACACGTGCGGCACTCGTCGGAGTTCACGCCACGGCAGACGAAGCAGACCAGGTCGACCTCGGCCGACGGCTCGGTGAACGGGAAGTACGACGGCCGGAACCGGGTCGTGATGCCCTCGCCGAACATGGCGGTGGCGAAGTGGTCGAGCGAGCCCTTGAGGTGGGCCATGGTGATGCCCTCGTCGATGACCAGGCCCTCGACCTGGTGGAAGACCGGCGAGTGCGTCGCGTCGATCTCGTCGGTGCGGTAGACCCGGCCGGGGCACACCACGTAGATCGGGGGCTCGCGGGTCAGCATGGTGCGGGCCTGCACCGGCGACGTGTGCGTGCGGAGCACCAGTGCGGCCTCGGCGGGCTCGAGCCAGAAGGTGTCCTGCATGGTGCGGGCCGGGTGGTCGGCGCCCATGTTGAGCGCGTCGAAGTTGAGCCACTCTGCCTCGACCTGCGGACCCTCGGCGACCTCCCAGCCCATCGCGACGAACACGTCGGCGATGCGCTCGGACATCATCGTGATCGGGTGCCGGGCGCCGGTCAGGGCGCGGTCGGTCGGCAGGGTGACGTCGACGGTCTCCTCGACGAGCATGCGCTCCTCGTGCTCGGCCTCGAGCACGGCGAGGCGCTGGCCGAGGGCCTTGTTGACCTCGCCGCGGGCCTTGCCGACGCGGGCGCCGGCCTCCTTGCGAGCCTGGGGCGGCAGGGCGCCGATCTCTCGGTTGGCCAGGGCCAGCGGGGACCGGTCACCGGCGTGCTCGAGGCGCACCTGCTTGAGTGCCTCGAGGTCCGCGGCCGCGGCGATCGCGGCGAGCGCGGCGTCGCGCTGGGCTTCGACCTCGTCGGCACGCAACGGCGTGACCTCGACGGGGTCGTAATCGGTGTTCGGTCCCGACATGACTGCCTTCCGGGAAGGGGGATGTGCCAGGGCCAGTCTAGGAAGTACGCCGCGGGCGCCGCGACCGGGTTTGGCCTGGTCTCACCCAGCGTCAGAGCTGGCGCCTGTCGTCCTCGGGCCACGCGGTCGCGATCCGGGCTCCCCCGGCGGGTGAATCCCCGATGGTGAGCACACCGCCGTGGGCCCGGACGAGCCCGTTCACGATGTACATGCCGAGCCCGGAGCCACCGCGCTCGCCGTGCTTCCAGAACTTGGTGAACACGCGGCGCCGCATCTCTTCGGGGATGCCGCTGCCCTCGTCGTCCACGGTCAGGAGTACGCCGTCGAAGTCGGCTTCCTCGGCGATCGCGGACAGGGTCACCGAGACCACGCCGTCGCCGTGCCGGATGCCGTTCTCGATCAGGTTGGTGATCACCTGGGTGAACTTGTCGGGGTCGACGTGGGCCTCGGGAAGGCCGGGCCCGACGGCGAGCTCGACCGGCCGGGAGGTGCCGGCGCGCACCGAGTCGACGACGCGTTGGACGAGCACCTCGAGGTCGGCGGGCCTCGGGAACAGGGAGAGCCGACCGGTGTCGATGCGGGCCACGTCGAGCAGCTCCGCGATCAGGCGGCTCAGCCGGTCGGAGTCGGCGTTGACCGTGGTGAGCATCAGCTTCTTCTGGTCGTCGTTGAGCTTGTCCCACCTGTTCAGGAGGGCCTGCACGAAGCCCTTCACCCCGGTGAGTGGAGAACGGATCTCGTGGGCCACGGTGGCGACCAGGTCGGAACGCTCCCGGTCGAGCCGGGCGCGTCCGCGTCCCGACCGCAGGCTCACCACGACCCGCTCGATCGGCTCGGTGAGGCTCGGGCGCAGGATGCGCGCGTTGACCAGCACCTCGGTGCCGTTGGGCAGCACCCACGGCTGCTCGGGCACGCCGGTGCGGGTGGCGAGACCGAGGTACGGCTGGTTGCGGTCGCACCAGGTCTCACCGGACTGGTCCTGGAGGACGAGGGCGTCCTTCAGCTTCTGACCGACCAGATCATCTGCTGACGTCGCACCGAGCATGCGGACCGCCTCGGCGTTGGCCAGCTCCACGACCTCGTCGTCCCCTGCGACGACCACGCCGTCGGGCAGCTGGTCGAGGGTCTCGCGGGCGGTCTGGTCCACAGGGCGAGGTTAGCGCCCGGGACGCGGTCGCGTGCGACGTTGCGTGGTGGGTGGTGCGGGCTCAGCGTTGCGCGCGGGCGGACGCGTAGAGGCAGACCGCGGCGGCGGTGGAGAGGTTGAGGCTCTCGGCCCGGCCCGTGATCGGGATGCGCACTCGGTGGTCGGCGAGCGCGGCCAGCTCTTCGGGAAGTCCCCAGGCCTCGTTTCCGAACAGCCACGCGGTGGGCCCGGCAAGGAGCTCGTCGGCCTCGAACAGGTCGATCTCTCCGGCGCCGTCGGCGGCCAGGACGACGAGTCCGGCGGCCTGTGCCCGGCGTACGGCCTCGGCGGGGTCGTCGACGACCGCGAGGGGGACGTGGAAGAGGCTGCCGACCGTGGCCCGCACCGTCTTCGGGTTGTGGGCGTCGACCGAGTTGCCGGCCAGGAGTACGGCGTCCGCGCCGGCGGCGTCACTCGTGCGGATCACCGTGCCGGCGTTGCCGGGATCGCGGACGTCGGCGCAGATCGTGACCAGGCGAGGTCCGCCGTCGAGCACGTGGTCGGCGGGTCGGTCGACGAAACGGCAGACCGCGATCACACCGGCCGGGTTGACCGCGTCGGAGAGCGAGGCGAGGGCCCGCTCGTCGACGGGCGTCCAGTCGACTTCTGCGGAGCTCGCGGCGACCCGCAGGTCGGCGTACTTCTCGGTGGCCTCGGGAGTGGCGAACACCTCGACCGCGCAGCCGCTCAGGGCCAGCGCTCCCTCGACGGCCTTGGGGCCGTCGGCGAGGAAGAGCCGGTGCTCGGCCCGAAATGACCGACGGGCGAGCTTCCGCGCGTTCTTGACCCTCGCGTTCCCGCTGGTCAGCGGGGTGGGGTTGTCGCGGAAGCTCGCCACGTCAGATCGTCCTTGCTGTCTGTCGGTGTGGTTTCGAGACAGGCGCTGGCGCGCCTTCCTCAACCCAAGGGTTTCGAGACAGGCGCTGGCGCGCCTTCCTCAACCACCGGTGAGACAGATCAGGCAGTCGCGTCTTCGCGGGGCGCGTTGACGTCCTCGGGGAGGTTGGCCTTGGCCAGCTCGACCAGGACGGCGAACGCCGGGGCGTCGTTGACGGCCAGGTCGGCGAGGATCTTGCGGTCCACCTCGACCTCGGCGGCCTTCAGGCCCTGGATGAAGCGGTTGTAGGTGAGGCCGTTCACGCGGGCAGCGGCGTTGATGCGCTGGATCCACAGCTTGCGGAACTCGCCCTTCTTGGCCTTGCGGTCACGGTAGCTGTAGACCAGCGAGTGGGTGACCTGCTCCTTGGCCTTGCGGTACAGGCGCGAGCGCTGGCCCCGGTAACCGGATGCGCGCTCGAGAACTACCCGGCGCTTCTTGTGGGCGTTTACCGCCCGCTTGACGCGTGCCACTGTCTTACTCCTTGTTGCTCGAAAAGTTTGGGGGTGCGGTGTCCGCCGATCGGGGCGAGGTCACCAGCAGGAAGTTGGTCTCAGAGACCCAGCATCTTCTTGGCGGACTTGACGTCAGCCTTGGCCAGCTCGACGGTGCCGGTCATGCGGCGGGTCACCTTGGACGGCTTCTTCTCGAGGTTGTGGCGCTTGCCGGCCTTCTCGCGAAGGATCTTGCCGGTGCCGGTCACGCGGAAGCGCTTCTTGGCACCGGAGTGCGTCTTGTTCTTCGGCATCTCTCTGCTCTCTATCTCTGGATCTGGTGAACGTGGGGGGCCTGGACTCAGGCTTCGATCTCGGGATCGAGGTTCTCGGAGCGCTTGCGCTCCTTCTTCTGGGCCACGGGCTTGGTGCCGGCGGATGCCTTGCGGAACGAGGACTCCTCGGCCTCGCCCGCGGCGCGCTCGGCGGCCTTGGACTCCTTCTCCGCCTGCATCTCGACCTTGGCGTCGGCCTTCTTGCGGTGCGGCCCGAGCACCATGATCATGTTGCGGCCGTCCTGCTTGGGCGAGCTCTCGACGAAGCCCAGCTCCTCGACGTCCTCGGCCAGGCGCTGGAGCAGCCGGAAGCCGAGCTCGGGGCGGTGCTGCTCACGACCGCGGAACATGATCGTGATCTTGACCTTGTCACCGGCCTTGAGGAAGCGGACGACGTGACCCTTCTTGGTCTCGTAGTCGTGCGCGTCGATCTTGGGACGAAGCTTCATCTCCTTGATGATCACGTTCGTCTGGTTGCGTCGGGCTTCACGGGCCTTCTGGGCGTTCTCGTACTTGAACTTCCCGTAGTCCATGAGCTTGCAGACGGGCGGCTTGCCCTGCGGCGCGATCTCGACGAGGTCGAGGTCAGCCTCCTGGGCAAGGCGCAGCGCGTCAGCCGTCGGCACGATGCCGACGGTCTCGCCGTTGGGTCCAACGAGCCGGACCTCGGAAACCCGGATCCGGTCGTTGATGCGCAGCTCTGTGCTGATGGGTCCTCCTGGGGACGATGGTGCAAATCTGTGGATGGAACGAATTCGCCCTTGTGGAACGAAAATGGGCTTCCGCTCATTCCAAGCGGAAGCCCAGTCTCCAGATGCACAGGTGCACCACGCGTCTCCATGCCTGCACCACGGCGTACGCCGCGCAGACCTGGTTCTGCGGACCGGACCCGACGACCTCGCGGTCGATGCGGGTGGGAAGTCGAAACCTCCGCTTGTCTGATCCACTCCGCCATGGGGTCATGGCAATGCAGATCGGTCGAGGGACAGACTACGCGCCCTCCGCCCACTCCCCCAAATCGACTCAGTCGGCCTCGGGCTGCAGCCAGGCCGAGCGGCCGTCGACCTCGACCAGCTGCCACCCCGCCGCGAGTCCTCGCAGGTCGTCGCCCTCGACCACGAACGTCACCGGCCCGGCGACGTCGATGACCAGCGCCTCGGCCTCGTCCTGGAGCGCAGACTGGGCAGCGGCGATCGTGGGTACGGCGACCGGACGGGCCTCGGCGTTCCAGGCGGTGAGCTGCTCCGTGCCGGTGAAGGCCAGCAGGGCCATCCGGCCGTCGCCGCCCCGCATCAGCACCGCCGCCATGTCACTGGACTTGTCGTGGGCCAGGCCCTCGTCGTCGTACTCCACCTCGCCGAGCAGCGCGACCACGGGCACCAGCAGGCGCGAGGACTGCACGGCGGCCAACGCCTCGGCGTACCTGCTCCGATCCGCGGCGTACGCCGACAGGGCCTCGGCCACCTCGGGGAACTGCCCGCCGTCGTCGTCGGGAAAGGACGACTCGAGGATGCGGGCGCCCTCGAAGCGATCGGGATTGGGGTTCGTCATGGTGGCGTCAGGATAGGCGGGATCGTGATCGGTGACCCAACCGAGCCGCGTGGTCGACCGGCCGGGTGGGCCCACCGCGTGGGGAGTCCCTCTCGTCGCGCAGGGCCTGCCGGCCCGGCCACATGCCCAGGCCCAGTCCCACGAGGAGCATGACGAACACCGCACCGATGGAGGGGGCGCCCCACACCCCGGCGGCGCCGAGGAGGAGCGGAGAGGCGAGGCCGCTGAGCCGCGCCGACATGCCCATCGCCCCGAAGCACGCCCACGGCCGCGTGGAGTGACGCGCTGCCGCGTGCACGTTCAAGGCGGACACGATGATCGCCGAGGAGACCACCGGGCCGGTCAGGGCCACACCGGCGACGACCTGCCAGGGCGAGGTCGCGGTCAACGCGAGCAGTGCGCCGCCCGCGCACAGAACCACCGCGACCATGAACTCCACGTTGGCGCGGAGCCGTCCACGTCGCGCCAGCAGGGCAGCGCAGACGAGCGCGACGAGCTCCCGGGCGATCAGGCCGAGGCCGGCGGCCGCCGCGTCCGTGCCGTCCAGCGCCGGGAGCACCGACCCGGTGAGCACGAAGACCAGCGGCATCGCCATGGCGGGGAGCAACCCCCAGAGCATCGTCCGGGAGCCGGCGGTCTCGCGCCACGCAGCGTGGGCGGCCGCGAGCAGGCGGACTCGGGGCTCGGCCTCACGCACGACGCCGGCGGGCAGCCGGGTGGCACCGAGTGCGAGTAGGGCGCCGCAGCCTCCGACCGCCCACCACAGCGCCGACGGCACCCCGCGGGCGAGTGAGAGGCCGACCACGACGGACGCCGCCAGTGCGCCCAGTCGCTGGACCAGCACGGACAGCCGTTGACCCCTCGCCTGTCGAGCGCCCAACAGGTGGGAGTAGTGGGCGAGGCCGGGGATGTAGATCAGGCTCGAGCACGCCGCCAGCACCAGTGCCACCGGCACGAGGGCCCAGCCGATGTCGCCCAGGGTCAGCATCGCGGCGGCGATCACCACCATGAGCGCGGCCGAGACGGCCACCACCGAGCGCAGGCCGCGATGCGTGGCGACGGACGCGGCGGCTGCGTCGAAGAACAGCCCGGCTCCCATGTAGACGGTGACCGCCACGGAGGCGATGCCGGCGTCGTCCGCCGTCAGCGGCAGGGCGGTGATGACCAGGGTGTGGAAGGCGAAGTAGAACGAGATGGTGCTGACGACCGGCGCAAAGGTCGCCAGGGCTCCCCCCATGCTCGCGTGCCTACTGCTCATGGGTCACGCGGCCGGCAACGTGCAGCGTCTCGGACATGTCCGGCGGAGCCTTTCGGAACAACAGGATCGAACGTGGTGGCCCGGGTCCGCAGGGGCCTGAAGGGCATGACTGGCCCTACACTCGGGCAATATCTGGACTAGGACAAGATCCAGTTTCAGCAATCCGACCAGTCCAGATGGGAGATCGGCATGCCGGCCTCGACGATTCTCGTGAGCGAGGTGTTCGACGGAGTCCCGTCGGTCTTCCCGCTGCACGTGCGGGTCCGCACGATGGTCGAGCAGCTGATCTTCACCGGGTCGTGGCGGGCCGGAGAGCGGATTCCCTCGAGCCGCATGCTGGCCGAGCAGCTCGGCGTCTCCCGCATGACCGTGCAGACCGCGATCGACGAGCTGATCGCCGGGGGCTACCTGCGCAGCGCACCGCGCAGCGGCGTCTTCGTGAACACCCACGCGACGGTCGCCGACGCACCCACCGAGTCGGGCGGCGACGTCGACTGGGCCCGCTGGATCCGGCAACCGGTCACCCCGGGAATCCCCCACCTGCAACGGGTTCCCGAGTGGTGGACCTACCCGTACCCCCTCATCACCGGGCAGCACGACGCCCGCTTCTTCCCCGATCGCCAGTGGCTCTCTGCCGTGCGCAAGTCGTTGGGCGACGACCACCGCCACGCCTCGCTCGACGACAACCTCATCGACGACATGCTCCTGATCGACGAGCTGCGCCGGTCGTTGCTGCCGAGCCGCGGCATCTTCGTCGAACGCGAGAACGTGCTGATCACCCTCGGCGCCCAGGAGGCCCTGGCCCTGCTGGCCGACACCCTGGTCCGGCGCGGCGACCACGTCGTGGTCGAGGATCCCGGCTACGTCGACGCCCGCCACGTGTTCGCGGCCCGCGGGGCCGAGCTGGTGCCGGTGCCCGTCGACGACCAGGGCCTGCGGGTCGACGACCTCACCCGCGAGACGTCCCTCTGCTACACGACGCCGTCACACCAGCACCCCAGCAACGTCACGCTGTCCCCCGACCGCCGACTCGACCTGATCCGGCGGGCCCGCGACGACGACTTCCTGGTCATCGAGGACGACTACGACAGCGAGCTCTGCTACCGCGGACGACCGACGCCCGCGATCGCGTCCCACGACCCGCACCGGGTGATCTACCTCGGCTCGATGTCGAAGCTCCTCGCCCCGGGCATCAGGGTCGGCTTCGTGGTCGCGGACCCGTCGCTGATCAGGGCCCTGGCCTGGCGGCGCCGCTACGTCCACCGCCAGGTCCCCGGTGTCACCCAACGCGCACTGGCCCTCTTCATGCGGGACGGCTCGTTCACCAGGTCGCTGCACGCCTACCGGCGTGAGCTCGCCGTCCGTTGGGAGGTCGCGACCGGGACGCTGCACACCCGCTTCCCGGACCAGGTCTTCCCTCCCGGCGGTACGGCGCTGTGGCTGCGACTTCCCGACGGCGCGACGAGCGATCACGTCGTGACTGCCGCACGCGAGCGCGGCATCCTGATCGACCCCGGCGAGCTCTACTTCGCCGACGCCGCGACCGGCTCCGGGTTCGTGCGCGTGGGCTTCTCCTGCATCGACACCGAGCGTGTGCGGCCAGGCCTGCTGGCGTTGCTCGAGGTGATCGAGGAATGCCGCGGTTGAGGGCCGCCGACGCAGTCGACGACGCCCGCCCGGCACCGTACCCACGCCGGATCACCGGACATGTGAAATGCTGGAGGCATGTCCGAAGTGAGCTGGCAGGCCCTCGCCCTGGCCCTGACCGTGTGCGGCGGCCTGTGGACCTGGTACGCCGCACGCAATCGTGGCGCCGCCTCGGCCACCCGCGGCGCCGCGCTGACGCTGCTGCCGGCCGCGGCGTACTTCACCGGCACCCTCGAGATGTTCGGCGAGATCACCTCGTCGGTGGCCGACTGGGCGACCGGCTTCGTGTTCAGCCCCCTGGTGTGGCTGGGCATCCTGCTGGCCGGCACCTCGGTCGTGCTGTTCGGCGTCTCCGGCTGGCTGTCCGCTCGCGGTGAGTCGAGTCCGGGCGAGGAAACGCCGGAGGTCAAGCCGAAGCGCAAGGAGCGCAAGGCACTGCCGCCCTCGTCGCAGAAGGGCGCGCCTGCGATCGACGACGACCTGGCCGACATCGAGGCGATCCTGAAGAAGCGCGGCATCAACTGATGGACGACGGCATCGCCCGCCATCGTCTGCGGGCGCGACTCGACGCGGCCGTCGCCGACCTTCCCGGGCACCTGCGCACACCGGCCATGGTGGTCGACCTCGACGCCTTCGACGCCAACGCGGCCGACCTGGTCCGGCGGGCGTCCGGCACGCCGATCCGGGTGGCCTCCAAGTCCCTGCGGGTGCCCGCACTGCTGCAGCGGGCACTGGCTCGGCCGGGCTTCCACGGCGTGCTCGGCTACACCCTGCGCGAGGCCCTGTGGCTGCACGAGAACGGCATCGCCGACGACATCGTGATGGGCTACCCGACCGTCGACCGCGACGCCCTCGGGCGGCTGGTCAGCTCACCGTCCGCAGCCTCGGCGATCACGCTCATGGTCGACTCGGTCGACCACCTCGAGATCATCGACTCGGTGCGCTCGTCGAAGGCGGTGGCGATCCGGATCGCGATCGACGTCGACGCCGGACTGAGGATCAGCGGCCAGCACGTCGGCCCCAAGCGCTCGCCGCTCTACGACACGGCCGCCGTGACCGCGCTGGGCCGGGCGATCGCCGACCGACCCGGATTCACGCTCGTCGGCGTGATGACCTACGAGGGACAGGTCGCCGGTGTGCCCGACGACGTACCGTCGCAGCGCGCGAAGTCGATGATCGTGCGCCGGCTGAAGTCGGCCTCGGTCGAGCAGCTGAAGGTGCGTCGCCACGAGATCAACGCGGCGCTGCGCCAGATCGCGCCGCTGGAGTTCTGGAACGCCGGCGGCTCGGGATCGGTGGAGTCCTCCGCCTCCGACCCGGTCGTCACCGAGGTGGCCGCCGGGTCCGGTCTGCTCGTGCCCGGCCTCTTCGACCACTACCAGTCGTTCACGCCACGTCCGGCGTCGTTCTTCGCGGTTCCCGTCGTACGACGACCGTCCGCGAACGTCGTGACCGTGGCCGGCGGGGGCTTCATCGCCTCCGGACCCATCGGCGCCGACCGTGCACCGATCCCGTGGGCGCCGCCCGGGCTGCACCTGACCGGGCTCGAAGGCGCCGGCGAGGTGCAGACCCCCTTGACCGGGCACCCCGCCTCGCGCCTGAAGATCGGCGAGCTGGTCTGGTTCCGGCACGCCAAGTCGGGCGAGCCGTCCGAGCACACCGACACCGTGCACCTGCTCTCCGGGTCCGCGATCACCGACTCCGTGCCGACCTACCGGGGCACCGGCAACGCCTTCTGATGACCGATGTCGTCGCGGCCGTCCTCGAGCACGCGCGGGCGCGACCGGGTCGGCTCGCCGGCGGTCGCCTGGTCTGCGTCGACGGCCCGGCCGGCTCCGGCAAGACCACGTTGGCGACCGCCCTCGCGGAGGCGGTGCCCGGCGCCGTCGTGCTGCACATGGACGACATGTACGAGGGCTGGAGCGGCCTGAACGGCGACACCGGCGCGCGCCTGCACGACCAGGTCGTGGTGCCGCTGGCCGCCGGCGAGACGGGTCACTACCGGCGCTACGACTGGGTCCTGGGCGCCTTCGCGGAGCGACACGACGTGCCGCCGTCGCCGTTGTTGGTGCTGGAGGGTGTCGGCTCGGGCGACCGGGCGTTGGCGCCGTACCGCAGCACGCTGGTCTGGGTCTCCGCGCCCGACGACCTGCGGCTCGAGCGAGGCCTCGCCCGCGACCGTGCCCTGTATGCCCGGGAGGGCGAGCCGTGGGACGAGGCGGGGCACCGGGCGTTGTGGGCCGGCTTCATGGCCGACGAGGCGCGGTTCTTCGCCGCACACGGGCTGCCCGGCACTGCCGACCTGCGGTTCGACGGAACCAGAACCATAGGGTGAGTCCATGGTGATGCCTTCGGGGGAACAGTTCGAGATCAGCGGCGGTGGCTACCGGGCCGTGGTGACGGAGAGCGGTGGCGCGCTGCGGCACCTGTCGTACGACGGCACTCCGCTGGTCGACGGGTTCGAAGAGTCGGAGACGGCCTCCGGTGGTCGCGGGCAGCTGCTGATGCCGTGGCCCAACCGGATCGAGGACGGGCAGTACTCCTTCGGCGGCCGGGACCACCAGCTCGCCCTGACCGAGCCCAGGCGCAACAACGCCTCACACGGCCTGGCCCGGTGGGCGGCCTGGACCCTCGAGGAGCACTCGCCGAACTCGGTGTCGCTGACGCTGCGGGTGATGGCGCAGACCGGCTACCCGTGGGCGGTCGACCTGCACGTGCTCTACGACCTGTCCGCCGACGGGCTCACGGTCACCCAGACCGCCACGAACCTCTCCGACTCCCCCGCGCCCTATGCCTGCGGCGCGCACCCGTATCTGCTCGCGGGTGACGGGCCGATCGACGACTGGGAGCTGACCCTGCCCGCGGCCCGGCGCTCCCTCGTCTCCGCGGACCGCCTGCTGCCGGTCGGCAGCGAGGAGGTGGAGGGCACCGAGCTCGACTTCCGGGTCTCGCGGCCGATCCGGGCCATTGTGCTCAACGACGCGTTCACCGACCTGGTGCGTGACGAGGCCGGCCGTGCGGTCGTCGTACTCCAGGGGCCGCAGCGGGGCGTGACCCTCTGGGTCGACGACAACGTGAGGTGGCTGCAGGTCTACTCGGCCGACGACGTGCCCGCGACGGCACGCCGCTCGCTGGCAGTCGAGCCGATGACCGCACAGGCCAACGCGTTCCGGTCGGGTGAGGACCTCACGACCCTGGCTCCGGACGGTGGCGAGCTCTCCGTCTCGTGGGGCATCCGGGCGCTCTGAGCCACTCAGGCACTCAGCCCAACAGCGAACGGATCTCTCGGACCGCCTGCTTGGCGCGGGCGCCGTCGCTGCCCTGGATCGCCATCACCGCACACGTGGTGCCATCGGCCAGGTCGAGCGTGGCCCACGGTGCCCCGCGCGGCAGGTGGATCGCGACGATCTCGGCCCATTCGTAGAACCGGGTCCGGTAGCCGTTGACGACCAGCAGCCCCTCGCTGGTGGCGACCGCCCTGGCCCGGACCAGCGCGTGGACCAGCGACGCCACGAACAGTCCGAGCAGCAGCGCGGTGCCACGCTGGAACAGCGTGAACGTCTCGCGCACCTCGGAGTCGAAGAGGAACCAGGTCGCACCGCACAGCACCAGCAGCATGACGCCGCCCGCGATGCCGGCCATGCGGACGCCCAACGGCCGCCAGGTGTGCGGCAGTGTCAGCTCGGACACGGCCGCGCTCACACCCGACAGGCGTGGATGTCGGTCAGCAGGATGCCGCGGGCACCGATGTCGTAGAGCTCGTCCATCAGCCTCTGGGCGCCGTCGCGGGGCACCATCGCACGCACCGCGACCCACCCTTCGCGATGCAACGGGCTGACCGTCGGGCTCTCGATGCCGGGGGTCAGGTCGACCGCCTTCGAGACGTGCTCGCTGCGGATGTCGTAGTCCATCATCACGTAGGAGCGGGCCACGAGGACGCCCTGGAGACGACGCAGGAACACGTCGAACCCGGCCGGTCGGTCGCCACCGCGGGTGATCAGCACACCCTCGGACTCGAGCACGACCTCTCCGAACGTGGCGAGGCCGGCGGCACGCAGGGTGCTGCCGGTCTCGACGACGTCGGCGATCACGTCGGCGACGCCGAGCTGGATGCTGGTCTCGACGGCTCCGTCGAGGCGGGTCACGGTCGCGTTGATGCCGCGCTTGTCGAGGAACTGCTGCACCACACCGACGTACGACGTGGCGATGCGCTTGCCCTCGAGCTCGGAGGCGTCGGTGAACTGGCCGGCCGGGCCGGCGAAGAAGAACTTCGAACGGCCGAACCCGAGCTGGACCACCTCCTCGGCCTCGGCGCCGGAGTCGAGGAGCAGGTCGCGGCCGGTGATGCCGATGTCGAGTGTGCCCTCGCCGACGTACAACGCGATGTCACGCGGACGCAGGTAGAAGAACTCGACGCCGTTCTCGGCGTCGATGAGGGCGAGTTCCTTGGTGTCGCTGCGCTGGCGGTAGCCGGCCTCACGCAGGATCTCGGTCGCGGACTGGGACAGCGAGCCCTTGTTGGGCACCGCGATCCGGAGGAGCTTCTGGTTGGCGGGCTGCGTCATGTGGGGTTCCTCAGAGGTGTGAGTAGACGTCGTCGAGAGTGATGCCGGTGGCGATCATGAGCACCTGGGCGTGGTAGAGCAGCTGGCTGATCTCCTCGGCTGCTGCGTCCTTGCCCTCATGCTCGGCGGCCATCCAGGACTCCGCGGCCTCCTCCACCAGCTTCTTGCCGATGGCATGGACGCCGGCGTCGAGCTGTCGCACGGTGCCGGATCCCTCAGGTCGGGTCTGGGCCTTCTCGTTGAGCTCGGCCCAGAGTTCCTCGAACGTCTTCACGGTCGACAAGCCTACGGCGTACGACGACCGCGTCCCGCGCCGGTCTCACGAGCGATCACTCGATGATGCCGCGGCGTACCTGCTTGAGGAGCTGGGCGGTGGCCAGCGCCGCGGACGTGGCCTCCCACCCCTTGTCCTCGCGGGAGTCGGCCAACCCCGCGCGGTCGAGGGCCTGCTGCTCGTCGTCACAGGTGAGCAGGCCGAAGCCGACCGCCGTACCGGTGTCGAGGGCGACCCGACCGAGCCCATCGGTGGCTGCGTTGCAGACGAAGTCGAAGTGCGGCGTGCCGCCGCGGATCACGACACCGAGCGCGATCACCGCGTCGTACGTCGTGGCCAGCGCGGCCGCCACCACGGGCAGCTCGAAGGCGCCGGGCACGCGCACGACGGTCGGCGCCTCCACCTGGTGCGCGCGCAGGGCACGGTCGGCACCCTCGAGGAGGCCGTTCATGACCTCCTCGTGCCAGCTCGAGGCGACCACGGCGACTCGCAGGTCGTGGCAGTCGATCGGCTTCTGGTCGGGGGCTCCCGCTCCGCTCACAGCTCTTGTCCTTCCAACGTGTCGTGTCCGTCCAACGTGGGCGCCGGCTCGAGGTCCGGCAGCGCGTGGCCCATACGGTCGCGCTTGGTCATCAGGTAGGCGAGGTTGTGGTCGTTGGGGTGCGGCGTCAGCGGCACCCGCTCGGCCACGGTGATGCCGAAGTCCTCGAGGTTGTTGACCTTGTCAGGGTTGTTGGTCATCAACCGCACCGTGCCGACCCCGAGGTCGCGCAGGATCTGGGTGGCGGTGCCGTAGTGACGCGCGTCGGCGGGCAGCCCGAGGTCGAGGTTGGCGTCGACGGTGTCGCGCCCGCCGTCCTGCAACGCGTACGCCTGCAGCTTGGCGACCAGCCCGATGCCGCGGCCCTCGTGGCCGCGCAGGTAGACGACGATGCCGCGACCCTCGGCCACGATCCGCTCGAGCGCCTCGTCGAGCTGCGGACCGCAGTCGCAGCGGTGGCTGCCGAACACGTCGCCGGTCAGGCACTCCGAGTGCACCCGGGTCAGCACCGGCGCGTCACCGCTGATGTCGCCGTACACCAGGGCGATGTGCTCGCTGTCGTCGATCGTGATGCGGTAGCCGTACCCGGTGAAGTCGCCGAACTTCGTGGGCAGGTCGGTCTCGGCGACGCGCTCGACGAGCACCTCCGTGCGGCGGCGGTAGCGCACGAGGTCCTCGATCGAGATCATCTTCAGGCCATGCTCGTCGGCGAAGGCGCGCAGCTCGGGGGCGCGCTTCATCGTGCCGTCGTCGTTGACCACCTCGACGAGCACGCCGGCCGGGGTCAGCCCGGCCAGCTTGGCCAGGTCGACCGCGGCTTCGGTGTGGCCGCGACGGACCAGGGTGCCGCCCTCGCGGTAGCGCAGGGGGAAGACGTGGCCGGGACGGGTGATCTCCCACGGCTCGGTCGCGGAGTCGGCCAGCACGCGCGCGGTGTGCGCCCGGTCGGCGGCGGAGATGCCGGTGCTCACGCCGTCACGGGCGTCGACCGAGATGGTGTAGGCCGTCCGCAGCTTGTCCTTGTTGTGCGGCGTCATCAACGGGATCTCGAGGCGGTCGAGCATCTCGGCGGGCATCGGCACGCAGATCACGCCGCTCGAGTGGCGGATCGTGAACGCCATCAGCTCCGGGGTGGCCTTGCTGGCCGCGAAGATGATGTCGCCCTCGTTCTCGCGCTCCTCGTCGTCCACGACGACAACTGCCTTGCCGGCCGCGATGTCCGCGATGGCGTCCTCGACACTGTCGAGTCGCACCTTGTCACTCATTGCCTGGTCCTTCATTGGTGCTGTCTCCTTGGTTGATGTAGCCACTGGCCAGCAACTTCTCGACGTGCTTGGCAATGACGTCGGCCTCGAGGTTGACCCGGTCGCCGGGTCCCCGGAAGCCGAGGGTGGTACGCGCCAACGTCTCGGGGATGAGGCTGACGGTGAACGTGTCGCCGTGGGTCTCCACGACGGTGAGGGAGATGCCGTCGACCGTGATGGAGCCCTTGTCGACCAGGTAGCGGCCCATGCCCTCGGGCATCGATATCTCGACGATCTCCCAGTGCTCGCTGGGGGTCCGGCGTACGACGGTGCCTACGCCGTCGACGTGGCCCTGCACGATGTGGCCACCCAGTCGCTTCTCGACGGTGACCGCACGCTCGAGGTTCACCTTGTCGCCCGGCTGTACGCCGAGGAGCGAGGTCTTGTCGAGGGTCTCCTGCATGACGTCGGCGGTCCAGACGGCTCCGTCGTGCTCCACGACCGTCAGGCAGCAGCCGTTGACGGCGATCGAGTCACCGAGGCCGGTGCCGTCGAGCACGACAGCCGAGCGGATGGAGAGGCGAATCGCGTCACCCTGGGACTCGATCGCCTCGATGGTGCCGAGTTCCTCGACGATTCCGGTGAACATTCAGCTCTCCTCTGTGTGTGGTTTCGAGACGCTCGCTGGCGCTCGCTCCTCAACCAACGAACTCGGTGTCATGGTGAGGCGGATGTTGGTCTCGGCGCCGGTGCCGAGCACGGTCACGTCGTCGATCGCGAAGTGCAACGCGTCGGCGATCGTGCTGATTCCGAGGTCGGCCACGGCGTTGCGTCCGGCGCCGAGCAGCATCGGCGCGACGTAGGTGACGACCTCGTCGATCAGCCCGGCCTCGAGGAAGGCGGCGGCCAGGGTCGGCCCGCCCTCGAGGAAGACGTGACGGCGTCCGAGATCGAAGACCTGCTGCAGCGCCTCGCGCGGATCGTGCGTGCGCAGGTGCAGGCTCTCCGCCAAGTCGTTGAAGATCCTCTTCGTCGCCGGGAGGTCGCGCAGCCCCATCACCACACGCAGCGGCTGCGCCTCCACGGGTTGGTCCAGCTCGTCGCGCACCGTCAGCTCGGGGTCGTCGACGTCGACCGTGTTGGCGCCGACCATCATCACGTCGCACTCACCGCGCAGGCGGTGCGTGTCACGTCGGGCCGGCAGTGACGACACCCAGCGGCTGGTGCCGTCGGCAGCGGCGCTGCGGCCGTCGAGGGTGGTCGCGAACTTCCACGTCACGAACGGACGCTGGTGCTCGACGGCGAACGTCCACGCCCGGTTGAGTCGTCGGGCGGCGTCCTCGTGAAGGCCGTACGCGACGTCGACACCGGCTGCCCGCAACGTCTCCGCTCCCCCGGCAGCCACGGGATTCGGGTCGGACTGGGCGAAGACCACCCGACGTACGCCGGCGTCGATGAGGGCCTGGGCGCACGGACCGGTTCGACCGGTGTGGTTGCAGGGCTCGAGGGTGACCACGGCCGTCGTACCGCGGGCAAGGTCACCCGGCGCCTGGCCGGCGGCCTCGGCGAGTGCGGCCGCCTCGGCGTGCGGCGTACCGGCTCCGCGGTGGAAGCCCTCGGCGACCTCGATGCCGTCGTCGTCGAGGAGCACGCATCCGACGCGTGGGTTCGGGCCGAGGGGCACGCCCGGGGTGGCCGCGATCTCGAGCGCACGCAGCATGGCGCGTTGCTCGGCGGCAGAGTATTCGACGGCAGAGTATTCGGTGATCACCCTGGTCATCCGCTTGCCCTCTCGGTCCGGTCGCGGACTCTGGGGCTTGATGCGGGTCGATCGGCAGGGGGTCAACTCGTGCGTGCTGCGCGTCGGACGGCCTCACGCAGAGCATCAACCACTGCGTGCACTTCCCATCCGGACTTTGACCGTCGGTCCAGGAATCTCACCTGGTCAACCGGTCACTGGTTGTGACCGGGTCGCGGACTTCCGGGTGAAACCTCTTCACCCAGTCACCGCCGGCTCGGAATTGCACCGACCCCAGAGCACGCGAGTTGAAAACTCGACGGGAGCAATCCTGCCACACCACCCACGGCGCGCGGATGTGAGCCCGGCCACCAAGACTGCACCCGTCTCCCTTCCGCGACCCGTCGCCAGTTCTTGACGACCCGTCGCCAGTTCTGACTCTCGGGCCGAACTGGCGACAGGTCGACCCGAACTCACGACAGGTCGATCAGAACTGGCGACAGGTCGATGCGGACAGGGTGCAGGGTGAGCTAGCCGGCGGAGGCTTCGGCCTTGGCCTTCAGCTCGCGCACCATGGCGTCGGGGTCCTGGGCGGAGTAGACGGCCGACCCGGCGACGAACACGTCGGCACCGGCCTCGGCGCAACGCTCGATGGTCTCGAGCGAGACCCCGCCGTCGATCTGGAGCCAGGTCTCGAGTCCGTGCTTGTCCATCAGCGCCCGTGCCTTGCGGATCTTGGGCAGGCAGAGGTCGAGGAACTTCTGGCCACCGAAGCCCGGCTCGACGGTCATGATCAGCAGCATGTCGAGCTCGGCGAGGAGGTCCTCGTAGGGCTCGATCGGCGTGGCCGGCTTGAGTGCCATCGACGCGCGGGCGCCCTGGGCCCTGATCTCACGAGCCAGGCGGACGGGTGCCTTGGCCGCTTCGACGTGGAAGGTCACCGAGCCGCAACCGGCTTCGGCGTACGCCGGAGCCCAGCGGTCGGGGTCCTCGATCATCAGGTGCGCGTCCATCGGCAACGGCGTCGACCTGGCCAGCGACTCCACGACCGGCAACCCGAGGGTCAGGTTCGGCACGAAGTGGTTGTCCATGACGTCGACGTGCACCCAGTCGGCACTGCCGATGCGGCGTACCTCGTTGGCCAGGTCGGCAAGGTCGGCGTTCAGGATGCTCGGCGTGATCTGGATACCCACGGGCGGGACTCTATCCCGCGCGCGTCCCCCGGCCCGCCACGGGAGCCCGGCCGCGCACTCGACCGGACGCCGCGCGGGTCGGAGCGGGTGACCTACTCGTCACCGACACGCACCAGGAGCTTGCCGAAGTTGCGTCCGGTCAGGAGTCCACGGAAGGCCTCGGGCGTCTGGTCGAGGCCGTGGACGACGTCCTCGCGGTAGCGCACCGAGCCGTCGGCGACCCACCCGGCCATGTCACGCAGGAAGTCCTCGTGATGCGTGGGCACGAACTCCTGCTGGATGAACCCGCGGATGGTCAGGCTGAGCGACAGCACCTTCCCCATGAAGGCTGGCAGCTGGTCGGGTCCCTCGGGCGCGGAGGTCGCGTTGTAGTTGGCGACCAGGCCGCACACCGGGATGCGGGCGAACGTGTTGAGGCGTCGGGCCACGGCAGCGGCCACCGGGCCCCCGACGTTCTCGAAATAGACGTCGATGCCGTCCGGGGTGGCCGCGGTGAGGTCGTCGACGAAGGTCGGCGAGCGGTGGTCGACGGCCGCGTCGAAGCCGAACTCCTCGAGCAGGGCCCGGCACTTCTCGGGTCCGCCTGCGATGCCGACCGCGCGGGCGCCCCTGACCTTCGCGATCTGGCCGACCGCGGAACCGACCGGACCGGTGGCCGCCGCGACGACGACCGTCTCCCCCGCCTTCGGCCTGCCGATCTCGAGGAGTCCGGCGTACGCCGTGAAGCCGGGCATGCCCAGGACGCCGAGCGCGGTCGAGACCGGTGCGGCCTCGGGGTCGAGACGGCGAGTCTGACCGGCGTCGACGACGGCGTGGGTCTGCCAGCCGGCGAAGGCGAGCACGAGGTCACCCGGCTGGCGTGCGGATGAACGCGACTCGAGCACCTCGCACACGGTGCCGCCGATCATCACGGCGCCGACCTCGACCGGCTCGGCGTACGACTTGGCGGCGCTCATCCGGCCGCGCATGTAGGGGTCGAGGGAGAGGTAGATCGTGCGCAGCAGGACCTGTCCTTCCTCGAGTGCCGGGAGCTCCTCGTCGACGAACGAGAAGTCGCTGTCCTGGGGCTCACCGACGGGTCGGGACGCAAGGCGGATCTGGGTGGTCTTCACCGTGGCGATGCTACTGACCCAGCAGAAGCAGGACTGCCTTCTCCACCGCGGATTGCGACGCGGATCGGCTGGTGCCGATCACCTCGCCCTGTTCGTAGAGGTCGAGCACTCGCGGGTCGACGTACGACGTCCTCGCCACCGTGGGGGTGTTGCCGAGATACTCCGCGACCTCCTCCATGGCCGCACGCACCGCCCGCTTGCGTGAGGCCTTGCTCTCTCCCGGCTCCGGGCTCTGCGCCAGGGCCACCGCGGCCAGCACGGTCGCGTGCCAGGTGCGGAAGTCCTTGGCCGTCACCTCCACTCCCGAGACCGCACGGACGTAGTCGTTGATCGTGGCGGGCTCGAGCCGGTGCCATCGTCGACCGTGCTTGAACGCCATCAGCTCATCGGGCCCACCCCGGCGCGCCCGCAACGCCTTGATCGCCGCGACACACCTGGCGTCGTCGATGGTCACGACGTGCTCGACCCCGGACTTGCCGACGAAGTCGAACGTGGCGACCTCACCGGAGAGCCGCACGTGTCGTCGCTCGAGCGTGGTGAGACCGAAGCTGCCGTACTCGTCGGTGTAGACGTCGTTGCCGATCCGGAAGTACCCGAGATCGAGGAGGCGAACGGCCACCGCACAGGCGCGCGCCTCGCTCATCTCGTCGTCCCGGAGATGGCGCGACACCGCCCTGCGCATCCGCGGCAGCGCCCGTCCCAGGGACGTGGTGCGCTCGAACTTCTCGGCGTCACGGCGGATCCGCCAGTCCGGGTGGTAGAGGTACTGCCGGCGACCCGCGGCGTCCGTGCCGACCGCCTGCAGGTGGCCGTTGACCACCGGGCAGATCCACACGTCCTGCCAGGCCGGCGGCACGGCGAGGTCCCGAATCCTCTGGGCGTCGTCGTCCGGGAGCCGTTCCCCCACCTCGTCGAGATAGACGAACCCGCGGCCGGCCCGGCGCCGGCTCCAGCCGGGATCGTGCGGTGACACCCGTCGCAGTCGCACCCTGGAATCCTCGCCGTCGGGACGTGGATCGCGGAGCCCTCGCACGGCGTACGGGAGGGCTCCGCGATCAGGAGCGGGCCGGGACTCGTTCGGCAGTGCCGCGCGCAAGCAGTGCAGAGTGAGGCGCCAGCCCGTGTGTTGCCTGGACGTCGAAGCCGGTCCGCACTGGCCGATCGGCCCCGACGCGAGAAGCCAGTACCCGGACCGTGCATGCTCATACCGCGCAGTTCCCGACAAATCCGGATCAAGCCGACACCAGTCCGACGAGCGTCATGATCTGGGCGGCCGGGGAACCTGCCGGTGCCAGGAAGGTCAGCTCGGCCCCGGCCCTCTTGGTGCGGGCCAGGAACTCGAAGAGCGACTGCACCCCCGGGCTCGCGAGGTGGGTGACCCCGCTGAGATCGACCGTGGCCGAGGCAGTGCCCGCCCGGGTCGCCTCGTGCAGCGCTGCGTCGAAGACCTCGATGGTCACGCCGTCGATCGGCCCCTTGGCGACCAGGCTCCCCCGCGCAGCGACCGTGTGGAGCTCTCCGTCATGGTCGTCGACCACGGGGGCGGCCCGCGGTTCCGGCTCGGACTGGAGCAGTTGCACGGGTCGGGCCAACTTCAGCCGCAGCTCGACCTCCGTTCCGCGCGGGCCCCGGCGGACGTCCATGCTGTCGGCCAGCGCGGCGGCCATCATCAGTCCCCGGCCGTCAGAGACCTCCTCGCGCCACCGGCCGGCGTCGGAGACCGTGACGGTCACCGTCCCGCTGTCGTCCAGCGCGGCGTCGACCCACAGCGGGCGCTCGGCATCTCGCGTGTCATCCGGGTAGGCATGTTGGGCCGCGTTCGTGACCAGCTCCGCGAGCGCATGGTCGAGTCCGATGTGGTCAAGGAGGCCCGCACCGATCGCGTCGAGCCAGTCACGCAGCCCGTCGCGGACCGTCGACGCCGAAGCCGTGCTGGCCGACGCGCGGATGGAGTACGTCGCGGGGGCGGGGCTACGCGCTCCCACGATCAGCGCCACGTCGTCTCGTACGTCGCCGGCCGTGCCGGCACCGTTCAGGATGGCCCGGCACACCTCGTCCCCACGCTGGACCGCCGGGCCGGACATCGTCCGGTCGAGTGCCGTCGCCGCCACCTGCAGCAGCTGTGCGTTCGCCAGGTCCAACGACCGTGCGGGGGTGCGCACCAGACCGTCCGTGTAGAGCACCAGCAGGTCCTCCGGCGCCAGCTTGGCCCACCCGGTGTGGAAGTCGCCCCCGGTCCCCAAGGGGCGCCCCTGCTCCGAGGGCAGCATGCGTGCGGGCCGGAAGGGGGTGAGGATCATGGGTGGCAGGTGACCTGCCGTGCCGTACTCGACATGCCCGTTGTCGAGGTCGAGGACGGCGACGCACATCGTGGTGGCGCAGGTCTCCGGATGGTGCTCGGCGTAGGCGTCGACGCTCTCGAGTGCGCCCAGCAGCCCAGCGCCACCCGTGAGACGCTCCCGCAGGATCGCCCGGACCTGGGTGACGGCCAGGGCTGCACCGAAGCCCTGGCCCACCACGTCGGCGACCATGAGCGCGACCCGTCGATGCGGCAGCACGATCGCGTCCATGGTGTCACCGCGGTTGAGCGGTGGCACGTCCGTGAGCAGGTAGCTGCCCGTGAGGACGACGCCGGGCAGGACGGGCAGCCCGGACGGAATCTGGACATCAGTGGGTGTGGTGGGCATGTCGCCCCCTCTGGCCGAGAACGTGCCACTCCATCCCCCTCACGGTATCCAACTGGGGCTTCGGCATGCCCGATCGTCACGCCTCGATGTCCTCGCGCCCTTCCACGAGACCGCTGCGAAGGTCGCGCATGATGCGACTCAGCAGTCGGGACACCTGGGTCTGGGTGACCCCGAACTCGTCGGCGATCTCCTGCTGGGTGAGCTCGTCGAAGAAGCGCATCCGGAGCAGCTTGCGGTCTCGGGCGGACAGCCTGCGCACCACCGGACGCAGCATCACGCGCGCTTCCGCCGCGGCAGCCTCGTCGGCCTGCGGATCGGGCAGCATGTCGCCCAGACTGGCGCCCACGTCGTCGCCCACGGGGGCGTCGAGCGACGTCGGGGTGAAGCAACCCTCCGCGCGGAGGGCCTCGGACACCTCCTGCTCGGGCACGTCGAGAGCAGCCGCGATCTCGCCGTCGCTCGGCGTACGCCGCCCCTCGCTGCCCAGGCGGTCCCGCTCCTCGATGACCCGCGACTGGAGCTCCTGGATGCGCCGCGGCGGGCGGACCACCCAGCCGTGGTCACGGAAGTAGCGACGGATCTCCCCCCTGATGCTCGGCACGGCATAGGCGAGGAAGTCGCTCTCGTGCTCCCCGTCGAACTTCTGGACGACGCGCACGAGGGCCGCGTTGGCCACCTGCTCGAGATCTTCGGACGCGATGCCGCGCGACTTGTAGCGCGAGGCGATGCTGCGTGCCACGCACACGTTGGCGAGCACGACGTCCTCGAGCAACCGCGCTCGTTCCTCCGGCGTACTGGCACGCGCGGCGCGCTGGAGAAGACTCGCGGTGAGCTTGCGCCGCTGGTCGCGGGGCAGGTCGTCGAAGGGATTCTTCTGGATGTCAATGCTGGCCATGGCGGCCTCCCGGGGGAATTCGCTCGGGCCTCGCCGTTGACTTCAGCGAGAGGTGTAACCGTGGACCTCGTTGGCATTCGTGATGCTCCGGCAGATGATGCCGTCGCACCGCAACTTAGCGCACGACACCTCGGTTTTCCAGTCCCTGGTTCCGGCACGGCGGCACAGGAGTTTCCCCTGGCCTCATGGGCCCCGGAAGCGGTCGTTGATCAGTGCGGCGCTCGCGTCGGCGGCCGCGCGGCGCGACCGACGGGCCACCTTCTGCATGGCGGCGAGCTCCGCCGGGTGCGCACCGGCGGCGACGAGATGCGGACCCCGGGCGCGCTGCCGAGCCCGCCCGAGACATGCGCCGACCAGGCACCCAGCACCTGCTGCGACGAACGTTGCCCGCTTGCCCATCTCTGCACCTCTCGACCTTGACGACCAGTGGTCGCGGTACCCGAGGCAGCGGGTCCCATGCGAATGCCCGTGACCTTCGTCTGTCAGTAGACCTCACGGCATGCGCTGGACCGGATTGGGTAACGGAAACTGACACAGTCACCAAGCAGAGGATCCGCACATGCCCGCAGGGCAGCACTCCCCGATCGACACGGTCGTGTTCGACCTCGACGGCACCCTGGTCGACTCCGTCTACCAGCACGTCGTGGCCTGGATGGGCGCCTTCAGGGACGTCGGGTTGCAGGTCAGCGGGAGCGATGTGCACCGCTGCATCGGCATGGGCGGCGATCGCCTGGTCGCGCAGGTTGCCGGCGAGGCCGCCGAGTGGGCCGTCGGAGACGACGTACGCCGGGCCCACGACAGCCACTTCCGCGACCTCATGTCGCAGGTGCACGAGACACGTGGCGCCTCGGACCTCCTGAGCCGCCTCGCCTCGACACACCGACTCGTGCTGGCCAGCTCCGGCAGCCAGGAGATCACCGAGGCACTGCTCTCCACCGTCGACGCCGCAGGATCCCTCACGGTGGTGCTGTCGGGAGCCGAGGTCGCTCACAGCAAGCCGGCACCGGACCTGATCCAGGCCGCGATGCATGCCGTCGACGCGGAGCGCGCGATCGTGGTCGGCGACTCCGTCTGGGACGCACAGGCCGCCCAGGCGTGCGGGGTTCCGACCATCGGTCTGCTCTGCGGCGGCATCGACGAAGCCTCGTTGCGGGGCGCCGGTGCGGGGTCCGTGTTCGCCCACCCTGCCGATCTCCTCGCGCAGTTGGGCCGGAGCCCGTTGTCGACCGGGCAGCCCGCGCTCAATGGTTCCTGAGGGCCTTGATCAGCTCGCTCTTGTTCATCTTCGACCGGCCGTCGATGCCGATCTCCTTCGCTCGGGAGCGCAGGTCGGTGACCGTCCAGTCGTCGTACGACCCGGACTCCCCGCCCTTGCGCCCGACCTTGGAGCGAGAGCTGGCGGCCGCCTTGTTCGCGATCCGGGCCGACTTCTCCTTGCTCGCCCCCTCGTCGCGCAGCTCCTCGTAGAGCTCTGGGTCCTTGACGCTGGGACCAGGCTTGCGCTTCGGCATCGCGTCCACTTCCTTTCGTCTCACGGTGTCCGACGCGCGGTACCCACGTGCGGATCCCTCAGACCGGCAGGGCATCGATCCGGCCGGCACCCCTGACGCACGGGTGCCGCCACTCAGGACTCCTGGGCGACATCCTTGTAGCTGGCCGGCAACCCGCCCTGCTCGATCACCAGGGCTGCCACGTCGCGCAACTTCACGTTCGCGTGGCTGGAGTAGCGCTGAAGGGTCTCGAAGGCCTGCTCCTGGTCGAGCCCGTACCGCTGCAGCATGACCCCCTGTGCCACACCGATCTCGTGCCGCCGTTCCACTGCCTCGCCCAGCGTCGTCACCAGGTGGGAGGTCGCCAGGGCGTTGCCCGCGTGTACGCCGTACACGATGAGGCGCTGCAGGTCCTCCTCGGTGAACGTGTCGACCTTGGTCGCATAGAGGTTGATGGCGCCGAGCGGGTCGCGGTCGGGGTCGATGGCCGCCGCGGAGAGCTGCACACTGATCAACGAGTGCACGCCCAGGTCCGCCACTTTGGGTCCCCACAGCGGGAAGCGCTGGTCATCGCTGGTCGAGAGGATCAGGTAGGGCTCGTCCTCGAGGGCCGACGCGATGCAGGGGCCCTCCTCGAACTCGTACTGCAGCTCGTCACAGCGGAGGGCGATCTCGTCGGTGTGCGCCAGTGTCTCGAGCCGGCCCCGGCGTCGCCGCACCGTGATCGCACTGAAGGCCGCCGCCGGAACGACCTCCAACGATCGGTCGCAGATGCGCTGCAGGGTGCCTGCCACGTCATGGTCGGACATCAGCACCTTGCTGAGCTCCGCGAAATAGGGTCCGGTGTCGTTCCCGCCGGCAGTCGATTGGTCAGGCATGGGCTGAGACTACTGCTCGCTCCCGCATCACGCCGGGCCTTCGTGACTGGCGAGCCCGGGCAGGACGTCCGAGCCGAACATGTCGATCGTCTCCGCCCGGCGCGGGTCCCTGTCGGCGACGTGGACCTCCTCGGAGCGGGTCGCCATCTCAGACCGATCCGAGCTGATCGAGGAGCGCCTTGTTGAAGGCCGGCAGGTCGTCGGGCTTGCGGCTGGTGACCAGGTTGCCGTCGACCACGACCTCTTCGTCGACCCACTCGCCACCGGCGTTGCGGACATCTGTCTGGAGGCTCGGCCATGACGTGAGCCGTCGTCCCTCCAGGCCACCCGTCTCCACCAGGGTCCAGATGGCGTGGCAGATCGCGGCCACCGGTTTACCTGCCTCGAGGAAGTGCCGGACGAACTCGACGGACGTCTCGTCGGTGCGCAACTGGTCGCCGTTCGCCACACCGCCGGGCAGTACGACGGCGGCGTACGCCCCCGGGTCGGCGTCACCGACCTTCTGGTCCACCGTGAAACTGTCGGCGGGATCGAGGTGGTGGTAGGCCTGCACGTCCCCCGACTCGGGTGAGATCAGCACGGGCCGCCACCCCGCGGCCGCCAGGGCCTCCCACGGCACGGTGAGCTCGGCCTGCTCGATGCCCTCGGCGCCGACCAGGACGGCGACCTTCGTCGTGCTCGATTCGTTGGTCATCGTGTGAGTCATCCCTTCCGTCGATGTCGGCGACCCCGGTACCCCGCACCGCGTACGGCAGTCGGTGCCCGTATGAAGGAATCGGATGCGGGTACTGCCCGGGCATGGCTACCGACACACCGCTGCACTACACGGTTCCCGGTCTCGACGAGGGCGCGGCCCAGCAGATCATCGACCTGCTGCAGTCACGCCTTCATGCCGCCAACGACCTCCAGCTCACCATCAAGCACGTGCACTGGAACGTCGTGGGGCCGCACTTCATCGCCGTCCACGAGATGATCGACCCGCAGGTCGACGCCGTGCGCGCGATGGCCGACGCCCTCGCCGAGCGGATCGCCACGTTGGGTGGCGCACCGCGCGGCACCCCGGGTGCCCTCGTCAAGGAACGCGCGTGGGACGACTACAGCATCGGCCGGGCCACCACGCAGGAGCACCTCGCCGCCCTCGACATCACGTATCGAGGCGTGATCACCTCCTACCGGGAGGCGATCAAGGCCCTGGACGATCTCGACCTTGTGACCCAGGACGTGCTGATCGGGCAGGTCGAGCAGCTCGAGCTCTTCCACTGGTTCGTCCGCGCCCACCTGGAGGACCAGGGCGGGAAGCTGCAGACCGAGGGCGCCACGACCGAGGCTGGCGCGGCTCGTGACGCCAGCGGCTGAGCCGAAGGGCCGCGACGAGTCCACCGAGGAGCGCGCGGACCGCAACTGGGACGACCTGCTGCAGGAGTTCCGGGTGCTGCAGACCGGCGTACAGATCCTCGGCGGCTTCCTGTTGACGCTGCCGTTCCAGTCGGCGTTCTCCGACCTGGATGACTTCCAGCGGCACCTCTACCTGGTGCTGGTGCTGCTCGCGGCCACCACTACGACACTCCTGCTTTCGCCGATCGCCCTTCACCGCCGGGTCTTCCGGTGGCAACGCAAGCAGCGCCTCGTCATGGCCGGACACCGCCTGGCGCAGGTCGTGATGTTCCTCATCGGCCTGCTCGTCACCGGTCTCGCGCTGTTCGTCTTCGACGTCGTCGTCGATCGACAGGCAGCCACGGTCGTCGGCCTTGGCATGGTGGTGCTCGTGACCGTCGCCCTGGTCGTGATTCCGCGTCTGGCCGGTGGCCGGGCACCCGAGCACCCGGAGTCGCCCTGAGCCCGTCAGGACCGTGAGCTGGTCGCCCAGTCGACGAGTTCGCGGGCCGGGCCCGCCGGCGGTCGCGCGCCGCCCTTCCACACGGCGTGCAGCGGCCGCGGCAGCTCCAGCCCGCTGATGGCGATCCGGACCAGCCGACCCGCGGCCAGGTCGTCGTGGACGGCGTGGACGCTGAGCGCCGCAGGCGCCGCACCCGCGGCCACGGCCGCGCGCACGGCCGCCGTACTCGAGAACTCGAGTGCCGGGTCGACGGCGGCCAGGTGCGCGAGCGCCCGTTCGAGCACGGTGCGCGTGCCGGAGCCGGCCTCGCGCACCACCAGGGGCGTGGCCGCCAGGGTGTGCACGCTGACCCGTCGGCTCGGTCGCTGCGCCCACGGATGACTCGGCGCCACCACCACGACGAGCTCGTCGACCGCCACCACCTGGCGTCGCAGGCCGGCAGGCGCCTCGGGACCCTCGACGAACCCGAGCTCGGCCTCGCCGGCCCTGACCAGCTCGGCGACGTGATCGCTGTTGGTGGCGGTCAGTGTGAACTCGGTCGTCGCCACTCCGGAGCGCTGCTGCGCCGTGCGTACGCCGACCAGCCATGAGGGCAGCAGGTATTCCGCGATGGTCAGGCTGGCCGCGATGCCGAGCGGCCCGCGTCGGTCCTGGCGCAGGGCGGTGATGCCGGCGTCGAGCTGTTCGGCGGCGTCCAGCACCCGGCTCGCCCACTGCACGACGAGCTCGCCCGTCGGGGTGAGCTCGGACCCGCGCCGTGTGCGGGCCAGGAGCGTGGCACCGACCAACGACTCCATGGTGCGCACCCGTGAGGACGCGGCCTGCTGGCTGATGCCGAGCTCAACGGCGGCGGCGCTCAGGCTGGCGGTGCGGGCCACCACGACCAGCAGTTCGAGGGCGCGCAGCTCGGGCATGTGCGGGCTCAACATGGTCACAAGCCTACGTTGTGACCCCACAACGTGGACGTCGTTCCGCGGAGCGGACACGCCACCCAGACTGGTCTCATGACCCTTCGTGTAGCCATCATCGGCGGCGGCCCGGCCGGCATCTATGCCGCCGACCTGCTGACCAAGTCCGGGACCGACGTGAGCGTCGACGTGCTCGAACGGCTGCCTGCCCCGTTCGGCCTGGTCCGCTACGGCGTGGCCCCGGACCACCCGCGCATCAAGGAGATCGTCAAGGCGCTCCAGCGGGTGCTGTCCAAGCCCGAGGTCCGGTTCCTGGGCAACGTGACCTACGGCGTCGACTGCAAGCTCGACGACCTGCGTGCGTTCTACGACGCCGTCGTCATCGCCACGGGCGCGATGTCCGACCGCGACCTCGGCATCCCCGGCGAAGAGCTCCCGGGCTCCTACGGCGCAGCCGACTTCGTCTCCTGGTACGACGGCCACCCCGACGTGCCCCGCGACTGGCCTCTCGAGGCGCGCCACGTCGCCGTCGTCGGCGCCGGGAACGTCGCCCTCGACGTCGCCCGGGTGCTGGCCAAGACGGGCGAAGAGATGCTCGCCACCGACGTTCCGGCCAACGTCCACGCCGGCCTCGTGGCCAAGCAGGCGACCGACGTGCACGTCTTCGCGCGACGCGGTCCGGCGTACGCCAAGTTCTCCCCGCTCGAGCTGCGCGAGCTGGCCCACTCCCCCAACGTCGACGTGGTCGTGCATGCCGAGGGCTTCGAGGTCGACGACGCGAGCATGGAGCACATCGCCGCGAACAAGCAGGCGAAGATGGTGCTGAACACGCTGTCCAACTGGGTCGGTCGCGATCCCGGCGACAAGCCGCACCGCATCCACCTGCACTTCCTCGAGCAGCCGGTGGAGATCCTCGGCGAGGAGTCCGTGACCGGCTTCCGCACCGAGCGCACCCGCCTCGTCGGCGACGGCGGCGTCGAGGGCACCGGCGAGTTCACCGACTGGGACGTGCAGGCGGTCTACCGCGCCGTCGGCTACCGCAGCACGCAGGTGGCCGACCTGCCCTTCGACACCCGGGCGGCGGTGATCCCGAACGACGAGGGTCGGGTCCTCGACCTCGACGGTGACCCGATCCCCGGCACCTACGTGACCGGCTGGATCAAGCGCGGTCCGGTCGGCCTGATCGGGCACACCAAGAGCGACGCTGCGCAGACCGTCGGGCACCTGGTCGAGGAGACCACGGCCACCGCTCCCGAGCGCGACCCTGCTGCGGTCAACGCCTACTTCGCCGAGCGCGGCGTCGACGTCGTCGAGTTCGAGAACTGGGAGCGGCTCGACGCCCACGAGATCGCCCTGGGCGAGGCCGAGGGCCGGACCCGGGTCAAGGTCGTCGAGCGCGAGGAGATGCTGCGCAGGGCTCGCTGAGCGCAGCACCTCCCCCGGTCAGAGCTTGACGACCTTCGCGGTCGGGATCGGGTGCGAGTCGGCCTTGATCCAGCGCATCGCCCAGGTGCCCTCACGATGTGAGTCGGTGTCGATCCAGTTGCCGTACCCGGGGTCCTTGGCTGCCACCACGATCGTCAGCGTGCCGTCGTCGTTGAGCTTCGCGGTGTGGTTGTTGAGGTAGATGTTCGCGCGGTCGTAGTCGAGTGACTCCACCCAGAAGTTCTGCAGGACGAAGTTGAAGTACTCGCAGTTCGGGACCTCGGTCTCGATCACCCATGCCTCGTCCTCGGCCAGCTTCCAGTAGCCGTGCAGGTAGAAGATGGTCGGGTCACCGCCGGCATCCTGGAAGTAGTCCTGACCCCAGTCGAAGATCTCGTTGGCGCGGGGCTGGAACTTGCGGGACCACTCGAGGAAGGTCTCCGACATGCCCTTCACGACCTCGACGGCCTTGGTGAGACGCTCCCCGACCGCGTCAGGGTCCAACGGCTTGAACTCCCCGTCAGGGTTAAGGCATTCGATGGACAGCTCACCGACGACCTCGTTGCGGCGGTCCTGGTGGGTCTGCCGGACCGAGATCAGGTTGCTGTCCGGTGACAACGGCAGCCAGGCGCCGTCCGCCGGTTCGTCCACGCTCGCGATGAACTCGAAGCGGCCGTGCTCGTCGACCTCGACGTCGTGGATGTGCAGGTCGCCGGTCTGAAGCATGGTGCCGTCGATGTGGTAGCGGTTGACGCGTGAACCGAACGTGATCAACGGAACCGTGCCGCGGGTCCCGGTGACCCGGTAGCGGTAGCTGCCCGAGACGTTGGCCCGCATGTAGACGTTGTCGGGGTTGTCGGCACCGATCTTCGTCATCATGTTGGGGTTGGGCGCGGAGGTGAAGCTCGGCCACCGTGGATCGGTGAACTCGACGCTGTTGATCGTGCCGTACCGGAGCAGCCGACTCAGGTAGCGGACTCCCTCGGCCTGGGTCAGCGGGTCCTGGGGGACGATGTCGTCCTCCAGGATCTTCCCGACCTCGAGCAGATCTGCACAGAACTTCTCCCAGGTGGCGTTCATTCGAGTGTCCCTGTTCTGGTTGACGGTTCGTTTCTCGGACAGTGCCGGCGAAGGTTCAGGAAGCGCCGGCGAACTTCGCCTCGACCTCGGAGGCGCTCACGCCGAACTCCTCGAGGGAGTAGCGGTGTGACGGACGGCGATGGTCGGAGAGGCTGGCTTCATGGGATGCCGTCACGGCCGCGCGGGCCGCGTCCGTGAAGGGCATGGCGAACTGCGCATAGATCTTCTCGACGGTGCCGACGGCATCGGAGACGAAGTCGTCGTAGTCGACGTCGATGAACTGCTCCGGGTCGTACCGCAGCCGCGCCTCGTTGAAGTTCGCGTTGCCGCGCGCCCACAGGTCGAGCTGGGTGCGCCCGATGGCGGGGCGGTCGAAGGACTTCGACATACCGTGTCCGCCCTGCTCCGAGAGGCTGAAGGTCGACGCCATCGACGTGAGCGGGTCCCGGAACGTGCGCACGAACAACGCGTCCGGATAGACCTTCATGATCTCGTCGATCGCGAAGACATGGCTGGGGCTCTTGAGCACCCATCGCCGGTCGGCGTCGTGCAGCCCGATCAGCTGAAGGTTCTTCCTGTGGCGCGCGTACGTCTCGGTCCAGTCCTGGTCCGACAGCCACGTGCTGTACGACGGAACGTAGGACACGGTCTCGAACGAGGTCGAGAGCATCGTCTGCTGCAGCAGCCGCCAGCACTCTTCGACCTCCTCCGCGCCCATGAAGTGCACCTTCATCAGGTCGGCCTCGGCCGCCTGGCGGGCCCGGTAGAAGGCGTCCGAACGCCGGAAGTCCTCGTTCTCCGCCCATGTGTCGCGCTCGGGTCGTGGCTGCGGCCGCTCGGCGAGCCACATCTCGACCCCCTGGTGCGCCGGGTCAGCGCCGAGCAGACGGTGCAGTGCGGTGCTGCCGGTTCGGGTCAGGCCGACGACGAAGATCGGCCGCTCGATCGGGACGTCGACATGCTCGGGGTGTCTCGCGAATCCGGCCTCGCTGGTCAGGCGCCCCGTGAGCGCTCCGGTGATCAGCTTGCGGGCGATCACCTTTCCCTGAGGGGTGAGGTCGGCCTCTCGCTCGAACGACTCGAGCAGGATCTGGAGCCCCTCGAGGTAGTCGTCCGTGCCGAAGTCGTCGTACCCGGACGCCTCGCGCGCGGCGGTCTGCAGGCCCTCGATGGAACCAATGCCGTCGTGGTCGTGGGTCATCGGTCAGTCCTTCCCTGAGTGGTGCCCTGGTGGGTCTGGGTCACGAGATGACGCCGCGGGCGCGGAGCAGGCCCACGATCTGGTCGCTCGCCTGCTCCGGCGAGACGGACGTGGTGTCGATCCGCAGCTCCGGCGCGAGAGGTGGCTCGTACGGCGAGTCGATGCCGGTGAAGTTGGCCAGCTCACCGCGACGCGCCTTCTTGTAGAGCCCCTTGGGGTCCCGCCCTTCGGCGACGTCGATGGGGGTGTCCACGAAGACCTCGCAGAACTGGTCGGCCCCGACCAGCTCCCTGGCCGCCTCGCGCTCGGCGCGGAACGGCGAGATGAAGGACGCGATCACGACCAGGCCGGCGTCGGCCATCAGCCGGGCCACCTCGGTGACCCGCCGGATGTTCTCCACCCGGTCGGCCTCGGTGAACCCGAGGTCCCGGTTCAGGCCGTGGCGGACGTTGTCGCCGTCCAGGAGATAGGTGTGCGCGCCGAGTGCGTGCAGCCGTCGCTCGAGGTGGTTGGCGATCGTCGACTTGCCGGAGCCGGAGAGACCGGTCAGCCAGAGCACCTGCGGACGGTGTCCGTTCAGCGCCTCGCGGGCCCGCTCGTCGACGTCCACGACCTGCCAGTGAATGTTGTCCGAGCGACGCAGCGAGTGCGCGATCATGCCGGCACCCACCGTGGAGTTGGTCAGCCGGTCGATCAGGATGAACCCGCCGGTGTCGCGGTTCGCGGCGTACGGGTCGAACGGCACGGGGCGGTCGAAGCTGAGGTTGCAGACGCCGATCTCGTTGAGGGCGAGCGTGTTGGTCGCCGTCTTCTCGAGGGTGTTGACGTTGACCTTGTGCTTGGGCTTGGTGATCCGCGCCTGCACCGTCATCGTGCCGATCTGGCAGAGGTACGGCCGCTCGGGCAGCATCTCCTCCTCGCCCATCCAGACCACGTGTGCCTCGAACTGGTCGGCGACATCGGGCAGGTCGTCGGCGATGGCGAGCACGTCGCCCCGACTGATGTCGATCTCGTCGGCCAGGGTGATCGTGACGGACTGGCCGGCGATCGCCTCCGCCAGGTCGCCGTCCATCGTGACGATCCGCGAGACCGACGACTCGCGGCCGCTGGGCAGGACGCGCACCCGGTCACCGGGCCGCACCACGCCGCTGACGATCTGGCCGGAGAAGCCACGGAAGTCGAGATCGGGCCGGTTCACCCACTGCACGGGCATCCGGAACGGGTTGGTGAGCAGCTCGTCGTCGATCTGCACCGTCTCGAGGTGCCCGATCAGCGTCGGGCCGTCGTACCAAGGCGTGTTGGCACTGCTCTCGGTCAGGTTGTCGCCGACGTACGCCGACATCGGGATGGCCACGACGTCGTCGAGGCCGATCTCCTTCGCGAAGCCGCTGTAGTCGGCGACGATCTGGTCGAAGACCTCCTGCGAGTAGTCGACCAGGTCGAGCTTGTTGATCGCGAGCACCACGTGGCGAATCCCCAGCAGGGACACGAGGAACGAGTGCCGTCGGGTCTGGGTCAGCACACCCTTGCGGGCATCGACGAGGATCACCGCGAGGTCCGCGGTGGAGGCTCCGGTGACCATGTTCCGGGTGTACTGCTCATGGCCCGGGGTGTCGGCGACGACGAACTTGCGCTGCTCGGTGGAGAAGTAGCGGTAGGCCACGTCGATCGTGATGCCCTGCTCGCGTTCGGCGGCCAGGCCGTCGACCAGCAACGCGAAGTCGAGGCCCTCGCCCTGGGTGCCCACCTTGCGCGAGTCGGTCTCGAGTGCCGTGAGCTGGTCCTCGAAGACCAGCTTCGATTCGTAGAGCAGCCGGCCGATGAGCGTGGACTTGCCGTCGTCGACACTGCCACAGGTGATGAAGCGGAGCATGGTCTTGTTCGCGTGCCGCTCGAGGTACTGCTCGATGTCGTCAGCGATCAGGTCGGTCGAGTGGGTCATCAGAAGTAGCCTTCCTGCTTCTTCTTCTCCATGGACGCGGTGCTGTCGTGGTCGATCACTCGCCCCTGTCGCTCGGAGGTGGTGGTCAGCAACATTTCCTGGATGATGTCGGTCAGGGTCGTGGCGACGCTCTCGACGGCGCCGGTCAGCGGATAGCAGCCGAGGGTCCGGAAGCGCACGCTCTTGAGCTCGGGTTCCTCGCCCGACAGCAACGGCATCCGCTCGTCGTCGACCATGATCAACGCGCCGTCACGCTCGACGACCGGCCGCTTCGCCGCGAAGTAGAGGGGCACGATCGGGATCTCCTCCTGCCGGATGTACTCCCAGACGTCGAGCTCGGTCCAGTTGGAGAGCGGGAAGACGCGCAGGCTCTCGCCGGGCGACTTGCGCACGTTGTACATCCGCCACAGCTCGGGGCGCTGCTGCTTCGGGTCCCACCGGTGCTCGGCAGAGCGGATCGAGAAGATGCGCTCCTTGGCCCGCGACTTCTCCTCGTCGCGGCGGGCACCACCGAAGGCCGCGTCGAACTTGTGGAGGTCGAGGGCCTGCTTGAGCCCTTCGGTCTTCCACATGTCGGTGTGGGTGGCAGACCCGTGGGTGAACGGGTTGATCGACTTCTCGACGCACTCGGGGTTCTGGTGGACCAGCAGGTCCAGGTCGCCCGCCGCTGCGGTCGCGTCCCGCAGCTCGTACATCTCGCGGAACTTCCACGTGGTGTCGACGTGGAGCAGCGGGAACGGGAGCCGTGACGGGTAGAACGCCTTGCGGGCCAGGTGCAGCATCACCGCACTGTCCTTGCCGACCGAGTAGAGCATCACGGGGTTCTCGCTCTCGGCGACTGCCGCCCGCATGATGTGGATGCTCTCAGCCTCCAGACGTTCCAGGTGCGTCAGGACGGGGTGCGTGGTGCTCATCGTGCCGGTACCTCCCAGGGATGGACGGCCCGCCGTCGCCCACCCACTCGGGGCGGCGTCAGCGACTGCCATGACAAAATGAACATTGTTCATTCTGGGTCCGTCGTGGTTAAGGTGTCCCAGTGAACGGGATGAACGCCAGGTCGATCCACGGCGACGCAGAGGCCCGGCGCCGCGGCACCCTCGATGCCGCCGCAGCGCTGCTGGACGAGGGCGGGTACGCCGCACTGACGATCCGCGCGGTCGCCCAAAGGGCCGGTACCAGCACCGGCCTGATCTACCAGTACTTCACCGACAAGCAGGACATCTTCGTCGCACTGCTCGAGGAGAGCCAGGCCGAGTCCGCCGACTTCGTCGCCTCCCTGCCGCGCACCGACGGCGTCGCGGCCCTGATCGAGGCACTGATCCCCGAGTCGGCCCGACAGTGGAGGCGCGTCGTCCGGATGACCGCCGCCTGGCGCGACACCACCGGCGCCACCGAACGCGACCGGAGCGAGTCCGTGAGCCGGCTGCGCGAGAGCTTCGGTCGCTACGACGACGCGCTGCGCCATGCGCTGGTCGAGGCAGCGCGCATCGAGGGACGGAGCCTCACCGACGACCCGGCGATGCTCCGCTTCGTGCACTCGGGCCTGGCCGGCGTGTCCGACGCCCTCGTCAACGACTGGGGAGACCTCGACCCGGCCGAGCTCGTCACGTTCGCCGCGCACGCGATCACCCGGGGGATCACAAGCTAGGCCTTGCCACGCACCCGGCCCGCTGCCACTCTGAGCAGGGCGGAAGGGGCAGGAATGTTCAACAGGAACCGGGTACCCAAGGAGCGCATCGACGTGCTGCGACAGGTCCCCTTCTTCGAGGGTCTGTCGACCAAGGTGCTCGCGCGGATCGACCAGCATCTCGACGACGTGAACGTCGCCGCCGGCAAGGTGCTCACCTCCCAAGGTGAGGGCGCCTACGAGACGTTCATCATCGCCGACGGGGTGGCCGAGATCGAGGTCGACGGCAAGCCCGTCCGCGACACCGAGATCGGTGAGCTGGTCGGCGAGATGGGCGTGCTCAAGCACACCGTGCGCGCGGCGACCGTCACCGCGAAGACGCCGATGCGGCTGTTGGTGCTGAACTCACGCGAGATGAGCGCCCTGCTCCGGGAGGACAAGCTGGTCGCCCAACGCGTGCAGGAGAACCTCACCCGCCACCAGGAAGGTCGGTAGTCCCCCGCCGTCAGTAGGGCGCGTCGACCTCGGCGACCAGCTCGGCCATCCGGACCACCTCGGTGCAGTCGAGGCAGGCACGGTCGCCGCCCCGGTGCAGGTCGAGGTCCCAGAAGATCGGCCAGCCGACGGCGGACTGGCCGCATGCCGTGGACCGGTCCCCCAGACGACGGGCGTGCCACTCCCCGAACGGGCGGCTGTCGGCGGTGCTCGCGCGGTGGGAGCCGGTGACGGTCCACGGCAGGACCGTGGTGCTGGTGGTGCTCGCGATGGTGGTGCTCATTGCGTCTTTCCTTCCTGGGCGATCGGTCCGGCCGGTTGGTCGGGTTCTCGAAAGTTCGTGGATCGTGCCGTCAGAGGCCGATCGACTTGGAGATGACGCTCTTCATGACCTCGCTGGTGCCGCCGTAGATGCGGGTGACCCGCGCGTCGGCGTACAACCGGGCGATGGGGTACTCGCGCATGTAGCCGTAGCCGCCGTGAAGCTGGAGGCACTTGTCGATCACACGTGCCTGCATCTCGGTGGCGAACAGCTTGACCTTGGCGGCGTCGGCCACGGTGAGGGTGCCGGCATCGAGCTCGGCGGTGGCGCGGTCGAGCAGCGCCTGGCCGGCCTCGAGCTCGGTGGCGCACTCGGCGAGCACGAACTTCGTGTTCTGGAAGCCCGACAGCGGCTTGCCGAACACCTTGCGCTCCTTGACGTAGTCGATGGCGAAGTTGAGCGCGGCCGTGGCAGTCGCCTGCGCGGTGATCGCGATCGAGAGCCGCTCCTGCGGCAGGTTGCTGGTGAGCATCGAGAACGCGTCGCCCTCGACACCGAGCACGTTGCGGGCCGGGACCCGCACGTCGGTGAAGCTGAGCTCCGCGGTGTCGCTCGACTTGAGGCCGAGCTTGTCGAGGTTGCGGCCACGGACGAAGCCCGGCATCCCCGACTCGACGACGAGCAACGAGAGCCCGCTGCGACGGTTCTCCGCGGCAGTGTCGGTGCGGGCCACCACGATCACCAGGTCGGCCAGGATGCCGCCGGTGATGAAGGTCTTGGCACCGTTGAGGATGAAGTCGTCACCGTCGCGTACGGCGGTGGTCTGCACGCCGGCAAGGTCGGAGCCGATGCCCGGTTCGGTCATCGCGATCGAGGCGACCAGGTCACCGGAGGCGAAATCGGGGAACCAGCGGTCCTTCTGCTCGTCGCTGGCGTAGTGCAGGAAGTAAGGCAGCACAGTGTTCAGGTGCACCTGGAGGCCGCCGAGCGAAGCGGCCGCGTAGCCGACCTCCTCGTAGACGACCACGTTGAACAGGAAGCTGTCGATGCCGCCGCCGCCGTACTCCTCGGGCACCTGGAGTCCGTTGATGCCGATCTCGGCCGTCTGCCTGTAGAGCTCGCGGGGCAGCGAGCCCTCGTCCTCCCAGCCCTGGAGGTGGGGGGTGATCTCCTTGGCGATGAACTGGCGGACCGTCTGGCGGAACGCCTCGTGGTCCTCGGTGAAGAGATCGCGTTGCATGGGTCTGCTCCTTGTTCGTGGTGGGCGCCCGCGGATTCGGGTGAGCGCCAGTGCTCGACGGCGCCGTGGCGCCTCGACTGAGGGGTGGTGGGTGATGGTGCGGTCAGGCGCCGGTGACGACGACTCCGTCCGCGACGAGCCTGTCGATCGTGTCGGTGTCGTAGCCGAGCTCGGCCAGGACGACGGCGGTGTGCTGGCCGAGCCCTGGTGCGGCCGAGGCCGGGAGCTCGGTGACGGACCCGAGGTGCCACGGGGAGGCCATCGTCGTGGTGCGGGCGCCTGCCTCGTCGACGGTGTCGAGGAAGATGCCGCTGGCCTCGACGTCCGCGTGCCGGCGTACGTCGGCGTAGGTGTTGATGCGTCCGGCCACGACGCCGTTGGAGGTGAGGAGCTCCATCGCTGCGTCGCTGGTCAGCAGCGCGAAGCACTCGTGCAGCTCGGCCAGCATGACCGGTCGGTTGCGCACGCGGTCGGTGTTGGAGCCGAAGCGCGGGTCGTCGGCGAGCTCGGGCCTGCCGAGCAGGCGGCACAGCCTGGAGAAGTGGACCTCGGAGTACGCCGACACCACGACGGCGCCGTCCTTGGTGGGCATCACGTCGGCGGCCGGAGCGATGCTCGGCTGGCCGTTGCCCGAACGGATCGGCTCCTCGCCGGAGATCAGGTAGGCGCCCCATGCGGAGGCCTGCAGCTGGATGGCGACCTCGAGCAGGGAGACCTCGACGGTGTCGCCCTTGCCGGTGCGCAGTCGTTGGACGTAGGCACCGAGGATCGCCTCGGCGGCGACGTGTGCCGCTGCGGCGTCGACCATCTGGAAGCCCACGCGCTGCGGCTCCCCGTCGGCCTCACCGGTGACGTGCATGATGCCGCTCTCGGCCTGGGCCGCGATGTCGAGGCCGGCGCGCATCCGACCGGGCCCGTTGAGGCCGAAGCCGCTGATGCTGGCGTAGACCATGTGCGGGTGTGCCTCGAGGACCTGGGCTGCCCCCAGGCCGAAGGCCTCCATCACTCCCGGCCGCAGGTTCTGCACGACGACGTCGGCGTCGGCGATCAGCCGCTGTGCGATCTCCTGGCCCTGGTCGCTCTTGAGGTCGAGGGCGACGCCGCGCTTTCCGCGGTTGTGCATCTGGAGCATGGCCTCGCCGTGCAGGCCGATCACGCGGGAGGACTCGCCGTGCACCGGCTCGACCTTGATCACGTCGGCGCCGAGGTCCACGAGGACCTGCGTGGCGGCGGGGGCGGCGATGAACTGGCCGAAGTCGACCACTTTCACCCCGGTGAGGGGACGGGCGTTCACAAGGACTCCTTGGCAAGCGACTCGATCTTGAGTGCGTCGCGGGTGGGATCGACGAAGAGTGTGGCCACGACACTGCCGACGGCCATCAGGATGCCGGTGAGGGCGAAGCCGAAGGAGTAGCCCGAGGCACCGCCACCCCCGGCCGACACGGAGAAGCCCATCACCAGCGGCGCGATGATGCCGGCCAGGCTGGAGAACCCGACGAGGCCGGTCAGGATCGGACCGCGCTTGAGCGCAGGCACCACGTCGGCGACGGCGGTGAACGCGACGGCGTACGACGCCACGTTGCCGGAGAACGCCAGCGTGATCAGGGCCATCTGCAGGATGCCCGGCCCCACGAGGGTGAGCCCGAACATCGATGCTCCCGCGAGGAAGACCAGGCTGCCGGCGAGGTAGCCGCGAGCCACCTTGAGCGAGACGCCCTTCGAGACGAGGCGGTTGGACAGCCATCCGGAGGCGATGGCCCCGAACGCGGCGACGGCGTACGGGATCATCACGAGACGGCCAGCGGTGAGGGTGCCGTAGTCGAGGCCGTCTGAGAGGTAGACGGGCAGCCAGGCGATCTTCAATGCGGTGGACCAGTAGCCGAGGAACAGCAGGGCCGCGATGCCGGCGACCGTGCCGGTCTTCAGCAGGGTCCAGTAGCTGACGTCGGGCTCGGCCGCCGGCACGACGTCCGCCAGGACCTCCTGCTCGGGCGCCTCGTCGGTGACGCAGTGGTCGGCCGGCACGTTGCGGGCCAGGACCAGCCACAGGGCGGCCCAGACCAGGCCGGCCACCATGAGCACACCGAAGGCGACGTGCCAGTTCCAGGTCACGATGATCCAGGTCAGCACCGGTGCGCACACCAACGGGCCGATCGAGGCGCCCGCGGTGACCAGGCCGGCGGGCAGGGCCCGCTTCTCGGCGGGGAACCAGCCGTGCACGGCGTGGGTGGCCAAGCCGTACGCCGGACCCTCGGCGAAGCCGAGCATGATGCGGGTGAGCAGCAGGACGAGGAAGCTCGTGGTGCCGAGCAGCGGCGCCATCGTGAAGACCCAGATGACCATCAGGCCACCGAGCAGCCAGCGCAGCCCGATCCGCGTGCTCAACGAGCCGAGTGCCACGGCGCCGACGGCGAAGAGCCAGAAGAAGGAGCTCTGCACCAGTCCGAACTGGGCCGGGCTCATGCCGAGCTCGTGCTGGATCTCCTTGCCCCCGAAGGCCAGGACGGCCTTGTCGGCGTAGTTCAGGAACAGGAAGAACACCAGGAGCACGGTCAGGGTCCAGGCGCGGCCGTAGCCGGGACGGCGTACGGCGGGCTTGGCCCTGTGGGAGAGGAGAGTCATGGAACCTACTCGGTCGGTGGCGCCGCGGTGTGACGGCTCCCACAATTGAATGTCCGGTTGATCGACTACGTCAAAGACTTGTATCCACCCGAATCGGGTGAGTTTGCCTACTGGTCCTTGGAGCGTTCGAGATTGAGCTCGCGGACCCGGCGATCCATTGCCGCGACCGTGACCTCGGCCGCCCGGATCAACGTTGACCCGGAGGCGACCTGACGCTCGAGTGCCTCGACCCATTCGGCGAGGCGTTGCTTGGCGTGGGTGAGAAAAGTCTGGGAGGCCGCGGTCAGGCTGCCCGGGCGATGGATGAGGCCGATGCCCCGTTTCAGTGACGGCTCGAGCTCGCGGACCACGACGCCGTGGTGCATCGCCTCGACCGCGATCCGCAGGGGAAGCACGGCCACACCGCCCCCGGCCTGCACGATCGGGAGCACCGCGCCACGCTGGCGGACCTCGACGACGACGTCGGGCTCGGCTCCGTGCGCCCGGAGCTCACGCTCGAGGAAGTCGCGGGCCGCGGTGCCCTTCTCACCCATGACGAAGGCGGCTCCGTCGAGCGCGGAGAACGGGACCGGAGAGGTCCACCGGTCCTCCGTGCCGGGCGGGCAGACAAGCACCAGGCGCTGTTCGACGAGCACCTCTCCGGCCAGGTCGCTGCGGGGCATCGGCGTCGAGACGACGCCGAGCTCGCAGGCGCCGGAGCGGACCAGGGCGGCCACGTCGCCGGCGTCCTCGCGCTCCTCGATGCGGAAGCGCACGGCGGGGTGGTCGGCGCGGAACTTGGCCACCCACACGGAGAGCGGGTCGGCGGAGAGGTCGGACTGGGCTGCGATCTCGATCGTCCCGCCGCGTACGGCGGACACGTCGCGCACGGCGATCCGTGCGGCCTCGACCTCACGCAGGATGGCGCGGGCCCGGCCGATCAGCTCGTTGCCGGCGGGCGCGAGCACCAGCCCGCGGCCGACCCGGTGGAACAGCTCCGTGCCGAGGTCCTTCTCGAGCTTGCGCACCGACTGCGACAACGACGGCTGGGCGACGTGGAGCGCTCGCGCGGCCCGGTTGAGCCCGCCGTGCTCGACCACGGCGAGGAAGTACTCCAGTTGGCGGAGGTCCATTCCTGCATCCTTCCACTGAGCGACTGATCTCACGGGGAGACGGGCTCAGAGGAGGAAGAGGACTCCGCAGAGGGACAGCGCGCCGATGAGCACGGTGGCGATGACGCCGAGCAGGAGGGCGGGTCCGGCGTGACGGACCAGTTGGCGGAAGTTGACCGCCGTGCCCATGCCGAACAGGGCGGCACTGAGGGCGATGGTCTGGACCAGGGTGATGCCGGGGAGCCATCCCTCGGGGATGAGTCCCGTCGTCCGGAAGGCGACGCAGACGAGGAAGCCGATCACGAAGAGCGGCACGATCGGGGGCAGGGCCTGCTCGGTCTCCACACCCTCGCGCTTGAGCTGACGGCGACGCATGACGCTCACGGTCGCGACGACCGGAGCGAGCATCAGCACGCGGGTCAGCTTGACGACGACGGCAACGCCGACGGCCGCTCCCCCGATGGCGCTGGCGGCACCGACGACCTGGCCCACGTCGTGGACGCTGGCGCCGGCCCAGGCACCGAACTGGACCTCACTGAGGCCGAGCGGCTTCGCCAGGAGCGGGATCAGCAGCATCACGGCAGTGCCGCACATGGTCACCATGGCGAGGGCCGTGGTGACGTCTTCCTCGTCCGCCTCGGCGTTCTGCTCCATCGCCGCGATCGCGGAGGCTCCGCAGATGGCGAAGCCGGTCCCGATCAGGAGGCTCCGCGGCCGACCCATGCCCATCTTCTGGCCGAGCCAGGTGGTCGCCACCAGCGTGGTCACCAGCGTCGCGGCGGTGAGGACGATGATCGGGAGGCCCAGGCCGAGGATGGCGGCGGCCGGCAGCGAGAAGCCGAGCAGTACGACGCCGAGGCGCAGCACCTTCTTGGTGGCGATCTTGAGGCCCGGCTTGGCGCGGTCGGGAATCCGGCCGACGTTGGCCAAGATCGCGCCGAGCAGCACTGACCAGGTCAGCGCGCTGATCTCGGGCATCAGGCGGTAGAGGCCCATCGCGACGGCCACTCCCCCCGCCGTGATCAACAGGCCTGGCAGGAGCTCGGGTCGAGGTGTCTTCCGTGAGGGCGGACAGTCGGTCAGCGCGGGGTTCTTCATTGTCAAGGCCACCCTTTGATTATTGATGTCGACAATAATAAATGCAAGGGTTTCGGGGAACATTTCCACGTCGTACGACGCGGGGAAATGCGAAGGGCGCGCACCCGCCACAGCAGGTACGCGCTCTTGCTGGCCACAGACGACGGCCGATCCGATCAGGGACGAGAGGTCACCTGGCCGGAAGGTCCACCAGCTCCCCGAGGCGGTGCCGGTGATGGCCGGGCGTGCCCAGCGCGACCTGGTCGGCCTTGGCCCGCTTCAGGTGCAGGTGTGCGGGGTGCTCCCACGTCATGCCGATGCCGCCGTGGAGCTGGACGCACTCCTCGGCCGCACGCACGGCGACGTCGGAGCAGTAGGCCTGGGCCACCGACGCGGCGACGGCGAGGTCCTCCCCCGTGTCGGCGCAGGCCGCGGCGTAGCGTGCCGCGGCCCGGGCGCCCTCGACCTCGCAGAACAGGTCGGCCAGGCGGTGCTTGATCCCCTGGAAGCCACCGACCACGCGGCCGAACTGGCGACGGATCTTGAGGTAGGCCACGGTCTCGTCGAGGCACCACTGCGCGATCCCGACCTGCTCGGAGGCGAGCAGGGCCGCACCCAGCAACAGGGCGTGGTCCAGCAGCTCCGCGGCCCGGTCCGGCCCGGCGAGGAGCACGCCCAGCGCCTCGACGACCACGACGTCGGCCAGCTGACGGCTCATGTCGAGCGACGAGAACGGCGTGACCTCGGCGTCCGAAGCCTGCACGGCCCAGAGCTCGACCCCCGCGGCGCCCTCGACCGGGATGACCAGGAGGTCGGCCTCGATCGCGCCGGCGACCGTCGTCGCCGCGCCGGAGACCAGCTTGCCGGTCGCCTTGAACGTGGGCGAGAACGGGAGGCCCGGCATGGTCGAGAACGGCACCGCCACGGCCGCGGCGTGCTCGCCGGAGGCCAGGCCCTCGACCGAGGCCTTGTCGCGGCAGGCGACCAGGACGGTCGCCGCGATCACGGCGCTGGTCAGGAACGGACCCGGGGCGGCGTACCGACCGAGCTCCTCGAGGACGACGGCCGCGTCGCGTGCGCTGCCGCCGGCACCACCCTGCGACTCGGGGACCAGCAGTCCCGCGAGGCCGAGCTCACGGCCCAGGACCTCCCAGGTCTTCAGGGCGACCTCGTCGTTCCCGTCGTACATCGCGGAGACGGCGTCCGGAGTGACGTGGTCACCCAACGCATCACGGACGGCCTCGCGCACCGAGTCCTCGACATCGGTGTACAGGAGATTGGTCTCGCTCATCAGGGCACGTCCTTCCAGGGGATGTCCTTGTCGACGCGGTGCTCGGCGGGGAGCCCGAGCACCCTCTCGGCGACGATGTTGCGCAGCACCTCGGAGGTGCCGCCCTCGATCGAGTTGCCCTTCGCGCGCAGGTAGCGGTAGCCCGCGTCGCGGCCGGTGAACTCGACCACCTGCGGCCGGGTCATGGTCCAGTCGGAGTACCGCAGGCCGCGCTCCCCCTCGACCTCGACCTCGAGCCCGCTGATCGCCTGGGCGTTGGTGGCGAAGGCCAGCTTCATCGCCGCGCTCTCCGGTCCCGGTGCGCCGACGGCCAGCTTCTGGCGGAGCCGCTGGCCGGTGAGGCGGAAGACCTCCGCGTCGACCCAGCCCTTCATGAGCCGGTCGTGCAGTCCGGGTTGGCGTACGCCGGGGTCGGCACGCCAGGTCGCGGCGACCCGGCTGATCATCCCCGACTCGCGCTCGGTGTCGGCGCCGCCGATCGCCACTCGCTCGTTGGTCAGCGTGGAGTTGGCGACCCGCCAGCCCTCGCCGACCTCGCCGACGCGACGGTTGTCCGGCACGACGGCATCGGTCAGGAAGACCTCGTTGAACTCGGCCTCGCCGGTGATCTGGCGCAGCGGCCGCACCTCGACGCCGGGGTCGGACATGTCGAGCAGAAGGAAGGTCATGCCGCGGTGCTTGGGCAGCTCGGGGTCGGTGCGGGCGAGGAGGATCGCGAAGTCGGCCTCGTGGGCGCTGGAGGTCCAGACCTTCTGGCCGCTCACGATCCACTCGTCGCCATCGCGGACGGCCTTGGTGCGCACGTTGGCCAGGTCGGAGCCCGCGTCGGGCTCGCTGAACAGCTGGCACCAGACCTCTTCCCCGGTCCACAGTGGCCGGAGGAAGCGCTTCTGCTGCTCCTCGGTGCCGAGGGCGAGGATCGTCGGCGCGGCCATGCCCACGCCGATGCCGACCTTGGGGGCCTGGCTCTCGGGGGCACCGGCGGCAGAGAGACGGCGGTTCACCTCGAGCTGCAGGCTGCGCGGCAGGCCGAGTCCACCGAGGCCTTCGGGGTAGTGCACCCAGGCCAGGCCGGCGTCGAACTGCGCACGGAGGAACGTCAGCGGCGGCGTACGTCGTGCCGGGTACCTCGCGAGCAGCGAGTCGATGCGCTCGTTCAGGCCGTGCGGGTCCTTCTCGACGGTGCTCATGCCTGTGCCTCCTTGCGTCGTGCGGCCTGGCGCTTCAGCTCGCCACGGGCGAGTGCTGCGGCGTGGACCTCGTCGGGGCCGTCGGCGAAGCGCAGGGTGCGGATCGAGGCGATCGCCTGGGCCAGCGGGAAGTCCTGCGAGAGGCCCGCGGCACCGTGCACCTGGATCGCCTTGTCGAGGATCCACTCGACGGTGCGCGGCGTCTCGACCTTGATCGCCTGGATGTCGGCGTGGGCCGCCTTGTTGCCGACGGTGTCCATCAGCCACGCGGTGCGCAGCACGAGCAGGCGGAGCTGCTCGATCTTGATCCGGCTGTCGGCGATCCACGACTTCACGACGCCCTGGTTGGAGATCGGGCCACCGAAGGCGACCCGCTCGTCGGCGCGGGCACACATCAGCTCGACGGCGCGCTCGGCGACACCGATGGAGCGCATGCAGTGGTGGATGCGGCCGGGGCCGAGCCGGCCCTGGGCGATCGCGAAACCGTCGCCCTCTCCGAGGAGGAGGTTCCATGCCGGGACGCGCACGTCGTCGAAGACCAGCTCAGCGTGGCCGCCGTGGTCGTGGTCGTCGTACCCGAGCACGTGCATGCCGCGACGGATCTCGAGGCCCGGGGTGTCCCTCGGGACCAGGATCATCGACTGCTGGCGGTGCCGCTCGGCGGACGGGTCGGTCTTGCCCATCACGATGAGGATCTCGCAGTCGGGGTTCATCGCCCCGGTGATCCACCACTTGCGTCCGTTGATGACGTACTCGTCGCCGTCGCGCACGATGCTGGTGGCGATGTTCGTCGCGTCGGACGACGCCACGGCCGGCTCGGTCATCGCGAACGCCGACCGGATCTCGCCGTTCAGCAGCGGCTTCAGCCAACGCTCCTGCTGGGCCGGGGTGCCGTACTGCGCGAGCACCTCCATGTTGCCGGTGTCGGGGGCCGCGCAGTTGAGCGCGGCCGGCGCCAGCCGCCAGTAGCGGCCGGTCAGCTCGGCCAGCGGTGCGTACTGCAGGTTGGTCAGGCCGGAGCCGTGCTTGCCGGGCAGGAAGACGTTCCACAGACCGGCGTCCCGGGCCCGCTTCTGCAGGTCCCGGACGACCGGGGCCTGGGTCCACGCCCACGGGTCGTGCAGCTCGGCGAGCTGCTGGTCGAAGACCGCCTCGGCGGGTACGACGTGCTCCTCGAGGAAGGCCTGGAGCCGCGCCTGCAGCTCCAGCGTCTTCTCGTCGAATTCGAAGTTCATCAGCTCAGTTCCTTCCAGGCGGCCAGTCCGGCCGCCAGCAGTGGCTCGACGAGATCGCCGACCCTGTCGAAGCCCTCGCCCACGGTCTGGCCCTGGGCGAAGCGGTGGTCGATCCCCTCGAGGATCACCGCCAGCTTGAAGTGCGCGAGTGCGACGTACCACGACAGCGCCGAGACGTCGCGGCCGCTCGTGGCGGCGTAGCGCTCGGTGAGTGCGGCGACGTCCGGGTGGCCGGGGGCGTTGGTCGCCGACATGATCCGGTCGCCACCGGGCAGCCCGGCCACGCGCTGGTAGGTCAGCATCAGGGCGACGTCGGTGAGTGGGTCACCGAGGGTCGCCATCTCCCAGTCGAGGACCGCGAGGATCGAGTCGTCGTCACCGACCAGCGCGTTGTCGAGCCGGAAGTCGCCGTGCACGATCGTGGGGGCGATCTCGTCGGGGATCGACGCCGCCAGATTCTCGGCGAGCTCGGTGGCACCGGCCAGCGGACGGTGGTGCGAGGCCTCGAGCTGGGTGGTCCAGCGGCGCACCTGGCGAGGCAGGAACCCTGCCGGGCGACCGAAGGACTCCAGCCCGACCTCGGTCGGGTCGACCGCGTGCAGCCGAGCCAGGGTGTCGACCAGCTCGAGCGCGATCTTCTCGGTGCGCTCGGGACCGACCTCGACGAGCTGCTCGGCATCGCGGTAGGTGTGTCCGGCGATCTCGTCCATCACGTAGAACGAGGCGCCCAGGACGTCGGGGTCCTCGCACAGCAGGTGCACGCCGGGCACGGGCACGTCGGTGCCGGCCAGCGCCGACATCACCGTGAACTCGCGGGACATGTCGTGGGCGGTCGAGAGCACGTGGCCCAGCGGGGGTCGGCGTACGACGAGGCGCCGCGTGCCGTCGGTGAGCCGGTAGGTCAGGTTCGACTTGCCGCCCGCGATCAGCGTGGCGGTGAGGTCGGGGCCGAGCTCGCCGGGCCGGACCGACTCGTAGTGGGCCGCGAACCGGGCGAGGTCGAGGCCGGGCAGGTCGGTCTTCGGGGCTTCCGTCTTCTGCGTGGTCATGTCAGCCCACCAGCACGGAGACGGTCTCGGCGACGCAGACCGGGCGGTCACCGCCGTCGCGCTCCACGGTCATCCGCACGGTCACGGTGGCCCGGTTGCCATCGCGCTCGACCGAGACCAGCTCGGCCGATCCGCGAACCCGGCTGTTCACCGGCACCACGGCCGGGAAGCGGACCTTGTTGCTCCCGTAGTTGACGCCCATGGTGATGTCACGGACCTCGTAGATCTGCCACGCGAAGCTGGGCACCAGCGACAGGGTCAGGTAGCCGTGCGCGATCGTGGTGCCGAACGGCCCTTCGGCCGCGCGGGCCGGGTCGGTGTGGATCCACTGGTTGTCACCGGTCGCCCGGGCGAACAGGTCGATCTGCTCCTGGGTGACCACGTGCCACTCGCTGTGCCCGAGCTGGCTGCCGACCGCAGCCTCGAGCTCGTCCAGGCCGTTGAAGACCCTCGGGCCGGCAGCCACTGAACCAGTCATGCCTTCGGCCCACCGGCGACGTACAGCACCTGGCCGGAGACGAACCCGGCCTCCTCACTGGCGAAGAACGCCACGGCCGCGGCGATGTCGGCGGGCAGGCCGACCCGGCCGACGGGGATGTCCTTGACGCCGTAGGCCTTGAACTCCTCGAAGTCCAGGCCCATCCGCTCGGCGGTGGCGTGGGTCATCTCGGTCTCGATGAAGCCGGGCGCGATCGCGTTGGCGGTGATGCCGAACCGGCCGAGCTCGAGGGCCAGGGTCTTGGTGAAGCCCTGGACGCCGGCCTTGGCGGCCGAGTAGTTGGCCTGGCCGCGGTTGCCCAGCGCGGAGGTGCTGGAGAGGTTGATGATCCGGCCGAAGCCGGCGTCGACCATGTGCTTCTGGCAGGCCCTGGAGAGCAGGAAGGCGCCGCGCAGGTGCACGCCCATCACGGCGTCCCAGTCGCTGACGGTCATCTTGAAGAGCAGGTTGTCGCGGATGATGCCCGCGTTGTTCACCAGCACGGTGGGGGCACCGAGCTCCTCGACGACCCGCTCCACGGCGTTCTCGACCGCGGTCTCGTCGGCCACGTCGGCCCCGATGGCGATGGCCCGGCCCCCGGCAGCCTCGATCCGCTCGACGACGGGCTTGCAGGCCGCCTCGTCGAGGTCGATCACTGCGACGGCGACGTTGTCCTTCGCGAGGCGCTCCGCCACGCCGGCGCCGATCCCCCGGGCTGCTCCGGTCACGATGGCAATCCGCTGTGCTGTCATGTCTTCCACTCCTGGGGTGTTGGGCGCTCAGCGAGCGCCGGCGGTTGAGAGGTCGGGCACGAGCTCGGCGAGCCCGGCCCGGGTGGTGGCGGCATCGACGTGCCGCAGGGCGATCAGTCCGGCACGCTCGGCGCCCTCGACGTTGGGAATGCCGTCGTCGATGAACACCACCTCGTGCGCGGCCAGGCCCATCTGCGCGAGGGCCAGCTCGTAGATGGCCCGGTCGGGCTTGCGCAGCCCGACCTCGCCGGAGATCACGACGGGGTCGAAGAGCTCGTCGATCTCGGACCGGGGGTAGGTGTTGGCCCAGCTGTTGGAGAGCAGGCCCACCTTGAGGCCGGCCGACTTCAGGCCCCGCACCAGGGCGTACATCTCCGGGGCCTGACGGATGCCGGCGAACATCCGGTCCAGCATTCCCTCGGGCTCCAGCTCCTGGCCGTCGACGTCCACCAGCTCCGCGGCCAGCAGCCTGCTGAACTCGTCGCCGGTGATCGCGCCGGACTCCAGCTGGTGGATCGGGTTGCCGGCCGCGGCGTCACGCGAGAGCCACTTCTTCAGGACCCGTCCGAAGGACTCGGGCTGCACGCGGTCCCGGGCCTGCCAGGCGTCCATCGACTCACCGACGTGCGTCGTCAGGACGCCGCCGTAGTCGAAGAGGACTCCGCGCACAGCCGGGCTCATTCGACGGTCGCCGTGATCGTGATGCCGCCGTCGACCACGAGGGTCTGGCCGGTGACCCAGGCCGCGTCGGCGGAGAGCAGGTAGGCGACCGCGCCGGCGATGTCGTCGGGTTCACCAAGGCGCTTCAGCGGGTACGGCGCCGCGACCTCGTCCTCACGACCCTCGTAGAGGGCGGTGGCGAACTTCGTCTTCACGACGGCCGGGGCGACACCGTTGATGCGGATGTCGGGGCCCAGCTCGGTCGCGAGCTGCTTGGTGAGGTGGATCAGCATCGCCTTGGACGCACCGTAGAAGCCGATGCCGGTCGCCGGCAGTAGGCCGGCGATCGAGCTGACGTTGACGACCGCGCCGCCGTGCTCCCCCATCCAGGCCTTGTGGGCCTGCTGGATCCACGACAGGGCACCGATGCAGTTGACGTCGGTGATCTTGCGGGCCGCCTCGGGGTCCAGCTCGACGAGCGGGCCGTAGACCGGGTTGATGCCGGTGTTGTTGACCAGCAGGTCGAGGCTTCCGAAGGTCTCGACGGCCTGGCGCACGGCCTCGGCCTGGTGCTCGACGTCGTCGGCAGCTCCGGCCACGGCGATCGCGTGCTCGGGGCCGCCGAGCTCGGCGACGGCCTCGTCGAGGGCTTCCTTCCTCCGGGCGGTGATGACGACCTTGGCGCCCTCGTCGACCAGTCGCTGGGCGATGGCCAGCCCGATGCCGCGGCTGGCGCCGGTGACGATGGCGACCTTGTTCGCGAAGCGGTTCATTGTCCGGTCTCCTTGTCAGCTGAGGCGTTCGAGGACCATGGCCATGCCCTGGCCACCCCCGACGCACATGGTCTCGAGGCCGAACTGCAGGTCCCGCTCGCGCAGTCCGTTGATCAGCGTGCTGGTGATCCGCGCGCCGGTCATGCCGAAGGGGTGGCCCACGGCGATCGCGCCGCCGTTGACGTTGAGCTTGTCCTCGTCGATGCCGAGTTCACGGGCCGAGCCGATGACCTGCACGGCGAACGCCTCGTTGATCTCGACGAGGTCGATGTCGTTGATGCCGAGGCCGGCGCGGCCCAGGGCCTCGCGGCTGGCGTCGACCGGGCCGAGGCCCATGATCTCGGGCGACAGGCCGGTCACGGCGGTGGAGACGATGCGGGCCAGCGGGGTCAGGCCCAGGTCGCGGGCCTTGGTGTCGCTCATGATGACCAGTGCGGCGGCGCCGTCGTTGAGGGCGCAGCAGTTGGCGGCGGTGACGGTGCCGTCGGGACGGAAGACCGGCTGCATCGAGGCGACCTTCTCCAGCGTGGTGCCGGCGCGCGGGCCGTCGTCCGCACTGACCACGGTGCCGTCGGGCAACGTGACCGGGGTGATGTCGGTGGCCCAGAACCCACGGGCGATGGCCGCCTCGGCACGGTTCTGGCTGCGTACGGCGAAGGCGTCCTGCTCGGCGCGCGTGATGCCGGTGAACTGGGCGACGTTCTCCGCGGTCTGGCCCATGCCGAGGTAGGCGTCGGGAAGCAGGCCGTCCTTGCGCGGGTCGACCCAGGTGCCGCCACCGGCAGCGAGCTCCTCGCTGTGCTTCTGGGCAGACGCGAAGAGCGGGTTGTAGGTGCCCGGAATGCTGTCGGAGGTGCCCGCGGCACCCTGGCTGACGCTCTCGACGCCGGCGGAGATGAAGACGTCGCCCTCGCCGGCCTTGATCGCGTGGAACGCCATCCGCGTGGACTGCACGCTCGAGGCGCAGTAGCGGGTCACGGTGGTGCCGGGCAGGTGGTCCATGCCGGCCAGGATGGAGACGACGCGGCCCATGTTGTGGCCGGAGTGGCCACCGGGCAGGCCGCAGCCGAGGATCAGGTCGACGATGTCGCGGCGGTCCAGCTCGGGGACCTTCGCCAGGGCGGCCTCCACCATCTGCAGCGTGAGGTCATCGGGACGCATGTCGCGCAACGAGCCCTTGAAGGCACGGCCGATCGGGGACCGGGCGGTGGAGACGATTACTGCTTCAGCCATGGGGACGGGGCCTCTCGTGGGCTCGGAAAGTTGGGGGGAACGTGTGGATCTAGAGCGGGTCCGGTGCGTCGGCCGGGCAGCCCACGGGTGGTCGTGCACGAAGGGGTCTCCCCCGTGCACGACCACTCGCCGTACGGCAGCAGTGCGGTCGGGTCAGTTGGACTCGACGGCGACGAGCTGCTTGCCGAAGTTGGAGCCGGTGAGCATGGAGATGAACGCCTTGGGAGCGTTGTGCAGGCCGGACTCGATGTCCTCCTGGTACTTCACCTTGCCCTCGCGGACCCACTGACTGATCTCGCCGATCGCGGTGGGCCAGTAGTCGCGGTGATCCGCGATCACGAAGGCGTAGACCTGCACGCGGTGCACGAGCAGGTAGCGCATGCCCTTGACGCCGTACGGTTCGTCGACGTTGTACTGGCTGATGTTGCCGCACAGCGCGATGCGCGCGTGGTCGGCGATGCGGGCCAGTACGGCGTCGAAGATCGGGCCGCCGACGTTCTCGAACAGGACGTCGACGAAGTCCGGCGTCGCCGCCTCGAGCTTCTCGAGGAAGTCGTCGGCCTTGTGGTCGAGGCACTCGTCGAAGCCGAGCTCGTCCTTGACGTAGGCGCACTTCTCGGGTCCACCGGCGATGCCGATGACGCGGGCGCCGCGAATCTTGGCCAGCTGGCCGACGACGGAGCCGACGGCACCGGAGGCAGCCGTGACGACCACGGTCTCGCCGGCCTGCGGGTTCGCCTTCTCGAGCAGGCCGTAGTGCGCGGTGGCGCCGGTCATGCCCAGGACGTGCAGCGCGGCCGAGGTCGGGCCGTTGGCCGGGTCGACGACGCGGCAGGTGTCCTTCGAGACGATCCCGTAGCTCTGCCATCCCTGCATCCCGGCCACGATGGTGCCGACGGGCAGCGAGGGCTCGTTGCTCTCGATGATCTCGCCGACGGTCGCGCCGGGCATGAGGTCACCCGGGTTGAGGTGCGGCACGTAGGAGCGCAGCGGGTCCATCATCGGACGCATGTAGGGGTCCAGCGACAGGTACTGCACCTTCACCAGCGCCTCGCCCGGCCCGGGGACGGGGGCCTCGACGGTTTCGACGGTGAAGTCGTCCTCGGTCACCATGCCGGCGGGGTGGCGCCGCATCTTGACCTGCGTGTTCGTGAGCGTCATCTCAGCGGTCTCCTTCTGCTGATCAGCGGTTCAGCGCGGGGCGCAGGAGCGCCTCGGCGTTGCGGTACATGTACGCGTCGAACGCGTCGTCGGTCAGGTCGAGCTGGGCGCTCAGGTGCACCGACTCGGCGACACCGGCGAACGAGTACGCCGAGGCGTAGACGAAGCGGTTCGGGATCCAGTTGGCACCCTGACGGAAGACGTCGCCGCCCGGGGCGAACATGTAGACGTCCGGCGAGACGAAGACGTTGTGGATGCCGGTGGCCTCGCTCTTGAAGGCCAGGGCCACGGCCTCGGTCGCGTAGGGGAAGCAGCCGTGGCCGAGGATGACGGGCATCGACGGGTGGCGCTTGGCCACGCGGTCGAAACGGACCGGGTCGGTGTGGCTGATGTCGGGACCGGCCAGCGGACCGGACATGAACAGCAGCGGGATGTTGAGGTCGGCGATCTTCTCGTAGAGCGGGAAGAGGCGCTCGTCGTCGGCGTACATCGGGGTCCGGGCCAGGCCGGGCTCCATGCAGACGCCGATCAGGCCGTGTTCCTTCACTGCGATGTCGAGGCCTTCGATGATCTCCTCGTTGGTCTTGTCGAAGTCGATGCCGGCCATGCCGAGGATCCGGTTGTCGGTGCGGGCGCTCAGCTCGGAGAGGTCGGCGTCCTCGATGTGCACGGGGACGGGACGGTTGACCGAGTGGCGACCGTTCATGACACCGAGACGCACGCCGACCGAGTCCATCTCGTCGATGACCGCGGCGATGGCGCGCTCCTCGGCGTTCGGGAACGGGTCCGTGCTGATCGTGTAGGAACGCGGGGTCGGCATGTCGAGGATGCGGTTGACCGCGCCGACGACCGTCGGGGTGAAGAAGTTGCGGTACGGGCCCGTCGGCGGACGGAGCCGGAAGTCGATGATCTTGCCGCGCACTCGCTCGAGCCGTTCGGCTGCCTGGGTCTGGCTCATGTCTGCTCCTGAGAACTAGGAATGGGGCCCGGAAACTCAGGCCCTCGGAGTAGCACCATAACCACTTTTTCTGTTATTGTCGACACTAATTCTTAGAAAGGAGCTCACGACATGAAGGCAGCACGCATCGTCCCCAGCGCCACAGGCGGTCTGGTCGAGGTTCTCGAGGTGGCCACCCCCCAGCCGGGAGACTCACAGGTGCTCGTCCGCGTCATGGCCTCGTCGGTCAACCGCGGCGAGGTGCTCCAGGCCAGCCGATTCACCTCCGGGGACCACCTCCCCATCGGCGTCGAGTTCGCCGGCATGGTCGAGAGCGTCGGCGCCGGCGTCACGCAGTGGCAGCCCGGCGACCGGGTGATGGGCCACGGCAACGGCGGCCAGGCGGAGTACGTCGTGAGCTCGCAGCACACGCTCGCCGAGGTTCCCGCAGGCGTGTCGTGGGTCTCCGCGGCCGCGTTCCCCAACGTCTACATGACTGCGCACGACGCGCTGATCACCAACGGGCGCATGGCTCCCGGCGAGACCGTCCTGGTCAACGCCGCCTCGTCCGGCATCGGCATCGCGGCGATCCAGATCGCCCGCGTGCTCGGCGCCGGAACGATCATCGCCACCACCCGCTCCTCGGCCAAGACCGCAAAGCTCCTCGAGCTCGGTGTCGACGTCGTCATCGACACCTCCACCACCGACCAGGTCGAGGCCGTGATGGCCGCGACCGACAACCGCGGTGCCGACGTCGTGATCGACTCGGTCGGCGGCACGGTCTTCGAGGCCAACCTCGACTCCATGGCGATCGAGGGCCGACTGGTCAACATCGGACGCCTCGGCTCGGCCACCTCGACGATCGACCTGACCACGCTGTGGCGCAAGCGCCTCCAGCTGATCGGCGTCACGTTCCAGACCCGGTCCGAGGAGCAGCGCGTTGCCTGCTTCCAGGCTTCGGTCTCCGACCTCGCCAAGCCGTTCGCCGAGGGCCTGATCGTCCCCGTGATCGACAGCACCTACCCACTCGCCGAGATCATGGCCGCCCACGCCTACATGTCGGAGGACAAGCACTTCGGCAAGATCGTGCTCACCGTCGACGACGCGGCTCTCGACCAGGCCTCCGGCAGGTCCTGATGCGGATCGCCTCCCACCTCGACAAGATCGACCGGATTGCCGGGCTGCGCGAGAAGCTCGACCCGATCGAGCACTTCGAGCTCTGGTACTGGGCCACCCTCACCGCGGGCACCAACGTCTACAACGCGTGCCTGCACCTGGCCGGCATCACGCCCGACGACCCGGTGTTCTCGACCGTGCCCGGGGTGCACCTCGTGAAGCAGGACAACGGCGAGTACCGACGCGAGCTGCGCGAGCCGGGCGACGTCAGCCACGTCGGCTGGCCGGCCGTCCCCGGTCCGCTGCCGGCGGACATCCTCGCGATCGAGGAGGCCATGCACGCGATCGAGAAGTACCGCGACCCGTGCCTGCGGGGCACCACCCGCCCCACTCCGGCCATCGTGGCGGAGGTCGAGACCCGGTTCCGCGAGGTGCTCGGGCTGCTCGAGGACCGGCGCGTCGAGGTGGCCTCGTGAAGCCGGCGGAGCACCGTCGGCTCGCCGAGCGGATCACGAACACCCTGGCCCTGCTCGGCTCCAAGGACCCGGAGATCCGGATCGAGGCCGCCATGCTGGCCGGCACCCACTGGGTCAACCACGCACTGCACCACCACGGCGTCTCCACCCCGGACCAGGACATGGTGCACATCTCCATGTCCCTGGTGCACGCCGTGCGGACCTACTCGATCGTCGAGCCCGAGATGATCGCGGCGCTCACCCGCATCGAGGACCTCCGTCCCCTGTACGTCCGCGGCGACGTACCGGACGCCGGAGCCGCCGCCGACGAGGCCGTTGCCCTCCTGGACAGGATCGCGGCCCTCGCCACCGCCCACCACCACCTTGGAGATGCACCGTGAACGGACTCATGATGGAGCAGCAGCTCCTCGTCTCGTCGATCCTGCGCCATGCGGAGCGCCACCACGCCCGCCAGGAGATCGTCTCGGCGCGCGTCGAGGGCGACATCCACCGCTACACGTACGCCGACATGGCCGTCCGCGCCCGCCAGCTGGCGAACACGCTCGACGACCTCGACCTCGACGCGGGTGCCCGCGTCGCCACCCTTGCCTGGAACGGCTACCGGCACCTCGAGCTCTACTTCGCGGCCTCCGGCTCCGGCCGGGTGCTGCACACGGTGAACCCGCGCCTGCACCCCGACCAGATCGCCTGGATCATCGACGACGCCGCCGACGGCGCACTGTTCTTCGAGGCGTCGTTCCTGCCGCTGGTCGCGCAGATTGCCTCCTCGCTCACGACCGTGCGCCACTTCGTGCTGCTGGCCGACAGCGTGCCGGACTCCCCCGAGGCCGCCGCGATCCCCGGCCTGGTCGCCTACGAGCCGTTGGTCGCCGCCGCCTCCTCGACGTACGACTGGCCCGACTTCGACGAGCACCGGGCCGCCGCCCTCTGCTACACGTCGGGCACCACCGGCAACCCCAAGGGCGCGCTCTACAGCCACCGCTCGACGCTGCTGCACTGCTACGCGGTCGCGATGCCCGACGCGATGGGCTTCTCGGCCCGGGAGGTCGTGCTGCCGATCGTGCCGATGTTCCACGTCAACGCGTGGGGCATGCCGTACGCCGCCGCGATCGTCGGCGCCAAGCTCGTCCTCCCCGGCCCCGACCTGAGCGGACCGGCCCTGCACGAGCTGCAGGAGGCCGAGGGCGTCACGTTCTCGGCGAGCGTGCCGACCGTGTGGGCCGGCCAGCTCGAGCACCTGCGCAAGCTCGGCACCAGCCCCTCTACGCTGCGTCGCGCAGTCGTCGGCGGTGCCGCCTGTCCCCCGGCGATGCTGCGGGAGCTGCGCGACGTCCACGGCCTCGAGGTCGTCCACGGCTGGGGCATGACCGAGACCAGCCCGTTCGGCACCGCCGGCGTGCTCAAGGCGCACCACGCCGACCTCGACCCCGCCGACCGCGAAGCCGTGCAGCTGCGCCAGGGCCGGGTCGTCTTCGGCATCGACCTCAAGATCGTCGACGACGAGGGTGTCGAGCAGCCCTGGGACGGCGTCACGTCGGGTCACCTGATGGCGCGCGGCCACTGGGTGCTGGCGGAGTACTACAACCGCCGCGATCTGGAGCCCCTGGTCGACGGCTGGTTCCCCACCGGCGACATCGCCTCGATCGACGCCGACGGATTCATGATGATCACCGACCGCAGCAAGGACGTCATCAAGTCCGGCGGCGAGTGGATCAGCAGCGTGCAGATCGAGGGCCTGGCGATGAGCCACCCCGACATCGACCTCGCGGCCTGCATCGGCGTCCCCCACCCGAAGTGGGACGAGCGTCCCGTGCTCGTGGTGACCCGCGCCCCGGGTGTCTCGCTGGACGAGGACGGGCTGCGCAAGCACCTGGTCGGGGAGATTCCCTCGTGGTGGATGCCGGACCGGATCGTGTTCGTCGACGAGATTCCGATCGGCGCCACCGGCAAGATCGTGAAGACCTCGCTGCGTGAGGAGTATGCCGACCTGCTGGTCGCCGCGGGAGCCTGACCCACCCTCCGCAACGAAGAAGGACCGCATCCCCACGGGGGTGCGGTCCTTCCTCGTGTGTGGCGATGACTCGAGGGCTCAGCTGGCCTTCTCCTCGTCACCCTCGGACGCGGCCAGCTCCTTGACCGCGGTGGCGGCGGAAGCGTGCACGGTGGAGATGCGCTTCTGGGCCAGGACCACGGCCTTCTCCACGTCGCCGGCGATGATCGCCTTGTGGAGCTGGCGCCAGCCCTTGAGGTTGTCCTTGATGTAGTTGGGCTTGCTGCCCAGGCCCAGGCGCACGTAGCGCAACGTCTGCAGGGAGACCGACTGGAGCAGGTCGGCCAGGATCTGGTTGTCGGAGATCGCAGCGACTTCGCTGTTGAGCACGAACGACGCCACGGCATAGGCGTCGATGCTCTCGTCGGCGGCCGCGATGATCTTCGGGATGTGCAGGTCGAAGAGGGCGCGCAGGGCCTCGGGCTGCTCCTCCATCTCGTGGCGCAGGATCATGCCGTAGAGCGTGGAGCGCACCTCGAAGACGTCGGAGAGGTCCTTGGGCGTCGGCACCGGGACCGTCGCGCCGCGCCTGGCCTGGAACTCGACCAGGCGGTCGCGCTCGAGGATGCGCAACGCCTCACGGACGGGCGCGCGGCTCACCTTGAGGGCGGTGCTGATGTCCTGCTCGAGGAGCCGCTGGCCGGTGTGCACGTGGTCGAGCACGATCAGTCCGGCGAGCTTCGCGGCGATCTGTTCGGGGAGGGGCGCGGCGACCTGGGCCTCACGCTGGCGACGCAGCACGGCCTGCTCGACCGCGATGGTCCAGGCGTTGCGCGGCATCAACAGGGTCGACAGGTCGGGCAGGTCCTGTGTCCGGTGACGAGCCATGATGATCACTCCTGATCGAGGCAGACCGACGGTCGCCCTGAATTAATGTTTCTTGTCGACTACATCCTACCTCACCAACGAGTATGGGCACCACGGATCGCTCCGTGATGCCCATTGCCCGTGTCGCACGTGCCTGCTCCTTCGAGCCGGCCTTTCGAACCTACTTCGCTGCGATGAGGTTGACCGCGTCGTCGTACGACACGGGCTTCTTGAGCAGCCCGCCGTCGACGAGGATGTCGACCAACGTGTCGTAGCCCTTCTCGTCGAAGTCGAGGCGGTACTCCCCGATCAGGTCGTCTCCGGTGGCCGGCCACTCCTTGCGGACCAGGTCGGCCGCGTCGCCCTCGAGCTTGAAGGACTTCACCAGGATGTCGCCGAGCTCGTCGGCGTTGGCCGGGTCGTGGGCCCAGTCCATCGCGTCCTTGATCGCCGCCAGGTAGCGCCCGGCCTTGTCCAGCGTCTTGTCGTCGGCGTCGCGCTTCACGGCGTAGATCGACTCCGGCAACCCCGCCAGCTCGGGGACGTCGAGCGTGGAGACCAGCGTGGTCCCGATGCCCTCTGTCTCACCCTTGGCTGAGGTGATGGTGCCCGCCATCAGCACGTCGATCTGCTTGGACTTCAGCGCACCCAGGGCCGTGCCCTCGACACCGACACCGATGAACGTCACGTCGTCCTCGTCCACGCCGGCTTCCTTGAGGATGTGCGTGGCGATCTCCTGGGCGTAGCTGCCCGTCGCGGAGACGCCGATCTTGGCGCCCTTCAGGCTGGCCACGTTCTCCGGGTAGCCCTTGGCCGCGGACTCGTCGTCGTACCCCTTGCGCTGCAGGAACTCGAAGCCGTAGTTGCGCACGTTGCCCGCCGCCACGGACACCTTGTCGGTCGCCGCGAGGGCGACGCTGGTGGGCGCCCACGTGACGTCGACGCCACCCGAGAGCAAGAGCGTCACCAGGCTGGGGCCGTTGTTCGTGTTGACCATCTTGACCTCGACATCGTGGTCAGCGAAGAAGCCCTTCTCTTCGGCGATGATGTCGGGAATCGATGCCGTGGCCCCCGCGATGTATCCGATGCGCACCGTGTCCTCACCGCCCGACCCTGAACATGCCGACAGTGTGGCAACGGTCAGGACTGCCGCACAGGCGGCGATCAACTTCTGCTTCATGGTGGTGTCCTTTGTCAGCGGTCGCTCGGGTAGCGACCGTGGAGGGGTTTGCGGGCTGTTCACACCTTGGGTTCGATCTGGCGGACCAGGTCGTCGTAGGCGACAGGCGCCTTCAGCAGGCCGTTGTCGACCAGCATCTTGTTGATGGCCTCGTAGCCCTTGGGGTCGATCGAGAGCCGGAACTCGTTGATCAGGTCTCCCCCGGTGGGCGCCCACTGCTCGGCGACCAGCGCCGCCAGGTCGCCCTCGAGCTCGAAGTGCTTGGCCAGGATCTCGCCCAGCTCCTTCGCGTTCGCGGGATCGTTGGACCACGTGATGGCGTCCTGGATGGCAGCCAGGTAACGCGACGCCTTGTCCCGCGTCTTGTCGTCGGCGCCCTTCTTGACGACGTACATGTCCTCGGGAAGCTGCGCCAGCCGCGGGATGTCGCGGGTGCCGACCAGCGACGTCGCGATGTCATCGACCTCGGCCTTCGCCGTGGTGACGGGTCCGGCCATCAGAAGGTCGATCTGCTTCGACTTCAGCGCACCGAGCGAGGTGCCCTCGACCCCCACGCCGACGAACGTGACGTCGCCCGGATCGACCCCGGCCTCACGGAGCATCTGCTCCGCAATGACCTGGCCGTAGCTGCCCGTTGCCGAGACACCGATCCGGGCACCGGAGAGCTCCTTGAGGTTCTCCGGGTACGCCTTGTCGAACGCCGCGTCGTCGTAGCCGTTGCGCTGGATCATCTCGAAGGCGTAGCTGCGCAGGGCGCCGCTGACCACCTCGACCTGCGAGCTCGCGGCCAGCACGTTGCTGGTCGGTGCCCACGTGACGTCCAGGCCGCCGGCCACCGCGAGGTTCACCAGGCTCGGCCCGTTGGCCGCGGTGACCTTCTCCACGTCGACGTCGCGCGCCTCGAAGAAGCCCTTCTCCTCGGCGACGACGTCCATGATGGGCACCGTCGCGCCGGCGATGTAGCCGATCTTCACCGAGTCGTCGTCGCCCGAGCACGACGCCAGGGCGGGAACGAGGAGGACGGCCGCCGCGAGTGCGACAACTCTTTTCCTGAGGCCGGCACCCATCATCGCTCCCCGTGCTGCTGCCAGGACAACAGCCGAGACTCGATGACGTTCATCAGGGAGGTGAGTGCCATTGCGAGGGTGGCGAGGATGAACAGCGTGCCGTAGACGCCCGGCAGCTGGAACGTGTTGGTGTTGTAGATGATCAGCTGGCCGAGACCGTCGGTCGAGGCGACCATCTCGCTCACCACGACACCGAGCAGGGAGTAGACCGCGGCCAGCTTGAGGCCGGCGAAGATCGCGGGTACGGCGCTGGGCAGGGTGATCTTCCAGAAGATCTTGCTGCCCGACATGCGGTTCAACCGGGCCAGCTTGGTGTGGTCGGCGTCGACGGAGCGCATGCCGGCCAGGGTGTTGAGCAGCAGCACGAAGAAGACGATGCTGGCGCCCACCGCGACCTTGGACCACACGGTGATGCCGAGGTAGAGGATGAACAGCGGCGCCAGCGCCACGCGCGGCAGGGCGTTGAGGAAGAGCAGGAACGGCGAGACGACCGCGGCCACCCGCTCGAAGCGGCCGAAGAACGTGCCGGCCAGGATGCCGGCGGACGAGCCGATCACGAACGACAGGACCATGGCGATCGCGGTGGCGACGAGGTTCGTGTAGATGATGCCGTCCTGGGCTGCCTGGACGATCCACTTGTAGACCTCGGTCGGCGGCGGCAGGAAGGCCGGGTCGACCATCTCGGCCTTGACGACGTACTCCCAGATCCCGAGCAGGAGTAGGCCGAAGGCGGTGCGCGTGGCGAGCAGGGCCCAGGGGTTCCAGCCGCGCCGGTTCTTGAGGCCGCCCTTGCGGGTGCTCCTGCGCAGCTGCGCCTGGCGGACGGCAGTGGTTCCTGCAGTGGTCACGGTGCGTTCCTTCTCCATGGTGCTCATTTCGCACCTTCCGGAATGAGGGCGCCGGCGTGGAACTCCTCGCGGAGCGAACCCCACAACTGGCTGTAGATCTCCTGGAACTCCGGAGACGTCTGCATGGCCTCGACGTCGCGAGGACGGGACAGCGGGACGCGGATGTCGTCCTTGATGCGGCCGGGACGCGCGCTCATGATGACCACCCGGTCGGCGAGCAGGATCGCCTCGGTCAGGTCGTGGGTGACCATGATGACCGTGGCCTGGGCCTGCTCCCACAGGTTGAGGAACTCCTCATGGATGAGCACGCGAGTCTGGGCGTCGAGCGCCGCGAACGGCTCATCCATGAGGATCAGGGACGGAGAGGTGACCAGTGTCCGGGCGATGGCCACGCGCTGGCGCATGCCCTGGGAGAGCTGCGCCGGGTAGTGGCCCTCGAAGCCGCCGAGACCGACCTGGCCCAGCACGGTGCGCGCCCGGTCGGCGTGCTCCTTGCGGGAAATCGAGGTGCCCTCCAGGGAGAACTCGACGTTGCCGAGCGCCGTACGCCACGGGAGCAACGCGTCGCGGGCCATCATGTAGCCGAGGTTCTCCGGCACCTTGGAGACGATCTCGCCGTTGAGGCTGACCGCACCGTCGGACGGCGAGACGAGTCCCGCCACCATGTTGAGCAGTGTGGTCTTGCCGCACCCTGACGGGCCGATGAGGGCAACGAACTCCCCCGCCGCGATGTCGAGATTGACGTCCTCGGTGGCGAGCACGCCCTTGCCGTAGCGGTGTGACACACCGCTGAAGTTGATCTGGCTGGTCATCTCAGAGTCCTTTCGTGACCGGCTGACCGGGAGGTCAGGCCGGAACTTCGCCCTCGAGAGTCATGCGGTTCAGGGCACGGGGCTGCTCGTCGTAGTCGTGGACGGCGTAGTGCATGGTGCAGCGGTTGTCCCACATCACGAGGTCGCCGACTGCCCACTGGTGGCGGTAGATGTTGTCCGGCACCACCGACTGGGCGTAGAGCCACTCGAGGAGCTGGTTGCTCTCCTCCTGGGTCCAGCCGTCGATGCAGGCGTTCTCCCGGTGGCCCAGGTAGAGCGCCTTGCGGCCGGTCTCGGGGTGGGTGCGCACGAGCGGGTGCACGGCCATGGGGATCTCGCCGGTGTGCTTCATCATGCGGGCCAGGCGGATGCCACGGAACCGGACCTTCAACGTGTCGAGCGTGGCGCGGAGACCGTCGGAGAGACGCTCGTAGGCGGCGTACTGGTTCGACCACATCGTGTCGCCGCCGTTGGGGACGGTGACCGCCGAGAGGATCGAGATCTTTGCAGGCACCTCGACGAACGGGGCGTCGTAGTGCCACGCCTCGGTCGCGGTGGTCTCCTTGTCGACCTTGGTGATCTGCACGAGCTCGGGGTGTCCCTCGAGCGGGTCGAGCATCGCGGTGACGACCGGCTTGCCGAAACGACGGCCGAACTCGATCTGGGTGGCCGGCTTCGCGTGCTGTCCGCGGAAGACCAGCATCTGGTGCTTCAGGAAGCCCTCGCGGATCGCGGCGAACTCCTCATCACTCAGCGAATCGAGCGATACGCCCTCGACGCGTGCGCCGACCGATCCGGTGAGGGGGGTGATTTTCAGGTCCACGGCTTCTGCTCCTTGGTGACGTTCGGGCCAGTCGGAGGTGCACGACTGACTGTGTGTTGCGCATCACGATAACAACTCCACCGATTGATGTCGACAAGAATCTGAACAAATTTCGGAGATCTCAGAACCCGGGCAGAAGGACCACGACCTGTCCGCTGGCCGTGCCACTTTCGACCAGCTCATGGGCCGCCACGATGTCTGCCAGCGGGAAGGTGCTGCCGACGTCGTGGCGCAGGGAACCAACCTCGAGCGCCTCCCCGACCAGGGCGAGTGCGCGAGCCCGTTGCTCGGGGAGCAGGTCGTAGACGAGGAAGAAGCGAACGTCGACGGAGCCTTGGAGGAAGGCCCGGAAGTCAAAGGCGGTGGGCTGGCCCGGGTTGGATCCGTAACAGACGAAGGTGCCGTGCCGGGCCAGCGCGCCACGACTGACCAGTGCCGCCGTACTCGAGAAGTCCAGGTCGATGACCGCGTCGACCCCACGGCCGTCGGTGAGCTCCAGGACGCGCGCGGCGACGTCGGCCTGCTTGTAGTCGATGGCATGGGTGATGCCGGAGCGGGCCAGGAGCTCGGCCTTGCGCCGCGAGCCGACGGTGCCGATCACCCGCGCCCCGGCGCGATGTGCGAACTGGGCGGCATAGAAGCCGACCGACGAGGCCGCTCCGGTGACGAGCACGGTCCTGCCCACCGGATCACCGAGCAGCGTGACCGCGTGAGCGGCGGTCAGCGCAGGGACGCCCAGACAGGCCCCGGCCTCGAACGGGATGGCGTCGGGCAGCCTCGGCGCCTGCGCCTCGGGGAGGGCGATGAACTCGGCGGCAGTGCCACTGGTGCGCCGCCACGCGCCGTTCCAGATCCAGACGCGTTCGCCGATGCGTTCCGCGGAGACTCCGTCGCCGACCCGGTCGATGACGCCGGCCCCGTCGCCGTGCGGCACGACGAGCCCGCCGCCCTCGGGCGGTTGCCAGCGCGCACGGGTCTTCACGTCGGAGGGATTGACGCCGGACGCGGCCAACCGCACCCGCACCTCGCCGGGACCGGGCTCCGGGGCCGGCCGCTCCCCCAGCCTGAACACGTCGGCGGCCGAGCCGCCTCGGGAATACCAAGCAGCCCGCATGGCCACACCACCGTTCTGTCAGTGGCGCATCCGGCGTGCACATGTCGTGGCCGAGGACCCGCCATCCATTGTGTCGACAAGAATAGATGTCGAGCGCGTGGTGGCAATCGGCAGTCCGAGATGACCGTCGGGGCGTACGGCGCGCGAATCGGATCAGCGCGATCACATGGTGACACGCTCACGCGAGGCGACGCCGCCTTCGTTGTCCACAGATGTCGAGAATCCCTTGCCAGGGTTGACGAAACTCGATAGACTCGAACACATGNCGTCCGAAGTCACCCCGCCCCAGGAGCCCACCACGGCCCCTGGAGTGGTGCTGGACGCCTCGACAGTGACTGCGTGGACCTCAGCCTTGCAGAGCATCTCGGAGGCGGTGGGCGACGACGACGCCCGCATCGACGTGATCGGGGCCCTGGAAACCCTCAAGTCGGCCATCGCCGCAGCCCAGGCCGAGCTGTCGGTCGACTTCGACGAGTCGATGCGCGCCAAGGCCGCCGCCTCCGGGGTCGGGAAGCGCCGCCAGGGTCGCGGCATCCCCGAGCAGCTCGCCCTCGCTCGCCGGGAGTCGCCGTACCGCGGGAAACGACACCTCGGCCTCGCCAAGCTCCTTCGGGCAGAGTTGCCGCACACCCGGNGGCGTTCCGGGCCGGACGGATCACCGAATGGGCCGCCACCCTGCTGGCCAAGGAAACCGCCTGCCTGGAGGTCGACGACCGCGCGAAGGTCGACAAGGAGATCGCCGGTGACCTCGAGGCCGTCGCGAAGTTGTCGGAGAAACAGGTCGGTGACCAGGCCCGCAAGCTCGCCGCGAAGCTCGACCCCGCCTCGGTCGCGCACCGGCGGGCGAAGGCGGAGAAGGACCGCCGGTTCACCATCCGCCCGGCACCGGACACGATGACCTACCTCACCGGCCACCTCCCGGTCGGACAAGGCGTGCAGGTGTACGCGGCGTTGAAGAAGGCCGCCGACACCCTGATCGCCGGTGGCGACGAACGCTCCCGGGCACAGATCATGGCCGACACCCTCGTCGAACGTGTCACCGGCAAGACCGAGGCCCCGGCGGTGCCGGTGATGATCAACCTCGTCGTCTCCGACCAGACGCTCCTCGGCACCAGTCACGACCCCGCGCACCTCGACGGGCACGGCACCATCCCCGCCGACCTGGCCCGCCACCTGGTCGCCACCGCACTCGAACACGAAATCCAGACCTGGTTGCGCAAGGTCTACGCCTCACCCCACGGCGGTCTCACCGCGATGGACTCGCGTGCCCGGATCGTCCCCCACGGACTCGCGCGCCTCATCCGGACCCGGGACGGCGGCATCTGCCGCACCCTGTTCTGCGACGCACCCATCCGCCACATCGACCACGCCACCGGCATCGCCAACGGCGGGCAGACGGNCGCGTCCGGTGCCCATCCACCCGACGGGCGACATCAGGTCACCACCACCGCACCGACCGGTCACACCTACGTCTCCACCGCACCACCACTGCCCGGCTGGGCCGACCCGCCACGCCACCTGGCCGTGGTCGAACCACAAGACCCGAGCGACCTCCTCTCCGAGTACGAGCTCATCGACGACGCCGCCTGAACGGTTGTCGAGATGCAGCGAAGATTCTCGGATCGTCGCCATGGACAATCTCTTGAGGTCATGACGGGCTGATGGGCCTGTGACGCGAGAAGTTGGCTACGGAATGGCTCGTGTCTCGAGACCCTGGCCGCCTCATGATCAGCGCCTTCGGACCGCGCGGTCATGCCGAGAATCCGGACGACGCGGAATGCCGGGGCCGCCACCTCGCTTGAGTCAGCATGACAACGATCGGACTCATCGGCAGTGGAAACATCGGTAGCACCGTGGCGAGATTGGCGGTGGCCGCGGGATACGACGTCGTGCTGAGCAACAGCCGCGGACCGGAGACGTTGACTGACCTTGTCGACTCGCTCGGTCCTCGGGCGCGAGCCGCAACCGCTGCAGATGCGGCCGAGGCGGCAGACATCGCGGTGGTGTCGGTGCCGCTGAAGAACTACAGACAGGTTCCTGCAGAGTCCCTGCGCGGCAAGGTCGTGATCGACACCAACAACTACTACCCCGACCGGGACGGGCACATCGCGGTGCTCGATGCCGAGTCGACGACGACGAGCGAACTGCTGCAGGCGCACTTGGCCGGCTCCCACGTGGTCAAGGGCTTCAACAACATCTACGTTGACCACCTCGCTGCACTCCCGCGACCCGCGGGCAATCCCGAACGATCGACCCTCACGATCGCGGGCGATGACGACACGGCCAAGCAGGCGGTTCGGCAGTTCCTCGACGCAGTCGGGTACGACGCGCTCGACGTCGGGTCGCTCGCCGAGGGATGGCGCTACCAGCGCGACACCGCGGCCTACGTGATGCCGTACGTCGAGCCGGGAACGACCTACCCCGACTGGTCTGCCCGTCCCACCCCGGCCGATGTGCTGCAGACCGCCCTCGGCGCGGCGCGGCGGTACCGCGACATGTGATCGGGCGACGTTGGTTGGACTGATCGAACCCCGAATGGCCCGGGAGCTTCACTGCGTGCGCAGCACGAGGGCACGATCTCGGTGCTGGCGACCAGGATGCCGTGCGTGTGGTGGACCTTCTGAGCCGGAACGGTCGACACGTGGTTCAAGTCGATGTCTGGCGTACCGAGGCGCGGGGGGCCTTCCCCTCAACTCCTGACGGTGGGACGATCGGGCCGGAGGTCCGAGATGCCCCGACAGATCGTCACGACGTCGAACGCGCCCAGCTCACCACTTTTCAGCCAAGGAGTCCGGGCCGGATCCCAGGTGTTCATCTCAGGAACCACCGGCATCGATGTGAGCACCGGCCGCATGGCGGGCGACGACATCCAGGCCCAGACCAGGCAGGCATTGGCGAACTGCGAAGCCATTCTGCGACAAGCCGGTGCGACGCTCGATGACGTCGTCGAGATAGGCGTCCTCCTCGCCGACCCGAGCGACTTCGCCGGCATGAACGAGGAGTACGCCCGGTGGTTCCCGTCTGAGCCACCTGCCCGCTACGCGGCCAAGCTAGGGGCAGAGATACCGGGCCTGCTCGTCTCGATCCGAATGACCGCATTCCTGGCCTGAGCGCGCGCTGGCGGTCCAAGTCCAATCTTTCCCGGTTCTCGACAACGGTCCAGTCGCTCTCATGGCGCCGGTCGAGTTGGGTACCGCTGGTCATGACCAACTCACCGAACGAACCCGGGCCTGCACCGTCCGACAAGAACCGGCACATCGAGCCGGAAGACGTGCCGGCCGAGGAACACATGGAGACGGCAGACATCTCCGAGCGCGTCGACCTCGACCCTGAGGAGCAGGTCAATCGGCCGGACCAGACCGACGACTCGATCGCCGACGCCGAGACGCCCGAGGACCGCTGAGCAACTGGCCGTCCGCCGCCCAAACGGGTCAGCGCGCGAGGATGACCGAGGACCCGTGGCCGAACAGGCCCTGGTTGGCGGTGATCCCGACCCGGGCACCCTCCACCTGACGACCCTCGGCCTGCCCACGCAGCTGCCAGGTGAGCTCACAGACCTGGGCCAACGCCTGCGCCGGCACCGCCTCACCGAAGCAGGCCAACCCACCCGAGGGGTTCACCGGGATGCGGCCACCGATCGTGGTGTCCCCGGCCCGCAACAGGTGCTCGGCCTCACCGCGCTTGCACAGGCCGAGGTCCTCCATCCAGTCCAGCTCGAGAGCGGTCGACAGGTCGTAGACCTCCGCCACATCGACGTCCTCCGGGCCAAGGTCGGCTTCGGCGTACGCCGCGTCGGCGATCGACTCCTTGAAGGTCCGCTCGTCACTGGACCCGGCGTCTGTGGACATCAGGGGCATGTCGATCGTGGTCTGCGGGAACCTCGGCGTCACCGTCGAGATCGCCTTGACCGTGACCGGGTCGGTGAGCCCGTGCTTGCGGGCGTACTCCACCGAGGTCAGTACGACGGCCGCGCCACCGTCGCTGGTGGCGCAGATGTCGAGCAGGTGCAAGGGATCGCAGACCACGGCCGAGTTGAGGACGTCGTCGGCACTGACCTCCTTGCGATAGCGGGCATTCGGGTTGGCCAGCCCGTGTCGCGAGTTCTTGACCTTGACGGCCGCGAAGTCGGCCGCCGTGGCGCCGTACAGGTCCATCCGGCGTCGGGCGTAGAGCGCGAAGTACGCCGGGTTCGTCATCCCCAGCAACCGGAACCGCAACCAGTCCGGGTCGTCCCACCGCTCCCCCGCATTCGGTGCCAGGAACCCCTTCGGCGTCGTGTCGGCACCCACCACGAGCGCCACCTCGACCTGGCCGGCCAGGATCTGCGCGCGGGCCGTGTCCAACGCCTGCGCACCGGTCGCGCACGCGGCGTAGGAGGTGGCCACCTTCGCACCGTTCCAGCCCAACGCCTGCGCGAACGTCGCACCCNGCCGACGATCAGGCCGACGTCACTCCAGTCGACTCCCGCATCGGCCAACGCAACACGGGCAGCGTGGACGCCGTACGACACGAACGAACGACCCCACTTCCCCCACGGGTGCATGCCGACACCGGCCACCACGACATCGCGCTTCATGCCCGGGCTCCCATGTTCTCTACGGTCCCTGTGGACTCGACCGACGAGGCGGGACGCCAGCGCCAGATGGTGCGCTCTCCGGACTCGTCGACGTACAACGTCTCGACGACGAGCTCGACCTGAGCTCCGACCTGCAGGTCGGTGACACCGAAGCCGGTGGCGACCTGGCCCAGCACGACCAGGCCCTCGGGGAGCTGGACAGCGGCGATCGCGAACGGCTCGTGCGACTCACTGGCCGGGATGTACGGCGGCGGCGGCTGGTACTGCGCATCGGTGTAGGACCACACCGTTCCCGTGCGCGAGAACTCGTAGGTCTCGAACTCCTCGCCCGAGCACGCGGGGTTGCGGCAGAAGCCGGTCTCGCGAGGGAAGTAGACGGTGGCGCACGACGTACAACGCGTGCCGAGCAGGGCGGCTGCCTCACCAGTGGTGAACCAGCCGTCGATCACGGGGGTGGCGGTCATGGCACCACCTTGGTGCACCATGCCGCTCGGGGCGAGGGGAGTCCCGCTGATCGGTAGCGCGCAGCCTACATCCGCGTGACGACGGGAGCGGCCGGATCGTCGTACGCAACGACGATGCTGGCGCGCTCGACCGGACGCTCCTCGGCCACGTAGATGTCGCAGGCCGCCATGTAGCGGGCGTCGTACGCCGCCCTGGCCTGTTCCTCGCCCCCGAGGGCCGACGAGTCGCGCCCGACGCCACGCAGCATGGCCGCCTCCCGCGTCGTGTCGAGGTAGATCACCTCGTCCCAGAGCTCACGGAGCTCACCACGCTGGAGGAAGGTGCACGCTGCGACCAGCACTGCGTCCGGTTCAGCGGTGGCGACCCGGTCGTCGAACACCTCGTCCGTCTCGAGGTCGTGCACCTTGGTGGCGTAGGTCAGCGAGCCGCCGGGACCGAGTGGACGCAGCACCCGCTGTGCCAACGAGTCGAAGTCGTAGGCGCTCTCGTAGTAGACCCGCGCCTGGTCGTCGGACGGGCGTCGGCGTACGGCGCGCACGTGGTGGAAGCCGTCGGAGTCGAGGTGCACCGCCGGCACACCTCGGGCCGTCAACCGGTCGGTCAGCTCGTGGGCGAGAGTCGTCTTGCCCGAGCCACAGCGTCCGTCGATGCCCACACGGAGCGGGTGGTCGGTGCGGGCGGAAGCCAGCCGGTCGGCGAGCCGGTCAAGGACGGCGTCACGATCAGTCACCCCCACAGCATGCCGAACCGGCCGTGACGGATGCCGGAGGCATTGCGGGGCATTCGATAGTTTCGCCCGTGTGACCGATGCTCCCGCCCTGGTGATCCTCGACTGCGACGGCGTGGTCGTCGACACCGAACGCCTCGTGCAGGAGGTCGACCTGGCGATGATCTCCGACCTCGGCTGGCCGATCACGCTGGCCGAGATCCACGAGCAGCACCTGGGTCGATCAACCGCGGACGTGGCCGCGAACGTGGCGCGCCACATCGGCCGCCCACTGCCCGGCGGGTGGCTCGACGCGCGCCGCCGAACCTACCGAGAGGCCTTCGCCGAGCGCCTCCAGCCGGTGCCAGGTTTCGTGGATGCGCTCGGCCGGATCACCGCCGCCGGCCATCCGACCTGCATCGCCTCGTCGGGCACCCATGACGCGATCCGGTTCAGCCTCGGCCGCACGGGGCTGCTCGACACCTTTGCCGGCCGCATCTTCAGCAGCCAGGACGTCACGCACGGCAAGCCGGCTCCCGACCTGTTCCTGCTGGCCGCACGCGAAATGGGTGCGGCGCCTCGCGAATGCGTAGTGGTGGAGGACAGCCCGTCGGGAGTCGCCGCAGCTCGCGCCGCCGGCATGCCCGTCGTGGGGTACGCCGGGCTCACGCCCGCGCGCCTGCTGGCCGAGGCCGACGTCGTGATCGACGACATGGCCGCCCTGGTGCAGGCATTGCGTCGAGCCGCAACGCCAGACGCCTAGTGTCGTGGGTCAGGGGGCGACGCCGGCACAGAGCGCGAGCACGACAAGGCACAGTCCCCCGGCCACCACCGAGACCGCCAACGGAAGCATCCCGTCGCGCAACAGCAGGACGAACTCCGGCTCGGCCTTCGAGCGCACGCTCCACCGGCCCCGGCGCAGCGCAGAGGCCGCGACCCACAGGGCCAGCACCGCACCGGCCGCTCCCCCGACGAACAGCACCGGCGCCGACTCGACCAGCGCGATCCTGCTGATCACCAGCGCAGCGACGAACAACGAGAGTCCACTCCGGCGCCAGGCCAGCAGGGTGCGCTCCTGCTGGAGCCCGGGCGCACGGGTGCTCACCCGACCAGGCCCACGACGACCATCACGATCGACACCGCCGCCACGGCGATCGCGAGGACGATGCCCATCGAGTTCGACGGCAACGGGTGACCGCGCCGCAGCGCCTTCTCGGTGCGGGCCCAGCCGAGCCAGGCATGCACGGCACACCCGAAACCAGCCAACGCCAACAGGGCGGCCGTCGTCCGCGCGACCGCCTCAGGCACACCCAGGTCGAGGGCATGTACGGCGGCAGCACCCGCCAGCAGCGCGAGCGTCGTCCGGATCCAGGCCAGGAACGTGCGCTCATTGGCCAGGGAGAACCGCGGGTCTGGCTCACGACCCTCGGCGTACACCGCGGCCGGCCGGCGCGTGTCGGGGACGTCGAGCATGTCGTCATGGACGGAGGAGGCGGTCATTCAGGTACCTGTTCTTTCATGCGTGCCTGGCGCAGTTCGTCGTCGGCGAGCAGCGATGCATCGAGGAGGGAGAGCCCGTCGCGCTGGTGAGCGGCAATGCCCGCGCGCCACTGCACGAGGTCGGCATGGCTCTGCACGATGAAGCTCTGCGCCGCCGGATTGAGGGCGCTGCTGCGGTGCACGATGCCGAACGCGGTGGTGATTGCCGGCTCGGTCTCGAAGACCGCCGCACCGAGTCGGTGCGCGGCGGTCGCCATGCGCAGGGGCAGGAACGCGCTGGCCGCGCCGTTGAGGACCAGCGTCATCTGGGCGTGCCGGTTGGGCACGTGGGCCGTGATGCGCGGTGAGATCGACTCGTTGCGCAGGATGGTGGCGACGATGTCGTTCTCCCGGGCGGCGGCGCTGCTGGCCACGAGCGGCACCTTGGCGAGGTCGCGGATCGGGATCGGTGTGCGAGCCGGCTGTGTGCCGGGCGGCATCACCAGCAGCAGTCGCTGCACGCCGAGGTCGATGCGCTCGAGGGTGTCGGTCGGCACGGGGAACGTGGTGAACCCGATCTCGCAGTGCCCGACCAGCACCTCGTCGCAGAGCTCGGCGGCACTGTCGAACTCGGAGAGCTCGATGCGGATCTCGGGGTGCAGCCTGGTGAACGACGCACTCCAGGCCGCGACCGCCTCACTCGACATCTCGGGCATCGTGCCGATCGAGATCGACCCGACCTGCAGCTCACGCGCCTCACGCATGATGTCCTGCGCGGCCAGGAGATCGGCGAGCACCCGGCGGGCCGGCTCCACCAGCAGCTGCCCCGCCGAGTTGAGCACGAGGTTCCGACCAGTGCGGTGGAAGAGGGTCAGCTTCAGCTCGCGCTCAAGCTGCCGGATGCTCTGCGAGATCGAGGCCTGGGCGACGTTGAGGTGCGTCGCAGCCTTGTTGACCCCGTCGCACTCGACCACGGCGAGGAAGTACTCGAGCTGACGGATGTCCATCTTCACGTCCTCACCGTGGGCCTCATCGCTGGCAACCTGATCGTCTCAGGTCACGCGCGGAACGTGTTGGGAAGCGTCCCGTCAGCTGACACCTGCTTGACCATCGCGCGGCCGAGGTTGCGCTCGTGGATCGGCGAGGAGCCTTCGTAGATGCGCAGGGCCCGCACGTCGCGCCACATCCGCGGCACCGGGTGGGGACCCACGATGCCCTCGCCGCCCAGCAACTGGACGCAGCGGTCGGCCACTCGGCTGGCCATCTCGGAGCCGTAGAGCTTGGCGGCCGCGATTCGGTGCCGAGGGATGACGCCGGTGTCGAAGCTGCGCGCACTCTCGATCACGAGCGCCCGGCCGGCCTCCATCTCGGCGAAGCTCTCCCCGAGGGTGGCCTGGACGGCACCCAGCTCGGACAGCGCCGAGCCGAACTGCTCACGACCGTTGACGTGGGCGGTGGTCTCCTCGAGGATCCGGGTCGCCTGGCCTACGCAGGTTGCGGCGACGTGCATGCGTGCGTGGTTGATGCCGCGGAGCGCCATGGTCAGGCCGGTGCCCTCGACACCGCCGAGCAGGTTGGCGGCCGGCACCTCGACGTCCTCGAAGTGGATCTCGCCGACCGGAGCCTCCGCGTGGCCGTTCATGATCTCGGGGAGTGCGGTGGTGACGCCGGGCGTCGCGGCGTCGACGATGAACGCGGAGACGCCGTTCGCCCCGGGCTGGTTCGGGTCGGTGCGGGCGAAGACGACGAACGCGTCGGCCCAGGCGGCGTTGGTGATGTACCGCTTGCTGCCGTTGAGCACGTAGACGTCGCCTCGGCGCTCCGCGGTGGTGGTCAGGTTGGCGGCGTCGGAGCCGGCGCCCTCCTCGGTCAGTGCGAAGGCGGTGACCAGCTCGCCGGCGGCCATCCTCGGCAGCAGCTCTTGGCGTTGCTCGTCGGTTGCGTGGTCGAGGATCCCCTGTGAGCACAGGCCGATGACGGTCGAGAACCTCGACCGATAGACGCACGACGCCCGGGTGAACTCGAAGGTCAGCAGCACCTGCTGCTCCATGCTCCAGCCGAGCCCGCCGTACTCCCTCGGGATGGTGATGCCGAAGAGTCCGAGCTCGCCCATCCGCTGGATGAGGCGCTCCGGCACGGCACCGGCGGCGACCATCTCGTTCTCGGCCGGGATCAGCTCGTCCTGGGTGAACTCGGCGATCAGCTTGCGGTAGCCGTCGAAGTCGAGGTCGTGGATTTCGGGGGCGATCATGGTCGATGTTCCTAACTCGTGGATCAGTGGGTGGTGACGACGCGCGATGCGGTGAACACGTCGATCTCGTGGTCGGAGTAGCCGAGGCCGGCGAGCACCTCGGCAGTGTGCTGGCCCAGCTCGGGCGCAGCCTCGGAGGCGGTACGGCGCTTGCCGTCGAGCGTGAACGGCAGGCCGGGGCTGGTGTAGGACGCGCCGTCACGCGCGGAGACGTGCACCAGCACCTCGGACTCGATGACGTCCTTGTCCTCGGCGATCTCGTCGTAGGAGCGGACGGCGCCGGCCACGATGCCGACCGACATCAGCAGCTCGACGGCCTCTTCACGGGTCTTGGTCGAGAGCGCCTCGGCCAGCGCAGCCATCAGCGCCGGCCGGTTGGCAACCCGGGCCGGGTTGTCGGCGAAGCGGGGGTCCTGGGCCATCTCGGGGCGGCCGATCACGTTGCACAGAGCGACGAACTTCGACGCCGTGTAGGCAGAGAGCACGATCGTGCCGTCGGCGGTGGAGACCGCGTCCGCCGCCGGAGCGGCCAGCGCCTGGCCGTTGCCGCAGCGCTCGGGGGCTTCGCCGGTCACCGTGTACTGCCCCCAGCTGGCTGCCTGGACCGACAGCGCCGCCTCGAGCAGCGAGGTCTCGACGTGGGTGCCGCGGCCGGTCGACGTACGTGTGAAGAGAGCGGCGAGGATGCCGGTGACCAACGCGTTGGCGGCGGCCGTGTCGACGGCGTGGAAGCCCATGCGCTGCGGCTCTCCGTCGGCCTCGCCGGTCGTGTGCATCATGCCGAACTCGGCCTGGGCCGCGATGTCGAGGCCGGGTCGCGACTTCGACGGACCACGGGTGCCGTAGCCGCTGACACTGGCGTAGATGAGGCCCCGGTAGAGCTCCATCAGCTCGGTCGCGCCCAGCCCGAGGCGCTCGGCGGAGCCGACCCGGAAGTTCTGCACCAGCACGTCGGTGTGCGCCAGCAGCCGGTGCAGGATCTGCTTGCCGGCCTCGGTGGTGAGGTCGAGCGAGACGCTGCGCTTGTCGCGGTTGAACGCGCGGAGCATGGATTCGCCGAAGTCACCGATGCCGCGGACCTGGTCGCCGGCGACGCTCTCGATCTTGATCACGTCGGCACCGAGGTCGGACAGGGTCTGTCCCGCGCTGGGGCCGGCGATGTACTGGCCGAGGTCGAGCACCCGGATTCCGGTGAGGGGGCCGTGGGTGGTCATCGCGCGTCCTCCTTGGCGGCGTACTCCAGGGTGAGCTTCTCGAGCGTGCGGCGGGCGCGCTCGGGGTTGAGCATGAGGCCGCCGATGATGCCGAAGACGCAGACCGCGATCCCGACGTACATGAAGCCGGTGGCGTAGCCCTCGGCGGGCGTCGCGGCGTGGTCGACGATGACGCCGAGCACGTACGGCGCGACGATGCCGGCGACGCTGTAGGCGGCGATGATGCAGCCGAAGAACCCGACGCGCTGGTGGGCCGGCAGGAAGTCGGAGGCGCCGGCGAAGGCGACCGAGAAGGCGACGCTGTTCACGGCGAAGCCGCAGATCACCAGCACCAGCTGGATCGGTCCACGCTCGAGCTGGGTGAAGACGACCATCGACAGGCCGCCGAAGACGAGGTAGGCGGTGGTCAGGTAGCCGCGGGCCACCCGGGAGGAGTAGCCGCGTCGCAGCAGGCGGCCCGACAGCATGCCCGCCGAGAGCAGGAAGACGACCGCGACGGCGTAGGGAATGGTGACCAGGGTGCCGACCGAGCTCGAGGAGTAGCCCAGGCCCTCGTGCATGTACGCCGGCAGCCACGCGACCTTGAGCGAGGAGATCAGGTAGCCGGCGAACGAGAGCATCACCAGGCCCCAGAAGCTGCGCAGGGTGAGCAGGCGGTGGAACGGGACCACGATGTGGCCGTTGGGGTCGATCTTCTTCTCTGCCTTGGCGACGGTGCTGGTCGCCTCGGCGCCCTTGCGGAACGGGAGGCGCTCGGAGAACCACGCCCAGCCGATGATCCACAGCGTGCCGACCGCGACCAGGACGACGAACGCGCCGTGCCAGTGCCAGGTCAGGATCACCCAGGTGAGCGTCGGGGCGGCGACCAGCGGACCGACCGAGGAGCCGGCGTTGACGATGGCGCCGGCTGTCGCGCGCTTCTCGGGGGCGAAGCGGTCGGCGACGATCGACTGGCACAGCGCGTGGGCCGGGCCTTCGAAGAAGCCGAGGGCGACGCGGGCCGCGAGCAGCACGCCGAACGAGGTCTGCACGGTCAGCGGGAGCATGCACAGCACCCAGGAGGCCATCAGCAGGCCGGCGCCCCAGGTGTAGGAGATCTTGCGCAGCGCCGCGGAGAGCACGACGGCGCCGAGGGCGAACATCCAGAAGAACGCACTGGAGAGCAGGCCGTACTGGCCGGCGGAGAGCCCGAGGTCTTCACGGATCTGCGTGCTGGCCAGGCCGACGGCGGCCTTGTCGGCGAAGTTCAACGTGAAGAAGAGGAACATGAAGATCACGATTCCCCAGGCTCGCTTGTCGAGCGGGGGCTTGCGCTCCGACGTGGAGCGGATTGCTTCGACTGTCACCATGACGACCTTCTCGATGTGGGATGTCGCGATGCGCAGTCGGTGGGTGACTGGCATCACAAGCGGTGTCCTCACATGAGACCTGCGGACGGGCAGGGCGATCAACGGGATCTTCGAGGTCACTCCGTTCGGCTGCGCCTATAGGTGCAGGTCAGAGGCCTGCGGCGCGGCCGTCGTACGGCGACCTGATCGACGATCCCACGCAGGAATGCCCCGCGGAAGAGTCCAGGACTCCTCCGCGGGGCAGGTTCGAGGCGTGTGTCAGAGGCGCTCGATGATGGTGACGTTGGCCTGGCCGCCGCCCTCGCACATCACCTGCAGGCCGTAGCGGCCGCCGGTGCGCTCGAGCTCGTTGAGCAGCGTGCTCATCAGGCGGGTGCCGGTGGCGCCGATCGGGTGGCCGAGGGCGATGCCGCCGCCGTTGACGTTCACCTTCTCCAGCGGCGCACCGGTCTCCTTGGACCAGGCGAGGACGACAGACGCGAACGCCTCGTTGCACTCGAAGAGGTCGATGTCGTCGATCGACATGCCGGCCTTCCTCAGCGCGTGCTCGGTCGCCGTGATGGGACCGGTGAGCATCCAGACCGGGTCGTCACCACGCACGGACAGGTGGTGGATGCGGGCCCGGGGTGTGAGCCCATGGTCCTTGACCGCCCGTTCCGAGGCGATCAGCAGGGCCGACGACGCGTCGCAGATCTGCGAGGCCACGCCCGCCGTGATGCGCCCACCCGGCTGCAACGGCTGCAGCCCGGCCATCTTCTCCAGCGAGGTGTCACGGGGGCACTGGTCGGTGTCGAAGAAGGAACCGTCGGCCAGCGTGACGGGCTCGATCTCGTTGACGAACCGCCCCTCGGAGATGGCCGCCTTCGCGCGCACGTGCGACGAGAGGGCGAACTCCTCCATCTGCTCCCGCGAGATGTCCCACTTCTCGGCGATCATCTCGGCCGAGTTGAACTGCGAGACCTCGACGTCGCCGTACCGCGCGAGCCAGCCGGGCGACTGGGCGAAGGGGGTGGTGAAGCCATATTGGTCGGCCACGATCATGGCCGCCGAGATCGGGATCGCGCTCATGTTCTGCAGGCCACCAGCCACGACGAGGTCCTGGGTGCCCGACATGACTCCCTGGGCGGCGAAGTGCACCGCCTGCTGCGACGAGCCGCACTGCCGGTCGATGGTCACGCCCGGCACGTGGTCGGGCAGCCCGGCCACCAGCCACGCCGTGCGCGCGACGTCGCCGGCCTGCGAGCCGATCGTGTCGCAACAGCCCATGATCACGTCGTCGACGGCACCCGGGTCGACACCGGTACGCCGCATGAGGGCGGCCAGGGAGTGGGCGCCGAGGTCGGCCGAGTGCATCTCGGCCAGGGCGCCGCCGCGCTTGCCGACCGGTGTGCGGACGGCGTCGATGATGTAGGCCTCGGCCACGGTGTTCCTCCGGTGTTGGTTTCTCAGAGTGGGTGGAGCGGATCAGGCGTGCTGGCTGCTGACGGAGACGACCTCGCCGGTCATGTACGACGAGTAGTCGCTGGCCAGGAAGACCATCACGTTGGCGATCTCCCACGGCTCCGCGGCGCGACCGAAGGCCTCCTTGCCCTTGAGCTCGGCGAGCAGCTCGTCGGAGGTGACCTTGGCCAGGAACGGGTGCATGGCCAGGCTCGGCGAGACCGCGTTGATGCGGATGCCGTGCTCGGCGACGTCGATGGCGGCGCAGCGGGTCAGTGCCATCACGCCGGCCTTGGCCGCGGCGTAGTGCGCCTGGCCGTCCTGGGCGCGCCAGCCGATCACCGAGGCGTTGTTGATGATCACGCCGCGCTTGCCGGCGGCGACCATGCGGTTGGACGCCGCACGAACGCAGCGGAACGTGCCGGTGAGGGTCACGTCGAGGACCTTGCTCCACTGGTCGTCGGTCATCTCGAGGATCGAGGCGGTGCCGCCGAGGCCGGCGTTGTTGATCATCACGTCGACGCCGCCGAAGGCCTCTGCCGCGTCGAGCAGCGCGGTGACGTCGTCGTCATTGGTGACGTCGCAGACCACGGAGGTGACCCGGTCGGCGCCGAACTCCTCCCCCAGCGAGTCGACGGCTTCCTTGAGGCGGCGCTCGTGGGTGTCGCCGAGCACGACGGCCTTGGCGCCCTCCTCGAGGCACTTGCGGACGACGGCCGCACCGATGCCGGCTCCCGCGGCCGCGGTGACGACCACGGTGCGGTCGGCGAGCAGGTCGTGGCCCGGGACGTAGGTGGGGGCAGGCTGTTCGGGACGGGTCATCCCCGTGGCTCCTTAGGTAGGCCGAGCACACGCTCGGCGATGATGTTGCGCTGGATCTCGTCGGAGCCGCCATAGATGGTGTCGGCACGACTGAAGAGGTAGAGGCTCTGGTGCTGGTCGAGCTCGTACGGCGGCTCGGCGACGGTCAGCCCCCGGGCGCCGTGCACCTCCATGGCGAGCTCGCCGAGGTCACGGTGCCACCGGGCCCACAGCAGCTTGGAGACCGAGGCCTCCGGGCCCTGCGAGCCGGAGTCGTAGGAGCTGAGCGTGCGCAGTGCGTGGGTGCGGATCACCTCGAGGCCAAGGCGGGCGCGGGCGATCTTGTCGGCGATGACCGGGTCGTCCCACGTGCCGTTGGCCCGGGCGACCTCCTCGACGCCCTCGAGCTCGCGGGCGAAGCCGATCTGCTGCGCGATCGTGGAGACCCCGCGCTCGAAGCCGAGCGTGGCCATCGCGACCCGCCACCCGTCACCGGGAGCGCCGACGACCAGGTCGGCGCTGGTGCGGGCGCCGTCGAAGAAGACCTCGTTGAACTCCGAGGTGCCGGTCAGCTGCAGGATCGGCTCGACGCGTACGCCGGGCTGGTCGAGGGGCACCAGCAGGTAGGAGAGCCCTGCGTGGCGCTCGGATCCCGGCTCGGTGCGGGCGATGACGAAGCACCAGTCGGAGTTGTGCGCGAGCGACGTCCAGATCTTCTGGCCGTCGATGACCCACTCGTCGCCCTCGAGGCGGGCCCGGGTGCGCACGCCGGCCAGGTCCGAGCCGGCGCCGGGCTCGGAGTAGCCCTGGCACCACAGCTCGGTGGCGTTGACGATGCCGGGCAGGAAGCGGTCGCGCTGCTCGTCCGTGCCGAGGGCGATCAGGGTCGGGCCGAGCAGCTCCTCGCCGAGGTGGTTCACGCCGGCAGGCGCGTCGGCGCGGGCGTACTCCTCGTGGAAGATCACCTGCTGGAAGAGGCTGAGGTCGCGGCCGCCGTGTTCCTTCGGCCAACCCAGGCAGGTCCAGCCCGCCTTGGCGAGATGCTGGTTCCAGGCCACACGCTCGTCGTACGACTCGTGCTCGCGGCCCGAGCCACCACGGCCCTTGATCGCGGCGAAGTCACCGACGAGGTTGTCGGCGAGCCACTGGCGCACCTCGTCGCGGAACTCTTCGTCCGCGGCGGAGTAGGTCAGGTCCACGTCAGGTCTCCTTCTTGGTGCAGGAATGGCGGCCGGCCACCACTGGGACTCACCTTACCTAACCAAGCACTTGTTTGGTAGTGTCGTCCCAGTTCCCCACCGCTGAGGTGACACTGAGGAGAGAGATGCCCCACGACGAGCCGACCGCCGCGAGCACCTCGGTGGTCACCTACGAACGGCGCGGACCGGTGGCCGTGGTGACGCTGAACCGCCCCGACTACGCCAACGCGCAGAACTCCGAGATGACCTACGCACTCGACGCGGCGTTCGTCCGCGCGGTCGACGACGACGAGGTGAAGGTGATCGTGCTGGCCGGCAACGGCAAGCACTTCTGCGGCGGTCACGACATCGGCACACCCGGCCGCGACATCGACCAGAGCTTCACCCGCCAGGCGGTCATCCACTGGGACCACGTCGACAAGCAGGGCGTCGAGTCCCGCTTCGCCCGCGAGTCCGAGGTCTACCTGGGCATGTGCCGGCGCTGGCGCGAGATCCCCAAGCCGATGATCGCGATGGTCCAGGGCGCCTGCATCGCCGGCGGCCTGATGCTGGCCTGGTCGTGCGACTTCATCGTCGCCTCCGACGACGCCTGGTTCGCAGACCCGGTGGTGCGCATGGGCATCCCCGGCGTCGAGTACTTCGCGCACCCGTGGGTGATGAACCCGCGGGCCGCCAAGGAGCTCCTCTTCACCGGCGACCGCTTCCCCGCGCAGCGCGCCCAGGAGCTCGGCATGGTCAACCGTGTGGTTCCCCGCGCCGACCTCGAGCGCACCGTCATGGAGATTGCAGAGAGGATCGCCACGATGCCCCGTCTGGGACTCGCGCTGACCAAGAAGGCCGTGAACCAGGCCGAGGACCTGCAGGGGCTGCGCGCCGGCATCGACTCCGTCTTCGGCCTCCACCACGCGGCCCACGCGCACAACGTCGAGGTGGGCGGCGACCCGCTGGCCGACCTCGACGGCCGTGCGATGGCCACCGCGAACAAGAACGGAGCGGTCACCCGATGAGCCTCGACTTCACCGAGCACGAAGAGGCCTTCCGCGCCGAGGCCCGCGCCTGGCTGGCCGAGCACTCGCCCGGCCGGCTGCCCTCGATGGACACCGCCGACGGCGCCGCGGCACACCGCGAGTGGGAGAAGAAGCTTGCCTCCGGTCGCTGGTCGGTCGTCGCCTGGCCCGAGCAGTACGGCGGCCGCGAGGTCTCGCTGACCGAGTGGGTGATCTTCGAGGAGGAGTACTACCTCTCCGGAGCCCCGACCCGCATCACGCAGAACGGCATCTCGCTCCTCGCCCCGATCATCTTCGAGCACGGCACCCCCGAGCAGCAGCAGCGCTTCCTGCCCGCGATGGCCGACGGCTCCGATGTCTGGGCCCAGGCCTGGTCCGAGCCCGAGGCCGGCAGCGACCTGGCCGGCATCCGCAGCACCGCCACCCGCGACGAGGCCCGTGGCGGCTGGGTGCTCAACGGACAGAAGACGTGGAGCTCGCGTGCGCCGTACGCCGACCGTGGCTTCGGTCTCTTCCGCAGCGACCCGGCCGCCGAGCGGCACCGCGGCCTGACCTACTTCCTCTTCCCACTGACCGCCGACGGCATCACCGTGCGGCCGATCCCCCAGCTGGACGGCGACCCGGGCTTCGCGGAGATCTTCTTCGACGACGTGTTCGTGCCCGACGCCGACGTGCTGGGCGGGGCCGGCGACGGCTGGCGCGTGGCGATGAGCACCGCCGGCAACGAGCGCGGGCTCTCCCTGCGCGCGCCGGGCCGCTTCATGGCCGCCGCCGACCGACTGCTCGACCTGTGGCGCGAGCGGGGCGACGAGACCCCCACGCTGCGCGACGACGTCGTCGACGCGTGGATCGGCGCCCGGGCCTACCAGTTCTACACATGGGGCACCGTCGACCGCCTCCAGGACGGTGGCGACATGGGCGCGGCCGGCAGCGTGAACAAGCTGTTCTGGTCCGACCTCGACGTCGACCTCCACGAGACCGGTCTCGCACTGCTCGGCGCCGACCAGGAGCTGCGCGGCGAGGCCGCCCCCAACGGCGGACGATGGATGGACGACTACCTGTTCTCCCTCTCCGGTCCGATCTACGCGGGCACCAACGAGATCCAGCGCAACATCGTTGCCGAACGCATCCTCGGGCTGCCCCGGGGCGAGAAGAGGTCCTGACCATGCGATTCGCCATGTCCGCGGAGCAGCGCTCCTTCGGCGATGCCCTGACCGGCCTGCTCACCGCCTCCGACGTCCCTGCCGCGAACCGGGCCTGGGCCGCCGGCGACGACACCGCCGGCCTGCGCCTGTGGGAGAAGCTCGCCGAGCTCGGGGTGACTGCCCTCGTCGTGCCCGAGGAGGCCGGCGGCATCGACGGCACTCCCCTCGACCTCGCGGTCGCCTTCGAGTGCCTGGGCCATCACGGCGTCCCCGGTCCCTGGATCGAGTCGGTCGCCCTCGCCCCCTCGCTGCTGGCCGGCACGAAGCACCACGACGTCCTGGCCGACGTGGCCGAGGGCTCGGCACGGGTCACGATCGCCGTGCCACCGTTGGCGCCGTACGCCCTCGACGCCGGGTCGGCCACCCACGCGTTCCTCCTCGACGCGGACACCCTCTCCCCCTCGCGGTCGACGCGCGAGCTCACCTCGGTGGACCCGTCGCGCCGGCTGCACGCCGTCGAGGCCGACGGTCCGCGCGAGATCCTGGCCGTCGACGCCGTCGCGCGTGGCCTCGAGCTGGCCACCCTGGCCTGCTCGGCGAGCCTGGTCGGCACCGGCGAGAGGCTGCTGCGCGACTCCGTGACGTACGTCGGTCAGCGCCGCCAGTTCGGCCGCGTCATCGGTGAGTACCAGGCGATCAAGCACGCCCTCGCCGACGTCCGCGTGGCCCTCGACTTCGCCCGCCCGCTGGTGCACGGCGCGGCCCGCGGCCTCGAGTCCGGCGACGACGGCGCGACGCGCGACGTGTCGGCCGCGAAGGTGGCCGCCACAGACGCCGCACACCTCGCGGCCCGTACGGCGCTGCAGGTGCACGGCGCGATCGGCTACACCATGGAACACGACCTGAGCATCTGGATCCTGCGCGCCCGTGCGCTGGCCGGCGCGTGGGGCAGCACGTCCCACCACCGCGGCCGGGTGCTCGACCACCTGATGAGGAGCTGAGCGTGCACTTCGGACTGAGCGAGGAGCAGGAGGAGCTGGCCGGTGCCGTGCGCACCCTCGTGGAGCGTCGCGCGGGCCAGGTCGACCTGCGCGCCGCGACGCAGGCTGCCCGGGGCTTCGACGAGGCACTCTGGGAGACCCTGTGCGGCCAGATCGGCGTGGCCGCGCTGGCGATCCCCGAGGAGTACGGCGGCGCCGGGTTCTCCACCTTCGAGACCCACGTCGTCCTCGAGACGCTGGGCCGCACGCTGACGCCCACTCCCCTGCTCGGGTCGGGCGTGCTGGCGACCCGGGCCGTGCTGCTGGCCGGCACGCCCGACGACTGCGCGCGCCTGCTGCCGCCGCTCGCCGAGGGCACCCACGTGGCCGCCCTCGCCTGGGCCGACGCATCGGGTCAGTGGCGTGCCGACGGCTCCGACGTACGTGCGACGGCGGACGGCGACAGCTGGCGCCTCGACGGCGCGGCCACCCTCGTGCTCGACGCGCACGGAGCCGACCTGCTCCTGGTCGTGGCAGCCACCGAAGACGGCCCGCGACTCTTCGAGGCCGACCTCTCAGCGGGAGTCGAGCGCACGGCCACCCCCGCGCTCGACCTGACCCTGCAGCTCGACACCGTCACGTTCGACGGCGCACCGGCGACCCCGGTCGGCGGCGTGCTCACCGACGAGCTGGCCACCCTGCGCGCGGAAGCGGCCGTGGCCGTGACCGCGCTCCAGGTGGGCGGCGCACAGGGCGCCCTCGACCGCACCGTCGCGCACCTCAAGGAGCGCGAGCAGTTCGGCCGGCCGCTCGGGTCGTTCCAGGCGCTCAAGCACCGGGTCGCCGACCTGCTCGTGGCCGTGGAGACCTCCCGGTCGATCTCCTGGTCGGCTGCGTGGGCCGCTGCGCAGGGCGACGCCGACGTCGTGCGGCAGGCCGCCCTGGCCAAGGCCTGGTGCTCCGAGGCGTTCGCAGAAGTCGCCGCCGAGATGGTGCAGCTGCACGGTGGCATCGCGATCACCTGGGAGCACGACGCGCACCTCTTCTTCAAGCGCGCCCACGCCACCGGAGAGCTCTTCGGCTCCGCGCGCGAGCACCGGCGCAGCCTGCTGCCGGCATGACGATGCGGTCCACGGTCGAGCAGCCGGCGGGTCGGGGCTCAGCCGGCCAGCAGCCCGCCGTGCAGCATCGCGAGGTACTGCTCGGCGACCTTGTCGTGACGCAGCTTGCCGCGGGGGTTGTACCACTTCACCGCGGACCACACTCCGTCGCGGATGAACCGGTAGATGACGCCGCTCTCGAGGTCGGCACGGAAGTCTCCGGACTCACGCCCCTGCACCAGCACCTGCAGCCAGACCCGCTCGATCTTGCGGCTCGTCTTCGCGACGACCTCGAACTCCGGCTGGGTCATCAGCAGGTTGGACTCGTTCTGGTAGAGCGCGACGGCGTGGCGCTGCCCGTCGATGGCGACGAAGCTCGCCCGCACCAGCTCGTCCAGGGTCTCGCGCGGGGTGCCGGATTCGTCGACGATCGTGCGGAACGTGTCGTGCAGGCCGGTCAGGAACTCGCGCAGGATCTCGTTGAGCATCGACTCCTTGGAGTCGAAGTGGTGGTAGAGGCTCCCGGACAGGATGCCGGCAGCGTCCGCGATGTCGCGCACGGTCGTCTGGGAGAACCCGCGTGTGGCGAAGAGCTCGGCCGCCAGGGCGAGCAGTTCCGTACGCCGGGCCGAGCCCTGGCCGTTGCCGTTGGCACGGCCGGCCTTCTCGTTGCCTCGTGGCGTCATCGACAGATCCCTTCTCATGGGGTGGCGGTGCGGGAGTCTGCTCCTGCGCCCTGCCTGCGGCCCTCGAGGCCACGTTCCGTGACTAGGATACCTAACAAGCACTTGTTCAGTAAGGAGTTGGCATGTCTCATCTGACCGTGCCCGCACTGATCGACGACAGCGCCCGGCGCTTCGGCGACTCCCCTGCGGTCGTCGACGGCGACCAGCGGCTCACCTACGCCGACCTCGCGGCCGAGTCGCGTCGTACGGCGCGGGCCTACCTGGCGGCCGGCGTACGACCGGGCGACCGGGTGGCGATCTGGGCGCCCAACCGCCTCGAGTTCGTGCTCGCCCTGCTGGGTGCGCAGGTGATCGGCGCCTCGGTGGTGCCGCTCAACACCCGCTACCGCGGCCGCGAGGCGCGGGTGGTGCTCGAGCGCGCCCGGGCCAGCGCCCTGGTGCTGGTCAACGGCTTCCTCGGCGCCGACTACTTCACGATGCTGACCGAGTCCGTCGAGGACGGCACCGAGTCGGGCGAGGGCCCCGTCGCGGGTCTCCCCCACCTGCACACCGTCGTCGACCTCGGCTCGACCGGTCAGGAGGGAACCATCGGCTGGGACCGGTTCCTGGCCGGTGCCGAGTCCGTCACCCCCGAGGCACTGGCCGAGGCCGAGGCCACGGTCACCTCCGAGACGGTCTGCGACATCCTCTACACCTCCGGCACCACCGGCCTGCCCAAGGGCGTGATGAGCGCGCACCGGCAGACGATCGGGGTGGCCGACGTCTGGGCCACGGGCGCCTCCCTCACGGAGGCCGACCGCTATGCCATCGTGAACCCGTTCTTCCACAGCTTCGGCTACAAGGCAGGCATCATGGCCTGCCTCACCGCCGGTACGACGATCTATCCGGTGCGCACCTTCGACCCGCCGGAGCTGATGGCGTTCATCGAGAGCGAGCGGATCACCGTGCTGCCCGGTGCGCCGACGATCTTCCTCACCCTGATCAACCACCCACGCCTGGCCGACTTCGACCTGTCGTCGTTGCGCTTCTCCATCGCGGGTGCCGCCTCGGTGCCCGAGACGCTCTTCAAGGAGATGCTCGAGGTGCTCGGCTTCGACCAGGTGGCCCAGGCCTACGGACTGACCGAGTGCGTGGTCGCCACCCAGTCGCGGCCCAACGAGGATCCCCTGCACGTCGCGGAGACCACCGGCCCGGCCTGCCCCGGCATCGAGGTGCGCACGGTCGACGCCGAGGGTGACGACGTGGCGGTCGGCGCGGACGGCGAGATCCTGCTGCGCGGCGACAACGTCATGCTCGGCTACTTCGAGGACGACGCAGCCACGGCGGAGGCGATCGACCCCGACGGCTGGTTGCACACCGGCGACGTGGGCCGCCTCGACGAGCACGGCTGCCTCAAGATCACCGACCGCATCAAGGACATGTTCACCGTCGGCGGCTTCAACGTCTATCCCGCCGAGATCGAGGGCGTGCTGACCAGCCACCCCGATGTCGTGGAGTGCGCCGTCATCGGCATCCCCGACGAGCGGATGGGCTCGGTCGGCCGGGCGTACGTCGTGCCCCGGCCCGGCGCCACGATCGACGTCGCCGCGCTGACGGCGTACTGCAAGACGCGCCTGGCCAACTTCAAGGTGCCCCGCGAGATCGTCACCGTCGCGGAGTTCCCGCGCAACGCCAGCGGCAAGATCCTCAAGCGGGACCTGCGCGACGACGCCTGACCCTGGTCAGGCGTCGTCGTTGGCGCAGCGGAAGCCCATGTTGCCGCTGGCCGAGTCGGGTGTGTTGCTCGACCGGGCGGAGACCCGGTAGCGGTGGCAGTAGGAGTCGTGGCACAGGTAGGAGCCACCGCGCATCACCCTGGCCGCGCCGGTGTCGGGGCCTCGCGGGTCCACTGCCGGGCTGACCTCGTAGTAGCCGGGGTCGAACCAGTCGGCGCACCACTCCCAGACGTTGCCGGCCATCTGCCACAGGCCGTGTCCGTTGGGCCGGTAGGTCTTGACCGGCGCGGTGGCCAGGTGGCCGTCGTCCTCGGTGTTGCTGCGCGGGAAGTCGCCCTGCCAGATGTTGCACTGCCAGCGGCCTCTGGGTGTCAGCTCGTCGCCCCAGGCGAACCGGGCGCCGTCGAGTCCACCTCGTGCGGCGTACTCCCACTCGGCCTCGGTCGGGAGGCGCTTGCCTGCCCAGGCGGCGTACGCCGACGCGTCGTTCCACGTCACGTGCACGACGGGGTGGTTCTGCCGGTCCTGGATGCTCGAGCCGGGTCCCCCCGGCTGCCGCCACGACGCACCCTTGACGGCCAGCCACCACGGCGCCTCGGCGACCTGCTGGAGCACGTCGGAGCGCTCGCCCCGGAAGGCCAGGTGGAAGACCGCGGAGACGCCCAGCTCCTCCGCCTCGGTGACGTGGCCGGTGTCCTTGCAGAAGGCCGCGAAGGCGGCGTTGGTGACCGTGGTCGCGTCCATCCAGAACGACTCGAGGCGCACCCGGTGCACGGGGGTCTCGCCGTCGCCGGCGTAGCCCTCGTCGAAGGGGTCGCCCATCGCGAAGTCACCGGCCGGGATCCGCACCTGGCCACGCGTGCTTCGCGGTCGCGCGACGGCGTGCGCCGGGGGCCGGATCTCTGCGGGCCCGTCGGCGGGACGGCCCGGGGAGCAACAGGGTGACGGTTCGTTCACGCTGCCGATTCTGGTCCCGGCACCGACCGGCCCCTGCAGCGGGTTCGCTGAGTGGGACATTTCCACGCGCCGGGGAGCCGTCGGCGTTGACTTCGCCGGAGACCCGGACGACCGAGCACAGGAGTGGCCGCACCCATGGACAGCGACCCGGTAGCGCAGACCACGCAAGGGAATCGGAGTCCCGACGGCCGTTGGCCCGAGTCCGTGTACGGCGCAGGATCAGAACCCGACTACCGGTTCAGCTTCGCCAACGAGCGCACGTTCCTGGCCTGGATCCGGACGGCGCTGGCGCTGCTCGCCGCCGGCGTCGCCATCGACGCCGTCGATCTGCCCCTGAGGGCAGAGTCGCAGCACCTGCTGGCGATCCTGCTGACGGTGACCGGCGCACTGTGCGCCGTGATCGCGTGGATCCGCTGGTCGCGTGCGGAGCGGGCCATGCGCCGTTCCGCGCCGCTGCCGGGCTTCGGGCTCGGCGCCCTCTTCACCGGCCTGGTGGTCTGCGCGGCCGTCGTGGTGATCGCGTCGGTCGCGTGAGCGTCGCGGCCGACCCGGGGCTGGCCAACGAACGCACCGCCCTGGCGTGGCAACGCACCGCCCTGAGCCTCATGGTGTGCGCGGCGATCCTGGCCCGCCTGACGTACGGCGATCTCGGGGGCGCCGCCTTCACCGTCCTCGGCCCGGCCTTCCTGCTCAGCCTGTGGGTGTTCGTCGAGAGCCGAGGCCGCTACCGGCGTACCCGAGGCACCCGGGCGGCCCGTCGACGCCGAGGGGGCCGGGCCCCGCTGACCGTTGCCGTGGCGACCTGCCTCCTGTGCCTGACCGAGACGACCGTGCTCCTGCTGTCGTGAGGAGCCCCGGTTTCGCTGAGCGGGACATTCCCGGCAGCACGACCAGCCGTGGAGAGACTTGCGGGGCACGCACCCACGACACAGGAGCCCCGATGAGCGAGCAAGTGATCCGGCCCGACGTGAGACTCGAGGACGGCCCCATGTGGCCGGTGGCGTGCCGATCCTGCTCCGCGCTCGTCGAGGTGCGCAAGAGCAGCTGGGAGCAGACCAGCATCCAGTGGCACTCCGACGGCCTGCGGGTCTGCGAGGAACGCAGCGCGACGGGATGGACCGAGGACGGCCGGCTCTTCGGCGGCTGCGCGCGGTTGGGCGACTCGATCCGGGCGGCCGTGTCGAACGGCGACCTGCCGATCCAGTCCTCCGACCCGATGCCGGTCAACACCGACCCGGACAGTGGTCCGTCCGGCCACGGCATCGGCCACTGATGGCGACGATGCGGGCCCAGCAGCTGGTCCGCCCCAGGGAGTTCGTCGAGGTGGAGACGCCACGCCCCGGGGCCGACGACCTGGTCGGCGGCGAGGTGCTCCTCAAAGTCCTGGCCGGGGCGATCTGCGGCAGCGACCTCCCCGTCTTCAACGGCCTGCTCACCCTCAAGCAACGTGATGAGCCCGGTGCCGGCAGTCCGCCCGGTTCGCCACTGCACGAAGTGGTGGGCGAGGTGGTCGCCACTCGCGATCCGCGGCACCGGGTCGGTGACCACGTCGTCGGCTGGGGATCTCGCCTCAATGCCCTTGCCGAGTTCACGATCAGCCTCGGTGACGACCTCTTCTCCTTCGACCCGCAGCTGAGCCCCGAGCGGGCCGTGATGCTGCAGCCCCTGGCCTGTGTGCTCTTCGCCGTCGAACAGCTCCCGGAGGTCGCAGGCTCCCGGGCCGCCGTGTTGGGGCAAGGACCCATGGGCCTGCTGTTCAACCACGTGTTGCGTACGGCGGGGGCTCGGTCGGTGGTCGGCGTGGACCGCCTCGACCGCACCGTCCTGGGCCTGCGCATGGGCGCGGACGAGGTGGCGCACCTGCACACGAGCCGTTGGGCCGGTCAGCTGAGCGACGCCGACCGGCCAGACGTGGTGATCGAGGCGATCGGGCACAACATGTCCACACTGAACCATGCCCTCGAGGCCGCAGCTCCGAGCGGCCACATCTTCTACTTCGGCATCCCCGATGACGCCCACTATCCCGTCAACATGCAGTTGTTGCTCCGCAAGAACCTGTCACTGAGATCGGGGGCCACCCTCCAACGTCGGGCCATGCTCGAGAAGGCCGGCGACTACCTGGCCGCGCACCCCGCCCTCGTGGACATGTTCGTCACCGACACGTTCGACGTCGACCGGGTCCAGCAGGGCTTCGAGCTCGCCACCGCCCCCACCTCCGAGACCGCCAAGGTCACCCTGAGGGTGGCGTCATGAGCGGCGGCCTCCGCTTCGCCCTGTCCGCCCGCAGCGGCGGACCGATCACCGTCGAGGACTACCGGGAGCGGGCCCGGCGGGCACTGCCCGGCATGGTGTGGGCGTTCGTGGACGGCGGCGCCGAGTCCGGGCTGACCCTGCGCGCCAACCAGGACGCCTTCGACCGTTGGTCGCTGCGCTCGCGCGTGCTGACCGGTCACACCGGCACCAACCTCGCGACCAAGGTCGGCGACACCGACCTCTCGCTGCCGGTGTTCCTCTCCCCCACCGGGATGACCGGCCTCGTGCACTGGCAGGGCGAACGCGCTGCCGCACGGGCCGCAGAGGCGGCGGGCACCCGGGCGGTGATCAGCACCGCGTCGAGCTGGACCGTGGAAGAAGTCGCCGAGGCGACCGACGAGAACCACTTCTTCCAGCTCTACCCCTGGACCAGCCAGACCACCGGCCAGCCGCTCTCGAAGGCGTTCATCGACCGGGCACGCAATGCCGACTACGCCGCTCTCTTCGTCACCGTCGACGTACCCGTGGCAGGCAACCGTCTGGCCGAACGCAAGCGTGGCATGGGGATTCCGCCCACACTGACCCCGGCTCGCGCTCTCAGCGCCGCCGTCCGCCCGCGCTGGGCCTACGGCTTCCTGCGGCACCAACGCATCACGTCGCGGATGCTGGTCGACGAGCGCGGCACCAAGGCGGCCGTGGCCTCGGCCCGGGCGCAGCAGACGCTGCTACGACCCGACCTGGTGTGGGACGACTTCGCCCGCATCCGCGACATGTGGGACGGGCCGGTCTATCTCAAGGGAGTCCTCGAGGCCGACGACGCCCAGCGTGCCGTCGAGCTCGGCGCCGACGGCGTGCTGGTCTCCAACCATGGCGGCCGCCAGCTCGACGGCGCCCCTGCTGCCCTCGACGCCCTGCCCGCCGTGGTGGAGCGTGTCGGCGGCCGCGTGCCGGTGTTCCTGGACGGCGGCGTACGACGAGGAACGGATGTCGTCAAGGCGCTCGCGCTGGGTGCCACTGCAGTCGGGATCGGCCGGCCCTACGTCTACGGCCTGGCCGCACGCGGACAGGAGGGCGTGGAGCACGTGCTGGAGATCTTCCGGGACGAGATCGTGCGCACGCTCACCCTGATGGGGGTGGCCGACGTGGCGAGCCTCGACCGCTCACACGTGCAGCCGATGGTGGTCTGACTCAGCCAGCGGTGGGTGCGACGGTGAAGCCGTCGAGGAAGATGCGCGCGGTGTCGTCGGCGAGCTCCTCGATGCCGTAGACCTCGCTGCGGTGGTACCACCGTGAAGCGAGGAACACGGCGTCGCGCAGGAAGCGGTGGAAGACGCGCGGGTTGACGTCGGAGCGGAAGTCGCCGCTCTTCACTCCCGAGTCGATCACCCCGGCCCAGGCCAGGTGGACGGCCGAGGCCAGGTCGCGCACGGACTTGAACCGGTCGCTGGTCTCGAAGTACTTGCGGTTGGCCTGGTAGATCTCGCTGGCGTGCTCGTGCTCGTCGACGACCTGCAGCGACGCCAGCACCAGCGCGTGCAGCCGGGCTCGTGCGTCCAGCTCCGGCAGCACCACCTCGGCATAGCGCTGGGTGAGCGCCTCGAGGTATTCGACGACGATGGCCTCGACCATCGCGTCCTTGGAGTCGAAGTGGTGGTAGAGGCTGCCGGACAGGATGCCGACGCCGTCGGCGATGTCGCGCACGGTGCTCGCGTTGATGCCCTTGTCGGCGAACAGCGCGGCTGCCGATTCCAGGATCCTGGACCTGCGATCAGTGGGCGGCACGTGGGAGACCTTGTCTGGCTAGTGATTTCGGCTGCGTCGTAGCGTACCCACGATCCGGCGTGTTCTTGGGACGTGGCGAGGGACGACTTTGCCGACGCCTCAGGCTCCGGCGTCGGTCACGGTGCGACCCGTGTCCTGTCCAGCAGCGCCGCCAGGTCACCCCAGAGCTGTTCGCGCGGCCCTACGGCGGCACGCATCGACAAGATGGTGAGGAACCCGTGGAAGAGGTCGTCGTAGCCGCGGTGCACGACGGGGACACCGGCGTCGGCCAGTGCGGCGGCGTACTGCTCCCCCTCACTGCACAGCGGGTCGAGGCCGGCGGTCACCACGATCGCGGGCGGCAGCCCGCTCAGGGTCGCGGCCGTCAGCGGTGCGACGTACGCCGTGGGCTCGGGAAGCACACCGTCGTCGGGCAGGTACTGGGTCCAGTACCAACGGGTGGCGGCGAGGGTGTTGAAGTATCCGGTCGCGTAGCGCTGCGCGGACTCCGAGTCGCAGGCCGGGTCGATGACCGGGTAGACCAGCACCTGCGCGGCGGGCATCGGGCCGCCGTCATCGCGTGCCATCAGGCAGACCGCTGCGGCGAGGTTGCCGCCGGCACTGTCGCCCATCACCACCACGCGGTGCGGATCCCCGCCCAGCTCGGCTGCGTGCTCGATCGCCCACCGGGTGGCGGCGAACGCGTCCTCGGCCGCCGCGGGGGCCCGATGCTCGGGCGCCAGCCGGTAGTCGACGGACACGACCACGGCATCGGTGCCCCTGGCCATCGCGCGACAGAAACCGTCGTGCGTGTCGAGGTCACAGAACACGAAGCCGCCACCGTGGAAGAAGACCACCACCGGCCGGTCGGCGGAGTTGCCGTGCGGCCGGTAGACGCGGGCCGGGATCTGGCCGTGCGCGGCCTCGATGGACACGTCGTCGGCACTGGCCACGTCGTCGAGGTTGGTGACGGGTTGACGCCTGGCCGCCACGGCCGCGCGGGCCTGTGCGCCGGTCATCTCCTCGACACGGGGAAAGCCCGCGTTGAGCAGGGCCAGCATGTCGTCGATCTCTGGGTTGGTCATCGCACCTCCTGGAGGGTGGGTTCGGGGTCGGTCACGGACCGGGCCAGCACGAAGCCGAGCACCGCGGCCACGCCCGACACCGCCGAGGCGGCGAGTGCCGCCACGGTGAAGCCGGTCGCGGTCAGTGCACCGTCGGGACCGGCGTAGAGCTGAAGGACGGCCAGGACCAGAGCGCTGCCGGCCGAGAAGCCGAGGTAGCGCAGGATCTGGTTGAAGGCCATCACGCTGCCCGTCTCCTCCGCAGGCGTGAAGCGCACGATCAGTCGCGGCATGGCGGCGAACGACGCCCCGGCTCCCAGGCCGCCGATCACCATGGCCAGCACGCAGCCCCACAGGGTGTCCCGGAATCCGGCCAGCACGAGGGTGGCCACCAGGAACAGGCAGGAGCCGATCGGCAGCAGCATGTCGGGGGCGACACGTCGGTCCAGCGCGCGCAGGATGCGGTTGCCCAGAACGTTTGCGAAGGAGAACGGCACCAGCATCAGGCCGGCGACGGTGAGCGAGTGTCCGAGGCCGTAGCCGGTCGCGGTGGGCGCCTGCACGATCAGGACCACCATCGTGATCAGCATGTACATCCCGCATCCGGCCAGCAGCGCGGTGACGTTGGCGCCGAGCACACCGTGCCTGGTGGCGAGGCGCAGGTCGACCAGCGGGTCCCTGCGCGCGAGGGTCCAGCGCACCCAGGCGGCGAGCATGGCAAGGGAGGCGAGCGCGATGCCGATCGTCAGCGGACCGGACCAGTGGTGGGCCTGGCTGACACCGAGCAGCAGTCCTCCGGCGCCTCCGCCGAGCAGCACCGCGCCGACGAGGTCGAGAGGGCGAGGCTCGCTGCCGCGATTGGCCGGGATCGCCAGCACCGCCGCGGCCAGGGTCAGGCCCGCCATGGCGGCTCCCACCCAGTACGCCGCGGAGACGCCGTACTCCTGGACGATGTAGGAGGCCAACGGGTAGCCCATGCCCGCGCCGGCCACGGTGGTGATCGACAGGGTGGCCAGCGTGGCCAGCTGCTTCTCCTCGGCGACGAGCTCGCGGGCGACCGCGATCGCCAACGGGGTCAGGCTCAGTCCCACTCCCTGGAGCACCCGGCCGAACACCATGGCGCCGAAGCCCAGCGGCAGCGCGGCCAGCACGGAGCCGAGACAGACGGCGAGCAGCCCGGCCAGGATCACGGGTCGTCGGTGGCGGCCGCCGCCGAGGCGCCCGATGATCGGCGAGGTCACCGCGCCGGTGAGGAAGGTGACGGTCAGGATCCACTGCGCGTTCGAGAGGGAGACACCTTCGTCACGGGCGATCATCGGCACCAGAGGCGCACCCAGACTGGCCACCACGGCGGTCGAGGAGGCGATGAGAACGAGCGTGGGCACGAGGGCCCGCTCGCGCACGGTCGGGACTGCGGCGCTCATGTGCCCCACGTACGACGCAGGGGTGTCAGCGCGCGCAGGTCGACGTGGAGCAGGGTCGGTCCGTCGTGGTCGAGGGCGGCCACGAACTCCGCCTCGAACTCGTCCGGGTTCGACACCCGCGCCGCCCTGGCGCCGAAGGCCGTGGCGACCGCGAAGAAGTCGGGTGTCGCCAGGTCGAACCCGCTGCCGGATCCCCCACCGCTGAGGGCGTCGATGTCGCGGAGCATTCCGTAGCCGCCGTCGTCGAAGAGGCACACCACGATGCGTGACTTCGCCTGCACCGCACTGGCCAGCTCCGCGATGCCGAGCATGAAGCCGCCGTCGCCCTGGAGCAGCACGGTGTGCGAGTCGGAGGCCGTGGCGGCGCCGAGTGCCATCGCCATGCCGGGCCCGATGCCTGCCGCGGCGGAACGGATCGACGTACGTGGTGCGGCGATCGGCACCAGCCGATCTCCCCAGACGTAGGCCGGCACGGTGGCGTCGCAGACCAGCACGCCGTCGGTCGGTCGGTGCCGGGCGATCGTGGCACTGATCCGCAGGTGGTCGGGGCCGGCCTGCTCGACCACCACGTCGCGTGCCACGGCGGCGGCCTCCTGCCCGGCCTTGAGGTGGTCACTGCGGCTGGTGGCCACGGCCTCGTCGGGCTCGCCCACCAGGTCGGTGAGGGCCGTCAGTCCGAGACGCGCGTCGGCGACGAGGCTGACCGCCGCGGGATAGCTGCGGCCGATGATCGTGGGGTCGACGTCGAGGTGCACCAGGGCCTGTGGGATCGGCAGCTGCCACTGCGCGGTGGGATACATCTGGAACCGGGTGCCCACGGCAAGCATCACGTCGCAGTCCGCGAGGAAGTCCCTGACCGACGGCAGGGTGGCGTAGGAGCCGATGCTCAGCGCGTCGAGCTCGCTGATCGCGCCGCGGCCCTCGCGACTGGTCAGCACCGGTGCCTGCCAGCGGCGGGCCAGCTCGAGCAGCTCGTCGGCGGCACCGGAGCGGATCACTCCCCCGCCGGCCCAGATCACCGGCCGCTCCGCGGTGGCCAGCAGTCGGGCGGCGGCTGCGAGGCTCGCGGCGTCGGGCGCCGTACGCCGCAGCGGGCGACGTGCGCTCTCGATCAGTGCGGCATCGTCGAGTGATGTGACGGTGGCGGTCTGGAGGTCGAGTGGCACCTCGAGGGCGACCGGCCGGGGGCGGCCGGTGCAGGCCAGCCGGGCCAGTCGCAGCACCGTCTCGGCAAGGTCGTCCGCGGTGGTCTCGGTGACCACTTCGCGGCAGACGGTCGCCAGCATCTCCGCCTGGCTCTCGGCCTCGTGGACGTAGCCGCGTCCCCTGCCGAGGTGGGCACTCTCGACCTGGCTGGTGATCAGCAGCACCGGCGACGACGCGAAGTGCGCTTCATACATCCCGCCCATGGTGTTGGCGGTTCCTGGCCCACCGCTGACCACACCCACGGCCAGGGTGCCCGTCGTGCGTGCATGGGCGTCGGCCGCGTGGGCGACGCCCTGCTCGTGACGGCAGCCGACGGTTCGGATGCCGCGGCGCTCGATCGCGTCGAGGATCGGCAGGTTGTGCGCACTCGGCACGAAGAAGACGGTCTCCACGTCGAGAGCGTCGAGAGCGGCCGCGATCGCGTCGCTTCCGTTCCAGGTCATTGGGTTCACCGGTCCTCACAGGATTCGGGCGGGCTGCCGCCGTGCCCAGCCTGCTGCGAGCTGGGCTCCGGTTGGCCTCCGGTCCCGACCAGCAGGACCGGCGCCGATGCCCAGTGCCTAGGCGCCTTCTGCGCGGATCTCGTGCAGCGGGGTCGACGTGTCGCGGCCGGTGCTGACCCGCTTGCGGTCCGGCTCGACCTCACGCAGTGGGGTGACCTCCCGGAGGCTGGCCAGGCTGCGGGCGGCGAGCTCGCGATAGACGTCGGCGCCGTTCGCCTTCCAGGCAAGGGTCACCTCGTCGAGGCGCCGGATGAACTTGGCCGGGCTGCCGGCGATCAGCGACTCAGCGGCGTAGTCGCCACCGGCGCGGACGAAGCTGTGCGCCGCGACGAGGGAGCGGGGGCCGATCCGGGTGCCGTCCATGATCACGGAGTTCATGCCGACCAGCACGCCGGGCTCGAGGTGGCAGCCGTGCAGCACGGCGCCGTGCCCGATGTGGCTGCCCTCCTCGAGGATCGTGTCCTGGCCGGGGAAGACGTGCACCGTGCAGCTGTCCTGCACGTTGGAGCCGGCGCGCACGTCGATCCGTCCGAAGTCGCCACGCAGGCTGGCGAACGGGCCGATGTAGCACTCCGGCCCGATCACGACGTCGCCGATCAGGCTGGCCTGCGGGTGGACGAACGCGGTCTCGTGGACCACGGGGCTGACCCCGTCGATGGAGTAGGCAGTCATGACGCGGCCGGTACGACGAACGTGGCCCACGCGGTGATCGCGACGCCACCGGTCTGACGCGCGCAGGTCAGCTCGAGGTCGACGCGCTGCTCGTCGCCCTCGGCGTACTCCCTGGTGACGGCGCCGGTGCAGGTCAGCACGTCGCCGGGCCAGACCTGCTCCTTGAAGCGCACCCGGTAGGAGCGCACGTTCTCCGCGCCCAGCCAGGCAGTCGCCCACGAGGCGAGCAACCCGGCCTGGAACATGCCGACCGCGAACGGGGCCGGGAAGCCGGCAGCCTTGGCGAACTCCTCGTCGTGGTGGATCGGGTTCATGTCGCCCGAGGCGCCCTGGTAGCGCACGAAGTCGGTGCGGGTCACCGGCCCGAAGACCAGCGCCTCCGGCACGACCAGCGTGGAGCTGTCGATCGACGTACTCACTTGTCCTCCTCGGGTGCGCGACCGGTCTCGACGCCGGTCATCTTGGCCTGGGCGACCAGCGCGCCGGACTCGTCGCGGAACTCGGTCACCATCTCCACGAACGTCATCGGCCCGCCGCGCCGACCCTGCTTCTCGAACATGTTGGTGATCGTCGACTGCGCGGTGAGCCGGGTGCCGGCCTTCGGTGGCGGCCCGAAGAATGTGTACTCCTGCTCGGCGTGCAGGCCGCGCTGCTGGTTGAGCTCCACGAGCTGCCAGGCGTTGGCGTCGCCGTCCTGCCAGAAGAACTGCGTGGTCAGGAACGTCGGCGGCGACACCGGGTGGTCGCCCTGGAGGTAGGCCGGATCGGAGGATCCGGTGGCCCGGGCGAACTCACGGATCTTGCCGCGTTCGACGTCGAGGGTGAACGGGGAGCCGGAGCGCCCCACTGCATCTGGGTTGGCCATGTCTCTTCCTTGTGGGTGTCGGGTGCCTACGCGTGTTGGGCGCTGACCGAGATGACCTCGCCGGTCAGGTACGACGCGTAGTCGCTGGCGAGGAACACGATCACGTTGGCGATCTCGGAGGGCTCTCCGGCGCGACCGAGGGGCTGTTGGGCGCCGAGCTGGTCCATCACGCCGGGCGGCATCTTCGCCGCGAGCTCGTCGTGGGCGACCAGGGTCGGCGCCACGGCGTTGATGCGGATCCCGGCGGACGCGGCCTCGAGTGCCGACGCACGGGTCAGTGCCATCACACCAGCCTTGGCGGCGGCGTAGTGGGCCATCCCGGGCGAGGCCTTCCAGCCCACGACCGAGGCGTTGTTGACGATCACGCCGCTCTTGCGCGGCAGCATGAGGCGCAGTGCGGCCCGGGTGCAACGGAAGGTGCCCTTGAGGGTGGTGTCGAGCACGGCGTCCCACTGCTCGTCGGTCATCTCCGCGACCGGGGCCATGCCACCGACGGCCGCGTTGTTGACCAGCACGTCGAGGCCGTCGAGCCGCTCGTCGGCAGCGGCGATCATCGCCTGCACCTCGGACTCGACGGTGATGTCGCAGACCGTGGTCACCGGGCGAACCCCGACGAGCTTCTCGAGCTGGTCGGCAGCGAGCTCCACCTTCTCGGCGCTGCGGGCGCTGATCGCGACGCGGGCACCTTCCTCGGCGCAGCGCAGGGCGGTGGCGAAGCCGATGCCCGTGCCCGCGGCGCCGGTGACGAGCACCGAGCGGCCGGCGAGCAGGCCTCGCCCGGGCGCGTTTCCTGATCCGTTGTCCTGTGACATCCGTGTGGCTCCTGTCGATGTGGTGCGCTCACCCTAGCCTCTCAACCAAGCGCTTGCTACCCTCGTCCCATGGTTTTGTCCAGCATCAGCACGATCGCCATGAACGCCTGGGCGCTGCCCGACCTGCTCGCCTGCCTGTCCCGCCTCCGGGTGGACCGGGTGGCGATCGGTTCGAGACAGCTCGAAGGTCATGGGTGGCGCGAGGCCGAGGCCGCGATCAAGGCCTCGGGGCTGGTGGTCGGCTCGATCGGCAGCGGGCTCACCACGCCGGCGTCCGTCGACTCCCCCGCAGGCCGGGAGCAGCTGGAGCTTGCCGCGCAGTCGATCGACTTCGCGGCCCGGCTGGGAATCCCGGTGGTCACCCTCACCACGGGACCCGCTGGCCCCCTGTGCTGGGAGGAAGCGCTGGCCTCGTTCGCCGTACGCCTCGCGCCGCTGGTCGCCCGAGCGGACGACCTCGACATCACCCTGACCGTGGAGAACACCCACTCGCTGCGCAGCGACGTGTCGTTCCTGCACACGCTGCGCGACGCGGTGGCTGCGGCACGCCACCTGGGCGTCGGTGTGTGCGCCGACCTCTACTGCTGCTGGGCCGAGCCGAGGCTCGCCGCCACGCTGGCCGACGGCCTCGACGTGATCCGGATCGTGCAGTACGGCGACTTCGTGCACGGCACGCTGGAGCAGCCGAACCGCTGGGTGCCCGGCGACGGGGACCTGCCACTCGACCGACTGGTCCGCGACGTCGTGGCGGCCGGTTACACCGGCGTCCACGAGATCGAGATCCTCGGACCGCGCATCGACGCTGAAGGCGCCGAGGGCGCGCACGTGCGCGCCCTCGAGTGGCTGGATCGCCAGCTCAGCAAGGGCTGAAGCCCGCGCGGATCACGCGCGGTGCTTCTTGAGCTCGACCCGCGCGACGCTGCGGATGTGCACCTCGTCGGGTCCGTCCGCGATGCCGAGGATGCGACCGGTGGCCCACATCCGGGCGATCGGGAAGTCGTCGGTCACGCCGCCGCCACCGTGGCACTGGATGGCCCGGTCGAGCACCGATCGTGCGACGCGTGGGGCGACGACCTTGATCGCGGCGATCTCGGTGGCGGCGCCCTTGACGCCGACCTGGTCGATCAGCCAGGCGGTCTTGAGGACGAGCAGGCGGGCCTGCTCGATCTCCATGCGCGACTCTGCGATCCAGGTGCGGACCACGCCCTGGTCGGAGATCGGACCGCCGAACGCCTCGCGTCCCATGGTCCGCTTCACCATCAGCTCGAGACCGCGCTCGGCCATGCCGATCGCCCGCATGGCGTGGTGGATCCGACCGGGGCCGAGACGGGCCTGGGCGATGGCGAAGCCAGATCCTTCGGCGCCGAGGAGGTTGCCGATCGGGACCCGGACGTCGTCGAAGGTGATCTCCGCGTGCCCGTGCTGGTCGACGTAGCCGAAGATCGGCAGCGAGCGCACGATCGTGACGCCGGGGGTGTCCACCGGGACCAGGATCATCGACTGCTGGCGGTAGGTCTCGGCCTCCGGGTCGGTCTTGCCCATCAGGATCAGCAGCTTGCAGTTCGGGTCGGCGGCACCGGTGGTCCACCACTTGCGGCCGTTGATCACGTACTCGTCGCCGTCACGGGTGATCGACGTGGCGATGTTGCGCGCGTCGGACGAGGCGACGTCCGGCTCGGTCATCGAGAAGCCGGACCTGATCCGCCCGTCGAGCAACGGCTCGAGCCACTGCCGCTTCTGGGCGTCGGTGCCGAACATGTGCAGCAGCTCCATGTTGCCGGTGTCGGGTGCCGCGCAGTTCAGCGCCTCGGGGGCGATGTACGGCGACCGTCCGGTCAGCTCGGCGACGTACGCGTACTCGAGGTTGCTGAGCCCGGACAGGTCGGGCAGGAAGAGGTTCCACAGCCCGCGCGACCGCGCCTCCTTCTTGAGGTCCTCGACGACCTGGGGCAGCACGTGGGTGCCCTCCGGCCCGGCGTCCGCGCGCTGCTGCGCGTAGACGGCCTCGGCCGGGTACACGGCCTCGTCCATGAACGACTGGAGATCGGCCAGCACCTCGCGGACCCGGGCCGAGGGGCCGAGGTCCATCACGGGCAGGTCGACTGCAGGAGGTGCTTCGGTGGTGGTGCTCATCAGGGTCATCCGTTCGGGTCAGGGGTTCTCAGGTGAGCAGGACGATCTTGCCGAGGGCGGACCTGTTCATCACGGTCTCGAGGGCGGCCACGCCGTCCTCGAGCTGCCAGGTGCCGCCGATGTGCGGGCGGATCATCCCTTCGCCGTGCCAGGCCAGCAGGCGCTGGACGTTGGCGGCGTTGCGGTCGGGGTGGCGTCGGGCCCAGGCTCCCCAGAGGACGCCGAGCAGGTTGCCCTCGTTGAGCAGCAGCCGGTTCATCCCCACGCGGGGGATGTCGCCGGAGGCGTAGCCCACGGTGAGGTGGCGCCCGCCCCACGCCAGCTTGCGTACGGCGGACTCCGCGGCAGCACCACCGACCGGGTCGTAGACCACGTCGACGCCCGCACCGCCGGTGAGCTCGACGATGGCCTCGGTGAGGTCGTTGTCGCGGTAGTTCACCAGGTCGTCGGCGCCGTGCTCGGCGGCCAGCTTGAGCTTCTCGGGCGTCGAGGCCACCGCGATCACCCGAGCCCCCAGGGCGTGGCCGATCTCGACCGCGGTCAGGCCGACCCCACCGGCGGCGCCGAGCACCAGCAGCGTCTCCCCCGCCGCCAGCCCGGCCCGGTCGACGAGCCCGTGGAACGACGTGCCGTAGGCGACGGGCATGGCCGCCGCGTCGACGGCACTGGTCGCGTCGGGGAGGGCGTGCACCTGGTCGGCGCGGACCGCGACCTGCTCGGCGTACCCGCCGATGCCGCAGAACGCGGTGACCCGTTGCCCCACCTCGAGCCCCGGCACCTCCGGGCCGAGTGACCGGATCGTGCCGGCCACCTCCGACCCGGGGACGAACGGGAGCTCCGGCTTGGTCTGGTACTTGCCGGCCACCATCAGCCCGTCGGGGAAGTTGACCCCGGCGGCCTCGACGTCGACGACGACCTCGCCCGAGCCCGCTGTGGGATCGGGCAGCTCGCCGTACTCCAGCACGTCAGGAGCGCCGAGGTGCCGGCAGATCAGTGCACGCATGTGTCGGCCCGGCTCAGTTGTGCGGGTCGGCGGCGGCGTCGGCAGCCTGCGCGGACCGCGAGCGGATCTCGTGGTCGAGCTCCTCGATGGTCCAGCGCTGGCCCTTGTCCACGGTCCACTCGTAGGACCAGCCGGCGAAGCGGCGGATCTCGCCGCCCTTGGCGTACCAGACCGACCCGTTCTCCGGGCAGCCCTCGGTGAGCAGCCAGCCGACCAGCGGCGAGACGTTCCCGGGGTGGTAGACGTCGAACAGGCTCGGGTCGGTCGGCGCGGCGACCATCTCCCCGATCTTCGGCAGGTCCTCGGTCATCCGGGTGCGAGCCACCGGGGTGACCGCGTTGACGCGGACGCCGTACCGACCCAGCTCCTGGGCGAGGATCACGGTCAGGGCCGCGATGCCGGCCTTGGCCGCGCCGTAGTTGGTCTGGCCGACCGCGCCGATGAGCCCGGAGGTGGAGGGCACGTTGACCAGCGAGGCCGACGGCTGGCGCCCGGCCTTGGACTCGTCGCGCCAGTGCGCGGCGAAGATGCGGCTGGGTGCGAAGGTCGCCTTGAGCTGGCCCTCGATGACCGCGTCCCAGTCGTCCTCGCTCATGTTGGCGAACATCTTGTCGCGCAGCACGCCGGCGTTGTTGACCAGTCCGTCGACGCGGCCATAGGTGGCCAGCGCGAGGTCGAGCAGCTCCTGGGCGCCGGCCATGGTACGCACGTCGGCCGTGCTGCCGACGGCGGTGCCACCGGCTGCGGTGATCTCGTCGACCACGGCGGCCGCGACGGAGCCGTCGCTGCCCCGGCCGTCGGAACCGGCACCGATGTCGTTGACGACCACCTTGGCACCCTCCTCGGCGGCGAACAGGGCGTGGGCGCGGCCGATGCCGCGGCCCGCTCCGGTGATGACGACAACGCGGTCGTTCAGTGCGGACATCTCGAACTCCTTGGTGTAGTGGTTGGTGGCCTAGGCGCCGAAGCGCTCGAGGACGTCGGTGGCCTCGCGGACGATGCGCGAGACCAGTTCGTCGCAGCTGGGCAGGTCGTCGATCATGCCGACCACCTGACCGGTCGCCATGACGCCGGCGTCGGCGTTGCCGTCGATCAGGGCCGTGCGGTAGAGCATCGGAGCATTGGCGGCCATCACGACCTGGCTCCAGGTGAGGTCCTCGTGCTTGCGCATGGCCAGGCCCTCGCCGACCATGTCGCGCCAGCGGGCCCCGGAGATCTTCTGGAACTTGCGGGCGTTGCTCGCCGCGCGCAGCACGCGTGCGGCCGGGCGGGTCTTCTCGATCTGGGCGATCGGGCCGACGCGGAGCACGCGTTGCGGAATGCCGTCGACCTGGGTGGTGAGGACCGTGTCGTTGACCGATTTGGAGAGGTAGACGTCCTTGACCTCCTGGGCGACCGGTGAGTCGGAGGTGAGCATGAAGCGGGTGCCCATCGCGATCCCGTCGGCGCCGTAGGCCAGCGCGGAGACCAGGCCCCGGCCGTCGAAGAAGCCACCAGCACCGATCACCACGAGGTCGACCGCGTCGGTCACCTGGGGCAGCAGCAGGCTGGTCGGGACCTGGCCGGTGTGGCCGCCACCCTCGCCGCCCTGCACGATGACCGCGTCGGCGCCCCACGAGGCCACCTTCTCGGCGTGGCGGACGGCGCCGATCGACGGCATCACGACCAGACCGGCGTCCTTGCACTTGGCGATCAGTTCCTGCTTGGGGGCGAGCGCGAACGACGCCACCTTGACCCCCGCGCTGATCATCAGGTCGATCCGCTTGTGCACGTCGGGCTGGTTGGCGCGCACGTTGACGCCGAACGGCTTGTCGGTGGCGGCCTGGATCTCGTCGATCGCGGTCACCAGCTCGTCGTACGACAGCAGTCCGGCGGCGAGGATGCCGAGCCCACCGGCGTTGGCCGTGGCCGCGGTCAGCCTCGCGTCGGAGACGTTGCCCATCCCGGTCTGTACGACGGGGTGGTCGACGCCGAACAGCTCGGTGGCGCGGGTCTTCAGCGCCGGGTGGACCACGCGGGTGTCCGTCATGCCGGCACCTCCTTGTCGCGCAGGTTGCGCGGGTCGATGACGTCGCGGATCAGGGCGAGCTCGTCGTCGGTGGGCAGCCGGGTCAGTGGCACCTCACCGTCGACGACGAGGTCGAACCCGGTGGCGGCGTGCACCTCGTCGACGGTCACTCCCGGGTGGACCGAGACCAGTCGCATCGCGCCGGAGGCGGGGGCGTAGTCGAGCACGGCGAGGTCGGTGACCACCTTGCGGAGATCGTGGTAGCGGCTCGCACCGGTTCCCGCGGCCGCGGCCCGGTCGTTGCCCGCGCCGGAGACCATGTCCACGGCCGGGACGAACGTCCGGGTGCTGTGCTTGGCGATCCAGTAGCTGGTCGCGTGGTAGACCGTGTTGCCCGGCGCGCCCCGCACGCCGACGAGCTGGACGGACGGCTTCGCGTGGTCGCCGATGGCAGAGATGTTCACGTTGCCGAAGCGGTCGATCTGCACCGGCACCATCACGATGTGCCGTTTGCCCGTCCAGTTGAGGTCGAAGATGCCGCGGAAGGGCGACCATCCTTCGACGACGCCCTCGGCCGGACCGCCGACCGCCCAGGTGCCCTGCACCAGGTGGGACTCACCGTCGGTCAGGAGCAGGTCGGGCGAGAACGTGTGCCGGGCGAGCCGGACCCCGATCGCCGGAATGGTGCCGAACGCGCTGGCCAGGATCTCGCCGTTGTCACGGTAGATCTCGGCGCAGGCGGTCACGCACACCTCGGCACGGCTGATGTCGCTCATGCGGACAGCTCCTCGTCGTCTCGGGCAGCGATCGCTCGCTGGTAGGTCTCTTCGTCGCCGGAGAGGTAGGTGGCGGAGAACGCCTGCCAGGCCTCGGGCGACTTCGCCGCGGCGGCGTACTCGCGCAGGAAGCCCTCGTCGGTGCCGTAGTCGGGTGCGCACGAGGTGAGGTGCGCGCCGTTCGGGGCCTCGACGACGCCGTCGACGAACAGGCGTCGGAGCGCGATCGTCGCGGCGTGGTGGTCGCGGGTCAGCTCCTCGGTCGGCACGACCTTCTCGCAGGACACGAACGCCTGGTCGGCGGCCATGCAGAAGAGGTCGTCGAAGTAGGGGTCCGGCCCGAGGTACTGCGCGTTGCCGGCAGCGTCGGCGCGGTTCATGTGCACCAGGGCGGCGTCGAGGTGGATCGCCGGCATCGCGATCAGCTCGTCACCACTGCCGTAGGGGTCGGTGATGAGCTGCAGGTCCGGGTTCGTGTCGGTGACCGAGGTGGCCAGGCCGGCACGCGTGGGCAGGAAGGGCAGCCGGATCGATGCGGCGTACAGGCCCCACTGGAGCATGCCCTCGTCGTACTCGGCGACCTCGATCGAGCCGCTCTGCCGAGCCGCGCGGAAGTGCGGGTCCAGGGGAATCGAGTCGAGGGTCACGAAGCCGAAGACCAGCTTCTTGACCTTGCCGGCCGCGCACAGCAGGCCGACGTCGGGGCCGCCGTACGAGACGACGGTGAGGTCGGTGAGGTCGGAGCGCAGGATCTCGCGGACCAGGGACATCGGCTTGCGGCGCGAGGCCCAACCGCCGATCCCGATCGTCATGCCCGACTCCAACCGCCCGACCACTTCGGGGCCGGTCATCCGTTTGTCAGCCATCATCTGCCTTTCGATGTAGCAAGCGCTTGGTTGAACGGCTACACTAGCCGAATTCCGACGAACGTCAACCTCCGATCCCACTTCCCAGGAGCCCCCGTGGCGGCACGCGAATCCCCCACCATCACCGGCCTCGATCTCGACACCGTCGCGCCCTGGCTGGCCGGTCAGATCGACCTGCGGCTGCCCCTCGACGTGAGTCGGCTGGCCGGCGGCCGCTCGAACCTCACCTACCTGCTCACCGACGACACGGGTCGCCGGACGGTGTTGCGCAGGCCTCCCCTGGGCGACCTTCCGGCCACCGCGCACGACGTCCTCCGTGAGGCGCGACTGCTCGAGGCGGTCGCCGGCCGGGTGCCCGTCCCCGCAGTGCTGGCGACCTGCCCCGACCCCGCCGTGACCGGGGCGCCCTTCTTCGTGATGGAGCACCTGGACGGCACGGTGGTGCGCGATCCCGAGGGTGCCCTGTCACTGGACCCGCAGGTGCGCGCCGCCGTCGGGCCGTCGCTGGTCGATGCGCTCGTGGCCCTCCACGAGGTCGACCCCGACCGCCTGGGCCTCGGCGACCTCGCCAAGCGGAGGGACTACGCCGAGCGCCAGCTCCGTCGCTGGCACCGCAACTGGGAGTCCACCCGCACCCGCGACCTGCCCGACCTCGAGCGGACCCATGCCTGGCTGGTCGAGCACTGCCCGGAGCAGAGCCGGTCGAGCATCGTGCACGGCGACTTCCGGGTGGACAACTGCATCCTGGGCGCGGACGGCGCTGTTCTGGGCCTGCTCGACTGGGAGCTCAGCACGGTCGGCGACCCGCTCGCCGACCTGGGCCAGCTCCTCGTCTACTGGGCAGAGCCCGACGACGAGTTCACCGCGCTGAACAGCCCCCCGACGCGCGTGCCGGGATTCGCCAGCCGTGACGAGCTGCGCGACCGGTATCTCGCCGCGAGCGGGGCGGACCCGGCCGAGGTGGCCTACTACGTCGTCTTCAACTGGTGGAAGACCGCCTGCATCGTCGAGGACGTCCACACCCGCATGCTGCGCGGCGCCATGGGCGCCAGCGACCGCACGCCCGAGTCGTTCGGCGTGCAGGCGCAGGGCCTGGCCGCCCGCGCCTGGCAGGAGACCCACGCGCTGGCCTGACTTCCCGGTTGCAGCGATCCCCGGCGCACCGGGGAAACAGTTGCTCCCCACGGCAAATATGCCGTGGTAGGTGCAGGTTTCCCCGGCGCACCGGGGACTCCTGCAGGGGCTAGACGACCACGGCCTCTTCCCGCTCGGCCTCGTCGAGCTCCACGGATGCGGCGGTCTCTCCGTTGAACCGGCGGTGCCTCGGGCTGCGACCCGGGATGGCGGCCAGGAGCTCACGCGTGTAGTCGGTCTCCGGCGCGGCGAAGACCCGCTCGGCCGAGCCGGTCTCGAGGAGCTTGCCGGCGCGCATGACCGCGACCTCGTCGGCGATCAGCCGCACCAGGCGCAGGTCGTGGGAGATGAACAGGTAGGAGATGCCGCGCTCGGCCTGCAGGTCGTTGAGAAGGTTGATCACCTGGGCCTGCGTGGAGACGTCGAGGGCGGCGACCGGCTCGTCACACACGATGAACGACGGGTCGGTGATCAGTGCCCGCGCGATGGCGACGCGCTGGAGCTGGCCCCCCGACATCTCATAGGGGAAGCGCTCCATGTGTGCGGTGTCGAGCCCGACCCGGCGCACCATCTCGAGTGCCTTCTTGTGCCGGGTGGCCCGGTTGTCGTCGGTGTGCACGATCAACGGCTCGGCGACCGAGTCCTTGATCAGCATGCGCGGGTCGAGCGACGTGTACGGGTCCTGGAAGATCATCGTGGCGTGCGACCGCATCCGCCGCAGGTCGCCGCGCGACATGGTGGAGATGTCGGTGTCGAGCAGGTTGATCGTGCCGGCGTCGGGCTCGATGAGCCGGAGCACCAGTCGTCCGACCGTGGACTTGCCGGCGCCGCTCTCCCCCACCAGCCCCAGGGTCTTGCCCGGAGCGATGTCGAGGTCGACGCCGTCGACGGCCTTCAGCTGGTGCGGGTGCCGGCGCAGCAGCGTGGCGCGGCGTCCGTAGACCTTGGTCAGGCCGCGCACGGACAGGGTGGGGTTCGTGGTGGTCATGCGCGCACTCCCGGGAGGTCGAGTTCGGCGGCCCGCGCGCATCGGCTCAGGTGGCCGGGCGCTACGGAGGTCAGCGGAATGGTCTGGCGGCAGGTCTCCTCGACCGCGTGCCGGCAACGGTCCTGGAAACGGCACGTCGAGGGGAACTCGTGCGGTGCCGGCACCAGCCCGGGGATGAAGCCGAGCGGCTCTCCTCGCCGGGACGGCTCGAGCATCGACTGCAGGAGCGCACTGGTGTAGGGGTTCTGCGGGTTGTGGAACAGCTCGTCGGCGGGGGCCTCCTCGACCACCTGGCCGGCGTACATCACCGACACCCGGTCGCACATCTCGGCGACCACGCCGAGGTCGTGGGTGATCAGCAGGACGCCGAGGCCGAGCTCGGCCTGGAGCCTGCGGATCAGCTCGAGCACCTGGCGCTGCACCGTCACGTCGAGCGCCGTGGTCGGCTCGTCCGCGATCAGCAGCATCGGGTCGCAGGCGATCGCCATGGCGAGCATCACCCGCTGGCACATGCCGCCGCTGAACTCGTGCGGATACTGCTTGACCCGGTGCTCGGCCTGCGGGATCTCGACCAGCTTGAAGAGCTCGATCGTGTGCTGCATCGCCCGCTTGCGGGACCAGCCGCGGTGTCGGCGCAGGGACTCGGCGACCTGGTCGCCGACGGTGAACGCGGGGTTGAGGCAGCGCCGCGGCTCCTGGAAGATCATCGCCGCCTTGGCGCCACGGACGTCGGCGAGCTTGCGCTCCCCCATGTCCGAGATGCGTTGGCCCATCAGGTCGACGGACCCGCGACTGATCCTCGCGTTCTTGGGCAGGAGACCCATCACCGACAGCGAGGTGAGGGTCTTTCCGGAGCCCGACTCACCGACCAGGCCGACCACCTCGTTGCGGTTCACCGTGAGGTCGACGCTGTCGACGATCGTGACCCAGCCCCTCTCCGTGCTGACCTCGACGGTCAGGTCGGTGGCCTGCATGACCACCTCGCCCACGTGGGGCTCGGCCGTGATCTCGAGGGCAGACATGTTCATTTCCCGTCCGTGGTCTGGCGCCCGAGGGCGTCGCGGAGGCCGTCGCCCAGCAGCGAGAAGGCCAGGATGGTGATCGCGACCATGACGGTCGGCGGGTAGATCAGGTAGGCGCTGGTGGTGAGGTTCGACGAGGCGTCGTTGAGCATCAGCCCCCAGGTCGCCTGAGGCACGCGGGCGCCGAGGCCCAGGAACGACAGGCTGGCCTCGGCCACGATCACGACCGACGCGGAGAACGACGCCTGCACGAGCAGCGGCGGGGCGACCGCGGGCAGGATGTGCCGCCACAGGATCCGCCAGGTGCCGCAGCCGCTGGCGCGGGCGCTCTCGATGTAGAGCTCGTTGCGGGCGCCCTGCGTGGAGGCCCGGACGATGCGGTAGAAGCTCGGCACGATCAGGATGGCGATGGCGAACATGGCGTTGCGCAGGCCAGGGCCGAGAATGGCGACCACCACCACCGCCAGGATCAGCGGCGGGAGGGTCATCAGAGCGTCGATGACCCGGCTCAGGACTGCGTCGGTGAACCCGCCGAGGTAGCCGGCCACGATGCCGAGCGGTACGCCGACCGAGAGCGCGATGCCGACCGCCTGGGCCGAGGCGAGCAGGTCGACGCGGGTGGCCACGATCAACCGGCTCAGCACGTCGCGGCCGAGCTCGTCGGTGCCGAGCAGGTGGTCGCCGGAGGGGCCCATCAGCCGCAGGGACAACGTGACCTTGTTCGGGTCGTGGGGTGCCAGCAGGTCACCGAAGACGGCGACGACGACCAGCAGGAAGATGACGACCATGGAGGCGACCGCGGCCTTGTTGCGCATCAGGCGCCGCAGCACCCGGTTGTTCAGCCGGCGACGCCGCTTGGGCGGGGTGGCGCTGAGGTTCGTCGAGTCGGCGAGGGACATGGTCATCGGGTCCTCAGTCTCGGGTTGAAGTAGCCGTAGGAGGCGTCGACGCACAGGTTGACCACGGTCACCAGCACGGCGACGAGGAGCACGAGGCCCTGCAGCGTGATCAGGTCACCGTTGAGCACCGACTCGACGCTGACCGAGCCGAGGCCGGGGATCGCGAAGATCCGCTCGACCACGACGGCTCCGCCGAACATCTGGGTGATCACGAGCCCGAGGACGGTGACCACCGGTACGGCGGCGTTCTTGGCGGCGTGCTTGCCGACGATCAGGCGTCGCTGCAGTCCCTTGGCCCTCGCGGTGCGGACGTAGTCCTCCTCGAGCGCGTCGACCAGGGCTCCGCGGACCTGCCTGGTCAGCAAGGCGCCGGGGATGATCGCCAGGGAGAGCGCGGGAAGCGTGGTGAACTGCAGCCACGGACCGATGCCGGTCGACAGGTCGGCGTAGCCCGTGGCCGGGAAGACCGGCGACAGGATGGCCAGGAACAGGACCAGGAGCACGGCGGCGACGAAGGGCGGGATCGCCATCAGCAAGTTGGCGATCGAGTTCATCAGCCAGTCGACGACACCACCCTTGTTGAGGGCGGCGACGGTGCCGAGGACGACACCCATCACCAGGCTGAAGAAGAGCGCCAGCACCACGAGGGACGCGGTGATCGGCAAGCGGTACATCAGGTCGGCGAGCACCGACTGGTGCGTCACCGGGGAGACCCCGAAGTCACCCTGGAGGGCGTTCCAGCCCCACTCCAGGTAGCGGGTCAGGAAGGGCCGGTCGAAGCCGTGCAGCTCGCGGATCTCGGCGAGCCGCTCGGGGGTGGGGTTGTCACCCGCGAGGACTGCCGCCGGGTCGGTGGGCGAGAGCTCCATCAACACGAACACGAGCAGCGTCACGAGGATGATCGTCGGCACCGCCAGCAGAAGGCGCTTTCCGATAAATCGGGTCATAGAACTCACCATCGTTGTCGTCCGGGAGCCGGCAATGCCGACTGTCGGGGTGGTCTTGTGCGCGGCGGCCACGCCGGCATTCGTGAACCTAGGTCAAGCGACGTGCGTCACATCCGGTTTCCCACTGACTGGGAGTACGGATCTGTGTCTGACGGGTCAGATCCAGTCGGAGCCGGAGCCGACCGAGAGCAGGGCGTCCATGGCCTCGGTCGACCAGGTCTCCTCCAGCGGCGTCACTGACGGGCGATTGCGGTTCGACTTGCGGCGCGGGAACAGCTCTTCGGCCGTCGCACGCGCAGCGTGGGCAACCAGCGGCGCGACCTTCTCCAGTGGCACACCGGCCTCGCCGCACAGCGAGATGCTGGCCACCGGGCCCTCCGGCGAACGGATGGCGGCGGCCACGCAGGCGATGTCCGGGAAGCACTCTCCGCGTTCGAAGGCGAGCCCGTGGCGGCTGCGGATACGGCCGAGCTCCTGGTGCAGGGTGGGCAACCGCGAGATGGTGCGGTTGGTCAGCCTGCCCAGGGAACCCTCCAGCTGCAGGTCGACCTGTTCGGGCGAGAGCCAGGCCAGCATCGCCTTGCCGAGCGCCGTGGAGTGTGCGGGCGCCCGCCCTCCGACCCGCGACGGGATCTGGGCGGCGAAGCGGCCGCCGACCTTGTCGAGGTAGTGGATCTCGCTGTCGGAGAGCACGGCCAGGTGCACGACCATGCCGGTGCGCAGCGCGAGGTCGTGCAAGGTCTCGGCGGTCGCCTCCCGGAGCCGCCCGTGGCCCTCGTCGCCGCCGCCGAACATCAGCTGCCGGTGACCGAGGCAGTAGCCCTCGGTGCCCAGCGCGAGCCAGCCGAGCCGCACGAGATCGACCAGGATCCGGTGCGTGGTCGACCGTGGCAGGTGGGTCGCCGCGGCCACGTCCTCCAGGGTGCGACTGGCGGCACGCGCCGAGAAGCACTCCATGATCAACGTCATCCGGTCGAGCATCGACGGCGGTGTCGACCGCGCCGGAACCTCGGCCTCGGGTACGACGGACAGTGTGGTCATGACGAGGCTCCTTGAGTCGATGCCGATGCGGTTCTTCCTGCGACACGTCCGAACGCCAGCGCGTCGGCGATGTGCATGCCGCTGTCGCGGGCCCAGCTGTACGTCGAGCTGACGCTGCCCGCCGCGTAGAGGCCATCGATGACATCGCCGAACGGGTCGAGCACACGGCAGTGCTCGTCGCGACGAGGGCCGCCATTGGTCCAGGCAAGCATCGGCGCCGAGGTGAACGCGTAGTAGGGCCCGTCGCCGAGCGCCACGAGAGTGTCAGGGTCTCGCCCGAACTGCTCGTCCTCACCGGCCTCGCACGAGGCGTTCCACCGTGCGACGGTGCGGTGCAGGGCCTCCGGATCGACCTCGAGGCTCGCGGCCAGCTCGTCGAGGGTCTCGCCCTTGTGGAGCCAGCCCTTGTCGACCTCGACCGAGTTGTCGGCGCTCCACTCATAGCCCTCGACCAGCACGTTCCACCCGACGGCGAGGACGTCACCGTTCGGCGAGACGGGTCCGGCCAGTCTCGTCGCCTCGTCGAAGATCGCGTGCACCCGTCGTACCGGCGAGTGCTCGTAGGCGCCGTGCCGCAGCGCGTGCCCGTGACCGATGCTCGGCAGCTCGTCGTCGCAGCGCTTGCCGAGCGAGTCGACGAAGATGAAGCCGTTGCTGAAGAAGAAGCGCCCGTAGAACCCGCTCTGGTAGCCGGGGACGGCGAAGCCCTCGATGCTCATCATGTTGTCCATGTGCCACAGGTCCGCGCCGACCTTCTGCGCCATCTTGTGGCCGTCGCCGGTGTTGTACGGCGAGCCCCAGGGCAGGTTCTGCGGCAGTCGCAGGTAGTCGCGCACCATCTCGACATTGCCCTCGAACCCGCCGGTGGCCAGCACGACGCCGCCCCGGGCACGAACCCGGAGCGTTCCACCGTCGGGAGTCTCGGCCAGCACACCCGTGACCGCCCGGGACTCCGGGTCCTGGACCAGGCGACGCGCGGGCGTCGCGAGTCGTACGTCGATGGCCCGGGTCTCGAGCCCGGCGAACAGGGCGTTGAGGAGACGCGCGCGGCCGAGCTGTCCGTCCACGGCGACCATGCCGCCGTAGGAGTCGCTGCCCTCCAGGCCCGGGAACTCCGACGGGATCCCCCGACCCTTGCCGTTGACGGCCTCACCGACCAGCGCGGTCGTGGCGCCCAGCGCGCTCTCGACCCACTCGGTGAGCTGGGCGGTCTCCCTGGCCCAGGTGCTGACCACCGCCGGCGGCAATGGGTAGCCGCCCGACAAGCTGTTGAGGTAGGCCTCGGCCCCTTCCACGTCGTGCGTGCGGAACCAGGCGCCTCCCGAGACGCGGGTGTTGCCGCCCTCGAGCCCTCCCGAGAGCTTCTCGAGGAGGACCACGCTCGCACCGGACTCGTGGGCCTCGATGGCAGCCGCGCATCCCGCAGCACCCATGCCGAGCACGACGACGTCCACCTCGAGGTCCCAGCTGCCTGAGCCCTGGTCTCTTGTCCGTTCACTCATCACATTCGCTCCTGATTCGTGTGCCCGCGATGCGGGGATCGTCAGATCGACTGACCGCCGTCGACGATGAAGTCCTGTCCGGTGCAGTAGCTGCTGGCCTCGCTGGCGAGGAAGGCCACCAGGGCCGCCACCTCCGCCGGTTGCCCGACCCGGGCGATCGGCTGGGTGGCCACCGCTCCCCCGCCGGCGCGCGTCGCCTCGGTGATCATCGGGGTGTCGATCGCGCCGGGGCAGATGCAGTTGACCCGGATGCCCTTCGGCCCCAGCTCCATGGCGGCCGACTTGGTGGCCCCGCGCAACGCCCACTTCGACGCGGCGTACGAGATCGCTCCCGGGTAGCCGCCCAGCCCCGCGGTGGAGGCGATGTTCACGATCGATCCGCCACGGGGTTCCATCAAGGGAACGACCCGCTGCATGCCGAGGATCGGCCCGAGCACGTTGACCGCCATCGCGGCCTCGACCTCGCCACGCTCCAGGCCCTCGAGCGCACCGAGGCGGTAGAGGCCGGCGTTGTTGACCAGCACGTCGAGCCGCCCGAACGCATCGACGGTCGCGGCCAGCGCCGCGTCCCACGACTCCTCGCTCCGTACGTCGAGGGCGACAGCGAGCGTCGGGCCCTCGATGCCGTCGGCCACCGAACGCGTCGCTGCGAGGTCGAGGTCGGCGAGCACCACCGAGGCGCCCAGCTCGGCACACACCCGGGCGTGCTCGACGCCCTGGCCGCCGGCGGCGCCGGTGATGAGCACGACGCGGTCCGTCAGATCGACCAGCGGTTCCACCACGGTCATCCTCCTCGTTCATGAGTGTTCTGGATCACATGTAGCAAGCGCTTGGCAGGTAGACTAGCAAGCGACTCGGCCCACCGACAGGGCTTTCCCCGAACCGGCGCGGCCGCGGGTTTCACATCAGGCTGTCCTCGACGACGAAGCCGAACTCGTTGCGGCCGTACATCGCCAGCGCCCGCTCCACGTCGTTGGCCACGTGCACGCTGCCGGCATGGGCGTCGCGCCAGGACCGCTCGATCGGGTTGCCCCGCTTCAAGGAGTTGCCGCCCGCGGTCTTGAACAGGATGTCGATGGCCTCGAGCACCCGCTCGGTGCCACGCACCTGGTCGCGACGGGTCCGCAGCCGCAGCTCGTCCGGGAGCTCCTCGCCCTGCACCACATGGTCGTAGAGCTCGGCGATGTTGCGGTCCATCTGCAGGGTCGCGGCGTCGATCTCGGAGGCGGCCCGCGCCACTGCCACGTGCGCGAACTCGTCCTCCGCGTAGCGACCGCCGCCCAGGCTGAGCCGGGTCCGGTTGCGCATCGCGGAGATGTAGGCCGAGTAGCAGCCGCCCACCGCACCGATGATGGGGGCGGTGATGGTCGAGGTGAAGATCGAGGCGAACGGCATGCGATAGAGCGGGCCGGTGTTGACTGCCTGTCCGGGGCCGCGCAGCCGGGCCTGGTCGAAGTTGCGGATCGTGCGGTGGGCGGGCACGAAGACCTTGTCCACGAGGATGTCGTTGCTCGCCGTACCCCGCAGCCCGATCACGTCCCAGACCTCCTCGATCCGGTAGTCCGGTCGCGGCAGCAGCAGGGTGATCACGTCGACCGGCTTGCCGGCGCTGCCGGTCAGCAGGGCGCCGACCAGCACCCACGACGCGTGCCCGCACCCGGAGGAGAAGCTCCAGCGCCCGCTCAGCTCGTAGCCACCGTCGACCTGCCTGAGCCGCCCGACCGGGGCGTACGCCGACGACACCAGCGTGTCCGGGTCCTCGCCCCAGACCTCCTCCTGTGCCCGGGCGTCGAACAGCGCGAGCTGCCAAGGGTGGACGCCGAGCACGGACGTGACCCATCCGGTGGAGCCGCAGGCACCGGAGACGGCCCGGACCACCTCGTAGAAGTCGACCGGGTTGCCCTCCATCCCGCCGAACTTCTCGGGCTGGAGCATCCGGAAGACCCCCGCGGCCTTGAGCTCGGCGATCGTCTCGGGTGGCACAGCACCGTCGGTGTCGGTGGCGGTGGCGCGCTCGGCGATCTTCGCGAGCAGCGGGCGCACCTTCTCCAGAACCTCGTTGGGCATGGTCTCTCCGTTTCTTGCGGCCGTGCGGCGACCCCAGCGATCGTGCGACCCGGCTCACCCCCACATGGCCCGTGTCCCGGACAGTGGGACCCCCGCGCCGAGGGGCACGGCCGCGACCGAGCCTCGGGAGGACACCGACTGACGAAAGAGGGCGCGAGACGATGACTGTTGAAGCTGACGAGGTCCGGGCGATCGAGGCCGCCGACGTCGAGACGAGGTTCGCGCGGGGGTGGCACTGCCTGGGCCCGGCCCGCAACTTCCGGGACGGTGAGCCGCACTCGATCACCGCGTTCGGCACCAAGCTCGTGGTCTTCGCCGGCGAGGACGGCACCCTCAACGTGCTCGACGCCTACTGCCGGCACATGGGCGGCGACCTGTCCCAGGGCACCGTCAAGGNGTGGAACGACCCCGAGGGCAACCCACCCATCGAGGAGCAGGCGCCGCCGCGGATCGAGGGAGCGCTCGAGGACGGCTGGACCGACTGGGTCTGGTACGAGACGCCCGTGCACACCAACGTGCGCGAGGTGATCGACAACAACGTCGACATGGCGCACTTCTTCTACGTGCACAAGTCGTTCCCGACGTACTTCAAGAACATCTTCGAGGGACACGTCGCCGCACAGCACATGAACGGCCTGGCCCGCGAGGACGCGCGCGTCCCCACCGCGGACGACTCACCCCAGATGCGGGGGAACACGTCGGTGGCCGCCTACTACGGCCCGTCCTTCATGATCGACGAGCTGACCTACCACTTCGACGACATGGACCTGAAGACCACGCTGATCAACTGCCACTACCCGGTCGACGAGAACTCGTTCGTGCTGCAGTACGGGATCATCGTGCAGGTGCCCGAGGGACTGGACAACGAGGCTGCCCTCACCATCGCGCGGGAGCAGGCCGGCTTCGTCAAGGCCGGTTTCGAGCAGGACGTGGAGATCTGGAAGAACAAGACCCGGATCGACAACCCGCTGCTCTGCGAGGAGGACGGCCCGGTCTACCAGCTGCGCCGTTGGTACCAGNACCGACGTCGCCGACATCGCCCCCGAGATGGTCGAGCGGTTCGAGTTCGAGATCGACACCACGAAGCCGGTGGAGATGTGGCGTCGGGAGGTCGAGGAGAACCTCGCACTGGAGGGCGCGGGTTCGCCCGGCTGACCGCTCGCCGTTCACGGTCCCGTCGGATCCTCCGGCGGGACCAACGCCTCGAACACACCGAGGGCAGCGACCGCCTCCAGCTGCTCGAGGTAGTGCTGCAGGGACCGGTGGACCGGCCGGAAGGGAACCATCGTCACGCCGGCCGCCGCGGCCGCGTGGAGTGCCTCCTCCACCCGGTCGGGATCAGTGAGCGGGTCGAGCGCCCCCTGGACTCCCGAGACGACCTCGAAGCCGGCCGGTCGTTCGGGGTGCTCGGCGAGCATGGTGCGCAGTGTCTGGAGATCCGGTGCGCCGGGGAGCCAACCGTCCGCCAGTGTGACGGCGCGGCGAAGTGCCCGTCGGGAGTGCCCACCGACCCAGAGCGGCACTCGCTCCTGCACCGCGCACGGGTCGACCACCAGCCCCGCGAAGTCGTAGAACTCACCGTGGTACTCGGGCTCCACCTGGGAGAGCGCCGCCCGCAGCGCCCGGATCGCGTCGTCCGCACGCGGGCCGCGATCCTCGAAGGGGGCGCCCAGGGTCCGGAACTCCTCCTCCGCCGTTCCGACGCCCAGCCCGAGGTTGACCCGGCCTGAGCTCATCCGGTCCAGCGTGCCGTATCTCTTCGCGATGGCCAGCGGGTGGTGGTAGCCGAGCACCAGGACGTTGGTGAGCAGCCGGATGCTCTTGGTGCGGGCAGCCAGCCAGGACAGCGTCGCCAGCGGGTCCCAGTAGCGCGTGCCACGGCCTTGTGGCAGCTGTGGTGAGTGGATGCCACGGGGCATCGCGACGTGTTCGCTGCAGGTGAGGAAGTGGAAGCCCAGTCGGTCGGCGTGCTCGGCGACGAGGGTGATCTCGGCGATCCCCGCGGTGTCCTCCCACTCCGCGGTCAGGCCGGGGACCTTGACCACCACCGGCGTGGACACGCCCAGTCTCATCCGGCGTCCTGCGCACCACTGTCACTGGTCGTGTTGCCGATTCCGACGGCAGCGGCGCGGCCGGCCCTGCGGCCGAAGAACGTGCCGTCGCCCAGCGACGTGCCGCTGATGTAGCCCTGGCCGAACATGCCCGCGCTGGCCCGCCCGGCCGCGTAGAGGCCCGGGATCTCGTTGCCGGACACGTCGAGGACGCGACCGTCGACCGTGGTGCGGAGTCCCCCGAGCGTGAAGCCCGCGACGCCCGTCGTTCCGCCGCCACCCTCGCTGCCCGAGTCGAAGCCCTTCCTGGGATCGATCGCCGCGAAGGGCGCCTTCAGGGAGCGCAGCCACCGCTTGTTCTTGTGGAACTGCGGGTCCTCGCCCCGTTCGGCCCAGTGGTTGTACGCCGCGACGGTGCTCTCCAAGGACCCCTCCGGCAGGCCGAGCTCCTCCTCCAGCTCGCCCAGGCGCTCACACACGTGCGAGGGCCGGACGTTCCAGAGGTCGCGCTCGGGGATGTCGTCGTAGCCCTCCTGGTCGATGATCACCCAGTAGGGGCCGGGCTGGTGACGCACCGCCGCAACGCTGGCCAGGCCGGGATAGACGTCCTCGTTGATGAATCTCTGACCGAGGCCGTTGACCAGCATCCCCCGCGCGATCATCGCCGGCAGGACCTGGGCGGCGATCTGCGTCACCGACATGCGGCGTACGGCGGCTCCGATGGCGAGGCCCATCGAGATGCCGCTGCCGTCGTCCAGCCCGTCACTGACCTTGGCGTGACCGCTCAGCACCGGCGCGTGCTCGAAGAGCATCTCCTCGTTGTCGACGAACCCGCCCGTGGTCACGATGACGGCCTTGCGGGCGCGGTAGGTGACCGTGGTGCCGTACTGCCGGGCGACCACGCCCACGACCCGGCCGTCGTCGTCGAGCACGAGGCGGGTCGCGACGGTGTCGACATGGGTCTCCACACCGGCCGCCTTCACCGCGGCCACCAGCTTCTCCATGATCAGCCAGCCACCGAAGGACTCGGTCGCGGGCCGGTGGCCACGCGGCACGGCGTCGGCCAGCCGGTCGTAGGGCCAGGCGTTCTCGCCGAGCCACATCAGGCCGTCCTGGGTCGGGGGCATCCAGCTCTGGCCGTCGTACAGGCCGGGGTTGAAGGTCAGCCCGAGGCCGCAGAACCAGTCGAAGTGCTCGCGGCTGCCGTCGCAGTAGAGGCGGATCTTCTCCTCGTCGGCGTCGGGCCCGAGGGCGGCCTTCAGGTAGGCGAACATGTTGTCGGGGCTGTCCCGGTAGCCGGAGGACTGCTGCAACGGGGTTCCTCCGCCGAGGTAGAGCTCCCCGCCGGACATCGCCGACGAGCCGCCCGGGCCGCCGGCACGTTCGATGACCAGGACGTCGGCTCCCGAGCCCGCCGCCTCGAGGGCCGCGGCGCCTCCCGCGCAACCGAAGCCGACCACCAGCACGTCGGTCTCGTGGTCGAAGGCCTCGATGTCGGAGGCGTGGGCGGGCGCGAAGGTCGGTTTGCTGCTCATGGCCGGAAGTTAGCCAGCGCACCTGCCCGACCCGGGCATGATCCCGATCAGCGGGATCGGGGCGGGCGAACGGCGCCCGAGCACGAACAGCGCGGCGAGGCCAGCGGCCCCTGCTGCGGCGGCGGCGACCGCGAACGGGACATGGGCGTTGTACGTCTCGCCCAGGTGCCCGGCCAGCCAGGGGGCGAGCGCGGGCCCGGCGTTGCGCATCAGGTTGTACGCCGCGGAGGTCGTCGCGTGGTCGCTGGACGAGGACGACATCACTGCCTCGGTCATCATCGTGTTGCAGATCCCCAGGAGGAGGCCCGAGCACACCACCCCGGCAGCGAGGGCGGGCCCGCTGCCCGCGAGGAACGACATCGCCGCGAGCAGGAGGGCGAAGCCGACCGTGGCACCCGCGAAGGTCGCCACGGTGCCGAAGCGCCGTTGCAGCGGCGGGCCGATCACGGTGGAGGAGAGCACCAGGGTCACGCCCCAGCCGCAGTAGACGAGGCCGACCACCTCGGGGCTCTGGGCCAGCGGGAACGGCGTGTAGGTGAACATCATCAGGAAGCCGGCGTTGTAGAGCAGTGCCGCGACCGAGAGGGTCAGCACGACCGGGTCCCGCAGGGCGCGAAACGTCGACGAGAACCTCGTGGGCGATCGTTCGTCCCGGTTCGGGGGCATCAGGACGACCAGGGACAGGGCGGCCACCAGCATCATCGACGAGGAGCCGAGGAAGGCGATCCGCCACGAGATCGCTCCCAGCAGTCCGCCCGCCAACGGCCCCGCCGCGATGCCGACCCCGACCGCGGCCTCGAAGAGCTTGACCGCCCGGCCGGAGCTTCCTCCAGCCTCCTCGAGCACGGCCACCAGCACGGTGGCCAGGAACAGCGCACTGCCCAGGCCCCATCCGGCCCGCGACACGATGACCCAACCGATGTCCTGAGCCGTGGTGGCCACCAGGCCGCAGGCGACGTTGACCAGCAGCGCCGCGATCAGCGACCTGCGGATGCCCAGGCGGCTCGAGACCATGCCCGTGAACGGCATCGCCCCACCGCACGCGACCAGGTAGACCGACACCAGCAACAGCGTCTCCGACGGCGAGGCGGAGAGATCGACACTCATCGGGCGCAGGATCGGAACCACGAGGCCCATGCCGATCGTCGCCGCGACCAGGGCGAACAATGCCGCCCACACCGATCGGGGCAGGGTCATGTCAGGTCTCGGGTCACGGCGACGCGGAAGTCACGTCAGTACTTCCCGATGACCGTCTCGGCGAAGCGGCGCAGGGACTCGATCCGACCAGCTGTGGTCTGCTCCTCGCCGAACATCCGCCAGGGCGAGACACGGCAGATGGTCACCCCGGCCTCCTCGAGGTCGCGGTAGCCGGACACGTCGTGGACGTCGGTCGGCGACACGTCGATCTCGAAGGGCAGGTCGGCTCGGCCGTACTCCTCGCGCAGGACACCGAGTCGGGCGATGGCGACCTTCAGCTCGTCGGCGGGGACGTTGACCGAGATCCAGCCGTCGCCGATCCGCGCCGCGCGCTTGAGGCCGGCCTCGCTGTGCCCGCCGACGTAGACCGGGACCGGCCTGTCGGGGGCCGGGCTGATCATCAGCCGGTCGAAGTCGTAGTGCTTGCCGTGGTGCTCGACCCACTCGGGACCGTTGCCGGCGCAGACCGACTTGATGATCGCGATCGCCTCGTCGGTCCGGGCGCCACGCGTGCGCATGTCGGTGCCGGTGAAGGTGAACTCCTCCGGGATCCACGAGAGGCCCACGCCGAGGGCGATCCGGTTGTCCGACAGGACCGCCATCGTGGCGACCTGCTTGGCGGTCAGCAACGGGTCGCGCAACGGCAGCTTGAGCACGTTGGTCGAGATGATCAGGCGTTCGGTCACCGCGGCCAGCGCCGACATCATCACGAACGGGTCGGGCATGGGGGTCTCGCCGCTCCACATCCGCTTGCCGTCCGCGGTGTAGGGGTAGTCGGCGGAGACCTTCTCCGGGTAGAAGACCGAGTCGGACAGGCCGACACCGTCGTACCCGAGCTCCTCCGCGGCGACGGCGACCTCGAGCAGCTCCTTCGGGCCCATCATCGCGCCCGACAGCGCCCACTTCATCAGAACGCCTCGGGGCCGCGGACGACTGCTTCGGCGCCGCCGTCCATGAAGAGGATCTGTGCGGTGGTGTGCGTGTTCGCCGGGCGGATCAGCCACACGAGCGCGTCGGCGATCACCTCCGGGCCCATCCAGCCGCCCAGCTTCGAGGGCACGGCCTTCTTCATCATCTCGACACCCTGCTCGGATGCGCGCAGGCCCTCGGTCATCGGCGTGACCACGACTCCCGGACCCACGGCGTTCAGCGGGATGCCGGCGCCGGCCCAGTCCTCCGTGACGGCGGTACGACGCAACCACCGGGTCAGCGCGTTCTTGGACGAGGCGTAGAGCAAGGAGCCCCTCCCGTCGGCGTGCAGCTTCTCCGCGAGTGCGACGGCGCGCTCCTCGTCGCCGTCGAGGCAGGCGTCGACCACCTCTTGGTCGGTCGGCTGCGTCGACGAGATCGACGAGGTCATCGACACTCGCGGTGCCTCCGCGCGGGCCAGTGCCGGTCGCAGTCCCTCGAGGAAGTCGACGACACCGAAGTAGTTGACCTTCACGTCCAGCGGGCTCAGCGACGACGTGCCGGCGCACGCGACCACGGCGTCCACGACGCCACCGGTCTGCTCGAGCACGTCGGCGACCGCCTGCTCGCGGCCCTGACGGGTGGCCAGGTCCGCGACGACGTCGGCGTCGCGCAGGTCGACACTGATCACGTGGTCACCCTGTGCCGTGAGCATGGCGGCGGTGGCCGCTCCGATTCCGGATGCGGCGCCGGTGACGACGACCTGACGAGTCATGCGAGATCTCCCTGATGTCGTGGGTGGTCCGCTCAACCTAGGGAGCCGACCCTGCCGGCGTCGGCCGCATCCCGGACAACGGGATCCAGTCCTTGCCAGCGGGACGCCCCCGGCCTCGAGGCTTCGTACGTCGTACCGTCCGAGGAAATTGACTACTCGGAGGAGCGACATGGCCAACAAGGTGTGGGACGAGTTCTGCGACCAGCTGCGAGAGGCGGGGCAGGGGCTGATCGACGAAGCCGCCCCGCAGGATGCGCTCAACCAGGACGAGGGCGTCCGCTACCTGATCCGGCTGCTGCGCTACGCGTCCCTCAACGCGATCGAGAACTCCGACCCGATGTTCCCCGCGATCACCAATGCGCTCGATCCCAACCTCAAGTGCAAGATCGGCGCGGACAACCCGGACAACATCTACATGCGCGCCAACGTCTCGGGCAAGCACCGCTACCGGATCAGCGGCAGCCGCGGCACCGTGCCCCTGATGACGTTCGGATCGAAGGCCAACCGCTACCACATCGACGGCACGATGGCCTCGACCGGCGAGATCTCCAACGACGAGATCCCCGTCGACGCCGACGGCAACTTCAGCTTCATCGCCAGTGCGGATCGCCCCGCGGAAGGAGCCTGGCTCCCCCTCGCCGAGGACACCACCAACCTGGTCGGTCGGCAGTCCTTCCAGGATCGCAGCACCGAGGTCGCGGCACAGGTCCGCATCGAGCTCATCGACGAGATCCCCCGCCCGACCCCGATCGACAGCGACGCCTTCGCCCGCCAGCTCAAGCTGACCACGGACTTCGTCAAGGGCACCTCGGCCACGTTTGCCCGGTGGACGAAGCTCTTCATGGAACGGCCCAACGAGCTTCCCGACTGGGGCCAGGAGCTGTTCCAAGGGGCCGGCGGCGACCCGACCATCTTCTACCTGCACGGCTACTGGAAGCTCGCGCCCGACGAGGCCTGGGTGATCGAGACTGCGGTCCCGGACTGCGAGTACTGGAACTTCGTGCTGCAGAACTGGTGGATGGAGTCGCTGGACCACGACCGGATGAACATCTACATCAACAACCACACCGGCAAGCTCAACGACGACGGCACCCTGACGATCGTGGTCTCGGCCAAGGACCCGGGCTACGGCAACTGGATCTCCACCGCCTTCCACGAGGAGGGCACCGCCCTCATGCGCTGGGTGAAGGCTGACAACCACCCCCTGCCGACCTGCAAGGTCGTGAAGCTCTGAAGATCGGGGCAACCATCCCTGCTCGGGGGCGCGCTGCCCTCGAGCGGGGATTCGGCGCCATGGCCAGGGACCTCGAGTCCGCCGGGTTCGAGTCGGCCTGGGTGGGCGACCACGTCGCCATGCCGCGGACGCACACGTCGCGCTATCCGTTCTCCCCCACCGGCGAGATGCCGTGGCCCGCGACGGAGCCGTGGTGCGACTCCGTCGTGGCGATGGCGTCGATGGCCGAGGCGACCTCGACGATCAGGGTCGGCACGGGAGTGATGGTGGCCGGCCTGCGCAACCCCGTCGTCCTGGCCAAGCAGCTCGCCACCATCGACGTGCTCAGTGACGGACGGCTCGAGCTGGGCGTCGGCGCAGGTTGGCTCACCGAGGAGTTCGGCATCGTCGGCCTCGACGCGATGGATCGCGGACGCCGCCTCGACGAGGCCGTCGCCATGATCCGACGCTGCTGGGAAGGCGCGCCCGACGGCTTCGAGGGCCACTTCTACTCGCTGCCGGAGGGATCGCTCTTCTACCCCGTCCCGCTGCACGACGTGCCCGTCATCATCGGCGGTGTGTCGGAGCGCGCCTACGAACGGGTGGTCCGCTACGGCTCGGGCTGGATGGGCACCACGAACCTCAAGGACCTCCAGCGCGGCGCGGTCGAACCGATCAGCCGGATCCGCCAGATCGCCACGGACCACGGCCGGGACCCCGACGAGATCGCCCAGCTCGTGCGGGTGCACACGGGGCCGTCGTTCGACGTCGACGGACTGGTCGCGGCGATTCCCCTGCTCCGGAACGCCGGCGTCGACGAGCTGCTGGTGGACATCCCGTGGTCCGGCGAGCTCGACCTGGCCCGGTGGTACGACCGGCTCAGCGCTGTCGCGGGCTGAAACTGGCGACAGGTCGATCAGAACTGGCGACGGGTCGATCAGAACTCACGACGGGTCGACCTGAACTCACGACAGGTCGACGGCTTGGGAGGCGAGGCGCATGGCTTCGAACCGACTGCTCAAGGACGCCGACGGTCGCATCAGCTCGACGTACTGCACGCCCATGTCCGCCGCCTCCAGGTAGACGAAGTCCATCTCCTTCGTGCTCCCCTGCTGTACGACGGCAAGGCCGGCACGCCGCGCCTCGGCTAGCGACTCGTCGTAGTCCTCCGGGATCCACCCGAGGTGGTGCATGCCGGGCCCGGATCGCTCGAGGAACTCGGTGTAGAGGTTCACGCCTCGCACCGGCTCGATCAGCTCGATCTGCTGCGAGCCGGCGTACCCGAGCGACACATGGATCACGAAGTCGGCCGGCTCACCCCGGTAGGTCGTGCGCTCGGGGCTGAACGCAATGTCGCGCATGCGCGTCCAGATCGGCACGCCGAAGCTCGCCGAGTGGATCCGTTCGGCCTCGGCGAGGTCCTCGACGACGCAGCCGATCTGCATGATGGCGCCGTCGGCGACGAGGGCCATGACCTGCCTCCCTCAGCGCAGGCTGAACTCGACGCGGTCCAGCCCACCCTCGAACGGGAAGACGTGCGGGTAGTCCCCCACGGGAGAGCCCGACGTCATCGCGATGTCGAAGGTCTCGTCGATCGAGTAGAAGCCCCGCGGGGTGCGCTCGGTGCGTCCGCTGCCGAGTGCCACGCCGTCCAGGGAGAGCGTGATCGTGGCGCCCTTGCCGACGCCGCCACCGTCGTAGTCGACGTCGACCTCGAGGACGTGCGCACCGACGGCGACGGCGGTGTCGCCGGCCAGGCTCACGGTGCCGGCCTCGAAGGCCCTGAGCCGGAACTCGGGTCGGCCGTCCTCGGTGAGCCAGAGCGCCCAGCCGGCGGTGTTGCCACCCATGGTGGCCAGGACGCCGCGGGACCCACCCTCGGGAACGTCGACGTGTGCCCGCATCGTCCACGAGCGACCGTTGAGCCGCGGGCCGTTGGACTCGGGGATCCCGAACGCACCGCGACGGTAGACGAACTCGGTCCGGTTGCCGGCCAGGTTCGGCGTGCCTCCGCGGCGGGTGCGCGCGTCGTGCAACGGCAGGATCTCGACGCGCGCGGCCTCGCGCTCGAAGAGCTCCTGGAGCTGGGCCAGCCTGGCGGGCTCGGACGCCGCCAGGTCGTGGGCCTGGCTGAAGTCACGGGTGGTGTCGTAGAGCTCCCACACGTCCTGGTCGAAGGGCGCGTCGGTCGGCGGCAGGCCCACGGTCCACGGCATCCCGGCCCGGTGGAAGGCCGAGGCGATCCACCCCTCGTGGTAGATCGAGCGGTGCCCGTACACCTCGAAGTACTGCGTCGTGTGGCGTTCGGGCACCTCGCCGTCCGCGAAGCTGTAGACCAGGCTGGTGCCGTCCATCGGGGACTGATCGACCCCGTTGACCACCTTCGGCGCCTCGATGCCGGCCGCCTCCAGGATCGTCGGCACCACGTCGTTCACGTGCGAGAACTGGGTGCGCAGGCCGCCGGCGTCCTTGATGCCCGCGGGCCACGAGACCACCATCGGGTTGCGGGTTCCGCCGAAGTGCGAGGCCACCTGCTTGACCCACTGGAACGGCGAGGTCATCGCCCACGCCCACCCAGCCGGGTACTGCGGGTAGGACTTCTTCCCACCGATCTCGTCGAGCCGTTCGAGCTGGGTCTCCAGCGGCTCCTGCATCCCCTGCAGGGCTCCGAAGTAGTTGATGCTGCCGAGGAGTCCGGCCTCCGCGCTGCTGCCGTTGTCACCGACGACGTAGACGAACATCGTGTTCTCGAACTGCCCGCTCTCCTTGAGCGCGTCGACCAGGCGACCGATCTGGGTGTCCGTGTGCTCCAGGAAGCCCGCGTAGACCTCCATCAGCCTCTCGGCCACCTGCTTCTGGCCGTCGCTCAGGGTGTCCCAGGCGGGCAGCTCCTCGGGGCGCGGCGTGAGCACGGTGTCCTCGGGGACCACGCCGAGCGCCTTCTGGCGGGCCAGGGTCTCCTCCCGTACGACGTCCCAGCCCTGGGCGAACCGTCCGCTGTACTTCTCGCTCCACGCACTCGGCACGTGCAGCGGCGCGTGCGTCGCGCCGGGGGCCAGGTAGAGCATGAACGGCTGGTCGGGAGCGACCGACTCCTGCATCCGGATCCACTCGATCGAGCGGTCGACCAGGTCCTCGGTGAGGTGGTAGTCGTCCCCGTCAGGTCGGTGCACAGGCGTGGTGCCGGCGTACAGGGTGGGCTCGTACTGGTGGGTCTCCCCGCCGAGGAACCCGTAGAACGTGTCGAAGCCGCGACCCGTCGGCCAGCGGTCGAACGGACCGACCTGCGAGGTCTCCCAGGCCGGCGCCAGGTGCCACTTGCCGAAGCAGGCGGTGCTGTAGCCGTTCTGCTTGAGCACCGTGGCGATCGTGGCCGAGCTGTCTCGCAGGATGCCCTGGTAGCCCGGCTGGTCGTTCGCGCTGTTCATCACCGTGCCGACGCCGGCCACGTGCGCGTCCCGGCCGGTCAGCAACGCGGCCCGGGTCGGCGAGCAGATCGCGGTCGTGTGGAACCGGTTGTAGCGCAGCCCCTCCTCCGCCAGCTGCGAGATGGCGGGGGTCTCGATGATCCCACCGAACGGCGCGGACGCGCCGAACCCGACGTCGTCGAGCATCACGAGCACGACGTTGGGCGCTCCCTGGGGAGCGACGGGCAGGGAGAGGTCAGGCCGTTCGGTCATGTGACGATCCGTTCAGGTCGATCCGGGCAGTGTGTCGAACTCAGGCGCTCAGGAGGCCGGCGGCGTGAACGCGGCCAGGGGCTCCGCACCCGACCAGTCGTGGCCCCAGTAGGAGTCCGCGGATATCTCCTCGGAGGTGTACCAGGTCTCGTCGACCAGCATGCCCTCACAGCCGTACTCGATGTCCCAGCCGCCGGGTGCCCGGACGTAGAAGGAGACCATCTTGTCGTTGGTGTGCCGGCCCAAGGTCGAGGAGATCGTGAAGCCGGCCTTCTGCACGTTGTCGAGCGAGCGACCGACGGCGTCGAGGGTGTCGACCTCCACCATCAGGTGGATCATGCCCGGCGCACCGCCGTGCGGGGCGGGGCAGACGGCGAGGCTGTGGTGCCGCTGGTTGATGCCCATGAACCGGATCCGGGCCTGGCTGCCGTCCTCCGCCGCAGGACCCACCTTCATCGCGCCGCGCGGGAGGAAGCCGAGGACCTCGGTGTAGAACGCGACGGTCTCCTCCATCTCCGTCGTCGGGAGCACCACGTGGCCCAGCCCGCACTTGCCGGTCACGAACTTCTGGCCGGCGCCGGTCAGGACGGGCGAGTGGTCGAGCACCGGGCCGAAGAACACCTCGACCGGGATGCCGGCCGGGTCGGTGAACGTCATGGCCGCCTCAACGCCACGGTGCGCCGCCTCCCCCGTCGACAACATCTTCACGGGGGTGCCGGCGGCCTCGACGGCGCGGCCGACGGCAGCGAGCGCGAACTGGTCGCGGACCTCCCACCCGACGGCGAGCACCTCGTCGGTCTCCCCCGGCAGGATGATCACCCGCGAGGACCGCTCGTCCATGCGCAGGTAGAGGCCGTCGGGTTCGGGGCCGGTCCCCTCGGCGAAACCGAGCGAGTCGATCATCAGCTCACGCCAGCGGGGGACGTCGGTGGTCTGGACCTTGAGGTAGCCGAGGCCGCGTAGTTCCGTCATGGGATGTCCTTGTCAGTCGTTGGGTTGGGCCGGTCAGATCATCGAGCGCATCGGCCCGGCCGGCGGGTCGACGTCGAGGTTGGTCAGGGCCGAGGCGTGGAAGACCGAGCCCGGCACGTGGATCGCGTGTGCCATGCCCATGTGGGCGTCGCGCCAGAAGCGCTGGATCGGGTTGCTCATGCGCATCCCGTTGCCGCCGGAGCGACTGACGATCTCGTCGACGGCGCGTACGGCGCGCCAGGCCGCCTGCACCTGGATCCGGCGCCCGACGGCGCGCTCCTCGAAGGTCGCGGTGATGCCTGCCTCGGCCTGGTCGTGGAACCGGCTGATGTTCTCGATCAGGGCCGTGCGGGAGGCGGAGATCTCGGCGGCCGCCTCGCTGACGGCGTACAACGAGTAGGGGTCGTCCTTGATCTTCGTGCCGGTGACCGAGGTGCGGCCCTTCTGGTAGGCCAGGTGGTGGGCCAGGGCTCCCTCGGCGATGCCGATCACGGCCGAGGTGATGCCGAGCGGGAAGGCCTGCGAGAACGGCACGCGGTAGAGCGTGCCGAGGCCGGCCTCGATCGCTGCCGAGCCGTCGGCGAGCTTGTCGTAGGCGAGCACCCGGTAGTCGGGGATGAAGGCGTCCTTGACGATGATGTCCTTGCTGCCGGTGCCCTTGAGCCCGACTACGTCCCACGAGCCCTCGACGATCTCGTAGTCCGAGCGAGGCAGCACCACGTGGTACATCTGCGGCGGCGTCAGCGCCTCGCCGGCCTCGTCGCCGAGCCAGGCGCCGAGGAAGATCCAGTCGCAGTGGTCGGTGCCGGAGGAGAACTGCCAGTGCCCGTTGAACACGTAGCCGCCGTCGACCGGGCGCAGCACGCCCATCGGTGCGTAGGGCGAGGCCAACCAGGTGTCCTGGTCCTGGCCCCACACCTCCTCCTGGACGCGGGAGTCCATCATGGCCAGCTCCCACGGGTGTACGCCGACGATGCCGGCGACCCACCCCGAGGACCCGTCGAGGCTGGCGATCTTCATGACCGTCTCGGCGAACTCGCGCGGGTGCGACTCGAGGCCGCCGTGCGTCTTCGGCTGCAGCATCCGGATCACGCCCGACTCGCGCACGAGCTTGGCCGCCGCGTCGTCGAGCCTGCCGAGTTCTTCGTTCGCCGGCCCGAGAGCGGCGATCTGCTCCGCCGACTCCATCACGTTGTCGAGCACTTGGTTCGTCATGCTTCCTCGATTCTCGGGCTTTCAGGTCTGGGATCACGGTCGCGCGGGAACCGGTGCCGTGGGCGGGCCTTCTCGCTCAGTGAGAGTCGCCGGCGCGAGCACTCAGGAACCGGCGACGCATCGCCTCCGCGACATCGGGAACCGACGAGGGAGCAGGGGCTGCAGAGGGCAGGTCGAACTCCAGGGCCGAGAGCCGGGCCCCCTCCGTGGCGTCGGGCTGGGTCGCTGCGACGATGAGCCGCTCGGAGCGGGCGAACGTGTTGACCACCCGATGCTTGATCAGCCAGCGGTCGTCCTCACGGGTGAAGACGTCGAGGTACCACCCGCTCGATCGGGCCTCGATGATTCCGCTGTGCTCGGGAGTGTCAAGGTCGACGTGGACGACGGCGGCATGGGGAGTCTCCACGAAGGCGCGGTCTCCGTCCAGCCTGATCGCACTCTCGGAGAGCACGTGGTGCGACCGGAAGGTCTGGCGGACCCGCCACGTGGCGAACTCGTGCGCGTTCCCGTTGAAGACGCCGTGGACCTCGTAGGCATCCGGGTGGTAGCAGCTCCGGATCAGGTCGGCGTCGAGACGGTCCACACCCCGCACGTAGCGCGCCAGCACGGCGCGGATCGCGCTGTGTGCGTGGTGCTCCGCGATGTCGTTCACTGGTCGTAGGTGATCCGGAGCCGGTCGCTGAGCGGGACTGCCTGGCACCCGAGCACGATGCCCTCGGCGATGTCCTCGGCCTCGAGGACCTCGTTGCGCTCCATCTCCAGGTCCCCCTCGAGGACGATGCAGGCGCACGCGCTGCAGTTGCCCTCACGACACGAGTACGGCGCCTCGAGGCCGGCGGCCAGCAGCACGTCGAGCAGCTTGTTGCTGCGCGGCCACGCCAAGGTCGTCGTCGCTCCGTCGAGGGTGACCTCGACCGTGCTGGTCGGGCCGGCGTCGTCGAGCTCGACGACCGAGTCGGCGAACGGGTCGCTTCCCAGCGAGAGGAACTTCTCGTGGTGCACACGATCCGGGGTGACCCCGGCCTCGGAGACCGCGGCCGTCACCGCGTCCATGAACGGCTCCGGGCCGCACATGAACACGTGCCGGTCCGCCCACATCCCGGCGAGCTGCTCCAGGGTCCGCGCCCGGGGCAGTCCCTGCACCGACTCGAGCAGGTGGATCACCTGCAGGCGGTCGTCGTACGCCTTCTCGAGAGCGACCAGCTCGTCACGGAAGATCACCGACTGCTCGTCGCGGTTGGCGTAGACCAGTGCGACCTTGCCCGAGCCCTCGTGGAGTGCGGTCTTGAGGATCGACATGACCGGGGTGATCCCGCTGCCCGCGGCGAAGAGCAGGAAGTCGACGTCGAGGGAGCGCGGGGTGAACGTGCCGGACGGCGCGAGCACCTCGATCACGTCGTCGACCCCGAGGTGGTCGCACACCCAGTTCGAGCCGTAGCCGCCCTCGGTTCGCTTGACCGTGATCTTCAGCCGCTCGTCCAGGGACGGTGAGCTGGACAGGGAGTAGCAGCGCGCGGCGCCGCCCTCACGATCGGTGGGGATGTTCAGGGTGAGGAACTGGCCCGGCCGGTAGCCGAAGTGGGAGGCGTCCGCGACCTCCGGCTCGACCACGATCGAACGGGCGTCCGGGGTCTCGGCGATCACCTCGACCACACGGACCTTGAAGGCGCGCTGCTGCGACATGGTCCGGTCCCTACCGCTGCGGGTCTGCCACGGGGGCAGCGGTGCGCACGGCGTGCCGGGCTGCCACGTAGCCGAAGACGATCGAGGGCCCGATGGTGCCGCCGGCTCCGGGGTACTCGTTGGCCATCACCGAGGCGGACGTGTTGCCGGTCGCGTAGAGGCCCTCGATCACGGAGCCGTCGGCCCGAAGGACGCGGGCGTGCTCGTCGGAGACCAGGCCTCCCTTGGTGCCGAGGTCACCGGCCTCGACCTTGACCGCGTAGTAGGGCCCCCTGTCGAGGGTGTCGATCGCCGGGTTCGGCAGGGTGGGGTCGCCGTAGTAGCGGTCGTAGGCGCTGTCCCCGCGACCGAAGTCGGCGTCCTTGCCGGACCGGGCGAAGCCGTTGAACCGCTCGACGGTCGCGGTCAGGCTGTCGGCGGGCACGCCGATCTTGCCGGCCAGTCCGGCGATCGTGTCGTCCTTCACCACGGTGCCCGCGTCGTACCACGGTGCCGGGAAGTCGACCCCGGGCAGCACCCGGGCAAACGGGTAGCGGGACCGGGCCTTGGCGTCCATGACGAACCAGACGGGGATGTGGCCGCCGTCCAGCTGGTCGTGCACGAAGTTGACGTACGGCGCGGCCTCGTTGGTGAACCGCTCGCCGGTGCGCGCCGAGACGATCACCGAGGGCGGGATGGACCGCTCGGAGACCAGGGGCACGATCGCGCCGGCGGGGTGCTTGACCGACGGCATCCACCAGGCGTCGTCCATGAAGTCGGTGTCAGCGCCGAGACGCTCGCCGGCCAGGATGCCGTCGCCGGTGTTGCTCCGGGCGCCGCCGCTGATGTCGTCCTTGCCGCCCTCGGGCAGGTGCTGCTTGCGCATCTCGTCGTTGTGGTCGAACCCGCCGGTGGCCAGCAGGACTCCCTTGCGGGCGCGGATCCGGGTCGGCACGCCGTCGCGTTCGACGACGACGCCGGTCACGACGCCGTCCTCGACGACCAGGTCGGACATCGGCGTCTCGAGCCAGACCGGAACGCCGGCGTCCTTGAGCGCCAGCCGCAGCCGGGAGACCAGGGCCCGGCCCGTGGTGGCCATGTGGCGGCGGCGGATCACGTTGGAGGAGACCCGCCAGGCGGCGACCACGGACATCCACCGGCCGCGCCAGGTGCGCTTGACCATGGCGAGGTCGTGGTAGTCCTTCGCGGTGACCCAGAGGCCGAGGGGTCCCGCCATGCCGTTGGGGTGCAGGCGCTGCTCGTCCTCCCCCAGCTTGCGGGTGTCGAACGGCTTGGCCTCTACGGAGCGACCCAGCGGCCGCCCACCCTCGAGCTCGGGGTGGTAGTCGGCGTAGCCCTTGACCCAGAAGAAGTCGACCCACTTGCTCTTCTCGAGCAGCTCCATCGCGGCCGGGCCGTTGTCGATGAAGGCATCGATCCGGGCCTGGGAGACCTTGCCCTCGGTGAGGGTGTTGAGGTAGGTGCGGATCGACTCACGGCTGTCGTCGTGACCGGCTCGGCGCAGGGCCGGGTTGTTCGGGATCCAGATTCCGCCACCGGAGATGCCGGTGGTGCCGCCGAACACCGCGGCCTTCTCCACGACCAACGTGTCGAGGCCTGAATCGGCCGCAGTCAGGGCTGCCGCCATGCCGCCGCCACCGCTGCCGACAACGACGAAATCAACCTCGTGGCTCCATGTCTCTTCCATGGTCGAGGACGCTAGTCAAACCGCTCCGAAGCGCCGTCGCGGATCCCGATCACCGGGACCCGATCGCCCTCGCCGGAACGCCGGCGGCGGTAGCCTTGGGGCTGGGGACGACACACGACCCCAGCCTTCTGCGATCCGGAGGACCCAGCGTGACCGCCGACGTTCTCGAATCCGTGAGGACACTGCTGCCCGACATCCGGAAACGAGCCGAGCGCACCGAGCTGGACCGCAAGGTCTCGACGCAGACCATGTCGGCGCTGACCGCGACCGGGCTGTTCCGGATGCTCCAGCCGCGCACCCACGGTGGCCTCGAGAGCGACCCGAAGACGTTCTTCACCGCGATCCGGGCGGTGGCCGCCGCCTGCGGTTCGACGGGCTGGGTGGCCTCGATCATCGGCGCCACCCATTGTCACGTGGCACTCATGGAGCCCCAGGCAGCCGAAGACGTCTGGGGCAAGAACCCGGACGCCCGGGTCACCGCGTCGTACGGTCCCGTGGGGCGGATGACGCCGGAGTCCGACGGCTATCGACTCAGTGGCGAGTGGAACGCCGCGGCCGGAGCCGAGCACGCGGACTGGTTCCTGCTCGGCGCGCTCCTGGTCGGACCGGCCCACGACGTCGTCGACTACTCCGTGGCGCTGGTGCCGCGCTCGGACCTGACGCTGACCGATGACTGGAACGTGGTGGGACTGCGCGGCAGCGGCAGCAAGGGCGTGGTGGTCAGCGGTGTGGTCGTCCCCGCCCATCGGGTCTACGCGTCGATTGGCCGCACGCGGGTGGAGGAGCGTCGGAGCGAGCCCGGGACTCCCGCGCTCTACCGCATCCCGCTGATCGCGGTCTACAGCACCTCCATCAGCGTCCCGCTGGTCGGCACCGCCGAGGGAGCCTACGACTACCACCTCGACCGGATGCGCGACCGCGCCCAGTTCAGTCACGGCGGCAGCAAGGGCAATGACGACAACTTCCTCCATGCCGCCCTCGCCCGCGGGTTGACGGAGCTTGATGCGACGGTGCTCCAGGTCGATCGCAACCTCGACGAGCTGTACGACCTGGCAACCCGCAACGCGGCGATCCCCGTGGAGACCCGGTTGCGCGCTCGACGCGACCAGGTGCGCAGCACGGAACGGGCAGTCGAGGCCATCGACCTGCTGCTCAAGGTCTCGGGCGGGCACGGCGTGCGCAACAGCACCGTGATCCAGCGATGCTGGCGTGACGTGCACACGGGCGCGGCACACCTGGTGAACAACGTCGAGCAGAGCCTGGTCCCCTACGGGCGTTGGGCGTCGGGATACGGGGTCGACGACGCCCTGATCCTGTCCTGAGCACTCCTGCACGAGCACCATGAAGAAGGGTTCCATCCGATGACTTCGACCGACGCCGACGGTGCGTCCTCGGCCCCTCCCTCCATGGTCGAGCGCATGACCCTGATCCTGGAGATGTTCGACGACCGCGCCGTGCGGCTGCGTCTCGACGAGGTCTCCAGCGGCACGGGTCTGCCGCGGTCGACCAGCCACCGGATCCTCGAGCAGCTGGTGCGCCTGCGCTGGCTGCGGCACAGCGAGGGCGGCTACGGCCTCGGCCAACGGGCCATCCAGCTGGGCGGCGACGTCGGGCACCACGACCAGCTGAGGTCGGTCGCCGTGCCGCTGCTCCAGGAGCTGCACGACAAGACCGGTCGCGTGGTGCAGCTGGGGATCCTCGACTTCTCCGACGTGGTCTACCTCGACCAGTTCGGTGCCGGCTCCCTGCCCGGGCTGCCGAGCCGCGTGGGCGGCCGGGCACCGGCGTACGCCGTGGCGTTGGGAAAGGCGCAGCTCGCCTGGGTGACGCCCGAGGAGGTCGATGCGCTGTTCGAGGGCGGTCTGCGACCCCGCACCCCCGCCACCATCACCGATCTGTTCGTGATGCATCAGGAGCTTCGCCGGATTCGCGGCCGGCACGGCCTGACGTTCGAGAAGGACGAGTACGTGCAGGGCGTCTCCGGAGTGGCCTCGGCGATCCGCGGTCCCGAGGGACCCGTGGCCGCCGTCGCGCTGTGTGGCTCCTCGGCCAAGCCCCTTGAGCGCTATGTGCCGCTGGTGCTCGACGCCACCCGACGGATCTCCCAGCGACTGTTCCCCGACAGCTCCCCCGAGGACCGGCCGTCCACCGTCTGGTCGGACGGCATGATGGAGAACATCCTCGCCCGGCTCGACGACGATGCCATCATGTGAGTCCCGACGTGCGGGTCCGTGTCAGGCGGGTGCCCCGGCCGTCTCCTTGAGCGCGATGTTCTGCTCGACCTCGGCGGTCCAGGCCTTCACTGCGGCGGTGGTGTCGATCTCGAACTCGAAGCGATCGGTCATCTCGGGGGTCACGTCGGCGACGTCGACGTAGAACTGCTGGTACCAACGGCGCAGCTGGTAGACCGGGCCGTCCTCCTCGCAGAGCAGCGGNGCGGGTCTTGTTCTTCCAGATCTCGACGTCCTGCATGAAGCCGGTGAGGATCCCCTGCCCGGTTCGCTGGGCACCGGCCTCCGCGGCCTCGGCCGTCATGCCCTCGCGTCGCTTGACCCTGAGCCCGAAGATCAGCATGAAGCTGTTGTTGTCGATGGGATAGTGGGCGTTGATCAGCACCGACGGGTTCGACCCGTCCTCGAACTTGTGGTCGAGGTGGTCGATCATGAACGACGGTCCCCAGTAGGCGGCCTCCGACTCGGAGCCGATGAACTTGGGGGCATCCGCAGCAGCGACCGCATCCTGCTGGTGCACGACGTCCTCGCGTTGGACACCGTCGAAGTACTGCGTGGCGACGTGTCCCTCGAAGACGTTCTTGAAGTACGTCGGGAACGACTTGTGCACGTAGAAGAAGTGCGCCATGTCGACCACGTTGTCGATCACCTCGCGACAGTTGGTGTCGACGACCATCTGGTTCCAGACCCAGTCGGTCCACTCACCGTCGTTGAACTTCTCGATGACCGGAATGGTGACCTCCGCAGGCGGCGGGTTGCCCTCGGGGTCGTTCCAGACGAAGAGCATGCCGTCCTGCTCGAGGGTCGGCCAGGCCGCGGTGCGGGCCCGCAGCGGGACTNCCGTGTCGTCCTCGCCGACGAAGACCACGAGCTTGGTGCCGAACGCGGTGATCGAGTGCGGCTGCCCGTCACGGAAGTCCCGGGCCAGGCCCAGGCAGTGCCAGCCACGCGCGAACCGCGTCTCGACCTCGGCCGCCTCGATGGTGCGGACCTCGTTCTCGTTGATCTCGGCTACTGACATGCTCAGCACGTTCCCTTCCGCCTGCAGGCCGACTGGTGTCGACCTGCTTCCACTGGTTCGGGAAACGTAACGACGGCGAAGGGGCACTCCGGGGGCGATCCTGATGATCGGGACTGCCGCCGGAACCAGCCTTGCGGCGGCCCGGCGGCAGTCCCGGTCGGTGGAACGTGTCGCGACCCGAGGGTCAGAAGCCGGCGCCCGCCGACATGCCACCGTCGATGACGAACTCCGAGCCGGTGGAGTAGCTCGAGCTGTCGCTCGCCAGGAAGAGCACCATCTCGGTGACCTCGTGGGCGTAGGCCATCCGAGGGATCGGGATGTTGGCCATCGGTCCGTTCGAGCTGTCCACGTCGTCCTCGGCCCTGCCCAGCATCGGTGTAGCCACACCTGCTGGATGGACCGAGTTGACCCGGATGCCCTTGGGGCCGAGCTCGATCGCCGCCGACTTGGTCAGGCCCCTCACCCCGAACTTGCTGGCTGCGTAGGCGGTCAGGTTCATCCCGCCGACGAGCCCGTTGAGCGAGGAGATGTTCACGATCGACCCGCCTTCGCCCATCACCGCGCTTGCGTACTTCAGCCCGAGCCACTGCGAGACCAGGTTGACGTCGATGACCCGACGAAAGTCCTCCAGGGAGGTCGAGTCCAACGACCCGAAGCCCAGGATCCCGGCGTTGTTGACGAGGACGTCGACCCTGCCGAAGGTCGTCATGGCGAGGTCGACGATCGCCGCCCACCCTTCCTCCGACGTGGCATCGTGCGGCAGGAAGCGACAATCCTCCCCCAGCTCCTTCTCGAGCAGCCGCCCCTCGTCCTCCAGCACGTCGCCGAAGACGACCCGTGCGCCCTCGCGCAACAGCCCGCGCACGTGCGAAGCGCCCATGCCGCGGGCACCTCCGGTGACGATCGCGACTCTTCCGTCCAGCTTGCCCATGTGTCGGTGTCCTCTCGAGTGGGGTGCCCGGGTGCTTCGGCAACTGGACGCTAGGCGCGATCCAGAGGACCACTGACACACGATCCCGGACACCGGGATCGTCGCCAGGGACGTGATCCGGGCCACTTAGCGTCAGGAACAAGTCACCTCCACCGGACCGTGGTCCGGCCACCACGAAGGAGAACCATGCACCGGTTCGAAGGCAAGAACATCCTCATCACCGGAGCCTCCTCGGGCATCGGCCAGGCGTCCGCTGTCCGCTTCATCGCCGAAGGTGCCACCGTGTTCGGCCTCGGCAGGAGTGCCGAGGGCCTGAAGGAGACCGAGGGCCTGGTCGAGGACCCGGCGCGCTTCCGCTCCCACTTCGTCGACATGACCGACGACGACAGCATCGTCGATGCCGTGCGGGCCGCAGGTGAACAGCTCGACGGCCGCATCGACGTCGTGTGCAACGTCGCCGGCGTCTCGCTGCGCACCCCCATCGACACCTTCGACAGCGACCTCGCGCGCAGGATCGCCCAGATCAACTTCATCGGCCCCCTCTTCCTGATCAACCAGGCACTGCCGTTCATCCCTGCGGGCGGCACGAGCAGCATCATCAACATCGCCTCGACGTCGGCCACGCAGGCCGTGCCGACGATGGCGTCGTACGCCGGGTCGAAGGCCGCGATCGTCTCGGCCTCGCTCACCTTGGCGATCGAGCTGGCCCCGCAGCGGATCAGGGTCGTGCCGATCTCCCCCTCCGGCGTGCAGACGAAGATGATGTGGGAGATCTGGGAGCAGATGAAGGACTACCAGGGCGAGTGGCTCAGCCGCCTGATCCACCCGTGGGGCCAGGAGGAGTCCGCCACGGCCGACGACATGGCCGCCGTGATCGCCTTCGCCGCATCGGACGAGGCGCGCTACTGGAACGCCTCGGAGCTGCGGCTCGACGGCGGCGCCCGCGCGTCGTTCTGAACCGTCCGACCCTTCGAACGAGGAGTACCCCTGTGGAGAAACTGATCTATGCCGTGACCTGGCCGGCCGACGCTGACACCGAAGAGCTGTCCACCCGTCTGCGAGGACCCGTGGCCGACGAGCTCCGAGCCTCCGGCGCGCGTGGTCTCCAGGTCAACGTCTCCGACTCAGCCGTCGCGTCGGCGACCCTGCGACGCCCTCCGTCCGGACACCGGGTGGACGCCGTGGTCAGCCTGTGGGTGGACAGCTGGCGCGACGCCGTCCGTGGGCCGTTGGAGCGTTCCCTGCTCTCGGTGGCTGACACGATCGCCGGTTGGGTGGTCACCGAGAGCGTCCCGATCGAGCCGTCGGACCCCTCACCGGGCGAACGGACACCCGGCCTGTCGAACATCGCCTTCATCCGACGGCGGGAGGCGATGTCGCATCCGGACTGGCTCGACTACTGGCACAACCACCACACGGACGTCGCGATCGAGACCCAGGCCAGCATCGGATACGTCCAGAACACCGTGGTGCGCAGTCTCACGGCCGATGCCTTCCCGGTCGACGCGATCGTGGAGGAGCTGTTTCCCATCGAGGCACAGTCCGACCAGCACGTCTGGTACGGCAGCGGCGGCGACCAGCGCGAGCTCGATCGCCGCATGGGCCTGATGTTCGAGAGCTGTGCGAAGTTCCTCGGCCCTGACGTCGGCGTCGTGCCCTCCAGCCGGTTCGTGCTGAGCTCGCCGTTCGCCTGAGTGGCTGGTGCCGGCAGGGCAGGCGCATCCGGCTGCCCTGCCGGACGCAGGTCTCCTACTTCGTGGGGAGTCTGCGACCGTGGTCGGCCAGGTAGTGCGCGCTCAACGCCGGCGGCTCGGGGTCCTGGGTGACGGTCTCGTAGATCCGGAAGTAGCCGGTCTCGATGATCTGCCAGGCACCGTCGGTCTTGAGGTACTGGTCTGTGTAGATCGCGGTTCCGACCGTGGTGCACGCCCGGGCCAGGTTGATCGCGACGTCGGAGAGGTACCACTTGCCGGTCGCCTCGGTGGGGCTGTGGACGTCGATCTCGGGGTGGTGGCCGTTGTGCTGGCCGACGAACTCCGCGTGGAAGGAGTTGGCGAGCGTCTCGAGGTAGTCATCCCGGTTGTCGAACTCGAGGCGGTAGCGCCCACCCACGATGTTCGCGCGCATCTTCGGGTGCAGCAACTCCCGGAGCTCGCACCAGTTCGCCGTGTCCAGGCACCGGAAGTACGCGTACTTCACCCGCTTGATCGCCTCGATGTCCTTCAGGACCCGGACGTCGTCGCGCAGCTGCTCGAGCTCGGTCGTGTCCATCATGGTTCCTGCGTCGTGGAGCCGTCGCCGCCGGCCCGGCCGGCCGCCTTGTTGAGTCGTGCCGTGCTCACGAGACCCGGGTCCCGGCCGAGAAGTGCTCGTCCATGTAGCCCGCGAACCTCGCGTCCACCTCGGCCTCGGTCAACCCGAAGTCGGACAGCGAGTAGCGGTGATCCGGCCGTCGTTCGCTGGCCTTGCTCTCCTCGTGGCTCGCGGCGACCGCCTCCTTCACGTCGTCCCCGAGTGGCAACCCGAAGGTGTCGTGGATCCTGGCCACCACCCCCGGCGCGTCGGCGACGAAGTCCTCGTAGTGGACGTCGACGAACTGCTCCTCGGGATACTTCAGGCGGGCCTCGGCAAAGCGCTCCACGCCGTGCGCCCACAGCTCGAGGCAGTTCTGCCCGACCATCTTGGCGGTGTAGGTCGTCGAGGTGCCGGCGCTGGCATGCTGGTTCAGGCTGCTGACCGACGCCACGATCGTGCGCGGATGACGATGGGTCTGGATGATCAGGGCGTCCGGGTAGGTCGCCATCAATGCGTCCAGGCCGAAGAGGTGGCTCGGGCTCTTCAGCACCCAGCGCCTGTCCGGGTCGTTGAGCCCGATCATCCGCAACATCTCGCGATGGGCGTCGTACGCCGGCGTCAGGTCCTGCCCGGCCAGCCATTCCGAGTAGCCCGGAAGGTGCGCGGTGTTCTGGAACGCGATCGAGCGCATCGACAAGCGCTCGGCGCGCCAGCACTCCTCGACCGTGTCCGGTGACATGAAGTGGATGCCCTTCATATCCGGGTTGGCCGCGTGGTGCGCATCGAGGAACTGCTGCATGTGCTGGTGGTCGGGATTCTCGGCCCAGGCAGAGCGCGGCGGCCGCGGCTGCGGCGCCTCTGTCAGCCAGTGCTCCATGCCTTGGCTCTGCGGGTCGAGGCAGAGCAGCCGGTGCAGCGCAGTGGTGCCGGTGCGCGGCAGGCCGGTCACGAAGATGGGCCGCCGGATCTCCACCTGGGCAGCCTGCGGCCAGCGGGCGTAGGCCTGCTGCAGGCGGAGCCTGGTCTCCAGGACCGTGCCCAGCATGGCCCTGGTGCGCACCACGCCTGCCTCGGTGAGCCCGGCGTCACGGACGTAACTGTCCATCAGCACCTGCATCGGCTCCTGGTAGCCGGGGTCGCCGAAGTCGTCGAGCCCGGCGCGGGCCGACGCCGCCTCGTGGAGTTCCTCGATGGTGCCAAGAGTGGTCACGGTGATCCTGGTCCCTCTCCGCGGCCGTTTCGTCGCCGCAGTGTCGTCAGTGGTGGGTGTGGCCGCAGGTCACGTCGACGCACTGGCCGGTGATGCCGCTGGCCATGTCGGAGGCGAGGAAGACCGCCGCGTCGGCGATCTCGTCCGGGGTCGGCAGCCGGCGCAGGTCCGTACCGGCGGCCACCTCGTCGTACACCTCGTCGAAGGTGACGCCCCCGGCCTCGGCCCGTCGCTCGAACGAGCGTCGCACCTTGTCGGCCCAGATGTAGCCCGGTGCCACCGAGTTCACCCGCACGCCGTGGGGTCCCAGCTCCACGGACAGGCTCCGAGCCGCGGCAAGTAGGGCGGCCTTGTCCATGCGGTAGGCGCCGAAGCCGGGCAGCCGGTTGCGCAGCACCATCGAGTTGATCAGGACGACCGCACCACTGTTGGCGATCAGCGTCTTCTGGAGCTGCTGCACCAGTCCGACCGATGCCAGCACGTTGAGGTCCGTCCAGCCGCGGATCGCCTCGACGTCGGTGTCGAGGAGCCGTTCCTGCGGCGGTTGCACGAACGCGCTGTTGAGCAGCGCGTCGACCCGGCCGAACTCGTCGAGCGCCCGCTGCACGAGCTGCTCACGCGACTCCGGGGACGTGATGTCCGTCGGCACCGCGAGGGCACGCCGCCCGAGGGCGGTCACCTCGTCGGCGACCTCGGCCAGTCGCTCCGGCGTCCGCGCTGCCAGCACCACGTGGGCGCCGGCCTGGGCGGAGCGCACGGCCAGGGCCCGGCCCAGGCCGGGGCCGATACCGGCGACCAGCACGACCTTGTCCGTGAGCAGCGGGGCTGCCGCGGCGCGCGGGTTCTCCACGCTCTCGCTCATTTGACCTCGATCCGGACCGGGTGGCGCTCGAGGTAGGCCTCGAACGGCTTGCGGACGTCCTCGGGCTCGACCCCGAAGTGGCCACGCAGGTCGTAGACGATGCGTCCGTCGCGACCCTGGGCGTTGTTGTCGATGAACGCCTGGATCTGGGCCCGCGACTGGTCGGTCATCTCGATGCCGGCCTTGTCGTACACCGCGTTCACCGCCGACCAGTTGTCGGCCACCATCTCGTCGTAGTAGACGTCCACGACCTGGTCCTCGACCAGATGACGATCACGCACTCCCGCCTCCAGCAGGCGTTGGCTGAGGTCGCGCCAGTAGTCCAGGTGATGCGCGTAGTCGATCTCGTGCTGCCAGGTGCGGGCCATGTAGGAGTGCATGGTGGCGGCGGAGACGACCGCACCGACAGGGTCACGATGGGTCTCCACCACGATCACGTCGGGGAACACGTTCACCAGCGCCTGCAGGCACTCGATGTGGGCGGGGTACTTCGTCAGCCAGCGTTCGCCGGGCCGGTGCCAGCTCATCACCTGCATGCACAGCTTCTGGAACTCGTAGTGCTGGGTCTGGTCGTGCGCGAGGTGGTAGTCACGCCACTGCTCGGCGTGCTGGAAGAGGTGCTCGGGATAGGTGCCGGAGAAGTTCGACGCCAGGATCTCGATGTCCTCCTCGATCCGCCACGGGTCCATCGGGTGCCACGACTTGATGTAGGGGTTGGCCGCCTGCGCCATCTCGTAGTTCGCGGCCGCGCGGGTGAACCGGGGGTCGACGCCGTCGGGGCCGGCTCCGTCGCCGCGTCCGGGCACCATCTGGTTGAGCTCCCACAACGGGGCCCCGCGGAACCTCGTGTCGGCCGCGAGGAGGTTGACCAGGTGGGAGGTCCCGCTGCGGAAGAGTCCGCTCACCATCACGGGTGCGGCGATCTCGATGTCGCGCACCTCGGGGTGGCGGGCCGCGAAGTCGTGGATGCGCATCCGGTTGGAGAGGAACTTCGTGGACAGCCCGAGCATCGCCATCCGCGCCATGTTGGTCCGGTTGGGCTCGTGGGCGACGTCGATCCAGACCTGGAGCCGTTCGTCCCAGCCGTCGTCCGGCCCGACCGAGTCGATGCCGGTCGTCGCCCGGGCCGCGGCCAGCACCGCGTCGACGCTGTAGTCGACGGGGTTTGCGTTCGCGTAGTCGACCATCTGCTGTTGGGCAGGTGTCAGGACCGGGTCCAGCAGGTCGTCGAATCTCAGTTCCGTGGCGGCCATGGCGTGCTCCTCAGTCGAAAACGTCCTCTGGGGCAACCTTCGCGGCGGAGGAGGCCGGGCGGCCGGGTGGTCCCAGTGATCGGGATCACCTTTCACCGCCCGGCCGCCCGGCAGCGCCACGTCAGTGCGTGGTCATCACCACGCGTCGCCGCTCCTCCACGCTGGGGCCGTCGACCCGCTCGGCGAGGTCGATGCGGACCTGCTTGAGCCCACCTCGATAGGCGTTGTCACGCGGGAGTGCGGCGTACTCCTCGGTGACGGGGGTGCCCCGGTCACGCCCGACGTCCATGGTCTCGTCCATCGAGAACTGGAAGCCGATCGTGCGCTCGAGGCGGCCCGACCCGCACGCTGCCCCGTCGACGGTCAGGACGACGTCGGCACCCTTGCCCACGCCTCCCCCGTCGTAGGTGACCTCGAGCCCCACCACGTGGTCCCCCGCCGGTACGGCGGAGTCGCCACGGATCCAGGTGCGTTCGCCGGCGCGGTTGAAGCAGTAGACCGGACGGCCGTCCTTGACGTAGAGCGACCAGCCGGAGAACCGTCCGCCCTGGGCGATCAACACACCGTCGGCGCCGCCGTCCGGAACCGTGAGGTCGGCGGTGATCGTGAACGACGTGTTCTTCACGTCGGGCGCGATGCCCTCTCGCAGTCCGTGCATGGACGGCCGCAGGGTGACCGAGCGCCGGTCACCGAGCAGGTCGGGTCGTGGCGCCGCAGCCGGGTCGAAGCGCTCCTGCATGCGGTCGTCCAGCGGCAGCACCTGGTAGCGGCCGGCCTCGACCAGGAACTTCGCCTTGAGCTCCTCGAGCTTCTCGGGGAACTTCTCGGCGACGTTCTCGGCCTGGGTCCAGTCGGAGGTCGTGTCGTAGAGCTCCCAGACGTCCTCGGCGAAGGGCGGAGCCGGGCGGTAGGGCCGGCTCCACGGCATCGACATGTGGCGGGTGACCGCCGTCCAGCCGTGGTCGTAGATGCCTCGGCTGCCATGGATCTCGAAGTACTGCGTGGTGTGGCGTTCCTCGGCGTCGGGGTCGGTGAAGGTGTCGGCGAACGACGTGCCCTCCATGGGCGCCTGGGGCACGCCGTCGACGACGTCGGGCACCGGGATGCCGGCGGCCTCGAGCACGGTCGGCGTCAGGTCGACGCAGTGCTGCCACTGGTGCCGCACGCCGGCCTCGGTGATCCTCTCCGGCCAGTGCACGATCATCCCGTTGCGGGTGCCGCCGTAGTGCGAGGCGTACTTCTTCGACTGCTGGTAGGGGGTGTTCATCGCCAGCGCCCAGCCCGCCGGATAGTGCGGGTAGGTCATCGGGCCGCCCAGCTCGTCGAGCTGCGCGACGATGTCCTCCACCTTGTAGGGCACCCGGTTGAGGTTGCACACGAGGTTGGCCGAGCCGTGGATGCCGCCCTCGGCCGCTGCGCCGTTGTCGCCGAGCATGTAGACGACCAACGTGTTGTCGAGCTGGCCCAGACCTTCGAGGGTGTCGATGAGGCGGCCGATCTGGGCGTCCATGTGCTCGGCGAACTCGGCGTACAGCTCCATCAGCCGCGCGCACACGACGCGCTCGTCGTCGCTCATGCCCTCCCAGTCGGGAATGTCCGGGTCGAACTCCGGCAGGGTGGCGTCCTGCGGCACCAGGCCGAGCTCCTTCTGCCGGGCCAGGGTCTCCTCGCGCTGAGCGGTCCACCCGCGGGAGAACTCCCCACGGTAGCGACCCCGCCAGGACTCGGGCACGTGCAGCGGGTCGTGGCAGGCACCGAAGCTCAGGTAGGTGAACCACGGCCGGTCGGGCTCCAGCGAGCTGACGTTCTCGATCCAGGTGGTGGCCTGGTCGACCAGGTCCTCGGAGAGGTGGTACCCCTCCTCGGGGGTGCGCGGCGGCTCGATCGGGGTGAAGCCGTCGATGAGCGCCGGCGTGAACTGGTTGGTCTCCGCGCCGATGAAGCCATAGAACCGATCGAAGCCCTCGTTCAGCGGCCACCGGTCGAAGGGTCCGGTCTCGCCGACCTCCCACATGGGCGTCTGGTGCATCTTGCCGAAGGCACCGGTCAGGTAGCCGTTGCCGGACAGGATCTGCGGCAGCGTGGCCATCGTGTCGGGTCGGATGCAGTCGTAGCCGGGCGACGAGGTGGCCATCTCCGGCACGGTGCCCATGCCGGCGCTGTGGTGGTTGCGACCGCTGAGCAGCGAGACCCGGGTCGGCGCGCAGATCGCGGTGGTGTGGAACCTGGTGTAGCTCAGCCCGCCCGCTGCCAGTCGGTCGGCGGTCGGCATCCGGCAGGGTCCGCCGTACGCCGACGAGGCCCCGAAGCCCATGTCGTCGACGAGGACGACGAGCACGTTGGGCGCACCCTCCGGCGGGGTGACCCGTTCCCTCACCGGGTACGCCGGATCCTGGTGGACGCGGTCGACGGAAGGCGCAATCGTCTGCCGTGGTTGGGGAATCGGCAGGATCTTGCGGTTCACGGTGTCTCCTGGTGCGTCGGTGTGGTCGGTCATGCGTCGGTGGTGCGGCTGGCCGCCATGTCGAGTGCCGCGAGGTGGCTGAAGACCATGCTGGTGCCCACCGGGTTGCCACCTCCGGGGTAGACGGTGCCGCTCGGGGCCGCCATCGAGTTGCCGGCGGCGTACAGGCCACGGATCACCGCGCCCTCCGCGTCCAGCACGCGCGCGGAGGCGTCGGTGCGCAGCCCGCCCTTGGTGCCCAGGTCGGAGAGGCCGAAGGCCGCCGCGTGGAACGGGCCCTTCTCGATCGCCACGAGCGGAGACTCACCGCCGGAGAAGGACCGGTCGTAGGGCTCGTCGCCCCGGTTGAAGTCGTCGTCGTGGCCGGCCTCGACGAAGCCGTTGAAGCGGGCGACGGTCTCGGCCAGCCGGTCGGCCGGCACGCCGATCTTCACCGCCAGCTCGTCCAGCGTGTCGGCGCTGAACCACAGCCCGGCCTCCTGGTAGTCGCGGGTCTCCCCCGCCGGCACGCTGGTCGCCCGCACCGGGGGACGCTCGCCGTCGCGGTCGTCGTAGACCATCCAGAACGGCAGCGTCACGTCACCGGCGGCGATCCGGTCGATGACCTCGCGACCGATCCGGTCGTAGGCCCACGACTCGTTGACGAACCGCTCACCGTTGTCGTCGACGAAGATCCCGCCCGTGAACCAGAGGGAGAACGTCGAGGAGCCGTCAGGGTGGGTCAGCCCCGGTGACCACCAGGCCTCCTCCATCAGGTCGGTGTCGGCACCGACGGCGATGCCGGCCTGGATGCCCAGGCCCAGGTTCGTCGCCGGGCCCATGGCGTCACGGGTCGCGCCGGGCACGCCGTACGTCGTCCGCATCTGCTCGTTGTGCTCGAAGCCACCGGCCGCGACCAGGACACCACGCCGGGCGCGGATCCGGCGACGGACTCCGGCCTGGGTGACGACCGCGCCGACGACTGCCTCGCCCTCACGGACCAGCTCGTCGCAGGTGGTGTCCAGGCGTAGGTCGACCGCGTCGCGACGGGACAGCGCGAGCAGCAACCGGCCGATGAGTGCCTGTCCGCCGTCGATGCTCTCGGGCAGCGGCGCGCCGGCGCGCTCGACCGGGAGGGTGGGGCGCAACGAGTCGCGCAGGGACCCGAGCTCGTCGGGTCGCAGCGACTTCGTCATGATGTGTCGACCGGTGGCGCTGGCCTTCGGCGCCGAGCCGTAGTAGTCCGGCCACGGGAAGACCATGAACTCGAAGTCGTCGTCCTGCTCGAGGTAGTCGACGAGGCGGGCGCCGTTCTCCAGGTAGGCGTCCTGGAGCTCCCGAGGGGTCCGGTCACCGACGATCGATCGGTAGTACGTCGCGGCGTCCCGGAAGGTGTCGGTGCTTCCCGCCCGCTCCAGCACGGCGTTGCAGGGGAACCACATGCCGCCGCCCGAGTAGGCGGTGGTGCCGCCGAAGTGGTCACTCGCCTCGGCCAGGATCACGCTGAGTCCCTCACGTGCCGCGGTGTAGGCGCCGGTGAGTCCACCGCCACCCGAGCCCACCACGAGCACGTCGCACTCGTCGTCCCACTCCGTCGTCGTTGTCACGTCGCTCATTCGAAGGCCATCCCGATCTCTCGTTGTCTTGCCAGGGTTTCCGGTCCGGTGCCGGGAGCGTGTGCCCCCGGCGTCCAGGTGACTGCGTGCAGGTCTCCGCTCCAGGCGAAGGTGCCCTCGCCGTCGAAGCGTTCCCAGCTCACGGGTGAGCCGCGGTCGATGCCGATGTCGATGCCCTGGAACATCGCCTGTCCCATCGGCATGACCAGGCCCTCGGCGCTGCCGCGGTCCTCGCCCGCCACTCGAGCCCGCACGTCGACCAGCAGACCGCCGGTCTGCGCCTCGACGTCGAGCACGATCTGCTGCCGGCCGGCGGTGAGGAGCCCGAGGTCGAGCACGTCGACGGTGCCCGAGTGGTTGTGGAAGTAGCTGAGCCGGTCGCCGTCGACCGACAGTGAGTAGCCGCCGCTCTGGCAGCCGTGCGCGAAGAGCACGCCACGGTCGCCGGGGCTGAAGTCGAGATCGACCGTGACGGTGAAGGAGCGCCGGTAGACCAGCATCAACGACCGGTAGCGTTCCAGCGTCGGCGTGCCGGGAACGAGTCGCACCGGCAGTGCGTAGACGTCCTCCCGCTCGGGTCGCAGGTTGCGCATCAGGCCCGAGCCCTCGTTGAGCGGGAACACCTGGTTCTCCCAGGCGGCGCGGTCCCAACGGGCGGCGAGCTCGGCGACGAGCTCCGGGTGCTCCTGCGCCAGGTCACGGGTCTCGGTCGGGTCGGTGCGTACGTCGTACAGCTGCCACTCGTGGTCCCCGAACGGGGTCAGCGGCCGGTGCCTGGTCACGATCTCCCAGCCGTCGCGGTAGTAGCCGCGGTGCCCCTGCATCTCGTAGTACTGCTCACGATGGGTCTCGGGCGCGGTCTCGTCGGAGAACGTGGCCAGGAAGCTGCTGCCCGCCAGGGGCTTGAGGGGTACGCCGTACCGCTGGTCGCTCGCCGTCGCCCCGGTGACCTCGAGGATGGTGGGGAACAGGTCGGTCACGTGGACGTACTGCCGCCGCAGACCGCCGCCGTCGGCGGAGAGCCCGGCCGGCCAGCTGACGATCGTCGGCACGGAGTGCCCGCCGGCATGGGTGTTGGTCTTGTAGAGCCGGAACGGCGTGTTCGAGGCCATCGCCCAGCCGCGTGGGTAGTGCGGCAACGACCGTGGTCCGCCGATCTCGTCGATGCGGGCGAGGTCACGGTCGAACTCGGCGTCCAGCCCGGCACCGCCGCCGTGGTAGTGCCGGAGCACGTCGAAGTACTGGCTGCTCCCCTGCGTCTCACCGTCGCGGGAGGCCCCGTTGTCGGAGGTGAAGAGCAGGAAGGTGTTGTCCCACTCGCCGATCTCCTCGAGCGCCGCGCGGAGCCGGCCCAGCGAGGTGTCGACGGACTGCACCATCGCGGCGTACACCTCCATGTAGCGGGCGAACACCTGCTTGCGCTCCGCGGGAAGGTCGTCCCAGGCGGGCACGTCGTCGCCCTCCTCGCTGTTGCGCGGAGCGAGGGTCGTGCCCGGCGTGACGACACCCAGCTCCTGCTGCCGGGCGAACCGCTCGGCGCGGATCCGGTCCCAGCCGGCCTCGTAGGCCCCGCGGTGCCGCTCGATGTCGGCGGCCGGGGCGTTGAGAGGCGCGTGCACGGCGCCGTGGGCGAAGTAGAGGAACGCCGGCTTCGTCGGGTCGGAGGCCTTGACCGCGCGCATCATCGCGATCGCCTCGTCGGTGAGGTCGTCGGTGAAGTAGTAGTCGTCGGGGTGCTCGGCGGGCGTGATCCGGCTGTTGTCGCGGTAGAGGGCATGCGGATGGAACATGTCCGTCATCCCGTCCATGATCCCGTAGAACCGGTCGAAGCCACGCTGGAGCGGCCACGACTTCCGGGAGCCGGTGTCGGTGACGTCCGCGTCCTTGCACAGGTGCCACTTGCCGACCATCAGGGTCGAGTAGCCGTTGTCGCGCAGCACCTCGGCGATCGTGCTGACGTCGTCGGCCAGCTCCATCGCCTGGCCGGGGAAGCCCGGGTCGGCGTGGGCGACGTAGCCGATCCCGGCGGCATGCGAGTTGCGCCCGGTCAGCATGGCGGCGCGGGTGGGCGAGCACATCGGCGTGACGTGGAAGTTCGTGTAGCGCACACCTTCGTCGGCGAGGCGGTCGAGGTTCGGCGTCGCGATCTCGGAGCCGAAGCACCCGATGTCGGAGTAGCCCATGTCGTCGCAGAGCACCACGACGACGTTGGGCGCCTTCTCCCCGGCCCGTGGCCTCGGCGGCCACCACGGCTCGGATCCGGCGATGGTGCGACCGACGGAGCCGTCGAAGCCGGCGTACGCGCGCGAGGCCTCGGGCAGGTCGTCCGGGATTCCCCTGGGGTCCGTGGTCATCGCAGCTCGAACCGGCCGCCAGGTGTCGCGAACACGCGCACCTCCTCGCCCACGCCGTCGCCGTCAGTACCGCGCGCGACCGCGACCTTGTTGCGGGCGTTGCGTACGACGTCCAGCACGATCTCGAGCACCTCGGCCGGTGCGAGCTCGTGATGCACCTGGTCGGCAAGGCCGTCCGGGAAGTCGCCGGGTCGGGCCAGGACGGCGTCGGTCAGGCGCAGCGCGACCGTGTGACGGTCGGAGAAGTCGGCAGCCTCGTAGTCGTCGATCTGCGCGAAGAAGCCCTCCGTGCCGCCGGCCGCGAGCGCGTCGGCGTGCCGCAACGACTCGCAGAGACGGCAGTGGTGCAGCCGGGCGCCGCGCAGCCGGACCAGCTCGGTGGTGAGCGGGTCGAGGGTGTCGAGCCTGCTGATCTCCGTGGTCACCCGGTTCAGTGCTTCGGCCAGTCCGACACCGAGGTCGGGCACGACGTCCGTCAGCGGGTCGGTGCCGAACAGCTGCCGGGTCGCCGCACACAGCCGGACTTCGGCGTCGACGGCGTACAGCACGTCGAGCAGCACGTCGGCGTCGTCACCGAGCGCGTCGTGCAAGTCTGCCCGCTGCACGCCGGTGGTCCCCGACACGTCCAGCTGGAACTGCTCCGCGACGGACAGGATCGTCCGGTCTGTCGCCGAGAACGCCGTCGAGGTCGGCCAGTCGGCCAGCTGCTCGAGTCGTACGTCGCCGATCACCGGACGCCACGCGTCGTCGACTCCGAGCAGGTGCGCCGTGCGCAGGCGGACGAGGGCGTAGGTGCCGGAGGGCAGCGACCGGCTCGCCTCACGCTTAGCGCTCTCCACCATGGTGGCGATCGCGTGCAGCGCGTCTTCCGCCCGGCCGGCGAGCTGGGATGCCCGCGCCGAGGGACGCAGCAGCGTCATCACGGCGTCGCCTCCGCGTCGGGAAGGACGACGATTCCGGAGATCAACCCCTCGTCGTCGACGGTGACGAGGTCGGTGGCGGTCATCGACCTGGTGCCGTCGGGCGTGGGGATGTCGACGCGGACCTGGAAGGCGCCCCGGTTGCCGACCACCGTCACGGGCCCGAGCCGGGTGAGCCTGAAGCCCAGGTCCTTGTACTGGTCGAGGAAGGCGAAGATCTCGTCGCGCCCCTTGCGCACGGGAGTGTCGATCGGCTCCTCGTGGGTGGCTGTCGTTGAGAACAGGCTCGCCGTCCTCTCCGGGTCACCGACGGTCATGGCGGCGATGTAGGCGTCGCACACCGCGACAACGGTGTCTCTGCTTGTGCTCATGGGAGGACTCCTCGGCGGGGTGCGAGACAGCCAGGCAGGCTGCCCTCCCGCATGAACGTAGGGAAACCGGTTTCGATCGGCAGCCATGGTCCTACCCACTGGGATCACCGGCCGCTCCCTCCGGACGGTGTCGGCAGGCTGTCGCCGGGACACGGCCGAGGAGGGGACATGGACCGATGACAGCACCCGATCCGATGCAATTGCGCGAGCGCCTGGTGGACGTCGGCGAGATCAGGATGCGGGTCCTCGAGCAGGGCACCGGGCCAGCGGTGGTGATGTGTCATGGTTTCCCGGGCCTCGCCCACAGCTGGCGCCACCAGCTCCCGGTGATCGCAGCGGCGGGTCATCGTGCGGTTGCGGTCGACATGCGCGGGTACGGCGGCACGGACCGGCCCACGGACCCCGCTGCCTACTCCCGGACCCACACCGTCGCCGACCTGGTCGGCCTGCTCGACGCCCTCGCCATCGACGACGCGGTGTTCATCGGTCACGACTTCGGGGCGGGACTGGTCTGGGACCTGCCCCAGTGGGCGCCGGGGCGAGTGCGTGGCCTCTTCCAGCTGAGTGTCCCTCGGGCCGAGACGTCACCGGTGCTGCCGAGCTCGGCGTACGCCCGGGTCGCGACGCAGCACTTCTTCCACATGCACTACTTCCAGCAGCCCGGAGTGGCCGAGGCAGAGCTGGACGCCGACCCCGCCGGATTCCTCAGCCGGGTGTTCTGGGCGCTCAGTGGCGGATACCGCTACGTCGACATCTTCAAGCACGTCAGTGAGGGCAACGGCTATCTCGACGTGCTCCCCGTGGCACCTCGCCTGCCCTGGCCCTGGCTCTCCGAGGAGGAGTTCGGCCACTACGTGCAGGAGTTCACCCGCACAGGCTTCACCGGTGGGCTGAACTGGTACCGCGCCGCGGACCACGTCTGGGCCGAGAAGCAGGAGCGGCCAGACCAGCCGATCACGCTGCCCGTCCTCTTCGTCACCGGCGACCGTGACCCGGTCCGGCAGATCACCGGCGCCGGATCGATGGACGCCATGCGTGCTTCGGTGCCCGGCCTGCTCGGGGTGCACGTGATCCCCGGCGCCGGCCACTTCGTCCAGATGGAAGCACCGACTCAGGTGAACGATCTCCTCGTCGACTTCCTGACCCGGTGACCGGGCGACCGAGGTCCCACCCAACAGGATCACCGACAACGGCTGCACCGGCGCTGTCCAGTCTTGGGCCACCGGTCCTTGGAGGTCCCATGCCCCGCACTGCCCTGCGCTTCACGTTCGCCCTGCCCGACCCGGATCCCGTGCAGCAGTCAGACGTCTTCCGCGCAGCACTGGAGATGGCGCAGTTCGCGGACACGAAGGGCGTCGACCTGATCAGCCTCGACGAGCACCACTCGAGCGGCTTCGGTTGGAGCAGCAACCCCATCCTCACCGGCGGCATGATCCTGGCCAGCACCAAGCGCATCCGTGTCAGCGTGGCCGCGGCGCTCGGGCCGCTGTGGGACCCGATCCGGCTCGCGGAGGACCTCGCGGTCGTGGACCAGGTGAGCGGCGGCCGGATGAGCGTCACCCTCGGCCTCGGCTACCGACCGGTCGAGTACGCGGCGATGGGCAAGGACTTCGGCCAACGCGGCAAGCTGATGGACCAGTTGTTGGAGACGTTGCTGAAGGCCTGGACCGGCGAGCCGTTCGACCGCAACGGCACCACCGTCGCGATCACACCGCGGCCCCTGACCCAGCCGCATCCGTTCATCATGGTCGGCGGCTCGGCGAGGGCGACCGCCCGTCGCGCCGTCCGCTTCCGGCTGCCGCTCCAGATCCCCGACCACCTCCCGGACCTGTTGGCCCACTACGAGGAGCTGTGCCGTGCCGAGGGCATCGAGCCGGTGGCCAACATGGTCGCCGCGCACCGTCCCGGAATGGTGATCCTGCACGAGGATCCCGAGCGCGCCTGGTCGCAGCTGGGCAAGCACCTGATGTGGGAAGCGGTCGAGTACGGCGCCTGGGCCGCCGACGACATGAAGTCGGTGATGCACGTGCGCGGAGTCACGTCGGTCGAGGACGTCCGCGCCTCCGGTCGCTACCGCGTGCTCACTCCGGAGGAGCTGCTCGAGGAGTTGGCCGAGCAGGGTCCGGAGGCATCGGTGACGCTGCACCCCCTGGTCGGCGGGATGCCGATCGACGAGGCCTGGAAGAGCGTGCACCTGCTCACCGACGAAGTCATCCCCCGGCTGCAGGCGCAGCATCTCCCCGGCACCGACCGTGCCGAGCGTTCGGCCAGCACACCATGAGGCGCTTCGACGACCGGTCGGTCCTGGTGACCGGGGCCTCGTCCGGCATCGGCCGGGCGACCGCGGTGCGGCTGGTCGCCGAAGGCGCCCGTGTGTTCGGCGTCGGCCGGGACGACGCCGGCCTGCGGGAGACGCTTCGCCAGGTCGCGGAGCCCGAGCGCTTCACGCCGTTCGTCGCGGATCTCACCGACGAGGACTCACTGGTCTCCGCGGTCGAGGCGGCACGCGCCACGATGGGCTCGATCGACGTGCTGGCCAACGTCGCCGGCATGACCGATCTGACTCCGGCCGACGCCGTCACCGCCGAACAGCTGGCCCACGTCTTCATGGTCAACACCTTCGGGCCGATGCTGCTGTGCCGAGAGGTGATCCCCCACCTGCCGGACGGAACCGGGGTGATCGTGAACGTCTGCTCCACCGCGGCGACGCAGGCTCACCCAGGCATGTCCGGGTACGCCGCCTCGAAGGCGGCGCTCCTGTCCTACTCACTGAGCCTTGCCGTCGAGCTGGGCGAGCGCCGCATCCGGGTGGTGCCGATCTCTCCCGGCGGCGTACGGACCCCGATGATGAACGGAGCCGTCGGTGCCCTGGACCCGACCTGGTACCCACGTCTCGCCACGCTCTGGCACCAACCGGGTGAGCCGAACGATCTCGCGGCCGTGATCGCGTTCGCCGCGTCGGCCGACGGCGCCTACCTGAACGGCGCCGAGGTGCGGGTCGACGGCGGCGCACGAAGCGCCATGTGACGACCGAGTCAAGGATCAGTCAACCCTTCTCGACCATGCATCGCGTGAGGCCCAAGGATCGTGCTTCGTCGAGGTGCTGGCTCACGTCGCCGACCTGGTCGACCTGGAAGGTGCGAGTGTCGAACCACCAGCGACCGTCGTGGACCCGGAAGGTGTCGTGGTAGCGACCGGTGATGATCGCCTGAAGCGGCAACGCCGCTGTCTGTTGGAACACGGTGTAGTAGCTGCGACACGTTGCCGTCCCTGCGCCCTCGTCGACCTCGATGATCGCGTTCGTCGTCACGTGCTTGGTCCGCGGTGTGCCGTCGGCGTAGAGCCTGGTCTGGTAGATCCGGCGGACGGCGTCACTCCCCTCGGCCGGTGGCTCGTCACCACGCACCACGCGACCGTGTGCGAAGAGCGCGGCGACGCCGTCCAGGTCGCCGTCGTCGATGCGTTCGGCGTAGAGGTACAGCAGGTTCTCGATCTCGCGGGCACTGTCCATGGCCTCTCCTCCTGTGGGTTCGGCTCGCGCGTGAGGTGACGTGTTCAGTGCACCTCGACGGGGACCGGGTGCTGCTCGAGGTGGAAGCGGTAGCGCTCCCGAAGCGTCTCCGGCGCGACACCGAAGTCTGCTCTCAGGTCGTAGGTCATCGACCCGTGCTTGTCGCGTGGGTGCGCGTCGACGTACGCCGTGATCTCGGAGCGGGCGTGGTCGGTGAGCTCCAGGCCGGCATGGGCGTAGACCTGCTCGACCGTGCCCATCGTGTCGGCCATGTACTCGTGGAAGGGCACGTCGAGGATCGCGCCCTCGCGAAGCAGGTGGCGGTCGCGCGCGGCCGACCGGAGCAGTCGCTCCACCAGGGCCGCCCAGTAGTCGAGGATCTCGTTCACGTCGAAGCGGTGGTACATCGTGCGGGCACCGTAGGCACGCAGGGTCGCCGCCGACTGCACCACACCCACGGGGTCGCGTTGGGTCATCACCAGTGTCGCATCGGGGAACACCTTCGTGAGGGGGCCGAGGTTCTCCAGGTGCTGGGGGCACTTCAGCAGCCAGCGCTCGCCGGGGCGGTACCACTGGAGGATCTTCAGCACGGTGCGGAGGTATTCGTAGTGCGGCGTCTGGTCGTGGGCCAGGTAGTGCGCCTGCCACGCCGGCATCATCTGGAAGATCCACTCGGGGTTGTAGCCGGCGAAGTCGTTCGCCCACAGCTCGATGTCCTCGTGGATCGAGTCGGGAGCCATCGTGTGCCACGCCGCCAGATAGGGATTGCCCGACCGCATGCGGTCCCACGCCTGGTCACACCGGACGAACCGCGGGTCGACGCCGTCACGACCCGGCGACTCACCCCTGTCGGGGACCGGCTGGTCGGCCTCCCACAACGGCAGGGACCTGAAACGGCTGTCGGCCGCGAGCAGGTTGACGAGGTGGGTGGTGCCGGACCGCGGCAGACCGGTGACGAACACGGGTGCCACGATCTCCTGCTCATGGATCTCCGGGTGCCGGGCAAGCAGGGCCTCGATGCGCAGTCGGTTCGAGGCATGCTTGACGCAGAGGCCGAACATCACCCGGCGAGCCAGGGCGGTGCGGTTGGGGTCGGTCCGGATCTCGTCGAGCCAGACCCGCATCCGCTCGCGGAAGTCGTCGGCGCCGAAGTCGGCGAGCCCGGTCGCCTCACAGGCCCCGGCCAGCACTGCTTCGACCGTCAGGTCGACCGGGTGCTGCTCCGCGTCCGCCAGAGCCATGCGCTGTACGTCGGACAGCACCGGCTCGGTCAGGTCGTCGATGCGCAGCCTCATGTCACGCTGCTCGTCTTCGCCCACGATTCGGCGAGCAGCCGTGCTCCCGGTGCGTCGTCGGGGTCTCCCTCACGGTCGGGGAAGGCAAGGAGCTCACTGATCAGGCAGTCGTCATCCACCGCGATCACGTCGGTCGTGGTGATCGCGACCGAGCCGTCCGGTGTGTCGATGGCGACGTGCGCCTGGAACACCGCACGGTTGCCGACCACGTTGACCGGGCCGAACCTGGTCACCGTGATCGGTGCGTCGCGGTGGCCCTCGAAGAAGGCCAGGATCGCCTCCCGGCCGACGTTGGGGGCCGACCCGACCGGCTCTTCCTGCACGGCGTCCTCGGCGAAGAACGCGATCACGGACTCAGGGTCGCGGCGGTTGAGCGCGGCGATGTAGCCATCGCACAGGCGGCAGATCTCTTCACGGGTTGGCATGTCACTCCTTGGTCGGCTCGAGGACGTGTTCCTCGATGGCGCTGACGGTGATGTCGGTGAGTCGGTCCTCGTCGATGGGGGTCACCCAGCCCTGGGCGTGCAGGTCGGCGATGCCCATCAGCGAGGCCCAGACGAACGGCACGATCTCGGGCTCGGCGCGCATGACTCGCCCCTCGGCCGCGGCGCACTCCCGCAGTGCGCGCTCCAGCGCCTCGAACTGCGTGCGGGCGCTGTCTAGCTGTTGCTCCCTCGCCTCCACGGTCACGTCGGGACGCTCCGCTCGCCACACCCCGACCAGGCGCCCGACCTGGAGCCACTGGCGCCGGGTCGGCTCCACCATGGCGAGGAGCAGGGACCTCAGCCCCAGGTCGCGTGGCTGGCTGTCGAGCAGCTCCACCATGGTGGCCTGCTGGTCGCGCATGAGGGCTGCGAAGACTGCGTGCTTGTCGGCGAAGTAGTAGTAGAGAAGGCCGAGGCTCATCCCCGCCCGAGAGGCGAGCGCGCGGATCGAGAGCGCCGAGTAGCCGCCCTCGGAGACGAGCTCGGCCGCCGCGTCGAGGATGAGCCGACGCTTGTCGTCCGCGGCAGAGGGTTCCTTCTGACTGGTCACGACGTGGAGACTAGCGAGGACTTGAACAATGTTCAAGAAGGTCTTGAACATTGTTCAAGATTTGGCTACGGTCGCCGGACCCGAACAGAAAACGAGACTCCCGATGAACGTTTCCTTCGACTTCAGTGACCGTCACGTCCTGGTCACCGGCGGCTCCAGCGGCCTCGGCCTGGCCATGGCCCACGACTTCCGATCGGCCGGCGCCAAGGTCACCGTCACCGGCCGCCGCGACTCCGCCGAAGAGTACGACGCGGACCTCGACGGCATCAGCTACGTCCAGTGCGAGATGTCCGAACCCGCCCAGGTCGAGGCACTGGCCGCCGGGTTGGGCCAGCTCGACGTGCTGGTCAACAACGCGGGTCAGAACCTCGTGCGTCGCGACGAGTGGGACCCCGACGTCTTCGAGGACGCGCTGCGGATCAATCTCTCCTCGGCCTTCAGGCTCTCCAATGCCTGCCACGACCTGTTGTCCTCCGCGGGTGGCGCTGCGATCGTCAACCTGGCGTCCATGACCAGCTTCCAGGCCGTGGAGGTGGTCCCGGGGTACGGCGCCGCCAAGGCCGGCGTGGTGCAGATGACCAAGTCACTCGCCCTGGCCTGGGCGAAGGACTCCATCAGGGTCAATGCGGTGGCCCCCGGCCTCGTCGAGACCAACATGACCTCCGGCCTGGTCGGCAACGACGCCGCCGTCGCGCCGACCATCGCGCGCACGCCGATGGGCCGGGTCGGCCAGCCGGACGACATCTCCCCCGTCGTCCTCTTCCTGGCCAGCAACGCCGCCAAGTTCCTCACCGGACAGACCATCGCCGTCGACGGCGGCTACCTGATCAAGGGATGACCACCATGACCTCTCCCCACGACCTGACCACCGAGGTCGACCGACTCATCGACGAGCGACCCGGCAAGGTGCTGCTCGACTTCGTGTACGACGACGAAGCCGTGCCCCTGACCGATTTCCTCTACCGATCCAGCGGATCGTCCTACGCCTACATGCTGGTCACGGATGCCGGCCGGATCATCGTGAACACCGGCCTCGGCTACGAGTCGGCGCACCACCGTCACCTCTTCGACAAGGTTGGCCCGGGCCCCACGCCGTACGTCATCACCACGCAGGGCCACACCGACCACGTCGGCGGGGTGGCGAACTTCCGCGACGACGGCACCGTCTACGTCGCCCAGGAACGCAACCAGTTCGCCCAGGGGCAGGACGCCCGGATCCGCGGACGGATGCGCCAGTGGAACGCGGCCTGGTTCGACCTCGCACCGACCGCGGAGATCGAGAGGTTCGCCGCCGAGCGGCCCGATCTCTCGCTCCAGCAGGACTCGCCCGTCCCCGACCTGACCTTCGAGGACCGGATGGCCTTCACGCTCGGCGGCCTGGACGTCGAGCTGTGGCACGGCACCGGCGAGACCACGGACGGCGCGATGGTCTGGCTCCCCCAGCACCGGATCGCCCTGATCAGCAACCTGCTGGGGCCGCTGTTCTGCCACTTCCCGAACCTGAACACGATCAGGGGCCACGAGTACCGCCAGGTGGAGCCCTACCTCGCCACGATCCGCCGACTCCGGGACCTGCGTCCAGAAATGCTGGTCACCGGGCGGGGCGACCCGATCGTGGGCGCCGACCTCATCGACGCCTGCCTGCAACGCATGCACGACGCGGTGTCGTACGTCCGCGACGAGACCCTCCGCGGCATCAATGACGGCGTCGACCTCGACACTCTGGTCCGCGAGATCACCCTGCCGCCCGAGCTGCGGGTCGGCCAGGGCTATGGCCGGGTCGCCTGGGGTGTCCGAACCATCTGGGAGACCTACCTGGGCTGGTTCCGTCACGAGCGAACGTCCGAGCTCCTCGCGATCGGGCCGAACCAGGTGCTCGCAGACCTCGTCGAGGCAGGCGGGGTCGAGAGTGTTCTCCAGCTCGCCCTGACCCGAGCCGCTGAGGGAAGGCATGCCGAGGCCACCGCTCTCTCGGAGGCCGTGCTCGCGCACACCCCGGACCATCCGCAGGCGAGCCGGCAGCTGCTCGACGCGCAACGCAAGCTGCTCGAGGACCCGGCCCACGAAGCGAACTTCTGGCTCTCGGGCTGGCTCGAGCACCGCATCGACAAGCTCGAGGGCGCCACCACGGGCGGGCAGAGGGAGGTCTGAGCATGCCCAAGTTGATCGGACTGTTCCATCGCAAGGACGGCCTGTCCGCCGCCGAGTTCCGGGACTACTACGAGAACCACCACGCACCGTTCGCCATGTCGCACTTCGCCCACCTGTTCGCGAGCTACACCCGCAACTACGTCGATGCGCCGTACGCCGACGACGGTGCGCCCTCGCACCACGACGGGGTCGACGTGGTCACCGAGATCGTCTTCCACGACGAGAGCGCGATGCACGAGATGTTCGCGATGGCCGAGCAGGATCCGTCGCTGCGTGGGGCAATCGCCGCTGACGAGGCGGCCTTCATGAACCGCGAGGCCAATCGCATCCTGCTGGTCACGGACCACGAGTCCTCCGCAGGGCCAGGGCCGGCTGAGTACTGATCGACCCGAACCCGCGGTCCCGGACGCCGGGACATCGATCCGACCGGGTGCTGGTGCACGGCTAGCGTGCAAGCTCCAGGCCCGACCACATCGAGGAGCATCACATGTCAGGACTCATCGTCGTCGGGGTGGACGGCAGCCCCACCGCCCAGAAGGCGGCACAGACAGCGGCCACCCTGGCCGCAGGCATCGGCGCCCGCCTACACGTGATCTGCGCCTACGACCGGGACCGGGTGGCCGAGGTCGTCGGCACCGGGACCGACCGCTGGATGCTCTCCACGGCCGACGAGGCCGCAGCCACCGCACGGGAGGTCGTCCGGTCCCTGGACGTCGACGGTGTCGAGGTGACCAGCGCGGCCGCCACCGGCAAGCCCGGCGAGGCCTTGGTTGGCGAGGCCGAGCGCCACAAAGCGACGTTGATCGTGGTCGGCAACAAGAGGGTCCAGGGCATCACCCGCGTGCTCGGCAGCATCGCGACCACCGTCGCGCAGCACGCACCTTGCGACGTCTACATTGCGAAGACTGTCTGAATGCCCCAGCCCCCACACGGGCGAAGACAACTGTGGCCGGTCGATCCTCGGATCGACCGGCCACAGGCTTGTGAAGGACTACTTGGTCATGCTCACGTAGCGCAGGTTCACCACCCCGATCTGGGCGGCGAGATTGTCCAGCCCCTTGACCTTGTTCGAGGCGGCCAGTCCGCCGACACCCTGGAACAGCGGGGCGTACACCGCGTTGTCGGTCGCATACTGAACCGCCTTGCTGACCTTGGCGGCACGCTCTTCATCAGTCAGCGTGGGGTCGTCGACACCCTCCATCAGGGCGACCAGCTCCGGCGAGGCACCGGCCGGGCTCCACACCGGGTTCACGAACAGCCGGTCCAGCCAGGCCGAGTTGTCGACGGACGCGAGCGACATGTACATGAACTGCCCCGAATAGTCACCCTCGGCGTAGCCGGTGATCTGGGAAAGGACGTCCATCGGGCGCAGGTCGAACTTGATCCCTACCTCGGCCAGGTTCGCCTGGACCACTTCGCTGATCTTGTCGATGTTGGAGGTGTTGTTGGTCAGGAACTCCCCCGGAATGGTGAACCCGTCCGGGTAGCCGGCCTCGGCCAGCAGCTCCTTGGCGGCCTTCGGGTCGTAGGCGTACTGCTCCTCAAGCGAGTCCTCGAAACCACCCAGGCCCTTGGGCCACGGCTGCACGCGAACCTCGTTCACCGGAGCGAACGCCTCCACGATGCCCTTGCGGTCGATCGCCAGGTTGATCGCTTGGCGCACCTTCACGTCATCGAGCGGCTTGACCTTCGGGTTGAAGTACATGCCCACCATGCCCAGCGAGGTGTCCAGGTCGACGGTCTGGAACTGTCCCTCGGGGAACAGGGTCGGATCACCGGTCCACGTCGTGAGGTCGATCTGGCCGCTCTTCAGCGCGTTGTGCTTCGCGTCGTCACTGGCGATCTTCTTGATCACGACCTTGGCGACGTTGCCGGTCTTCGGGTCCCACTTCGCACCCTCGTCGGTACGACGCACATAGACGGCCTCCTCGCCCGGCTTGAACGACTCGATCGTGTAGGCACCGGTGCCGACCGGCTTGCTCTTCAGGTCGCCCGACTTCAGCGCCTTCGGCGAGATCATGATCCCGCCCAGGTTGCTGGCCAGCGCCGAGAGGATCAACGTGGTCGGATGGTTCAGCTTCACGTCGACGGTGAGGTCGCCGGTGGTCTCGACGCTCACCACGGAGCTGAGTGCGGCCTGCACGGCCGACTTGTCGGCGGCCAGGTAGCGCTCGAGGTTCGCCTTCACCGCCGCAGCGTCGAAAGGCGTGCCGTCACTGAAGGTGACCCCGTCACGCAGGGTGAGCGACAGCGTCTTGCCGTCAGCGGAGAACTTCCACTCCGTGGCCAGCATCGGCTGGTAGGTGGAGTCCGCACCGATCGTGATCAACGTGTCGTAGACCGGCCAGATCGCGAAGGTCAGCTGCGCAGCCTCCGGAGCATCCACCGGGTCGAGCGACGCCGTCATGCCGTACATGATCCGCAGAGTGGCGTCCGGATCGTTCTCACCGCCTCCGGCCGCGTTCGTGCCGCCGCCACAGCCGGCGAGCAGCATCGCCCCCGCCGCGACTGCCACCACCGCCGCCTTGATCTTCCGTGTTCCCAGAGTGACTCTCATCACTGACCTCTCTGCCGTTCCCCGCCACCGGATGTGGTACCTGGAAATTAGGCCGCCCAGGAAGTGCCCCACGACACATCCCGGTGACCGGGAACACATGCACACACCAAGGGCCGGTCGATCCGAGGATCGACCGGCCCGTGGCGTGGTGCGTGAGCTACTTGGTCATGCCCAGGTAACGCAGGTTGGCCACGCCGCTCTGCGACGGGAGCACGTCGAGACCGGTGACCTTGTTCGAGGCCGCCAGTCCGCCGACACCCTGGAAGATCGGGGCGTAGAGCGCGTTGTCGGTTGCGTACTGCACGGCCTTGCTGACCTTGGCGGCACGCTCGTCGTCGCTGAGGGTCGGGTCCTCGACGCCCGCCATCAGGGCGGTCATCTCGGGAGACGGGCCCGCCGGAGACCAGACCGGGTTCGCGAAGAGGCGCTGCAGCCAGGCCGAGCTGTCGATCGACGGCAGCGACATGTACATGAACTGACCCGAGTAGTCGCCCTCGGCGTACCCGGTGATCTGGGACAGGATGTCCATCGGGCGCAGCTCGAACTTGATCCCGATGTCGGCCAGGTTCGCCTGCACCACTTCGCTGATCTTGTCGATGTTGGAGGCGTTGTTGGTCAGGAACTCACCGGGAATGGTGAACCCGTCCGGGTAGCCGGCCTCGGCCAGCAGGTCCTTGGCGGCCTTCGGGTCGAAGGTGTACTGCTCCTCACGAGAGTCCTCGAAGCCACCCAGGCCCTTGGGCCACGGCTGCACGCGGGCCTCGTTCTCGGGGCCGAACGCCTCGGTGATGCCCTTGCGGTCGATCGCCATGTTGATCGCCTGGCGCACCTTGACGTCGTCGAGCGGCTTGACCTTCGGGTTGAAGTACATCCCGACCAGGTTGAGCGCGGTGTCGAGGGCGACGGTCTGCACCTGACCCTTGGTGAAGACGGTCGGGTCACCCGTCCAGGTGGTCACGTCGATCTGGCCGCTCTTGAGCGCGTTGTACTTCGCGTCGTCGCTGGCGATCTTCTTGATCACGACCTTCGCCACGTTGCCGGTCTTGGGGTCCCACTTCGCGCCGGCGTCGGTACGACGGACGTAGACGGCTTCCTCGCCGGGCTTGAACGACTCGATCGTGTAGGCGCCGGTGCCGACGGGCTTGCTCTTCAGGTCGCCCGACTTCAGCGCCTTGGGCGAGATCATGATGCCGCCCAGGTTGCTGGCCAGGGCCGACAGGATCGCCGTGTTGGGCGCCTTCAGCTTCACGTCCACCGTGAGCTTTCCGGTGGTCTCGACGCTCGCCACCGAGCCGAGTGCGATCTGCACGGCCGACTTGTCGGCGGCCAGGTAGCGCTCGAGGTTCGCCTTCACGGCCGCGGCGTCGAAAGGCGTGCCGTCACTGAAGGTGACCCCGTCGCGGAGGGTGAGGGACAGCGTCTTGCCGTCGGCGGAGAACTTCCACTCCGTGGCCAGCATCGGCTGGTAGGTGGAGTCGTCGCCGATCGTGAGCAACGTGTCGTAGACCGGCCAGGTCGAGAAGGTCAGCTGCGCCGGTTCCGGAGCATCGACCGGGTCGAGGGACGCGGCCATGCCGTACATGATGCGGAGTGTCGCGTCCGGGTCGTTCTCCCCACTGCCAGCGGCATTCGTGCCCCCGCCGCAGCCGGCGAGCAGCATCGCCCCCGCCGCGACTGCCACCACCGCCCCCTTGATCTTGTGTGTAGCCAAAGTGACTCTCATCACTGTCCTCTCTCGCATTCCCCGGCCACTGAATGTGGGTAGGAGGAACCTAAGCCGCTACCACGAGCCACAACGCCGCGTCCCGGTGACCGGGAGCGAGGGGATCATCGACCGGCAGCGTCGCGCGTCAGGAAGGCGAGAACGGCGCTCTCCCAGGCCACCTTCTGCTCGATCATCACCCAGTGCCCGCAGTTGGGGAACACGTGCAGCTCCACGTGCGGGATGGTGCGCATCGGCAGCAGAGCCATGTCCACGGGGCTGACCCGATCGTCACGCCCCCAGGTGATCAGGGTCTCCGCCTTGATCTTGTGCAGCTTCGCCCAGTACGGCGCCTCGTCCGACGCAGCGGCCGCCTTGAAGTTCGCGGTCATCGCCGCCGTGGAGTACATCTTTCGCGCGCTGGCGAGGGTCGCCGGGTCGGTGGCCTGCTCCCACCGCTCCTCGATGAGCTCCTCGGTGACCATGGCCGGGTCGTAGACCATCGAGTGCAACCACTTCACGAGGCGCTCGCGGGTGGGCTCGTCGGTGAACTCCATCAGGAGCTTGATGCCCTCACCGGGGCCGGGGCTGAAGATGTTGCGGCCCATGCCGCCGATGGTGACCAGTCGGCGGACCCGGTCGGGTTGGGCCATGGCGAACTGCGTGCCGACGATGCCGCCCATCGAGTTGCCGATGAGGTCGACCTGGTCAAGGCCGAGCCCGTCGAGGAACGCCCCCACGGCGGGTACGGCGGCCGCCATCGGGTGGACGTCGGCACCGTCACTGACTCCGAAGCCGGGGAACTCCAGCACCAGGCAGCGGAAGTGCTCGGCGAACCGGGCGAGGTTGCCGCGGTAGTTGCGCCAGCCGGTCACACCGGGCCCGGAGCCGTGCAGCATCAGCAGCGGCGGTCCCTCTCCGGCCTCGTGGTAGCGCAGCACGCCCTGGTCCGTGGACAGTTCGCGCAGGGTCGATTCGTGAGTCAGCTCGGTCATGTCGCGAACCTAGCGACGAGGCGATCCGGACCGGCGCAGGGTCCCGACCACCGGAACCACTCAACGGGACTGATCGCGTCCGCGGCTCCACGCTCGCATAGAACCGGAGCATCCGACCGGACCCACCCGAGGAGCACACCCATGACAGCAGTCCAGCGATCTGGAGCCGACCTCCACTCTGCGAAGGACGAGCTCGCGGAGGCCCTGTTCGGCCTGCAGAAGGCCATCGACACCCGCGACTGGGACACCGTGCGGGCCACGTTCGCCGACGACGGATCAGGGTACGGCGCGACCGGTCGCGACGACACGATCGTCAAGATGCGGGCCCACCTCGACGGCGTCGGCCCGACCCAGCACCTGATCGGCAACCTGCGCGTGGAGTTCACCGAGGGGGGTGCGCGCACCCTCGCCTATGCCCGGGTGCACCACGTCGGCGCCGGCCCGATGGCCGGCTCCTTCTTCGAGTGCATGGGCGAGTACGACGACCGCTGGGTGAGCACCACGGACGGCTGGCGGCTCGCGTTGCGGACGTTCGACATGCAGATCACGCTCGGTGACTTCGCGGTGCTGCGAGGCAGTGATGACTGACCTGCGCGAGACCTTCGGCGGCGGGACCGCCGTGATCACCGGAGCCGGTGGCGGCATCGGCGCCGGACTCGCCCACCTCGCCGCAGACCTCGGCATGAAGGTGGTCGTCGCAGACCTGGACGCCGCGAGGCTCGACGAGGTGGCCGGTGAGCTCGCCGCCCTCGGGGCCGACGTGCTGGCCGTGCCCACCGACGTCCGCGATGCCGCGGCGGTGGATGCGCTGGCCGAGGCCGCCTTCGACACCTACGGCTCGGTTGAGCTGCTGGTCAACAACGCCGGCATCGAGTCCGTGGGTCGCATCTGGGAGACCTCCCCCGAGACCTGGCAGCGCATGCAGCGGGTGAACGCGGACGGCGTCTTCCACGGGATCCGTTCCTTCGTGCCGCGGATGGGCGCCAGCCCGCGGTCGACGTACGTCGCGAACGTGGCGTCGGTCGCCGCGGTCAGCAGCAGCCCGATGAATGCGGCCTACCACGCCTCGAAGCACGCTGTGCTTGCGATGACCGAGTGCTTGTACCTGGAGGCCGCCGAGCAGTTCCCGCGGATGAGTGTCTCTGTGGCCTGCCCGGCCGCCGTGCGGACCCGCATCTTCGAGGATGCGCTGACCGACACCGTCGACCGGGCGGCCACCGAGGAGATGCTCGACACGATGCGCGGGCACCTCCGCGACGACGGCATCACCCCGGAGGTCGCCGCCCGGCGGATCCTGCTGGGTGTGGCCGATCGGCAGTTCTGGGTGGCGACCCACCCCCAGCGGTTCGCCGAGATCGCCGCCCGGCGGGCCGCGATGCTGACCGACCGCACACCGCCGAGCGCCAACGTGGCGGAGGAGATCGCGCGTCGCACGGCGGTCATCTGAGCCCGCGCGACCGGGACCGTTCCCGGCCCCGGTCGCGGAGGCCCATCCACCTCACGCCGGCGCGTCACCGTCGATGACCACGCGGTGCATGCGACGGCGGCCCGCGTAGTCGGCCACGGCGTAGTGCTGCGTGCAGCGGTTGTCCCACAACACGACCGAACCGGGGGTCCAGTGGAAGCGCACCTGGAAGTCAGGAGACCGCACGTGGTCGGTCAGCATCGGCAGCAGCGACTCGTTCTCGCGGTCGGTCACTCCGTCGAGCCGCGTCGTGAACGTCTTGTTGACGAACAGCGCCTTGCGACCGGTCACCGGGTGCGTGCGCACCACCGGGTGGTGGACGGGCTGGTAGTCGGCATTCACGCTCTTGCGTGCGTGGCTGGTCGAGTTGGACGAGTCGTGCACGGCGGTCATCCCCTCGATCAGGCGCTGCACGTGCGACGACAGGGCGTCGTAGGCGGCGTACATCGAGGCCCAGAGGGTGTCGCCGCCGACGTCGGGGAGGATCACCGCGCGCAGCATCGAACCGAGCGGCGGCTCCTCCAGGAAGGTCGCGTCCGAGTGCCAGATATCGGCGTTGGCGGTCTTCGGCTTGGCGCCGTCGATGTCGATTGCGTGCACCTCGGGCACGTCCGCGGAGACCGGCGGCAGGAACGCGAAGTGCTGCAGCGGGCCGAAGTTCCTGGCGAAGTCGCGGTGCGAGACGTCGTCGAGCTGCTGGTCGCGGAAGAACAGCACCTGGTGCTCGTGGAACAGGTCGACGAGCTCCTTGGCGACGGCGGGCTCGACGCCCGCGGCCAGGTCGACGCCGGAGATCTCGGCACCGATGGAGTGGGTCAGGCGAGTGACGGTCAGGGACGGGTGGCTCACGATTTCCTCCTGGAGGGCAAGTAAGACGTAGTGTCTTAAACGCAACGTAGGCGTGACCGATGCGGCCGAGCACGGCCGTCCCACTGACAAGGAGCACACGCCGGTGACCACCGACGCCCGCACGACGATCCTGCTCGCGGCCGAACGCCTCTTCGCCGAGCGTGGGGTCGAGTTCGTGTCCCTGCGACAGATCGGCGAGCGCGCCGGGCAGCGCAACAACTCCGCCGTGCAGTACCACTTCGGCACCAAGGAGGGGCTGATCCGGGCGCTCTACGACCTGCGACTGGTGCCGCTCCAGGAGGAACGCAGCCGCCTGCTCGCCACCCACGAGAGCCCGTCGTTGCCCGACCTCGCCGATGCCTATGTCACGCCCCTGGCCGACCTCGTGATCGACTCACGCGGCGACAGCGCCTACGCGCGGTTCATCGACCGCTACCTCGGTCGCGGACGCGACTTCGAGCCGTTCGACGACCGCCACAGCCACAGCTCCCAGGAGGTACGGCGCCTGATGGCGTCACACCTGTCGGGGGTGCCGGACGACGTGCGCGAGGAGCGGCTGCGCCTCGTCCAGGTGATGGTGACCCGCTCACTCGCCGATCTCGAGCAGCGTCTCGAGGACGGCAACGCCGACGCGGCGGAAGCGCACCTCACCGTCGAGGTGCTGCTCCGCGCCGTCGTCGACGTGTTGGGCGGGTCAGCTACTTGCTGATCCAGGCGTAGCGGAAGTCCTGGCCACCCAGCGGCGCGAGGAACGCCTTGCCGTCCTCGACACCGTGCACCTTGTTGGTCATCACCCACCCGGGAACGCCCTGCCACAACGGTGCGTAGAGCGCCTGGTCGGTGGCCCACTTGACCACGGCACCGGCACGCCCGGCCCGCTCCTCCTGCGTGGCGGTCGAGTCATCGATGGCGGCGATCTGCGTGCCCACCTCGGCAGGCACGCCACCGGGGAACACCAGCGGGTTCTCGAGGAACTGGCTGAGCGCGACCCCCGGCTCCAGGCTCGGGTAGGACATGAACATGAACGCGCCGGGACGATCGCTGTCGCCGTACGTCCCGCTCGAGAGCTGGCGGATGTCGTAGAGCTCGAGGTCGACCTTGATGCCCACGCTGGCCAGGTCTGCCTGCACGACCTGCGCGGCGTCGGGGAACGGCTCGTAGTTGGCGACGTAGAAGGTGCCGCCGTCGACACCGTTCTCGTGGCCAGCCTCCTTCAGCAGCTCCCGCGCCCGGTCCGGGTCATAGGAGTACGTCGACTCGAGGGACTCGTCGAAGCCGTTGACCACCGAGGCCATCGGCTGGACGCGCGCGGTGGTGGTCGGCACCAGGGCATCGACCAGCGGCTTGCGGTTGATGGCGTAGTTGACCGCCTGCCGGACCCGGACGTCGTCGAACGGCTTGACCGTCTGGTTCAGGTGAAGCGCAGCGGTGGTGGAGGCGTTCTTCAGCGGGCGGATCTTCAACGTGCCCTGGTCGATCCCGGACTTCAGCTCACTGACGTCACCGCCCGACAGGACGACGTCGACCTGACCGCTGCGGATGGCCGCGAAGGCCGTCGACGTCGTGCGCACCGCGATCTCGACCTTGGCGACCTTGCCGGTCTCCTTGTCCCAGATGCCGTCCTTGTCGCTGCGCAGCTTGTAGGTGACCCGCTCCGCCGGGCGGAAGCTGTCGATCACCCAGGCACCACTGCCGACCGGGTTGGTGCCGAGGTCCGGGTTGTCGAGCGCCTTCTCGCTGATCATGATGCCCGGCGCTGCCGCGGCCAGGGAGCCCAGCACGGCCCGGCTCGGCGAGGCGAGGTGCAGGTCGACGGCATGCTCGTCCACGACCTCGACGTCCTTGATGATCGCGGTGGCGCTCTTGCTGACGTCTTCGCCCCGGTAGCGCGCGATGTTGGCCTTGACCGTGTCGGCGGTGAACGGGGTTCCGTCGGAGAAGGTGACCCCGTCACGCAGGTCCAGGCGGAGGGTCAGCCCGTCCTTCGAGAACGTCCACTTGGTGGCCAGCATCGGGAGGTACTCGCCGTCCTCGGAGATCTGGAGGAGCCGGTCGTAGACGGGCCAGGTGTTGGAGAGCACGGCGGTCGAGCCCGGCGTCGTCGCCGGGTCGAGGGTCTGCACGCCGGTGTAGGTCAGCCGCAGCGTCGCCGAGCTGTCGATCTCCCCGTCTCCTGACGTGTTCGCGCTCGAGCCGCAGGAGGTGAGCAGCAGGGCGAGCAGCCCGAGGGCCACGCCCAGGACGAGCCCCGGTCGGCGCCGCAGCGAGAGGGTCTTCTGGTCCGGCATTCTTTCGACTCCTTGATGGGGGGATCGCTCGGCCGTTACGGCCGTTCGGCGAAGGTAGCGTTTGCTTGGTCGTCAATATCCTTGGCGCCGAACCCCCTGTCAACAGGCGAGATCCGCGAAAGTTGCAAACGCTTGCCAAAGTTCTAGCCATGCGGCTAATCTCAGTTCTCGACCCACCCAGTGAGACTTCTGCGCGACCGTGCGAAACAGAGAGGCAGAGATGTCCGAACTTGATCTCGTCATCCGCAACGGCACCGTCATCGACGGCTCCGGCGAACCCCCGCGACAGGCCGACGTCGCGATCCGTGACGGCGTCATCGTCGAGGTCGGTGAGGTCACCGCTTCGGGCCGCGAGGAGATCGACGCACGCGGCCAGCTCGTCACGCCGGGCTTCGTCGACGTACACACGCACTACGACGGCCAGGCCACCTGGGAGAACCGCCTCGTGCCCTCGACCAACCACGGAGTGACCACGGTCGTGATGGGCAACTGCGGTGTGGGCTTCGCGCCCTGCAAGCCCGAGGACCGCGACCTGCTGATCAGGCTCATGGAGGGCGTCGAGGACATCCCCAACGTCGTGCTCAAGGAGGGCGTCGACTGGCAGTGGACCAGCTACCCCGAGTTCCTCGACTTCCTGAGCAGTCGCGAGTTCGACGCCGACATCTGCAGCTACGTCCCGCACGCCGCCCTGCGCACCTACGTCATGGGCGAGCGGGCCTACTCCCGCGAGCCGGCCACTCCCGACGAGATCCGGCAGATGGGCGAGATCCTCGAGGAGTCGGTGCGCGCAGGCGCCTTCGGGTTCGGCACCTCACAGACCATGTTCCACCGCTCCAGCGACGGCCAGCTCACACCGACCCTGGCCGCGACCGAGGAGGAGTACGCCGGACTGGCCGCTGCCCTCGATCGCGCCGGGGCCGGGCTGATCCAGTTCGTCATCGAGTACAACGACGACTGGGAGCAGGTGCTCGACATGGGCCTGCGTCGCGCGAAGGAGTCGAACCGGCCGTTCAGCATGGCGTTGGTGCAGAGCCACGGCAATCCCCGGATCTGGCGCACGATCCTCGACAAGTTCGACGCGTTCAACGCCTCCGGCGGCACCGGCACCCTGCAGATCCTGCCGCGGCCGTTGGGCGTGCTGCTGGGTCTCGAGCTGACCCTCAGTCCGTTCTACTCGACGCCGACCTACCTCGCGATGGCCGACCTGCCACTGGCCGACCGGGTCCGCGAGCTGCGCCGGCCCGAGGTGAAGGAGCGCATCCTCGGCGAGACCAACGACCCGGACCCCGACATGGCGATGGGGATGCGGGTGCGCGACTTCGACCAGCTCTTCGAGATGGGCGAGGACTTCGACTACGAGCCCGCCAAGGAGTCCAGCATCGGCGCACAGGCCCGCCGGCTGGGCGTCTCCCCCGAGAGCCTGGTCTACGACAGGCTTCTCGAGCGCGACGGCCGCAACATCCTCTACCTGGCGTTCTCGAACTACGCCGACTTCTCGCTCGAGCCGTGCCGCGAGATGCTGCTCAACGAGCACGTCGTTCCCGGTCTGGGTGACGGCGGCGCCCATCTGGGAGTCATCTGCGACGGCAGCATCTACACGCACCTGCTCACGCACTGGGGTCGGGACCGCCACCAGGGCGAGCGCCTCTCGCTGCCCCATCTGATCCACCTGATGACCAGGCGGTCCGCCGAGATGGTGGGCCTGCACGATCGCGGCCTGGTCACTCCGGGGCATCGCGCCGACCTGAACGTCATCGACCTCGACGCGCTCGGCCTGGACCTGCCCCGCGTCGTACGCGACCTGCCCGCCGGTGGCCGGCGCCTGATGCAGGACGCGCGCGGCTACACCGCCACGGTCGTGGGCGGCACCGTCGTCACCCGCGACGGCCAGCCCACCGGCGCCCTGCCGGGTCGCCTGGTCCGGGGCCCGCAATCCGCACTGACGTCCGCTCCCGCCTGACCGCTGTTCACCCTTCCCGCAAGCCCACCCTCTGGAGAGAACCATGACTGACACCCTCACCCCCGTCGGCGGCCGTTCCGCCTGGCTCGGCAGCACCCTGGACTACCGCCAGGACGGCCTGTGGCAGCTGTCCGACGACGAGCTCACCGAGATCGACGCGGCGCTCACGGCCCTCAAGGGCCATGGCGAGCTCGACCTCACCGAGATCACCGCAGCCACGTTCCCGCTGCCCGGCGTCGGGGACCTCCTTGCCCGGTTGCGTGACGAGCTCCGGACGGGCCGCGGCTTCGTGCTGATCCGTGGGCTCTCCCGCGAGCAGTACGGCGACGACGACCTGGCCCGCATCTACTGCGGCCTGGGCGCCCACCTCGGCGACGTCATCCCCCAGTCGGGCAACGGCGAGGTCCTGGGCCACGTGCTGAACGTGGCCGACCTGGTCGACGAGAAGGTGCGCGGCTACCGGTCGGCGCAGTCGATGAACATGCACTGCGACGGCCACGACGTCGTCTCGCTGCTCTGCCTGCGTGCGGCGAAGGAGGGCGGCGCCAGCCGCATCGCCAGCGCCGCGGCCGTGCACGACCGCATGGTCGAGACGAACCCCGAGCTGGCCAGGGTGCTGTACGCCGGCATGCCGGTGATGCGTGGCCAGATGGACGCCGAGCGCGGCGACGGCAAGATCGTCACGTCCGACAACGTGGCGCTGTTCGCCCGCGCCGACGGCGAGTTCAGCTCGTGTGTCCACGTCGCCCAGACCCGCGACGCCGCCCGGGCCGGGCACTTCGGCATCACTCCGGAGCAGGAGGCCGCACTCGACCTCTTCTGCGAGCTCTCGGCCTCCCCCGAGTTCTACCTCGACATGAGCATCGCGCCGGGCGACATCCAGTTCCTCAACAACCGGCTGATCGTCCACGGACGTACGCCGTACGTCGACCACGACGACGTCAACCGACGCCGGCACCTGATGCGGCTCTGGGTGAACATCCCCTCCTGGCCGCGTCGGCCCGCCAACCAGCAGGACATCTACTCGATGGACGACCTGCCGCTGTGGGCGCGGTTCCGCACCCCGTTCATGGAGCTGCCGGAGACGTACATGGCCGAGGTCACCGCGAAGCAGGCGGCTGCCGTGTGAGAGACATGAGCCGGGCTCATCTAGGCTTCGTGGATGGCTGAAACCCCCACCAGCACAGGCCTCTCGGGCGCATCCCGGCCCGGCGAGGAGTCGCAGGCGCGCGCCCGGGTGGTCCAGCTCCTCGTCGAGGCGGCCCGGCCCCTCTTCGCGAGTCGCGGCCCCGCCGCAGTGTCACTGCGCGAGGTGGCCCGGGCCGCTGGGGTCAACTACGGGCTGATCCATCAGTACGTCGGCACCAAGGACGACCTGCTGAAACTGGTCTTCCAGAGGTCGTCCGACGACTACGCCCAGCAGTTCAGCGCGGCTGCGAGCACCGAGGACGCGATCGCCATCCTGATGCGGCCGAAGAGCTCGGAGTACGTCCGGATGGTGGCCCGGAGCATCCTCGAGGGTCGCGACCCCGCGGCCATCCTGGGGCGCTCCCCCGCGATGGACGAGCTGGCCCGACGGATCGCCGAGAACGCGGGAGGCGACGACGTCGCGTCCCGCGTGCAGGTCGCCGCACTGACCAGCGCGGCCCTCGGCTGGGGGCTCTTCGGTTCGTTCGTCAGGGACATCACCGGCCTCGAGGACCAGTCCGACGAAGACCTCACCCTGGCCGTCTACGCGCTCGTCCGTCGGGGCGTCTTCCCGACCACCGACGAGGCCGACCCGAGCTGACGGGTCACCGAGGTGCGTACGACGTACCGTTCTCAGGTGGGTTACTCGACCCGTATCCGGATCTCTTCCAGCTCCCCGGTGAAGGGATACCGCTCGGGGTGGTCGGCAACGGGAGAGCCGGAGGTGAACCCGATCGTGAAGAGCTCGTCGATCGAGTAGTAGCCGGGTGGGGTGGCGGAGATCCTGTCGACACCCACGGTCGAGCCGTCGACGACCAGGCTGAACTCTCCACCCTTGCCGCGCCCACCGCCGTCGTATCGGAACTCCAGCAGCACCTCGTGCTGCCCGGGCGCCAGAGGTGCGGGACTCGTCAGGATGAACGCGTCACGCTCGAAGATCCGGACGTGGAAGACCACGCGACCGTCCTCATCGAGGCGCAGACTCCAACCGCCGGAGTGACCTCCGATCGACGCCAGGACGCCGCGGCACGCCGTGCTGCCCACACCGAAGCGGGCCAGCAACTGCCAGGACCGGCCACCGAACGGAGGTGCATCGGTCTCCGGCAGGCCAACCGGCCCGCGATAGACGAACTCGTTCCTGCCGGCCGCGAGGTTCGGCATCGGGGTTCGGGTGGACCGCGCGTCGCGCAACGGCAGGATGCTGACCCGCTCGGCCTCGGCCACGAAGAGCTCCTGGAGCGCGGCCAGCTTCTCCGGCTCGGTCGCCGCGAGATCCGTGGCCTGGCTGAAGTCGCGAGTCGTGTCGTAGAGCTCCCAGGAGTCGGTCGCGAAGTCGTAGTCGCGGCGCGGTTCGCCGTCCTTGAAGCGCGGGGTCCACGGCGCCTGCCCGTGGAAGGCCGAGGCGATCCAGCCCTCGTGGTAGATCGAGCGGTGCCCGAAGACCTCGAAGTACTGCGTCGTGTGGCGTTCGGGAGCGTCGGCATCCGCGAAGGTGTAGACCAGGCTGGTGCCGTCCATCGGCGACTGCTCGACCCCGTTGACCACCTTCGGCGCCTCGATGCCGGCCGCCTCCAGGATCGTCGGCACCACGTCGTTCACGTGCGAGAACTGGGTGCGCAGACCACCGGCATCCTTGATGCCCGCAGGCCAGGACACCACCATCGGGTTGCGGGTCCCCCCGAAGTGCGAGGCCACCTGCTTGACCCACTGGAACGGCGAGGTCATCGCCCACGCCCACCCTGCCGGGTACTGCGGGTACGACCTCTTCCCACCGATCTCGTCGAGGCCGGCCACCTGCTGCTCCAGCGTCTCGGCCAGCCCCTGGAGGGCCGCGGAGTAGCTGATGCTGCCGGCCACTCCCGCTTCGGCACTGCTGCCGTTGTCACCGACGACGTAGACGAACATCGTGTTCTCGAACTGGCCGTCCTCCTTGAGGGCGTCGACCAGCCGCGCGATCTGGGTGTCGGTGTGCTCCAGGAACCCGGCGTACACCTCCATCAGCCGCTCGGCCACGGCCCGCTCGTCCGTGCTGAGCGAGTCCCACGCCGGGAGCGAGTCCGGCCGCGGAGTCAGCACCGCGTCCTGGGGCACGACGCCGAGCGCCTTCTGGCGTTCGAGGATCTCCTCGCGGACGACGTCCCAGCCCTGGGCGAAACTTCCGCGGTACCTCTCGCTCCACTCCCCCGGCACGTGCAACGGCGCATGCGTCGCCCCCGGAGCGAGGTAGAGGAAGAACGGCTTGTCACCCGTCACGGACTGCTGCATCCGGATCCAGTCGATCGAGCGGTCCACCAGGTCCTCGGTGAGGTGGTAGTCGTCGCCCTCGGGTCGCGGAACGGACCGGGTGCCCTCGAACAGGGTGGGCTCGTACTGGTGCGTCTCACCGCCCAGGAACCCGTAGAACGTGTCGAACCCACGACCCGTGGGCCAGCGGTCGAACGGCCCCACCGGCGAGCACTCCCACGGCGGGGTGAGGTGCCACTTGCCGATGCACGCCGTGCTGTAGCCGTGCTCCTTGAGGATCCGGGGCAGCAGCGCAGTGCTGTCGCGGAGCACGCCGTCGTACCCGTTGTGGCTGTTCGCGAGGTTCAGCACCGTGCCCACACCGGTGACGTGCGCGTCGCGTCCGGTCAACAGGGAGGCGCGTGTGGGCGAGCAGATCGCCGTCGTGTGGAACCTGTTGTAGCGCAGACCCTGCCGCGCGATCTCCTCCACGGCGGGGGTCTCGACGAGACCGCCGAAGGTCGACGAGGCACCGAACCCGACGTCGTCGAGGAGCACGATGACGACGTTGGGCGAGGTGGTGTTCGTGGACGTCATGCTCCGTCTCCTCAGTCAGCGGAAGTTGTCGGGCACAGGCGACATGTAGGAGTCGCCGCCATGGGTCGACACACGCAGCTCGCGGGAGGTGATGAACTCCAGCAGCACGGGACGACCCGCCTCGGTCTGCTCGATGCCGCGCTTGAGGGCGTCAGCGATGTCGGCCGGGTCGGTGACCTTCTCGGCGTAGAGGCCGAGCGACTGGGCCATCGCCGTGTAGTCGCCGGAGATCTCCATCGTCTGGTACTTCGACTGGGAAAGACCCATGGCGTTGGTCTCCATCGCCATGTAGGAGTTGTTGAACAGGATCGACAGCACCGGAAGTCGCTCCCGCACGCAGGTCTCGAGCTCCAGCCCGGTGAAGCCGATCGCGGCGTCGCCCCACAGGTTGACGCAGAGCTTCTCGGGGTGCACCAGCTTCGCGCCCATCACCAGGCCGAGGCCGTAGCCGAGCTGGGTGGTCTTGCCCCAGCCCAGGTAGCTCAGCGGCGTCGTGCTCTTCCAGAACGGGGAGAGCTGGTCGCGCGGCGAGCCGGCGTCGTGGGTGATGATCGTGTTGTCGGGATCGGTGGCCGCGATCAGCTCCCAGATCACCCGGTACGCCGTCATCGGGTTCTCGTCCGAGGTCAGGATCGGCAGCCACTCGGCGAGCCACTCGTCGTGCACCCGCTTGATCTCCGCCTCGACGGGTGCCCGGTCGCGGTCGCCGTCGACGAGGTCGTCGACCGCGGCCAGCAGGGCGTCCAGGGTGAGGGCTGCGTCACCGATCAGGCCCACGTCGGCCTGCACGACCGTGTCGAGGTGGGCGGGGTCGAGGGTCGCGTGGATGACCGTCCTCCCGGTGGGCATCGCGGTGGCGAAGTCCGACGGCGTGAAGCTGCACCCCATGCCGAGGATCAGGTCGGACTCCTGCAGGAAGTGGTGCACCGTCCTGGGCACCGCCCGGCCGCACGAGCCGAGGGCGAGCGGGTGGTCCTCGGGGAAGGCGCTCTTGCCCTGGAGGCTGGTGGTCACCGGGATCGCCAGCTTCTCCGCGAGCTGCCTCAGCTGGGGCCACGCCTCGGCGTAGTGCACGCCCTGGCCGGCGTAGAGCACCGGCCGCTCTGCCGCGACCAGCAGCTCCGCAGCACGGCGTACGGCGACGGGGTCGGGGCCGGAGCGCGTGGTGATCACCGGCCGGTAGTCGAGTGGGACGGTGACGTCCTCGAACCACATGTCGCGCGGGATCTCGACGACCACCGGGCCGCCGCGCCCGTTGCGCAGTCGGCTGAACGCCCGCCGGAACACCGCGGCGACCTGGTTGGCGTCGTTGAGCGGCTCGACTGACTTGGCGATCGAGCGCAGGCTGATCGTCGAGTTGAAGTTCGGCGCGATGTGCGCCTCGTCGCGCCGGTAGCCCATCGGCAGCACCAGGATCGGCACCGACTCGCCGAACGCCTGCGCGACGGCGCCCATCCCGTTCTCGATGCCGGGTCCGTGCTGGGTCGCGTAGACCCCGATCTGCTTGCCACTGGTGACCCGCGAGACGGCATCGGCCATGTGCCCGCCGGTGCGCTCGGCTCGGGCGATCACGGGTCGGATGTCGGCGTCGGCTGCGTACTCGAAGACATAGTTCAGCGGATAGCCGCAGACCAGCTCGATGCCCTCGGCCTTGAGGATCTCGGCGATCGCCGCGCCAAGCTTCATGGTTCCTTCTCTCGTTTCGGGTGCGGCAGGTGACCGCGTCATTCGTGGGTGCGCGCCAGGTCGGCGTCGTCGGGCTCCCGTGCGTCCGCGAACGCACTGGCCACCTCGACGTGCTTCAGCACCCCTGACTCCATGGCGTACGGCGGCGCATAGGTCTCGTCCACCGGGAAGCCTGCGTCGAAGCCGATCCGCAGCCCCGGGCCGCCGATCTGCCACCGCACGGGCAGGGGGCCGTCGACCGGGAGCTCGGCGACCACCGTTCCTGACTGGTGGAGCTCGAACGTTCCGCCGCCTTCACGCAGCCGGTAGCTGAGCCGGACCTCCTGCTCGCCGGGAGACAGCGGAGTCGAGGACTCGGCACGTTGGCTGAATCCGGCGTAGTTGACCGAGACGACCTGGTGGCCGTCGTGCAGGTACCAGGCCAGCCCTTGGGTCCAGTCACCGACGGCGACGATGATGCCGCTGCGGGGATCGTCGCCACCGTCCAGGTGCGCCGCCATCGCGAAGCCCTCATGGAGGACGGGGTACATGAACTCCGAGACGGAGCCCGGCCCGGGGCGGTAGGTCATCCGGGCCGGTTGCCGGTGGGTGGCCGGTCGCTCCGCCTGGGGACGTCCGGTGTAGCCGTCGTTGAGCGGCAGCACCTGGTTGCGGCCCGCCTCGGTCCACCACATCTGGACCATCTCGCGGACCAGCTCGGGGTGCTCGGCCGACAGGTCGGTCGTCTCCGCAAAGTCGTCGTCGAGGTGGAACAGTGCCCAGTGGTCCTCGTCGTACTCGTGGCTGCCCGGGATCAGCTCACGCTCCAGCAGGGGCGTCGGCCCGACATGGTCGGTGCGGATCTTCCACCCACGGTGGTAGAGCGAACGCGAGCCGGCGCACTCGAAGTACTGCGTCTCGCGGGGCGCGGCCACCTCCGGCGCCAGGAACGAGTCGAGGATGCTGGCGCCGTCCAGCGATATCTGCTCGACGCCGTTGAGCTGCTCGGGGAGGGGCACGCCGGCCGCCTCCAGCAGCGTCGGCATGAGGTCTGCCACGTGGCAGAACTGGTCGCGCAGCTCGCCCGGCGTGCCGAACCCGTCTGGCCAGTGCACGACCAGCGGGGTGCGGACGCCGCCCAGTGCGGTGAACCTCTTCCAGAGCCAGAACGGGGTGTTGCCCGCCCAGGCCCAGGGCCAGGCGTACTGCATGTAGGAGCGGTCACCGCCCAGGTCCTCGACGTTGGCGAACGTGAGCTCGCGGTTGGCCTCCCGGTCGCGGTGCAGGCCGTGGTAGTTGAACGAGCCGTTCGGGCCGCCCTCGGCACTCGTGCCGTTGTCGGAGATCAGCATCACGATCGTGTTGTCGAGGGTGCCGGTCTCGCGGAGGTGGTCGAGCAGCCGTCCGATCTGGGCGTCGGTGTAGCTCAGGTAGGCGGCGAAGATCTCCATGCTGCGCGCGGTGACCCGTCGCTCCTCCTCGCTCAGCTCGTCCCACGGCCGCACCCACGGTGGGCGCGGCGTCGGCTCGGCGTCCTCGGGAACGACTCCGATCTCCTTCTGACGGGCGACGATCGCGTCGCGCCAGACGTCCCAGCCCTGGTCGAAGGCGCCCTCGTAGCGGCGTACCCACTCCTCGGGCGCCTGGATCGGGGCGTGCATGGCACTGGTCGCGTAGTAGAGGAAGAACGGCCTGTCGGGCGTGTTCTGTTGCTGGTCCCGGATGAACCCGATGGCCTCGTCGGTGAGGTCCTCCATCAGGTGGTAGCCCTCGTCGGGCGTGCGCGGCTGCGGCACGTAGGAGTTGTCACGCACCAGGGTCGGGGTTCGTTGACTGGTCTCGGCGCTGAGGAAGCCGTAGAAGCGCTCGAAGCCGAGGCCCAGGGGCCACCGGTCGTAGGGACCTGCGGGGTTGACCTCCCACCGCGGGGTGAGATGCCACTTGCCGACGGCGAACGTGCTGTAGCCGGCCTGCTTGAGGACCGAGGGAAGGGTCCCGGCCGACGGCGGGACGGCGCAGGTGTAGCCGGGGTCCGGCGACGGTATGTCGGTCAGGAAGCCCATGCCGACCCGGTGGTGGTTGCGGCCGGTGAGCAGCGACGCCCGGGTCGGCGAGCACAGCGCCGTGACGTGGAACCTGTTGTAGCGCAGGCCGTCCGCGGCCAGGGCGTCGATGTTGGGGGTGCTGATGTCGGAGCCGAAGCACCCCAGCTGCGCGAAGCCCGTGTCGTCGAGCACGATCGTCACGACGTTGGGTCGGGTCACCTCATGGCCGCCGTGTGGTCGTTGGCCAGCACGCCGCCATCGACGTTGATCGTCGCCCCGGTGACGAAGCCGGCCTCCTCACTCAGCAGGAACCGCACGACGGCGGCCACCTCGGCGGACTCGCCGACGCGCCCGAGCATGGAGAGCCCGGACATGGCCGCCGCGGTGCGTTCGTCGGCCAGCACCCGCTCGAGCATCGGCGTGGCGATGTAGCCCGGGCAGACCGAGTTGACCCGCACCCCGTCACGTCCGAGCTCGGCGGCGAGCGACCGGGTCAGGCTGAGCACGCCGCCCTTGGAGGCGGTGTACGACGGGATCGTGCCCTGGCCGACCACGGCGTTGATCGAGGCGATGCCGACGACGGCGGAGCCCGGCTGGGACCGCAGGTCGTCCGCGAGCGCCGCGACCAGGAAGCCGTACGACGTCAGGTTGACGTCGATGACACGTCGCCACGCCTCGGGGGTGAGCTGCGTCATCGGCGTCGAGTCGACCACGCCCGCACTGTGCACCAGCCCACCGAGGGGGCCGACTGCCGCGCGGGCGGTGTGCAACGCGTGGGCGAAGTCGTCGAGCCGGCGTACGTCGACCGCCTGGCCGCACGTCGCGACGCCGTACTTCTCGGCCAGCGCGTCGGCTGCCGCGGTGACCGCCGTCCGGTCGAGGTCCCAGAGGACGACGGGACGGCCGGCCTCGGCCAGCGCGCGGGCGCACGCCTCACCGATCCCCGAGGCCGCGCCCGTGACCAGCACCGGTGACGTCGTGGTCATCGGACGACCTGCTCAGTCCGCTCGGCGGCGGCGGACGCAGCCGTCAGCTCGAAGCCTCGGTAGTCGTCGGCGGCGATCTCGTCACAGAAGGCGGCGTACGTGCCGAGGCCGCCGAGGTAGAGCATGAACTTGCGTGGCTTGCCCTCGATGTTGGCGCCCATGTACCACGAGTTCGCCCGCGGGAAGAGGGTCTGCTCCGCCGCCTCCTGCAGCTGCGTGGTCCACTCCTGCGCCACGTCGGGCGACACGGCGACCCGATCGGCGCCCTGCTCGTCGGCGGCGCGGATCAGGGCGAGCAGCCAGTCGACCTGCATCTCCGAGCCCAGGACCATGTTGGCCAGCACCGCCGGCGAACCGGGGCCGTTCAGGATGAAGAAGTTCGGGAACGCCGGCACCTGGTAGCCCAGGTAGGTCACCGGCCCGTCGGCCCACGCGTCGCGCAGCAGCACGCCGCCCTCACCGCGGATGTCCATGCGGGTCAGGGCTCCGGTCATCGCGTCGAACCCGGTGGCGAAGACCAGCACGTCGAGCTCGTAGGACGACTCCGAGGTCTTCACGCCCCAGTCGGCGATGTGCTCGATCGGGTCCTTGCGGAGGTTGACCAGCGCGACGTTGTCGCGGTTGAACGTGGCGTAGTACCCCGAGTCCGTGCAGATCCGCTTGGTGCCGATCGGGTGGTCGCTCGGGATCAGGTCGTCGGCGACCTCGGGGTCCTCGACGATCGCGCGGATCTTGGCGACCGCGAAGTCACGGGCGTAGTCGTTGGAGACGATGTTGGTGTACTGGTCGGGGAAGGTCTTGCCGAACAGCACGCCGCCCGTGGTCCAGCCCTTCTCCAGGGCTGCGGTCCGCTCGTCCGGGTCGCACTCCTCCGCGCTCTTCGGGTGGGCGACGTACGGCGACCCGCCGCCGCTGACCCGGGACTTGCGGCGTCGCTCCGGGTACTCCTCGCGGATCCGACGCTGGTCCTCCTCGGTCAGCGGCCGGTTCAGTGCCGGCACGCTGAAGTTCGGAGTGCGCTGGAAGACGGTGAGCTCCTCGGCCTCCTGCGCGATGACCGGGATCGACTGGATGCCCGACGAGCCGGTGCCGACGATGCCGACCCGCTTGCCGGCGAGGTCGGGTGCGGGCTCGGGCCACTGCGAGGTGAACAGCACCTCGCCGGCGAAGTCGTCGACCCCGGGGATCGGCGGCTTGTTGGGCACCGAGAGAGACCCCGCGGCGCACAGCACGTGGCGGGCGACGTGCACCTCGCCTGCGTCGGTGGCCACCCGCCACACGGCGGCCGACTCGTCCCAGTCGGCGGCGACCACCCGTGTCTCCAGGCGGATGCTGCGCAGCAGGTCGAACCGCTCGGCGACGTGGTTGATGTAGGACAGGATCTCCGGCTGCGTGGCGTAGCGCTCGCTCCACTTCCAGTCGTTCTGGAGGTCCTCGTCGAAGGAGTAGGAGTAGTCGATGCTCTCCACGTCGCAGCGGGCGCCCGGATAGCGGTTGAAGAACCAGGTCCCGCCCACACCCGATCCGGCCTCGAGGCACAGCACGTCATGACCGGCCTGACGGGCTGCGTGGACGGCGTACAGGCCGGCGAAACCGGCACCGATCACGAGGATGTCGAGCGTTCCGGCGGCGTTGCCGGCGACGGTGGAGGAGCGGGAGGAGTCGGGCATGCCAACCTCTTTCGGACGACGCCCAGGGCGTGTGTGGTGGTCGACTCCGACATTAGGGAGCGGGCTCGTCGCCCCCCGAAGAATCCCGATCAGCGGGAGCCGGCCCACCGCTCCCGATCAACGGGACGACCTCCGACCGGCGCAGTCCCGGCGGTTAGACAGCAGGAAACGACCAGGGAGATGACATGACCAACCCCATGTGGGACGAGTTCTGCGACAACCTTCGCGCGGCCGGGAACACCCTGCAGTCCGAGTCCGCACCTTTGACCCCGTTGGACCAGGCCGAGGGGGTCCGCTACCTGATCCGGCTGCTCCGCAACGGGACGCTCACCAGCATCGAGCACAACGACCCGCGTTACCCGGTCTTCACCAACATCCTCGACCCGAACCTGCGCTGCAAGATCGGCGCGGACAACCCCGACAACATCTACATGAGTGCGCGCGTCTCCCCCGAGCACCGCTATCGCATCAGCGGCACCCCCGGAAACTCCACTGTGTTCAGCATCGGGTCGAAGAGCAAGCGCGACTGGAGCGAGGAGACCCAGGTCTCCCACGGCGAGATCGACGTGCACTCCCTCCCCCTCGACGACCAGGGCCGGTTCAGCTTCGTGGCCAGCAAGGAGAAGCCCGCCTCGGGCCCCTGGCTCCCGTTGCCGGACGGCACCGACAAGCTCACCGGGCGGCAGAGCTTCGTCGACCACCCCAACAACGACCCCGCCCGGATCACCATCGAGCTCCTCGACGAGGAGGTCCCCTACGCACCCCTCGACGTCGACGAGTTCGCCGACCAGCTCCGCGCCGCCACCCTCCAGGTGTCCGGCATCTCGAAGATCTTCGCCGAGTGGACCCGGTTGTTCATGACCCGTCCCCACGAGCTCCCCGACTGGGGCCAGGACCGGTTCCTCAACGCCGGCGGCGATCCGACGATCTTCTACCTCCACGGCTACTGGAACCTCGCCGAGGACGAGGCCTGGGTGATCGAGACCGAGGTCCCCGACTGTGAGTACTGGAACTTCGTGCTGCAGAACTGGTGGATGGAGTCCCTCGACTACGACCGCACCAACACCCACCTGAACAACCACACCGCGAAGCTCAACGACGACGGCACCCTGACCATCGTGGTGGCGGCGAAGGACCCCGGCTACGGCAACTGGGTCAACACCGCCGGGCACTCCGAGGGCACGGCCCTGCTGCGCTGGGTCAAGTCGGGCGGCAACAACCCGATCCCGACCTGCAAGGTGGTCAACCTCTGACCCGCGCCCCGGGTCCCGGTGATCAGGACACGCACCGGGCCCCGGGGGCCCGACCCTAGAGTCCAGTCATGACGATCACCCTTGCAGACAAGATCGCCGTGATCACCGCGGCGGGCCACGGAATCGGGCGCGCCAGCGCCCTCGAGTTCGCCGCTGCCGGGGCCACCGTCGTCCTCGGCGACCTGAACGGTGACAAGGTCACTGCCGTGGCCGCCGAGGTCGAGGCCGCCGGCGGCCGGGCGATCGCCATGCAGTGCGACGTGACCTCCCACGAGCAGGTCGAGGCGCTGGTCCACACCGCCAAGGACACCTTCGGCCGGCTCGACGTCCTCTTCAACCATGCCGGCGGGTCTCCCCAGGCCCCGCTGCACGAGGTGACCGTCGAGGGCTTCCACCACATCGTCGACCTCAACCTCGGATCGATGTTCTTCGGTGTGCGGGCCGCGCTGCCGATCATGGTCGAGCAGGGCGGCGGCACCATCGTCTCCACCACGTCCGGCGCCGGCCTGGGCGCCGTGCGCGGCCTCTCGGTCTACGGCGCTGCCAAGGCGGGGATGATCGCGCTGACCAAGAGCATCGCGGCCGAGTACGGCGGCCAGGGCATCCGCGCCAACGTCATCTCCCCCGGCTCCATGGACACCGCGGGGTTCCGCGGCTGGCTCGACTCGCTACCGGGCTCGGACCAGGACTACTTCGAGCAGATCCCGTCGGGACGACTCGGTGCGGCCGAGGACATCGCCAGGGTCGCCTGCTTCCTGGCCAGCGACTACTCGGCGTACGTCAACGGCATCACGGTGCCGGTCGACGGCGGCATCGTCGGACTGCTGGCGGTCCCCCGCGTCTGATCCGGTCGCCGGTCGATGGCGAAGCCTACAAGCCCGGCGATTCTGCGGTCAGGGCGTACGGCGCGGTCGCAGGCCGACCACCACCAGCAGCGCACCGACGACAAGCACTCCGGTCGCGGCCGCCGTGGCGGCCGCGAAGCCGTGGACCAATGCCTCGGTCGGCGTACCGATGTAGTTGCCGGCGGCGGTGACCGCGATGGTGTTGAGCACGGCGGTGCCGAGGCTGCTGCCGATCTGCATGGCGGTGTTGGCGGTGGCCCCGGCGACGCCCGCCAGCCGTGGGTCGACCCCGCTGGTGGCGAACGCGATGGCAGGGGTGAAGACGCAGCCGATCCCGGCGCCGACGAGGATCTCTGCCGGCAGGATGGTGGTCAGGTAGGCGCTGCCGGGCTCGAGCGTGGTCAGCAGGCCCAGTCCGGACGCCGCGACCAGCAGGCCCGGTGCGACCAGAGTGCGCGGCGACACCCGGTGCATCAGGCGGGTGGCGATGCCGTAGGAGCTGGTCGCCACGGCCAGGCTCATCGGCAGGAAGGCCAGGCCCGTGCGCACCGGGCTCCAGTGGAGCACCACCTGGAAGTGGTAGGTCAGCATCAGGAACATCCCGAACGTGCCGACCACGCTGATCCCCGTGGCGACGTACGCCGTGGCGCGGCCACGGTCGGCCAGGATCGAGAGCGGAAGCAGGGGGACGGTCAGCACACGCTGGCGCAGGATGAAGTAGGTCAACAGGCCGACACCGACCAGGCCGGGGACCAGCACCCGCGCCGATGACCAGCCGTGGGTGGCGGCCTCGCCGCACCCGAGCACCAGCGCCGCAAGACCGGCGGTGGCCAGCAGGCCGGAGACGACATCGAGCGGGGTCGGGTTGCCGCGATCGGCAGGAAGCACACGGCGCCCCACTACGATCACCACCGCCGCGACCACGACGTTGACGTAGAGGCACCAGCGCCAGCCGGCGTACTCGGTGAGGGCACCACCCAGCATCAGGCCGACGACGGCGCCGCTGCTGGCCACGGCACCGAAGACGCCGAACGCCTTGCCGCGCTCCTGCGGATCGGTGAACGTCGAGGCGATCAGGGCCAGGATGGCGGGTGCCATGAAGGCGGCACTGGCTCCCTGCAGGGCGCGTCCGGCCACGAGCACACCGAAGGTCGGCGCCGCACCGGCGAGCCCGGAGCTGATCGCGAATCCGACCAGCCCCGACATCAGGGTTCGGCGGCGACCGAACCGGTCGGCCGCCTTGCCGCCGAGGAGCAGAAGGCCCGCGAACGAGAGGGTGTAGGCGGTGACGACGTAGGCGCGGTGCGCGTCGTCGAAACCGAGGTCGCCCTGCGCGGTCGGCAGCGCGACGTTCACGATGGTCGCGTCGAGCGCGACCATCAGCTGGGCCGATGCCACGACCACCAGCGCCTGCCAGCGGCGGCTCGTGGCCGGCGATGTTCCAGCGCCCGGAGCGCTGGTCTGCGACGTCCTTCCGGTGGCAGTCATGGTCGTACCGTCCTCAGAATCAAGTGGAGGAATTTCCTCCGTTACATTCTTGGCACGCCACTGGAGCCCTGTCAACGGTTCCGGAGGATTTTTCTCCGTTTCAGTGCTAACCTGCGGCCATGCCGATGAGAGCCGACGCCAGCCGCAACCTCCAGCTCCTGTTGTCGGCGGCCCGCGAGACGGTCGCCGAGAAGGGGGCGGGCGCCCCACTGGAGGAGGTCGCCCAGCGAGCCGGAGTCGGTATCGCCACCCTCTACCGACGCTTTCCCGATCGACCTGCCCTGCTGAAGGCCGTGGTGCTCGACGCTCTCGAGAAGACGCGAATCGCGGCCGAGTCCGCCGCCGAGGAGTACGCCGACGAGCCCTTCGAGGCCCTCGCTGCCTACCTGCGCACCGCACTGGAGCTGAAGGTGTCGGCCGTGATCCCCCAGGTCCTCGATGCCCTCGACCTCAACGAACGGGAGCTGGCCGCCGCCCGCGAGTCCTCCGCCGCCGCCACCGACCGCTTGGTGCGGGCCGCCCAGGACAACGGCGACCTCGCTGGCGACCTCACGTTCGCCGACATCGGCATGATGCTGGTCCGCGTGGCCCGCCCGCTGCCCGGACCGATCCCGGCCGAGACGAAGCACGACCTGGCCCGACGACACCTCGAGCTCTTCATTCGGGGCCTGCGCGCCGACGCGCGGAGCGACGGGCCTCGTACGCGGCTCGACGGGCCGGCCTACTCGCTGGACGAGCTCACCCATCTCACTGCCACACTCGAATCGCGAGACGCGACCGAATAGCGCGAAGGACGGGAGCGATGTCCGAGAAGCCAACGACCCTGGACGAGTACGTCGACGGGCTCCCACCCCGGGCACGCGAGCGCATGATCGGCCTGCGCACCCTGGCGCGCTCAACTGCTCCAGAGCTCTCGGAGGCACTGAAGTGGGGTCCCCGGCGTACCTGCATCCTGACGGCGTGATCATGTTCGTCCTGTCGGCGCACACGTCGCATGCGAACGTCGTCTTCACACCAAGCACGCGCGAGCACTTCAGCGCCGAGCTGACCGGGTTCTAGACCGGCAAGGGCTCGGTCAAGCTCCCCTACAGCGGCGGCGTTCCTCACGAGCTTCTCGTCCGCATGATCCGGCACCGGGTCCGGGAGTACGAGCACGACGGCGTCAAGTGGATGTGAAATGCGTTCAGGCCCGGAATCCGAGGATTCCGGGCCTGAACATTTTGTAGCGGGGGCAGGATTTGAACCTGCGATCTCTGGGGAACGACGTGTCCACATCACCCTCAGTCTGCCTTGGTCATGTCTGCGCAGGTCAAGGCACGTTTTCAGCCCGCGCAACGCCTGACCCGATCATCCGCGATCACCGTCATTCCCCACGTTGGTGGGGAGTAAGTGGGGAATGCCTCGGCGCCCAGCCCACGGCGCTTGAACACGATGAGCAACCCTCATCAGCGGCCGGACATGAGGATGCGCCGCGTCGTGCACACATCGCCGCCCCTGGCGACCTAGCCTCTGAGTCATGCATTGGTTGGGTGACTTCCTCCGCTGGCTGGACCCCGCATGGGTCACCGCGTGCATTGCACTGGTCGCGGGTGGCTACACCGTTCTCAACGTGCACACGGTCCGCCGCGCCTACTTCGAATCCACCGATGACCGAAAGATCGCCCAGGCTCGACTCGTGTGGGCCGAAGTTGGGAAGCATGTGGGCAAGCAGAAGGGCGCGATCGCCGGTGACATGGGAGCCAAGTGGCTGGGCACCAAGGCGAAGATTGTCGGCGACTCTGCTGCAGACTTTGAAGGGCAAGAGATCGACGGTCAGCGAGTGTCTGTGACCACGCGAGAGTTGACCATCCATCGAGTGGAGGTCATCAACAACAGCGCCGAGCCGATTGGGCACGTGCGTATCGAACTTCACGGCATGAAACCCCTTCGCCCGGCCAGTGACGAAGCGACCGAACCCGCTGAGCCGCGGCAGTGGACCGGGCGCCCAAACTGGGAGATTGCGCGAGCGATCAAGCCCGGTGAGACGCGCGTGTTTCGGGTCGTGGCACCCGTGGCCCTCCGTGATGTGGGCCGACACAAATTCGTCACCGTAAGTTTCACTGACTCAGCAGGCCAGCGGTGGACCAGGACCGACACCAAGCCACCCAAACCAAGCGCCAAGCCGAAGCGGCAGCGGTTTCCGAAGGCTCAGGCATGGAAGAACCGCAGACTCATGCAGGTCCGCACAATCAAACGGGGAATCGCGCGCAGGTAGACGCCGCACCCCGCCATAGACGCCTTTGACCTGATGGGAAAGGAAGGGCCTACTGACCTCACGGAGCGCCTGCGCCTGCGCGCCGAGGCGCACGGCGCGACTGGTCTCGTGTTCGGTGTGACCTACTTCGCCACCAAGGCCGGACAGCCGAGGGACCGGAACAATGTCTCAAAGGCACTGCGCCGCGTGTTCGCGGCTGCAGGTGTCCAGTGGGCAGGAACGCACACCTTCCGGCGCACCGTGGCCTCATGGATGGACGCGCACGGTTGTGCGCTTGCCGAGATTGCCAACCAGTTGGGCCACGCGGATACCAACGTCACCGCTGGCTATCTGGGCCGGAAGACGCAGCCGACTCGAGCGGCTGCAGTCATGGTGCTGCCGACGGTCAAGGCCACACTTTGCGCCGTTTAGTGGGGAATAAATGGGGAACCACTCGAAATAGCAACAGGGCCTGATCTGCGTTTCCGCAGGTCAGGCCCTGTTTCTTGTAGCGGGGGCAGGATTTGAACCTGCGACCTCTGGGTTATGAGCCCAGCGAGCTACCGAGCTGCTCCACCCCGCGCCGGTGAACAGAACCTTACGCGAGGGCATGAGCAGATTCAAAATCGGCTACTCGTCGGCCTTCTTCTCGGTCTTCTGCTCCTGCTCCGACGCGCTCTGGTCGGAGAGTTCCAGCGCTTCTGCCACCAGTTCCTCGGCCCGCTTCGTCGCCGCGGCGTACTTCTGCAGGTTGCCGTCGGCCAGGGCCGCGTTGGCGTCCTTGAACTCCTGGTCGGCGTCGGTGAGCAGCTCACGGATCTGTTCGTCGACGGTGCCAGTGGGTTGCCCCGGGTCTCCTGTTCCCGGGGTCGGATCCGCGTCGAGCTCGACGTCGAGCACCTTCGCCACCGCCTCGGCGACGGTCTGCCCGATCGCGGTCTTCTCCCCGAAGGACACCAGCACCTGGCGCAGCACCGGGTAGTTGGCGGTGCTGGTTCCCTGGCGCACGGCGTAGACCGGTTGCACGTAGAGCAGACTCTCGCCGACGGGCAATGTGAGCAGGTTGCCATTGAGGATCCGCACGTTCGAGTTGCGGGTCAGCGCCTCGAGCTGGCGCTGGATCTCGTCGTTGGAGCCGAAGCGGTTGGCGGCCAGGCCGGGTCCGTCGACAGCCTTGCCGCTCGGCAGTTCGAGGACCTGGATCTTGCCGTAGGAATCGAGCGACGCGTCGCTGCCGACGGACACGAACGCGGCCAGGTTCTGCCGGCCGTTGGGCACGTAGGCCGACGTCAACGAGAACGTCGGGTCCTCGCCGCGGCCCGGCGTACGCACCGAGAGGCGGTACGGCGGCTGCAGGTTGCCCTGCGAGTTCGGGTCCTCCGGAACCACCCAGCGGGCCTTGCCCTCGTAGAAGGTGTCGGCATCCTCGACGTGGTAGGCGCCGAGCTGGTAGCGCTGGACCTTGAAGAGGTCCTCGGGGTAGCGCATGTGCTCGAGCAGGTCGGCCGGGATCTCGTCGCGGTCCTTGACCGTGCCGGGGAACGCCTTGCGCCACGCCTCCAGCAGCGGGTCCTCCTCGTCCCAGGCGTAGAGCGTCACGGTGCCGTCGTAGGCGTCGACGACCGCCTTGACCGCGTTGCGCATGTAGTTGATCTCGTCGGTCGGCAACGTGCGGAACTCATTGCCGTCGTCGAGGGAGTCACTGGTCATGTCCTCGAAGGAACCGCGCTCGGACTGGGGGTACTGGTCGGTCGTCGTGTAGCCGTCGAGCAGCCACACGACCTTGCCGTCCACCACGGCCGGGAACGGGTCGGCGTCCACGGTCAGCCAGGGCGCGACCTTCTCGACCATCTTTCGCGGGTCACGGTCGTAGAGGATCTTGGAGTTCTTGTTGACCCGGCCGGAGAGCACGATGTTGGGCTCACCGAACTTCCACGCGTACATCACCTTGCGGAACGTGTTGTTGACCTTCACACCACCCTTTCCGTCGTAGGTGTTGCGCGCGCCACCGGTCTCGGAGTCGTCGGGCAGGTTGAGCTCGACGTCCTCGGAGTCGTCGCCGGCCTTGCCGACGATGGAGTACTCGGGGCTCTTCTCGCCGTAGTAGATCGCGCCGCGATAACCGCCGGGTGCCATCTTCGACAGCTCACCCGTCGGCGGCAGTGACTGCTCCACCCACTCCGGCTTGTCACCGGTGGACTGCGTGTCGTTGTCGATGCCACGCTGGTTGCCGAACGCCGCGATCACGCCGTACCCGTGGGTGTAGACCGTGTGCAGGTTGGACCAGTTCTTGGCGTCGTCGGGCAGGCCGTCCTGGTTGAGCTCGCGCACACCGATGACGACGTCGCGCGTCTGCCCGCCGATCTTGTAGCGGTCGACGTCGAGGACATCGGCCACCGTGTAGTAGCCCTTCTCCTGCTGCAGCTGCTCGAACGTGGCACGCACCAGAGCCGGGTCGAGGAGGCGGATCTCCTTGGTGTTGGCCAGCTCGGCCGCCTGCTGGGCCGGGCTCAGGTCGGTCTCGCCCTTGAAGTCCTCGACCGCCACGTCCTCCAGGTCGTACGCCGCTCGCGTGGCGTCGATGTTCTTCTGGATGTAGGGCTCTTCCTTCTGCGCCTGCGAGGGCGAGACCTGGAACTGCTGCACGATGCCGGGCCAGATCAGGCCGAGCAGGATCGCGGAGAGCGCCAGGAGGCTGATGCCCACCGTCGGCAGCAACCACGTGCGTCGTACGACGTTGGCGAAGAACAGCACCGCGCAGATCAGGGCGATGAACATCAGGATGTTCTTCGCCGGCAGCACCGCATGGTCGTCGGCGTACCCGATGCCGGTCATCAGCGACCCGGACTCGTTGAGCAGGTCAAAGCGGTCGAGGTAGTAGTCAAGGCCCTTGACCAGGACGAACAGGCCGAGCAACAGCGAGAGCTGGGCAGCGGCCGGCCCGGAGAAACGGTCCTGCGCGGACTGCAGCCGGATGCCGCCGTAGAGGTAGTGCACCACCGCGGCACCGAGCAGCGTCACCACGAGGACGGCCATGGTGAAGTCGACGACGAAGTGCAGCCACGGCAGGTCGAAGATGTAGAACCCGATGTCCTTGTGGAAGTAGGGGTCCTCCTTGCCGAAGGAGCCGCCGTTGCGCCAGAGCATGTACTCGCGCCACTTGCCGGAGGCGGTGGCGCCGGCGAAGGCCCCGATGGCCAGGGAGACGCCGACCAGCAGCAACGTGCGGATCGGGCTGATCGCCTCGCGGTAGCGGTCGAGGCTGACCTGCTCGGGCGAGGCGGGGCGGAAGATGGGGCGGTACCTGAACGCGGCACCGAGGTTGATCCCGACGGCGAGAGCCATCACCAGTCCGAAGACCAGGAAGAGCCCGATGCGGGTGCGCACGAGCGTGGTGAAGACCGAGCTGTAACCGGTGGAGCTGAACCAGAGGCGCTCGGTCCAGAACGCGGTGAAGCCGGTGAACGCCAGGAACAGCGCGATCACCACTGCCAGGGTGATCCACAGCGCCCGTGCCCGCGAGGGCCGGCGCGGCTCCTCGGTGCGGGTCTCTTCGTCGCCGTCGTCGTACATGTCGCTCATGACCGCATCTCCTCGTCGGGGTCGACCTCGAGGGTCGCCCGCAACAACTCCACCAGCTCAGGGACAAGTTCATTGCCGCCGACGACCGACTGGTCGTCGTCGTGTGCGCGCAGTCGCAGGGCGCAGTACGTCGCGCCGGCCCGGGTGACGCCGGCGACGATGCGCACCTCCTGGCGATCGGGGTGCTCGGCCGCGAAGGCCTGGGCCTCGGCCGCGTCGTCGGGGATCTGGCCGTCCGCGCTCGGTGGGAGGACCAGCCGCTCCACGACGGCGGCGCAGCCGTGCACGGTGTCGGGCCACACGATCGAGGAGAGCACGGTCTCGAACGGCGTGCCCGCGTCGACCTCCTGCTCGATCGGGGTGAAGGATCCTTCGGCGCTCGACTCGTCGAGCCCCATCGCCGCCGCGAGGGCCGGCTCCTTCTCGACCAGCACGGCGGTCTCGACGAGCGCGTAGAGGCGGGACTTCTGGTCCCACCCGTCGACGGCGGCATGCGACTCGATCTCGAGCACGGCCGCGGCCAGGGCCGGGTCGGGAAGCTCGCCGTCGATCTCGCTCACTTGGACTCCTTCTCGCACGAGGGCAGGTCGGCATCGGGGTCTGCGACCCACGTCTTGATCGACGCGATCGCGTCCTTGAGGGTCTTCACGCGAATCAGCTGTACGTCGCCGCGCTCGGCGCCCAACGCCTCTTCACAGTTGTCGGACGGCACCAGGAACACCTGCGCCCCCGCGTCACGCACGGCCGGGATCTTCTGCTGGATGCCGCCGATCGGACCGACCTCGCCGTCGGCCGTGATCGTGCCGGTGCCGGCGATGTGGTGCCCACCGGTCAACGAGCCGGGAGTCAGGGTGTCGTAGATCGCCAGGGAGAACATCAGCCCGGCGCTCGGTCCGCCGATCTTGGGGTCGATGTTGATCGACACGTCGAACGGGAACGTGTAGCCGGCGTTGGGCAGGATCCCGATCCGCAGCCGGCCGTCGTCCTTCACCGGGGTGATGTCGACGCTGACCTTCTTGCGGTCGCGGAGCACCACGAACTTCACCGGCTCATCGGCCTTGTGCTGGTTGATCAGCTCCCCCACCTTGGCCGGGTCGCTGATCCTGGTGCCGTCGACGGACAGGATCCGGTCGCGCACCTGAAGCTTGCCCTCGGCCGGGAGGCCCTTCTCGACGGTGTAGACCTCGACGGCCGGCTTGATCGTGTAGCCCATCTCCCGCAGGGACGCGGCGATCGCGTCGTCCTGCGAGGTCGTCATCATGTACGCCGACTCCTGCTGGTTCGACTCGCTGGTCTCGTCCTCGTCGTAGACGGCGGAGTAGGGCTGCACCGCGTTGTCGCCACTGAGCCAGGCCTGGATCGCGGTGAACACGCTGACCGAGTCGCCCGCGCGGGTCACCGACACGGTGGTCATCCGCAGCTCGCCGTCGTCGTAGAACGCCTTGTGCCCGTTGACCTGGATGCGCTCCTGGCCACCGGCCTCGGAGAGCATGTCGACGCTCACGCCCGGGGTGAAGGTCACGTAGGGCACGGGCACGATGGCCGCGGTCAGCCACAACGCCACCATCAGGGGGACGGAGATCGCGATCGCGAGCGTGCGCCGGGTCATGCCGCCAACCTTCTCATCCGCGCGAAATGCGCTCGCCGCGAGGAGGGTGCTGAACGATTCGGCCGTCGCGAGCGTCGTCTGGTGCGTGCGATGGCAAGGCGGAGGAGGGAAGGCGCGGCAGCGCCGCGTTGACCGACGAGAACGCAGCCAGTGTGCGCGCCGGGCGGCGCGCAGTAGGCCATGATTGTTCAGCAGTCTCCCAGGGCGTGACGCCCGAAGGATGCTGGCCACTCCTAGGCCGAACGGCGGTCGTCCCGGCTGCCCGAGGGGCGAACCGCGATCCCGGTGCTGCGATCGCGAGGCCGGGTCGAGGCCGGTCCGGGCCGGGTCAGCGCGGGGTGGTCCTTGTGCAGGGCGCGGGCGAGACGCTCCACCGCGACGTCGCGGTCGACCTCACCGCGACCCTCGCGACCGAGCCAGTTCACCCAGAGCATCGCGAGCACCGTCACCACTGCCGGGGGTGCCAGCCACCACAAGATCTCCACACCCCAACTCTCGCACGCGCATGCGGATGATCCCAGAAGGCACGAGCGACCGCGGACCTTTCTACGGGGAACCGACCCACTCCTGGTCGCCGTCGGTGAAGACCTGGTGCTTCCAGATCGGCACCTCGGCCTTGAGCTGGTCGATCAGCGCCCGCGAGGCGACGTACGCCGAGTCGCGGTGAGCGGAGGCCGCAGCCACGATGACTGCGGCATCACCGATCGCCAGGGACCCGATGCGGTGCACCGCGGAGACCGCGATCACGTCGTGCTCGGCGGCCACGGCGGCACAGACCTCGCGCAGCCGGTCGAGGGCGCTCGGGTGTGCGGCGTACTCCAGGCGGGTCACGCCCCGGCCCCCGTCGTGGTCACGGACCCGACCGACGAAGAGGTTGAGCCCACCCGCCGCGTCGTCCTCGATGCTGGCCAGCACCTCGTCGACGTCGAGCGCTTCTTCGCGCAGTGCAACGAGGCGCACGCGTTCGCCCTCAGCAGAAGCCATGGTCCAAACACTAGTGGGCCCTTGGCAGCCACCAGCGACCGAGTAGTTTGGAGGCATGACTGACGACCCCGGCGACCAGCCCGAGAACCCCTTCAAGGGCACGCCGTTCGAGCAATTCTTCGGCGCGGGCGGCATGTCCGGCATGCCTGACCTGGCCGGACTGATGAACCAGATGCAGGCGATGATGGCGCCCCACGAGGGCTCGGTGAACTGGACCCTCGCCGGCGACATCGCCCGGCGGGCCGTGGCCGAGAACCCCGATCCGACGCCCTCCCAGCGCGAGAGCGACGCGGTCGCCGACGCCGTCCGGCTGGCCGACCACTGGCTCGACGAGGCGTGCGAGTTCCCCTCGGGCGTGCAGTCGACCGCCGCGTGGAGCCGCGCCGAGTGGGTCGAGTCGACCCGCGAGGTGTGGAAGGTGCTGGTCGACCCGGTCGCCGAGCACGTCGTGGCCGCCATGGGCAACGCCCTCCCGACGGAGGCCCGCGAGATGGCCGGCCCGCTGATGGGCATGCTCGGCAAGTTCGGCGGCGCCATGTTCGGCAGCCAGGTCGGTGCCGCCCTCGGTGGCCTGGCCAGCGAGGTGCTGACCGCCTCCGACATCGGGCTCCCCCTCGGGCCTCCGGGACGCGCTGCCCTCGTGCCACTCAACATCGAGGCCTTCGCCGAAGGGCTGAACGTGCCGGCCGACGACGTACGCCTCTATCTCGCGTTGCGCGAGGCCGCCCACCAGCGGCTCTTCGCCCACGTGCCGTGGCTGCGTGAGCACCTGATCTCGGCCGTGGCCGACTACGGGCGCGGCATCGCGATCGACACCGAGGGCATCGAGGAGCAGATGCGCAACCTCAACCCCACCGACCCGACCGGCATCCAGGAAGCCCTCGAGGGCGGCCTGTTCGAGCCCAGGAAGACGCCCGCCCAGGAGGCCGCCCTGCTGCGCCTCGAGACCACGCTCGCCCTGGTCGAAGGCTGGGTCGACGAGGTCGTGGGCCAGGCCACCGCCGAGCGCATGCCGACCGCGTCGAAGATGCAGGAGGCCGTACGCCGCCGCCGCGCCGCGGGTGGTCCGGCCGAGGACACCTTCGCCGCCCTCGTGGGCCTGGAGCTGCGTCCGCGTCGCCTCCGCGATGCGTCCACCCTGTGGGGTTCGCTGCGTTCCCGACACGGCACCGACGGCCGTGACTCGGTGTGGCTGCACCCCGACCTGCTGCCCACGGCCGCCGACCTCGATGACCCGCTGGGCTTCCGCGAAGAGGTGGCCGAGCCGCTGACGCCGTCCGGCGACGACTTCGACGCCGAGCTGGCCAAGCTGCTCGACGAGGGCACGGAGGGCGACGCCAGCGGCGAGCCCGGTGCCGACGACCCCAAGGAGTGAGCCGGCTGCACGCCGACGCCGAGCGCGTGCTCGGCGGCTGGACGGCGCTCGACGATCACCAGGAGCGCCACCGCCGCAGGTTCCTGCACCACTTGGCGCAGCACCCCGACGGCATGGCACGGGAGTGCTTCCCCGACCACCTCACCGCCGGCGCACTCGTCCTCTCCGCTGACGGCACCGAGGTGCTGCTCAACCTGCACGGCAAGGCGAAGCGCTGGTTCGCCTTCGGTGGCCACTGTGAGGCCATCGACCAGACCCTGGCCGGGGTCGCGCACCGCGAGGCCCTCGAGGAGTCGGGCCTTCCCCGGCTCGACTTCGACCCGGTGCCGGTGATGCTCGACGAGCACGCAGTGCCGTTCTGCGACCCGCGCGGCACGGTTGCCCACCTCGACGTGCGGTACGTCGCGGTCGCGCCGGCGGGGGTCGGTCACGCCGCGAGTGAGGAGTCCCTCGACGTGCGGTGGTGGCCGGTCGACGCACTCCCCGACGGGCTCGAGGACGACATGCACCGCCTGGTCGCCCTGGCCCGGGCGCGGGTGCTGGGCTGAGCGTCCATTCCCGGCAGGTCACTCGACGACGTCGCCGGAGCTGGGCGGCGGCTCCATCTGTGCGGCGGCGGAGTAGCCGAGCAGGAAGCCCTGCGCCCGCTCCGCCTTCGGGTAGTGGGCGACCCAGCCCCAGAACTTCTCGTCGTGGCCGTGCTCGATGAGGTGCGCCAGCTCGTGGATCAACACGTAGTCGACCACCCACGCGGGCATGCCCTGGAGCCGGGTCGACAACCGGATCGACCGGTCCCCCGGCGTGCAGGAGCCCCAGCGCGCGTTCTGGTTCTCCACCCAGCGCACCGAGTCGGGCCGGGCGAGACCCCCTAGGTAGCGCGCCGAGAGGTCCTCGGCCCGCTTGGACAGCTGGGCGTCGGAGGGGCGCTTGCGCTTCTCCTGGCGGTCGAGGCGGGCCACCATCGTCTCGACCCACTCGGCCTCCTGGGCCCGGGTCATGGAGGCAGGGATGAGTACGACGACCTTCTCGCCGTCGCGGTAGGCCGACACGGTGCGACGCCGACGCTTGGAGCGCCGGACCTCGATCTCTGGATCCCCCATGACGATCACGTTATCGGCTCGCCCAGCTCAGGAGGCGCTCCGCGGGCCACGTGTTGACGATGCGCTCCGGATCGATGCCGGCCTGTTCCGCGCGCTCGCAGCCGTAGTCGAGCATGTCCAGCTGGCCCGGGGCGTGGGCGTCGCTGTCGATGGAGAAGAGGCACCCGATGTCGCGGGCCAGTTCGAGCAGCTTGGTCGGCGGGTCGCGTCGCTCGGGTCGCGAGTTGATCTCGACGGCCACGTCGTTCTCCACACAGGCCTCGAAGACCTTGCGGGCGTCGAACTTCGAGCCGGGGCGGACGCCGCGGTTGCCGGTGACCAGCCGCCCGGTGCAGTGCCCGAGCACGTTGGTGAACGGCTGGGCGACGGCGGCCACCATGCGCCGGGTCATCGCGTCGGCGTCCATGGCCAGCTTGGAGTGCACGCTGGCCACCCGCAGGTCGAGCCTGGCCAGCATCTCGTCGGTCTGGTCGAGCGACCCGTCGTCGAGGATGTCGACCTCGATGCCCTTCAACAGCCGGAAGCCCGATCCGCCCAGGTGCTCGTTGACCGCGTCGACCACACCGAGCTGCCGGGCCAGCCGCTCGGCGCTGAGCCCGCGGGCCACCTTGAGCCGCGGCGAGTGGTCGGTCAGCACCAGGTAGTCGTGGCCGAGCTCGATCGCGGTGAACGCCATCTCCTCGATCGGTGATCCGCCGTCCGACCAGTCGGAGTGGGTGTGCAGGTCGCCGCGCAGCGCCGCCCGGAGCTCACGACCTCCGGGAGCCAGGGGTCCGGCGTGCTCCTCCTCGAGGACGGCGAGGCGCACGGGCACCTCACCGTGCCACGCATCGGTGATCACCCGCGCCGAGCTGGCGCCGATGCCGGGAAGGTCGGTGAGGGTCCCGGCGGTGACATGTCCGGCCAGCTCGTCGTCGGAGAGCGGCAGGATCGTGGCTGCGGCGCTGCGGAAGGCCTTGACCTTGTAGGTGTCCTCGCGGGCTCGCTCCAGCAGGAAGGCGATGCGGCGCAGTGCGGCGACGGGGGTGAGCTGCTCGCCGGTCATTCTCGTCCTCATTTCTTCTCTCCACAGGTGGTGGAGAAGCATCGTCCCTGCTCAGCGGCGGTGTGCCGGGGTTCCCGACGTGCGTCGTCCACAGCCCCGTCCCCCACCGTTCCACAGCGGCAGGGCCGGAATCCACATCTTGTCCACAGGGTTCTCCACAGGCTGTCGGAACCCGTGCCGCGCCAGGCATTGACCGCACACCCGCGTGCCCCTAGCGTCAACGCCAGATGAGGCCCCCGGTCCACCGTTTCGGCGGGGCAACTCCACACTCGCAAGGGGAAGGCACGTGTGGGACTGCCGGCCAGGGGCCTCTTCTCCCATTTCGGGTGCTGCCCGTCCGAGGTCAGCGGCCGGTGAACGTCGGGTCGCGCTTCTCCTTGGCCGCGGCGATTCCCTCCTGCAGGTCGGCGGTGGCCAGCGTGACCGGCTGGGCCAGTGCCTCCCACTGGAGGGCCGCCTCGATGTCGGGATGTCCTGCGCCGGCCAGTGCCAGTTTCGTGTAGCGACTCGCCACGGGTGCGGTGGCCGCGACCTGGGCCGCCGTACGCAGCACCTCGTCGAGGAAGCCGTCGTCGGGAATCACCCGCGAGACCAGGCCCAGACCGAGCGCCTCCTCGGCGCCGACGATCCGGCCGGTCAGCAACAGGTCCCGCGCGGCCGCGGCTCCGACGACGTCCGGGAAGAGGTACGTCGCCGCCATGCCGGGGTGCATGCCCAGCTTGACGAACGGGGCACCGACCTTGGCGCCGGCCGCGGCGTACCGGATGTCGCAGGCCAGCGGCATGCAGAGCCCGGCGCCGATGGCGTGCCCGTTGATCGCCGCGATGGTGGGCACCTCCAGCCTCCGGATCGACAACCACGCCCGGTAGAACGCAATCATCCGATGGCGCAGGTGGTCGACGGTGGCGTCCGGCTCGCTGGCGATCCAGCCGATGTCGCCGCCGGAGCAGAACGACGTACCGGCACCGGTCACCACCACGGCCCGCAGGTCGGGGTCGGCGGCGAGGCCATCGATCGCGTGCACCCACGATGCGGTCATCTCGTCCGACATCACGTTGCGGCGGGCCGGGTCGTCGAGGGTGATCAGGGCGACGCCGGGGCTGGGCCGTGTGAGGCGGAGGAAGGTCAGGTCTGCGTTCTCGGACATGGCCGCAGACTAGCCGTCGCGGGAAACGTCCAAAAAACCCGCTGTTGAGCGCTACGGGGCGCCTCCCGCGCGGGACTTCAGGCGTGAAGTAGGGTTTTGGACGGTTCACATGCCCTGCGTGGGAACCCCGGCGGGCTTCCCCGATCCCCCCGTCGCGACGACCGAGAATCAATTAGGCAAGGAGGCCGTCATGGCGGAGACCTGGAGCGGCGAGTTCTACTGCGTGAAGTGCAAGGCCAAGCGTGAGGCCTCGGGTGAGGTCAAGGTCAACGACAAGGGCACGCGGATGGCGAAGGCCGTTTGCCCCGAATGTGGCACCAACCTCAACCGAATCCTCGGCAAGGCGTAAGAACCCGCCCCACGAGCAGTCGCAGCGGCGTCGTCCCTCACGGGGCGTCGCCGCTGCCTGCATTTTCGGGGTCCGTGGTGCTTCTCGGCCCGTGGATCCCATCGACCTGTGGATGACGTCGGCGGGGCGTCGCCCACCTGTGTGAGAGTGCCTGCCATGTCTCGCGCGCATCGTCACCCCGGCTTCCCGGCCCGGCCCCTGCTGCGACCGGGGGTGCGCGTCTGCCGGCGCGAGGACGGCCGCCTCCAGGTCGGTCTGGTCGCTCACCTGGCGGTGACTGCACCCGACACCGAGGAGATCCGGGGCGTGCTGGCCGACCTGCGCAACGGCGTCCCGCCCGGACCGGTCGCCGGCCTCTCCCCCGCGGTGATGCGCTTCTGCACCGACCTGCTGGCCAAGTCGCTGGTGCTCGACGCCGACCCGTTCCTCCACGCCCTCGGCTCGGCGGAGGCCCCCGAGGACAGGGAGTCGCTCTCGGCGTACCTCAGCGACACGGGACCCGAGGGCCCCGACCTGCTCGATCGTCGACGGGCGACCGTGGTCCAGGTGGCCGACCAGGGCAGCCGTCGCGCCGGCCGCCGGCTGGTCGAGCTGCTACGCACCGGCGGGGTACAGACCACCACGCACCCGGCCCCGGGCCCGGTCGACGCCGCGGTGCTCGTGGCCCGCGGGGAGCCGCTCCGCTCCGGTGTCGACGAGTGGATCCGCGGCGATGTGCCGCACCTGGTGGTCAGCACCAGCGAGGGCGTGGTGCGCGTGGGCCCGTTCGTCGTACCGGGCCAGACCGCGTGCCTGCGCTGCATCGACGCACACCACGCCGATCACGACCCGCGGAGGCCGCTGATCCTCGCGCAGTACGCCGACCCGGCCGTCGGCACCGACGCCCTCCCCGAGCCGATCCACCACGATCTCTTCGAGATGGCGATCCTGTGGGCGGCCCGCGACCTGCTGAACTGGGTCGACGGCCGACGCCCGCTCAGCTGGGGAACCACCGTCACCTTCGACCCGCACCTCGAGCTGCCACGCACTCCGTGGCGCCAGCACCCGGCCTGCGGGTGCGGGTGGGGCCGGAGCATCGCGGCCGGGTGATCCTTGCTCGTCACCACCACTCGCTGTCGAGCTTGCCCTCCATGGCACGCAGGTGCTCGCGCGAGCAGGTGTCGCAGAACGTACGCCGCCGGCCGTTCTCGACGGCGGTGGTCCAGGTCAACGGCATCGGGTCGGTCTCGGCCACTCGACCGCAGAAGTCACAGGTCGTCACGTCCACCGACCCTACGCCGCCATCCGCGATACTCCCTGACGTTTCGGCCCCGCGCGAGGGCGGAAACGTCAGGGAGTATCCCAAATGCGCCGAGCCGGCGTCCGCTGACCATGGTGGTCAACGAACGCCGGCTCGACTGCTTGATCAGAGGCGTCCGAGTGCGAGACGCGCCTCTGCGGCAGCGCGCTCGGCCCGACGGCTCAGGCGGCGGGCGAGAGCAGCCTGCCGGCCCTGATGGGTGCGGTGCGCCTCTCCCAGGCGCGCGGACATTTGTTCGCGTGCCAGTTCTTCATGCATGAGATTCATGGTGTTGCTCCAGTTCGTGTGTGTGGTCATGGCTGGGTGTCGACTTTCTGGTGCGGGCCGCGTCACGCGGCGTCGGTCTTGCGGGGACGGCCGCGCGGCCGCTTGCGGGGGATCACTACTCCTTGGAGGAAGAGCTCACCGCCCCAAACGCCCCAGGGCTCGCGCCGCTCGAGGGCGCCGGCGAGACAAAGTGCCTGGACCGGGCAGTCCGTGCACAGGGCCTTGGCGTACTCCACGTCGGTGGGTGACTCGGCGAAGAACAGCTCCGGGCTGTTGGCCCGGCAGGGCAGCAGTTCGTCGTCGACGGTGTCGGCCGCGGCATGCAGCTCACCGAGGGTCGGCTCGGCGGGCGGCTTGAGTTCGCTGATGGTCATGTGTGTCACCTCCTCTGAGACCTGATCGTGTGTGTTGATCCGGGCCCTCCACCGAAAGTGGTGGAGAAACAAAAGGGCCGCGGATCCCGGTTGTCGGGTTCCGCGGCCTGGAGGCTGCCAAGTTGAGTGTCAACTCAACAGGGCGGTGGACTCCAGACAAGGGTTCCCGGGGTGGCTCCCGTGAAGAGAGCGATGTGCTTGCGGGCCGGAACATCGGCATCAACGCATGCGGACACGCCAAAGGCGGCGTAGGTGGGCATGACAATGCGCGACTGGTTCTCAGCCGGGATTCGAGTCTTGATGCTGTTCACTGGAGCCACCTCCTTCGGTGCCGTTGGGCGCTGATCTTGCCAGGACCGTATGCGCGGGTTGAATGTGCTGATGAGAAAACTATCGCGGCCTGCCTGTAATGGGCAAACGATTTAATGGGTATTTCCTGATTATTTTCGAGATCACTTCGGGATCACTCGATGAGGGCCAGCAGCTCCTCGCCGTACCTCTCGATCTTGGTCGCCCCGACCCCGCTGATCTTCAGCAGTTGGGCGTCTGCGGTCGGCTTCACCTCGGCGATCGCCTCGAGCGTCTTGTCGGTGAAGACGACGTACGCCGGCACCCCGTCGTCGCTGGCCCGCTGGCGCCGCCACTCCTTGAGCCGGGCGAACAGGTCCTCGTCGTAGGTCGCCGGACAGTCGACGCACCGGCCGACCTTGCGCTCCCCCGCGGTCGAGAGCGGGCGCCCGCAGGTGCCGCACATCGCCGCCCTGGCTGCCTTCTTGGCACGGCGGGGCTCGGGTGCGTTGCCGGTGTCGGGGCGCAGGCCGGTCAGAAAGCGGGAGGCCTTGCGGGTACGTCGACCGCCGGGGTTGCGCGACAGGCTCCACGAGACGGACAGGTGCAGCCGGGCCCGGGTCATGCCGACGTAGAGCAGACGGCGCTCCTCCTCGACCTCGGCCGGGGTCTGGGCGAACGAGATCGGGATCGAGCCCTCCTGGGCGCCGCACACGAACACGGCGTCCCACTCGAGGCCCTTCGCGGTGTGCAGGGTGGCCAGGGTGACCCCGTCGGCCACGGGCGCGTGCTGCTCGGAGGCCCGTCGGTCGAGGTCGTCGACGAAGGACCCGAGGTCAGTGCCCGCCTGGGCGGCGTACGACTCGGCCTGGGAGACCAACGCCTGGAGCGACTCCCACCGGTCGCGGGCCGTGCCCCGGCCCGAGGGCGGCTCGGCGGTCCAGCCCATGCCGCCCAGCGTGCCGCGCACGTCGGCGGCGAGGTCGTCGCCGCCACCGCCGGAGCGGGCAGTGCCGCGCAGCAGGGTGATCGCCTGGCGCACCTCCTGCCGGTCGAAGAAGCGCGCGGCACCGCGGACCACGTAGGCGAGGTTGCGGGCCGAGAGCGCGTCTTCGAAGGCCTCGGACTGGGCGTTGATGCGGAACAGGACCGCCATCGAACCGAGCGGCACGCCCGAGTCACGCAGGCGCAGCACCTCGGCGGCGACCGCTTCGGCCTCGGCCACCTCGTCGTCGTACTCCCGGTAGTTCACCGCCGGGCCGGAGGGACGCTGTGCGACCAGCTTGACGCCGCGCGAGCTGCTGCCGGCGAGCAGCTGGTTGGCCGAGCCGATCACCTCGGGCGTCGAGCGGTAGTTGCGGACCAGGTCGATCGCGGTGGTGCCCGGGTGCTTGCCCGGGAAATCGCGCAGGTAGTCGGCGTTGGCGCCGGCGAAGCTGTAGATGGTCTGCGCCGGGTCGCCGACCACGCAGATCTCGTCGCGCCCGCCCAGCCACAGGTCGAGCAGCGCCGACTGGAGGGGCGAGACGTCCTGGAACTCGTCGACCACGAAGAACTTGTATTGACGCCGGACCTGCGCCGCGACGCGTTCGTCCTCGGCGAGAAGGGCGGCGGTGAGCAGGAGGACGTCTTCCATGTCCATGCGGCCCTGGCCGCGCTTGACGTCTTCGTAGGTGCCGAACACCCGGCCGACCGTCTCGGGGTCGACGCCGTTGACCTCGCGTCCGCGGGTGGGGGCGAGCGCGGCGTACTCCTCGGGGCGGACGTTGCTGACCTTGGACCACTCGACCTCGGAGGCGAGGTCGCGCAGGGTGCCCTGGTCGACGCCGAGCCGTTGCCGGCGGGCCGCGAGTGCCATCAACGGCAGCTTCGACTCGGTCAGGGTCGGCAGCTCGGTGCCGTGGGTGGCCGGCCAGAAGTAGCGCAGCTGCCGCAGGGCCGCGGCGTGGAAGGTGCGGGCCTGGACGCCTGGTGCCCCCAGCTCCCGCAGGCGGGTGCGCATCTCGCCCGCTGCGCGCGTGGTGAACGTGACCGCCAGGACCTCGGTCGACTGGTAGACACCGGTGGCCACTCCGTGGGCGATGCGGTGGGTGATCGCCCGGGTCTTGCCGGTGCCGGCCCCGGCCAGCACGCGCACCGGGCCGCGAAGTGCCTCGGCGACCTGTCGCTGCTCGGGGTCGAGTGAGTCGAGCAGGCTGTCAGGGCGGGCCATCGGGAACAATTCACCTCGGAGTGCAGTTGAGTCGGTCGAACACCAAGCAGCCTAGATGCCCGAGGGGACAATCCGTTGAGCGAGTTCACGATGTACACCACGCCGTGGTGCGGCTACTGCCACCGACTGAAGAGCCAGCTCGACCGGGAGGGCATCAGCTACGACATCGTCGACATCGAGCAGCAGCCGGAAGCGGCCCAGCTGGTCGAGAAGGCCAACGGTGGGAACCAGACCGTGCCGACGCTGGTCTACTCCGACGGTTCGGCGCAGACCAACCCCAGCCTGGCCCAGGTCAAGGCCAAGATCGCCGCCTTGGCCTGACGCGTCACGCTGGCGACGCCCGGCGTACGGCGCACGGCGTACGGCGCACTTCCCACGGAATACGTGCACATCCCACGGCACATCTGACGTGGGATGTGCAGGTTTCCCCGGTGCACCGGGGACTCCTACAGCCACGAGCCACCGGTCACCAGCGGCCGGGGAGCGGGCCGCCGTACCAGTGCTCGACGAGCGAGCGTGAGATCGAGATGCCGCCGGGGAGCACGATGGTGCCCGCCTCGGCCTCGGCCCTCATCTCGGCGCGCGTGAACCACCGCGCCTCGGCCATCTCGTCGCCGTCGAGCACGATGTCGGTGGTCGTGGCGCGTCCGACGAAGCCGAGCATCAGGCTGGTCGGCAACGGCCACGGCTGGTTGCCGAAGTAGTCGACCTGTCCGACCTCGACCCCGACCTCCTCGAACACCTCGCGGCGTACGGCGTCCTCGAGCGACTCCCCCGGCTCCACGAAACCGGCGAGCGTCGAGAAGCGGCCCTCGCCCCAGCCGGCGCCGCGACCGAGCAGGCAGCGCTCGTCGTCGGAGCCGGGCTCGCCGATCGCGACCACCATGATCACCGCCGGGTCGGTGCGCGGGAACTGCTCGCGCTCGCACTCGGTGCAGACCAGCAGGTGGCCGCTCTGGCGGGACTCGAGCCGGCCACCGCACACGGGACAGCGCCGGGTGCGCCAGTGCCACTCGGCCAGGCCGATGGCGTGGAAGGCCAGCGGCGCCTCGGAGGAGTCGTGGTCCATGAAGTGCGGGGCCAGCGCCCGCAGGCCCACCCACTCCTCGCGTTCACCGGGCGCGTGCTCGGGATCGATCAGCATCGCGAAGTGCGCGCGACCGGCGTGCTCGCCGAGCAGGATGCGGGTGCCGTCGGGAGCCTCCTCGGGGCTCACCCAGGCCGGGCCCGCGCCCGCACTGCGCAACCGGGTCCCGGCCACGAGGAGCACCCGCGTCTTGGGGTCGGCCCACTTCTCGGCCAGCCAGGCGTCGTCGTCGCGTCGTTCGGCCAGTCGCGCGTGCGCACCGGCGGCCAGCTCGGCGTGTGGGTAGGTCATGCCTTCGGGCTTCCGTTCATCCAGGCGCGGAACGCCTCGGCGTTGTAGGGGCGACCGAGGAAGTCGGCCACCAGGTCGGCCGCGTCACCGCTGCCGCCTGCGGCCAGCACCTTGTCCCTGTAGGCACGGGCCGGTCCGGGGGCGAGCAGGTCGTCGGGGTCGAAGGCGGAGAACAGGTCCTTCGCGATGACCTGGCTCCACATGTAGGTGTAGTACGCCGAGGTGTACCCGCCGAGGTGGCCGAACCCGGCGTGGAAGTGGGTGCCGGGAAGCTGCGCGACGAGGTTGTACTCGCGGGCCAACTCGGCCACCCGCGACGTGATGTCCTCGGGTCGCTCGAGGTGCAGGTAGTAGGAGACAGCGGCGTAGAACATCTGGGTGCGGGCCATGAAGCCCTTGCCGAACTCCTCACCGGCGCGCATCCGGGCCACCAGGTCGGCCGGGATCGGAGTTCCCGACTCGTCGGTCGCGAAGCCGGCCAGCACCTCCGCGTCCCAGGCCCACTCCTCGAGCATCTGGCTGGGTGCCTCGACGAAGTCCCACTCGGTGGCGACGCCCGAGAACCGCACCCAGTCGTGGCGTCCGGCGAGCACGTGGTGCACCAGGTGGCCGAACTCGTGGAAGAGCGTGACGACGTCGCCGTGCTCCATCAGCCCGCGCGGGAAGTTGCAGACCAGCACACCCTCGGGGAGCTGTACCCCGCGCACACCGGGCTTCAGGTCGAACTGCGCGGCGTGGTTGTACTTGCCGTCGCGCGGGTGCAGGTCGAGTCGGATCCGGCCCAGCGGCTCACCGTCGAGGGCGACGTCGTACGTCGTGACGTCCTCGTGCCACGACGTGGCGTCGGGCACCTCGGCGTACTCCAGGCCGAACAGGCGGCCGGTCACCTCGAGCAGGCCCTGGCGCACCTTCGTGAAGTCGAAGTAGCGACGCACCTCCTGGGCGTCGACGTCGTACTGCTCGCGACGGACGACCTCGGCGTAGTGCCGCCAGTTGGAGGCGTCGACCGCCTCCACCGACGGATCGTCCTGTCGTGCCCGTTCGAGGAGGACCTCGATCTCGGCCCGCCCGGCGGCCTCGGTGTCGTTGGCGATCTCGGTGATGAACGCCGGGATCGCCGGGCCGGTGCCGATCATCTTGACCTCGGCGTCGTACGACGGCCAGTCGGCGTAGCCGAGCATCGTGGCGTGCTCGTGCCGCACTGCCAGGAGGTCGGCGAGCACCCGGTCGTTGTCGGGCCAGGCGATGTCGTACTGCGTGGTCACCACGCGGCGGCGTGCGTCGCCGTCGGTCGCGAACGTCATGAAGGGCACCGTGTCGGGGTATTCGGTGGTCACCTCGAAGGTGCCGTCGTCGCCGACCGGGTGCGCCTCGACCCAGTCCTGCGGAAGACCGGCCGCGGCCTCGGCGGGCAGCTTGGTCGTACGCCGACCGTCCCTGATCCCGCGGGAGAACGCCTGGCCCAGCTCGACCTCGCGCTCGCTGATCTCGCGGAGCCGCTGGCGGGTGGCCTCGTCGCGGTCGACTCCGGCCCGGCGGAAGTCGCGCAGGCTGTGCTCGAGCATCCGGGTGGCCGCCTCGTCGAGGCCGTCCTTCGGCACCGAGTCGAGGGCGGTGAACGCCGCCACGTCGAGCATCAGGCCGGTGTGGAAGCGGTTCGCCTCGACCTCGATCTCCTCGGCCTGCTCGCGGATCGCCTTGTCGGGGTGCACCTGGGCGACCAGGCCGGCCACGGCGAACGCGTTGGCCAGCTCGATGTGCAGCCTGTTCCACACGCCTGCCACGGAGCCGGGGTCGCTCGCGGCCAGCGTGGTGCGCAACTCCTCGGCACGGGCCAGCGCCCCGCGGCAGTGGTCGTCGAGCCAAGGGGCCCAGTCCGCGTCGGCGGCGGGCAGGGACAGTGGTTGGAGCTGCTCTGGTCCGGTCACGCCTTGCAGGCTACCCACCCGGGCACAGGCCCTACGATCGGCCCATGAGCACCCACATCGGCGCCCAGCCCGGCGCGATCGCACCGCACGTCCTGATGCCCGGTGACCCGCTGCGGGCCAAGTGGATCGCAGAGAGCTTCCTCGACGACGTCACCTGCTACAACGAGGTGCGCGGCATGCTCGGCTTCACCGGCACGTGGCGCGGCGAGCGGATCAGCGTGCAGGGCTCCGGCATGGGCCAGCCCTCACTGGCGATCTACGCCACCGAGCTGTTCACCGAGTACGACGTCGCCTCGATCGTGCGGGTCGGGTCGTGCGGTGCCCTGGTCGAGAAGGTCGGGATCCGCGACGTCATCCTGGCCAGTGGCGCCTGCACCGACTCGGGCATGAACCGGGTCCGGTTCGAGGGTCTCGACTACGCGCCGGTCGCCGACTTCGGCCTGCTGCGTGCGGCGTACGACGCGGCGACCGCACGTGAGGACGTGAAGACGTGGACCGGCCTGATCTTCAGCGGCGACCAGTTCTACGCGCCCCGGCCCGAGATCATGACTGCGATGGTGGAGCACGGCGTGCTGGCCATCGAGATGGAGGCGAGTGCGCTCTACACGCTGGCCGCGAAGCACGACCGCCGGGCACTGGCGATCTGCACCGTCTCCGACCACATCGTCACCGGCGCCGAGACCACGGCGCAGGAGCGCGAGCAGACCTTCGGCGCGATGGTCGAGATCGCCCTCGAGGCCGTGCTGGCGTAGTCCCGGGGTGTCGCGTCACTGCAGGAAATTCGGCGGAATCCGCACGATTTCCTTCATCCATCGAGCACGCTCGGCCTGCGCACGACCAACCGTCCGAGCACGCCCACGGCGAGCACACCGAGCCCGGTGAGCACCGACGCCAGGGGCAGCATCGCCGCCAGCACCAGGCACCCGGCCAGGCCCAGCACCTGGAGCGCCCGCGGCCAGCGTCGCTGCTCGGCCGGCTGGCGGAGAGCGGAGAGGTTCGCGACCGCGTAGTAGACCAGCACCCCGAAGCTGGAGAAGCCGATGGCGCCGCGCAGGTCGACGGTGAGAACGAGCACGACCACGGCGAGACCGAGCGCGACCTGCGCTCGGTCGGGCACCTGGTGCACGGGGTCGACGTGGGCCAGCGGCGTGGGCAGGTCACGCTCGCGTGCCATGGCAAGGCCCGTGCGGGTGACCCCGGCGAGAAGGGCGAGCAGGGCACCCAGGCATGCGGCGGCTGCACCGATGCGCACCACCGGCTCGGCCCACGCGGCACCGGCTGCCGTGACGGCGTCCGAGAGCGGCGCCGTGCTGGTGGCCAGGTCGGCGCCGAGGGCGCGCACGAGCGCCAGGCCGACCGCCACGTAGAGGACCACGGCCACACCGAGCGAAATCAGGATGGCGCGGCCCAGCATCTCGGGTCGGCGTACCTCCTCGGCGAGCGTCGCGATGCGCGCGTAGCCGGCGAAGGCGAAGAACAGCAGCCCGGCCGCCTGCAACACGTCGCGCGCGCTGTCGGGTGCGCCCAGCGGATCAGGGGCCGACGGTTCACCGACGGAGGTCACGACGAGCGCGAGCAGCAGCACACAGAAGGTCGCGGCGAGAAGGAGCCGGGCCAATCGGGCGGTGCGGGTGATCCCGCGCATGGTGGCCACGGTCAGCAGCACGACGGCGACCGCCGCCGCAGCCTTCTGCGGCCACCCGCCGCCCGGGACGGCGTACGCCGCGAAGGTCATCGCCATGGCCGCGCACGAGGCGGTCTTGCCGATCACGAAACCCCAGCCTGCGACGAACCCCCACCACGGGCCGAGCACCTCACGACCGAAGAGGTAGGTGCCGCCGGACGACGGATGGCAGGCAGCGAGCTGCGCCGACGCGACCGCGTTGCAGAACGCGATCACCGCGGCGATGCCGAGGCCGACGAACAACGCGGACCCTGCCGCGGCGGCGGCCGGGGCGAACGCGGCGAAGACTCCGGCGCCGATCATCGCCGAGAGCCCGACCACGACGGCGTCGCCGGTGCCGAGGCGCCGGGCCAACCGGTCGGAGGTCATGCGGTCATCCTTCCAGCCTGGACCCGATCTCCTGCGCAGCGGCCAAGCATTCCTCGTCGGTGGCGTTGGGGAGGACGTCCTCCCACAGCGGCAGCATCATGCCCTGGGCGTCGAGCATCCCGAGGGGCCGCGGCATCAGCCAGACATGGAAGTGCGCGCCGCCGTCGCCCCAGCGGTAGAGGTGCACCCGGCCCACGTCACCGCGGGCCAGGATCGCGCCCTCGACCTGCGCGACGAACGGCCCGAAAGCGGCTGAGGCTGCGGGCGACAGGTCGACGAAGGAGTCGACGTGCTCGCGACTGGCGATCCAGACCGTGCCGGGCAGGCTGCAGGTGCGCGGTGGGTAGACCGCGAAGTGGTCGTCGGACCACACCGCGTCCGGGGTGGTGCCGGCGCAGACGCTGCACGGCGCGCCGCCTTCCTCCCCACGACGCGGTGGTTCGGGTACGACGGCGGGCGTGGGATCACGGGTGTGAGGGGTTCGAGCCAGGGCGGTTTCATCAGGTCTCCTCAGGACGGCTGGTCGAGACCTACTTTCGTCACGAGGAACCGACCCCGCTTGATCGAGATTGCGCCGCAGCGAACCAGGTCTTCGGGTCACCGAAGCCGAGGTCGGTGATGCCGCACTCACGTAGTCGCGACAGCGCGAGGAGCCGGTGGTGGGCGGCGAAGGTCAGCACGTGCGCCACCATCGCGCCGAACGACAGCACCTGCGGTGTGGGCGAGAACGCCTCGACGAACGTCTCGTCGAAGCGGCCCTGTGCGGAGAGGAGCGCGACGTTGTCGACGAACTCGGGGCCGACCCGGGCCATCCGGCGTTGCATCGAGAGCACCGACTCGTGCTCCTCGACCGAGAAGTCGTAGTCGGTCTCGTGGACCGCGGCGTTCCACATCTCCATCTGCCCGATCAGCCGGGACAGCGACCACCTCAGGGTCTCGCCGTCGATGCCGTCGACGGTGCGGTCATGCGGTTCGTCGAGCTCGGCGTCGCCGAGCAGCGCCGCGCGGCGGACGAGCTCGCCGGTGAGCCACACGTGGTGGGCGACCATCTCCTGGACCAGGTCCACGCTGTCCCTCCTGTGTCGGGCCGGCAGACGGAGTCCGGCCGGCGGGTGGAAGTGCACGTCGTTCGAGGAGTCGATGCGGAACCCGGTCGGGTTGGCGCGCCACACCGACGGGTTCTCGCCGTACTCGCGGCGGAAGGCGTGCTTGAACGCGGCGTACGACGAGAAGCCCGAGGTGCCGGCGACGTCGCGGACCGTCTCGTCGCCGGTGAGCAGACGGTGGGCCGCACGCTCGAGCAGCACCCGCACCCGGAGCCGGGCAGGCGACTCCCCCGCCACCGCCTTGACCACCCGCTCGAAGTGGCAGCGGGACAGGCCCGCGTCGGCAGCCACCTGCTCGACGCGGTCGGGCAGCGCGTCGAGGTCGACGCCGAGGCGTTCGACGAAGGCGATGAAGTGGTCGTGCGGCGCGGACACCGGGCAGCCCTAGCCGGAGGGATGGAGCAGCTGCTCGAGCTCGGCGCGCCCCGGCAGGTCGTCGGTGTGGTCGACGGTCTCGCCGGTGCGCACGTAGTGGAAAGCGGCGCGCACCTTCTCGACCGGCACGCCGGCGAGCTCGGCCCAGGCCAGTCGGTAGATCGCCAGCTGCAGAGGGTCTGCGGTGGCCCGCTGGTTGGTCTTCCAGTCGATCACCAGGAAGCCGCCGTCGTCGGTCGTGTAGACCGCGTCGATGCGCCCGCGGACCACCTGCCCGGCAAGCACGAGAGCGAACGGCGGCTCTACGGCGTGCGGCTCGCGGTGCCCGAACGGACCGGCCGCGAACGACTCGGTGAGCGTCTTGAGGTCGGACTCGTCGTCGATGCCGAGGTCGGCGCGGCCGGGCAGCTCGTCGGGGTCGAAGAGGTTCTGCTGCCCGAAGCGGGCCTCGACCCAGGCGTGGAACCGGGTGCCGAACCGGGCCGCCGGCGACGGCTGTCGGGGCATCGGCCGCGCCAGGTCACGGGCGAACCCGTCGGCGTCGTCGCGCAGCCTGGCCACCGCCGTCGCCGACAACGCGGCCGGCAACGGCACCTCGATCTCGTCGGCACGGTCGCGCCGGGCCTCGGCGAGGAGGCGCTCGATCTCCTCGTCCCAGGTGGCGATCACGGCGCCGCTGAGCGTGTCGATCTCGTCATCGGCGTCGGGGTCGACGCCGCGGACGAACTCGGCCGCCTCGAGCCGGCGCAGCGTCTCGGCGGTGTGCTCGGTGACCGGCCACGGCGCCGTGGTCGAGCCGATGCGCAGGGGATTCTGGGTGTCCTTGTCGGGTTTGTCGAGCCAGGCCTCGGCATCCTCGCCCCACTCGCGGACCGCCTCGAGCACCACCAGCTGGTAGGGCGAGGGCCCGACCGGGGTCTTGCGCGACTCGTTCCAGAGGTACGACGACACCGACAGCAGGTGTCGGGCCCGGGTGAAGGCGACGTAGCCGAGTCGGAGCTCCTCCTGCTGCTCCTTCGCCTTGGCCGCCTGCACGAACGCGGTGAGCTCGGGCTTCTCGTAGCCACCGAGCGCGGCCAGGTCGTGCCGGTCACCGCGGAGCTCGTTGGGCAGCACCGCTGGTCCGTAGACCCACTGGGTGCGGGACCGCGTGGTCGGGAACTTCTCCTCACAGACTCCGACCACGAACACGGCGTCCCACTCGAGGCCCTTGGCGCGGTGCACGGTCAGCAGCTTGACCGAGTCGGCCTCGGACGGCGTCGCCACGTCGAGCCCGGTGCCCATCTCGTCCTCGGTGGCGAGGTAGGCCAGCAGTGCGGTCAGGCTCACCGCGCCGTCGATGGCCTGGAACTCGGCGACCGCCTTGACGAAGAGGTCGAGGTTGTCGCGACGCGCAGCCGCCGCGGGACTGACCGACGAGGCCAGCTCGATGTCGATGCCGGTGGTGTCGATGATGCGCCGGACCAGGTCGAGCAACGGCTCGCCGGCGTGTGAGCGCAGCGAACGCAGCTCGGAGCGCAGCAGGGCGAAGCGGTCGAGGGCCGCCGCGGAGTACGCCGCGTCGCCCGGGTCGTCGAGCGCGTCGCACAACGACGTGATCTCGGTGGGGTCGGCGCCCTCGACGGCGCCGGTCAACTGCTCGTCGAGCGACTGCGTGGACGCCTGCCCCTGGTCGCCGGCCAGCTCGCGGGCCCGCTTGCCGAGCAGGGCCAGGTCACGCGGCCCGATCGACCAGCGTGGGCCGGTGAGCAGGGTGAGCAGGGCGGCGTTGGCGGTCAGGTCGTGCAGCAACGTCAGGGTGGCCACCACCTCGGCCACCTCGGGCAGCCGGAGCAGCCCCTGGAGTCCGACGATCTCGACCGGGATGTCGTGGGCTGACAGCACGTCGAACACGTCGGCGGCGTGCTTGTTGTCGCGGGTCAGCACGCCGATCTCGTTCCACCTCGGCTCGGCCATCGCGTCGTGCACGCCGGTGACCTGGCTGGCCAGCCAGGCCAGTTCGGCGGCGTACGTCTCGTGCACGGAGGTGCGCACCGCACCGGGGCCGGCGGAGTCGTCGGGCTCGAGCGCCTTGACCTGGGGGAACTCGTCGAGCAGCGGCCCGGCCAGCCGGTTGGCGACCTCGAGGATGCGCTGGTCGGAGCGACGGTTGACGGTCAGCGGGAAGGTGCGCACCTCATGGCCGTCGGCACGCGGGAAGTCGCGGCCGAAGCCGAGGATGTTGGACACCGAGGCCCCACGCCAGCCGTAGATCGCCTGGTTGGGGTCACCCACCGCGGTCACCGGGTGGCCGCCGGTGAAGAGCTTCTTCAGCATCAGGGCCTGGGCCACCGACGTGTCCTGGTATTCGTCGAGCAGCACGATGCGGAACTTGGCGCGCTCGGCCTCCCCGACCTCGGGGTGCGCGTCGGCCAGCTGGGCGGCCAGGGCGATCTGGTCGCTGAAGTCCATCAGACCCAGCTCGGCCTTGAGCCGCCGGTAGGTCTCGACGAGGCCGAGGATCTCCTCGCGCCGCTGCATCGCGTTGACCACCTTCTTGGGCTCGGTCTTGGCCTTCGCGTTGATCGCGGCGTCCTGGAACCGCGGCAGCTCCCGGGCCTGGAAGGCGCGTACGTCGGCCACCGTGACGAGGTGCTCGCTCATCGCGCCCTCGAGCCCGAGGATGTAGTTGACCACCGTCTCGGGGTGGTCGCTGAGCAGTTCGATGCCTCGGCCGTGACGACTGATCGCCCGCGCCGCCAGCTGGTAGCGCGAGGCGTCGGCCATCACCCGGGTGTCGGGCTCGTGCCCGATCCGCAGGCCGTGCTCGGTGAGCAGCGAGCTGGCGTAGGCGTTGTAGGTCGCCACGGTCGGCTCGAGGTTCTCGGGTTCGTCGGCGGCCGTGTCAGGTGCGGTCTCGACACCGTGACCGGCGCGGACCAGGGAGTCGCGGATGCGGGTGGCCAGCTCGCGGGCCGCCTTCGTGGTGAAGGTGAGGCCGAGGATCTCGTCGGGTCTGACCTGCCCGGTCGCGACGAGGTAGACCACGCGGGCCGCCATCAGGGCGGTCTTGCCGGACCCGGCACCGGCGATGACGACCGCGGGCTCGAGGTCGGCGGAGATCGCGTCCCACTGCTGTGGGCTGACCGTGAAGTCGGTGCCCATGACCCGGCGCAGGTCGTCGGGTGAGGTGATGCTGACCGGGTCGCTCATGACAGCACCGTCCCGGCACCCTGGATCGGGCAGATCGCGACGAACGCACAGCGCTCGCACTGCTTCCCGGCGATCGCGGGGAACTCCTCGGCCCGGATCCGGGCCACGGCCGACATCAACTGGACCTCCACGGGACGGTGTCCCTCGTCGTCTGCGGACTGTGGTTCCTGCGGCTGCAGGCTGACCTTGCCGTGGGCGCCGTGGCGCAGCTGCACCAGCTCGGCCCCGCCGGGGCGCGCGGGTGCGTCGTCGACCAGGTCGTCGACAGCGCCGTGCTCCACGGCGAGCTGGTAGAGCCCGAGCTGGGGGTGCACCTTGACCTCGTCGCCGGTCGGCTTGTACTTCCCGGTCTTGAGGTCGATCACCCAGACCTGGCCGTCGGCGTCGAGCTCGAGCCGGTCGGCGAAGCCGTGCAGGGTCACCTGCTGACCGTCGGGCAACGTGACCTTCGCGCGCAGCTCCTTCTCGGTGGCCAGCAGCGTGCGCCCCCGCTTGGGGTCGCCGTGCCAGACCAGGAAGCGCTGGAGGGCAAGGCGCATCTCCTCGCGCTCACGGGTCGCCGACCACGGCGTGCGGAACGACAGCCGCTCCCAGACCGTGTCGACGTGGGCCATCAGCTCGTCGAGGCGCTCGGGGTCGGCGGAGAGCTCTCCCTTGGCGACGCGCTCGGCGAGGGCGTGCACGAGCAGGCCGAAGCCCTGGGCGGACGTCGCCGCCGACGAGCCGCCGGCCTCGCGTTCGAGGAACCACCGGGCCGGGCACTCCTCGATCGAGGTCAGGGCCGAGGCGGACAGCGAGATCGGCTTCTCCTCCGGCCGGACGGGTACGTCGGACAGGGTCGAGGAGCGGGTGCCCCACCAGTTGGCAGGGTCGGCGGCCGGCACCAACGCACGGTCACCGACCCGCTCGCGGGAGAGACGCACCAGGCGCCGGGCAGCGGCAGCGCGGAGCTGCTCGTCGGACTCCGGGTCGACCAGCGTGCGGCGCAGCTCGGCGACGAGCCCGGCGAGCGAGAGCGGACGCTTCGGCCGGCCCTGGACATGGGGCGGCGTGCGGTCGGGGACGCCGTCGGGCCCGGGTGGCAACAACTCGGTGATGAAGCGCGAGGGCTGCTCGCCGTCGTCGTCGGGCGACCGGACCGCGGTGACCACGAGCCGCGACCGGGCCCGGGTGCAGGCGACGTAGAAGAGCCGGCGCTCCTCCATCAGGAGCTCCCGTGAGGAGACCGGCGGCTGCAGCCCGTCGGTGCCGATGCGATCTGCCTGCAGCAGGGTGGCGCGGCGGCGCAGGTCGGGCCAGCCCTCTTCCTGCACGTGGGCCACCACGACGAGGTCCCACTCGAGGCCCTTGGAACGGTGGGCGGTCAGCAGCCGGACCGCCTCGCCACGGATGCCGCGGTCGGCCAGCGTGTCGCCGGGCAGGTCCTGGGCCTCGAGGGTGGCCAGGAACGCCGCGACGCCGGTGTGGCCGCGCTGCTCCTCGGCGCGGGCCGCGGACTCGAACAGGGCGCAGATGGCGTCGAGGTCGCGGTGGGCGCGACGGGCCGATGCTCCGCCGAGGTCGACCTGGGCCCGCAGTCGTCGTGGCCAGTCGGTGGACGACCACAGGTTCCACAGCACCTCTTCGGCGGTGGCACCCGCTTCGAGCAGCGCCCGCGAGGAACGGAGCAGCCCGGCCAGCGCTGCGGCTCGTCGGGGTGCGCTTCCCTCGAGCCCCTCGAGTGTGGCTGGGCGCACGACCGCCTCACGCAGCAGCTCGGGCGACGGGCGCGGGGTGCCGCCGTCGCGGGCCACCACCTCCTTGTCGCGCACGCGCAACGCCCGCGCGAGACTGCGTACGTCGGTGGCGTCGAGCCCGGCCAACGGGGAGACCAGCAGGTCGTGGGCGCGCTCGGGGTCGATGTGCCCCGCCGACTCCGGGTCGTCGTTGTCGAGGTTGACCACGGCCCGCAGCGCCGCGAGCAGGGGGGCCACGGCCGGCTCGCGCACCAGGGGCGTGTCGTCGCTGGACACCTCGACCGGCACACCCGCGGCCCCCAGGGACCGACGCAATGCCGGGATCGACGTACGGCCGGAACGGACCAGCACCGCCATGCGCGACCAGGCCACACCGTCGGTCAGGTGGGCGCGACGCAGGATGTCGGCGAGGTGCTCGGTCTCGGCGCGGGCGGTGTCGAAGGTGAGCACGTCGACCCGGCCGTTGCCGAGGTCGCCGGCCTCGGAGACGGGCGCGAGGAACGACTCACGCGCCTCCGCGGGGATCGTGCCGGCCAGCGAGAGCCGGCGGGCGACGCGCTGGGAGGCGAGCAGGAGGTGTGGCCCGAACCGTCGGGTGGTGCGCAGCGCCACCACGTCGGCGGGCGCACCGCCGCGGTGCGGGAACTCGGTCGGGAACTCGAGGATGCCGCGCACCTCGGCGCCCCGGAAGCCGTAGATGGACTGGTGCGGGTCGCCGACCACGGTGAGGTTTCCGCCGTCGCCGATCAGGGCGCGGAGCAGGGCGACCTGGCCGGGATCGGTGTCCTGGTACTCGTCGACGAATACGTGGGTGAAGCGGGCCCGCAGCTCGTCGCGGTGCCTCTCGGCCTCCTCGACGGCGCGCCGGATCAGGTCGGGATAGTCGATGGCGCCCTGGAAGTCGAGGACCTCGAGGTACTGGTCGAGGAAGAGCCCGGCGGCCACGAACTCCGGCAGCCCCTCGGCCAGGCCGAGTTGCCTGAGGTCGTCTCCGTCGAGGCCCTTCTCGCGGGCGCGGGCCAGCACGGCGTGCACCTCCCGGGCGAACCCGCGGGTGGCCACCGCCCGACGCAGGCCCTCGGGCCAGGCGACCGACTCGGGCGCGTCGGTCAACAGCTCCTGCAGGACGACGTCCTGCTCCGGCGCCGAGAGCAGGCGCAGCGGCGCCTCGTAGAGCTCGGCGGGTGCGTATCTGCGGATCAGCCCGTAGGCGAACGAGTGGAACGTGGCCGACATCGTGGAGGACGTCGTGCGGCCCAGCCGAGCGGTCACCCGGTCACGGAGCTGCTCGGCCGCCTTGCGCGAGAACGTCAGGGCCAGCACCGACTCCGGGCTCACGCCCCGGCCCTCGATGCGCTCGACGATCGCCTCGACCAGCGTGGTGGTCTTGCCGGTGCCCGGCCCGGCCAGCACCAGCAGCGGCCCGCTCGCGTGGTCGACGACGCGCTGCTGGAACTCGTCGAGCGTCGGCACCGCGCCACCCGTCTGCGGGGCGGCGAGGTGGTACGTCGGCGTGCGCGGCGTCGTGGGTGCGGTCGAGCTCATGACGACAGCCAATCACCCGGCACCGACAGGCCGGCGGGCAGATCGGGCCGGGCCACGGGATCCGGGCCCGGGCTCAGTTCCACGTGGCGCCGGGTGGGAGCGGGTCGTCCTCGTCGGCCTGCTCACGGAGCACCTGGAGCAAGGTGGTCGCGGCCCGGCTGCGCTCACGTCGCGGGTCGGTCAGGACCCCGATGTGCCGACTCACCACCGGATCGACCAGGGGGACGCTGGCCAGGCCGGCGAAGCCCATCAGGGGCAGCACGAAGGCCGGTACGGCGGATACGCCCAGGCCGGCCGCGCACAGTCCCGCAACGGTCGCGACATTGCGCGCGCTGACGCGACGTACCGGCTCGACGTCGCGCGAGGCGAAGATCGCCTCCACGATCGCGCGCACCGAGCTGGCGCCGTCGAAGGAGACGAACGCCTCGCGGCTCAGCTCCTCCCAGGCCACCAAGGTGCGGCCCGCCAGATGATGGTCGGGCGCCATCAGGCACCGGAACGTGTCCGTCGCGAGCGCGGTGAAGGGCAGCCCGTCCACGGTCGCGGGCGGTGCCACTCCCAGCACCGGCGCCGCGGTCAGGGCCAGGTCGACCTCGCCGCCCCGCACCTTCTCGACGACGTCGCCGGCCAGCACGTCCTCCACCTCGACGCGCACCTGGGGGCGCTGCCTGCGCAGGCGGATCACGGTGCCGGGCAACAGGGTGGCCGCCAGCGAGGGCAGGGCCGCGATGCGCAGCACGCCCACCGTTCCCTCCAGGTATCCGGAGAAGTGGGTCATCCCCTCGTCGTACGCCGCGAGCACCCGCTCGGCGATCGCCACGAACGCGACGCCGTCCGGAGTCACCTCCACGTGGCGGGTGGTGCGTTCGAAGAGCGCGGCACCGACCGAGCGCTCGACCTCCGCGACGGTTCGGCTCAACGACGACTGGGCCACGAGAAGCCTCTTGGCGGCCCGGCTGAAGTTGCGCTCCTCGGCCACCACGACGACCACCCGGAGCTGCGCCAATGTGGGATTCATGCTCACAGCCGATCAATATATCGGTTATTGATGTTGGACGTCGACAGATGTTCGACCCCAGACTCGTCGAGGACTTGCCCATCGATCTTGGAGGACCTCGTGGTTGCTGCACTCGGCTTCGCCACCGTCGGACTGTTCCTGGTGCTGACCCTGACCCGCCGCGTCTCGGTGCTGCTGTGCCTCGTGCTGGTGCCGATCGGCTTCGCCCTCATCGGCGGCTACGGAGAGGACCTCGGCACCTTCATCGGCGACGGCATCCTCACCGTCGCACCGGTGGCGGTGATGATCGCCTTCGCGATCCTCTACTTCAGCCTGATGGTCGACCAGGGCCTCTTCGACCCGATGATCCGCACCGTGGTGCGCTGGGCGGGCGGCGACCCGATGAAGATCACCGTCGGCACCGCCGTGGTCACGCTGATGGTGGCCCTCGACGGCGACGGCGCCTCCACGTTCCTGATCGCCGTGTCGGCCTTCCTGCCGATCTACAAGCGGCTGGGCATGCGGCCCGTCGTACTCACCGGGGTCGTGGCGCTGGCCGCCGGCGTGATGAACATGATCCCGTGGGGCGGTCCCACCGTCCGGGCGATGGCCGCGCTCGACCTGAAGAGCTCCGACATCTTCCTGCCCGTCGTGCCGGCCATGGTCGTCGGGATCGTGTGGGTGCTGTTCGCCTCCTACGTCATCGGCCGGCGCGAGCGCGCCCGCATCGCGGTGCTCGACCCCGAGCTGGTCGGCGTGGCGGCTGCTTCGTCGGGAGGCACGGACACCGGGCACGGACACACCGACGACGGCGGCCTGGCTCCCTCGTCCGATCCGGGCGACCTGCCGACCCGCGAACGGGTCGGCCGTGAGGGCCGCTGGGTGCAGGTGTTCAACGTCGCGCTGACGCTCGCCCTCGTGGTCGTGCTGCTCTTCCAGCTGATGCCGCTCGAGGTCGCGTTCGTCGTCGCGTTCGCCTGCGCCCTGGCCGTCAACCTGCCGCGGTGGGAGGACCAGCAGGAGCTGTTCCAGCGCCACGGCGGCAACGTCGTGATGGTCGTCGCGATGATCTTCGCCGCCGGAGTCCTCACCGGAGTGCTCGGCGGGACCGGCATGATCACCGCCATGGCCGAGGGCCTGGTCTCGATCATTCCCTCCGGTGGCGGCAACTGGCTGCCGGTGCTCACCGCGATCACCGGCATGCCGTTGAGCCTGGTCTTCACCCCGGACGCCTACTACTTCGGCGTCGTACCGGTGCTGGCCGAGACGACCGCCTCCTTCGGGGGTGACCCGGCCGAGATCGGCCGGGCCGCGATCCTCGGCCAGATGACGACCGGCTTCCCGCTCAGCCCGCTCACCGCCGCCACGTTCATCCTCGTGGGGATGAGCAAGGTCGACCTGGGCGCGCACCAGCGCCACATCTTCGGGTGGGCGTTCGCGACCACCCTGGTGATGACGGCGACCGCCCTGGTCACGGGAGCGCTGAGCGTATGAGCGCGTCACCGAACACCGTCCGGATCGGGTCGGGCGCCGGGTTCGCCGGCGACCGCATCGGGCCCGCGGTCGACCTGCTGCGCGACGGTGGGCTCGACGACCTCGTGCTCGAGTGCCTCGCCGAGCGCACCATCGCCCTGGGCCAGCAGCGCCGCCGCCTCGACCCCACCAGCGGGTACGACGAACGCACCCGCGAGCGGTTCGCCGCACTGCTCCCCCACGCCCTGGCCCGCGGCACCCGGCTGATCAGCAACCTCGGTGCGGCAAACCCGCTGGGCGCCGGTGAGGTCGTCCTCGAGGTGGCCCGCGGCCTCGGGCTCGCGTGCACCGTGGCCGTCGTGACCGGGGACGACGTCCTGGCCCAGCTCGACCTCGACCAGCCGTGCCTCGAGGACGGCCGCCCCCTCCACGAGCGCGGCGAGATCGTCTCCGCCAACGCCTACATCGGCGCCGAGACCCTGATGCCGGGGTTGCGGGCCGGTGCCGACGTCGTGATCACCGGACGGGTCGCGGACCCGTCGCTGTTCGTCGCCGCGCTGGCCGACCGGCACGGCTGGGACCTCGACGACACGGACGTCATCGCCGCAGGCACGCTGGTGGGTCACCTGCTCGAGTGCGGCACCCAGGTGACCGGCGGCTACTTCGCCGACCCCGGTCGCAAGGACGTGCCCGGGCTGGCCGACCTCGGCTACCCGTTCGCCGACGTCGCCGCCGACGGCAGCGTCGAGCTCGGCAAGCTGGCGGGCACCGGCGGCGTGCTCGACCGGCGCACCGTGCGCGAGCAGCTGCTCTACGAGATCAGCGATCCCGGCGCCTACCTGACGCCCGACGTCTCCCTGGGCCTGTACGACGTCCGCATCGAGGAGACCGGCGCCGATCGGGTGCGGGTGCACGGAGCCCGTGGCGCCACCCGACCGGAGCAGCTCAAGACCAGCGTCGGCTACCGCGCCGGTCACCGCGCCGAGGCAGGCATCTCCTACGCCGGCCCGGGATGCGTCGACCGCGCGCGCCTGGCCGCGTCGGTCGTGCGGGAACGGCTCGCGGCCTCCGGCACCCCGATCAGGGTCGAGCTGACCGGCAGCCTCAGCGAGGGCGACGGGCACCACGGCGAGATCGAGCATGCCCGGTTGCGGGTCGCCGGCATGGCCAGCTCGCTGGACCAGGCCCAACACATCTGCCACGAGGTGGAGTCGCTCTACACCAACGGGCCGGCCGGTGGCGGCGGCGTACGCACCAGTGCCTCCGAGGTCATCGGCATCGTCTCGACGATGGTCGACCGCGACCGGGTCACGCCCACCACCACGATCCTGGAGGCCTGATGAACGACGTACTCCTGCACGACGTCGCCCACGCCCGGGCCGGCGACAAGGGCGACACGTCGATCCTGTCGCTCTTCCCCCTCGACGACGCCGACTACGAGTGGCTGGTCCGGGAGGTCACCGCCGAGCGGGTCGAAGCCCACTTCGCCGGGGAGTTCGGCGGGCGGGTGCAGCGCTTCGAGCTGCCGAACGTGCACGGCCTCCAGTTCGTCTGCCGCCAGGCCCTCGCCGGTGGCGTCACGACGTCCCTGGCGATCGACACGCACGGCAAGTCGCTGAGCAGCCGGCTGCTGTCCCTTCGGATCGCGCGCTGACCTGCCCGACCCCTATCCGAGGTCGACGATCGCGGCGACCGGGCCGCCGCCCTCCGGGCCCTGATGTGCGGCCGACACCGACACGAACACCGCCGGGTCACCGGTCACGGCGGCCGTCACGCCACCGACGGCGGCCTTGATCTGGCGGTGCCAGTGCACGTCGGAGTCGTCGAGCATCGCGTTGCGCCGCCCGCGGACCATGCCGTCCTGCGAGGCCTCGCACTTGAGGAACAGGTTGACCAGGCGTCCGTCGAGGTCTGTGTGGTGCGGGCGCTCCGGCAGCTCGAGGCCGGCGTCCTTGATCGCCTCCCAGAGACCGTCCTGGTCGAGGGCGTCCTTCATCACCGAGTGGCCGATGCGGTAGCGGCCACCGACCCCGGGCGCGTTGCCGACCACGACCACCTGCGCCACGTCGAGCTCCACCCCCGACGAGCACGAGGCGACCGCCGAGAACAGCTCGCGGTTGTGCATCACGTCGGCGTCGGTGGGCATCTCGATCTCGCCCAACGCGAGGGCGACGCCCAGCGCCGTACAGCCGTTGGAGAGGTCCATCGACTCGTGGGTGTGCTCGGTCCAGACCGTCTTGCCGCGCGACTTCGCGTCGCGGATCGTGTGGATGGTGAGCAGGGGCGTCTTGGTCTGCACGTAGTGGACGTCGGACGGATCGGTGATGCCGGCCTTCTCCATCGCGACCTTCACGGCCGCGGCGACCTTGCTGACCATCGGCGTACGCCCGATCTCCTCGGGCAGCAACGGCTCGCTCATCGCGAACCCGACGGTGAGGCGTGGCTCGTCGGTCTGTACGGCGTCCTCGTCGGGCACCGTCGCGAAGACCGTGGCGTGGGGACTGATCACGCCGTCGGTGCCGCCGGACCACACGATCGGGATCTGCTTGACCTGGTCGGCGGGGGCACCCTTCTCGACGAGCACCTCGCGGAAGGCCCGGTCGGAGATGATGCGGGTGTAGTCGTTGACTCCCCCGTTGCCCTCGGTCTTGCCGATGATCGCGATCACCCGGTCGGCGTGCATGACGCCGTCGTCGATCAGCCTGGCCAGCTCGCTGGCGTCGGCGACGGAGTGGATCGGGACCTTGCGTACTTCGATGGCGGGCATGGCCGTCCTTTCAGGGTGAGGGCTTTCGGTCAGCTCTGGGATTCGTCGGGTACGACGACCGTGCCGGCCGTTCCGGCGACGGCGTCGAGGATGTGCGCGAGATCGCTGATCACGGAGTAGTGGCCGCCGTTCTCGACGAACCGGCAGGCCGCGTCGACCTTGGGGCCCATCGACCCGCTCGCGAAGTGGCCCTCGCCGGCCATCGCGCGCAGGTCGGAGACCGTGACCCGGCCGATGGGCTCGGCCTGCGGCGTCCCGAACCGGAGCACGGCGTGGGTGACGTCAGTGGCGATGACCAGCACGTCGGCCTCGACAGTCGCGGCCAACAGCGCCGCGCCGAGGTCCTTGTCGATGACCGCCTCGACACCGACCAGGCCGGCTTCCGAGCGGATCACCGGTACACCCCCACCACCGTTGGCGATCACGATGAATCCCGCATCTACCAGGGCGCGTACGGCGGCGGCGTCGAGGATCTCGCGCGGCTCGGGCGAGGCGACGATGCGGCGCCAGCCCTTCTCGCCGCGGTCCTCCCAAGTCTCCCCGTGCTCGACCAGCAACGCCGCCGCGTCACGGTCGAGGAAACGACCGATCGGCTTGCTGGGATGCGTCAGCCCGGGATCGTCGACGTCGACGCGGGTGCGGGTCACGACCGTGGCGCTGCGCCGGTCTGCGCCCCGGCGGGCGAGCTCGTCGTCGAGCGCGTCCATCAGCACGAAGCCGAGCGTGGCCTGGGTCTGGGCGCCGCACCAGTCCAGCGGCACCGGGGGTACGACGGCCGCGGCCAGCTCGTTCTTGACGAGGAGGTTGCCGACCTGTGGCCCGTTGCCGTGGGTGATCACCACGTCCACCGGGTCCGCCGCCCGGGTGACGAGATCGGCCACGGCTGTCATCGCCACCCGGGCGGCGGCGATCTGGTCACCCGGGCGGGCGCTGCCGTCGGCGGCGGTCATCGCGTTGCCGCCCAATGCGAGCAGGACCCTCATGGCTGTGACCCGACGAAGTCGACGTCGGCGGAGTCGGCGCCACCGGAAAGCCGTGCGTAGCCAGGCCCGCGGTCGAAGAACGCGTCGCTCGGGGCCGGGCGTGCGGCGCGCTCGGTGGCGGTGGCGGCCGGGTCGTGGGCGAGGGTGTCGTCGTCGACACTGCCGGTGAGCACCACCCCGTAGTCGGCCAGCGCGGCTTCTGGCGAGACCTTCTCCCAGACCACGTCGCGCACGACCAGCTCGGGGTCCCGGTCGAGCGGGTTGCCCCAGCCACCGCCTCCCGTCGTGCGGATGCAGATCACCTCGCCGGCCTTGACCGGCTCGGCGTCGGCCAGGGCGTCGACCACCCGCTCGGCGGGCCCGCCCGGGTCGACGACCACCTCGAACGGCCTGCCGGCCAGACCGCCCTTGACTCCCCAACAGGCGAGGATCGAGCGGTCGGCGATCGACATGAAGTGGGCGTCCTTGAGCATGCGGATGTGCTTCTCGTAGCCGAGTCCACCGCGGAACTGGCCGGCCCCTCCGGAGTCCTTGGCGAGGCCCAATCGCTCGACCAGGAAGGGAAAACGGCTCTCGGTGAACTCCGAGGGCAGGTTCCGCGAGTCGGGCACGACGTGGATGGTGTCCTCTCCGTCGGCGTAGTAGCGGCCCCCGGACCCGCCGCCGAGAACCTCGCGCATGAGGTACGGCGCGCCCTGCCGGTCCTCGCCGTACACCCCGGTGTAGCGGATCGTCTCCTGGTCGGCGGGCATCCGGCCGTCGACCGCCTTGGCGAGTACGCCGGCCAGCACGCCCAGCAGCCTGAGGATCACGAAGGTGCGGGCGTTGGTCGGGGCCGGGAAGACCGGGGTCAGCAACGTGCCCGGTGGCGGGAAGCGCATCTCGATCAGGGGTACGACGCCCTCGTTGACGTCGAGCTCGGCCATCCGTTCGGGCGACTCGGCGAGGTTGCGCAGGATCGGGGCCAGCCACTTCTTGAGGAAGTTGCCGTCGCTGTAGTCGCCGCAGTGGTTGATCGGTCCCTTGGCCTGCGGCGAGGTGCCGTCGAAGTCGAGCACCAGGCGCTCGCCGTCCGGATCGTCAGCGCCGGTGCGAGTCATCGTGATCCGCTGGGCGAAGAGCCGCGGCTCGTCGACGCCGTCGTGCTCGGCGTAGTCCTCCCAGACCCACTGGCCGACCGGGATCTGCGAGAGGATCTCGCGCCGGTAGGTCTGCGTGGTCCGGTCGATGATCGCGTCGAAGCAGGACTCGACGGTCTCCTTGCCGTACCTCGCGAACAGCTCGCCCAGTCTGCGTGCGCCCATCAGGCAGGCCGAGCACTCGGCGTCGAGGTCGGCGGCGAGGCTGTCGGGCATGCGTGAGTTGCGGGTCATGATCGCCAGCGCCGACCTGTTGGGTACGCCGGCGTCCCAGAGCTTGATGGGCGGCACCATCAGGCCCTCTTCGTAGACCGAGGTGGCGCCACTGGGCATGGAGCCGGGCACGCAGCCGCCGATGTCGTCGTGGTGCCCGAAGGCCTGGACGAACGCGACGACCTGCCCGTCGTGGAAGACCGGCACCGTGACGCAGAGGTCGGGCAGGTGGCCAATGCCCCCTTCGGACCGATAGACGTCGTTGTGGAAGAACACGTCGCCCTGGCGCATCTCCGTGATCGGGAAGTCGCGCGCGACCGGGTGCACCAGTGCGGAGTAGGAGCGGCCGGTCAGCTTGCGGAGCAACCGGTCGTGGATGCCGGCGCGGAAGTCGTGGGCGTCGCGGATAATCGGGCTGCGACTGGTGCGGCCGATCGCGGTCTCGACCTCCATCTCGACGGCGGCCAGGCTGCCCTGAACGATCTCCACCACCACCTGCTCCGCGCTGGCCCCGGCGTCGTCGGTCAGGGTGCCGAACGGGAAGTCCGTCGGCGCCCGCCGGCTCCCCCCAGACCCGGTCGAGGCCATCAGTCCTCCCTCGTCACGATGATGTTGAGGAACCGGTCGACGGTGGCCCGGAACCCGGGGTGCAGCGGCACCGTCGAGCCGAACTCCTCGATGATCGCCGGCCCGGTCAGGGTCTGTCCCGGCGCGAGGTCCGGTCGCCAGAAGACCGGCGTGTCGACGTACCCGTCGGACACCTCGAAGCAGACCGCCCGCCTGCTCGCCGGACGAGCCTCCGCTGGTTGAGGCGGTTGCTCTGCAAGCGTCTCAAAACCAGGTTGCCGGTGGTTTCGAGACGGGCCTTGGCGGCCCTCCTCAACCAACGGCGTGCCCCGGCCCTCCTCATCCAGCGGCAGGGCGAGTGGGTGCTCACGGATCTCCGGGCGCTGGATCGGGCCCACCCCGGAGACCCGAAGGTTGACCCACTCGACCCGTTGCCGCGGGTCGCCGGCGAAGTCATAGCCGTAGAGCACCCGGTGCTCGTCGTGGAAGCGGGTCGCGACCTCGTCGAGGAGTGCGGCGTCGACCTCGCCCTCGGGCAACGGCACCCTGACCTCGAAGGCCTGTCCGAAGTAGCGCAGGTCGGCGGTCCTGAAGAACCGGTGCTGTTCCGGACCGAAGCCCTCCTTGGTCAGCGCCGTGCGGGCCCGATCGCAGAGTTCGTCGTAGACCGTCTGCAGGTCCGCGGGATCGAGGTCGTCGTGCATCCGGACATGGGTTTGGACGTAGTCGTTCTTGACGTCGACGGTGAGCAGGCCGAACGCCGACACGTTGCCGGGGTTCGGCGGCACCAGCACCGACCGGAGCCCAAGGATGTCGGCCAAGCGGCACAGCAGCAGGGATCCGGACCCGCCGAACGTGGTCAGCGTGAAGTCGCGTACGTCGAGGCCTCGCTTGACGGTCACCGCCCGAAGCGCGTTGGCCTGGTTCCATGCCGAGATCTCGAGTACGCCGGCGGCACAGGCCTCCGGGGTGAGGTCGAGGTCGCCGGCGAGCTTGCGGATGCCTGCGTCAGCCGCTGCGACGTCGAGCGGGATCTCGCCGCCCAGCAGGTGCGGAGGCACCCGGCCCAGGAAGACGTGGGCGTCGGTGATCGTGACCGCGTCGCCGCCCTTGGCGTAGCACAGCGGGCCGGGGTCGGCGCCTGCCGACTGGGGCCCGACCTTGAGCGCGCCCTCCGGGGAGAGCCATGCGATCGAGCCGCCTCCGGCCCCCACCGTGACCACGTCGATCATCGGGATCTTCGAGGGGAAGGCGCCGACGCTGCCTTCCGTGGTCAGGGTCGGCTCGCCGTCGATCACCACGCTGACGTCGGTCGACGTACCCCCGCCGTCGCTGGTCAGCACCCGGTCGAAGCCGGCGACCTTCGCGATCAGCGCCGCGCCCAGGGCACCGGCGGCCGGGCCGGACAGGACGGTGGTGATCGGTTGGTGGACGACCTCGTCCGCGCTCAGGACGCCACCGTTGGACTTCATCACGTAGAACGGCACGTGCCGGGCGCCGTCAGCCGACGCGTAGGCGTCGAGCCGGTCCTTGATGTTGGTGACGTAGCTGCCCAACCGCGGTTTTACTGCGGCGTCGACGAGCGTGGTCATCGCGCGTTCGTACTCGCGGTACTCGCGCAGCACCTCGCTGCTGAGGGAGACGACTGCGTCCGGGTGCTCCTCGCGGAGCACCGCGAGCATGGCCTCCTCGTGGGCGGAGTCGGCGTAGGAGTGCAGGAAGCAGACGGCCAGGGTGTTGATGTCCCGGTCCCGGAACCATCGCGCGACACGGCGGGCGCCGTCCGCGTCGAACGGCCTCACCTCGGTGCCCGTGTGGTCGAGCCGACCGCCGACCCCCTTGACGAGGTGCCGGGGCACGATGCGGTCGGGCTTCACCCAGAAGTAGGAGTTGCCGTAGCCGTCGGGCACCGACTGCCGGGCGATCTCGAGCAGCGCCTCGTAGCCCTCGGTGGTGATGAAGCCGAGCGCCTCGACCTTGCCCTCGAGGAGCTGGTTGGTGGCCACCGTCGTGCCGTGGCTGACCGAGGTCAGCGCGTCCCCGCGCCCCTGCGGCAGGCCCAGCAGTCCGAGCACCTTCTCGATGCCGGCCATGAAGCCGTCGGCCGGGTTGCCCGGCGTGGAGGGCGTCTTGGTGGTGACCAGCTCACCGGTCTCCTCGTCGAGCGCCACCACGTCGGTGAAGGTGCCGCCGGTGTCGATGCCGACCCGGATCCGACGCGCGCTCTGATCGGCCATGACCTTGATTCAACCGGTGTGCGGCCACCGGGGCGACGGCACAATCCGCCAACGGGGGCCGGGTTCGTTGGCACTTCGTGCCAGCCCGTCGTACGGCGGCATCGGCGCTGCTGCCTGCGAGCGACGTACGACAGCAGACCTGTCGGGAACTGCGGCAGTTCGCTCGTACGGCGGGCGCCGGCCCGCTCGGCGGACGAGCACGAGGGGCGAACTGCCGCAGTTCCCAACCGGATCCGCTCGGAGCCGCGGTCGGTCTCTGCCGCGAGGCGAGCTCAGCTGTGCGCCCGGGCGGACTCGAACGCGGCGGCGACCTCGAGGAGGCGGCGGTCGGCTCCGTGGGGAGCCACGACCTGGATGCCGACCGGCAGGCCGTCGGCGGTGAGGCCGGCCGGGACGGAGATCGCCGGACAACCGGTGACGGTGATGAAGTACGCCGAGCGCATCCAGTCGAGGTAGCCCTCCATGGGCCTGCCGTTGATCTGCGTCGGGAACTCCTGGTCGGCCGGGAACGGCGGCACCTGGGACACCGGGAGCACCAGCACGTCGTGGTCCTCGAAGAAGAGCCGCATGCGCTCGGCCAGTGTGGTGCGCTGTGCGTAGGCACGGGCCACGTCGCCACCGGTCAGCGACTCCCCCGCCCGGATGTTGTCGGCCAGCGACTGCTTGAACGCGTCGGGGTGCTCGGCGAGCAGCGGTCCGAACTTCGCCTGGAAGTGCCAGGCCCGCAGGGTGCGGAACGTGTCGTCGGCCTCGACCAGGGTGGGGTACGTCGAGTCGACGCGCGCCCCCGCTCCCGCGAACGTGGCTGCCGCGGACTCGACGATCGCGGCCACCTCGGCGTCCACCTCGAAGGCGCCGCCGAGGTCGACGGACAACGCGACGCGGAGGCCGGCCAACGAGGCCGAGAGCGGCGGCGCGAAGGCGGAGCCCGGATCGCGCAGGGCCAGCGGCGCCCGCGGGTCGGGGCCGGCAAGCACGGACAGCAGGAGCGCGAGGTCGCCGACGTTGCGCGCCAACGGTCCACCGACGGACGTCGACTCCCACTGGTTCGCGCTCGGCCACTCCGGCACCCGCCCGAGGGAGGGGCGGAGGCCGACGACACCGCAGAACGACGCGGGGTTGCGCAGGGACCCGCCCATGTCGGACCCCTCGGCCAGCGGCACCATGCCGGAGGCCAGCGCGCAGGCGGCACCACCGCTCGAGCCGCCCGCAGACCTCGTCGGGTCGTGCGGGTTGAGGGTGGTGCCGAAGACCGTGTTGAACGTGTGCGATCCGGCCGCGAACTCCGGCACGTTGGTCTTGCCGATCAGCACCGCACCTGCTCCGCGGATGCGTTCGACGATCAGGTCGTCACCGTCGGGCACGTGGTCGGCGAAGAGCGGCGACCCGTACGTCGTACGCCATCCAGCGACTCGGTGGGTGTCCTTCACCGCGAACGGCAACCCGTGCAACGGACCGGGTGCGGCACCGGCGGCGAGCGCCTCGTCGGCGGCCGCGGCACCGGCCCGAGCCCGCTCCTCGTCGAGCGACACGATCGCGTTGAGCTGCGGGTTGCGGGCGCGGATGCGGTCGAGGTGGAGCTCGAGCAGCTCGCGCGCCGAGATGTCACGAGAGCGTACGGCGGCGGCCTGCTCGCGGGCCGTCGAGTCGACGGTCAGCGAGGTCATCGTCGGCGTCCGAACCTCGAGCCGAGGACCACCCCGAGGGCGACCAGCCCGGCACCGACCGCGACGCCCTTCACGAAGTCGGACAGGTCGCCGGACCCTCGCGTCGGAGCGGTGAACACGTTCTTCGGCGCTACCGAACGGTCAGCAGGTTCCGCGGCCAGATTTCCTGCTGACTGTTCGGTAGCGGGTGTCGAGCCGGCGAGTGGCGGCGGCACCCCCGGCACTCCCTGGGCGATCGTCCGCTCGATGTTGGTGAAGAACTCGGTGGCCATCCGCCTGCTCACCGAGGTCAGCATCCGCTGGCCCACACCACCGACCATGCCCCCGACCACGGCGTCCGCGTCGTAGAGCAACGTGGTGGTGCCGTCGTCGTTGCACTCGAAGCGGACGTCGACCGTGGCACCGATCGTGCCCGGTGCGCCGGCGCCCTGCACGACCAGGACCAGCGACTGGTGCTCGACCAGGTCGCTCAGCGTGCAGGTGCCCGTGTAGGTGCCGCGGATCGCCGCGACTCCGGCGGTCACGGTCATGTCGTAGGCGTGCTCACCGGTCTCCTCGAGCCGCTCGCAACCAGGGATCGCGACGACCAGCACGTGTGGGTCCAGGACCGCGTTCCAGACCTTCTCGATCGGTGCGACCAAGGTGGCTTCGCCGGCGATCCTCATGACGGGTCCTTTCGGTGCTGGGCGGAGGTTTCGAGACGGCGCTGGCGCGCCTCCTCAACCACCGGGTGTCCCCTTCGGTGGTGCTCGCGCAGGTCGAAGAGCTGCGACGGCGAGATCGGCATCGCCGTGACGGCCAGGTTCCCCGGGTCGAGTCGCTCGGCGTCCTCGATGGCCGAGGCGAAGACCGCCGCCGACGGGATCACGCCCGCCTCACCCGCGCCCTTGAGGCCCAACGGGTTCAGCGGGCTCGGCGTCTCGAGGTGGTCGATCTCGATGCCGTCCGGCACCTCGGTCACGTAGGGCATCAGGAAGTCCATGAACGATGCGTTGAGCAGCTGCCCGTTCTCGTCGTACTCCATCCGCTCGTAGAGCGCGCCGCCGACACCCTGCGCCACCCCGCCGTGGATCTGCCCCTGCACGATCATCGGGTTGATCAGGTTGCCGCAGTCGTGCACCACGGCGTACCGGAGGATCTCGATCTCGGCGGTGTCGGGGTCGATCTCCACGATCACCGCATGCATGCCGGCGGCGAAGGTCGAGCGCTCCGGCGAGTAGAAGTCCTTGCCCTCGAGTCCGGGCTCCTCCCCCTCGGCGACCGGCGGCTTGCCCGGGTCGCCGACGCTGAACTGCGTGGCGGCGCCCGACGCCTCGTCGAAGGCGTAGCGCAACGGGTTGGACAGGACGGCGACCGTGCCGAGTGCGATCGAGCTGTCGGGGGCGCCCTTCACCCGCACCGACCCGTCGACGATCTCGAGGTCGTCGACCGAGGCCTCGAGCGCGTCGGCCGCGATCCGGAGCGCCTTCTCCTTCACCTTCCGGGCGGCCAGGTGGATCGCCGACCCGCTCATCACGGCCGCCCGCGAGGCGAACGTGCCCACGGCGTACGGCATCCGCCGGGTGTCGCCGGTGACCACCTCGACGCTCTCGAAGGGGACGCCGAGCTCGTCGGCGACGATCTGCGCGAACGCGGTCTGGTGCCCCTGGCCCTGGGTGGTCAGGCCGGTGGCGACCTTGACCTTGCCGCTGGTCTCGACGTGGATGTGCGCGCCCTCGTAGGGCCCCACCCCGGTGCCCTCGACGTAGCAGGCCAGGCCGAGGCCGAGTCGTCGTCCCTGCGCGGCGGCCTCGGCGCGGACGGTCTCGAAGTCGTCCCAGCCGATGAGGGCCTTGAGCTTGTCGAGCAGCTGCGGGTAGTCGCCCGAGTCGTAGACCAGCGGCCGACCGTCCTGGAAGGTCAGGTGGTGGTCGAAGGGGAACTCGTCGGGCTGGATGAAGTTGACCGCGCGCACGTCGGCGCGGTCCTTGCCGAGGTACGCCGCGATCGCGTCCATGGTGCGCTCCATCGCGTAGACGCCCTGCGGACGACCGGCCCCGCGGTACGGCGTCACGATCACGGTGTTCGTGTAGAGGCTCTCGAAGGTGACCCGGTAGTTGTGCGGCTTGTAGGGCCCGAGCAGCTGGGTCGAGGTGATGATCGGGACGATCAGGCCGTACGGCGTGTAGGCGCCGTTGTCGTGCCAGAACGCGACGTCGAGGCCGAGCAGCCTGCCGTCGTCGTCGAAGCCGACCTCGACGTGCTGCACCTGGGCGCGTTCGTGGGCCGAGGAGATGAAGTGCTCGCGGCGGTCCTCGATGAACTTCACCGGCTGTCCGAGCGCCTTGGAGGCCAGCGGCACCAGGAGCTCCTCCGGCCACGGGTGCACGATCTTCACGCCGAAGCCGCCGCCCACGTCGGGAGTGATCACGTCGACGTGGCCGAGGTCGAGACCGAGCTTGGCGGCGACGGCTGCGCGGACGCCGGTCGACGTCTGGGTGGAGGTCCAGACCTGCATCCGGCCCGAGTCCGTGTCCCAGCGGGCCAGGGTGCCGCGCCCCTCCATCGGGGTCGACGCGCTGCGCTCGATGTCGAGGTCGAGGCTGAGCCGGTGCGGTGCCGCGGCGATGGCGGCCGGGGCGTCACCGACGTGCTGCTCCAGGCGCGCGGCGACGTTGCCGGGCACGTCGTCGTGCACGAGCCGCTCGGCCGCGCGTGCGGCGGCCAGGCCCACCACGGGCGGCAGGAACTCGTAGGTCACCACGATCTTGTCGACGGCGTCCTCGGCGACGTAGCGGTCATCGGCCACGACGAACGCGATCGCCTCTCCGACGTGGTTCACCTCGTCCTTGGCCAGGGCGTACTGCGTGCGTCCGTGGGTGAGCGCCGGGTGCGGGATGAGCAACGGCAGCGGTTCGGCCATCGGGCCCTGCAGGTCGTCGTAGGTGAAGACGGCGTGCACTCCGTCGACGTCGAGCACCGCGGACACGTCGATGTCGACGATGCGGGCGTGGGCGTGCGGGCTGCGCAGCACCGCCGCGTGCAACGCGTCGGCACCGAGGTCGTCGACGTACCGCCCGGCACCGCGGAGGAACCGGTCGTCCTCCACGCGGGCGACCCGTTCGCCGAACATGCGTGTCGTCACGGCGACTCCCCCTCCCCGGCGATCAGCTCGGCGGCGCGCTCGACCGCGGAGACGATGTTCTGGTAGCCGGTGCACCGGCACAGGTTGCCGGCGATCATCTCCTTCGCCTCGTCGTGCGTGGGGCACGGGTTGTCGCGGAGCCCGGCGGTGATGGTGGTCAGGAAGCCGGGGGTGCAGAAGCCGCACTGCAGCCCGTGGCAGTCCTTGAACGCCTGCTGCACCGGGCCGAGTGACCCGTCGGCGTTGGTGAGTCCCTCGACGGTGGTCACCTCGGAACCGGAGACGGTCACCGCGAGCAGCAGGCAGGAGCGCACCGGGGTGCCGTCGAGCAGCACCGTGCAGGAGCCGCACACGCCGTGCTCGCAGCCGACGTGGGTGCCGGTCAGCCCGAGGTCGTGGCGCAGGGCATCGCTGAGCAGCCGGCGCGCGGGCACCTCGACGTCGTGCGGCACCCCGTTGACCACGAGGCGTACGTCGTGGAGCTCCTCGCTCATGGCTGCTCCGTACGCCGGCGTGCATCGTCGTACGCCGCCCGCAGCGTGCGGCCGGTCAGCACCCGCACCAGTTGTGAGCGGTAGGCGGCGGTGGCGTGGATGTCGCCCTGCGGGTCGAGCGCGGCCAGTGCCAGCTCACCGGCGGCGGTGAGCGCTTCGTCCGAAGGGGCTTCGCCGCCGGCCAGCGCCGGCGCCAGGTCGACGACCGTGGGCAGGTCGCTGACCGAGAGGTAGCCGGCCCGCGCCTCGACGATCTGGCGGCCTTCGAGTCGCACGAGGACGGCCACGCCACACAGGGCGTAGTCGCCGTGCCTTCGGGCCACTTCACGGAAGGCCACGCCGGAGCCCTCGGCGAGGGCCGGGAAGAACGCCTCCACGGCGATCTCGTCGTGGGCCAGTGACGACTCGAGCGGGCCGAGGAACAACGCGTCGCCAGCGACCGTACGCCGACCGCCCGGCCCCACCACGTCGACGGAGCCACCCAGCAGCGCAAGGACCACCGGCATCTCGGCGGCCGCATCGGCATGCACCAGGGAACCCACCGTCGTGCCCCGGTTGCGGATCGTGGCGTGGGCGACGTTGGCCAGGGCCATCGCCAGCAGGGGCTGGACCCGTCGGACCTCTTGGTCGGCGAGCACCGCCGCATGCCGGGCCAACGCCCCGACCCGCACCCCCGATGCGTCACTGGTGACGTGGTCGAGGCCGGGCAGCCGGTTGATGTCCACCAGCAGGGCCGGTGCCGCGAGCCGCATGGAGAGCAGCGGCACCAGGCTCTGTCCGCCGGCCAGCACCTTCGCGTTCGTGCTCCCGGCGAGGGCCTCGACGGCAGCCGCCAGGTCGGTGGGCCGGGCGTACGCGAACGGCGCGGGCTTCACCGGTGGCCACCGCCTGAGGTGCGTCGGGGGTGACCGGCGCTCCGGGTGCGTGCTGGGCCAGGCGGAGAAGCGATGGCGGGCCGGAGGCCCGTCGAGTCTTCGAGAACGCGGGCCAGCGCGTGCCCGGGGTGTCGGGCACACGACGGACCTCCGGCGGTGGCCACCTAGTCCCGGTGCCTTCCCGGGGCTGCGCCAGAGTCCGTCTCGTCGCCCTCGGGACTCGCATGGGTGCCGGTGCCGCCGACCGCGATGATCGTGCCGTCGTCGTTGACGCGGGGCGCCACGAGGCGGGCCAGGTGGTAGCCGATCACGGTGACCAGCGTGCCCAGCGCGATGCCGTTGAGGGAGAAGTCGTCGGTGATCTTCAGGCTGGCATCGCCGATGGCCAGGATGATGCCGGCCGCAAGGGGCACGAGGTTCACCGGATCGGCGAAGTTGACGTCGTTCTCCTTCCAGATCTTGGCGCCCAGCAGGCCGATCATCCCGTAGAGCACCAGGGTGATCCCGCCGAGCACGGCCGGTGGCGTGTGGTTCACGATCTCGCCGAACTTCGGCACCAGGCCGAGCAGGATCGCCACCACCGCGGCCACGTAGTAGGCGGCCGTGGAGTAGACCCTCGTCGCCGCCATGACGCCAATGTTCTCGGCGTACGTCGTGGTGGGTGAGCCGCCGACCGCGGACGCGATGACGGTGCCGACGCCGTCGGCCGCGACTGCCCGGCCCATCACCGGGTCGAGGTCGGTCTCGGTCATCTCGGCCACGGCCTTGACGTGTCCGACGTTCTCGGCGACCAGTGCGATCACCGCCGGCAGCACGAGGAGCGCGAAGGTCAACGAGAAGTCCGGGAGGTGCCAGCCGACCGCGCCGAGGTTGTTCAGCTCGGTCTGGTTGCCGACCAGGCCCTCGGCGGTGTGCTGGGGGAAGCCGAACCAGTCGGCCTCCTTCACCGCACTCCAGTCGACCCGCCAGTGGGCGCCCGGCTCCGGGTTGCCCGGCACGGGCAGCGAGGTCTTGCCGAAGATCTTGTCGACCACGACCGAGAGGACATAGCCGAAGATCAGGCCGAGGAAGATCGCGATCCGCCCGAAGAACCCGCGCAGGCCCACGGCCATCAGGATCACCGCGGTCATGGTGATGATCGCGACCCACGGGTCGGCCGGCATGTAGGTCTGGGTGGCCACCGGGGCCAGGTTGAAGCCGATCAGCATGACCACGGCACCGGTCACGACCGGGGGCAGCACGGCGTTGACGACCCGCGCCCCGAAGAAGTGGATCACCAGGCCGACCAGGGCGAGGACGACGCCGGCGACCAGGATCGCGCCGGTGACGTCTTCGGGCCCGCCGCCCTGTGCGTAGACCGCGCCCGCCCCGCCGACGAAGGACGCCGAGGTGCCGAGGTAGCTGGGCACCTTGTTCTTCACGATCAGCAGGAAGCAGATCGTGGCGATGCCGCTCATCATGATCGCCAGGTTGGCGTTGAGGCCCATGACGATCGGGAACACGAAGGTCGCGCCGAACATGGCGACCACGTGTTGTGCGCCGAGGCCGGCCGTCTTGCCCCAGCCGAGCCGCTGGTGTGGTGCCACCGCCTGACCCGGCGCCGGATCGACCACGTCCCACCTGAACATCGACATGCTGCCTCCTCGACGCGGGCCGCAGCCCGGATTTCCTCCGCAGGTTGCCGAACCTAGTGGGCCCGATCCTGCCGAACACCGGCGACTTGTGCTGAACGGCACATCCTTCCAGTGGCAGATCTTGTTCGCGAGCCCTTTGGTACGGCGCGTCGGTGCGGCGCGCCGTACGGACCCGTCAGTCGGCGATCTCGAGGACCCGCAGGGCGACCGCGACGTCGAGGCGCAGGTGCGGGTCGGAGCCCACCGGCCCGAGCAGCCGCTCGAGCTTCCCGACCCGGTAGCGCATCGTGTTGTAGTGGAAGAACTGGAGCCGCGCGGCCTCGGCCACGTTGAAGTTCGTGTCGAGCAGCACCTGCAGGGTCTCGCGCAGGTCGGTCACCTCCGCGGACGTGCCGGCGAGCTCGCCGAGGACGTCGCGGGCGAAGGAGTGCAGCTCGTCGTGGTCGGGCACCAGCGCGATCAGGCGGTGCACGCCGAGCTGGTCGAAGTACGTCGTCGAGCCACCGCCGTGCACCCGTCGTCCGACCTCCACCGCTCGACGGGCCTGCGCGTAGGCCTCGGGGAGGCCCTCGATGTCGGCGGCCACCCGGCTCACGCCCACGGAGAAGGGACGTCGCCCTCCGCCCTTGTCGCCGGCCACGTCGGAGACCAGCTGCCGCACCACCGAGGCGCCACCGTCGACGGCGTCCTCCGGCACCGGCACCAGGGTCACCACCTCCGAGGAGAAGTCGACGCTCGGCACACCCGGGTCGAAGGCGTGGCTGACCTGGCGCCAGGCAGCGGAGAAGCGCTCCTGCCACCGCCGACGGATCCGGTTCGAGGTGGCCGGCTCGTCGGCGGGCGCGGGATCGATCTCGGCGGCGACCACCACCATCGGCCGCGACAGGTTCCAGCCGAACGCCTCGACGTGCTCGACGACGTACTCCTCGGCCCCGGCCCGTCGCAGGAGCACGTCGCGCAGGAAGTCGCCCTGGTACTTGTTCTCGACCGCGCCGACCGCCTCCTCGCGGGTGATCAGCAGTGCGGCGACGGCCGCGGCTCGCTCCATTGCGTGGACGTCTCCGGAGGAGATCTCCGAGCCCTCGCGGAAGCAGACCAGCCGGGCCAGGTCCGCGCCACCGGCGACGATGCGCAGCATCCGGACCTGTCCCCGGCCGACCCCCACGCCGTCGGCCCCGGCCCGCTCGACCCGGAAGCGTCCGGTCGGGTCGAACAGCTCGGCGTCGTCCATCAGGCCACGCAGTGCGTCGGACAGCTCCGCCGCTCGTTCGCGCCCGTCCGTGGAGGTGAGGAGTACGCCGACGTCGAGGACGCGCGCCACCTCGGCGGCGATCTGGCTCAGGTTGCCACCCTCGAGGACGATCTGGGTCAGGGCCGTGTGCAGCGCGTCGACCCTGGCCAGGGCCTTGATCGCGTCCTGGCTGCTGGTCTGGCTGCTGGTCTGGTCCGGCACTATCAACTCTTGCACCTCGTTCCGGCGTTCCGTTGGCACAACCTCACATCGGCAAACCGTACTGCGTCCCACTAGCGTCGGGAGGGTGATCGCGACAGCGCCCTCCACAGGCACACCCGCAGCGGCACCGACCCGGGTCCGGGAGCGGTTGGCCGCGGCGAGGGGCCCGGTGGGGTTCCTCCATCGCGGTCCGCTGGCGCTCTACCTCGAGGTCGAGGGCTGGTGCGTCGGCGTGGTCGGCACGTCCGCGGCCGCCGTCCCCTGCGCGCTGCGGTTGGCCACCCCCGGCATCGGGGAGCTCGCCACGGCGCGCACCGCGCGGGTCGCCGACGGTGCGCTGTTCCTCGACGACACCGAGGTCAGGGTCGGCCGCTTGGTCGACGTGTCGGCACCGCGGCTCACCCTCGATGCACCGGTGACGGTCGACGTGGGCGCGGCTCGAGACCTGCTCGCACAGGAACTGCCCACCCACGCCCTCGACGCCCTGGCACGAGCGGAGCCGGCCGCCGTCGCGCACCTGGTCGGACGCGGCAGCGGGCTCACCCCGTCCGGGGACGACGTGCTCTGCGGCTGGCTGGCCACGCACTGGGCGGCTGGAGTCGACGTACCCGGGTTCGCGCGCGCGCTCGCCCAGACCCGGCACCGCACCACGACGCTCTCCGCGACCCTCCTCGACTGCGCCCGGCACGGCGAGGTGCTCCCCGAGTTCGGTCGCCTCCTGCGGGTGCTCGCCGAACCCGCGGCCGCTTCGGCGGCGGATCGCGCCAACGCCGTCGACGACCTGGTCGGCATCGGGCACACGTCGGGAAGCGCCCTCCTGCTGGGCGTGGGTCTCGCGCTCGCGTCGCTGTCATCGGCCGGGCCCCCGGCAGCCAACACCGACGCGACCTCCCCCGACACGCAACGGAGCCGCTGCGCATGAGCCACACCCATGTCGAGCTCAGACGCGGCGCGTACGCCGACTCCGTGACCCTGCTGCAGGTCAGCCGCACCGTCGCCGCTGGGGCCGGTGTCGAGGCCGCGCAGGTCGCGATGGCCACCGACCTCAACCTCGACGTGTTGGCCGGCATGGGCTTCGCGCCGCCTCCGGACGTCACCGCCAACGACATGGTGGTGGCCCTCCGGCTCGACGATGAGGCGGCTCTGGCACCCGCCCTCGTCGCGGTCGACGCGGCACTGGCCGCGTCGAGCCGCGTCGCCGCTGGCACGGTCGAGCTGGCACCGCCGCGCACCACAGGTTCGGCCCTGAGCCGCGACGCGAACGGCGGTGACGTGCTGGCGCTGGTCTCGGTGCCCGGTCCGAGTGCGTTCGTCGAGGCGATGGACGCACTCGACGCCGGTCACGACGTGATGGTCTTCAGCGACAACGTGCCCCTGGATCAGGAGGTCGCGCTCAAGCGCACGGCGACCGAGCGCGGGCTCCTGGTGATGGGCCCCGACTGCGGAACCGCCGTCGTCGGCGGACTGGGCCTCGGATTCGCCAACGCGGTGGTGCCGGGACCTGTCGGCATCGTGGCCGCCTCCGGCACCGGATGCCAACAGCTGATGGCCCTGCTCGACCATGCAGACCTGGGGGTTGGATCGGCCCTCGGCGTCGGCGGACGCGACCTGTCCGCCGACGTCGGAGGGCTCTCCACGAGGGAGTCGCTGCGCCGTCTCGACGACGACCCGGCGATCGAGCTGATCGTGGTCGTCTCCAAGCCGCCGGCGGCCGAGGTGGCCGCCACCATCCGTGAGTACGCCGCCACGCTGGGCACCCCGGTCGAGTTCGCCCTGCTCGGCGCAGGTCAACCCGACCTGACTGCCGCGGCGGAGACCGTGCTGGCCAGGCTCGGACGCGAGGTCCCGGACTGGCCCGTGTGGGGCGAGGCGACGGCCCGTGCGGACGGCGGTGGGCTGCTGCGCGGGCTGTTCGTGGGCGGGACCCTGTGCGACGAGGCCATGCTCGTGGCGACGCAGGTGATCGGCCCGATCAGGAGCAACATTCCCTTCTCGCCCGAGCTGGCCCTCGGCCCCGACCTCGACGCCGACGCCCACCTGATGATCGACTTCGGCGACGACACCCTCACCTCCGGGCGGGCGCACCCGATGATCGACCCGACGTTGAGGCTCGAGCACCTCGCAGAGGTCGCCGCCGACCCGCGGACCGGCGTACTGCTCCTGGACGTCGTGCTCGGCCACGGTGCGGAGGACGATCCGGCGGCGTCTCTCGCGCCGGCCATCGCGCGGGCGGCGTGCCCGGTCGTGGTCGCGTTGGTCGGCACCACCTCCGACCCCCAGGGCCTGTCCCGGCAGGCGGAGGCGCTCTCGGCCGCGGGGGCCGAGGTCCACCTGTCCAACGCGGCGGCCTGTTGCCGCGCCCTCGAGCTGATCGGTGGCGCGCGATGACCACACCCACCCGCATCGTCAGCGCCGGTGCCGGGCTGTTCGCCGACGCGATCGAGGCCCAGGCCGTGCCCGTCAGCCGCGTCGACTGGCGGCCGCCGATGCCCGGCACCGAGGCCGACCTCGCCACGGTGGCCGCCGACCCCCTGCGCAGGCCCGCCAACGAGCAGGCACTGGCCGCGATGCTGGGAGTGCAGGCCCTGCTGGTCGACGTCGCTCCGGCGTCGGAGGTGCTGGGCCTGCACCGGGGCGAGTTCCTGCACGCCGGTCCGCCGATCGGGTGGGAGACGGCGTCCGGTCCGTTGCGCGGTGGCCTGATGGCCGGCGCCGCGCTCGAGGGCCTGGTCGACGATCCGGAGATGGCCGTGGCGCTGTTCGAGTCGGGTGACGGGATCTCCCTCGAGCCGTGCCACCACCGCGACACGGTCGGGCCGATGGCGGGTGTGGTCACGCCGTCGATGTGGATGTTCGTGCTCGAGGACCCCGCCACTGGCAGGCGCGCGCACTGCTCGCTCAACGAGGGTCTCGGCAAGGTGTTGCGCTACGGCGCCTACTCCCCCGAGGTCCTCGACCGGCTGCGCTGGATGTCGGCGGTGCTGGGGCCGGTGCTGCAGAAGGCGGTGCGCACCAGTGGGCCGGTCGACGCCACCGGCATCCTCACCCAGATGCTCCAGATGGGCGACGAGGCGCACAACCGCAACCGGGCCGGCACGTTGATGCTGCTGCGCGACCTGTCCCCCGCGATGGTCGACTCCGGATTCCCGTCCGCCGACGTCGCGGCAGCCCTGCGCTTCATCGGTGGCAACGACCACTTCTTCCTCAACGTGGCGATGCCGACCTGCAAGCTCGCCCTCGACGCGGCACGCGGCATCGACGGCTCCACGATGGTCGTGGCGATGGCCCGCAACGGCACCGAGTTCGGCATCCAGACCTCGGGCACCGGCGACCAGTGGTTCACCGGACCGGCCCAGGTCGCCGACGGGCTCTTCCTGGGTGACTACGGCCCCGACGACGCCAACCCCGACATCGGCGACTCCGCGATCACCGAGACCGCCGGCATCGGCGGCTTCGCGATGGCGACCGCACCGGCCATCGTGCGGCTGGTCGGCGGCAGCGTGCCCGACGCCCTCGCCACCACGCGCCGGATGCACGAGATCACCCTCGGGGAGAACCCGCGCTGGTCAATCCCGGTGCTCGAGTTCCAGGGTGTGCCGAGCGGCATCGACGTGAGCCTGGTCTGTCGCACCGGCATCCTGCCGCAGATCAACACCGGCATGGCCGGCAAGGTGGCGGGCGTCGGGCAGGTGGGCGCCGGGTTGGTGACCCCACCGGCCGAGATCTTCCCGCAGGCACTGGCCCAGCTCGCCGCCCGCGCCCGGGCTCGCAGCACCACCTGAAGCCGACCCGTCGCCAGTTTTTGTCGACCCGTCGCCAGTTCCTGGGTGCACGCCGTCCGACGAGTCAGGCGGGCTGCCAGAAGGCGGCCTTCAGGTCGACCTTCCCGGAGGGGCGCATCGGAGTGTTCTCCTCCAGGTAGCACTGCCGTGCCTCGTCCTGGTGGCTCGGCGGCAACGACCCGTCGGCGCGCACCACCCGCCACCACGGCACCGGCCCGCCGTGCATCGCCATCACGTTGCCGACCAGGCGCGGACCACCGATGCCCAGGGCCTCACCCACGACGTCGGCCACCGCGCCGTACGTCGTCACGCGTCCCCTCGGCACGCGTTCGACGTACTGCAGCACCGCTTCGACGTACTCCTCGTTCACGCGACCAAGCCTAGAGCGAGGACATGCTCTAGCCGCGCACCCAGTGGTAGTCCCACGTTTCGGAGTCCTCGTCGATGTCGAACACCGGGACCACGCGCTGGCTCCCACCCGTGAAGGTGGTGATCGTCGGTCCCTGCACCGTGGTGGAGGCGATCAGGCTGCCCTCGGGGGCGATCGTGATCGGGTTCTGCTCGTCGTCAACGGACACCACGACGCCGGTCCGGGCGTCGGCCAGGGCAAGATCGGTGAAGCCGTTGTCGTTGCGGAACGGCGCCGCCCGGTAGCGCCCGTCCAGGTGCTCGACACCGTCCGCGAGGGCGGCGAGCTGGGCCAGGTCACCGCCGACCGGACGGGCCACGCCGGTGCCGGGCGCGACCGCGACCAAGGGGAAGCGGCTCAACGGTGCCGTGCGACCGGCCGTGGAGAACCACCACCCGGCAGAGTCGGCCAGTTCGAGCTGCATGCCACGGACCGCGCGCATCTCGGTCAGGCGCGTCCCGGACAGCCGGTACCAGACCGGCGCCTCGTCGTCCCCGCGACGCAGGAGGCCCGACGGGTCCTGGAGCTCGAGTCCGTCGACCGCGCCACGCACCGGGCTCTCGCGACCGTCCCTGCCCACGAGCACCAGGCCGGTCCCCCGGTCGACGAGCGCGGAGCGGCCCACGACACCGAGTACCGTGCCCTGTTCCCGGCCGACGCCGTCCAGCTCAGCCGAGGTGTCGCCGAGCCGGAGGCTCCCCTCCACGGAGGTCGCGGCCGTGTGACCGTCCGCCGAGAAGCTGATCTCCTCGAGGTCGTCGGTCGGCAGCTCGACCGGCGTCGCGATCGGCTTGTCGAGGCGGAGGGCGACCAACGCCCCGTCCTCGTGCCGTTCGAGCACCATCAGGTCACCGGTGCGCGCGACCACCTCGGCGGGCCCACCGACCGGGGTGTCGACCGTCTCCGTGTCGCCCGTGAGCACGTCCTGCACCGAGACGAGCTCCTCCGGCCCGGGCTCGTCGGACGCCGCGGACCCGTCGGACGCATCACCCTGCGTCTCGGTGCGCACGGCCAGGCGCTGGCCGTCCTCCAGCCGTGACGGGTCTCCGTCCAGTCCGTGGATCGTGTCGACGGAGCCCTCGGAGAGATCGAGGTTCCAGATCGTGTCGTCCCCGAAGAAGCTGACCGTCCCCGGCACCGCCTGCCGGATCACCGCGTGCTCGGGCAGCGTCACCTCGTCGACGACCGTGCTCTCCCGGTCGACGACGTACGCCGTCCGGCCGCCGTGCACCACGGCGTACGTCGTGTGGCCGGCGCCGACTCCCTGTCCGGCCGTCACGACCGGACGGCCGGGGTCGCCGCACGCGCAGGCGGGCTCGTCACCCGTGCACGCGACGACGCCGAGCAGCGCCCCCACCACCGTCAGTCGGGTCCCGAGAAGCGTCAGAGAATTCATGGGGGTACGACGTACGACGAGCAGGGGCGGTTCCGTGGCCGGACACGACACGGCCCCCACCCGGTGCTCGCCGGGCGGGGGCCGTGACGTGGGTCAGCGGGTCAGAGCACGGGCTCGAACGGCTCGGTGCCGGGGACCAGCCGCAGGCCCGGGATCCCCGAGTGCTGCTGCGCATACGCAAGCTCGCGGGACAGGTCGCCGATGTTGTTCGACAACGGCAGCGGCGCCAGACCGAGCGTGGAGAGCGTGCCGACCGCCTTGCCCTGCGCGTCGAGGAACGCGCTGCCCGAGTCACCGGGGACACCGGGGGTCAGCGTGTAGAGCGGGTGCGACCAGCCACCGTCGGCAGCATCGTCGCCGAGGCTGATCCCGGTCTTGGGCGAGAGCAGGGTGATGCCGCCTCGCAGGCTGGAGTTGCCGTAGGAATAGACCTTGTCACCGGTTGCGGTGCCGGTGGTGTTGATGCCGACCGGGCCGCCCCAGAACGGCACCGACGGGTTCACCTTGGCCACGTCGGGGGCGCTCACCTTGACCAGTGCCAGGTCGTTGTAGGCACACGTGTTGGCGTTTGTCTCCCCCACGGCGTGCATCGTGTTCCAACTGCTGTAGGCGATCGTTCCGGTGCCCACCTGGGTGCCCTCGGAGATCAGGCTGCCCCCCTCGTTGAAGGTGACCTTGGTGCCCAGTGGAAGGGTCCCGGCGTCGCAGCCGTTGGTGTCGGTGGCCTCGCCGGTGCCCGAGCAGTGGGCGGCCTGGCCGAGATAGACGTTGCCGGCGTCGTCGGTGAAGACGAAGTTGGCGGTGCACTGGCCGCCCGACGTGTAGGTCTGGACGCCGGGGTGGATCGCGGCGGTCTCCGCCGGGGCCCAGGCCTGGGCGGTGGCCGCAGAGGTGGCCGCCTGGGCAGGCATCACGGTGACCGCCAGGGCGACGGTGCTGGCTGCTGCGACTGCGCCGACCATCAGGCGAGTCGGGGTGAACTTCGGGGTGAAACGCATGAGATGCGTCCTCCAGTCGGTGTGTGGGAGTCACTGCACCAACGACCCCCGGCCCGAAATGGTTACGACCCCATGGCCCGATCGGGCCATGGGGTCGCTGGGGTCGACCGGTCAGTAGGTCGGCTGGCTGGGGTCGATCTGGTTGACCCAGGCCACCACGCCACCACCGACGTGCACGGCGTTCTCGTAGCCGGCACCCTTGACGATCGCCAGGCACTCGGCCGACCGGACGCCGGACTTGCAGTGCAGCACGATCTGCTTGTCGGAGGGCAGCTGCTCGAGCGCGTTGCCGTTGAGGAACTCGCCCTTCGGGATCAGCACCGCGCCGGGGATGTTGTTGATCTCGGCCTCGTTGGGCTCGCGGACGTCGACCAGCAGGAAGTCGGCGCCGCCGCTCTCCTTCTCCTTGATCATGTGCTCGAGCTGGGTCACCGAGATCGTCGAGCCGACGGCAGCGTCGGCCGCCTCCTCGGAGATCGCGCCGCAGAACGCGTCGTAGTCGATCAGCTCGGTCACGGTGGCGTTCTCGCCGCAGAGCGCACAGTTGGGGTCCTTGCGGACCTTCAGCTTGCGGTACTCCATCTCGAGTGCGTCGTAGATCATCAGCTTGCCGACCAGCGGGTCGCCGATGCCGGTGAGCAGCTTGATGCCCTCGTTGACCTGGATCGAGCCGATCGCGGCGCAGAGCACGCCGAGGACGCCGCCCTCGGCGCACGACGGGACCATGCCCGGCGGCGGGGGCTCGGGGTAGAGGCAGCGGTAGCAGGGCGCCTCGGCCGACGTGCCGTCCTCCTTGACCGCGTGCGGCCAGAAGACGGACGCCTGGCCGTCGAAGCGGTAGATCGACCCCCACACGTAGGGAATCTTCAGGAAGTACGCCGCGTCGTTGACCATGTAGCGCGTGGCGAAGTTGTCGGTGCCGTCGAGGATCAGGTCGTAGCCCTCGAAGACGCCGAGCACGTTGTCGTTGTCGAGGCGGCCCTCGTGGATGACCACGTTGACGTGCGGGTTGATCTCCTTGATGGAGTCACGCGCCGACTCGGACTTCGGACGACCGATGTCGGACTGGCCGTGGATGACCTGGCGCTGGAGGTTCGACTCGTCGACCTCGTCGAACTCCGCGATGCCGATCGTGCCGACACCGGCGGCGGCGAGGTAGAGCATCGCCGGCGAGCCGAGGCCGCCGGCGCCGATGACGAGCACCTTGGCGTTCTTGAGGCGCTTCTGCCCGGACATGCCGACGTCGGGAATGATCAGGTGCCGGCTGTAGCGGCGGACCTCGTCGATGGTCAGCTCGGGGGCTGGCTCCACGAGCGCGGGATAGGACACGGGGACTCTCCTCGGACGGCAATTGTGCTGACACCGGTGCAACGCAACGTACGACGTCCATGTTCCCTGCGGCCGGGTCCGAGCCCGGTCACGTCCCGTCATCCGGACGGGGACGAAACAACAAATTTTGCGCCAGCCTCTTGCGTAGACGACAAGAAAAGGACGAATGTCCTCTTTGGATCGTTGGTCCCGTCCGCACTCCTGCCGTCGGCAGGAACGGATGCTCCCATCGAAAGGCAGACACGTGAAGAAATTGGCACCCGGCCTCCTGGCCGGAACCGCCGCGCTGGCGTTGAGCATGACCATGCTCCCCACCGGCACAGCCGCACCGAGTCCCAGCCCACAGGCATCTGACTCGAGCGCGAAGACCAAGCACGACAACCGCCCGGGGCCCAAGACCCGCGAGCAGACGAAGCAGCGCCAGAAGGCGCTGGCCATGCTCAGCAACGGCACCGCCACCCTCCGGAAACAGCCCGGCGGCGGCGCCACGGTCGACCTCGGCAACGGCGAGTTCGTCGAGTTCCCGGTCGAGAAGGAGGACAAGGTCTTCACGGTCCTCGCCGAGTTCGGCACCGAGGGGTCCGGCCGCTTCGGCCGCACCCCCGGCCCACTCCACAACGCGATTCCCGAGCCGGACCGCGCCCTGGACAACTCCACTGTCTGGGCACCGGACTTCAACCAGGCCCACTACGAGGAGATGTTCAACGGCGACGGCGAGTCGTTCAAGAACTACTACTCCCAACTCTCCAGCGGCCGCTACACCGCGACCAACACGGTCAGCAACTGGGTCACGGTGCCCGGCAACGCGTCGTCGTACGGCGACAACGCGATCGAGGACGACGGCGGCTCGTGGGCCTTCATCCAGGACAGCCTCAACGCGTGGTACGCCGACCAAGTGGCCGCAGGCAGGACCACCGCGGAGATCGACGCCTACCTCGCGCAGTTCGACGAGTGGGACCGCTACGACTTCGACGGTGACGGCGACTTCAACGAGGCCGACGGCTACCTCGACCACTTCCAGGCCGTGCACGCCGGCGAGGGCGAGGAGGCCGGGGCCGACCCCGACGCCATCTGGTCGCACCGCTGGTTCGTCAACGCCACCGACTACGGCGTGACCGGCCCGACCGTGGGCAGCACGCCCAACCTGTACGGCGGCGCCCGGATCGGCGACTCGAAGTACTTCGTCGGCGACTACACCGTCGAGCCGGAGAACGGCGGCCTCGGCGTCTTCGCGCACGAGTTCGGCCACGACCTCGGCCTGCCCGACTACTACGACACCGCCGGCGGCGAGAACGGCACCGCGTTCTGGACGCTGATGTCCTCGGGCTCCTGGCTCGGGCACGGCGGCGACGCGGACGGCATCGGCAACACCCCCGGCCTGATGGGTCCGGAGGAGAAGCTCTACCTGGGTTGGCTCGACTACTCCGAGGTCAGTCCCGGGGAGTCGGCCTCGATCGGCCTCGGCCCGTCGCAGCACACCTACGACGGCCAGGACCAGGCGATCAAGGTGAACCTGCCCGACGCCTCGGTGACCAACGCCTACACGACGCCTCCCGAGGGTGCCCACGCCTGGTACTCCGGACGCGCCGACCAGCTGAACAACACGTTGACCCGCGAGGTGCCGGCCGCGTCACGCGTCTCCGTCTCCGCCAGCTCGTGGTACCAGATCGAGTCCGGCTACGACTACCTCTACGCGGAGTACTCGCTCGACAACGGCGCGACGTGGACGCAGCTCGGGAGGCCCCTCACCGGCAACTCGAAGGACTGGGCCAGCCTGAAGTTCGCCTACTCGGCCAACGGACAGGCTTCGTTGTTCCGGTTCCGCTACCAGACCGACGGCGGCGTCAACGAGGCCGGCGCGTTCATCGACCAGGTCTCGATCAAGGCCGGGAAGGCCTACTCGTTCGACGACGGCGCCGAGGCCGGCGACAACGGTTGGACCGTGAAGGGCTGGTCGGTCTCCACCGGCACGGAGACCAAGAGCTCCACCCGTTACTACCTGCTCGAGAACCGTGCGTACGTCGGCTACGACGCCACACTGCAGGTCGGTCCCTACCAGTTCTCCGAGGGCGTCACGCGCCCGAACTGGGTCGAGCACTTCCCGTTCCAGGACGGCATGCTCGTGTGGCTGGTCGACAACCGGTACACCGACAACAACGTCTCCGCCCACCCGGGCGCGGGCTATGCCTTGCCGGTGGACGCACGTCCGACGCCGATGACCTTCGGTGACGGCACCATGCCGAGCAACCGTCGCCAGCCGTTCGACGCGACGTTCGGGCTGCAGGCCACCGACGACGTGTGCCTGCACAAGCAGGGAGCCGACGGTACGACGTACGAAGCGTGTGCGCCGTCCTCGCCGGGCATCGCCACGTTCGACGACAGCAACCCCGAGGCCTACTGGAGCGCTGCGAACCCGCAGAACTCCGTGAAGGTGGCCGGGGTCGGGGTCACTGCGACGGTGACCGCACAGCAGGGCGACGTACTGACGGTGCAGGTCGACAACCCGTGACCTGAGCCGATCCATGGTGTCGGCCCCGTCTGCCCGGAATCCACCGGGCGGGCGGGGCCGAACTCATGAGTACGGGTAGGCTTCCGTCGGCGGGCAGGTACCGCCACCGCACCGGAACGAGGAGCATGCATTGAGCAGTGGGCACGACGAACTGGGCGAGGTTCGACCCCGCGGCGGACGCATGCCGCGCAAGGCGCGTCGCGCGCAGCTTCTCGGTGCGGCGCTCGAGGTGTTCGTGGCCCAGGGCTACCACGCGGCGGCCATGGACGAGATCGCCGATCGCGCCGGTGTGTCCAAGCCCGTGCTCTACCAGCACTTTCCCGGCAAGCTCGACCTCTACCTCGCCCTGCTCGACACGTCGTGCGAGACGATCATCGCCAACTGTCGCGCCGCACTGGAGTCCACCGACGACAACAAGCTGCGCGTCGGCGCGACCATGGCCGCCTTCTTCGAGTACGTCTCCTCCGAGACCGGCGCGTTCCGCCTGGTCTTCGAGTCCGACCTGACCAACGAGCCCGCCGTCCGCGACCAGGTCGAGCGGGTCACCCGCGAGTGCGCCGAGATGATCGCCGGCGTGATCCACGAGGACACCGCACTCCCCGACGAGGCTTCGCACCTGCTCGCCGTGTCCCTGGTCGGCATGGCGCAGGTGAGCGCCCGCTACTGGCTCACCGACTCCTCGAGCATCGACCGCGAGGACGCCGCCAGCCTGATCGCCGGCCTGGCGTGGCGCGGCATCCGCGGTTACCCGCTCCAGGACTGACCGCCTGACTGATTGACTGAGCCAGCACCCCCGCAAGCACGCCACAGAGAGGAAGGCCCCGCCATGGAGGTCAAGATCGGCATCCAGCACGCCCCACGCGAACTCGTCTTCGAGGTCGATTCAGACATCGACACCGTCGAGAAGACCATCTCGGACGCCGTCGCCGCCGATGGCGTGGTCGCGCTCACCGACACCAAGGGCCGCCGCGTGATCGTGCCGGCCGCTCGCCTCGCGTACGTCGAGATCGGCACCGGCGTCGCCGGCCAGGTCGGGTTCCGCTCCTGACCGGAGCTTCCTGGCACGAGAGGCAGCCATGGTCACCGAGACACTCTGGGCCCTGATCGGCGGCACCGTGATCGGGCTGTTCGGCAAGGCGGTCGCCCCCGGCGACCGCGACAACATCCCGCTCTGGCTCACCATCATCTGCGGCATCGCCGGTGCCGTGATCGGGTCGTGGGCCTACGGGCAGTTCTTCCCGCAGGCCACCCCCGGCGTCGACTGGTGGCGACACGGCTGGCAGGTCGCCGTCGCGGCGATCCTGGTCATCATCGCCGCCGGGTTCACCGGCCGCCGCCGCCCCTGACCCCCACCCCACCAGCAGTAACGCGGTGTCCTTGACACTGTGCACCCCGCCGGTGGGGTGCACAGTGTCATGAACACCGCGTTACTCGCGTGGGTCGGTCAGTCGATCGCGTTCTCGAGCGAGAGCGGGTCGTCCTTGTCCTGCTTGGCGACCGTGGTGCGCAGCTCGGTGTGCGGCATCCGCCAGACGGCGACCAGCGTGACCAAGGTGACGAACCCGGCGACCACGAAGATGTAGCCGGTGCTGTCGCCGTACGCGTGCCGCACGATGGTCAGGATCGGCTCCGGCAGCGCGTCGAGGTCGAGCGTGCCGCCGCCGGTGGTGTCGTCGGGGACCGGCAGGCCCTCGCCCCGGAGCCCGGTGGCGATGTGGTCGCTGACCCGGGTCGAGAGGATCGCGCCGAGCACGGCGATGCCGATCGTCCCGCCGAGCGAGCGGAAGAAGCTGACCACGCCGCTGGCCGCGCCGATGTCGCGTACGTCGACCGTGTTCTGGACGACGAGCACGAGGTTCTGCATCAGCGAACCCTGGCCGAGGCCCATCAGGATCATGTAGATCGACAGGTGCCAGATCGGGGTGGTGTGGTCGGTCAGGCCCATCAGCATCAGGCCCGCGATCAGCATGACCGTGCCGGTCAGCAGGTAGGGCTTCCAGATGCCGGTGCGGGTGATCAGCTGGCCGGAGACCGTGGCGCCGACCATGCTGCCCAGGATCAGCGGCAGCATCAGCAGTCCGGCCTCGGTGGGCGTGAAGCCCTGTGCCACCTGGAAGAACTGGCTCAGGAACACCGACGTGCCGAACTGGGCGATGCCGACCGCGATGCTGGCGAAGACCGCGAGCGTGGTGGTCCTCTCGAGCAGGATCTTCGGCGGGATCAGCGGCTCGGGGTGGCGCGACTCGACCCGGATCAGGGCGAGTACGGCGACGGCCGCGGGCACCAGGAAGTAGAGGCTCTCACGCGAGACCCAGTCGAAGTTCTTGCCGGCGAACGACACCCAGACCAGCGGCAGGCTGGCGGCCACCGAGATCAGGCCGGCACCCCACCAGTCGATCTGCACCGAGCGGCGGACCTGCTGCAGGTGGAGGAACTTCTGCAGCATGCCCAGGCCGAGGATCGAGATGGGTACGGCGGCCCAGAAGCACCATCGCCAGCCGACGGTGTCGACCAGGAGTCCGCCGATGAGCGGGCCCGAGACGGTGGCGACGGCCATCACGGCGGCCATGTAACCGCTGTAGCGACCCCGTTCGCGGGGCGGGATGATGGAGCCCATGATGGCCTGGGCCAGCGCCATCAGCCCGCCGACGCCGAGGCCCTGGAGGGCACGGGCGCCGAGCAGCTGCGGCACGTTCTGGGCGAACCCGGCGGCCAGGGAACCGAGCAGGAACACGACTCCGGAGACCTGGACGAGCAGCTTCTTGTCGAACAGGTCGGAGAGCTTGGACCAGATCGGGCTCGACACCGTCATCGCCAACAGGGTGGTGGTGACGACCCAGGTGTACTGCGTCTGGTTGCCGTGCAGGTCGCCGATGATCGTCGGCAGCGCGGTGCTGACGATCGTGGAGCTGACCATGGCCACGAAGAGCATCGACATGAGGCCGGTGAGGACCTCGAGGATCTCCTTGTGGCTCAGGTTCGGCTCGGTGCGGGCAGTGCGGTCGGTCATGCGAGTCCTTCTGTGACGTTCGTGGTGGCGGCGTGCGTGGCGCCGGCCTCGGTGGAGTGCGCGGAGGTCGCCGCACGCTGGGCGGCGATCGGCGCGATGCGGTCGGAGATCTCGTCGAGCAGCCGGGCTGCCCGGAGCACCTTGACCTCGTCCCAGTCGGTGAACTGCGCGCGCAACGTGCTGACGTAGGCCGCGCGGAGGGCAGTGAGCCGCTCGGCACCCGCGGCGGTCAGGCTGATCAGCTCGGCCCGGCCGTCGTCGGGGTCGGGACGGCGTACGACGAGCCCGTCGGCGTCGAGGGACGCCAGCTGGCGGCTGATCACCGACGGGCCGACGTTGATCTGTTCGGCGATGAAGCCGGGGCGGCAGTCGCCGTGGTCTGCCAGCACCTTGAGCAGCGTGACGTCGGCGCGCTTGAGGTTGCCCGGGAGCTGCACCCACAGGTGGCCGGTGGTGCGCAGCGCGCGAGGCAGCCGGAAGAGGCTGTGGCTGAACACGTCGAACGCGTCGACGGGCTCCGGATGCTTGACCATGTCAACTATTGTGCACCCGGTTGCTTTCATCAAGCAACTAATTGCCGGGTGACGTCCGCCACCCGGCGCCGGGCAGGAACGCGCGGGAAGGGCCCGCGCGGAGGACCGCGAACGGTCAGTGTGCGAGCCCGAGCTCGGCCATCCGCTCGGCGTGCCGCTCGGTGAGCCGGGTGAACATCCGTCCGATCGCGGCCAGGTCGAGGCCGGGTCGGTCCACTCCCCCGGCCAGCAGGGCCGAGAGGGCGTCGCGCTCGGCGGCCACGCGCTGCGCCTGCGAGAGCGCCTCCCCCATCAGGCGCCGGCCCCACAGGGCCAGTGGGCCGCCCACGCGGTGGTCGGCGGCGATGCCGGCCCGCACCCGGTCGACGACGAACTCACTGTGGGTGGTGCGCTCGAGGGCGCCCAGGATCAGGTCGCGGGTGTCCACGTCGACGAAGGCCGCGATCTCGGCGTAGAAGTCGCGGGCCAGCCCGTCGCCGACGTACGCCTTGACCAGGCCCTCCAGCCAGTTCGACGGGGCCGTGTGCGCGTGGAACGAGTCGACCGCCGCGCGGAACGGGGCCATCGCCTCGAACGGGTCGGCGCCCAGGGACTCGAGGCGGTCCCGGAGGCGCAGCACGTTGTCGAACTCGGCACTGGCCATCGTCGCCAGGGCCACCTTGTCCTCGAGGGTGGGCGCCAGCTTGGCGTCCTCGGCGAGGCGCTCGAAGGCCGAGATCTCGCCGTACGCGATCACTCCGAGGAGGTCGACGACGGCGGCACGGTACGACGGGTCGGCGAAGGCAACGCCCTCGCCCTCGCTCGGGGATTCAGTCATGTCCGCAGCGTACCGATAGACTTGTGGTCATTGCGTGGCGCGACCGAGTTCGCGCCCCCCTCTCGGCACCGCACCGGGACCGGTCCCCAGGGATCGTCCAGATGAACGCAGGTGCCGGCGCATGTGCGCGGCAGATCCGCACTTCGGAGTCGGCCGCACAGACCTACTCACGGAAGTGAACACACGCTCTTGACCACCTTCAGAGAACTTGGCGTCCTGCCCGAGATCGCAGACGCCCTCGAACGCGCCGGCATCGTCGAGCCGTTCCCCATCCAGGAGATGACCCTCTCCGTCGCCCTGCTCGGCACCGACCTGATCGGCCAGGCCCGCACCGGCACCGGCAAGACCCTCGCCTTCGGCATCCCGATCCTGCAGCGCACCGTCGCCGCGCACGACGCCGACTACGCCGAGATGGCCCAGGGCAAGCCCCAGGCGCTCATCGTGGCCCCCACGCGCGAGCTCGCGCTGCAGGTCTCCAACGACCTCCACCTGGCCGGCAGCGACCGCGGCATCCGCGTCCTCACCGTGTACGGCGGCGTGGGCTACGACCCGCAGCTCGACGCCCTCAAGTCCGGTGTCGACGTGGTCGTCGGTACGCCGGGCCGCCTCCTCGACCTGTCCAACCGCAAGGCACTCGACCTGTCCCACGTGAAGTCGGTCGTGCTCGACGAGGCCGACGAGATGCTCGACCTGGGCTTCCTGCCCGACGTCGAGCGACTGCTGTCGAAGACTCCCGAGACCCGCCAGACCATGCTGTTCTCGGCGACCATGCCGGCCGCGATCATCGCCCTGGCCCGCACCCACATGCGCCACCCGATGAACATCCGCGCCGAGTCCGCGGCCGACAACCAGATGGTGCCGGCCACCGCGCAGTTCATCTACCAAGCCCACGACCTCGACAAGCCCGAGATCATCGGTCGCGTCCTCCAGGCCGACGACGCCGACAAGGTCATCGTCTTCACCCGCACCAAGCGTCAGTCGCAGCGCATCGCCGACGACCTGACCGAGCGTGGCTTCAACGCCAGCCCGCTCCACGGCGACATGCAGCAGACCTCCCGTGAGCGCGCGATGACGAAGTTCCGCGAGGACAAGATCAAGGTGCTGGTCGCGACCGACGTCGCAGCCCGCGGCATCGACGTGGCCGGCGTCTCGCACGTCATCAACTACACCTGCCCCGAGGACGACAAGACCTACGTGCACCGCATCGGCCGCACCGGCCGCGCGGGTGCCACCGGCACCGCGATCACCTTCGTGGACTGGGCCGACCTGACCCGCTGGAAGGTCATCAACAAGACCCTCGGCCTCCCGTTCGAGGAGCCGCAGGAGACCTACTCGACCTCCGAGCACCTCTACCACGACCAGGGCATCCCGGCCGGCACCAAGGGTCGCATCAAGGACCCGGAGCCGGTCGAGAAGAAGCCGTCGACCCGTGACGGTGACCGCAACCGTCGCTCCGGTGGTCGCGGCAGCCAGGGCGCTGCCCCGGCCGAGGGCGGCGAGAAGACCGCTGCTCCGCGCAAGCGCAACCGCAACCGTCGTCGCACCCGCAGCGGCGAGACGGTCGCGGCGAACACCACCCAGGCCGACTGACACACACGTCGCCGCTCTTCTCCGGCCCGTCACGAGTTCGCTCGTGGCGGGCTGGTGCCATTTCGGTGACCGGTGCGCAGGACGTTGTGCGGGACGTCCTGCGTCACGGTCGCCCGGGCAGCCGGTGCGCAGGACGTTGCGCAGGACGTGGTGGTGCGGGAGGCGCCGGTCAGATGACGACGACGTCGGTGCCGATCGGGGCGAAGTCCCACAGGGCCAGCGCGTCGTCGGTGCGTTGGCGGATGCATCCGTGTGACTGCGGCGTGCCGAGCTCCTTCTCGCTCTGCAGCGGCTCGCCCCCGGCGTACGGGATGTCGTGGAAGCCGATCGCGGCGTTGGGGCCGTGCGCGAAGCGCACGAACCACTTCATGGTGCCGGAGTCGTCGATGCCCCAGGCCTCCTCGGAGCGCGAGAACACGGCGTAGGAACCGGGCTGGAGGTTGTCGTAGACGCTGCCGGAGACCAGGTAGGTCCGCTCGACGGTGTCGTCCTCGTCGATCAGCCAGACCCGCTGGTCGGTCTGGCTGAAGACCACGCGCTTGCCCTCGCCGGAGTCGGCCGGGACCAGCGTCGGGTCGGCCGCGAGCACGAGGGGGTCCGAGACCTCCTTGGGCCCGGCCACGTCGGTGTTCCGGGACTGCTCGGCCCGACCCGGGTCGGCCTCACGGAGCCCGGCCTGGCCGGACCCCGACTGCCCGGACCCGGACTGCTCGGGCCTCGGGTCCGCCGACGGTGACTGGATCGCACTGCTCAGCGCCGCGGCACCGCTGCCTCGGGTGGGCAGCACACCCGTGCCGCCGAGTACGGCGACGAGGGTGACCCCCACTGCAGCCAGCACCGCGAGGATGCGGCCGTACCTCGGCCGGATCGGTTCGAGGCGATGACGGCTCACGACAGCGTCATTTGTCCTTGCGCAGCTTCACCAGGTTGGCGGCCACCTCGCGGTAGGCCATCGCACCCTTGTTGCTGCGGTTGGTGGAGAGGATCGAGCGTCCGGCGGCCGGGGCCTCGGCGAACTTGATCGTCTTCGGGATCGGCGGCTCGATGACGGCCAGGTCGTAGGTGTCGGAGATCGTCTCCAGCACCGTGCGGGAGTGGTTGGTGCGGCCGTCGAACAGCGTCGGCAGCACGCCCCAGACCTTGAGCTTGCGGTTGGTGAACTTGCGAACGTCGTGCACGGTGTCGAGCAGCTGGCCGACACCACGGTGCGAGAGCGTCTCGCACTGGAGCGGGATCAACACACCCTGCGCGGCGGTCAGTGCGGCGACCGTCAGCACGCCCAGGGACGGCGGGCAGTCGAGCAGCACCCAGTCGTAGTCGACGCCGGACTCGGAGAGGTCGTCGAGGGCGCCCTTGATGACGTGCTCGCGGCCGGTGCGGGTCAGCAGGTCGGCCTCGGCCCGGGCCAGCTCGATCGTGGCCGGCAGCAGGTCGACGCCGTCCTCGGTCGCGATGATCACCTCGGTGGGGTCGAGCCCCTTGGTGAGCACGTGGTGCACGGAGAGCTCGAGGTCCTCCGGGTCGATGCCGAGGGAGAACGTCAGGCAGGCCTGCGGGTCGAGGTCGACGAGCAGGACGCGGTGGCCGAGCTCGGCCAGGGCGGCGCCGAGGGAGGCGACGGTGGTGGTCTTGGCGACGCCGCCCTTCTGGTTGGCGATCGCGAGCGTTGTGGTGGTCATCGTGCTACATCATGCCTGACCGGCCACGGCGTACCGCACAGGCATGCCGACCCCACGACTGGCGAGTCGCCCCCGCCCCGGCACAGTGGGTGTCGCCGGAGGTTCGTCGGGGGTGGCGAACCTCCGGTGGTGCCCACTAGCCGTCACCGGCGATGAAGGCGCGGACCGCGTCGGCCACCATCTGTACGGCGATCGCGGACAGCAGCAGACCCGCGATCCGGGTGACCAACAGCACGCCGCTCTCGCGAATCACCTTGAGGATCCGCACCGAGAACCGCATCGCCGCCCAGGCGCTATGCCGAAGTCGGCATAGCGGCTGTTATGCCGACTCGATGGTTATGCCGAGTCGGCGCTCGGTGGTTGGGGTGGCGCGGGTTGGCCGGCACTTTCTGGGGTGAGGGGCATGGTGGCCCAAGCGGAGGACAGAGCGTCGGTGCCGAGCTCGCGGCGGCCTCCGGGGGTGAGTTCGTCAAGTTGGAGGGCGGCCCAGTAGTCAGCGTGTCGTTCACAGTCGAGAACGGCGGTGATGTCGCCCCTGATGGGTGCACGCTTGCGGTGGGCAGACACTTGTAGGTAGCGGTGTCCGGAATCGGTCGCGCGCCAGGCGAGGATCTGGGGGCGGGAGAGGATCAGTGCCCAGGCGAGGAGTTCTGAGGGATTATCCACGGTGGCGGTGACGTCTCCGACGACGTCGAGTTCGCGGCTGATCCGTAGCAGGATCGCTAGTTCGCGCGCGTCCTTTGCTGGGTACATCATTTCTCCGTTCGAGCTCGGACCGAGTGGATGAGGCTCAAGAGCCCGGGGGCATGGGCCAGCTTTGGATCGTGCGCCGAAGTGTTCGTCGGTTGCCGGGAGGACCCGACCGGAGGGCGGGTCCTCCCGGATGGGACGCCGAGGGCGTCAGCGTGTGCGCGGCTCGGGTCCCTGTTGGCCGCCTCCGTTGTTGACGAGCCGTGCCAGGGCTTTGCGGAGGGCTGCGCTGGCGTTTGCGACGCTCTGCACGATCTTGCTTGCAAGTCCTCGCAGTGTTTCGCTTGTGTTGGGCAGTGCTGGCATGACCACCCCCTCTCGTGATCTCAGGATGACCACACACCGGGAGGCCGGCTGCGGCTGGCCTCTGCTCAGGTCGCCACGGGCGATCCGAGACTTGACGATGCTTAGGCGTTGATCTCCTTGGCGGACTCCCCGGCGGTGATTTCGACCTTGCGGGGCTTGGCCTTCTCCGCGATGGGGAGCCGCAGGGTCAGCACACCGGCGTCGTAGTTGGCGCTGAGCTGGTCGGCGTCGAGGGTCTCGCCCAGGAACAGCTGGCGGCTGAACACGCCGTAGTTGCGCTCGTCGACGACGCGCTCGGCGTCACCTGCCGGGGGCTTGCGTTCGGCGTGGACGGTGAGCACGTTCTGCTCCACGGTCAGATCGATGGAGTCAGCCGAGGCGCCGGGGAGGTCGAGGTGGACCACGAAGGCTCCGTCGTCTCGGTAGGCCGTCATCGGCATCACGGCCGGGCGGGCACGAGTCCCCAGCATCGCCTCGGTGAGACGGTCGAAGTCACGGAACGGATCGGTTCGCATCAGCATGAGTTCTCCTCCTCACTAGCAGTTCTGACATGGGATCTGAGGCCGGGTTGGCGTCAGATAATCTACTGTTGCTATTTCAGATTTTCTCTCATTGTGCGAAGATGTCAAGAGGGAATTCCAACCTTCTCTAAAGGTGCTATCAGCGACGGGAGGTAGGGCATGGACAGGAGACGGACAGAGGCGTTCGAGGTGCTGGGCATCCCGGTGGACAGCGACGCGGACGCGGTGGCCCATGCCTACCGCCGGCTCGCGCGCGTTACCCATCCCGACGTCTCGGCGGAGCCTGAGGCCGCGGCCCGGTTCGCTGCTCTTGCTGCCGCGTACAGGCTGGCGTCCCAGGTTGATGCCGTGACTGAAGGCTCCGCATCCGCCCGCAGGCCGGGGATGCGATACCCGGGCTCCGCTTACGGACGCGAGCCCGGCTACGGTGACCCGACTTCCGACTGGGCGCGCGGGTGGGGCTCGGTTCCGCAGTGGCCGATAGCGTTGTGGCCGAATCGAAGCGGACGCCCGCGTCCAGGTGTCCCGATCGTCGCAGGGCCGGTTTTCATTAGTCCAGCCCGCCGCCCGGGCAATGGGGAGGTTCGTGGTGGTTGATCTGGGTGCCAACCGTGCACTGTTCTCGATCTCGGTGGCCGCAGAGGTTACCGGCGTCAACCCACAGATGCTGCGCGTTTACGAGCAGAAGGGATTGCTTGAGCCTCACCGCACCGAGGGCGGGACTCGTCGCTACAGCAATCAAGAGCTAGATCGGGTCAGCGAGATCACCACCCTGCTCGCAGCCGGACTGAATCTGGCCGGAGTGGAGCACGTGTTCCGGCTCCGGGCCGAGAACCATCGCCTGCAAGGTGAGGTCGACCGGCTCCGCCAGGGGCATACGGCCGCGGAGACCACCGAGGCAGGCAGACCCCACTCCGGCGGGTGATCGTATGGGTGAACTCGCTATCGTGCTGCGCAACCCTCCGGGAGACGGGTCAACAGGGCTGGGGATCGCCGGGCCCCTGACCCATGGCACCACGCCGGCCCTGCGTGACCACCTCCGGCGACTCATAGACACCACGACCGGAGCGCCCTGCATCCTGCTCGACATGTCCTGCTGCACCGGCATCGACGTGGACGGTCTCCTCGCCCTGGCCGTGGCCCAGCACGCTGCACGACTGCGCAGCGGAGACCTTCGCCTGACCCGTACCCCGGCCCTCATCGCCCGCCAGATACGGCAGCACAACTTCGACCACCTCCTCGACGACTCGACCAGCGACGAAAATTGACTTGGCCGACACCCGGGCACTTCGCATTGCCGGTGAAGGCCGACCGGAGCGGGCAGAAGACGGGACAGCCCACGAGCCGGGACTGTCGCGACCTCCACAGTTGGGGGACGATCGCTGTTGGCATAACGCGGCAGCGCTGATCGCCTGTTCTTCTCACTGTTCTGGAGAAGGAGGCGCGACATGGAGCACTCTGCGATGTCGCCGAAGAAAGTCGTACTGACCGGACCGCTCGCTGTTCACGGACCCGGGTTCGCCGCCGAACTGCACAGACAGGGCTTTGCGCCGTTGTCGGCGGAGCACCAGGTGCGGCTCGCCGCTCACTTGAGTCGCTGGATGCAGGCCCAGTGCGTTGAGGTCGCCCAACTCACGACGGGTCGAGTCGATGAGTTCCTGTTGGAGCGGCGCGCGACGCACACCAATCGCTATTCGCACAGGTCACTGCGCACCCTGCTCGGCTTCCTCAACGAGCTCGGCGTCCTGCCAGAGGAGGCGCCTGTCGCGCCCACGCCCATCGAGGTGGTGGTCGCCGGCTTCGAGGGCTACCAGGTCCGCGAGCGTGGCCTGTTGCAGCGGACGGCTGCCGCGCAGGCGTCGCGCGTGCAGCGGTTTCTTGATCAATACTGTCCGCCGGGCGGAATTGAGGATCTGTCCACGGCCGAGGTCACCGCCGCGTTGCTAGCCGAAGGCACTGACCATGCGGTGTCGTCGGTCAAGCGGTTGGGTTACACCCTGCGATCGTTCCTGGGCTATGCGTTCCTGACCGGACTGATCGATCGCGATCTGTCGGGAGCATCGATTCCGATCCGAGCGCACCAGCCGTCCTTGCTGCCGATCGGGATAAGTCGCCAGCAGACCACGGCCCTGCTCGCCGCATGTGACCGCCACACCGTGGTGGGACGTCGCGACTACGCGGTGATCCTGCTGCTGGTCCGGCTCGGGCTGCGTGCCACCGAGGTCGCCCGACTCCATCTGGACGACCTCGACTGGCACCACGGCGAGATCACCGTGCGGGGCAAGGGCCGCCGGGACGAACGCATGCCGCTGCCGTCCGAAGTCGGCGAAGCATTGGCCGACTACCTGATGCGGGCACGTCCGAGCGACGCCCCCGAGCTTCGCACGGTGTTCCTGGCGGTTCGAGCCCCGCGTCGGCCGATGGATCGCGTGACCGTCTCCTCCATGATCGGTCGGGTCTGTGAACGAGCCGGGCTCGAACCCATCGGAGCGCACTTGCTGCGGCACACCTTGGGAGAGGCGATGATCCGTGCCGAGGTCCCCTTATCGTCGATCGGCCAGGTGCTGCGCCACCACGACCCGCTGACCACGGCCAACTACGCCCGAGTCGACGTCCACCGACTCCGCGATCTCGCCCGTCCATGGCCCGCGAGAACGCTGGCCAACATGGCAGGGGCTGTCCGATGAGCGCGCCGATGGTGATGACTGTGCCGGGCGCAAGCGCGGACACGGCTTCCGCGTGGTGGGCTACGCAGGTCGCGGACTACCTGAGGTTGCGGCGCTCGCTCGGGTTCAAGCTGACTTGGGACGAGCACCTGCTCAACCGGTTCACTGCCTTCCTGGCCAGCCGGGAGATCTGTGTGGTGACGGTGGCCGACGCGGTCGCGTGGTCGGCCTCGCTACCGGCCGGGCAGGCACATAGACCCCTTACACGCGCCTCAGTCAGGTTGACCGCCATTCGCGGATTCGCCACCTACCTGCACTCCTTGAACCCGGCACACGAGATCCCGCCAAAGGACGTGTTTCGATGGTGCAAGACCCGTCCGACGCCCTACATCTACACCGAGGAACAGGTCCAGGCACTGTTGGGTGCCTGCGCGAGCATGATCCGCTACGGTCGCAGTGATCTCTATCCGGTGCTGTTCGGGTTGATTGCGGCCACCGGGCTGCGACTCGGCGAGGCGCTCGGGATCGGGCTCGATGAGGTCGACCTCGATCAAGGGATCCTGACGATCACCCGCGGCAAGTCCCGTGACCCCAGGCTGGTGCCCCTCCATCCGACCACCACCGCCGCACTGCGTGACTATGCCCAAAGCGTCGCCCCCACCCGTCGGAGCGGAAACGCCCGAAGCGAACGCGCGGGCGGTCGGGTCAGGTTCTTCACCCTCCCTGGGGGTGGGCCGCTGCCGCCATGCAACGTGCACCATGCCTTCCGCGAGGTCACCACCCGGATCGGGGTGCGCACCGAGACCGTTCGACCGCGCATTCACGACCTGCGGCACACCTTCGCGGTCAACACGCTGCTGGATTGGTATCGCGACGGCCGCGACGTCGCCGCGATGATGCCGGTGCTGTCGACCTACCTGGGTCACACCAAGCCAGCCATCACCTACTGGTACCTGACAGCGACACCCGAACTGCTGACCATGGCCGCGGGACGCCTTGCGATAAGCGAAGCAGGTGAACGATGACCAGTCTCGCTCCGCTGCTCCAGGCGTTCTTCACCGACCGGCTGATGACTCAACGACGCGCCAGCCCACACACCATCGCCGCCTACCGCGACACGTTCCGCCTGCTGCTCGAGTACACCACCGCGCAGACCGGGACAGCACCTTCGGCATTGCAGATCAGCGACCTGGACGCACCATGCATCAGCGGATTCCTAACCCACCTTCAGCAGGTTCGCGGCAACACCGTGCGGACCCGCAACGCCCGCCTCGCGGCGATCCACTCCTTGTTCGGCTATGCCGCGCTGCGCCATCCCGAACACGCCGCCGTCATCCAGCGTGTTCTGGCCATCCCATCGGCACGAATCGAACGCAACCTGGTCAACTACCTCGATCACGCCGAGGCCGACGCCCTCCTGCAGGCCTGCGACCAGACGACCAGGACCGGACGCCGAGACCACGCCATGTTCGCCCTGGCAATCCAGACCGGACTGCGGATCAGCGAGCTGATCGGCCTGACAGTGGCAGACATCCACCTCGGGACGGGACCTCACGTCCACTGCGTAGGCAAAGGCCGCAAGGAACGCCGCACTCCGATCCTGGCCGGGACAGTTGCTGTGATGAGGCCCTGGCTCACCGAGCGCAACGGTCACCCCGACGATCCGCTGTTCACCACTACGGCCGGTCGTCCGCTGAGTCGCGACGCGATCGAACGACGCATCAGGCTGGCTGCGACACGAGCCCAAGCCGTCTGTCCGTCGCTCGCGGGCAAACGAGTCACCGCCCATACCCTGCGGCATAGCGCGGCGATGCGACTGCTTCACGCCGGTGTGGACACCACCGTGATTGCGCTCTGGCTCGGCCACGAGCAGATCACCACCACCAACATCTACCTGCACGCCGACATGACCATCAAGGAGAACGCGATTGCCAAGATCACTCCGCAGAGCGTCACAGCCGGCCGCTACCAGCCGTCCGACCCTGTGCTCGCTTTCCTCGCCAACCTCTGACTATGCCGACCAAAGGGCTACGCCCACCGACCTGCGGCCACCCTGGTTCGGCATAACCACCGTGTCGGCATAACAGATGCAGAGGTGCACCAGGATCACGCCGATCGAGACCGCGGTGACGTCGGCGACCGAGTCGATCTGCTCGACGAACAGCATCGTCGCCACGATCGCGCCCGGCCCGGCCAGCAGCGGCGTGCCGAGCGGCACCATCGCGATGTTGGCGTCCTGGCTGGCCACCGGATCCTTCTCGTTGCCGGTCAGCAGCTCGAGGGCGATCAGGAGCAGGAGCAGCCCGCCGGCGCACTGCAGCGCCGGGATGGAAATGTGCATGTAGCGCAGGATCTGGTGGCCGAAGAAGGCGAAGATCGTGATCACGAGGAACGACACGGCCACCGCCTGCCAGGCGGCCCGTCGCATGGTCGCAGCCGACCGGCCCGCCGTCAGCGAGAGGAACACCGGGATCGTGCCCGGCGGGTCCATGATCACGAACAGGGTCACGAAGACCTCGGTCAGGAGGACCGCGTTGAGGACCTCGCTCACGGCCGCAGCACGTCGGTGACGGGGCGCCCCGAGGCAACGGCCGCGGCATCGGCGAGGTCGACCAGCCGCTCGAACTGGTCGGGCGCGGTCGTGTTGCAGCCGAGCTCGTGGTTCTTCTTGCCGGTGCCGTGGTAGTCGCTGGAGCCGGTCTTCACCAGGCCGAGGTCGTCGGCGATGCCGGCGAGCTCCTTGCGGGACCTGGTGTCGTGGTCCTGGTGGTCGACCTCGAGCCCGGACAGGCCGGCCTGCGCCAGAGCCGCGATGTCGTCCGCGGTCATGCCGGTCGGGGCGTGACGACCCCACGCGTGGGCGATGACGGTCACGCCGCCGGCCTCGCCGACCACGCGGATCATGTCGACGAGTGGTGCGGCGTAGCGGTCGACGTACGCCGGGCGGCCGGGGCTGAGGTAGCGCGCGAAGGCCTCGTCGCGGTCACGCACGACGCCGAGGTCGACCAGCGCATCGGCGATGTGCGGCCGGCCGGTGGCGGCCGGGTCGCCGGCCACCCGGTCGACGTCGGCCTTGCTGATGTCGATGCCGCAGCCACGCAGTCGCTCGATGACCGCCGGCACCCGCGAGTTCCGCCCGTCGAGGATGCGCTGCAGCCCCTCGACCAATGGCGGGTAGGTCGGGTCGGGCAGGTAGCCCAGCAGGTGCACGCCCTGGTGGTTGTGCCGGGTGCTGATCTCCATGCCGCGGACGAGGGTGATGCCGAGCTCCCGTGCCGTCCCTGCCGCCTCCGCCCATCCCTCACTCGTGTCGTGGTCGGTGAGGGCCACGACGTCGAGCCCGGCCGCGGCCGCCGCGCGGATCAGCTCCTCGGGAGTCTGCGTCCCGTCGCTGGCCCGTGAATGCGTGTGGAGGTCGATGCGCACCTCGGCAGCCTAGTGGGTACCGCCGGAGGTTCGTCGGGGGTGGCCCGTGCTCTGGGTGCGTGCATCGCAAGGAGGAGGAGCGAAGGCGGGGCGGAGCCCCGTCGAGTCTCCGACAACGCCGCGAGGTGCGTGCACAGGGTTCGGGACACACGACGAACTTCCGGTGGTGCCCACCTAGTGGCAGTTGGCCGAGGGGCCTCACCAACGAGGCGGTGGACCACCGAACGGAACCTCCAGCAACGAGGCCCCGATGCCCGAGACGTCGGCGAGGGGCAGGTCGTCGGCCAGCAGGAACACCGCGGAGGCAGGGCGCAGCACCAGCCACAGCCATCTCCCCCATGCCTCCCCCGCCACGACGCTGCGGTCGAGGGTGAGGTCGTTCTCCGCGGTCGAGACCGGCCACAGCGAGACCGGTTGCGCATCCAGGCGGACCCTGGTCGTGGGACGCGATGCACCGATCTGTGCGCCGGGGTCCGAGTGGACGGTCCCGGCGCAGCGCGCGCCCAGCCCGGTGCCGGGTTCCTCGCTGACCACCAGGACCTCGACGGGCCCGTCGAGGTCGCTGTTCCCGGCCAGCGCCACCATGGTCGCCCGCGCCCGTCCCTCACCCCGCACGACACCGAAGTCGGTGACCCGCCAGCCACTGGCCAGCGGCCAGGGCAGGTACGTCGGAAAGTCGTCGGCCCGGTTCAGGTGCTCCCCGAAGTCGTCGTACGACGCCTCGTCGGGGCTCCACAACGGTGGCACCGTGCCGTGCTGGCCACAGCGCCAACCGTCGTCCGCCTGCATGAGCGGGGACGGACACCGAGGGCAGCCGGCGTTCAACGACACGAGTCAACGGTGCGGCGCGGCGACGGCTCCGTCAAGGGGCCGCGGTCACGCGTTCCACCTCAGGACCACCCGGGACTCCCGTTCGTGGCCCAGCACCGACACCGTCGAGGTGTCCAGGCGCAGCAGGCGTCCGTCGGTCGCCGGCAGGCCCAGCCACCGAGCCGCAAGGACGCGCAGCGAGTGGCCGTGTGCGAAGACCAGCGTGCGGCCTGCGACGGCCTCGGCCCTGACCACCACGCGGTCCAGCCGGGCACCCACCTGCTCGGCGGTCTCGCCACCGGGCACGGAGTGGGTCCAGACGGTCCAACCCGGCACGGTCCTGCGGATCTCGGGGGTGGTCACCCCCTCGTAGTCGCCGTACGCCCACTCGCTCAGGTCGTCGTCGATGACGGCGTCCGGGAAGCCGGCCAGCTCGGCGGTGACCCGGGCCCGCTTGCGGGGGCTGGTCAGCACGAGGTCGAACTCCTCGCCGGCCAGCCGCTGCGCCAGCCCGCGCGCGACCTCGACGCCCTTCTCGGTCAGGTCGAGGTCCGTGACCGAGGTGTGCCGGCCGTCGCGGCTCCACTCGGTCTCGCCGTGGCGCACCACCCACAGCTCGCGAGCGGGCGGGCCCGTCGTCTCCCCGGTCATGGGGCAACTGTGCCACGGCCGACGTGCTCGATGACCGTTGTCCCGCCGCGACGGGGCTTCACGTGCGATGCTCACCGCCATGACCACAGCCGCTGAGCCGACCCGGGCTCGCCTCGCGGTCGCGGCCGCCTTCCTGGCCCAGGGGCTGGTGTTCATCAGCCTGACCACCCGGCTGCCGACCCTGCAGGACCGCTGGGAGCTCGGTGAGGCGGCGCTCAGCGGCCTGCTGCTGATGATGGTGCTCCTGGCCGGCGCCGGTTCCGTGATCGCCGAGGTGGCCGCCAAGCGGCACACCAGCGCAGCAGTGCTCCGCGCCGGGCTGGTCCTGGTCGCGGTGTCCGCACCCACGGTCGCGGTGGCCCCGTCGTTCCCGTTGTTCGTGCTCGGCCTCGCGGCGTACGGCGTCGGGCTGGGCGTCGTCGACGCCGCCAGCAACATGCAGGCGGTGGCGGTCGAGCACGCCTACGGGCGGCCGATCCTGCCGTCGTTCCACGGCGCGTGGACCCTGGGCGGACTGGTCGGCGCCGGCGTCACCCTGGCCGTGGCCGGCACCTGGCCGGTGAGCGTGGTCGCCGTGGTGCCCTTGCTGGTCGCCTTCGGGCCCCTGCTCCCCCGCGTCGGCGACCCGATGCCCACCGACATCGACGTGCCGTGGCGCCCGATCGTGCTGGTGGGGCTGGGCATGGTGCTCTTCTACATGGTCGACACCGCCTCGATGACCTGGGGACCGACCTACCTCGACAACACCTTCGCGACGCCCGAGAGACTGGTCGCCCTGGCCACGTTCCCCTACCTGCTGGCCACGCTGATCATGCGGCTCGCCGGAGACCGCCTGGTGGCCCGCTTCGGACCGGTCGTGCTGCTGCGCGTCGGCGGAGTGCTGGCCGCGGCAGCGCTCGCGGTCGTGGTCTCCGCACCGACCTGGCCGGTCGCCGTGCTCGGCTTCACCCTCGTCGGGTTCGGGGTCGCGGTGATCGCACCGCTGAGCTTCTCGGCCGCGGCCCGCATCGCCGGCGGTGACGACGTGCCGGCGCACCTGCGCCAGGCGCGGGTCGACGCCGTGATCGGCCGGTTCAACCAGTTCAACTACGTCGGCGCGCTCCTGGGCTCGGTGCTCACCGGCCTGGTCGGCGCGGACAACCTGCGGATCGGCTTCGCCGTACCCATGGTCCTGGTGCTGGCCATCGTGCCGCTGGCCCGCGCCTTCCGCTGAGCCCTGGGTCCGGGCCGAGCCCGGATCCGGGCGGAGGCGGGCTCAGCGCGGGACGAGCGCCCAATAGTCGAGGTCGAGCAGCACGCCGGCGGCGTACTTGCCCTCGTCGTTGCGCAGCGTCATCGACTCGTCGCGGCCCTTGGTGGCGACCAGTCGCAACCGGAGCGCGCCGACGCCGGGGGCCGAGGTCGTGGCCTTGTCGAGCACCTCCGACCACGCGTAGACGGTGTCGCCGGCGAACGCCGGCGCGGTGTGGGCTCCGGCGTTGATCGCGGCGATCAGCTGGGCGTTGGCCAGGCCGTTGAACGACAGCGCGCGGGCCATCGAGATCACGTGCCCTCCGTAGATCAGGCGGGTGCCGTCGGGCCGGGCCTCGGTGTTGAAGTGCACCTTGGCGGTGTTCTGCCAGAGGCGGGTGGCCAGCATGTGCTCGGGGTCCGTCAGCGTGACGCCGTCGACGTGGTCGATCTTCTCGCCGACCTCGTAGTCGCCGAAGCTGTGCGGCTCACCGGCCGCCGCGAAGTCGTACGCCGTGAAGTCGAGGCCCGCGGGCAGCACGAGGTCCTTGGCAGCCACCGAGGCGGCCAGGTCGGGTACGACGGTCTCCGGCGCCGGCGCGTCGTGGTCGCGCTTGTGCACCATCACCCAACGTGCCCAGTCGAGCGCCACCTCGCCGCGCTGGTTGGTGGCCGTGGACCGGACGTAGACCACGCCGCTCCTGCCGTTGGAGTTCTGCTTGAGCCCGATCACCTCCGAGGAGGTGCTCAAGGTGTCGCCGGGCACGACCGGCTGGTGGAACCGGCACTCGGCGTACCCGAGGTTCGCCACGGCGTTCAGCGAGATGTCGGGCACGGTCTTGCCGAACGCGATGTGGAAGGCGACCAGCTCCTCCACCGGCGCGGGGTCGAGCCCGGAGGCCTTGGCGAACTCCGCGGACGAGGGCACCGCGAAGCGAGTCGGGTAGAGCGCGCCGTAAAGGGCACGGTCACCCTCGGTCACGGTGCGGGGCGTGGCATGGCGCAGCACCTGCCCGACGGTGAAGTCCTCGAAGAAGTTGCCCGGGTTCGTCTTGGTCATGGCGTCATGGTGCCGCACCCTGACCGCTCGCGGGCCCTCGTCTCACGTGGAATTGGCCACAGTCCCCCACGCCTCCCGCAGGCTCAGGCGCCTCCCCCACCGGCCTTGCGACGGTGCATCTTCGGGCCGCCACCCTCGACCTCGGAACCGTGGACCTTCTCGCGAGCAGTGGGCTGGCCGTCGGCATCGGTGGGGTGGTGCGCGTTGTTCTTGCGGTCGAGAGCCTCCCGCATCTTGGCCTTGAGGTCGGCGTTGGCGTCGCTGGCGTCCGTCATGGTGTCTCCTCGCGTCGGTCAGAGGTTCCACCTTGACACTCAACACGTCCGGGGCCAAGGGGTTATCCCGCCGGTCCACGGGGTAGTTTCTGCGCATGATCCGTACGTGGGTGGTCGGCACCCTCCTGGTCCTGGCCCCGGTCGTCCTGACCGGATGCGCAGCCGATCCCTCCGGCAACGAGATGGTGATGGGCGAGGCCGCGGGCACCGCGGAGGCACCCGACGCCGCCCAGGAGGAGACCCAGGCGCCTCCGGACCCGTTGGCCACTCCGGACGCTCCTGCGCCGTCCTCCGCGGACCCGGCGACGGGAATCCGCATCACCAAGCAGGGCTACGAATACTCCGCGCCCCAGGGCTGGGTCGAGATCACCAAGCAGATGCGCGAGAGCGGCCAGGACATCGACACCGCGGTCGGCGAGGCCATGTCCGGCGCCACCACGGTGCGCGAGAACCTGAACGTCGTCCTCACGCCGGCGCCCGGCGGATCGATGGAGGCCTACGAGGCGATCGCGGCCGACACCCTGAAGTTCATGGTGAAGGACCTCGACGTCTACGACCGCACCGTCATCGACGGACGGGAGGCAGTCCACGTCGGCGGGGTCGCCGAGGTCGGCAACGCCTCCTTCTTCTTCGAGCAGTACATCGCGGAGAAGGACGGCACCATGTACGCCATCTCCTTCGCCGTCGACCTGGCGACGCCCGAGGCCGGCCGCCGGGAGCTGATCGACTCCGTGCTCGCCTCCTGGAAGTGGCCTGCCTGACGACGGGCTGAGAGAATCGTCGGCATGCACACCATCAAGCGACCCGCGGCCGCCCTCGCCGCCGTCCTGCTGGCTGCCGTCGCCCTGACCGGCTGCGGTGGCGACGACGGCAAGGACAAGGCGTCCGACGACTCCAGCTCGAGCGCGCCGGCGTCCGAGGACCCGACCGACGAGCCCTCCGAGGAGCCGACCACGACCGACTTCGGCGCACCGGCGAAGGGCGACCGGGTCAAGGGCGCGGGATACACCTACCGCGTTCCCGCGTCCTGGACCGGGATCACCAAGAAGGCCGCGCAGGTCGACAGGACCATCGACTCGGCCGCGGGTGAGAAGCAGTTCCCCGACGGATTCCAGGACACGGTCATCGTGTCCTTCGACAAGGCCGAGGCGGGCACCGGTCTCGACGAGCTGGAGGCGTCGGTTCCCGACCAGGTCAAGAAGATCGTGAAGAAGCTGGAGATCCTGCCCGCCGTCACGATCGACGAGGTAGCCGCGATCCACTACCGCGGCACCGTCGGCAAGGCCGCCGGCACCTCGGCGTACGTCCTCGACCAGTACGTCGCCATCGACGAGGCCGGCAAGATCACCGTGATCTCGTTCTCGTTCTCCCCCGGGCTCGCCAAGCCGGCGCAGCAGAAGCTCGTGAACAGCGTCCTGGCGTCCTGGAAGTGGAGCGCCTGACAGCACGGACATGCGGACGGCCCGGCTCCCCAGGTGATGGGGAGCCGGGCCGTTCGTCGTACGGGTGATCAGCCCTTGAGCTTGTAGTCCTTGAGCAGGGACCGGCCGATGATCATCTTCTGGATGTCGGAGGTGCCCTCGCCGATCAGCATGAACTTCACCTCACGCATCAGCCGCTCGATCTCGTACTCCTTGGAGTAGCCGTAGCCACCGTGGATCCGGAAGGAGTCCTCGACGACCTCGTTGGCGAACTCCGAGGCAACCATCTTCGCCATCCCGGCCTCCACGTCCATCCGCCGACCGGTGTCCTTCAACCGGGCCGCGCGCACCATCATCGTGTGCGCCGTCTCGACCTTCGTCGCCATGTCGGCCAGGCGGAAAAGCACCGCCTGGTGGTCGGCGATGACCTTGCCGAACGTCTTGCGCTGCTGGGCGTAGGCGATCCCCAGCTCGAAACCACGCCACGCCAACCCACACGCACGAGCGGCCACGTTGACCCGACCCACCTCGACACCGTCCATCATCTGGAAGAAGCCCTTGCCGGGCTCACCACCCAGGATCTGGTCGGCCGAGATCTGGTGACCCTCAAGGATCATCTCCGTGGTCTCGACACCCTTGTAGCCCATCTTCTCGAGCTTGCCCGGCACGGTGACGCCCTGCGCGGTCTCACCGAAGCCCGGCTCCTTCTCGACCAGGAACGTGGTCATGTTCTTGTAGACCGACTCGGCACCCTCGTCGGTCTTGGTCAGCAACGCCACCAGCGTCGACGTGCCACCGTTGGTCAGCCACATCTTCTGGCCGGTGATCGAGTAGGAGCCGTCCTCCTGCCTGGTCGCCTTCGTCGAGACCGCAGAGACGTCCGACCCCAGACCGGGCTCCGACATCGAGAACGCACCCCGCACCTCACCGGTGGCCATCTTCGGGAGGTACTTCTGCTTCTGCTCCTCCGTGCCGTGAGCCATCAGCAGGTAGGACACGATGAAGTGGGTGTTGATCACACCCGAGACGCTCATCCAGCCCCGGGCGATCTCCTCGACCACCAGCGCATAGGTCAGCAACGACTCACCGAGGCCGCCGTACTCCTCGGGAATCATCAACCCGAAGATGCCCAGCTCCTTGAGACCCTCGATGATCTCGGTGGGGTACTCGTCCGCGTGCTCGAGCTCCTGGGCCACCGGAATGATCTTGGCCTCGACGAACTGCCGAACCGTCTTCAGGATCTCGTCCTGGATGTCAGTGAGACCCTCGGTCTCGCAGAGTCGTCCCATCTTGCTTCCTTTCAACGCGACTCCGGTCAGGGCCACATCGTCGTGGCCCTGACCGGGTCATTTCTGAGTTCGTGCGTCTGGGGGTCAGTACTCCCAGTCGTCCGGCGGCGTCAGCTCGGGCTCCGGCTTGGCGGCATCCCAGGCGGACGAGGTACGGAGCCTCGTCGACGTGCGGTACGGGATGTACTTGGCCAGGTAGGAGTGGCTGTACCAGATCGAGTCGAAGTTGCGGTTCCAGTCCCGGAACAGGGACACGCCCTTGAGCCGCAGGATGATCTCGTCACCACGCAGGCCGGCGTTGCCCCAGTTGCTGGAGCCGGTCCAGATGTGGGCCGAGGAGCGGTCACCCGCGTAGTTCCCCGAGACCAGCAGCACCTTGTGGTGGCCGTAGAGGTCGATCTCGCCGTCGTAGTTGGTGTCGTAGCCGGCCACGTGCACCGGCACGTAGCCGCGCGACGTACGGGTGGCGAAGACGTTGCGGGCGCCACGGTCGGCCCAGCTGTACCAGACCCGGACGTTGCAGCCCTGGGCGAACAGCTGGCGCACCTTCTTGGCCAGCCACGTGCCGCGCTTGCCGGAGATCGTGTGCATGCCGACGCGGACGACCGTGCGGCCGTTGATGCCCGTCCCGCCGTTGGCCCCGGTGCACGTGATCTTGCGCATCTCACGCATCTGCGGGTCGTTCTTGACGGTCCAGCCCGGCAGCGGGAGCACCTCGAGCTGCCAGATGCCGGCCCGCTTGATGTAGTGCTGCCTCGCGGCCGACAGCTTCCGGTCAGCCTTCAGCTGACGGTAGAGGCCGAGGAAGTCGCGGTACATGTTCGGCTTGTTCCACGTCGTGTAGAGGTCGTTGTGCTGGTTCACCGCGGCGTTGCCGGTGAAGTTGAACGACCCGGTCATGATGACGTTCCGGACCGAACCGGTGTAGCCGAACAGCACCATCTTGGTGTGCAGGTTCTCGTATCCGGCACGGCAGCTGCCGACGCAGATGTGGTACCAGGACGGCCTGCTCCGATTGGTGCCCAAGGCACCCTTGAGCTTGCGCATTGCACCGTTGATCTGGTGGTTGTTCAGGATCACCTGCACCCGGACGCCGCGCTTCTTGGCGCGGATCAGCGCGTCGGTCAACGGCATGCGGTCGAAGGAGAAGAGCGAGATGCGGATGTAGGATCCTTTGTGGGCGTGGTTGATGCCCTCGAGGATCTGGTTCTCGATGCGCCACATGTCGGCCGGACTCGAGCGGGCGTGGTTGAAGGTGCCCCCAGGGATCGGCCTCCATCCCGCGGCTTGCTGATTGGCTGGTGTGGTTGTGGCTGCCCCCGCTGCCGGTGATGACTCAGCCGGGCTGACGACAGCGCCGCCACCCAGCATCACGACCAGAATCGAGAGAGCACTGATGACTGCTCTCAACGTCTTCCCCTTCTCCATGTTGATCTGCGAAAGAACTTCGGAACGCTAACACGCGGTTCGGGCTCCGGTGGTTTCATCTCGAGTGCCTCACGAGCCCGGGTGAGCGATCTCACCTCAGTCATGAGGTTGGCGATCGCCTGGGCCGCCAGGTCGAGAATCTCCCCGTCCGGCACCTCCCCGGGGTGGCGAAGGTCGCCGAGCTCGACCGGCTCCAGCAGACTGAGGTCACCGACGAGATCGAACTGCCGCTCCTGCAGCATCTCGATCGAGCGTCGGGCACGTCGCTGGAGCTCCTCGAGCATACGGGTGCCGGGCCGGAATTTCTCGCCACTCGCCGGGATGACCCGCCCCATGGCGAGGTAGCCCCGGATCCAGCGACCACGGTTGCCGGCGGAGGAGAAGTCCTCGAGCCGAGCGTTCACCCGGCGCAGCAGCTCGGCCTCGACGAGCCCGAGGGAGCGGTTCGACGGCTCTTCGGGGATCTCGAGGCCGTCGGGATCGACGCCGACGACCGACGCGAACCGCCGCCACAGCTCACCGGGTTCGGCCCGCCCGACGGCGACGGGGAGGACGTGGATGCGGGACGGCTCGACCACGCTCCCCCAGCGCTCGAGTATCTCGGCCAGGTCGAAGGCGCCCCAGCCCCACTCGTCGGTGGGGTCGTAGTCGGCGCGCTCGGGCCAGTCGTCGATCGACAGGTCGCCGCCGTTCTTCACCCACTCCTGCCAGTACGACGTACCGAGGGTGACCAGGTCGCGCGCCGTCAGGATCACGTGCAGCTCGGCGTCGGGGAACGAGTCGCACGCCCGGCGGACGTGCTCGGGGGCCGCGGCGCCGAAGAACTCGTGGCTGATGACGACGTCGCCGTCCCACCCCACGGCCTCGTCGACCAGGTCCTGCCACGGGGCGGTGATGTCACCCGAGCGGCGAGCCAGCTTCGGGTCGTCCCGGAGGTCGAGGGAGGCCAGCAGGTGGCGGCGTCGGTGGCGGCCCGGAATCAGCAGGCCGCGCTCAGCGAGCAGGTCCTTGTTCGCCCAGACGACGTCCTGGAGGTAGGTCGTGCCCGTCTTCGGGAGACCGATGTGCAGGAAGACCCGTCGGGTCATTTCTCAGGGTCACTCACACTGTCGTGGTAGCGCTTCAGCGCCTCCGCCACGCGGGACTCGTCACGCTCCGACAATGGCACCAGCAGCTCCATGACGACGTCGGTGAGCTCGGCCAGGCGCAGGTTGACCTGCCGGCACTCCTGCACCTCGGCCTCGAGGGCGGCCAGGCGCCGGGCGGTGCCGGTGCGGTCGCGCGCGCGGCGGGCCACGTCCTTCAGCTTGTCCACGTGATCACCAATCTGCTGATGGGGGTTCCGGCGACAGAGGGACCTGGCGCCGCGGTGCTGCCGTCGTCGAGCTCGACCAGGTCGGCCCGCTCGACCACGCGGCCGCCGGTCGACTCGACCTGCTCCAGCAGGTCCTCGAGGTCCAACGGTGAAACCCCGAACGGGTGACGGCCGGTCGCCGGTGCGGTCTGCACCTGCAGGTGCAGCCGTCCGGTGGTTCCGACCACCATGCGGGCCAGGCGGAGCAGGCTGAGGCGGCCGAAGTCGTCGGTGGTGTCAGCCACGTGCCGGGCCAGCGCGATGCGGGGGCCGGGTTCGCGGGAGAGCTGTGCACCCGCAGCCAGCACGGACCGGAGCTCGGTCAGGTTGACGAACTGGAACGTCACCGGGAGTCCGGCGTCGGTCGAGCGCCGGGCCTCGCGACGGAAGCCGCGGGCCACGTAGTCGAGACCCCAGGTGGTGACACCCTGCCTCGCCAGCCAGGCGGCATCGCGGCCCGCCCCGCAGCCGATGTCGACCGCGGTCTGCACCTCGGGCTCGCGCTCGCGCACCCAGTGCACGAACGACGACTCGCGCGGGTGCTCCTCGTCGACCTTGGCGGGCCGGCCGTAGTAGCGGTCCCAGACCTTCTCGCGACCGACCCTGGTTCCCCGGAACCAGCCGTTGAGCCGACGGACGGTCGCGTGCGGCGTCTCGAACTTGTACGCCGGGTCCGGCACCTTCCAGCTGGGCCCGTACATCGCCTCGAGCAGGTGCTCCGGGTGCGCCGGCGCCGGGAACGGGCGGCCCTCGAACTCGATCTCGTGGGTCGGGAAGATCCACTCGGGACGGAACGGGTGCCCGACCTCGCCCATGAGGTAGAGGTGCCCCTCGCGCAGGAAGCCGCCGAACACGTCGAGCCCACGTACCGCGCCGTCGGACTCGGTGACCAGCACCTTGAAGGCGAGCCCGCTGTAACGCGTCACCGGGTAGCCCATGTCGATCAGTGCGCGCTGCAGCCGGAACGACTCGAGCATCGCGTCGACCGGCTGGTCGTGACGGCTCACGTAGCCGAGATCGGCGTCCGAGTCGTGCCCGATCAGGCCGCCCTGGCGGACCGCGCCGAGGAGCGTGCCGTAGGCCATGAACGCCTCGACGCCACACGTGGCAAGCGCGTCGACCACGGCCCGCATCGAGTCGAGGAGCGGCCCGGTGTGCTCGGCGCTGCGGCTCTCGAACAGGCGGGAGAGCCGGTTGCTCTTGTCGAGTCCCAGGGGATGGCCGTCGGAGTCCTCGACCGTGATCGCACCGTTGCCGCTGCCGAGGCTGACCTCGGCGCAGAAGAGCTCGTCGCCGCTCACGTGGTCGACCAGCGCGAGGGTCGTCGTACCGTCGAGGAACCTGCGCAGCGCCTCGGGCCAGCGGGCGAGGAGCTCACGACCGTCGGCGACCGTGTCGCGGCGCGACCAGAAGGACCAGACCCGCCGGTCGTCGAACTTGACATCGATGGCACGGTCCCGGCGGCCGCGCATGCGAATGCCCTCGTCGGAGATGCTGATGTCCCGGATCACGGGAGCGGTCGCCTTCATGGGCAGTCCTCCCTCGTCAGGGTCGTCGCTGCGTTCGGCACCATGCTACGCATTCCACCCGTTGGCCCGGCGCAGTGCCTGACCCGCGGTTGCGATGAGGTCGTCCACCTTCGACGGGCGGGCTCCGACGGCCACGTCGGTGGTGGCCTCGAGGTGGTCGAGGACGGCGAGGGTGGCCGCCCGCACCTCTGCCTCGGGTGCGCTGGCGGCCTTGCGCGGGAGGTCGGGGAAGCCGCTCGACACGGGGAGGTCGTCGAGGCTGCCGTAGAGCTCGAACCGCGAGTCGGACATCGCCTCGCGCAGCTCCTGGTTGAGCGTCGCGGCGTACTCGGCGGCGCGACGGTCGAGCACGGGCCTGCTCTCGGAGGCGCGCAGCGGGGCGAGCACGTCGCGGGCCAACGCCCGCATGCCCACGCGGTAGCGACGCGGGGGTACGTCGGCCAGGTGTGCGTTGACCCGCCGGAGGAACTCGCAGGACCCGAACCCCAGTGAGGTGTTGTCGTGCACGTCGTCGAGGTCGACCCCACTGCCGTCGAACCCGGCAGCGGCACAGAACCGGTCCCACAGCTCCGAGCGGGGCGCGTCCGGGGGCGGGACGGTGACGACGTGGGTCTTGGCGATGCCGTGGGCACGACTCCATCGCTCGAGCATCGGCGTGATGTCCTGGGCACGGTGGAAGGTGCGGTGCGCCCGGGAGCGGGTCACCCGGCGACTGCGCGAGGGCTCGATGCGGCGCAGGTAGTCGGGCCACGACTCGTCACCGAAGTTGCGGGTGTAGGTCTGCCACTGCGCTGGGATCACCCGGGACTGGTCGCGCACGGTGAGGATGACCTCGATGGTGGCGTGGGAGTTCCTCAAGGGGTTGAGGAACGGACCCATGTGCCGGTCCGAGGCGAAGCTGAGGAACTCCATCGACACCACGGCCGTGGTGTCGGGGTCCATGGCGCCCACGGGCTGCACGAGCGCGCGCCACTTCCGCTTGTTCTTCCCCGGCTGCTTCGGCAGGTTGAGCACGTCGCGCACGGCGCGGGACTGGACCCCGAAGGCCCCACCGAGGAACACGGCGTCACGCTCGGCGAGCAGCTCCTGGTTGTTCCCGAGCACGGACTGGACGAAGCTCGTCCCGGTCTTCATCGCACCGATGTGCAACACAATCCGGCCAGCCATCGTCGCCCTTTCTCCCCTCGCTCCGAACCCGTCGTCGGCATCGCGCGCAAGGTATCACCGGGGGCTCCCCCGACGACATCCGGTGCGACACGCCGACAGGCGGCTGCGTCGGAGTGCCCGGGAAACGCGTCCTACGACTGTCATGCTGGCGCCTACGTGCCCAGAGAAGTCGATCGGTTAGGAGGGCACGCATGAGGCTGGCCCGGTTCACAACGTGGCGGCGTTCCCATCCTCGCGTGCTCATCGGGGCCGGCCTCGCCCTGGTCCTGATGGCGACGGTGCTGCACTTCGCGTCCCCCTTCGACTCCGACGGCGACGGCAGCGACGACGGTCAGGCCAGCCTGAGTGCGGAGAACCCCCGCGCACCCGCACCCACCGGGGCCACCCAGTTCCGGATGGCGTCGTTCAACCTCCTCGGCGCCGGTCACACCAGGCCCGGTGGCGACCGACCCGGCTGGGCCTCCGGCGAGCAGCGCATGGTCTGGTCCGTGCAGCTGCTCCGCCAGCAGAACATCGACCTGGTCGGCTTCCAGGAGATGCAGGACCCCCAGTTCAAGAAGTTCAAGGCGCTCACCGGCACCCAGTACGGCATCTACCCCGGTTCCGAGCTGGGCCCGGCCGCGATGCACAACAGCATCGCCTGGCGTCGCGACACCTGGGAGGTCGTGCAGAAGAAGTGGGTGCACATCCCCTACTTCGGCGGCGACCTGATCCGCATGCCCTACGTACAGCTGCGCCATGTGAGGACCGGCCAGCTCGCGTGGTTCGCGAACTTCCACAACCCCGCCAACGCCCGCGGCGACGCCCGCAAGTGGCGGATCAAGGCGACCAACATCGAGATCGCCCTGGCCAACCGGCTGCGCGAGAACTACCCCGGACAGCCCGTCCACTTCACCGGTGACATGAACGAGCGCGAGCTCTACTTCTGCCCGGTCCACCGACGCACCGAGCTCCGGTCCGCCAACGGCGGCTACTTCACCGGGTCCACCTGCCACCCGCCGAAGCCGATGCCGGTCGACTGGATCTTCGGCACGGCGCCGACCCGCTTCACCGGGTACGTCGCACTCCGCAGCGCCCTGGTCCGCAAGAGCACCGACCACCCGCTGGTGATCGCCAACGCGAGCATCCCGCCGGCGCGCGCCCAGACCAGCGGAGTGACCCGGGTCGTGGTCATCTCGGTCGAGGGACTGCGCCCCGACATGCTGGCCCAGCTCGCCGCCGCCAACGCTCCGGGCATGGCCTACTTCATGGAGAAGGGCGCCTCGACGCTCGACGCCCGCACCGAGTACACCCGCACCACGCAGCTTCCCAACGCCACCTCGATGGTGACCGGACGCTCGGTGACGGCGAAGTACGGCGGCCACGGGGTCGGCGTCGACAGGGACACCGGTGGCACCATCGCCCAGGCTGCGGGCCACTACGTCAACAGCGCCTTCGCGATGGCCCACGACGTCGGCTACTCGACCGCGCTCTACGCCCAGGATCCGGCCATGGCCATGATCCGCAGGTCGTACGACGCCCGACACGGCGCGCTCGACCCCCAGACCAGGGACTACGGCCGCAACAAGATCACGACGTACGCCCAGAACAGGAGCAGCGCGGTCCTCGTCCGCGACTTCACCCGCCAGCTGGCCGCGTCCCCGCGACGGTTCTCCTTCCTGCAGCTCAACGACCTCGACACCGTCGGTCACGAGTCGGGCTACATGTCTGCGGCGTACAGGAAGAGCGCCCGACGCGTCGACGAGCTGGTCCGCCGGATCCGGGTCACGATCAACAACTCCGCGACCCTGCGTGGCCACACCCTCGTCGTGCTGACCACCGAGCATGCGGGCTACCGGCGTACGAACTCCGATCCGTCGCTGCTGCGCAACCACCAGATCCCGTTCGTGGTGTGGGGCCCCACCGTGCGCGCGGGCACGGACCTCTATGCGATCAACCCGCAGCTGCGGCGTCCCGGTCGCACGAGGCCCGGCTACAACGAGGCACAGCCGGTGCGCAACACCGACGTCGCCAACCTGGTCATGACCGCGCTGCGCCTGCCCTCCGTCCCCGGCAGCAACATGAACCGCGGACAGACGTTGAACGTCTTCGGCGGTCCGTGAGCACGATTTCGCGTCCCGGCCGATACGGTGGGGTCTCGTGAGCACTGCCCCTTCCCGCGTCTTCGTGGCCCGACTGGTCGGGCTGCCGATCTTCGACCCCCAGGGTGACCAGGTCGGCAAGGTGCGAGACCTCGTGGTGGCGCTCCGCACCGAGTCCAGCCAGCCGCGTGTGCTGGGGCTGGTCGCCGAGGTCTTCGGCCGGCGCCGCATCTTCGTGCCGATGACCCGGGTCACCAACATCGACTCCGGGCAGGTCTACACCACGGGCCTGCTGAACATGCGTCGGTTCCAGCAGCGGCCCACCGAGACCCTGGTGATCGGGCAGATGCTCGACCGCAACGTGCGGGTGATCGGCTCGGAGGTGACCGGCGTCGTCTACGACGTCGCCATGGAGCAGGCCCGCAACCGCGACTGGGTGCTCAGCCGGGTCGCGCTCCAGGAGCCGGGACGGGGGTTCCGCCGCAAGGGTCAGACCCACGTCCTCGAGTGGGGCGAGGTCACCGGTGTGACCCGGCCGGAGGAGAGCCAGGGCGCCACCCAGCTGCTCGCCTCCCTGCACGAGATGCGGCCGGCCGACGCGGCGAGCGTGATCCACGACCTGCCGAAGGAGCGCCTCGGCGCGGTCATCGCCGGTCTCGACGACGAGCGCCTGGCCGACGTCCTCGAGGAGCTGCCCGAGGAGGACCAGGTCGAGATCCTGGAGCACCTCGACTCCGAGCGGGCCGCCGACGTGCTCGAGGAGATGTCACCCGACGACGCCGCCGACCTCATCGCCGACCTGCCGCCCGAGACCGCGGCCCAGCTGCTCGAGCTGATGGAGCCCTCGGACGCCGAGGACGTCAAGCGACTGATGTCGTACGCCGAGCACACCGCCGGCGCCATGATGACCGTCGAGCCGGTGATCCTGCCGCCCGACGCGACCATCGCCGAGGCCCTGGCCCACGTCCGCAACCCCGACCTCACCACGTCCCTGGCCGCCCTGGTCTACGTGTGCCGGTCGCCCCTCGAACCACCGACCGGGCGCCTGCTCGGCGTCGCGCACATCCAGCGCCTGCTGCGTGAGCCACCGTCGACGCTGGTGGCCGCCGCACTCGACCAGACGCTCGACCCACTGCGTCCCGGGATGAGCATCGACGCGGTCGCCGCACACCTCGCGACGTACAACCTGGTGGCCGCCCCTGTCGTCGACGACGACGGCCGGCTGCTGGGCGCGGTCACCGTCGACGACCTCCTCGACCACATGCTCCCGGAGAACTGGCGCGAGCAGGTCCCGCGCACGGGGGTGACCCATGGCTGAGCGCCGAAGCCGTCTCGACACACCCCGCGAGGTACGCCGACCGCTGGTCCGCCGGCCGACGTACGACTCGGAGATGTTCGGCGTCTTCGCCGAGCAGTTCGCCCGCTTCATGGGCACCGCGAAGTTCCTGATCTACATGACCCTGTTCGTGGTGGTCTGGATCGGCTGGAACGCGCTCGCGCCCTCGTCGGTGCGCTGGGACGACTACCCCTACATCTTCCTGACGCTGATGCTCAGCCTCCAGGCGTCATACGCCGCACCGCTGATCCTGCTCGCGCAGAACCGGCAGGAGACCCGCGACAAGGTGATCGCCGAGCAGGACCGACAGGCCAATGCCCGGGCCCACGCCGACATGGAGTTCCTGGCCCGCGAGGTGGCCTCACTGCGGATGGCGGTCGGCGAGGTGGCCACCCGCGACTTCCTCCGCTCCGAGCTGAAGGTCCTGCTGACCGATCTCGAGGAGCTCGCGGCCAGCGGGCCTGAGGAGGAATCCGGGGACGAGACCGAAATCGTTGAACCTCGGAGCACCACGTAGGCTTGGGGATCATGAGCACCCCCACGATCGAGCAGGTCACCGCCGCACTGGCGACAGTCAACGACCCGGAGATCAAGCGCCCCATCACCGAGATCAACATGGTCGACCGGATCGAGATCGGCGACGACGGCGTGGTCTCCGTGACCGTGCTCCTCACCGTTGCCGGGTGTCCCCTCAAGGACACCATCACGCGTGACGTCACCGCCGCGGTCAGCCGGGTGGCGGGCGTCACCGGCGTCGACCTCGAGCTGGGCGTGATGACCGCCGAGCAGCGCGCCGGCCTGCAGGAGATCCTCCGCGGCGGCCAGGCGCAGCGTGAGATCCCGTTCGCCCAGCCCGGCTCCCTCACCAAGGTCTACGCGATCGCCTCCGGCAAGGGTGGTGTCGGCAAGTCCTCGGTGACCGTGAACCTCGCCCTCGCGCTGGCCAAGCAGGGCTTGAAGGTCGGCGTCCTCGATGCCGACATCTACGGCCACTCGGTGCCGGCCATGCTCGGTGTGGGCGACGCCCGCCCGACCCAGGTCGACGACCTGATCATGCCGGTTCCCACACCCTCCGGCGTGTCCGTGATCTCGATCGGCATGCTCAAGCCCAAGCGCGAGCAGGTCGTCGCCTGGCGCGGGCCGATGCTCGACCGGGCGCTCGTCCAGATGCTCTCCGACGTCTACTGGGGCGACCTCGACGCGCTCCTCCTCGACCTGCCGCCCGGCACCGGCGACGTCGCGATCTCGCTGGGCCAGCACCTCCCGAACGCCGAGGTGATCGTGGTGACCACCCCGCAGGAGGCCGCCGCCGAGGTCGCCGAGCGCGCCGGCACGATGGCCTCGATGATGCACCAGCGGGTCGTCGGCGTCGTCGAGAACATGAGCTTCCTGCTCTGCCCGCACTGCGCCGAGGAGGGCAAGCCCGAGCACCGCCTGGAGATCTTCGGATCCGGCGGTGGTGACCGGGTGGCCGCGACGCTCTCCGAGCGCTTCGGCTACGACGTCCGCGTGCTCGGCCGGATCCCCCTCGACGTGTCCCTCCGCGAGGGTGGTGACTCGGGCAAGCCGATCGTCGAGGCCGACCCGACCGCGCCTGCCGCCCAGGAGCTCAACCGCATCGCGGAGGGCCTCTCCGGACGGGGCCGCGGACTGGCCGGCATGCAACTCGGACTCACGCCCTCCAGCCGGTTCTGATCCGTGTTCGACATCGGCCTGGCCGAGATGGCGGTCATCGCCCTGGTCGCGGTACTGGTGTTCGGACCGGACAAGCTGCCCGACCTGGCCCGTCAGGCCGGGCGGTTCCTCAAGCAGATGAAGTCCTACGCCAACGCGGCGCGTGACGACCTGCGCAACGAGCTGGGCCCGGAGTTCTCCGACCTCGAGCTCCGCGACCTCGACCCCCGCACGATCGTGCGCAAGCACATCGCCGAGGCGATGGCCGACGATCCCCAGCCCGAGAAGCCCCGGGGCCGCCGCCCGTTGGACGCCGGCGAGCTGCCGCCGTACGACGCCGAGGCGACCTGAGGCAAGCGCCCTCAGCGCCTGGTGTGCACCGCCGCCAGCGCCTCGAAGGTGAAGAGGTGGAGCTCGCGCTGCTCCCCCATCACCGCTTCCACGAAGTCAGCGCCGACGCGGACCGGTACGACGTCGTACTGGGCGCCGTCCAGCATTCGCAGCCCGCAACGCTCCTGTGACTCGCTGATCCGCCGCAGCGCCGACCCGAGACCGAGCTTCGCCGTGACCGGCCAGGCGTCGTGCGGGACCGACCGTGGCGAGACGCCCTGCATGGTGCTGATCGCGGCCAACCGCACGATCCACTCCTGCTGCCCGGACTCGACCAGGCACCAGCCGGTGGCCACCCGCACCAGCTGTCCGCGCAGGGCGCCCAGACCGGTGACCCGCAGGGCCACGTCGGAGCCGACACTCGCCATCAGCCGGCCGGCCGCGTCGACCGAGGAGTACTCCGCCCGCGCACGGTCGGCCACCTCCATCTGGCGCTCGGCGTCGAAGACGGCGCCGGCCTCGCCCTCGAGGTCGTCGAGATAGGCGAACAGGTCGGCCTCCCAGGTCATGGGGAGGAGCCTCCACGGCTCACGCCGCCCTGTCAACGACCCACACCTGTGGAGAAACCGTTGACAAACGACGCCACGAGACGTTCACTGATGCAAACGCACGCAAACGAAAGCATTGGCCATGTCTCGGGTCCCTCACACCGCACCGCTCAGCCGCTGCCTCCTGGTCTGGGCGGGCGTCTCCCTGGTCTGCCTGGCCGCCCTCGTCGCGCTCCTTCCCGACCTCCGGCGCTGCGGCGTGCTGCTCGACGCCGGGGCGCTGGCCGACGCGCCCTTCGACCGGGCCCTGGCACTGCTGGCCGTCGTGGCACTGACCGGGTGTGCGGTGTGGTGGTGGGCGGTCACCTCGTTGGCCGTGCTCGAGGCCGCCACGGCCGTCCGGGTCCGGGGCTGCCCGCCGGCGATGCGCCGGGTGGTGCTCCTGGCCTGCGGAGTCACCCTGGCCTCCGGGCTGTCCCCTGCGGTCGCCGACCAGTCTGCGGGCCTGCCGCCTCGACCTGCCGACCCGGGGCACTCCGTGCTGGCCGGCCTCCAGCTCCCCGATCGCTCACCGGGTGTGGTCACCCGGCCCGCCACGGCCGGTGCGACGTCCGCGCCCGGCGCCGTGCGCGTGCGGGCCGGCGACTCGCTGTGGTCGATCGCCGAAGGCAGCCTGAGGCACGACGCCGACGACGCATCGATCGACGCGCGATGGCGGCAGATCTGGCAGGCCAACCGCGAAGTGGTCGGGGCCGACCCCGATCTCATCCATCCCGGCACCCGCCTCCGCCTACCCCGGTCGCGAGCCTCCGCGGTCCGAGCCTCCACCGTCCGTTCCAGCACCGACCAGTCCGCCCGCGAGCAGTCCGCCGAGGAGAAGTGATGTCGTCGACCCGCAACAACGTCAGGGCGCTGATCAGCCCCCGCCAGCCCGTGGAACCCGCTGCGAACAGCTTCCAGGGCACCCTCGCCCTCGAGCTGGAGCCCGACCTGGGTCCGCCCTGGGCGCCAGAGCAGTCCCCTCAGCGCGGCGCCGACGTGGTTGCCGTCGCTCCCCCGGTCCGCGCCGACCTGCACCGCTGGATCGTGACCTTCAGCCAGGCGTGTGTCGAGGTGATCGGCGGCGACCGCCCCGCCTCCCAGCTGGTCCGGTGGACCTCACCCCGGATCCACGCAGAGGTCGCCTACAGGGCCGGCGTGGTCGCGCGCGCCGGCGTACACGCTGCCGGCCACGGCCGTGGCCGCCGTCCCGTGGTGCGTCCCCAGGTGCAGACCGTGCACACCTGCTTCCTCGACGACGACACGGTCGAGTTCTGCGTGCGGGTGAAGTACGGCGAGCGCAACCGCTGCCTCGCCGGCCGCCTCGAGATCGTCAGCTCGCGCTGGCAGTGCACTGCGTTGGAGTTCGGGTAGCAGAATTCGCTCTGCGAATGCCGCTACCCGAACTCCAACACAGTGCGGGTCCCAGCGGCAGGAGTCGAACCATGGGTTGTTGTCACGGAGCGCCAGCGGAGTTGACGAGAACCCACGGTTCGACGAGGTGAGCAGGGCCGGGAGCTCGCTGCCTCGTCAACCCCAGGGGGTTGGCCTCAACCGCAAGAACCCCGGCCTGAACCGCAAGAACCCCCGGCTCGAACCGCAAGAATCCACGGTTCGCGCAACAAGAACCCGGGGCTCGCCTCAGCCGTTGACGCGGGTGGTCAGGCCGGTGGGCCCGCCGGGTGCGCCGTGGCACTTCTTGTACTTCTTGCCCGAACCACAGGGGCAGTCGGCGTTGCGGCCCACGTTGGCGAACGGGTCGTCCGCGTCGGTGACCGTCGTGCCGCCGGTGACCTCGGCCTCGCCGTCCTCGGAAGGACCGGTGTAGGACAGGTTCGCCGGGGGCGCCGGGGCCTGCAGGCCCTTGGCGCTGATCCGCGGTCCCTCGTGCACGTGGGTCGGCTCCGCGTCGACGGCGGTGACCTCGTCGGCCTCGACGACCTCGGCGGGCGCCTCGTCCTCCTCGACCTCGACCTCGAGGTTGAACAGGAAGCCGACCGACTCCTCCTTGATGCCGTCCATCATGGCCTGGAACATGTCGAAGCCCTCGCGCTGGTACTCCACGAGCGGGTCTCGCTGGGAGTACGCGCGAAGGTAGATGCCCTCGCGCAGGTAGTCCATCTCGTAGAGGTGGTCACGCCACTTGCGGTCGAGCACCGAGAGCACGACGCGACGCTCGAGCTCTCGCATGTTCTCCTCGCCGACCAGCGCCTCGCGCTCGTCGTACGCCTTCTGGGCGTCCTTCTGCAAGGTGGCGGTCAGGTCGACCCGCGACATGGCCGCGCGGGCGCCGGCGTCCTCCTCGACCTGGGCCAGGCTGAGGCTGATCGGGTAGAGCTGCTTGAGCGCGGTCCAGAGTGCATCGAGGTCCCACTCCTCGGCGAAGCCCTCGGTGGCACCGGTGACGTAGGCCTCGATGACGTCGTCGACGAAGCCGCGCATCTGCTGCTCGAGGTCGGCACCCTCGAGCACCTCGCGGCGCTCGCCGTAGATCACGTGGCGCTGGCGGTCCATCACGTCGTCGTACTTGAGGACGTTCTTGCGGGACTCGAAGTTCTGCGACTCGATCTGGCCCTGGGCGTTGGCGATCGCGCCGGTGACCCGCTTGTTCTCGATCGGTACGTCGTCGGGCACCTTCAGCATGGTGAGCACCCGGTCGACCCAGTCGGACTTGAACAGGCGCATCAGCTCGTCCTGGAGCGACAGGTAGAACCGGGACTCCCCCGGGTCACCCTGGCGGCCGGAACGACCACGCAGCTGGTTGTCGATGCGACGGGACTCGTGGCGCTCGGTGCCGACGACGTAGAGGCCGCCGGTGTCCTTGACCTCGTCGTGCTCGGCCTTGACCTGCTCGCGGATGCGGACCAGGGTCGGCTCCCACTCGGCTTCGTACTGGTCGGCGGTCTCGCCCGTCGGCTCGAGACCCTTCTTGCGCAGCTCCTCGTCGGCCAGGAACTCGACCGAACCGCCGAGCATGATGTCGGTGCCTCGACCGGCCATGTTGGTCGCGACCGTGACCGCGCCCTTGTGGCCGGCCATCGCGACGATGCGCGCCTCGTCGGCATGCACCTTGGCGTTGAGGACGCTGTGCGGGATGTTCTTCTTCTTCAGCAGGCCGGAGAGCAGCTCGGACTTCTCGACCGAGACGGTGCCGACCAGCACCGGCTGACCGTTCTTGTGGCGCTCGACGATGTCGTCGCACACGGCGAGGTACTTGGCCTCCTCGGTGCGGTAGACGAGGTCGGCCTGGTCGTTGCGGAGCATCGGCTTGTTGGTCGGGATCGGCACCACGCCGAGGTTGTAGATCTTGTCGAACTCGCTGGCCTCGGTCATCGCCGTACCGGTCATGCCGGAGAGCTTCTTGTAGAGGCGGAAGTAGTTCTGCAGGGTGACCGTGGCGAGGGTCTGGTACTCCTCGCGGACGGTCACGCCCTCCTTGGCCTCGATCGCCTGGTGCAGGCCGTCGTTGTAGCGGCGACCGGCCAGCATGCGGCCGGTGTGCTCGTCGACGATGAGGACCTCGCCGTCCATGACGACGTACTCCTTGTCCTTGCGAAACAGCTCCTTGGCCTTGATGGAGTTGTTCATGAAGGAGATCAACGGTGTGTTGACCGAGTCGTAGAGGTTGACGATGCCGAGGTGGTCCTCGACCTTGGTGATGCCGCCCTCGAGCACGGAGATGGTGCGCTTCTTCTCGTCGACCTCGTAGTCGACGTCGATCTTCATCGTGCGCGCGATCTTGGCGAACTCGGCGTACCAGCGGACCTCGTCCTGGGTGGGGCCGGAGATGATCAGCGGGGTGCGCGCCTCGTCGATGAGGATCGAGTCGACCTCGTCGACGATCGCGTAGCCGTGGCCGCGCTGCACGCAGTCCTTGATGTCGGAGGCCATGTTGTCGCGCAGGTAGTCGAACCCGAGCTCGTTGTTGGTGCCGTAGGTGATGTCGCAGTTGTAGGCCTCGCGACGCTCGGCGGGACGCATCGACGGGAGGATCACGCCGGTGCTCAGGCCGAGGAAGTGGTGGATGCGGCCCATCATCTCGGACTGGAACTTGGCCAGGTAGTCGTTGACCGTGACGATGTGGACGCCCTGGCCGGCCAGTGCGTTGAGGTACGCCGGGAGGGTGGCGACCAGGGTCTTGCCCTCACCGGTCTTCATCTCGGCGATGTTGCCCATGTGGAGCGCCGCGCCACCCATGATCTGGACGTCGTAGTGACGCTGGCCGATCACGCGGTGGGCCGCCTCGCGCACGGTGGCGAAGGCCTCCGGCATGATGTCGTCGAGGGTCTCGCCCTTGCCGAGGCGCTCCTTGAACTCGTCGGTCATGGCTCGCAGCTCGGCGTCGCTCATCTTGACGAAGTCGTCCTCGATCGCGTTGACCGCCTTGGCCACCGCCTCGAGCTCGCGAAGGATCTTGCCCTCACCGATACGGAGGATCTTGTCGAGGATGGCAGGCACGAGGAGGAACTCCCTGGGTAGATGGTCGAGCCGGCGCCAGGCCAAGCCGCCCGCGCCGCAGGCAATGCTACCCACGGGCCAAAGAATTTCCGCTACCGATGCCGCTCGGGCACGGCCGGGGTCAGTAGCCGACCCACCCGCTGCGGGTGTACTCCAGGATCACCGGGTCGAGCAGCGTCGAGACCTGCACGTCGCGCTCGGCCCGATCGGGCGGGAACACGGTCGCCGCGCCGAGCGTCGCGTCGTTGACGAACCGCAGCCCGTCGGGGACGTCGTCGTCCAGTGACAGCGTGGTGGGCTCCTCGGTGGCGAGGACGAAGCCCCAGTCGCCGAACGAGGGCACCTCGGCGTGGTAGGGCACGGTCGAGAGGCCGCTGGCCGCGACGGTACGACGAACGCACCAGAATGCGTCGGGGGCGAAGAACGGGCTCCCCGACTGCACCACGGTGCGGCCCCCGGGCGCCATCAACGGCCGGAGCATCCCGTAGAACTCCTCCGAGTAGAGCTTGGCGATGGCCGTGGAGTCCGGGTCGGGGAAGTCGACGACGATCGTGTCGAACCGTCGGTCTCCCCCGGTCTGCTCGCGCACCCAGGAGAACGCGTCGGCCGCGATGCGGGTGACCCGGGGGTCCTCGAACGAGTGCTCGTTGAGCGAGCTGATCGGCTCGAAGGTCCGGGCCAGGTCGACGACTGCCGGGTCCAGGTCGACCAGCGTGACCTCGTCGACGTCGTCGTACTTCAGGATCTCGCGGAGGGCGAGGCCGTCGCCGCCGCCGAGGACCAGCACCCGTGCGTGCGGCCCGGACATCGCCGGGTGGACCAGCATCTCGTGGTAGCGGTACTCGTCGACCGAGGAGAACTGGAGGTCGCCGTCGAGGAAGAGGCGCACGTCGGTGTGCTCGGGCCCGGTGACCGCGCCGCGGGTGACCACGATGTCCTGGTACGCCGAGCGCTCTGCGTGGATGATCGGGTCGCGGTAGAGCAGCTGGCGGGCGGTCGCCTCGAACTCCGACGCCTTCCACGCCATGCCCCCGAGGAGCAGGGCGACCAGACCGCAGGCCAGCGACGCCGACACGAGCCGACGACGTTCACCGGCGCCGCGGAGCAGGACCAGGGCCACCAGCCACGCGGCGGCCACGTTGAACGCGGCCACCACCAACGTGCCGATCAGCAGGTCGAGCATCGGCAGCAGCACGAACGGGAAGGCCAGTCCCCCGACGAGGGCGCCGATGTAGTCGACGGCGTTGATGTTGGCCACCGCGCGGGCCGGGTCCTGGGCCCGGAACCGCTGCAACAGCTCCATCAACAAAGGGATCTCGGCCCCGATGAGCATGCCGATCAGCAGGGCGCAGATCACCATGGCCGGCGTGTAGAACTCCAGCCAGGCGAACGCGACGTACAGCAGCGGGACGCTGAACCCGCCGATCAGGGCCAGCCCGAGCTCGACGCCCAGGAACGCGGCGAGTGGGCGGCCCAGCCACTGCTTGGCGAAGAGGGCACCGAGACCCATCGCGAACATGGTCACCGAGATGACGATCGCGGTCTGGGTGATCGAGCTGCCCAGGAGGTAGCTGCCGAGGGTGACCAGTGCCAGCTCGTAGACCAGTCCGCAGGCGGCGCAGATGAAGACGGCCACCAGCACGACCACGGTCATGGCGCGTCCGACCGGCGCCTCGGGTCGGGCCGTGGTGTCCGCGGTCAGGGTCGGCAAGGTCAGGAGAGGGAGGCCATGACGATCACGCCGACGGCCAGGTTCATGGCCACCGCGACCCAGACGGCCGGATCGTCGTCCTCGTCGGTGAGGGTCTCCCCCAGCTTGCCGGGGGTCAGCAGGTCGAGCACCACGAAGGCGGCGCCCTGCATCGCCACGCCGATCGCGCCGTAGGCCACGGTCTCGACGAGGTTCTCCAGGGTGTCGCCGTCGGCGGTGAAGATCGCGCTGGCCACGATGCCGCCGATGGCCAGCAGCGAGGACGCCAGGACCAGCGACGCGTCGCGGTTGCGGTCGACGAAGATCAGGTGGCCCAGCCGGCCCGGGGTCAGCAGGTCGACCATGTAGAAGCCCACCGCCAACAGGACCAGTCCGACGGCACCGAAGGCCAGCGACGCCAGCACACCTTCAACGAGTTCGTTCATGGGGTTCCCTTACTTTCCGCTTCCGCTGCCGCCGCCGCGGAAGAACCCGCCGCGCTGGTAGTGACTGCTCCAGAAGAAGAGCAACGTGCCGTGGTGCCGGTAGCCGGCGTCGAACTCGAAGAGCGTGACGTCGGTGCCCGACCCGTCGTCGTCGGCCTCGACCTCGACCAGCCAGTCGTTCTTGTAGCGCAGGAAGTACGTCGAGTCCTCCTGGCGCTTCTCGCTGGGGTCGGTGCCCTGGTCGATCGCGGCCACCGTCTGGTCGACGGTGTCGTCGGACGTGTAGTGCCGACCGTCGTTGTCGACGTCGCCGTCGACGTACGTGTAGTGGTCGTCGAGCCAGCCCTCGGGGCTGCTCCTCAGCGCGTTCCAGATGAGGGGGACGGCGATCAGCGCGACGACCACGAGCACGGCCACGATGATGAGTCCGCGCGGGTTGCCCGGCCGGCGGCTGGCGTGGCGGAACTCGGGTTCCTCAGTTCCGGACATCGGTGCTCACCCCTGTCGTCGCACGCGTGGTCGTGTGGACCAGCTCGCCGGTCTGCGGATAGGCATGCCAGGACTCCCAGGAGATCGCGTCGGGTGTGCGACGGAGCGCCAGCGCGGTCACTGCGTGGGGCACCCCGGGGAAGGACACCACCAGGGCGTCGGGGTCATCGGCCAGGGACGAGGCGAGCAGGTCGACCCGGGCGACCAGGTCGCCCGTCTCGAGTCGCTCGACGCCGGAGGTGAAGTCGTAGCCGGGGGCGCCGATCTGCTCGGGCATGGCCGCGGCCCCGGGGAGGTCGCAGGCCACGGTCTCGGAGAGCAGCACGTCGCCGGCGGCGTCGCGGACCAGCACCTGGTGGGAGGCGCCGAGGACCCGCAGGTCGACGACGACACTGTGGCCGACCTCGAGGGTGCGCGTCACCAGGGCCACGCGCTCGGGGAGTCCGACCGCCCAGCGCAGGGTGGCGGCGCGCACGTCTGCGAACGCCACCGAGATTTCCTGGACCGTCATGTCAGTCGCGGTCTGAGCCGGGGAAGACCGTCAGCTCGAACGGTTGCAGGACCTCGCCGACCGACGCCTCCCACGAGGAGCCGAACCTCTCGAAGCCGAGCAGCTTGCCGTCCTTGCTCTTGTAGTCGGCGTAGTCCACGTTGCCGCTGGGCGCCGTACCGGTGCTGCCGAGGGCCGAGAAGCGGGCGGTGCCCTGCTCCTGCAGGCGGTAGGCCACCCCGGCGACGATCACGTCGCGGTCGCCGGCCGAGCCCTGGTCGATGTCACCGAGCGCGAGTGAGTGCCACAGGGAGACCTCGAAGCCCTCGTCGTCCTCGACGCAGACCCAGCGCTTCTCGTCGGCGTCGTCGAGGAGGTGCTCGGTCCAGAGGTAGCCCTCCTCGTTGAAGTCGAGGCGCCCGCGGACGAACCACTTGTGGCCGAGGTATTCGATGACGTCGCCGTTGCGCAGGTCGCGCAGGGCCTGGGTCGAGGCCACGTCGGCGGTGCCGACCACGTCGTCGGGCTGCCACGGGGACTCGCCGGGCTTCTTGCGCCGTTGCAGCAGCCAGATGGTGACGCCCACGATGGCGGCCACCACGATGATTCCGATCAACCAGCCCACGACGATCCCCGTTTCCCAGTCAGTGTTCTCGGGAAACAGTAGCGAGTGCCGCGGCCACACCGGCGGCAAGGTCGCCGCGTGGCTCCACCACGATCTCGTCGAGGCCGAGCCAGCCGGCCAGCCGATGGAGCTCGGCGGCCAGCTCGGCGTCGGTGTCGGGCGCCGCGGTCTCCTCGGCGTACGCCGCCTTGACCAGTAGCCGACCGGTGGCCCGGTCGGCCTTGAGGTCGACCCGACCGGCCAGCCGGTCACCGCTGAGGAACGGCAGCACGTAGTAGCCGTGCAGCCGCTTGGCGGCGGGCACGTAGATCTCGATGCGGTAGTGGAAGTCGAAGAGCTTCTCGGTGCGCTCGCGCTCCCACACCACCGGGTCGAACGGGCTGAGCAGGGTACGGGCCCGGACCCGCCGGGGCAGGCGCGCGTCGCGGTGGAGGTACGCCGGGCGCGTCCAGCCGTCGACCCGCACCGGCAGCAGCTCGCCGTCCTCGACGAGGCGCTCGATCGCCGGACCGGCGGCCATTCCTGCGTTGTCACGGGTGCTGGCGCCCATCGGCATGCGGTAGTAGTCGGCCAGGCAGCGGCCGGTGGCGACACCGTGTGAGACGGCCGCGCGCCGGACCAGCTCGACGGCCGCGTCCTGCGGCGTCGGGGTCGGGGCGTTGAGGACCTCGGCGGGCAGCACGCGCTCGGGCACGTCGTAGACCACCTCGAACTGGGAGTTGCGCCCGGCGACGGCCACGTCGCCCACCATGTAGAGGTAGTCGAGCACCTTGCGGGACTCCGACCAGTTCCAGCCCCAGTGCTTGCGGTCCCGGGGCTCGGAGCTGAACTCCGCGTCGAGCTGGCGTGCGGTCACCGGACCGCGGTCGCGGACAGCCGCCAGCACCTCGTGCTCGAGGCCCGGCTGGGTGTCGGTGATCGGCCACCACTTGCCGCGCCGGGCCCGGTAGGACGCCATGCGGTGCTGCATGAACGGCCACAGGTCGACCGGCATCAGCGCCTGCACGTGCGCCCAGTACTCGATGAGCTGACGGGGCTGCCGGGCCCGGTGCTCACTGGCCTTGCGCAGGAGCTCGGTGTCGTAGGGGCCCATCCGCGAGTAGAGCGGCATGTAGTGGGCGCGTTGCAGCACGTTGACCGAGTCGACCTGCAGCACGCCGGTGCGGGCGACGGTACGGCGGAGCGTGCGCAGCGTGGGCGTGGCATGCGGCGCATCGAGGAAGCCCTGGGCGGCCAGGGCCACCCGGCGGGCCTGGCCCAGTGACAACGACTCCACGGTCAGGGAATGTCGAGCAGCTTCTCGCGGACGGCGTACATGACGGCCTCCATGCGCGAGTGCAACTGAAGCTTCTCCAGGATGTTGCGGACGTGGTTCTTCACGGTGTTCTCGCTGATGAACAGCTGGCGGGCGATCTCGCGGTTGTTCATGCCCTTGGCGACCAGGCGGAGCACCTCGAGCTCACGCTCGGTGAGCCGGAGCCCGGTCGGCTGCTCGCGCTCGGGGCGCGACATCTGCTTGAACTCGTCGATCAGCTTGACCGCCATCGAAGGGCTGATCAGGGACTGTCCGTCGGCCACCACCCGCACGGCCTGGGCCACCTCGTCGATGGAGGAGTCCTTGAGCAGGTAGCCGGAGGCGCCACTCTTGACCGCTTCGTAGAGATCGGCCTCCTCGTCGGAGACGGTGAGCATGATGATCTTCGCCGACGGCACGATCTCCTTGATCGCCACACAGGCCTCGATGCCCGACCGCTTCGGCATGCGCACGTCGAGCAGCACCACGTCGGGTGCCACGCTCGCGGCCAGCTCGGTTCCCTCGATGCCGTCGCCGGCCTCGCCCACGACCTCGATGCCGGGCTCGACGCCCAGAAGCATCGTCAGGCCGCGTCGGAAGAGTTCCTGGTCGTCAACGACCAGCACCCGGATCGGCTCGGAGTCATTGATGTCGCTCACCCGAGCATCATGACACGACTGGGCGTCAGCGTGCTTGCTCTGCCACCCAGTCGTGTCATGCGTCCATCACCCGAACGGGTCAGTTCCCGACCTCCAGGGAGATCACTCCGTAGTCGTACCCACGGCGGCGGTACACCACTGCGGGACGCTCGCTGTCCTTGTCGACGTACAGGTAGAAGTCGTGCCCGACGAGTTCCATCTCGTAGAGCGCCTGGTCGAGGGTCATCGGCTCGGCGGGGTGCGACTTCTCGCGGACCACCAGCGGACCGTCGCCGGTGACCGTGATCGGGCCGACCTGGCGTTCGGTGGTGACCACGCCGTCGTCGGCGGGCACGGTGGGCTGGCTCGGCTCCGCGGCGGCGAGTGCCTCGCCGACGGAGACGGGCGTGTGACGCCCACGGTGCACGCGACGGCGGTCGGCCGCGCGACGCATCTGGGCGGCCATCTTGTCGAGGGCGAGGTCGAGCGCTCCCATCTTGTCCTCGGCGGCCGCTTCTGCACGGATCACCGGACCCTTGGAGAGGGCGGTCAGCTCCACGCGCACGGCACGATCGTGTTGACGGGGGTTGCGCTCCTGTTCGACCTCGACGAGCACGCGCATGATGCGGTGGTCGTGCTTCTCGAGTCGGGCCAGTTTCTCCTCGACATGACTGCGGAACCGATCAGACACCTCACAGTGTCGAGCGTTCACCACAACATCCATGTAGACCTCCCGTGCATCAGTTGGTTACTTGAACATGCCGGAGCACCGCCCGACGGGCGGTCTCCGGACGCGAGGGGGTGGAGTCCGTTCGGCCGACCTGGTCTTCGACCCCACAATCGCCTGCTGCAGCTCTCGCGGCTTGATGCCACTACCCACCGTCTCCCGACGAATCGTCGTATCTGACGACGAGGCCGGGGCAGGACTTACTTCTAAGCCGCACCGTGATCGTCCGCCGACCGGGAGCGAGCTCCTGACCGTGGACTTACGTGGACCGTTTCGCCTGCGACTGGCTTCGGCTTGCCCACAGGGCTCGGTGAGCAACCTGTCGACGCAACCACGGACCCGAACGGACTCCATGCACAGACGCTAGTCGGTTCCCGCTGACAAGGCCAGCGATCCGCCTGAATGTTCGCTGTGCGCGCGCTCACCCCGACCGGCGCACCGCTGGGAGCCTCTTGCGGGTCGCCGCGACCGTGGCCACCCCCAGCACGCCGATCCCGCTGGCCTGCAGCGCTCGCTGTGCCTCACGGGCGGTGGCACCCGTGGTGAGCACGTCGTCGCAGACCACCGCCCAACCCTCGGACTGGCGCGATGCCAGGCGGCGCAGCGCCCGCGAGGGCACCGACATCGATCCGGCGAGGTTGGTCTGGCGGCCGGCGAAGTCGAGTCCGCCCTGGTCGAGCACCCGGCCGACCCGGAGCAGTCGCGCACACGTCACGCTGCCGCCTCGCCGCCGCAGCTCGACGGCGGCGGCCCGGGTGAGGAGGTACGTCGGGTCGTGGCCGCGCGAGCGCACCGACGCCGGCTGGGACGGCACCGGCACCAACAGCAGGGGCACGCCGTCCGCGGCACCCGCGGCCGCGACGAGGCGTTCGACGGCACCGGCGAGCAGGACGCCCAACGGTCGACGTAGCCCGAACTGGTGGTGCTCCTTGTGGCCCAGGAGCAGCGTGCGCAGCAGGCCGTCGTACTCCCCCGCCGCCCAGGGACGCAGCAGCCCCGGCGGGGGCGGGGTCGGCATCGCCGGTCGGGCGATCCCGTCGAGGCCGGCGAAGCACTCCCGGCACACGAGCTCGCCGGCCTGACCACATCCGGGACAGGCAGAGCCGGTGACCAGGTCGTTGAGGGTGGTGAGCACGCCACCATCCGAACGCGTCGACGGCAACGGGGCAAGGGCGGTACGCCGGCCTGTGGACCAGCGGTGCGAAGAGTCCGGCTCAGCCGGCGTAGGTCAGCGAGACCAGGCCCTCGGCGGGGAACGTGCCGTCGAGCTCGGCATTGAGCTCGTGGACCTCGCCGGAGGCCGCGATCGCCCACGTCGGGGTCTCCGGGACCGGCGAGCTGACCAACGACACGATGTCGTCGCGGACCAGCTCGACGGGCACGTTGGCCGACGACACCGCGCGCGATCCGTCGACCGAGAAGGTGGTCACCTGGGACAGGTCGTCGGAGAGCGACCTGACCAGCACCACCTCGGTCGGGGAGTACCACCCGATGTCGTTGATCCGGGTGCGCTCCTCGGCGTCACCGTGGATCACCCGGGCCCTGGTGCCGCGGGCACGGGAGCCGTCGACCGCCAGCCGGCTGAGCACCACCCGGTCCTGACGTGGCTCGCGCAGCACGGCGACCAGTCGGGTGCCGTCGCGGGAGACGATGGCGCGGGTGATGTTCTCGCCGGTCACGCCCGGGACCCGGACCGGGTGGCGACGCCCCCGGGCCACGTAGGAGACCTCGGCGTTGCCGGAGTTCCGGTCGACCACCCACAGCCGGCCCGACACGTCCCACGACGGCTTGAGCAGGTCGGTGCCGCCGCTGAACACGGTCGTGGCCCGCTCCCGCTCCCCCGAGACGGGGGCCAAGCGGATCGAACCGCCGTCGGAGGTGACGCCGGCGACCCGGGTGCCCGACAGGTCGACCGCGATCGCCTCCAACCCGGCGGCCTCGGTGCCGAAGGGCCCCGTCTGGTTGACCACTCCGCTGCCGGTCTGGGACACCAGACGTCCGTCGCGCAGGGCGAACAGGTCACGCCCGGCACCGGGACCGACCGGGTTGTACTGCTCCCCCATCGCCACGTCGAGGTCGGAGGACGTGCCGGAGACGCTGATCGGGGTGTCGTTGATGGTGAGCCGGACCCGACGTACGGACGGGTCCTGGCGCAGGGTCCAGACCACCTGCACCGCCATCAGCTGAACGCTCTCGGGGTCGAGGGGTGCGGCGTCGCCGCGCAGGGACACCTCGGCCAGGCCGTTGGCGGAGACCGGTGCGGTGAGGTCAAGGGTGAGGTCATCGGGAATGTAGGAGCGGGTCACCCCGCGCAGGTCCGGACCCGGCCCACGGAGCAGGGCGCGCATCAGCACCGCGGAGAGCTGTCCGCCGGTGGGCACGAAGACCGGCTCCGGGACGACCACCTTCGCCGTCGGGTCGAGGAAGTAGAGGAACACCTGGCGGTAGCGGGCGTCGAAGAACGCGTCGGAGACCACCATCGCGTCCGGCGGGTCGTCGATGCGCCACTCGCCGTCCTCGATGGTCATCCCGAAGTCGAGGGTGCGCTGCCGCTCGGGCAGCTCGCCACGCCACACGCCACGGGCGTCGAGGTGGTGCGCGCCGAGAAGGGTCACCGACACCTCGTCGTTGCCGCTCGGGGTGAGGATGTCGTCGTAGGTGATCAGCTGACGGTCCGGGTGCCAGGAGTCGCGGGCACTCGAGGAGAGGAACTGCTTGGCCACCGCGGTGGTGGTCGGGTTGGCGAGCATCGCGTCGAGGAAGTGACCGACGATCTCGTCCGGCTCCTCGCCCTTCTGCGGCGGCCTCGGGTCATAGGGGAAGCCGGAGTCCTGGGCCGACGCCGGACGGTCGTCGCCGACCTGCACCTCGCCGCTGTCGGGCAGGCCGACACAGGCGGAGCAGAGCGAGACGAGCAGGGCGACTGCCACGAGGGCTCGGGCGTACGGCGTCATCAGGCCAGCTCCTCGGCATCCTCGGGGACGAGCGGCAGCGGGCTGTGCCGCAGGATGCCCCCGGCCCGGCGGGGCAGGGTGAGCCGGAACTGCGAGCCCCTCCCGGGCTGGCCCCATGCCTGCAACCAGCCGCCGTGCAGGTGTGTGTCCTCCAGGGAGATGGCCAGGCCCAGGCCGGTGCCGCCACTGGTGCGGGCCCGGGCCGGATCTGCGCGCCAGAAGCGGTTGAAGACCAGGGCTGCCTCGCCCGCGGCCAGTCCGACACCGTGGTCGCGTACGGCGACCGCGGCCGCGTGGTCGTCACCGTTGACCAGGATCACGATGCCGCGGCTCTCCGCGTGGTCGATGGCGTTGCTGACCAGGTTGCGCAGGATGCGCTCGACCCGGCGGGTGTCGGCCTCGGCCAGCACCGGTTCGGAGAGCGCGCGCACGGTCACCGTGGTGTTGCGTTGCTCGGCCAGCGGACGGGTCATGTCGACGATCCGGTGCGCGATGTCGATCAGGTTGACGTCGTCGGCGTCGAGGGCAGCCGCACCGGCGTCGAACCTGCTGATCTCGAGCAGGTCGGTGAGCAGCCCCTCGAACCGGTCGAGCTCGGTCTGCAGCAGCTCGGCGGCACGCGCGGTCGCCGGGTCGAAGTCCTCACGCGCGTCGTGCAGCACGTCGCCGGCCATCCGCACCGTGGTGAGCGGCGTACGCAGCTCGTGCGAGACGTCGGAGGTGAAGCGACGCTGGACCCTGGAGAGCTCCTCGAGCTGCCGGATCTGCCGCTGCAGGCTGGAGGCCATCTGGTTGAACGACGTGGCCAGGCGGGCGATGTCGTCGTCCCCGCGCACCCGCATGCGGTCCTCGAGCTCCCCTGCGGCGAGTCGCTCGGCGACCCGGCGCGCCATCCGGATGGGGGTGACCACCTGACGGGTCACGAGCCAGGCCAGACCGGCGACCAGGACCAGCAGCAGGGCGCCCGCGGTGAGCAGGGCGCGGGTGACCAGCCCGAGCGTCTCGGCCTCCTGCTGCATCGGGTAGAGGTAGTAGATCGTGTAGAACTCGCCGTCGGCAGGCAGCTGGATGCGGGAGCCGACCACGATGCCGGGAGTGTCGGCGCGGCCGCTGTCGGGCAGGTAGCGGATCTTCGAGAAGACCCAGGCCATCGAGTCGCCGGTGTCCAGCTGCCTGACCAGGTCCTCCGGGACACTGCGCAGGTCGAGCCCCGCGGAGTAGCGGGGGCCGCTCCCGGCCAGGTCGGTCGGCGCCGAGCCGATCGGACCGTTGAGCACGACCGAGAAGCCGCGCGACTGTCCGCGCGTGATGATCGGGTCGACGAGCTGCTGCAGCTGGAGACTGGCCTCGTCGTCCGTGCCGGGGACCGTGGCCAGCCGGGCGCGGGCGTCGGCGGTCTCGTTGCGAGCCTCGGCGACCACGCGCTCCACCCGGGAGTCGACCAGCCCGTCACGGGTCTGCTGCAGCAGGAACCACCCCACCACGCTGACCACCAGCGCCGAGAGCAGCATCGTGCTGACCACGACGCGGGCCTGGATGGAGCGTCGCCAGAACGTCAGTCCCCGTCGGATCGCCTCGGGCAGGCTCCGGGAAGGCATCAGGCCCTACTGGGTTCCGGCCTTGTACCCCACGCCACGCACGGTGACGACGATCTCCGGGTTCTCCGGGTCGTGCTCGACCTTCGACCGGAGCCGCTGGACGTGCACGTTGACCAGGCGCGTGTCCGCCGCGTGGCGGTAGCCCCAGACCTGCTCGAGCAGGACCTCGCGGGTGAAGACCTGCCAGGGCTTGCGGGCCAGGCACACCAGCAGGTCGAACTCGAGGGGCGTGAGGTTGATCGGCGTACCGCCGCGGGTGACCGAGTGGCCAGCCACGTCGATGGAGAGGTCACCGATGGTGAGGTTCTCCTGGGCGGGGTTCTCGGTACGCCGGACGCGGGCCCGGATGCGGGCCACGAGCTCCTTCGGCTTGAACGGCTTGACGACGTAGTCGTCGGCCCCGGACTCGAGGCCGACGACCACGTCGACGGTGTCGCCCTTTGCGGTCAGCATGACGATCGGTACGCCGGACTCGGCGCGGATCTCCTTGCAGACGTCGATGCCGTCCTTGCCGGGCAGCATCAGGTCGAGCAGCAGCACATCGGGGCGGTAGTCGCGGAACGCGGCCAGTGCCAGGTCGCCCCGGGGACAGACCTGGGCGTCGAACCCCTCCTGCCGGAGCACGATGGAGAGCATCTCGGCGAGGGACGCGTCGTCGTCGACGACGAGGACTCGCCCCTTGGTGCCGTACTCGCTTGCTGCGCTCATGGGTGTCAGTGCCCGCTCAGTAGCGGTACTGCTCCGACTTGTAGGGGCCCTCGACGGGAACGCCGAGGTAGTCGGCCTGCGCCTGCGTGAGCTCGGTGAGCTCGACACCGAGGGCGTCGAGGTGCAGTCGGGCGACCTCCTCGTCGAGGTGCTTGGGCAGCACGTAGACGCCGACCGGGTAGTCCTCGACCTTGGTGAAGAGCTCGATCTGGGCCAGCACCTGGTTGGTGAAGGAGTTGGACATCACGAACGACGGGTGACCGGTCGCGTTGCCGAGGTTGAGCAGGCGGCCCTCGGAGAGCACGATGATCTTCTTGCCGTCGGGGAAGATCCACTGGTGGACCTGGGGCTTGATCTCGTCCTTGACGATGCCCTCGATCTTGGCCAGGCCGGCCATGTTGATCTCGTTGTCGAAGTGGCCGATGTTGCCGACGATCGCCTGGTGCTTCATCTTCTCGAAGTGCTCGACCCGGATGATGTCGAAGTTCCCGGTCGTGGTGATGAAGATGTCCGCGGTCTCGACGACCGACTCGAGGCGCTTGACCTCGTAGCCGTCCATCGCCGCCTGCAGCGCGCAGATCGGGTCGATCTCGGTGATGATGACGCGCGCGCCCTGGCCGCGGAGGGACTCCGCCGAGCCCTTGCCGACGTCGCCGTACCCGCAGACGACCGCGACCTTGCCGCCGATCATGACGTCGGTACCGCGGTTGATGCCGTCGATCAGGGAGTGGCGGCAGCCGTACTTGTTGTCGAACTTCGACTTGGTGACCGAGTCGTTGACGTTGATCGCAGGGAAGAGGAGCGAGCCCTCCTTGAAGCGGTCGTAGAGGCGCAGCACGCCGGTGGTGGTCTCCTCGGAGACGCCCTGGATGCCGTTGGCGATGGTGGTCCAGCGGTCCGAGCTGTTCTCGAGCGAACGGGCCAGGACACGCAGCACCTCCTTGAACTCCTCGTTGTCGGTGGAGTCCTGGCCGGGCACCTTGCCGGCCTTCTCGAACTCGACGCCGAGGTGGACGAGCATGGTGATGTCGCCGCCGTCGTCGAGGAGCATGTTCGGGCCGATCGTGTTGCCGGCCTCGTCCTTGAAGTCGAAGACCTTCTCGGCCTCGTCCCAGTACTCGGCCAGCGACTCGCCCTTCCAGGCGAAGACCGGAGTGCCCTGCGGGTCCTCGACGGTCCCCTTGCCGACGACCACCGCGGCAGCGGCGTGGTCCTGGGTGGAGAAGATGTTGCAGGTGGCCCAGCGCACGTCGGCGCCGAGCGCGACCAGGGTCTCGATGAGCACACCGGTCTGGATGGTCATGTGGAGCGAGCCGGCGATCCGGGCACCCTTGAGCGGCTGTGCGTCGCCGTACGTCGTGCGCAGCGACACGAGACCGGGCATCTCGTGCTCGGCGAGAGTGAGCTCCTTGCGGCCGAACTCGGCCAGGCTCAGGTCAGCAACCTTGTAGTCCATCGAATAGTCCTCAACGTGTTCGACTGGGTTCCGCGGTGCATCTGCATCTATTCGGGATCTCCCGCGCGGACCCGTCCAGCCTACAAGCGTGTGCCGCCGCCCACTGAATTGTCGCCGGGCGTGCGCGTCGGGGCGTCCGGGATCAGTGGGACTTCTCGGAGCCGTGGCCGAACGGCAGGAAGTGCATGATCACGACCACCACTGCGCCCACGAGCAGGCCCATGATCGCGGAGGCGATCGTGTTGACCACCCAGCCGAGAGCGGCACCGATGCCGGCGACCGCGTGGTGCACCTCTTCCTCGAGGTGGTGGACGAACTCGTACGGCGGGTGCCAGCCGAGGTCGTCGAGTCCGACGAGGAGGATGTGGCCGCCGACCCAGAGCATGGCTGCGGTGCCGACCACGGAGATGACGCCCAGCAGGGCGGGCATGCCCTTGACCATGGCGTGGCCGACCTTCTGCGAGAGGCCGGAGCGGAACCTCGTCATCGCCACACCGATGTCGTCCATCTTCACGATGATCGCGACCACGCCGTACACCAGGGCGGTGATGCCGAGCGCGACCACGACCAGGATCGCGGCCCGGGCCAGGAACGGCTGGTCGGCGACCTCGTTGAGCGAGATGACCATGATCTCGGCGGAGAGGATGAGGTCGGTGCGGATCGCGCCGGCGATCATCGTCTTCTCCTGCTCGGGACTGATCTCGGCGGTGACCTCCTCCTCGGCGTGGGCGTCGTGGCCGCTGAGCTTCTCCCAGATCTTCTCGGCGCCCTCGTAGCAGAGGAACGTGCCGCCGAGCATCAGGATCGGGGTGAGCAGCCATGGCAGGAACTGGCTGAGGATCAGGGCCGCCGGCAGGATGATCAGCAGCTTGTTGCGCACCGACCCGACGGCGATCTTCTTGATGATCGGGAGCTCGCGCTTGGCGGCCACTCCCGAGACGTACTGCGGGGTGACCGCGGTGTCGTCGACGACCACGCCGGCCGCCTTCGCGCTGGCCCGGCCGGCGGCCGCACCGACGTCGTCGATCGACGCGGCGGCGACCTTGGCCAGGGCCGCGACGTCGTCGAGGAGGGCGAACAGACCGGCGCTCATGGGCGGGTCACCACTGCATCATCGGCTGCGTCATCGGCACACACGTGTGTCATCACGCGGTCAGTCTAGGGGGCCGTCCCCGCTCGCCAACTCTTCGATACTCCCTGACGTTCCGGCCCTCACCCAGGGATACTCCCTGACGTTTCGGCCCTTCAGGGGGCCGAAACGTCAGGGAGTATCCCCACGGAGGGACCGAAACGTCAGGGAGTATCGCGTCAGTCGGGGACGAGGCCGAGCTGGAGGTAGGCGGCGGCATAGCGCCCGGAGAGGATCAGGGAGGCGTAGCGGGCCACCTCGCTGCCGGTCTCGGTGGTGACGGTCTCGACGCGGATGCCGCGGCTGTCGGCAGCCGCCCTGAGCCGGCCCAGCTGCTCGTTGCCGACCGGGTCCTCGGCGCCGTCGTCGAGGACCAGCAGCACGGTGCGCAGGTCACCGCCGTCGTCGGCGAAGGGGTCGTCGAACACGTCGCGGGCGCGGGTCGCCTCCAGCACCGGGAGCAGGTGCTCGGCGTCACCGGCCAGGGCGCTGCGACCGGAGGCACGCCGGATCGACTCGGCGACGCGTCGCGCGGCACGTGCGGCCAGCACCGAACCGCCCCACACGAGCGGGTTGGCGTCGGCCAGGGCGATCGCCAGCACCTTGGCGGGGTTGACCGCCAGGTCGCGGTGCGGGGAGTCCGCGATGGCCACGGCGTCGAGGGCGGCAGCCACCTCGTCGGCGTCGGAGGCCGGGCCCAGCCCGATGCGGTGGAGGTAGTCGAGCATCACGACTGCGGTGGCGAGCTGGTCGCCCGACTGGATCGGCAGCACCGTGGCCCACCGGCCGGCGGCGTGCTCGGCCACCATCGAGTCGGCCTGGCAGGCGACGACCACCTGGCAGCCACGGCGCACGGCCTCTGCGATCGCCGACGCCGCGGCCGGGTCGGAGCGCTCGGGGGCCAGGATCACCACGAGGTCGAGGCTGCCGGCCCACCCGGGGAGGGCGGCACCGGGCCACGCCACGAACGGCACCGGGCACCACGGCTCGAGCACCGCACGCAGCAGCCGTGAGTCGGGACCCGCGGCGATCACCGCCCGCGGACGCGAGTCCTGGCTGGCCTGGACCGCCTCGACGATCGCGTCGGCAGCGTCGCTCGCGGCCCGTCGGACCCGCGATCCGGACTCGGCCAGGGAGCGCAGCAGGAGGTCCACCCCGGCCAGGGCGGCTTCGTCATCCAGGCGAGACTCGTCGAACCACATGGGCGTCAGGCCGTCGTACGGGCCTCGTCGACCAACAGCACCGGGATGTCGTCCCGGACCGGGTAGGCCAGCCCGCACCCGGAGCAGACCAGCTCCTCGGCGACGGGTGCCAACGTGCCGTGGCAGTCGGGGCACACGATGATCTCGAGCAGGGCGGGGTCGATGTTCATTGGTCTCTCCTGATCACACTGAGTACGGCGTCACGCATGGTCACCATCGTCGCTTCGTCCTTGCCCTCGGCGTTGAGCCGCAGCAGGGGTTCGGTGTTGGAGGCCCGCACATTGAACCACCAGTCGTCGTGGGCCACCGTGAGCCCGTCGAGGTGGTCCAGCGCCACTCCCGGGGTCCCTGCGTACGACGCCTCGAGCTCATGCAGGATCGCGGCCTGGTCGGCGACGGTCGAGTTGATCTCGCCCGACGCGACGAACCGGACGTACTCCCCCAGCAGTTGCGACAGGGGCTGCTCGGTCTCCGCCAGGGCGGCCAGCGCGTGCAGCGCGGCGAGCATGCCGGAGTCGGCCCGCCAGAAGTCGCGGAAGTAGAAGTGGCCGCTGTGCTCGCCACCGAAGATGGCGTCGGTCTCGGCCATCGTGGCCTTGATGAAGGAGTGGCCGACGCGGGTGCGCACCGGGGTGCCGCCCAGCTCGGCGACGATCTCGGGCACCGAGCGCGACGTGATCAGGTTGTGGATGATCGTGGCGCCGGGCTCGCGGGCCAGCTCGCGGGCCGCGATCAGCCCGGTCAGCGTCGAGGGCGAGACCAGCTCGCCGCGCTCGTCGACGAGGAAGCACCGGTCGGCGTCGCCGTCGAAGGCCAGCCCGATGTCGGCGTTCTCGGCCCGCACCCGCTTCTGCAGGTCGACCAGGTTGGCCGGTTCGATGGGGTTGGCCTCGTGGTTGGGGAAGGTGCCGTCGAGCTCGAAGTACATCGGCACGACCTCGACCTGGTCGGCCAGCCGGTCGAAGACGGCCGGCGCCGTGTGGCCGGCCATGCCGTTGCCTGCGTCGACGACGACCTTGAGCCGACGCCCGGTCACCGGCGCCAGCGACAGCAGGTGGTGGGCGTACTCGGCGAGCACGTCGCGGTTGGTGATCGAGCCGACCCGGCCGCCGGTGACCTCGGTCGCGACCGCGTCGCGGATGTCGAGCAGTCCGGTCTCCGCGCCGATCGGCCGGGCACCCGGCAGGCACATCTTGATGCCGTTGTACGCCGCGGGGTTGTGGCTGGCGGTGAACATGACGCCGGCCAGGTCGAGGTGGCCGGAGGCGAAGTAGAGCTGGTCGGTCGAGGCCAGGCCGATCACCACGACGTCGGCGCCCGCAGCGGATGCGCCGTCGGCGAACGCCCCGGCCAGGCCGGGCGACGAGGGCCGCATGTCGTAGCCGACGACGACGGTGGACACCCCGGTGACGGCCACGAAGGCCCCGCCGATGCGTCGTGCGAGAACTTCGTCGATCTGGTCACCGACCGTGCCGCGTACGTCGTACGCCTTGAAGATCGCGTGCAGGTTCTCGGTGGCCAGTGTGGATTCTGGCGCGGAGGCTGGAGGCATGGCGCGAGCCTATCGCCCGTCGCAGGGTCAGTCGTTGGAGAGGACCCGCAGGTGGCCGCGACGCGTGGTCTCACGACCGGTCTCGGCCTCGAGCCCTGCGGGTGCGGGGATGCGGGGCGCCGGTCGCGCGGCCTCGCGGACCGCGTCGGCCAGGGCCAGCAGGTCGTCGCCACTGGGCTCGAGCGTGGCCGGGTCCGGGGCCAGCCGGAGCACCTCCCAGCCGCGCGGCGCACTCAGTCGCTCGCTGTGCGCCTCGCACAGGTCGTAGGCGTGCGGTTCGGCGTACGTCGCCAGCGGTCCCAGCACCGCGGTCGAGTCTGCGTAGACGTAGGTCAGCGTGTTGACCGCGGGACGGCCACACGCGGTACGCGAACAACGACGGGCTGGCTTCACGGAGCAGACGCTACCCCGCGGGTGCCCGGGTCCCGATTAGGCTCGCGGCGTGACTGAGCATGGACTGACCGGGCGACCGGCTGGGCGACGAAGGGACCGGCGTGACCGAGGCATGCGTGGACCGGAGGTCCTGCCGCCGTCGGCCCCCGGTGGCCTGCGAGCGCCTGACCGACCCACGCGTCGCGAGCGGTTCGACTCCCTCGTGCTCGGCGTGGTCTCGGCGATCGAGGAGCGCTGGCACGACCGCCTCGGCCTGGTCGAGTTCGCGGTCGAGGACACTCCGTTGGTCCCCGACGACTGGGAGCAGACCGGGGTGCCGCTGTCGTCGTTGATCCGCGGCAGCGGGAGTACGCCGACCAGGCTGGTGCTGTTCCGCCGGCCGATCGAGCATCGATGTGACAGCCGCGAGGAGCTCGACGCCATGGTGCTGACCGTGGTGGTCGAACAGGTCGCCGAACTGCTCGGCATGGACGCCACCGACGTGGACCCGCGCTACCGCGCCGACGACTGAGCCGGTCAGGGAAGACCGGTCACGCCGGTTGGTCGCGGACGGCCGGCTCGGGCCTGGGCCCGGGCACGGCCGCCCGCGCGTCTCGGCCTCGAGCTCAGCCGACCTTGGAGTCGAGCTTGATCTTGAGGGTCTTCTCGTCGCCGTTGCGCTTGACGGTCAGCTCGACCGTGTCGCCCGGCAGGTGGGAGCGGATGGCCACGATCAGGGTCGGGCTGTCGGTGATCATCCGGTCGTCGAGGGCACTGACGACGTCGCCCTCCTTGAGGCCGGCGTCCTCGGCCGGGCTGCCCTTCACGATTTCCTGGATGTGTGCACCGTCGCCGGAGCCGTCGCTGTTCACGGTCGCCCCGATCACCGGGTAGCGCGCCTCGCCGTCCTTGAGGATCTGGTCTGCGGTGACCTTCACCTGCTCGATCGGGATCGCGAAGCCGACGCCGATGTTGCCGGACTCCTGGCCCACGCTGGAGCCGCCGGTCGTGGCGATCGCCGAGTTCACGCCGACGACCTGCCCGGCCAGGTTGACCAGCGGGCCGCCCGAGTTGCCGGGGTTGATCGCCGCGTCGGTCTGGACGGCGTTGATGTAGGACTGTGAGTCCTCCTCGCCGCCGGTGGTGACCGGCCGGTCGAGGGCGCTGACGATTCCGGCGGTCACGGTGCTGCTCAGGCCGAGCGGGGAGCCGATGGCCACGACGTTCTCGCCGACACGCAGGGCCTTCGAGGTGCCGAGTGCGGCGGGCTTCACGTTCTTGAGGCCCTTCACGTAGAGCACGGCGAGGTCGTAGACGGGGCTGCGGCCGACGACCGTGGCCTCGTGCTGGACGCCCTCGTGGTCGACGATCTTGATCTCGCCACCGTCGGCGGCATCCGCGACGACGTGGTTGTTGGTGACGACGTGCCCCTGCTTGTCGAGGAAGAAGCCGGAACCGGTGGCGCCGCCCTCCTCACCCTTGAAGTCGGCGATGATCTGCACGGTGCTGGGCAGCAGCTGTTCGGCGACGGCGGCGATGCTGCCGTTGTCGGCAGGGAGCGGCGCGGTGTTGACCGTGTCGACGTCGGCCAGGCCGTTGTCGGTGCGCCCGGGTTCGTCGGAGCTGTCCTGCCACTTGGTCACCACGGCCCCGCCGACGGCACCGCCGACCAGGCCGAGGAGCAGCGAGAGGACGGCCACGGCCGGCCAGATGCCACGTGGCGACCTGGCCCGACGCTCCGGGGCCGCGCCCACGGCCTGCGCCTGCGGGTAGGCGGCGTACGGCTGCTGCGGGGCACCGTAGGGAGCGCCCCGGTAGGGGCCGGGTCCGCCGGTCGGGGGCGCGTACGACGGGGGCCCCGAGGGCGGCGCATAGGAGCCGGGCCCCTGCTGGCCGTGCTGCGGCGCCTGGTGACCGCTGGCTGCGTGAGAGCCGGCAGCCGGGGCCTGCGTGCGCTCGTCGGGCGGCGCGAACTGCGAGGTCTCGGCATCGGGGGCCGCGGACTCCGCCGGCAGCCTCAGGGTGTGCTCCACGTCGTCGGCGTCGGAGGTCGCGGCAACGGGCTGCTCGGGGTCCGACCGCTCGAGGTCGGCGCGGCCGGCGTCGGGCTGCTCGCCGTCGGGTGTGGGGGTCTGCTGATCGTTCACTGGGAGATTGTCACCCATCTTGGGAGGGAAGCGTCAGGCGCAGAGCCGCGCGTGGACGTCGACGACACGGTCGTTCCGACCGGCGTGGCCGATCGGGAGGGGCCCGAGACACCGCCGGTCAGGGAGGTGACCGGACCGCGGCGGTCGACCGCCGGGGCCTGGGCCGGCACGGCCAGGGCGAACACGCCGACCATGGCCGCGCCCACCGAACCGGCGCCGACCACTGCGACGGCCATCGTGCGACGACGACTTCCCAGCGGGGAGAGAGCCGGCGCCGGCTCCTCGGGGAGATGGGTGGCCCGGCACAGCACGCTGGCCAGGTAGTTGGGGGCGGCCGGCTGGCTGGTCGCGTTGAGTCCGGCGAGGCGGGTCTTCACCCAGCCCTCGCGCTCGACGTGGCTGCGGCACATCGCGCAACCGTGCACGTGCACCCAGAGACGGTCGCTCTCGGCCTGCGGCAGCTGCCCGTCGATCAGTGCGCTGACCTTGGTGCCGACGTGGCCGATCACCGGACGACGCCCTGTTGGACCTGGCGCGGCACGGGCCCGGAGTAGCGCTCGCGGCCGGCGGTGGGGGCGCGGTGTGCCAGCGCCTCGCGGAGCATGGCCCGGCCGCGGTGGATGCGGGAGCGGACGGTGCCGAGCTTGGCGTCGAGGATCTCGGCGATCTCCTCGTAGGAGAGCCCCTCGATGTCGCAGAGCACGACGGCGGCACGGAAGTCCGGCGGAAGCTGGGCCAGCGCCTGCTCGACGTCGTCCTCGAACCGCTGGTCGGCGTACTCGTCGTGCGGGATGCCGCCGTCGCTGCGCAACCGCGCGGCGCGCTCGTCGGACAGCGCGTCGAAGCGGATCCGCTGCTTGCGGCGGGCGCCGTCGAGGAAGAGGTTGGTGGTGATGCGGTGCAGCCAGCCCTCAAAGGTGCCGGGGCTGTACGTCGACAGCGACCGGAAGACGCGGACGAAGACGTCCTGGGTGAGGTCTTCCGCGTCGGCCTGGTTGCCGGTGAGGCGGTAGGCCAGCCGGTAGACGCGCTCGGAGTGCTGGGCGACGATCTCGTCCCAGCTGGGGACCACCTGACTGTCCTGCATGGTGCTCTCCTGCCCTCGTCTGCGCAACAACCTGACCTCACCAACGCTAGGGAACCCGACTGAGAGGAACCTGAGCAGCAGCAAGGGAGTTGCTGGGAGGTTCCTCAGTGCTTCAACGATCCCGGACCCCGCCGTGTTCCCGCTCCGGCACGCGGTCCACGCCCGAGAGTCGTTATAGGGTCGTCCACATCGGTGAGTCGTCACGACCTCAGGAGGCTGTCATCACCACGCCCATCAAGCCCACGAGCTGGACCTACGCCGAGGAGTTCGTCGCCGAGGACGAGATCCTCGCGGCCGCCCGGGCACGCGCCGAGGAGGTCGGCGTCGTGCCGATCGGTTCCGGCGTGGGCGCAACCCTGCGCTTCCTGGCCGCCGTCCTCGATGCGCGCGCCGTCGTCGAGATCGGCACCGGCACCGGGGTCTCCGGCCTCTGGCTGCTGCGCGGCATGCGCCCCGACGGCGTGCTGACCACGGTCGATGTCGAGACCGAGCACCAGCGCCTCGCCAAGCAGACCTTCGGCGACGCCGGTGTCCCCGCCCAGCGCGCACGCACCATTCCCGGTGCCGCACTCGACGTCCTCCCCCGCCTGACCGACGGCCACTACGACCTGGTGTTCTGCGACGGCGACAAGCGCGAGTACGCCGACTACCTGAAGGAGGCCATGCGCCTGCTTCGTCCCGGTGGCGTGGTGGCCTTCGACAACGCCCTGTGGCACGACCGCGTGGCGGACCCGGCGCAGCGCGACGAGGAGACCGTCTCGATCCGCGAGCTGGGTCGCACGATCCAGGAGGCCGAGGGCCTGGTGCCCGTGCTGTTGCCGGTCGGCGACGGCCTGCTTGCTGCCAAGAAGGAATGGATCCCCGAGTGATGTGACGGCGGTCGGGTGCATACGCAGCCGGCCGTCAGCTCGGAAGAGGTGTGAACCCGTGGGCGCCTTCGGCGATCGCGACGACCTCGCACGCCTCGATCAGGATCGGCGCGCTGCCGATGATCTGCGAGCCCGGCGACTCCGCGGCCGTGGCGGTGAACGTCTCCTGGAACGACACGCGCTCCTCGTCGGAGCCGAACACGTAGCAGCCCTCGAACCACTGACCCGGCACGCTGCGCCAGGTCTTGTAGGCGAGCCCGTCCATGCCGGTGAAGCGGGCGTGCGAGGTGCCGTGCACGTAGTCCCGGAGCCGTACGTCGACGTCGTCGGGGGCGTCGGTCAGTGACCAGCGCACGGTGAGGCCGTTCACGAGGACGCCTTGCGGGTGATGCCCTCGAGAGGGTTGTCCTGCTCGAGCCAGGTCAGGAGGGTGCGAGCCCCGAAGCCGGTCGGGCCGACCGTCCACTCGTTGTCGTCGGTGGGCGCGTCGCCCACCGAGGCCACGTCGAGGTGCACCCACGGCAGGCCACCGGTGAAGTGCTGGAGGAACAGGGCTGCGGTGATCGCGCCCGGGTTGCCGGCGCCGTTGTCGCCGTCGGCCACCTTCGAGGAGATCTTCTCTTCGTACTCCTCTGCGAGGGGCAGGCGCCAGAGCCGCTCGCCGGCGTCCGCGCCGGCTTCGGCGACCAGGTCGGCCAGCGCCTCGTCGTTGGCGAAGTAGCCGCCGGTGCGCAGGCCCAGCGCCACCTTCATGGCACCGGTCAGGGTGGCGATGTCGACGAGCACGTCGGGCTTGACCTTCGCGGCGGCGTACGCCAGCGCGTCGGCCATCACGAGACGCCCCTCGGCGTCGGTGTTGGTCACCTCGGTGGTGCGCCCGCCGTAGTGGCGGATCACGTCGCCGGGGCGGTACGCCGCACCGCCGATGGCGTTCTCGGCGGCGGGCACCAGCGCGGTGACCTTGACCGGGCACTCGAGTGCGGACAGTGCGGCCATGGTGGCGAGCACGACGGCACCGCCGGTCATGTCGCGCTTCATGTTGACCATCGCCTCACCGGGCTTGATGGACAGGCCGCCGGTGTCGAACGTGATGCCCTTGCCGATCAGGGCCACGTGGCCGGTCTTCGCGCCCCTGCGGGCCGACCGGGTGGGCGTGTAGTCAAGGCGGATCAGGCGCGGCGGCGTGGCCGAGGCGGCGCCGACGGCGAGGATGCCGCCGAACTCGTCGTCGGCCAGCTGCTTCTCGTCCCAGACGGTGATCTTGAGTCCGGCCTCGTCGGCGATCTCCCGGGCCTGGTCGGCCAGCCACGCCGGGTTCTTGGCGTTCGAGGGGACGCTGGCCAGGAAGCGGGCCCGCCACCCGGCGGACGCGACGGCAACCGCCTTGTCGAGCACGGGCTGCCGCTCCACGGAGCCGGCCAGCACCACCCGGCGTACCGGTTGGGCCTTGGCGCCGTCCTTGCGCCAGTGGAACTCGAAGGAACCGAGGGTCAGCCCGACGACAAAGGCGCGCAGGCCCTCGTCGTCGGCGACCGTGGTGATGGTGGTGGCGACGAGTTCGCGATCCTTGACCTGACGAGCCAGGGCCGCGCCCGCGGCACGCAGGTCGGCCGATCCCCCGGCCCCCACACCGACCAGCGCCACCGCCGTGTGGCGGGAGTCGCCGAGCAGCGGGTGCAGCACGACCTCGCCCGCCCGACCGGTTGCCCGGTGGTGGTCGAGGACGCCGAACAGGTCGACGTCGTGCGTGTCGAGGAACTCCGCCGCACCCGGCCCCAGAGTGGGACCGTCGTCGTCGCTGCCGGCAAGGACCGGGAGGGCGATGATCGACGGCTGGTCCTGGTCGAGCGTCGTGTCACTGAGTGTGAACGTCGGCGGCTGGACCTGGTCGGGAAGGCGGGGGTGTCGGGAGGGATCGCTCACAAGTCAGCCAACAACACCCTTGAGTGCATCGCCGAGAGCCGTGGCTTCCTCAGCGTTGAGTTCGACAACGAGACGGCCACCGCCTTCGAGCGGAACGCGCATGACTATGCCGCGTCCTTCCTTGGTGACCTCCAGCGGACCGTCCCCAGTCCGCGGCTTCATCGCCGCCATCCGCGCACCTCTTCCTGTGCTCATGCCGCGCCCCGTGGCGCTGTACGCAGGGACCAGTATCCCCTATTGCCCCACGAGTCCCGAAACGACGGTCGCTCGGCTGCTGGCACACTCATCCCCATGCACGCCCGATCCGCGCTCTTCGACGTCTACGGAGACCACCTGAGCACGCGCGGCGACCGGGCACCCGTGGCCGCACTGGTGCGGCTGCTCGAACCTGTCGGCATCGCCGCACCCGCCGTACGCACCGCCATCTCGCGCATGGTGCTGCAGGGTTGGTTGGACCCGGTGCCGCTCGACGCGGGGCGTGGGTACGCCGCCACGGCGCGCGCCGGTCGACGCCTCGACGAGGCACGGGCCCGCATCTACCGCACCCTCGACCGGGTGTGGGACGGCCACTGGCACATGGTCGTGCTCGACCCGATCGGCTCACGCACGGTGCGCACCCGGGTCCGTTCGGCGCTGCAGTGGATCGGGTACGCCGAGCTGGTCGACGGCGTCTGGCTCAGCCCGTGGCCGCAGCCCGACCTCGAGGAGCTTCTGGCCCGCGAAGGCGTCACCGCCTCCCGCGCCGAGGCGACCTGCTTCGACCCGCCGTCACGACCGGCGACCTGCTGGCACCTCGACGACCTCGCGGAGGAGTACGCCACCTGGCTGGCCCATGCCCGCACCGCGCCGTGGCGGGTCGAGACCGACGACGCCGACCGCGCCGACTTCGCGCACCGCTTCCACCTGGTGCACGAATGGCGCATCTTCCTCTTCCGCGACCCCGGCCTGCCCGACGACCTGCTGCCCGCCGACTGGCCAGGTCGCGAGGCCGCCGCGTTCTTCACGGCCGAGGCCGGCCGCCTCAAACCCGGCGCCGACCGTTTCGTCGACCGCTGCCTGTCCGCCTGACCCGCACCCACGAAGGGATCCACCCATGTCCACCGAGTCCGTCCTCCTCGAGGTCACCGACGGCGTCGCCACCATCACGCTCAACCGTCCCGAGGCGATGAACAGCCTCGACATCGCCACCAAGGAGGCGCTGCTCGACGCCGTACGCCGGGCCGCGGACGACGACGCCGTGCGCTGTGTGGTGCTGACCGGCACCGGCCGCGCGTTCTGCGTGGGCCAGGACCTCAAGGAGCACATCCAGCTGCTCGAGAAGGGCGACTCCGACGCGCTGTTCACCACCGTCGACAAGCACTACAACCCGACCGTCACCCTGCTGGCCACGATGAACAAGCCGGTCATCGCCGCCGTTCAGGGCGTGGCCGCCGGGGCCGGCGCGAGTCTCGCGTTCGCCTGCGACTTCCGGATCCTGGCCGACACGGCCGGCTTCAACCTGGCCTTCACCGGTGTCGCGCTCTCCTGCGACACAGGCGCCTCGTGGACCCTGCCCCGGCTGGTCGGTCAGGCCAGGGCGCTCGAGCTGCTCTACTTCCCGAGCACCCTCTCCGCCGAGAAGTCCGCCGAGCTAGGACTGGCCACCAAGGTGGTCTCCGGTGACGACTTCGCGGCCGAGGTCGGCGCGCTGGCCCGCAAGCTGGCCGACGGCCCGACGGTGTCGTTCGGCGCCATCCGGCGATCCGTGGCGAACTCGGCCGGCGCGTCGTTCGAGGACGCCGTCGCCTTCGAGAGCGAGATGATGTCGCTGACCGGCGCCACCGCCGACCACAAGTCCGCGGTCGCCGCGTTCGTGGCCAAGCAGAAGCCGGTCTTCGAGGGGCGCTGAGGCGTCGTACGTCAGGCTGGTTCGGGACGTCCTGCGTGGCGGTTGCTCTGGCGACCGGCGCGCAGGACGTTGTTCGTGTGCCGGGCGTACGGCGGGTGGGTCAGACCCTGGAGAGCAGGTAGGCCCAGGTGAAGACGGAGACGCCGACCACCATGCCGACGTGGGCCAGCACGGAGAGTCCGGGCCCCTGGCTCCAGGTGTCGTGCACCGCGTCCGAGGAGTGCTTGCCGCGGGAGGGCAGCCAGCGGACCAGGATCATGATTCCGACCACGGCGGTGAGCCAGAACAAGGCCAGCGCCGCGATCCCGATCATGGAGTTGCCGTTGCCCTCGCCGAGCCCGGTGACCAGGAAGACCGCCCAGGTCATCACCGCAGCGAGGCCGGCGATCGTGTGCACGTTGAGCAGCATCGAGGAGGTCTGGAACCGACCTGCACCAGCCTTGTCACCGCCCAGCCGGACCCTCGTGAGCACCACCACGACGGCCGCCAGCACGGTGAGGATGTAGATGATCCACTGAAGAGGCACGGGCCGAGTGTGCCCTACGTGCCGGTCGCTTTGCCATCTTCCGCGCCGTCACGAGCGTCGGCGTTCTCCTCGAGCTGGGCGGCCAGACGCGCCAGGAGGGCGTCGACCTCGCTCATCCGGTAGCCCCGGACGGCGGCGGTGAACCGCACCCGGCGCAGGTCGCCGCCGACCAGGTCGCGGCCTGCCGGGAGTGTCACGTCGCGCCGGTCGGGGTGCACCCGGGCCAGGCCCTGGCCGTAGCCGGAGGCCACCAGCGCCACCCCGCCGAGGGCCAGCACGATCAGGATCGCGAAGAACCACGTCACGGCCGCGTCACTCCGGCTGCTTGGCGACCGGCGCCGTGGGCCCGTGGCCCGCTCGGGCCTCCACCATGAGGCGTACGGCGAGGTCGAGGTCGTCGGTGAGCGTGATCAGGTCGAGGTCCTTCTCGGAGATCTTGCCCTCGGCGAGCACGGTCTGGCGCAGCCAGTCGATCAGCCCGGACCAGTAGTCGACGCCGACCAACACGACCGGGAACGAGGTGACCTTCTGGGTCTGCACCAGGGTGACCGCCTCGAAGAGCTCGTCGAGGGTGCCCACTCCGCCGGGCAGCACGACGAATCCCTGGGCGTACTTGACGAACATCGTCTTGCGGGCGAAGAAGTAACGGAAGTTGACGCCCTTGTCGACCCACTGGTTCAGCCCGGTCTCGAAGGGCAGCTCGATGCCGAGGCCGACACTGACGCCACCGGACTCGGAGGCGCCCTTGTTGGCCGCCTCCATCGCGCCCGGTCCGCCACCCGTGATCACCGCGAAGCCGGCCTCGACCAGCTTGCGGCCCAGCTTCTCGGCCTGGGCGTACGACGGCTCGTCGGTCTTCGTGCGCGCCGACCCGAACACGCCGATCGCGGGACCCAGCTCGGCCAGGGCGCCGAAGCCCTCGACGAACTCCGACTGGATCCGCATGACCCGCCACGGGTCGGTGTGCACCCAGTCCGTCGGGCCGCGTGACTCGAGCAGCCGCTGGTCCGTCGTACCGCTGTCGACCTGCGAGCGGCGCATCACCACCGGCCCGCGGTACTTGTCGTGCCCCTTGTTCTCCGTCATGACTCCCCCAACCAGATCCGAAGCTGCTCTTCGCACCGCTCGATGTGTGCGAACGGGACGTGCTCTTCCTGCTTGTGCGCCAACAGTGGATCACCCGGCCCGAAGTTGACTGCCGGCACCCCGAGCTCGCTGAACCGGGACACGTCGGTCCAGCCGAACTTCGGGTTCGCCTCGCCGCCGACGGCCTCGAGGAACGCCGCCGCGGCCGGTACGGAGAGACCCGGGAGCGCGCCGGGGGCGAGGTCGGTGACCGTGATGTCATAGCCGTCGAAGAAGTCGCGAAGGAACTTCTCGGCCTCCTCGCCACTCCGGTCGGGGGCGAAGCGGTAGTTGACCTGAACCACGCACTCGTCGGGCAGCACGTTGCCGGCGACGCCACCGTCGATGAAGACGGCATTGAGGCCCTCGTGGTACTCCAGTCCGTCGATCACCGGCCTGCGCGGCTCGAACTCCGCCAGCTTGGCCAGGATCGGCGCCGCGGCATGGATCGCGTTGACGCCCATCCAGCTGCGGGCGCTGTGCGCGCGCTCTCCCGTCGTGCGCACGTCGACCCGCATGGTGCCCTGGCAGCCGGCCTCGACGACCGCGTTCGAGGGCTCCATCAGGATCGCGAAGTCGGCCTGCATGAGCTCGGGGGCGCTGCGGCTCAGCTTGAACAGCCCATTGTGCTCGGCCTCGACCTCTTCGGCGTCGTAGAAGATGAAGGTGATGTCGCGGTTCGGCTGGGTCAGGTCGGCGGCCAGCTTGAGGGCGACGGCGACGCCGCCCTTCATGTCGCAGGAGCCGAGTCCGTGCAGGAGCTCCTCGTCGCGACGGGCCGGCAGGTTGTCGTTGAGCGGCACGGTGTCGATGTGGCCGGCGATCACCACCCGGTCGTCGCGGCCGAGGTTCGTGCGGGCCACGATCGTGTGTCCGTGGCGGGTCACCTCGAGGTGTGCCATCGGTGTCAGCGCCGCCTCGACGGCGTCCGCGATCACCTGCTCGTGGTGGCTCACCGACTCGATGTTGACGAGTTGCTCGGTGAGGGTGACGGCATCGGCGGCGAGGTCGAGTTCGGGCATGCCCGCCATCGTAGAGCCGCCCCCACACCCCCGGAGTAACGCGGGGTTATGGTCGCTCAACACGTGCCCTGACACGGTGGAACCGTCGACACCACCGCACAAGTCGTACGCCGGGCGCGGTCGGCCGACCTCGCCACGGAACTGGAACGTGTTCTAGATTGTCACCATGCGCCACGGAATCGGGCTCTTCCCAGATGAGGGTGTAGGTCGGCCGGGCGCGTCGGTCCGCAGATAGACGTCGAGGT